>JRUP01000001.1 GCA_000773965.1 Enterobacter cancerogenus
AGCGGGCAGTGCCGCACTGCGTGAACTGCTGGCACGACCGGAGCGACCAGACGCCGTGTTTGCGGTCTCAGATGTGCTGGCGGTTGGCGTGATTCACGCCGCGCTGGAGGCCGGATTGCGCATTCCGGAAGATCTCGCTGTCGTGGGGTTTGATGGCATTCCCTTCACCAGCAGCCTCAATCCGCCGCTGACCACCATCGAACAGCCGATGAATCGGCTGGGCGCACGCAGTGTTCAGCTGTTACTGAACCGCATCCGCCAGCCGCACAGTGAAGTGGTGCGTGAGGTGTTACCCTGGAAGCGCGTTGAACGCGCCTCCAGCTAACTCAACGCCAGATCAGCAGTACACAGGCGGCAGTGAGCGCACCCATCGCCAGGTTGAAGATTTTCCACGCGCGCGGGCTGCGCAACAGACGGCCAATCAGCGAACCGAATCCCATCCAGATAACACCGGATACCACATTGACCAGCGCCATACCGATACTGATGGCGATCACCGAATGCAGATACGCATCGCCCGCCAGGCTAAAGCTGGCTACCGCGCCCAACGCCATCAGCCAGGCTTTTGGGTTGATCAACTGTAGCAGCCCACCCTGCCAGAACGGCATCTGCTTGACGTTGGCATCTTCAGTTTCCAGCTTCTCGTACTCCGCGGTGGCAATTTTCCACGCCAGCCACAGCAGGTAGAGGCTGCCGGCAATTTTCAGCACCAGATGCAGAGAGGGATAAAGCAGGATCAAACCACCGATGCCAAATGCCACCATCAGCAACATGACTTGCATACCAATCATGATACCAATGAGCAGCGGGATGGTGCGCAGGAAGCCAAAATTAGCACCTGAGGCGGTAAGTAACATATTATTGGGCCCTGGCGTGATGGCAGCGACCCAAAGAAAACCCAACATTGATAAAAAAAGACTCAGTTCCATGTATATTCGGGTGCTCCTCACCCAGTAAAGCGGACAACCCATCGAAGCTATCAGCGAGTTATGCATCAGACAAGCCTTTACCCTAGCTATTTTGATCGCCTGAACGGCGAGCGATTTACACCGCTGCGCGGATTCAGTAACGCGCATCTGCAAACCCTGCTGCCGCGCATACTGCGTCGGCGCGTAACCCTGCGTCCGCACTGGCAGCGACTTGACCTGCCGGACGGCGATTTTGTCGATCTCGCGTGGAGCGAAGATCCGGCACAGGCGCGTCACAAGCCGCGCATGGTGATGTTCCATGGCCTGGAAGGCAGCTTCCGTAGCCCGTATGCGCATGGCCTGATGCAGGCGTGTCAGGCGCGTGGCTGGCTGGCGGTGGTGATGCACTTTCGTGGATGCAGCGGCGAGCCGAATCGTCTGGAGCGCATCTATCATTCCGGTGAAACCGAAGATGCGACCTTTTTCCTGCACTGGCTACAGCGCGAATGGGGCACTGTGCCGACTGCAGCAGTGGGCGTTTCACTCGGTGGCAATATGCTGGCCTATTTATTGGGCATGCAGGGGAATGATGTGCCTGTGGATGCCGCCGTCGCCATCTCGGCACCCTTTGCGCTCGAACCCTGCAGTGAAAAGCTCGATGCTGGCTTTTCTCGTTTCTATCAGCACTATTTACTGACCAAGCTGAAACAGAACGCTACGCGTAAACTGCTGGCCTGGCCCGGCACACTACCGGTGGAACTGAGCCAGCTGCGCGCATTTCGCCGCATTCGTGAGTTTGATGATGCGATTACCGCACGGGCGCACGGTTTTCTGGATGCCAACGACTATTATCAACGTGCCAGCGCTATGCCGCTGCTCACGGGCGTGCGCAAGCCGCTGCTGATCATCCATGCCAAAGACGATCCCTTTATGACCGATGCGGTAATCCCGCAGCCGGCGCAACTGTCGCCTTCCATTGAATATCAGCTGACACAACAAGGCGGGCACGTCGGCTTTGTTGGCGGTACGTTAATGAAGCCGAAAATGTGGCTGGAACAGCGTGTGCCTGACTGGCTTTCAACCTATCTGGATGTGTGATCGTGATTATTCCGTGGCAAGAACTTGAAGTCGCAACACTGGAAAACCTGATTGAAACTTTCGTGCTGCGCGAAGGCACCGACTATGGTGAGCAGGAGCGCAGCCTGGAACAGAAAGTCGCCGACGTGCGCCGCCAGCTGGAGCGCGGAGACGTTGTGCTGGTGTGGTCGGAACTGCATGAATCCGTCAACATTATGCCGAAAGGCGAGTTTCGCGGTTAATGCACCGCGCAGTAATTCGTGGTAACAATGCTCATCGCCCGACTTCACAGGGAGTTCTGTTATGTCAGCCAGGCATCCAATCATTGCCGTGACCGGTTCCAGCGGTGCCGGTACCACGACCACCAGCCTCGCCTTCCGTAAGATTTTCCAGCAGCTGAATCTGCATGCTGCGGAAGTGGAAGGTGACAGTTTTCACCGTTATACCCGTCCAGAAATGGATATGGCGATCCGTAAGGCACGCGATCTGGGCCGTCATATCAGCTACTTCGGTCCGGAAGCCAATGACTTCGGGCTGCTGGAACAGACGTTTAAGCATTACGGCAAAACCGGGCTGGGTGAGTCGCGCAAATATCTGCACACCTACGACGAAGCGGTGCCGTGGAATCAGGTGCCGGGCACCTTTACGCCCTGGCAGCCGCTGCCGGAAAACACTGACGTGTTGTTCTATGAAGGATTACACGGTGGCGTGGTAACACAGCAGCACAACGTCGCCGAGCATGTCGATTTGCTGGTCGGCGTGGTGCCAATTGTCAATCTGGAGTGGATTCAAAAGCTGGTGCGCGACACCAGCGAGCGCGGCCATTCCCGTGAAGCGGTGATGGATTCGGTGGTGCGTTCAATGGAGGATTATATCAACTTCATCACGCCGCAGTTCTCGCGCACCCACATCAACTTCCAGCGTGTACCTACGGTGGATACGTCCAACCCATTTGCCGCACGTGAAATTCCGTCACTCGATGAAAGCTTTGTGGTGATTCACTTCCGTGGACTGGAAGGCATTGCTTACCCTTACCTGCTGGCGATGATCCAGGGCTCGTTCATTTCACATATGAACACGTTGGTGGTGCCGGGCGGCAAAATGGGACTGGCAATGGAGTTAATCATGACGCCACTGGTGCAGCGGCTGATTGAAGGTAAACGGATTGAATAATCCAGAAATTCTGTAGCGGCGGCCGTTTGGCCGCCCACTTATGTTATCGCTCAATCACTTCGTAACTGTGCGTCATTTTCACACTATTGCCGAGCATGATCGCCACCGAGCAATACTTCTCCGCCGACAGATCGACGGCCCGCGCCACCGCTTTATCGCTAAGCGCTGTGCCGCTAACGATAAAATGCAGGTTGATTTGCGTAAAAATACGTGGCGCTTCTTCCCGGCGCTCGGAGGTGAGTTTCACCTCGCAGTCAGCCACATCATTTCGGCCTTTTTGCAGGATCGATACCACGTCAATCGCGCTACAGCCGCCTGCTGCCATCAAAACCATCTCCATCGGGCTTGGCGCTTTGTCACCCGAGTTACCGTCCATTAATACCTGATGGCCTGATGAGGATTCTCCGAGAAAGGTCAGCCCTTCCACCCATTTCACTCGTGCCTGCATTATTCTTTCTCCTGAAGTGGCGGTTTTGCCGCCAGAGTACGCTTTCACTTGATAAACAGCAATCCAGACTCTTCCGCCTGTTGCTGAAGCGAGACAACAGAAGACAGCTTGCAAAAGCTGTGCTACAAACAGTGCTGAAAATATTTTCGTCATCACAGACGAAGGCGGGAAGAATCAAAAGCGTAGCTTAAGAATCACCCGGAAATAATTTTCCTTTACTGGAAACGCTCGACGATTACACCGCCTGACAGGGAAAACTGCCCCCTGTGTTTTGGGCACGATTACAACAGAGGATAATAGCGAATGGTTCTCGGCAAACCGCAAACAGACCCTACACTCGAATGGTTCCTGTCCCATTGCCATATTCACAAATATCCGTCCAAAAGCACGCTCATCCATCAGGGTGAGAAAGCGGAAACGCTGTACTACATCGTGAAAGGTTCCGTTGCGGTTCTGATCAAAGATGAAGAAGGCAAAGAGATGATCCTCTCCTACCTCAATCAGGGAGACTTCATCGGCGAACTCGGCCTGTTTGAAGAAGGCCAGGAACGTAGTGCCTGGGTACGTGCTAAGACTGCCTGCGAAGTGGCTGAAATTTCCTACAAAAAATTCCGTCAGCTGATTCAGGTAAACCCGGATATTTTAATGCGACTTTCGTCGCAAATGGCGCGTCGTCTGCAAGTCACTTCCGAGAAAGTGGGCAACCTTGCCTTCCTCGATGTGACGGGCCGTATCGCGCAAACACTGCTTAATCTGGCGAAACAACCCGATGCGATGACGCACCCCGACGGGATGCAAATCAAAATCACACGTCAGGAGATTGGTCAGATCGTGGGTTGCTCACGCGAAACCGTGGGTCGAATCCTGAAAATGCTGGAAGATCAGAACCTGATCTCCGCACACGGTAAAACCATCGTCGTCTACGGCACCCGCTAATTTCTTATCACCCACGGCGTGATGGCAACATCGCGCCGTTTTTGTTTGCGATGAGCTGATGTGGCGCCGAATCATCTATCATCCTGAGGTCAACTACGCACTGCGGCAAACGCTGGTGCTGTGCCTGCCTGTGGCACTAGGCTGGCTGTTTGGCGATCTGCAAAAAGGCCTGCTGTTCTCCTTAGTGCCTGCCTGCTGCAACATGGCGGGTCTTGATACACCGCATAAACGCTTCTTCAAACGCCTGATTGTTGGCGGCTCACTGTTTGCTACCGCCAGTTTCCTGATCCAATTTCTCACCAGTGACGCCATTCCGTTACCGCTGATCCTGTTTGTGCTGCCGCTGCTGATAGGCGTGACCGGCGAAATCAGCCCGCTGCACGGCCGCTTGTTGCCCGCCACACTGATTGCCGCCATCTTTAGCCTCAGCCTGGTAGGACGCATGCCCATGTGGGTGCCGCCGCTGCTGTATATCGGCGGCACGCTATGGTATGGCCTGTTTAACTGGTTCTGGTTTTGGCTGTGGAAAGAGCAGCCGATGCGCGAAACGCTCAGTCTGCTGTATCGGGAACTGGCGGATTATTGCGATGCAAAATACACCCTGTTGACGCAGCTTACCGATCCCGAGAAAGCGCTGCCGCCGCTGCTGGCGCGTCAGCAAAAAGCCGTTGACCTGATCACCACCTGCTATCAGCAGATGCACATGCTCTCTGCCAGCCGCGATAACAGCCACAAGCGCCTGACGCGAGCTTTCCAGGTGGCGCTTGATTTGCAGGAGCACATCTCGGTGAGCCTGCACCAGCCGGAAGAAGTGCAAAAGCTGGTCGAGCAGAGTCACGCCGAAGCGGTGATCCGCTGGAATGCCAAAACCATCTCTGCGCGTCTGCGCCTGTTGGCCGATGCCATTCTCTATCATCAATTGCCCGATCGCTTCCACATGGAAAAGCAGCTCGGCGCGCTGGAAAAAATTGCGCGCCAGCATCCCGACAATCCGGTGGGCAACTTCTGCTATTACCATTTCAGCCGCATTGCGCGTGTGCTGCGCACCCAGAAACCGTTATACACCCGTGACCTGATGGCCGATCGCCAGCGCCGTTTGCCGTTGTTCCCGGCGCTGCGCAGCTATCTGTCGCTCAAGTCCGCTGCATTGCGTACCGCCGCGCGCATCTCGGTGATGCTGATGTTCGGCAGTGCGCTGGCGCTGTTCTTTAATATTCCCAAGCCTTACTGGATTCTGATGACCATCATGTTTGTCAGCCAGAATGGCTACAGCGCCACACGAGTGCGTATCCAGCACCGTGCGCTGGGCACCTTTGCCGGATTGCTGATCGCCGCAGGATCGCTACGGCTCGAAGTGCCCGAATCGATCACCCTGCTGTTTATGCTGGCCATCACCCTCGCCAGCTATCTGGTCACGCGCAAGTATTACGGCTGGTCGATGATTGGCTTCACCGTGACGGCGGTGTATTCGCTCCAGCTGTTGTCGCTGAATGGGGCGCAGTTCCTGCTACCGCGCATGATGGATACCCTGATGGGCTGCCTGATCGCCTTTGCCGGTATGATCTGGCTGTGGCCACAGTGGCAGAGCGGATTACTGCGCAGCAACGCGCATGATGCGCTGGAGGCTTATCAGGAAGCCTTGCGGATGTTGCTGGGGCCGGAGCAATCTCCTGAAAAGCTGGCTTACCAGCGCATGAAGGTCAATCAGGCGCACAATGCACTGTTCAACTCACTGAATCAGGCATCGAGCGAACCGGGCTTCAACGCGCAGTACCTGAAAGATATGCGCATGTGGGTCACCCACAGCCAGTTCATTGTGGAGCATATTAACGCGATGACGATCCTGGCGCGTGAGCACACCATGCTGACGCCGAAGCTGGCGGAACGCTATCTGCAATCCTGTGAAATTGCGCTGCAGCGCTGTCAGCAGCGACTGGCGTATGACGGGCCAGGCAATGACAGCAATATTCTGGAAGCGCCAGAGAATATGAACGAGGGGCCGGTAACGATTGTCGAGCAGCATGTGAAGCGCATCCTGCAACACCTGAATGTGATGCACACCATCTCTTCACTGGCCTGGAGCCAGCGACCGCATCACGGCCGCTGGCTAAAGGTTTTACGTCCGAAAGGATGATTACGCCGCCAGCACTTTCTCAATCGCTTTGGCGAAACGCGCCATGCCTTCTTCGATGTCAGTCGGCTCGATCACCAGTGACGGCACAAAACGAATCACATCAGTGCCGGCGGTCAGAACCATCAACCCTTCTGCTGCCGAGGCATTGAGGATATCGCGCGCTTTACTGGTGTGCTGTGGCTTCAGCGCTGCGCCAATCAGTAAACCTTTACCGCGAATCTCACTGAACAGATCGAATTTGTTGTCGATGGCCTGCAATGCCTCAACGAACTGCTGACGACGGGCTTCCACGCCACCCAGCACTTCAGGGGTGTTGATGATGTCCAGAGCCGTTTCAGCAATCGCACAGGCCAGCGGGTTACCGCCGTAAGTGGTGCCGTGCACGCCGGGCGCCATTACTGAAGCGATTTCATTGGTGGTCAGCATCGCACTCACCGGGAATCCGCCGCCCAACGCTTTGGCAGTGGTGATGATGTCTGGCTTGATGCCGTAATGTTCGTAGCTGAACAGCTTACCGCTACGGCCCATGCCGCTCTGCACTTCATCCAGCACCAGCAGCGCTTTATGCTCATCACACAGTGCACGCAGGCCCTGCATAAATTCCTGCGTCGCAGCCACCACGCCGCCTTCACCCTGAATCGGTTCAACGACAATCGCGCAGGTGTGATCATCCATCACCGCTTTTACCGCATCCAAATCGTTAAACGGTACATGGACGATATCCGCTGGTTTTGGACCAAAGCCGTCGGAGTATTTAGGCTGCCCGCCAACGGAAACGGTAAACAAGGTACGACCATGGAACGCGTTGTGGAAGGCGATGATTTTGCTTTTGAATGGGCTGTGTTTTTTGCAGGCGTAATAACGCGCCAGCTTGAAGGCAGCTTCGTTCGCTTCCGCGCCGGAGTTGCCAAAGAAAACGCGATCGGCAAAGGTCGCTGCAATCAGTTTGCTCGCCAGACGCAGCGCCGGTTCGTTGGTGAACACGTTGCTGGTGTGCCAAAGGGTTTCGCCCTGCGTTTTCAGCGTTTCCACCAGCGCCGGGTGGCAATGGCCTAAAGCAGTCACCGCGATACCGCCGGAGAAGTCGATATACTCTTTGCCCTGCTGATCCCAGACTCGGCTGCCTTTACCTTTCACCGGCACTAACTGCGCTGGTGCATAAACAGGCAAAATCACGTTATCGAACGTTTCCCGGGTTACCGCTAGTTTTTCCGCTGCCATTGCCGACCTCATTGGGTTATTTATTGAGCTGAAGTGAAATTATAATCACAAAATATGCATAAAAAATCACACGAAGGCAAACATAAGTTACGTGTTGAGGAAATTAGCCAACAGCTGATGGCCCTGCTCGCTGAGGATGCTCTCAGGATGGAACTGCACCCCTTCTAAGGGCAGCGTACGGTGGCGGAAGCCCATGATCTCATCGGGCTCGCCGTTACGCAGGCTCCAGGCTGTGACTTCGAATTCTGCGGGCAGCGTATCGCGCGCCACAATCAATGAATGATAGCGCGTCACGGTGAGCGGATTATTAAGATTGCGAAACATACCTTGATGGGTGTGCTGGATAACAGAGGTTTTGCCGTGCATCACCTGACGAGCCCGCACCACCTGCGCGCCATAGGCTTGCGCAATCGCCTGATGGCCGAGGCAAACACCGAGAACCGGTAAGCGACCGGCAAAATGGCGGATGGCATCCAGAGACACACCGGACTGATCCGGCGTGCAGGGACCGGGCGAAATCACCAGATGCGTCAATGGCAACGCATCCATCTCCGCCAGCGTGATGGCATCGTTACGCACCACGCGCACTTCTGCGCCCAGCTCACAGAAGTACTGGTAGAGATTCCAGGTGAAGGAGTCGTAGTTATCAATTAACAGCAGCATAGTGCCCTCAGGCCAGTCAAACCGCCGCTATTCTACGCATTTTACCGGGCGGGACTCACCACTTTCGCAAACTGTGTCGTCAGCGGTGCCAGATCGCCCGACACACCAGCAAACAACGCGGTACGCCACGTTTCTCGTTCCAGCTTATCCCACGTCAACAGATAACCGGCATGCAGCGCCAGCTGTTCGAAGAAAATGCGCTGCGTGCGGCCATTGCCCGCGCGGAACGGGTGTAATACGAAGATCTCACAATAATAATGCGCCAGCCGCGCGACAAACTCATCCTGCGTCAGGTTTGTCAGTTGTTGTTCATCTTCCAGCGCACTCATCAGCGCATTGCCCTCTTTCTCGATGTATTCGCAATGGCAATAAGGCGTCTCATCACGCCAGATATCGACGCTACGCAACTCCCCCGCCCAGCTGTAGAGATCCTGAAACAGCGTGCGATGAATGTGGCATAACCACGGCATGCCGGTACTGCGCGGACCGAGTTCCAGTGTCGCCAGGCGTGCAGCGCTAAACGCCAGCTCTGCTTTACGCAACTGCGCTTCATCATGAATATCGAGACGATTTTTCAGCACCGTGTCGTTGTGCCAGACATAAGGGTCGCGCACGGCCAGACTGTTATCCGCCATATTGCCTCCTTAGTGACTCAAGTCGCTCTTCATGCTGCTCAGCGCTGATATCGCTGAGTACGTAGCCGGCAAGACGGCAACTGGCCTGATAACTGGCCATGCGGCGCTGTTGCCATAAGGTGGCTTTCTGTTTTTCGGTGAGTTGGCTGGTCATTGCGCCTCCGACAAGCAATTTGCCCTAAGTATAAGAGCAAATTTTAGCTTTGCCGGAGAGCAGCAGAACGCGCCAGCGAGGAGCGGCGCGTTAAATCATTAAGGCAGGACTTTCGCAGACAGGATAACAATCGGTTTTGACGGCACATTTTGGTACGGGCCGACATCTTTGGTTGGCACCTGAGCAATCTTATCGATCACATCCTGGCCTTTCACAACTTTACCAAATACCGCATAACCAAAGTCACGTTGACCGTGATCGAGGAAGGCGTTATCCGCGACGTTGAGGAAGAACTGGCTGGTCGCACTATCTTTATCTGCAGTACGCGCCATAGAGATGGTGCCACGCAGGTTACGCAAACCGTTGTCGGCTTCGTTCTTGATCGGTGCCACGGTCTGCTTCTGCTGCATATCCGTGGTGAAACCGCCGCCCTGAATCATAAAACCCGGGATCACACGGTGGAAGATAGTGTTGTTGTAGAAACCGTTGTTGACGTAGTCGACAAAGTTTTTCACCGAAACCGGGGCTTTCTGGTTGTTCAGTTCGAGTTCGATATTGCCCGCAGAGGTGGTGAGCAGCACATGGGTATCCCCTTTGGCTGCCAGAGCGGTAGCGGATACAGAAGAGAGCGCTAACAGGGCGACTGCCGCTGTCAAAGTACGTTTAAACATGAAAGATTCCTTACCATGGAGTGCAAGCTCAAAAACGAGATCGATTGTAAAGAGCAAGTTATACAAGAGCCAGCGTTTTACCGATATTTACGCTGATGTTGCGATTGTCATACTTTTTAGGGTGCGCAATCATTTGCGTGACGAAAATCACACTATTAATGAAATATTTCGCGCTCGTTACACTCGTTGTTTATTAAGATCACAGTTGCATTTACAATTCATGACACTTTTTGCCAATCCCGGCGCTTCACAGGTTCAGAACATGACAAACCGTAATCGCATTGGCCTTACCTGGATCAGCTTTTTCTCCTACGCGCTCACCGGCGCGCTGGTGATCGTTACCGGTATGGTACTGGATAATATTGCCCAGTATTTCCAGTTGCCCATCTCAGAAATGAGCAACACCTTCACCTTCCTGAATGCCGGTATCCTGGTCGCGGTATTCCTTAACGCCTGGCTGATGGTGATTGTGCCGCTGAAACGCCAGCTGATCTTTGGCTTTGTGCTGATGATCCTCGCGGTGGCAGGCCTGATGACCAGCCATAATCTCAGCGTCTTCTCGCTGTGCATGTTTGTGCTCGGTGTGGTCAGCGGTATCACCATGTCGATCGGTACCTTCCTGATTACCCATCTGTACGATGGTCGCCAGCGTGGTTCGCGCCTGCTGTTTACCGACTCGTTCTTCAGCATGGCCGGTACCATTTTCCCGATCATCGCTGGTGTGTTACTGGCTCGCATGCTGCCGTGGTATTGGGTATACGCCTGCATCGGTGTGATTTATATCGCGATCTTCGTCCTGACGCTGATGGTGGAATTCCCGGAGTTGAAAAGCGAAGCAGCCGTACAAGGCGGCGAGAAAGAGAAATGGGGCATCGGCGTGCTGTTCCTGTCGATCGCGGCGCTGTGCTACATCCTCGGTCAGCTGGGCTTTATCTCCTGGGTGCCAGAGTATGCAACCAAATCGATGGGTATGGATATTTCGGCAGCCGGTCAATTGGTGGGTAACTTCTGGACCGCGTACATGGTCGGCATGTGGGTGTTCAGCTTCCTGCTGCGCTTCTTCGATCTGCAGCGCATCCTGATGGTATTGGCGGCTCTGGCGACCGGGTTAATGTACTGGTTTGTCACCACCAGTGACGCCAGCATGCTGCACTGGATCATCATGATTCTCGGCTTCAGCTCCAGCGCCATTTACACCACCATCATCACGCTGGGCTCGCTGCAAACCAAAGTCTCTTCGCCGAAGCTGGTGAACTTTATCCTCACCTGCGGCACCGTCGGCACCATGCTGACCTTCGTGGTCACCGGCCCGATTGTGGCGAAAGGCGGCGCACATGCAGCGCTCTCTACCGCCAATGGCTTGTATGCCGTGGTGTTTGTAATGTGTGTGCTGCTCGGCTTTGTGACGAAACATCGCCAGCACGGCCATGTGACGCACTAAACAGTGACATGCAGGGGCGCACCGAACGTTCGCCTCTGTTGCCAGGTGCAGTATCAAAAGAGTGCGCAGAGATGCGCACTCTTTTTATGCAGCGATTATCGCCGGAACGTTACGGCTTCCGTCTCACCTAAATAGATTTCACTGCTCGCGGGCTGCGTTGCCGCCACCACGCTTCCCTGACGTATTGAATAGCGCACAGGCACTTGTCTGCGCACCGCATCAAAGCCACTCTCAGCCGGCAGAATAATCAGACTGGCATAGTCACCTACCGCCAGACCGTAATCCTTCAATTGCATCGTCTTCGCGCTGTTAGTGGTGATCAGGCTCAGGCCATTGTCGATCTGCTCGTAGCCCATCAACTGACAGACATGTAATCCCATGTGCAGCACCTGCAGCATGCTGGCGGTGCCGAGCGGATACCAGGGATCAAACACATCATCATGGCCAAAGCAGACGTTAATATCGGCTTCCAGCAACTCTTTCACCCGCGTAATACCACGGCGTTTGGGATAGCTGTCAAAACGCCCCTGCAGGTGAATGTTCACCAGCGGATTAGCGACAAAGTTAATCTTCGACAGCTTTAGCAGACGGAATAAGCGCGAGGTATAGGCGTTGTTGTAGGAGTGCATCGCCGTGGTGTGGCTGGCAGTCACACGTTCGCCGTTGCCATCACGATGGGCCAGTGCCGCCACGGTTTCGACAAAGCGCGACTGCTCATCATCGATCTCATCACAGTGCACATCCACCATGCGGTCATAACGGTTAGCGAGCGCAAAGGTTTTGTGCAGCGATTCCACGCCGTACTCACGGGTGAACTCGAAATGTGGGATGGCACCGACCACATCAGCACCGAGGCGCAGCGCCTCTTCCAGCAGGGTTTCGCCGTTGGGATAGGAGAGAATCCCCTCCTGCGGAAACGCCACGATTTGGATATCGATCCATGGCGCCATTTCCGCTTTCACTTCCAGCATGGCTTTCAGCGCGGTGAGAGTAGGATCGGAAACATCAACATGGGTACGCACATGCTGAATACCGTTGGCAATTTGCCACTTCAGCGTCTGCTGTGCGCGCTGTTTGACATCGTCATGGCTAAGCAGCGCCTTGCGCTCCGCCCAGCGCTCAATACCTTCAAACAGGGTGCCGGACTGATTCCAGGCAGGCTGCCCGGCGGTTTGCGTGGTGTCGAGATGGATATGCGGTTCGATAAATGGGGCACTTGCCAGCCCTCCTTCGGCATCCAGCGCATCATCCTGCTGCGTGGTTTGCGGTGGCTGGGGGCGTAATGCCGTTATTTTGCCGCCGTTGATTTCCATCTGCCACAGACCCTGCTGGCGCGCCAGACGCAGGTTGTTGATCCACTTTAGTGTGCGATTCGCCATGCCTTCCTCCCGTTTTAAGCCACAGGTTAAGCTAGCATGAAAATCTTTCTGTCTGTGCCATAGGTTTTTAGTCTGCCAAAATGACCATGCAAAAAAGTCCTCAGCTCAGTTTGTAGCAGCGACACTGATGGCAACCGATGCTGCACAATATCCAATCAAATAAGCCACTTATCATTTTCGTTCAAAATCAATTACATACCTCTAAATAGGTATATGGCCGTGCGCTTGATGTGCATCAATAAGCGCCTGATATTGCGCGCTATCGTAAGCGCAGATACCGCAATTTTTGAGGCAAGCATGAGCAAGCACAGTGTCGTGATTATTGGCAACGGCATGGTCGGCCACCGCTTTATAGAAGAACTGATCGACAAAGCCGAACCCGGCCAATTTGCCATTACCGTCTTTTGTGAAGAACCGCGCGTCGCCTATGACCGCGTCCACCTTTCCGCCTACTTCTCCCATCACACCGCTGAAGAGCTGTCACTGGTTCGCCCCGGCTATTACGAAAAACATCAGGTCAACCTGCTGATCGGTGAGCGGGCGATTACCATCAACCGCGATGAAAAACTGATTCACTCCAATACCGGTCGCGCGGTGCATTACGACACGCTGATTTTTGCCACCGGCTCTTATCCGTGGATACCGCCGATAAGAGGCGCCGAAGGCAGTGACTGCTTTGTCTATCGCACCATCGAAGATCTCAACGCCATAGAAGCCTGTGCCCGCCGCAGCCAACGCGGTGCCGTGATTGGCGGCGGTCTGCTAGGTCTCGAAGCGGCAGGCGCACTGAAAAACCTCGGCATCGAAACCCATGTCATTGAGTTCGCGCCCGGATTAATGGCGGAACAGCTGGATGCGCAAGGTGGCGAGCAACTGCGTCGTAAGATCGAACAAATGGGTGTGCGTGTACACACCAGCAAAAATACCCAGCAAATTGTGCACCACGCAAAAGGCGGTAAGACGCTGGAATTCGCCGATGGCAGCGCGTTGGATGTCGATTTCATCGTGTTCTCCACTGGCATTCGTCCGCAAGACAAGCTGGCAAAACAGTGTGGGTTGGAAATCGGCCAGCGTGGCGGCATCGCCATCAATGACCGCTGCCAGACGCGCGATCCGGCGATTTATGCCGTCGGCGAATGCGCAGCCTGGCAGAACCGGCTGTTCGGCTTAGTCGCGCCGGGCTACAAAATGGCACAGGTCGCCAGCGATGCGTTGCTGGGACGCGACAGTACCTTTTCCGGTGCCGATATGAGCGCCAAACTTAAGTTGCTGGGCGTGGATGTCGGTGGCATTGGCGATGCACATGGCCGCACGCCGGGCGCGCGCAGCTACATGTGGCTCGACGAACAGAAACACATTTACAAACGCCTGATCGTCAGTGAAGACAATCGCACGCTGCTCGGCGCGGTATTGGTCGGTGACACCAGCGATTACGGCAATCTGCTACAGCTGGCGCTGAATAACATCGCACTGCCCGACAATCCCGAAGGTTTGATTCTGCCCGCGGGCAGCAGCGAGAAGCCGGTATTGGGAGTCGATTCCCTGCCGGATAGCGCGCAGATCTGCTCCTGTTTCGATGTCAGCAAAGGCGATATCGTCAACGCGGTGCAAGGCGGTTGCCACACCGTGGCGATGCTGAAAAGCGAAACCCGTGCCGGCACCGGCTGCGGTGGCTGCATTCCGCTGATCACTCAGGTGCTTAATGCTGAATTGAGCCGCCAGGGCATCGAAGTCAACAATCACCTGTGCGAGCACTTCCCCTATTCACGCCAGGAGTTGTATCACCTGATTCGTGTCGAAGAGATCACTTCCTTCGATGCCTTACTGGCGAAATACGGTCAGGGTTATGGCTGTGAAGTGTGTAAACCCACCGTGGGTTCGCTGCTGGCCTCGTGCTGGAACGATTATGTGCTCAAGCCACAGCTCGCGCCGCTACAAGACAGCAACGATCTGTTCCTCGGCAATATTCAGAAAGATGGGACCTACTCGGTGATCCCACGCTCGCCCGGAGGCGAAATCACGCCAGAAGGGTTGATGACGATCGGTGCGGTGGCGCGCCAATACAACCTTTACACCAAGATCACTGGCTCGCAGCGTATCGGCCTGTTCGGTGCTCAGCGCGACGATCTGCCCGCCATCTGGTCGCAGCTGATTGATGCCGGATTTGAGACCGGACAGGCGTATGCCAAAGCGTTGCGCATGGCAAAAACCTGCGTGGGCAGCACCTGGTGTCGCTATGGCGTCGGCGATAGCCTCGGTTTCGGTATCGAGCTCGAGAACCGCTACAAAGGCATTCGTACACCGCACAAAATGAAGTTTGGCGTCTCGGGCTGCACGCGCGAATGTGCGGAGGCGCAGGGCAAAGATGTCGGCATCATCGCGACGGAAAAAGGCTGGAATCTGTACGTATGCGGCAACGGCGGCATGAAGCCACGTCACGCCGATCTGCTGGCCGCGGACCTGGATCGCGATACCCTGCTGACTTATCTTGACCGCTTTATGATGTTCTATATTCGCACCGGTGACCGCCTGCAACGCACCTCGCTGTGGCTGGAAAGCATGGAGGGCGGTATCGACTATCTGCGCAGCGTGATTATCGATGACAAACTCAGCCTGAATACGCAACTGGAAGCTGAACTGGCGCGACTGCGGGCTGAAGTCGAGTGTGAATGGGCTGCGACGGTGAACGATCCCCGGCAGCACATCCACTTCAGCACCTTCATCAACAGCGATCAGCGCGATCCGCTGGTGCAGCACGTCGCTCAGCGCGATCAGCACCGTCCGGCAAGCCCTGCCGAGCGTATTGCCATCACCCAGATTGAGGAGATCGACGCATGAGCCAGTGGCATTCCGTGTGTGAACTCGAACAAATCCTGCCTGCCACCGGCGTCTGCGCGTTGGTAAAAGGCCAGCAGATTGCCATCTTTCGTCCGCACGATGATGAGCAACTCTATGCACTGAGTAACATCGATCCCTTCTCCGCCGCCAGCGTGCTGTCACGGGGTTTGATTGCCGAACATCAGCACACGCTGTGGGTCGCCAGCCCACTGAAAAAACAGCGCTTCCGTTTAAGCGACGGCGTCTGCCTGGAAGATGCCACCCATTCCGTGGCGAGCTATCCGGTGCGCGTTACTGCGGGCCAGGTCGAAGTGTGCGCCTGACAGAATTCTTTTACTTTATGAGACGTCACTATGTTTACTGACACCCTGAATACCTGCGCCGCCAACGCGGCGCGCATTGTGCGTACGGCGCAGCACAGCCCGCTGGCCTTCTGGATCAGCTCGGCGATGGCAGGCGCTTACGTCGGCCTCGCTATCATCCTGATTTTTACTCTCGGCAACCTGGCCGATCCTGCGTGGCGGCCGCTGATCATGGGCGCCACCTTTGGTATCGCTCTGACGCTGGTGATCATTGCCGGGTCGGAGCTGTTTACCGGCCATACGATGTTCCTCACCGTGGGCGTCAAAGCCGGAACCATCAGCCAGGGCCAGATGTGGTGCGTACTGCCGCAAACCTGGCTGGGTAATCTGATTGGCTCGGTGTTTGTCGCCCTGCTCTACTACTACGCAGCCGGTGCGATGCTGCCCAATGCAGGCGCACTGATTCACAGTGCCGCGCTGGCAAAAACCACGCAGCCCGCCATGGCGCTGTTCTTCAAGGGTGCGCTGTGCAACTGGCTGGTGTGTCTGGCGATCTGGATGGCAGTGCGCACCGAAGGCACGGCAAAATTCATTGCCATCTGGTGGTGCCTGCTGGCGTTCATCGCCTCCGGCTATGAACACTCTGTCGCGAATATGACGGTCTTTGCACTGTCGTGGTTTGGTCAGCATAATGCCGACCTGACCTTGAGCGGCATCGGTCATAACCTGCTGTGGGTGACGCTGGGTAACATGTTCTCTGGCATGGTATTGATGGGCCTTGGATACTGGTACGCCACGCCACAGGCTCAGCGGCCGCAAGTGGCGCCACAAGCCACTGCGCTCAAATCGGTTTAACGTTTCTAAGCCCGCACATTGCGGGCTTTTTTGAGGATGAGCGATGGACTATTTTCCGCTGTTTTGCCGTCTGCGAGGCAAGCGTTGTTTATTGGTCGGCGGCGGCGATGTCGCCGAGCGCAAAGCGCGCCTGCTGCTGGATGCCGGTGCCGATCTGCACGTTGGCGCAGTGCAATTCTCTCCTGCGTTTCAGCAGTGGGCTGAACAGGGAAAGTTGCACCTATTGCCCGGCACATTTGAAGAGCAGTGGCTGGAGGGCTGCTGGCTGGTCATTGCCGCCACCGACGATGACGCTGTGAATCAGCAAGTGGGCGATGCCGCCGAAGCACGCCGCATCTTCTGCAATCTGGTGGATGCGCCGCAGGAAGCCAGCGCTATCATGCCGTCGATTGTCGATCGCTCCCCGCTGATGATTGCGGTGTCCTCCGGTGGCCGCGCTCCGGTGCTGGCACGCCTGATGCGTGAGAAGCTGGAAGCGATGCTGCCGCAGCATCTGGGCCAACTGGCTTCACTCGCTGGCACACTGCGCAGCCGGGTGAAGAAAACCTTCGCCAGCATGGGACAGCGCCGGGCATTTTGGGAGCGCTTCTTTGCCAGCGATCGTCTGGCGCAAACGCTGGCGAATGGTGACAAGCCACGCGCCGATCATATCGTTGATACGCTGTTCGATGCGCCGCTCTCCCAACAGGGTGAAGTAGTGCTGGTGGGCGCGGGTCCAGGCGATGCCGGTTTGTTGACGCTGAAAGGCTTACAATGCATCCAGCAGGCCGATGTGGTGGTGTATGACCGTCTGGTGTCCGAACCCATTCTCAACCTGGTGCGCCGCGATGCTGAACGCATCTTCGTCGGTAAACAGGCCGGACATCACTGCGTGCCTCAGTCGCAAATCAACCAGTTACTGTTAGAGCAGGCTCAGAGCGGCAAGCGCGTGGTACGGCTGAAAGGCGGCGATCCCTTTATTTTCGGTCGCGGTGGTGAGGAACTAGAGGTACTGGCACAGCACAACATTCCGTTCAGCGTGGTGCCAGGTATTACCGCCGCCTCCGGTTGTGCCGCCTACAGCGGCATTCCGCTGACGCATCGCGACCATGCGCAGAGCGTGCGCTTTGTCACCGGTCATCTGCAACAACAGGGCGAAATTGAGTGGAGTAAGCTGGCGGCAGAGCAGCAAACGCTGGTGTTCTATATGGGGCTGAATCAGGCACCCGAGATCCAGCGCCAGCTGTTGCAGCATGGCATGGATGCGGCGATGCCGGTCGCCATCGTGCAGAACGGCACCACGCCAGAACAACAGGTGGAAACCGCGACGTTAGCCGAACTCAGCACGCTGGCGCAGCAGTTTGCCAGCCCGGCGCTGATTATCGTCGGGCGCGTGGTCAGCCTGCGCCGCCAGTTACGCTGGTTTTAAACATAAAAAAACGGCGAGTCATCACAACTCGCCGTTCATAGGTTAGGCAGCTAGCTGATTAAGGCTGAGCCACAAAACCCACCGCTTCATAAACTTTCTTCAGCGTTTCCTGCGCCTGCGCACGGGCCTTGGTTGCGCCATCACGCATCACCTGATTCAGGAAAGCTTCGTCGTTACGGAAACGATGATAGCGCTCCTGCAGCTCAGTCAGCATACCGGAAACCGCTTCCGCCACTTCGCCTTTCAGGTGGCCATACATCTTGCCTTCGAATTCCTGCTCCAGCTGCGGAATCGACTTACCGGTGACACCAGAAAGAATATCCAGCAGGTTAGAGACACCGGCTTTTTCTTTCACGTCGTAACGCACCACAGGCGGCTCGGCGGAATCGGTTACCGCGCGCTTGATCTTTTTCACTACCGCTTTGGTGTCTTCCAGCAGGCCAATCACGTTGTTGCGGTTGTCATCCGACTTCGACATCTTCTTGGTCGGTTCCAGCAGCGACATCACGCGTGCGCCTGATTTCGGAATAAACGGCTCAGGAATTTTGAACACATCGCCATACAGCGCATTGAAACGGCCGGCGATATCGCGGCTCAGTTCCAGATGCTGCTTCTGATCTTCGCCCACCGGTACCTGGTTGGTCTGATACAGCAGAATATCGGCCGCCATCAGAACCGGGTAATCGAACAAACCCGCGGTGATGTTTTCAGAATAACGCGCGGACTTATCCTTAAACTGCGTCATACGGCTTAGCTCGCCAAAGTAGGCATAGCAGTTCAGTACCCAGCTCAGCTGCGCGTGCTCAGGCACATGCGACTGTACAAAAATGGTACTTTTTGCTGGATCAATACCGCAGGCAAGGTACAGCGCCAGGGTATCCAGCGTGGCTTTGCGTAGCGCAGCCGGATCCTGACGAACGGTGATGGCGTGCAGATCGACGATGCAGTAAATGCAGTGGAAATCATCCTGCATCTGCACCCACTGACGCAGCGCACCCATATAGTTGCCAATGGTCAGTTCACCGGAAGGCTGGGCGCCGCTGAAAACGATGGGTTTGCTCATGTTATATCCTGATAATTACAGCCCGAGAGCGGGCAAAAGTTCGCTAAAAGTATCGAGAGTGAGATCGGGTTGGCTGGCGGCAATCGGCTCGCCATAGTTGTAGCCAAACGTCATACCGACATTAGGTACACCCGCAGCCTGAGCTGCGTGAATATCATTACGAGAATCACCAACAAACAGTAATTCCTTTTGCAGTACGCCAAAGTGACCCAAAACAAGGAAGATCGCTGCCGGATGGGGCTTTTTCACCACCACATCATCACCGCCAATAATCAGCGTGAAGAAATCGGCAATGCCCAGCGATTGCAGCAAAGGCGCGACAAACGGCGTCGGCTTGTTGGTGACGATGGCCATCGGCAAGCCTTTGGCGTGCAGCGCCGCCAGCGTCTCTTTCACCTGCGGAAACAGCGTGCTGCCCGCTTCCACCGTTTCGGCATAGTACTTATCGAACAACGAGCGCGCGTCGCGCTGCTCCTCGGCGTGCGGTTCACGGCCTAGTGCCCAGGTCAGCGCGCGTGTCATCATCACATCTGCGCCATTGCCAATCCAGGTGGAGGCCAGCGCAACGCCGGGCGGCGGCAACTGCAAGTCGCCTAAAGCATGATCAATGGCCTGTGACAGACCCGGGGCGCTATCGACCAACGTACCATCGAGATCAAACGCCAGCGCGCGGATATCAGTGAAATGAGCCATTAACTTTCTCCAGTTCGCCGCGCATTTCGTCGATCACTTTTTTGTAATCGGGGTGACCGAAGATCGCTGAACCGGCCACAAACATATCCGCACCTGCCGCCGCGATCTGACCGATGTTATCGATCTTCACGCCACCGTCCACTTCCAGACGGATATCGTAACCGCTTTGATCAATAAGACGACGCGCCTGACGCAATTTGTCCAGCGTGCCCGGAATAAAGGATTGGCCGCCGAAACCAGGGTTTACTGACATCAGCAGAATGATGTCGAGTTTATCCATCACATAGTCGAGGTAATCGAGTGGCGTGGCTGGATTGAACACCAGGCCCGCTTTACAGCCGTGCTCTTTGATCAGTTGCAGCGTGCGGTCAACATGCTCACTGGCTTCAGGATGGAAGGTAATGTAGGTCGCGCCCGCTTTGGCGAACTCTGGGATCAGCGCATCGACCGGTTTGACCATCAGATGCACATCAATCGGTGCCGTAATGCCATAGTCGCGCAGTGCTTTCAGCACCATTGGCCCCATGGTCAGATTAGGCACATAGTGGTTATCCATCACGTCGAAATGCACCACATCCCCGCCTGCTGCCAGCGCTTTGGCGGTATCTTCGCCCAGGCGAGCAAAGTCAGCAGCAAGAATTGAAGGGGCCAGCAAAAATTGTTTCATCCGATTCTCCCAATTTTGTGCGCCAGCCAGAGCTGGCGTAATGCGTTGGTCGCGGACGAAACAGGCTAGCGGAAAAGCGCCAGCAGTTCGTCAACCTGAGTGCGACCACTTATGCTTCGGCTGATGGAACGCCGGGCTTTGACTACGTGTAAAACCGCATTCTGATACCACTCACGCGTGAGCAGCGTGTCGTGGTTGGAAATCAGCACCGGTATGCTGTTTTCATGTGCCAGCTTATTTGCCAGCTCGGCCAGATGCTGCTGCTCGCGCAGGCTAAAGCTATTGGTGTGGTACGCGGTAAAGTTCGCCGTCGCCGACAAGGGCGCATACGGCGGATCGCAATAAACCACTGAGCCAGCAGGGGCGTTGTTCAGAGTAACATCGTACGATTCACAGACAAAGGTCGCTTTTTGCGCCCGTTCGGCAAACCACAACAGCTCCGCTTCCGGGAAGTAAGGTTTGCGATAACGACCAAAAGGCACATTGAACTCACCGCGCAGATTGTAACGGCACAAACCGTTATAGCCATGCCGATTGAGATAGAGAAACAGTAATGCACGCTGATATTCATCTTTGCTGGCGTTAAAGGCCAGACGTTGCGCGTAATAGGTCTCTGCGATATTACCTTCAGGCGTGAACAGCTGCCGCGCGTCTTCAATAAACTCAACCGTGCGGTTTTTAACGATGTTATAGAGATTGATCAGGTCACCGTTGATGTCCGCCAGGTGATAGCGATCATAATCGGTGTTGAGGAACACGGAACCGGCACCCACAAAAGGTTCGACTAAACAGTCACCTTGTGGCAAATGACGACGGATATCGTCAAGCAGCGGGTATTTCCCTCCGGCCCATTTAAGGAAAGCGCGATTTTTCTTCATGCTGTCGTGGTTATTACATCTTAATTATGGGCTGTGGTGGAACCGACAGCAGCTTTGCGCTTTAAACGGGGCCGCATGATCGCAGCCCCACATCAATTACTGACTTTCTTTCTTCACCTGACTCAACGGTTTTACCCACGGATTTGCCGCACGAACTTCAGCAGGCAGTGATGCCACTGCGCGCTTGGCATCGGCTGGCGTAGCGTAAGCACCGCTGACCAGCACATACCAGGGCTGACCGTTACGCGTGGTCTTATACACGTGATAACCGCTCAGATTTTGTTTCTTCGCCCAGGCATTCAGGCTCTCTTCTTTCGAGGCACCGCTCAACTGCAGCGTGTAGCTGCCACCGGTTGGCAGTGACTTACTGGCACCGCTGCTGGCACTCACAGGTGCATTGTGTGCAGCGGTGGTATGTGTTTTATTCTCTTTTGCTCCGGCTACCGGTTTCGACGTGGCCGGCGCTTTGTGCGCGGTGTTGCTGTGCGCTTCACGTGAACCGTTGCTATTGGCACGCGCAGATGTCTCAGAACGCATCGCCGGAGGCGTTATCGCTTTACCGTTACCGCTTACGGTAGCAGGCGCGGTCGGCAATGAACTGTTGCCTTGTGCACCCTGTGCCGCGTTATCAACCTGACCTTGCTGGTTGCTCAACGCATTGTTGAGATCGCCCGG
The DNA here is from genome assembly GCA_000773965.1 of Enterobacter cancerogenus. Lineage (GTDB taxonomy): Bacteria > Pseudomonadota > Gammaproteobacteria > Enterobacterales > Enterobacteriaceae > Pantoea > Pantoea communis. The sequence continues at coordinate 22,220 of JRUP01000001.1, forward strand.
CAGCGTCACACGTTGCTGATTGGCTGGCGTATCGACAGGCGCAGCCTGCGTCGGTGTTGAAGACACCGCTGGCATAGAAATCGAGTTGGAATCGCCGCCTGCTGAAGAGGAGGATGTCGCTGGCGTCTGAGGTGCGTTTCCTTCCGCTGAAGGCGTGGCGTTTTGCTGGCCGCTCATGGACGTCGAGCCGGAAAGGTCGATGTTCTTTTCACCGCCGGTTGCCGTTGGCGCCGCATTGCCATTATTAGCAGTGGTCGCTGGTTTCTTTTCATCTGGACCGGTCAAAGCCGAACCGATGCCCAGTACTACCAACAGCAGAACCAGGATGCCGATCCCCATCATCATATGCTGACGAGAAACAGGTACCTTCACTCTCGGCGCAGAAGACGTTTTGCGTGGCCGCGTAGGACGGCGGTCACTGGCATCAGGTTTTAACTCGTCTTCCGGTTTGAACTCATCCATCTAGCCTCCTCCGTAAAACAGCACGCTTCCCACGCACCGCATCACCACTCTACCCGTCATACTCAAGCTGAAACGGCGTTGGTTGCACTTTATTATCCAGACGCTCACTCACATCAGCGCCTGGAATGCATGCAATGCTCACCTTGCTGCAGTTCGACTTACTTAGGATATCTTCAGTATTTTAGACAATCGTTAATCGCAGCCAGCACCATATCATGTGCCACACCTGCGCGCACTTCAGAGCGGCCAATTGCGAGAGGCAGCACCAAACGCATTTCACCCGCCAGCACTTTTTTATCGCGCATCATGTGTGGAAGATACGCTTCTGCTTGCATGCTTGCCGGGCCGTGCACCGGTAAACCCGCTCGCAAAAATAGCGCAATAATACGATCGGTATCCGTCGACGTGAACTGACCCAGACGTTCGGCGGTACGGGCAGCCATGACCATTCCCGCCGCAATCGCTTCACCGTGTAACCAGTTGCCATAGCCCATGTGCGCTTCAATCGCATGACCAAAAGTATGGCCCAGATTGAGCAGCGCGCGTTGACCGTTTTCACGTTCATCGGCGGCGACCACTTCAGCTTTGAGTTCACAGCAGCGACGGATGCAGTAGGCCAGGGCTTGCTGATCCAGTGCCAGCAGCGCATCAAGATTCTGCTCCAGCCACTGGAAGAACTCGCCATCGAGGATAATGCCGTATTTGATCACTTCCGCCAGACCAGACGCTAATTCGCGCGCCGGCAGCGTAGCCAGGCAATCGGTATCGACCACCACTGAGGCTGGCTGGTAGAAGGCACCAATCATGTTTTTGCCCAGCGGATGGTTGACGGCTGTTTTACCGCCGACCGAAGAGTCGACCTGAGACAGCAGCGTTGTCGGTACCTGGATAAAGCGCACACCGCGTTGATAGCTCGCAGCAGCAAACCCAGTGAGATCACCAATCACACCGCCGCCGAGCGCAATTAACGTGGTATCACGTCCATGCGGTTTCTGCAGCAGCGCGGTGAAGACATCGTCCATCACAGCGAGCGTCTTGTACTTTTCACCATCAGGTAAAATCACCTGATCCACCTTCACGCCCGCCTGCGAAAGCAGTGCTGACAGCTTGTCGAGGTAGATCGGAGCAAGCGTCTCATTGGTCACCAGCATGGCGTTATCGCCTGCTTTTAGCGGCCAAAAAGAAGCCGGATCGTTAAACAGTCCGGCAGCGATGGTGATGGGGTAACTACGATCCCCGAGTGAGACAGTGATCTTCTCCATGATGACCGATACCTATTACTGAGCCGTCAGGGCGCTGGATTAATTTTTTTCCAGCATATTGATGATCTGATTGGCGACAACTTTTGCACTTTGATCATCAGTGCGAATAGTGACGTCAGCGATCTCTTCATAAAGTGGATTACGTTCGCCAGCTAAAGCTTCCAGTACTTCGCGCGGTGGCTCTTCAACCTGCAACAACGGACGTTTTTTATCACGCTGTGTACGAGCAAGTTGCTTCTCGATAGTCGTTTCAAGATAAACGACCACGCCGCGGGCGGAGAGACGATTGCGGGTTTCACGGGATTTGACAGAACCACCACCGGTCGCCAGGACAATGCCTTGTTTCTCGGTGAGTTCATTAATGATCTTCTCTTCGCGATCGCGGAAACCGTCTTCGCCTTCCACATCAAATACCCAGCCTACATCCGCTCCGGTACGTCGCTCAATTTCCTGATCGGAATCGAAAAATTCCATATTGAGTTGCTGAGCTAACTGACGACCAATAGTGCTTTTGCCGGCACCCATCGGCCCAACCAGAAAGATATTGCGTTTCTCTGCCATTTTATCGGTATTACTAAGAATTCGTTGATGATACCCCGCGTTCAGCATAGTGCTGGCGGGACAGGAACTGAGACCTCATGAGCATTAACAAGAGTCAGACGGAAAATTATCTCAACACTCATGGCCGTTTGGCAACCGAATAAATTGCCCCCGGCGACCTTGTAACAGGACCGGTCTGTGGTTCGCGAGACGGTAACGCCCCTCCTGTTTTCCTTCACACTTCAAGCAGCATGCGCGTTGGCTGTGTCTTTTCATCCCTGAAACTTACAGAAATAAGCTTAGAAATGAACGCTTTTACCACCGCGCTTTAACTCAATTTATTTAAGGAAAATATATTCTGACGCCAGTATCGCTTGTGACTGACGCCCATCGGAAGGTTATCCTGCCGCGTTCCGCTACACCGTTTTAAAAATCGCTAAACCTTGTAAGCTAATTCCTGCCCTGCGTCAACGCAGATGGCAAATCAGAGTGAATTTTCCGCTTTATCCGGCTGTAAGCGCTGCTTCCCTGACCAGTCTGGGGGTAATGAAGATCACCAACTCCTTCTTTTTATGTTCTTTGGTTTGCTGACGGAACAGCGTTCCCAATAAGGGCAGTTCACCCAACCAAGGTACCCGCTGTTCGGTCTGCATGCGCTGTTGTTGAAAAATTCCGCCCAGCGCCAACGTTTCGCCATCACGCAGCGTCACCTGCGTTTCAATTTCCTGCTTATCAATACTCAGCACGCTGCTTTCACCTACGTTCAGGCTGCGCCCCGGCATGTTCTGGCTTAAGCGCAGTTTTAACTGAATCCGTCCATTCCCCAGCACCATGGGCGTCACTTCCATCCCTAACACTGCCTCTTTAAATTCAATCGCCGTTGCACCACTGCTGCCCGACTTCACCTCGTAAGGAATTTCGGTTCCCTGTTTAATGGAAGCGGTTTGCTGATGAGAGGTAAAAAGCCGCGGACTGGCGATGATTTCAATTTGGTTCTCCTGCTCAAGCGCGCTGAGTTCCAGATTTAGCAATCCGCCACTGACCTGACCCAGCGTAACGCCCGCGCGCAAAGCAGGATTATTTACCGCCAATGGGATCGCCAGCTGTGGATGATGCAAGGCTGCCGTCACACTTTGGGCAGGTGCGGTTTGCCAGTTCACCCCCAGCTCACGCAGATGTTCTTCATTGATAGTGATGATGTGGGCAGACAACTCGACCTGTTCGAGTGGCATATCCAGCGCGCGCAACCAGCGCGAGGCGTCACGCAACGCGGCGGCGGTGTCACGCAATAACAAGCTGTTGGTGCGGCTATCGACCGTGACACTGCCGCGTGAAGTGAGGAGTGAACGCTCCGCTTGCAGACTACGATAGACATCGCTGGCATTGGCGTAATGCAGCGTAACGGACTGCTGTTCGAGAGGAAGTTGCTGTTGCCGCTCCTCATGTTCTGTTTTCGCCTGTTGTGTCTGCATCTGTTGCCAGCTTTCGGGATAAACCAGCAGCACGCCCTCTTCCTGCACTACGGTGAGTTTTGCCAGCCGGGTCACCAGCGCCAGTGCGCGTTCCCATCCTACATTTTCCAGACGCAGTGATAAGCGCCCTTCAACGCCAGGTGCAATCAGCAGGTTGGTTTGTTGATAATCTGCCAGCGCCTGCAAAATACGTTCAACGGGGGCATCATCAAACACCAGGCTTAAGCGTTCTTCATTTGCCTGCAGGGGCAGGCTCAAACTCAGGCACAGCAGTAGTGTCATCCATTTCATAATATCCTCCTTTTATAGACCAGGTGATTTGCTGCGGTGGGCAGCTTTGCGCGACATGCAAGGTCATGCTATTCGCGGTTAACGCTGCCACCTGCCAGCTTGAGCGCGGTAACCGAGCCGAAGGGCCAAGACGATGATTTTTTCCTTCTGGTGAGCGTAGCCAGGCAACATAGCGCGTGGGAGTACCGATAATGCCCTGCAATCGCCAGCCATCAGGTTCAGCTGCCTGCATCCGACATTGCACCTCGGCCAGCGGCTGAAAGGGATCGCGTGCCAGCGTCAAGCCGCTCCACAGCACTAACAGCCATGCACTATGGCGCATCTCCATCCTCCAGCCACAGCTGTGTGTTCAGCGCTCCCTGCTCTTCTTTGAGTTCAAAGCGCTGCGGTACAGGCAGCCGAGTCAATGACAGCTCAGAAAACAGCGGAACAAATTGCGTCCAGCCGAGTCGCAGCTGTAACTGCTGCGGCTGATTATCCGGTAGCCAGCTTTCCAGTTGATCGCCGCGCGCGGTGATCAAGGCTTCAAGCGTAACTTGCTCAGTGACGCCACTCATGGGTTGCTGTAACCGTGCGATTTCCTGTTCGAGTACGTTGATGGCAGGTCGTGCAGCCAATAGCTGCTGACGCTGCATCACCTGTTGTGACATCACCGCCTGCTGGCGTAATTGGGCAGCATGAACCTGTTGCTGCGGGCGAAGTAAAATCCACCACGCCATAAGCATCAGCAGCAGAGACATGCCCAACAGGCAGGCGATGCGCCACATCAGGGCTAAAGCGAGCCAGCGCTGTAATGCATCATTCACCAATGTTCTCCTGCATCCGCGCGCGCAAGACAAATCGATAGTGCCCAGCGGTTTGGCGCTGCACGCTGGCCGGTCTAACCGTGGCAAACAGCGGCTGCCGCATCAATTGATGACGAAAATCCTGGATCGCCATCATGCTCTGCGCCTGCCCCTCGAACAGCAAGACGCCCTGGCGCCGCTCCACCCGTTTGAGCCAAAGCGTGTCCTGCATCAACATTGGCAAGCGCAGCCAGAACTGTTGCCAGCGCTGATGCTCATCCTTTTTACGCTGCCGTATCAGCTGCGCTTTTAATAGCTCATCGCGTTGCTGCAGCAGCAGTTGCTGTCGCGTCAACTGGCGTTGCAACGCTTCATGCTGTTGGCTGATCACCGCCAACGTCCTGTGCATCTGGCCCTGTGTCTGGCTTCCGCGCCACCATAACGACAGCACCATCATTACAGTCACCAGCAGGACACATCCCAGCAGAGTAAAACTTTGCTGGCGGCGACGTTTCTGCAGCTGCATACGCCAGGGTAATAAATTGACGGCCAGCATCATGCATCCTCCGGGCGCAGCGCCAGACCGAGCGCGATGGCAAACTCTCCCTCCTGCGCGGGCAGTGGCGGTTGTCGATAGTGCAGTAATGAAAGCGGTCGGCAGTGCGTCACGCTGGGTTCATTCAAGCTGAAGGCCGAGGTGCAGAAGATGGACGATGCCTGAGGGAAGGTTTCACGCAGTTTCGCCAGCGTTAGAGGCTCTGTGGCTGCGCCTGATGTGCCCGGCTCACCGGCTAATGTCCATAGCCAGTGATCGCTAAGCGGATGGATTAAAAGTTGGTCACGATGCAGCGGCATGCGCATGGCGATTTGGGTCAACGCCAGGCTGCTCAGTTCAAAGACATCGGGTCGCAGGCCTGCCTCCTTTAACGGCGCCAGCCACTGCGCAATCACTTCACGCCGAGCCGCCGTAATGCACAGTTGCGTTGCATTGCGTGCCGAGCGGTAGTCAATCGACAGCGTGGCGGGTTCAACCGGAAACAAGCGTGGGGCCGAGGATGCCACATAACGGCTCATTGCCGGCTCACTGAGCGAGGTTTCTGGCAGCGGCAGTGTTCGCTGCAACACCAGTTGCGGGGGCAAGCCAACTCGCAGTGAATAGCGTTTCGGCAGATGGCGCTGCCAGCGCGTCAACATCTCCTGTAACAGTGGGGTAGTTTGCAACACGCCGTTGCGTAACGTATCGTGCGGCAGCGGTTGCTGCCACCAATGGCGTAACTGCCAGCCATGACGTCGGCGTTCAATGCCCAGGGCGCAGAGTTGCCCGTTTTGGATGTCCAATCCAATTTGCCAGCGCTGAAAAGCCATATGCGCGATCTCCTTATCTTTTAGGTAAAAAAAGAGAGACCCTCAATCTTTCGAGTGGCGGCAAGGCGGAAAACGAGCTATTACTCAGGCGCTTACCGAAGTCAGTGTCTAAGGTGAGCTCGCGCAGCCGACGTAGCTGCCGCTCGAAGTATGACGGGTATATCAAAGCGTCAGGCTTGCCTTTATACTACCGCGCGATTGTTTATAAACTGCCCAAACGACAACAGATGGGAATTCTCAGGTGAAGTTCGTAAAGTATTTATTGATTCTTACAGTGTGTTGCATTCTGCTGGGAGCAGGCACGGTTTATGGTTTGTACAAATACATAGAGCCGCAGCTGCCTGATGTGAACACGCTGAAAGACGTGCGTTTGCAAACCCCAATGCAGGTTTACAGCGCGGATGGCGAACTGATCGCCCAGTACGGTGAGAAGCGCCGCGTGCCGCTCACCTTGCAACAGATGCCGCCTGAGCTGATCAAAGCGTTCATTGCAACCGAAGACAGCCGTTTTTATGAGCACCATGGTGTCGACCCGGTGGGCATTTTCCGTGCTGCCAGCGTGGCGCTGGTGTCCGGCCATGCTTCGCAGGGTGCCAGTACCATTACGCAACAGCTGGCGCGTAACTTCTTCCTTAGCCCTGAACGCACGCTGATGCGTAAGATCAAGGAAGCGTTCCTGGCGATTCGCATTGAACAACTGCTGAGCAAGGATGAAATCCTTGAGCTCTACCTCAACAAAATTTATCTGGGTTACCGCGCCTATGGTGTCGGAGCGGCTGCACAGGTCTACTTCGGTAAGCCGGTTGATCAGCTTTCACTGAGTGAGATGGCGATGATTGCCGGTCTGCCGAAAGCACCATCAACCTTTAACCCGCTGTACTCTCATGCGCGCGCGCTGGCGCGTCGTAATGTGGTACTGGCGCGTATGCTTGACCAGAATTACATCACGCAGCAGCAATATGATGCCGCGCGCAACACGCCGCTGGTTGCAACCTATCATGGTCCCGAAATTGCCTTCTCCGCACCTTATCTGAGCGAAATGGTGCGCCAGGAGATGGTGAAACGCTACGGTGACGCCGCCTACGATGATGGCTACAAGGTTTACACCACCGTCACGCGCCATCTGCAGGAGGCCGCACAGCAAGCGGTGCGCAATAACGTGATGGCGTATGACATGCGTCATGGTTATCGCGGCCCGACTAACGTGCTGTGGAAAGTGGGCGAAGCAAGCTGGGATAAGAGCCGCATTCAAAACGCGCTGAAAGATCTGCCGACCTACGGTCCACTGAATGCCGCCGTGGTGACCACTGCCACGGCCGATGAAGCCACCGCGATGATGAAAGACGGCAGCAGCGTCTCTCTGAGTATGGCGGGCGTTCGCTGGGCGCGTCCTTACAAATCCGACACGCTACAAGGCCCGACGCCCCGCAGCGTGACGCAGGTACTGCAGGCAGGCCAGCAGATTTGGGTGCGTAAAGTCGATAACGACTGGTGGTTAGGTCAGGTGCCGCTGGTCAACTCGGCCCTCGTCTCGCTCAATCCAGAAGACGGTGCGGTACGCGCGCTGGTCGGTGGTTTCGACTTCAACCAGAGTATGTTCAACCGCGCGACACAGGCACTGCGTCAGGTCGGTTCAAACATCAAACCGTTCTTGTATACCGCCGCGATGGACCGTGGACTGACGCTGGCTTCCATTCTGAACGATGTGCCTATTTCACGTTGGGATGCGGGTGCCGGAGCCGACTGGCGCCCCAAAAACTCACCGCCGACCTATGCGGGGCCTATCCGCTTGCGTCAGGGCCTGGGTGAGTCGAAAAACGTGGTGATGGTACGTGCGATGCGTGCGATGGGTGTGGATTACGCCGCAGAGTATCTGCAGCGCTTCGGCTTCCCAGCACAGAACATCATCCATACCGAATCGCTGGCACTGGGTGCGGCTTCGTTTACCCCAATGCAGGTGGTGCGCGGTTATGCCGTGATGGCTAACGGCGGCTTCCTTGTCGATCCTTACTTCATTACCAAAATTGAGAATGAACAAGGCGGCGTGGTGTTCGAAGAGAAACCGAAGATTGCCTGCCCACAGTGCAATCTGCCGGTGATCTACGGTGATACCAAAAAATCGCTGGCGTTGAGCGAAGAGAGCGTGGAAAACGTCGCGACCTCCGATCAATCGCAGAATCAGGCGGTGCCGCAGCCGGAGCTGGAGCAAGTGCCTGCTCAGCCGCAACCCGCAGGTGACCAGCAATACGCACCGCATGTGATTAATACACCGCTGTCGTTCCTGATCAAAAGCGCACTGAACTCCAACGTGTTCGGTGAGCCAGGCTGGATGGGGACAGGCTGGCGTGCGGGTCGTGATCTGAAGCGTAACGATATCGGCGGAAAAACCGGTACCACCAACAGTTCAAAGGATGCGTGGTTCTCTGGTTACGGCCCTGGTGTCGTGACCTCAGTGTGGATTGGTTTCGATGATTCACGCGCGCTGGGCCGCTCGACCATGTCAGGCGCGATTCCTGACCAGATTTCTGGCTATGAAGGCGGCGCGAAGAGTGCTCAGCCTGCCTGGGATGAGTACATGAAATCTGCGCTGGATGGCGTGCCGGTACAGCCGCTGACACCGCCAGATGGCGTTGTCACTGTGACGATCGATCGCGGTACGGGCAAGCTGGCCAACGGTGGCGGCAATACCCGTCAGGAGTACTTCATCAATGGCACTCAGCCAACGGAGTATTCAGTGCATGATGTGGGCACCACACTCATGGACAACGGCCAAAGCCACGAACTGTTCTGATCAAAAAAGCCGGCGTATTCGCCGGCTTTTTTATTACGTATTTGTCGTATTCAGTAGGTCAATCGACCCTGCTTCACCAGCCACTCACGCACCAGGAACAGCGCACTGACATTCCGGGCTTCACGGAAATCGGGCTCTTCCAGCAATGCCAGTAGGTTATTGAGCGGCCAGCGGTGTACAATCAGCGGTTCAGGTTCATCCCCTTCCAGCTTCTCTTCATAAAGCACTTCTGCCACCACAATGTTCATTTTGCTGGAGAAGTAAGACGGAGCCATAGTGAGTTTACCCAGCGCTTCAAGTTTTCGGGCACCAAAGCCGGCTTCTTCTTTTAACTCACGGTCTGCGGCTTCAAACACGCTTTCACCTGGGTCAATTAACCCCTTAGGAAAACCCAACTCATAGCTTTCCAACCCTACGGCATATTCCTGAATCAGGATCACATCATCACCCAGAATCGGCACAATCATCACCGCTTCCCGGTTGGAAGGCTTCATACGCTCATAGACACGGCGTGCACCGTTACTGAAAGCGAGATCAACCGCTTCAATAGTAAACAAGCGGGAGCGGGCCACCGCTTCCACGTTGAGGATGTCAGGTTTTTTCATTGGAGTTTTCATATCAGCCTCAAACTTAGCACAGCCTTGTGAATCGCGATGACGCCAGCATACCGAAGCCCGCAGCAATGTGCGACACGCAGCGCAGGGAAAGCATCGTGACACACATTTGCTTACGCCTGCTAACAACTTATTGTTATCTATACACTTAAATTTTCACAATAAGTCAATGGGGTTTTGTTAAATTCAGAAAATACCGATATTTAATTGAGTGTCCTGTGGTTAACATCCCATTAAGGAATAATCTAATAAATTATAATTCAATGATTTTGCGCGTTATTTTATCTGAGTTTTTTCTTGTAAGAATGACTTCTGCTCGCCAAAATTGACTGGTAATAATGGTTCCATCGGGAGCACATCGTAAACGTGAAGGCAGTTTTTTGGCTGGATTGAGCAAAGCATGAGCACTTTTATCATCATTCTGGCTGTCATGCTGGCCTGCTCTCTGATAGCAGGAATAGGTTATTGGTACGCTATGCGGCATCGTCCGCCGTTGGCGAAACCGCTGCCGTTTATAAGTCCCCCCTGCCGCAAACTCACTGATGAAGAACGTCACGCCGTTGAAGCGTACATTGCGTCCCTGGCGAAACAGCAAAAACAGAGTGCTGCCCGCTCCTCAAAGAAGTCGCGTGAGACCGAATCCCTGACGCTCACGGCGCAGAGCAACAATGTTTATCCCGTCACACGTTCCATCACTCGTTATGGCCTCTCAACGGATGATGCGCATCAATGGCGCTACTACCTCGATGAAGTGGAAGTACATCTGCCACCGCTGTGGGAGCAGTACATTGCGGAAGAGAATTATGTTGAGCTGATCCGCACTCAAACGCTGCCGCTGGTGATCTCACTCAACGGTCACTCGTTAGTAAACTATGCCGTAGAACAACCCGCCTTGCCGCCGCTGGTGCGCTCAATGTCGACCAACGCCTCTATTCGTAAAGAGGAGAGCGAAAATGTCGAGTTGCTGCAAGTGCGTAAAGAATCGCCGGAAGAGTACCGTCTATCGCGGCCGGATGGCACGCGCGAGGCCATTGTTATCTGCTTTGCCTTCCTGCTGTTCTTCCTCAGCCTGGTGCTGCCCGGAAGCCTGATGCTGTGGATTGCCCTGTCAGCCTGCGCAATGATTGCGGTTAGCTTGTGGTTCCTTTACCGCTTCCCGGGTGAAAAAGGGCTGCGCGATGTGCACTGCTTGCGCGGAGCACCGAAACGCTGGGGCCTGTTTGGTGAATCCAATCAAGAGCAGAGCAATATCTCGCTGGGCATTATCGATTTAATTTATCCCGCCCACTGGCAACCCTATGTGGCGCACGATTTGGGCCAGGTGACGGATGTCGACATCTATCTGAATCGGCAAGTGGTGCGCCAGGGGCGTTTCCTCTCCCTGCACGATGAGGTTCGCAACTTCCCGGTTCAGCGCTGGCGCAAAAATCTGGTGCTGGCATGTGGTTCGCTGGTGGTGCTGGTGATGCTGTTTACCTGGATTCCGCTCAGTATGCCAATCAAGCTCAGCCTCGCATGGGTAAAAGGCACCGAAAGCATTGAAGTGAATAGCGTGGATAAACTCAACGCCCTGCCGCTGCACATCGGTGACAACCTGAAGGTGAGCGGAACCGGCATGTGTTCCGTACCGGGCAACTATCAAAGCAATCGCAGCTATGCGTATATGCCGTTCGATTGCTCAGCCATTTACTGGAATAACGCAGCACCTCTGCCGCAGCCGCAGTCTGATATCATCGATAAAGCTGCCGCTCTGCTTGATACCACCACTCGTCAGCTGCATCCGGAAACCAACACCGATCCGAAACTCAACCCACAGCTCGCCTCCGCGATACAGAAATCGGGCATGATTCTGCTGGATGATTTCTCTGATTTAGTGCTGAAGACACAGGATCTGTGCAGCCAGCAGCAGGATTGCGTCCGGCTGAAAAATGCCCTGGTGAATCTGGGCAATGCTAAGGATTGGGATTCACTGATCCACCGCGCAGATTCCGGCAAGCTTAACGGCATGAACGTGCTGTTACGCCCGGTCAGTGCGGAAGCGCTGGAGAACCTGGTGAATACCGCGACCTCGACCTTCTTCTCGCGTGAAACCCGTCGTGCAGCAGAAAATCTGAATAGCCCACCACCGGGCGGCTTCCTGATAGTGAGTGATGAGGGCCGTCAGATGGTGAATCAGCCACAGCCTTCCGTGTCGCTGTTTGATCTTGATGCACCGTCGCAATGGCGCGAATTGCAACGCATGTCCGGCATGCTGTTGCACACGCCGTTTGCTGCCAACGGCATCATTACCAGCATCACCACTGATGCTAACGGCACACGCCACATTGCGTTGCACAATGAACCGGATGCGATGGCGCAATGGCGATACCTCGGTACCGCATTATTGATGCTGGTGCTGATCCTCTGCGGCATCACCAATGGGCTACTGGCCCTGCGACGTGTGCATCGTAATCGCCTGCGCATGGTGGAAATTCAGCAATATTACGACAAGTGCTTCAATCACAATCTGAGCACTATGCAGAGCGTGCGCTCACTGTTCTGAGCCCTTCCCTTCTGTGCTACCCTGTCGCCCTATTTTTTAGGGCGAGAGAGTATGACGATGACGCTAAACTGGTCCGGGATTGATACCGTGCTGCTGGATATGGATGGCACGCTGCTCGACCTCGCCTTCGACCGCCATTTCTGGTTGGAACACGTTCCTGAAACCCTGAGCCGCGAGCGTGATATCACGCTGGCCGAGGCACATCAGCTGATTCAGCAAAAGTATCAAGCCGTGATGCATACGCTAAACTGGTATTGTCTTGATTACTGGTCGCAAGAACTGGCCTTAGATATCCGCGCCATGACATGGGAAAAACGTCACCGTGCCGCCATGCGCGAGGATACGTTGCCGCTACTTCAGGCGCTGCGTGCTGCGGGTAAACGCACCATTTTGCTGACCAATGCGCATCCGTACAACCTCGAGGTAAAGCTGGAGCAAACCGGTTTGGCTCCCCACCTTGATTTATTACTTTCTACCCATACCTTTGGGTATCCGAAAGAGGATCCACGTCTCTGGCAGGCCGTTCAGCAGCAAACTGCATTCGATAGCGATCGCACGCTGTTTATTGATGACAGCGAAGCCATCCTTGATGCCGCTGCACGCTGGGGCATTCGCTGGTGTTTAGGCGTCAGCAATCCGGATTCCGGTCGGCCCGATCAATCTTTCCAGCGTCATGCTGCAGTGCGAGACTATCGCCAGTTGTGTGAAACGCTGCGTTAAAGCAGGAGCCGCAATGAAAGAAAAAACCAGCGAAGGTGTCCGCCTCGATAAATGGCTGTGGGCTGCGCGTTTTTATAAAACGCGTGCGATGGCTCGCGAAATGATCGAAGGCGGTAAAGTGCATTACAACGGCCAGCGTAGCAAGCCGAGTAAAATAGTGGAGTTGCATGCCGAGTTAACGCTGCGTCAGGGCAACGATGAGCGAACGGTAGTGATCACCGCGATTGGCGGTCAACGTCGCCCTGCTACTGAGGCGCAAGAGATGTATGCGGAGACCGCCGCCAGCATTGAGAAGCGTGAAAAAACGGCGCTGGCACGCAAAATGAATGCTCTGACCATGCCGCACCCCGATCGCCGCCCGGATAAAAAAGAGCGCCGCGATCTGATGAAATTTAAATTGTCGGGCGATGAATAACCGTCGCCCCAACGAGAGAAACGCTATGTCTGTTCAAGATCAACTGCACCGTTACCTGTTCGAAAATGTCGCCGTGCGCGGCGAGCTGGTCAACGTATCCGAAACCTGGCGTGAAATTGTCAAAAATCACGACTACGCCGAACCGGTGAAAATCCTGCTGGGTGAGTTGCTGGTTGCAACCAGCTTGTTGACCGCGACGCTGAAATTCGATGGCGACATCACTGTTCAGCTGCAGGGCGATGGTCCACTGACGCTGGCGGTGATCAACGGCAATAACAATCAGGAATTGCGTGGCGTTGCACGCGTGAAGGAAGATGCCGTCATCGCGCCGGGCAGCAGCCTAAAAGAGATGGTGGGTAACGGTTATCTGGTGATTACCATTTCACCAGAAAAGGGTGAGCGTTATCAGGGTGTTGTTGGTCTGGAAGCCGATACGCTGGCTGGCTGCCTGGAAGATTACTTCATGCGTTCTGAGCAGTTGCCAACTCGCTTGTTTATTCGTACCAGCGACAAAGGCGCCGCCGGTATTCTGCTGCAGGTGCTGCCTGCGCAAGAGCCAAGCCAGGATGATTTCAATCATCTGGCGACCCTGACCGAAACTGTGAAGAGCGAAGAGCTGATTGAGCTGCCTGCGACGGATGTGCTGTGGCGCCTGTATCATCAGGAAGAGGCCACGGTGTTTGATCCGACCCCGGTCAGTTTCAAATGCACCTGTTCACGCGAGCGCTGTGGCGAAGTACTGAACACACTGCCGGTTGAAGAAGTGGACGAAATCCTTGCAGAGGATGGCAAGATCGATATGCACTGCGACTATTGCGGTTCGCATTATGTTTACGATGCCGTAGACATTGCTGCGATTCGTAATTCACCTACAAATAACAGCGATCAATTGCACTAATTCCCCTACGGGCGGCATCGCCGCCCGCATTTCTGTCAGGAATTAACCCATCAACTTCCGCGTAATTTAACTAACTTACACTGACTTTAGTTTCTTAACTGGCAGAATTCACTGCTTGTCACGTTCCAGCTCGCATTTTTAACTCTCTTCACTTTTACGCCCTGCTCAGACGTGTACACTGCGCGCGATCTGCCCTGTCCGGCCATGCACGACAGGACGCAGACCCCCTCATAAAAATGCTATGAAGCATCGATCTAAGGAGCAGCCACATGCGCGTTCACGGCCTGACATCGCAAGACCTTGCCGCTTTGGGCATTAGCGGCACCACAGAAGTGGTGTACAACCCTGACTTTGATACGCTGTTTCAGGAAGAAACCCGCCCGGAACTTGAAGGTTATGCGCGAGGCACCCTGACGCAGAGCGGCGCCATTGCCGTGGATACCGGTATCTTTACCGGACGTTCTCCAAAAGATAAGTACATCGTGCGCGATGACACCACGCGTGACACCTTGTGGTGGAATGATGTCGGCAACGGTAAAAATGACAACCAGCCGCTGTCGCAGGAAACCTGGCAGGCGCTGAAAGATCGCTGCACCGCACAACTTTCTGGCAAACGTCTGTTTGTCATCGACGCCTTCTGCGGTGCGAATCCGGATACCCGCCTCAGCGTACGTTTTGTGATGGAAGTCGCCTGGCAGGCGCATTTCGTCAAAAACATGTTTATCCGCCCTGATGAAGCCGAGCTGGCCTCCTTTAAGCCGGATTTCGTGGTGATGAACGCCGCGCAATGCACCAACCCGGACTGGCAGGCTCAGGGGTTACACTCTGAGAACTTTGTCGCCTTTAACCTCACCGAACGCATGCAGCTGATTGGCGGCACCTGGTACGGCGGCGAGATGAAGAAAGGCCTGTTCGCCATCATGAACTACCTGCTGCCGCTGAAAGGCATCGCGTCAATGCACTGCTCGGCGAACGTGGGTAAAGCGGGTGACGTCGCGGTGTTCTTCGGTCTTTCTGGCACTGGCAAAACCACGCTGTCCACCGATCCCGATCGTCAGCTGATTGGCGATGACGAACACGGTTGGGATGATGATGGCGTGTTTAACTTCGAAGGTGGCTGCTATGCCAAAACCATCAATCTGTCAGAGAAAGCCGAGCCGGAAATCTATCGCGCCATCCGCCGCGATGCACTACTGGAGAACGTGGTGGTGCGAGCGGATGGCAGCGTTGATTTTGCCGATGCCAGCAAAACGGAGAACACGCGAGTTTCCTATCCGATTGAGCACATTGAAAACATCGTGCAGCCGGTATCCAAGGCGGGCCATGCGCAGCGCGTGATTTTCCTGACCGCTGATGCCTTTGGTGTACTGCCGCCGGTTTCGCGCTTAACGCCAGAACAGACCCAGTACCACTTCCTGTCGGGCTTTACCGCCAAGCTGGCCGGTACCGAGCGCGGGGTCACTCAGCCCACCCCGACGTTCTCAGCTTGCTTCGGCGCGGCCTTCCTGACGCTGCATCCAACGCAATATTCCGATGTGCTGGTGAAGCGCATGGAAGCAGCGGGAGCTAAAGCGTACCTGGTAAACACCGGCTGGGACGGCAGTGGCAAGCGTATTTCACTGAAAGACACCCGCGCCATCATTAATGCGATTCTGGCGGGCGAGCTGGATGATGTGGAAACAGAAACGCTGCCGGTATTTAACCTGCAGATGCCAACCACCCTGGCGCAAGTTGATGACGCGATTCTGGATCCGCGCCGCAGCTGGCCGGATGAAGCCGTGTGGCAAGAAGCAGCGCAAGGTCTGGCGCAGCGTTTTATCACCAACTTTGAGAAGTACACCGATAACGATGCAGGCAAAGCGCTGGTTCAGGCTGGCCCGCAGTTGTGAAGTGAATGAGCCGCCAAATGGCGGCTCATTGATACGAAGTCCAACGTGTCACATCGTTTTGAGCGAAGCGTTAACTGTGATGCGTACTGACTAACGCTGTACTGTTATTTTCCGGAATCGGCAACCACGCGCGAATGCGCAATCCGCCATGCTCGCTCTCACCTATCTCCAGCGAGCCTTCATGCGCGTCGATAATACGCTGCACAATCGCCAACCCTAAGCCGGTGCCGCTGGTGCTGCGTGCGCTATCGCCACGTACAAAAGGCTGGAACAGATGCTGAAGCTGATCGGGCTTAATACCCGGACCATCATCTTCCACCTGGAACCAGGCGCGATTCAGTTCCTGGCCGCTGCTGACTTTGATCCAGCCGTTGCCATAACGCGCAGCGTTTACCACCAGATTTGCTACGGCACGCTTAATCGACAGCGGATTGATATCCAGCATCAACTCTTCCGGCATCACCGCATTCTCAATCTCACGCTCATAGCCGCTTTCCGCCGCCACCACTTCGCCTAACACGCTGTTGAGATCGGCGCGTTCGGTCTGCATCTCCTGCCCTGTACGCAGATAGTCGATGAACTGCTCGATGATGGCGTTGCACTCTTCGATATCTTTATTGATCGACTCGGCCAGATAGCCATCCTGTTCACTCATCATCTCGGTGGCGAGACGAATGCGTGTTAAGGGGGTGCGCAAATCATGGCTCACACCGGCCATCAGCAGCGTACGGTCATCAGCGAGTTGCTTGACGCCTGCCGCCATCTGGTTAAAAGCTCGCGTTACGGAACGCACTTCCGATGCGCCATACTCACGCAGCGGTGGAGGAATGATGCCTTTACCGACCTGAAGCGCTGCATGCTCCAGGTCGACCAGGGGTCGGTTCTGAATGCGGATAAACAGCCAGGCTCCACCAATCGCCAGCAACATAATCGCCAGGGTATAGCGGAACAGCGGCGAGAAATCGCCCTGATGGATTTCAGTCAACGGCACACGCACCCAGATGTCTGGCGACAACCAGGTTTTCAGCCAAACGACAGGAGAATTCTTGTTAACCTCGACACGGACATCGGTCGGGCCACCCAGCTGTTGCGCCATCTGCTCGCTAAGGAATTCGTAATGCTGTGCCCAGCGCAGACCACTCTCTTCCGCCGCCGCGTTGGTGTACAACGAAATACCCAGTTCACGATAAATTTCACGCCGGAAGGCCGGAGGCACTTCCAGTTGCGTGCCATCTTCCAGCTGCAGCCGATCGGTCATCAACATACGCACTTCGTAGGCGAGGACTTTATTGAACTGCTGCAAACTCGGAAGAATGGCAAAATTCAACACCACCAGATAGGTCGTTACCAGGCTGACGAACAGCAAGGTAACGATCAATAACAGGGTGCGGGCAAACGAACTGCGAGGAGAGAAGCGCAATCGCCTCATGCTTTACTGCCGTCCGGAACGAAGACGTAGCCAAGACCCCAAACGGTCTGAATGTAACGTGGATGCGCCGGATCTTCTTCTACCATGCGGCGCAGACGGGAAATCTGCACATCAATAGAACGTTCCATTGCACTGTATTCACGACCACGCGCCAGGTTCATCAGTTTATCGCGTGATAACGGTTCACGAGGATGGCTCACCAGTGCTTTCAGCACCGCAAACTCACCGCTGGTCAGCGGCATTGGCTCATCTTCACGGAACATTTCACGCGTGCCGAGGTTCAGTTTGAACTTACCGAAGGCGATAACCGCTTCTTCCTGTGAAGGCGCACCTGGCAATTCATTGGCCTGACGGCGCAGCACGGCACGAATACGGGCCAGCAGTTCACGTGGGTTAAACGGCTTTGGAATGTAGTCATCAGCACCGATTTCCAGTCCGACAATACGATCCACTTCTTCGCCTTTTGCCGTGACCATAATGATCGGCATCGGGTTGCTCTGGCTGCGCAAACGGCGGCAAATGGACAAGCCATCTTCGCCTGGCAACATCAGATCCAGCACCATTAAATGGAATGATTCACGAGTTAGCAGACGATCCATCTGCTCGGCGTTGGCGACACTGCGCACCTGAAAGCCCTGCTCGGTGAGATAGCGTTCGAGCAGTGCGCGCAAACGCATATCATCATCGACGACCAGAATTTTGTAGTTCTCTTGCATTGTTCAACTCCCAAAGGCGCCATTGCCTGAGTCAATATTGTGTAAAAAAGATGCCTGCATGTGACAGTTATTAATGGTTTATATTCTAGCCGAAATTGTTACAAAGCATATTAAACAGCAGCTTATATTTAATTTAAGCCCTGAAATGCGCGTTGTCTCCCGCTTTTTATCGGGGCTTTCCAGCCGCTTAGCGCTAATCCGAAAATTTACGCGGTTTTCTTTTCGAAAATGGATCACCGGGCCGAAGACCGCTCGTTATCACAGCATTTGGGGCCATTTGGCTTAAGTCGGCAGGCCAGAATCATTCGATGGGCGATCATTCGCAGCATAATATCTGGCTCTTTTCCTTTTCAGTGCCCATCTGCTCTCGGAAAAATACGCATCTCGCGCCAGATAAGGCCAGTGTTAAATAAAGTCTGATTAATCAGACACTAATCAGCACTTTCTTCCCGCACAACGATCTCAGAAACTGCAAGGGTTCCTGCTGATATTGCGCATCTTTGGAGAGAGAAAAATGAAAAAATCTGCGGTCTTGCTGAGTGTGCTGGTGCTGGTCAGCCTTTCTCAGGCTCATGCGGCCACCAGCGCGGGTGAAGCGGCGGGAGCCGAGGCCTCCACTACCGCCAAAGGCAATTCAGACGCGATTGGTGTGGGTGCCGTGGGTGCACTGTTAGGGGTGGCGCTGGCAACCATGGGCGGCGGTGACAAAGGCACCAGCAGCACATCGACCACCACCGCGACCACGCCAGGCAAATAATCCGAATGTTTCAGGCGCGGCAAGGCTGCGGCGCTTCCCCCATTTACTGCCAGCCCCTTTCGCCACCGGAGAATAAGTTGCACCCAAGGCTTTTTTACCCAAGCCATTATTCTCCGCCTCTTTTTACTCTGGGTTTTTCACATACTCGATGCGGTTAACAAACCAGACTTTCTGTCCTTCGGGCGTATTCACCACCACCTCGTCATCCACCTCTTTCTTGATCAGCGCGCGAGCCATCGGTGAATCGATGGAGATGTAATCCTTCATCGCATCACCATAGATTTCATCAGGCCCCACAATGCGAAATCGCTTTGCATCACCCTGTTCATTTTCCACCTCAACCCAGGCACCAAAGAACACCTTTCCTTCCTGTTGCGGCGCATAATCGACAATTTTCAGATCGGCGAGGCATTTGCGCAGATAGCGCACACGGCGGTCTATCTGCCGCAACAGGCGCTTGTTGTAGGTGTAATCGGCGTTTTCTGAACGATCGCCAAGGCTGGCCGCCCAGGAGACAATTTTGGT
This sequence comes from Enterobacter cancerogenus, assembly GCA_000773965.1. Taxonomy (GTDB): domain Bacteria; phylum Pseudomonadota; class Gammaproteobacteria; order Enterobacterales; family Enterobacteriaceae; genus Pantoea; species Pantoea communis. The sequence goes on from JRUP01000001.1 coordinate 41,693, forward strand.
GATTTCCGGACGCTTCTCGTTCCACAAATGGTCGTGCTCAGCACGTAATTTGTTATAGCCTTCGCGGGTAATCAGTTGGGTTTTCATAACATCGACTCGTGGCAACAAGGTATCTTTACAGCAAAGAGGCCAACAATAAGCGACTGCTTTGCTCTCAGCAAGGTGTGTGCAGCGATGTGCGTGCTGCATTCAGAAAAAGACGGATTCGCCTGTCACCGGCTGGCAATTTGCCGCCCCAATCCGTATAACTGTCCCCTATTTTCCAACCCTGTGTAAGCATTGTTAATGATGATGAAAGATTCACTGAGCCAGATTATCGCAAGTGAGCTGAAGGCACGCGCCGACCAGGTTGACGCCGCTGTAAGCTTGCTGGATGAAGGGAACACCGTGCCGTTTATCGCACGTTATCGTAAGGAAGTGACCGGTGGGCTGGATGATACCCAGTTGCGTCAGCTGGAGAGCCGCCTTGGCTATCTGCGTGAGCTGGAAGATCGCCGCCAGTCAATTCTGAAATCCATCGACGAGCAGGGCAAACTCACCCCAGAACTCGCCACGGCCATCAATGGCACGCTGAACAAAACTGAACTGGAAGATCTGTATCTGCCTTATAAGCAGAAACGTCGCACGCGTGGGCAGATCGCCATCGAAGCGGGCCTGGAGCCACTGGCTGAAACGCTATGGAGCGATCCTTCTCAGGAACCCGAGTTATTGGCTGCAAGCTATGTGGATGCGGATAAAGGCGTCGCCGATGTGCGCGCAGCGCTGGATGGCGCACGTTATATCCTGATGGAGCGTTTTGCCGAAGACGCCACGCTGCTGGCAAAAGTGCGTGATTATCTGTGGAAAAACGCGCATCTGGTCGCTCGTGTGGTGGAAGGTAAAGAGGAAGAAGGCGCGAAATTCCGCGACTACTTCGATCACCACGAACCTCTCAGTACCGTTCCTTCTCACCGCGCGCTAGCGATGTTCCGTGGTCGCAATGAAGGCGTGCTGCAACTCTCTCTGAACGCCGATCCACAATTCGAAGAAGCGCCGCGCGAAAGCCACGGTGAAACGCTGATCGCCGATCACCTGCAACTGCGTCTGAACAATGCTCCGGCAGACAGCTGGCGTAAAGCGGTGGTGAGCTGGACCTGGCGCATCAAAGTGCTGCTGCATCTCGAAACCGAACTGATGGGCACCATTCGCGAACGCGCAGAAGATGAAGCGATTAACGTATTCGCCCGCAACCTGCACGATTTGTTGATGGCGGCTCCGGCAGGCATGCGCGCCACCATGGGCCTCGATCCGGGCCTGCGTACCGGCGTGAAAGTCGCCGTGGTGGATGCCACCGGCAAACTGGTGGCACATGACACCATCTATCCGCACACCGGGCAGGTGGCGAAAGCCGCATCGGTTGTGGCAGCACTGTGCATCCAACACCAGGTGGAGTTGGTGGCGATTGGTAACGGTACCGCTTCACGTGAAACCGAGCGTTTCTTCCTCGACGTGCAGAAGCAGTTCTCGCAGATCAACGCGCAGAAAGTGATTGTCAGTGAGGCTGGTGCATCGGTCTACTCCGCATCGGAACTGGCTGCGCTGGAATTCCCGGATCTGGATGTTTCCATTCGCGGCGCCGTCTCCATTGCGCGTCGCTTGCAGGATCCGCTGGCCGAGCTGGTGAAAATCGATCCGAAATCCATCGGTGTCGGCCAGTATCAGCATGATGTGAGCCAAAGCCAACTGGCGAAGAAGCTGGATGCGGTAGTGGAAGACTGCGTAAACGCCGTCGGCGTGGATCTCAATACCGCTTCAGTCGCCTTGCTGACGCGCGTGGCAGGCTTAACCCGCATGATGGCGCAGAACATCGTCACCTGGCGTGATGAGAACGGTCGCTTCCAGAATCGCCAGCAGTTGCTAAAAGTCAGCCGTCTTGGGCCAAAAGCTTACGAGCAGTGCGCCGGCTTCCTGCGCATCAATCACGGCGATAACCCGCTGGATGCCTCCACCGTGCACCCGGAAGCTTACCCGCTGGTCGAACGTATTCTGGCCGCGACTGAACAGGCGCTGAGCGAACTGATGGGCAACCCGGGTGGGTTACGTGATCTCAACGCGCGCGACTTCACCGACGAGCGTTTTGGTTTGCCAACCGTCACCGACATCTTGAAAGAGCTGGAGAAACCGGGGCGCGATCCCCGTCCGGAATTCAAAACCGCGCAGTTTGCCGAAGGCGTGGAAACGCTGAACGACCTGCTGCCGGGCATGATTCTGGAAGGCGCGGTCACCAACGTCACCAACTTTGGTGCTTTCGTGGATATCGGCGTGCATCAGGATGGTCTGGTGCACATCTCTTCACTGTCAGACAAGTTCGTCGAAGATCCCCATCAGGTGGTGAAAGCGGGCGATATCGTCAAAGTGAAGGTGATGGAAGTGGATATGCAGCGTAAACGCATCGCCCTCACCATGCGTCTTGACGAGCAGCCCGGCGAGAGCAATGCGCGCGGCGGCAATAATCGCAGCAGCGGCAAAGAGAATGCACGTCCCGCCGCTAACAGCAAAGGACGCGGTAAACCTGCCAATGCACCTGCAGGTAACAGCGCGATGGGTGATGCGCTGGCAGCAGCATTTGGCAAAAAACGCTAACGCCCAGCCCTGAATAACGCGCGGAGACAGCCTGGCTCCGCGCGTACACATTTGATAAATCCCCTCATCCGTCTACGCTGAGAAAATCCGTGTGAAAAAATGACCTTCCGCGTGGCCCGACGATCTGATGGACATAATCAACGCCCTACTTGATGAGATTTACGCAGGCAGCTTCCCCGTCGCCGCACGTGAGCGTCTGCTTTCCCACATTCGTGCAGCGCGAGATACCGCTAAACTGCCACGCAAAGCACACTGGGATGAAAAGGATGTGGTACTGATTAGCTACGCGGATCAGTTCCGTGAATCCGATCAGCCCACGCTCGCCAGCTTCTCGCACTTCTATCAGCAGCATCTGCAATCCACTTTTAGCCTGGTGCATCTGCTGCCGTTCTTTCCCTACTCTTCCGACGATGGCTTCTCCGTGATTGATTATCACCAGGTGAATCCTCTCTGTGGCGAGTGGCAGCATATCGCAGCGCTGCACAGTGAAACCCGGCTGATGTTCGATTTTGTCTGCAACCATATGTCGGCGCACAGCCAATGGTTTCGCCACTTTCTGGCACAGGATCCCGGCTGGGATGACTTCTTTATTAGCATGCCGCCGGCCACCGATCTCAGCGCCGTGACGCGTCCCCGCACCTCGCCGTTGCTCACGCCCTTTGAGATGGCTGATGGTGAGACACGCTTTATCTGGACCACCTTCAGCGCTGATCAAATCGACCTTAACTTTGCCAATCCTGAAGTGCTGATTCGCATGGTCGACGTATTGCTGGATTACCTGAACAAAGGCGCCGATTACGTTCGCCTTGATGCAGTGGGATATATGTGGAAGACGCCGGGTACAAATTGTATTCACCTGCCCAAGACCCACCAGCTGGTGAAGCTGTTTCGCGCCATCGCTAACGAAGTCGCACCGGGCACGGTGATCGTCACGGAAACCAATGTGCCGCACAAGGACAACATCACCTATTTTGGTAACGGGCACGACGAAGCGCAGATGGTGTATCAGTTTTCACTGCCGCCGCTGGTGCTGCACGCCATTCATTCGGGTTCCGCACGCGCGCTGCGTCAATGGGCCAGCACGCTGGGCACCGGTAACGGCACTACCACGTTCTTCAACTTCCTTGCCTCGCACGATGGCATTGGCCTCAATCCTGCGCGCGGTATTTTGTCTGAAGTGGAGATCGTAGCACTGGTGCGAGATTTGGCGCTGGAAGGGGCGCTGGTGTCTTATAAAAACAATCCCGATGGCACCACCAGCCCTTACGAAATTAACGTCACCTATTTCGATGCTCTCAACCAACAGAATGATGACGATGACACGCGTCTGCGCCGATTCCTGCTGGCACACGCCATTCTGCTTGCCTTTCCGGGCGTACCGGCGATCTATATCCAAAGCATTCTGGGATCGCGCAACGACAATGAAGGCGTGCGCGCGGCAGGACACAACCGCGCCATCAATCGTCAGAAATACAGTTTGCGTGAAATGGAGCAGTGGATTAGCGGCGATGATCCATTGCGCCAGCAGGTGTATGAACGACTCAGCGCATTGATCCAGCTGCGCACCCGCCAGAGCGCGTTCCATCCGGATAATGCGATGACGCTGCTGGAGAGTGAAAATACCCTGCTGATGTTGCGGCGACATGCGCCAGGCAGTGAAGAGGGCTTATTGTGCTTGTTTAATCTCAGCAGCCGGGAAGTGACCACGCATCTGCCGCAGGCGCGACATTATCAGGATGTGATCAGTGGCGAGAAAATCGATGGCAGCCAGCCAATGACGCTGGCTGCGTGGCAATTTATGTGGTTGCGTGGCTGATTATTTGTAAACATCCGCCGTGGCGCTGAACTTGCCATGTTCGCGGCCCGCAATCACCAGAAAGTATTTGCCGCCTTTCTCATCGGCCGCTTTGGAGAGTTCGCGCTTCGCATCCATCGGTGAGGTGGTCTCCGCCGTGGTGGTCACCGTGCCGATTTTCTCCAGATTCATTTTCTGCACTTCTTCTTTAGTCACTTCCTTTGCGGCGAACGCTGAAAACGACACCGCACTCATCACTAGAGAAGCCACAGCCCATTTCATCATCTTCATAGCATTACCCTCATCCATTTTTTGCATTATTGGGATGTCAGCGGCCGCGAAGCACAACAGGCGAGATAGCAAAAGAACACACCGCGAAGCAGCTCAGCTCACGTCAAAAGTATTACCGCTGGTGAAAGAATTTCCACTGCCGCAACAGATTTAACGGGTAACCGCTTGGATGAACTCGATAATATGCTGGCAAAATGTGTCAGGATGCGAGACAAATGGCGCATGCGCCGCTTTTTCCATCACAATTGAAGGTGAACGCGGTAACGCTTCATCCAACTGCTTTGCAATTCGACGTGGTACTAATCCATCCAGCGATCCATACAAACGCATCAAGGGCATTGCCAACTGCGGCAGCTGCGCGCGCAGATCCACTTCGCGCAATATCTCCAGTCCACCCTCCAGCACCGCGACCGAAGGCATTGGCTGCGATAGCACCACGTCTTTGAGCTGACGTGCATCCTGGCGCGCGTTTTCCGTACCCATGGTTTGCAAGGCCAGGAAACGTTCCACGGTCCGTTGGAAATCATTGCTCAACTGTTGCTGGAAGTTCTCCAGCGTCTCAGGCTTGATGCCCGGCCAATCCTCGTGCGCGGTAAAACAGGGCGACGACGCCACGCTAATCAGCGCGGTGACACGTTCAGGCTGCGTCAGTGCAATCTGGCTGGCAACCAGTCCCCCCAGCGACCAACCGAGCAACACTGCACGCTCAGGAAGTTGTGGAAGCAGCTGTTGAGCCATGTCGGCTAAGGTCAGTGCACCAAATCTTTGGCTGCGGCCAAAGCCAGGCAGATCCACCAGGTGCAGACGAAAATGCGGGCTGAGTCGTGGAACAATGTTCTGCCACACTTCGGCATTCAATCCCCAGCCGTGCAGCAGCACAAGATCGCGATCGCCTGTGCCTGTGGTGTGCCAGTAAAGCGAACTCATCGGTTACACTCCCGAAAAGTGAAAAGAGGCCGCTATGCTATCAATCCCTGCCCTGTGTTGGCTATGCCGCCTGCCATTACAGATTGCCAGACACGGGCTATGCAGCCGCTGTGTGCAACAAATCCCGGCGCTGCCCGCGATCTGCCCCTGCTGTGCACTGCCGGCCAGCGGCACCCGATTGTGCGGCCGCTGTCTGCGTCGTCCACCACCGTGGCACAGCCTGACTTGCGTGAGTGATTACCTGCCGCCGCTGAGTGATTGGGTCATCCAGCTGAAATTTTCTCGGGCAACCGCACTCAGAGTGATGCTGGCACGACTCCTTTTGTTAAAATTGTTAAATAGTCGCCGCGATAACCTTACGCCGCGCATCGATTTGGTGTTGAGTGTGCCGTTACATCGGCGTCGTGCCTGGCAGCGTGGCTATAATCAGGCTGAGCTGCTGGCAAAACCGCTGGCACACTGGCTAGGTTGTGAATATCGTGCGGGGGTGCGCCGCAGACGGCGGGGCTTGGTCCAGCATGCGTTGCGCGCTTCGGCGCGGAAAAAGAATCTGCGCGGGGCCTTTTCCCTTGAAATGCCAGTGCGCGGACGCCATATCCTGCTCATCGACGATGTGGTTACCACCGGAAGCACGGTGGCAGAAATCAGCCGCATTTTGCTGGCGCAAGGCGCGGCCAGCGTGCATATTGGCTGCCTGTGCCGTACCTTGTAGAGCGTCGGCGTTGGGCGTATTATAACCAAGTAATTTAGTCAACTATTGAGCAATCGCCATGATCGTTATTACTGATGCTGCGCAAGAGCACTTCTCAAAATTGCTGTCAAAACAAGAAGATGGCACACAAATTCGCGTATTCGTCATTAATCCGGGTACGCCAACCGCGGAATGCGGTGTTTCTTACTGCCCACCCGATGCAGTAGAAGCCACTGATACTGAAATGAAGTTCGAAAAGCTGTCAGCCTATGTTGATGAGTTGAGCGCGCCTTATCTGGAAGATGCTGAGATCGATTTTGTCACCGATAACCTCGGTTCCCAGCTGACGCTGAAAGCGCCAAACGCCAAGATGCGTAAAGTGTCTGATGATGCGCCAATGGTTGAGCGCGTGGAGTATCTGCTGCAAGCGCAGATCAACCCACAGCTGGCGGGTCACGGTGGTCGTGTATCCCTGATGGAAATCACCGATGACGGTTACGCGATTCTGCAGTTTGGCGGCGGCTGTAACGGCTGTTCAATGATCGACGTCACGCTGAAAGATGGCATCGAGAAAGAGTTGCTGGCAGCGTTCCCTGAGCTGAAAGGTGTGCGTGACCTCACTGAACACCAGCGCGGCGAGCACTCTTACTATTGATTTTCTTGCGGCAGCGCACCCTCGCTGCCGCAGATTTCTACCTCGCTTTGCGTCCGTCATTCACCGCTTTCAGAACTTGCTTCACGGCTTTGTCGGCAAACATCTCTTCCAGCGTGACACATAACTTGCGCCGCCAGTTGGGATACTCATCCACTGTGCCAGGCACGTTGACCGGCATTGTCATGCCGAGCCAATCTTCCGGCTGCAATCCCAGTAATGCGCTTTCCGTGCGGGCCAGGTAACGGTGCATCGCCACATTGATTGCCGGCGTCAGCGGTTGCTTCAACGCAGGTTGACGACTGCGAGCTGGCATGGCACCCGCCTGCTGTAAGGCGTCCAGCAAAGCCTGCTTTTGTGCCGTGCGCTGTTGTTGCAGGGAGTGCAGCACGCTATCGCGATACATGCCGAGCTTTTCACCCAATGCCAAATCTTCCGCCTGCCAGAATCCGCTCAACGTGGGTAAATCATGAGTACTGGCACTGGCAATCGACTGTCGAGGATAAGCCGAAGGCTGGCGGTAGCGGCCATCGCGCTCCTGTTCGAAGAACAGCACTTTCCACGAGAAAATGCCGTGGCTGCGCATCATGCGAACGATGATCGGCGGCACAATGCCCAGATCCTCGCCGATCACCATGCAGCGATGGCGCTGACTTTCCAGCGCCAGAATCGCCATCAAATCGTCCACCGGATATGACACATAGGCGCCTTTGTCTGCTGTCTCGCCATACGGAATCCACCACAGCCGCAATAACGCCATCACGTGATCGATACGCAACGCGCCGCAATCACGCATATTGGCGCGCAATAAATCGATAAAAGGCTGATAGCTGCGCGCGCGCATCTCGTGCGGATCAAGCGGCGGCAACGCCCAGTTTTGCCCCAATGGCCCCAGGCGATCCGGCGGTGCCCCCACCGAAGCCCCCAGCTTATACAACTGCGGGTCCTGCCAGGTTTCTGCGCTGTGCTGCGCCACACCAACCGCCAAATCCCGGTACAATCCCACCGTCATGCCGAGCTGCTGGCTACGCTGCCAGCAGGCGGCAAATTGCTGCTGCGCCAGCCACTGCAACCAACACCAGAATTGAATCTCGTCCTCATGTGCAGCACACCACTGCTGAACTTCTGGCTGATGGGCATTGCGCCAGGTTTCCGGCCATGACGCCCAACCCCACTCCTTCTCCTGCTGAGCGCTGCGTTCTGCCAGAATGCCGTCAAACGCCGCCTGATAGCGCAGATGATCGCCGCCCTCGGCCACAAATTGCTGGAACGCCGACTCAGGCTGCCAGGTTTTCCAGGCCAGACGTAGCGCGGTGATTTTCAACTCGGCCACCGCTCGATAATCGACATAGTCAGTGGCGCGCGCGGCTTGCACAGCCTTGCGCGTTTTAGCGCGTTTCCACCAACGCTGTGCTTCAGCGCTTTGAGCGAATGCCGCCACCTGATTAACGTCGATATACAGCATATTCAGCCAGCGACGCGAGGTGGGGCTATAAGGGCTGGCGTGTTCAGGCTGCGCGGGATAAAGCGCGTGTAGCGGGTTGAGGCCAACAAAATCGCCACCGTGAGCGGCGATCTGCTCCAGCATTTGCGCAAGATCGCCAAAATCACCGATCCCCCAATTGCGATCGGATCGCAGCGTATAAAGCTGTACCAGCGCTCCCCAGCGTTTGTCGCCTTGCGCTAGCGGTTCGGATAAATAGCAGCGACGTGGCGCGATAATAATGCGCGAGTGCCACTGTTGACGTCCTTGCCGTAAGGTCAAACGGTGATAACCCTGCGGCAGACGCGGTGGCAATGTGAAGGTCTCGCCTGCCTGAAGCAGGCCACTGTAAGTTTTGCCCCGTTCGGTCTCAAGCTGCCAGCTAAACTCGCCTTTGCCCTGCGGGCAGCATTGGCGCGGACGGCGCGGAGTGAAAACCTGTACCGGCGGCAACGGTGGCGCTTTACCCTGCGGCGTATTCATCACCGCCAGCAGTGCGCGTTTGGTGTCGTCGTGAATGCGCACCTGCTCGCCGTTTGCATTGGTAAAATCTACCGCAATACCCGCGTCCTGCGCGGCCTGATCCAGTTTGCTGAACGTCATCACGTCTCCTTGGGTGCAGTGCGCATCAATACGTATCCGACGAAAACCTTATCGAAACTATGTCGAGCGGCCATCAATAGCGAGCTGGAAATCAGCGCGCGGCCTGCCAGATGCGTTGCTGGTAATCGCGAATCGAACGATCGGAACTGAATCGCCCGGTGCGCGCGGTGTTGAGAATCGCCGCTTTAGTCCAGGCTTCCGGGTTCTTCCACAAGGCTTCAACCTGCTGCTGCGCGTCGAGATAAGCGTCGAAATCGGCCAGCACCAGCCAGGGATCGCCACCTTTGGTCAGGCTGGTGAGCAGCATATCGAATGCCTGCTTGTCACCTTCGCTGAACTTGCCCTTCTCCAGGTCTTTCAGTAATCCATCCAGATACTTATTTTGCTTACGTAGTTTTTTCGGGCTGTAACCGTTGGCTTTGAGCGCCTTAACCTCATCCACCGTATTGCCGAAGATAAAGATGTTCTTCTCGCCCACCGCTTCGGCGATTTCGACGTTCGCACCATCCAGCGTGCCAATGGTCAGCGCGCCGTTCAGCGCCAGCTTCATATTGCCGGTGCCGGACGCTTCATAACCGGCGGTCGAGATTTGCTCCGAGAGATCGGCTGCCGGAATCATCAACTCGGCGGCGGTAATGCGATAGTCAGGGATAAACACGACTTTTAACCGATCGCCGATTTTCGGGTCGTTATTGATCACTTCAGCCACTTTGTTGATGGCGTAGATGATGTTCTTGGCAAGGTAGTAGCCCGGCGCGGCCTTGGCACCGAACAGGAATACGCGCGGCACAAAGTCGGGGTTATCAGGATTGTCCCGCAGCTGACGATAGCAGTGCAGCATATGCAGCAGGCTGAGGTGCTGACGTTTGTACTCGTGTAGCCGCTTAATCTGCACATCGAACAGCGCATCAGGATTCACATCAATGCCGGTCACGCGTTTGATGTATACGGTCAGGCGCAGCTTGTTCTGCTGCTTGATGGTGCGGAACTGCTGACGGAAAGCTTTTTTACGCGCATAGGGCGCCAGCCACTCCAGCGCATCCAGATCGTTGGCCCACTCCACCTGCAACGTTTCGTCAATCAGGTTCGACAGCAATGGATTGCACTGCTTCAACCAGCGGCGCGGCGTGATGCCATTGGTGACATTGTGGAATTTGGTCGGCCACAGAAGGTGGTATTCCGGGAACAGATCCTTCACCACCAGCTCAGAGTGCAGCGCAGCCACGCCATTCACGGCGAAACAGCTCACCACACACAGGTTCGCCATACGCACCTGCCCGTCGGCCACCACCGCCAGCTTTTGCCATGTCGCGCTATCGCCGGGCCACTGCTTCTTGACGATTTTTTTCAGACGCTGGTTAATTTCGCGGATGATCAGCATATGGCGCGGCAGCAGATCGCGCACCAGCGACTCATCCCAACGCTCCAGCGCTTCCGGCATCAAGGTGTGATTGGTATAGGCGAAAACGCGGCTGGTGATATGCCAGGCTTCATCCCAACTCAACTGATGCTCATCCAGCAGGATACGCAGCATCTCCGGGATGGCGATGGTGGGATGCGTGTCGTTGAGCTGGATGACTTCAAAATCGGGCAAGGTGTGAATCGAGCGCCCGGCAAGATGGTGGCGGCGCAGAATATCGCCCACCGCACAGGCACACTGGAAATATTGCTGCATCAGACGCAGGCGTTTACCTTCGGCGTGATTATCGTTGGGATACAGCACCTTGGTGAGTTTGTCAGCGTCAATGCCGGGCTGTTCGGCCTGCAGGAACTTGCCATCATTGAACAGGGTGAGATCGAACGGGTGCACGCTGGTGGCTTGCCACAAACGTAACGGCAGTGTCACGCCATTGCGGTAGCCGACCACCGGCAAATCCCAGGCTTCACCTTTAAGATGAAATTTAGGTCGCCACTGTAGCGATCCATCGCTGTTTTTCTTCACTTTGCCGCCGATGCCAACCTGCACATCCTGCGCGGCGTTATGGCGAAACCACGGATAACTGTTGCGCTGCCAGTCGTCCGGCGCCTCTTTTTGCTGGCCATCGTCAAAGGTCTGGCGGAACAAACCGTACTGATAATTAAGGCCATGTCCCATCGCGGCCTGCCCGACAGTGGCCATCGAGTCCATGTAACACGCGGCCAGGCGCCCCAATCCACCGTTGCCAAGCGCCGGATCCACCTCTTCCTCCAGCAACTCACTGAGATCTACCTGATGCGCTGCCAGCGCTTCCTTCACCTCGTCGTACCAACCCAGATTCAGCAAGTTGTTGCCGGTCAGGCGGCCGATAAGAAACTCCATCGACAGATAGTTCACATGGCGTTGGCCTGCGCGCGGTGTGGCGGGCGGCTGCGTGGCGAGCATCTCGGTCAGCACACGGCTTAATGCCTGCCACCACTGATGCGGTGTCATTTGCTGGGCGGAGGTGAGTCCAAGGTGCTGCCATTGGCGGGTAAGTGCGGCGTCGAAACGTGTTTTATTAAATTTTTGCTGCGACATATCAATCCCTTCGAGTCCGTTAACGGTAAAGACGGGCGAGCGCATAACCAGAAAGGATAAGTAAAGCCGGGGGCGAAGAAAAAAGCGACAGGGAAATGCGGATGGAGGGAAAAAAAGTGGATTTAAGCGTGGCGCGCAACCTGATGCCATTCTGCGGGCGGCATAGCAACCGCCCCGACAGGATGGATTAGCAGAGTTCGAGATGGACTTCGTGTTGCTCAATCACCTTCAGCACGCTGGCGGGCGGCGTCTGATCGGTATACATGTAGTCAATCAGGCTCATATTCCCCAGGTTCACCATCGCATTACGGCCAAATTTCGAATGATCCACCACCAACATCACGCAGCGTGAGTTTTCGATTATCGCTCGTTTGGTGCGGACTTCGTGGTAATCGAACTCCAGCAGTGAGCCATCCATGTCGATGCCGCTGATGCCGAGAATGCCGTAATCGAGGCGAAACTGGGAGATGAAATCCAGCGTCGCTTCACCCATGATGCCACCATCCCGCGTGCGCACTTCACCGCCGGCGATGATTACGCGGAAATCCGGCTTCGCCATCAGTAAAATCGCCACGTTGAGATTGTTGGTCACCACACGCAGATTGTTGTGATTCAGCAACGCATGCGCCACCGCTTCAGGCGTAGTGCCGATATCGATAAACAGCGTGGCACCATCCGGGATCTGGCTCGCCACACGCTCGGCAATGCGCGCTTTCTCCGCTGACCACATCATTTTGCGGTCCTGCCATGCGGTGTTTTCAGAGCTGGAAGGCAGCGCCGCGCCGCCGTGATGGCGCTGAATTTTGTTCTGGTCAGCCAGATCGTTCAGGTCACGCCGAATGGTTTGCGGGCTCACTTCAAAGTGATCCACCAGCTCTTCCGTGCTGACATATCCCTGGCGTCGCACCAAATCGATAATGGCGTCATGACGTTGCGTCTGCTTCACATCTCTCTCCTCGGCTCAGAGCCGTTTTCTTTTTATATCTGCTACCGACGAGCCACGTTGCGCGTGTCGACGAACGCCATGGCCAGGCCGACCAGCAAGCCAGTGACGTGGGCAGCGTTAGCAATCGACAGGCCAAATGCGCCGTACCAGCCAATAATCAGCCATACAATAGCGAAGCCCATCAGACCGCGCTCCAGATAAATGCCACTTTCGGGATCGCGCTCGCCTCGCAGCCAGCAATAACCCATCAATGCGTACACCACGCCTGATAATCCACCGAACAGCACACCGCTGAACTTGGCTTGCATCCAGCCGCTCAACAGCGCGGAAATGAGCATAATCACAAACAGCTTACCGCTGCCAATACGCTTTTCCACTGCGCCACCGAGATACCACCACCACATCAGATTGAACAGGATGTGCAGCAGTGAGAAGTGCAACAACGCATGGCTAAACCACCGCCACACCTGGAAATACTGTGAGGAGTCAGCAGGCCACGCCAGCCAATCCAGCGCCACATCATCACCGACAATCTGCATCATGATGAACACCGCCACGCAGGCGATCATGATCGTCATGGTGAGCGGGCCTGCGCGTTCACGAATATTCGCCCAGATGTTGCTGCGTTCATAGCGCAAGCCACTTTCGGTACTGCCTGTGTGCCAGCTGGCGGCCTGATAGCGCGGATGATTAGGGTCGCGTACGAACTGGGCAAGTTCGTTTTCAACCATCTCCAGCCTGCCTTCATCGTCCAGCATAATGACATAGTGGCTTTCGCGCTCAATTCGCAGCGTGACGCCGCGCGTTGCCATGTAATCCACAAACGCCTGCGCCATACGTGGGTTGTTGAACTGAGTGATGCGCATCGTGCGGGTTCTCCTTCCTTTGTGTGATCGTCTCAGACGCTGCCAGTATCTACCTGCGAGGGGAACACGGCGCGCCAGGCGTCAAAACCGCCATCGATGCTATACGCGGCATTGAATCCCTGCCCTAACAGGAACTGTGCGGCACCTTTGCTGCTGTTGCCGTGATAGCACATCACCAGCACCGGCAGCTCATGATTCGCCTGCGCGATAAAGTCCGCCAGATTGTCGTTCGACAGATGTAACGAGCCTGTCGCGTGGCCCATGGCATAGCTTTGTGGGTCGCGAATGTCCACCAGCTGCGCGCCTTGTGCCAGGTGCTCGTTAGCCTGCTGAACCGAAATACATTCGAAGTTTTCCATGGTGTCTCTCATAAGGTCGTCACAATTAGCGCCTAGTTTAACCTGAGAATCCGTCGCGATAACCTGACAAAAGTTATGGCTATGGATTTTTTTTCCTGCAGGAATGTTAGCTATATCACGCAAAAATGTTTTTATTGAGTTAAGCGCTGGCATCAATGTTGGTTTCCGATTATTATTACGCTCGAAAACGAACATTTTAGAACTATTCCGAACATCGGAGGAGATGACGTGGAAACCAAAGACCTGATCGTGATCGGCGGCGGCATTAACGGAGCCGGCATTGCAGTGGACGCTGCAGGACGCGGACTGTCAGTGCTGATGCTGGAGGCGCGGGATTTGGCCTGTGCAACCTCCTCCAACAGCTCTAAATTAATCCATGGTGGCCTGCGCTACCTGGAACACTACGAATTTCGCCTGGTGGGCGAAGCGCTGGCCGAACGCGAAGTACTGCTGAAAATGGCACCGCACATTGCCTTCCCTATGCGCTTCCGTTTGCCACATCGCCCGCATCTGCGTCCGGCATGGATGATCCGCCTTGGCCTGTTTATGTACGATCGCCTGGGTAAACGCACCACCTTACCGGGCAGTAAAGGCCTGCGTTTTGGCGCGGAATCGGCCCTCAAGCCTGAGATCACGCGCGGATTCGAATATTCTGACTGCTGGGTGGATGATGCGCGCATGGTCGTGCTCAACGCGCAGGAAGTGGTGAAACAGGGCGGCGAAGTGCGTACCCGCACCCGCGTTAACCGTGCATGGCGCGAAGGCGGTCTCTGGATGGTGGAAGCGGAAGATATCGATACCGGCAAAATTTTCACCTGGCGCGCTAAAGGCCTGGTCAACGCCGCTGGTCCATGGGTGAAGCAACTGTTCGACGATGGTCTGAAACTGAAATCACCTTATGGCATTCGCCTGATCAAAGGCAGCCACATTGTGGTGCCGCGCGTACACCGTGAAAAGCAGGCTTATATCCTGCAGAACGAAGATAACCGTATCGTGTTTGTGATTCCGTGGATGGATGAGTTCTCTATCATCGGTACGACGGATGTGGAGTACAAAGGCGATCCGAAAGACGTGAAGATCGATGACAACGAAATCAGCTATCTGCTGAAAGTGTTTAACGGACACTTCAAACAGCAACTGAGCAAAGATGACATCGTCTGGACTTATTCTGGTGTGCGTCCGCTGTGTGATGACGAATCGGATTCACCGCAGGCCATCACCCGTGATTACACGCTGGATGTGCATGACGACAATGGCCAGGCGCCGCTGCTGTCGGTGTTTGGCGGTAAACTGACCACCTATCGTAAGCTGGCAGAGCACGCGCTGGAGAAACTGGCGAAGTACTATCCCAACGCCGGCCCAGCCTGGACTAAATCAGCAGTACTGCCAGGCGGTGATTTCTCTGGCACCCGTGAAGATTACGCCGCAGGCCTGCGTCGTCGCTATCCGTTTATCAGCGAAGGCATGGCGCGCCACTTTGCCCGTACCTACGGTAGCCGCACCGAAGAACTGCTGGCAGGCGCAAGCAGTCTGGCGGATCTGGGCGAGAACTTCGGTCACGAGTTTTATGAAGCTGAATTGCGCTACCTGGTGAAAAACGAGTGGGTGCGCGAACTGGATGATGCAATCTGGCGTCGTACCAAACAAGGTATGTGGCTGACAGAAGCCGAGCAGGCACGCATTCGTGAGTGGCTGGCGGTCAACGGTCAGAAACCGGCGCTGTCGCTGGCTTCATAATCCAGGCCAAATAGAAAGGCCGTTATCCTGAAAGGGATAACGGCCTTTTTTATTGTGTCTGACGGTCAAAAGAGCGCGATAAATCGCGCATCATTGAACTTATAAGCCGGTATTCTCGCGAATATATTTACGCGCTTTCACCGCATATTCGAACGGATTGGCCAGCGCCGGATCCTGTTCCGCTTCGACCACCATCCAGCCTTTGTAGCCGTAATCGTCGAGGATTTTGAACACCGGCTTGAAATCAATCACGCCGTCGCCCGGCACGGTGAAGGTGCCTTTCTTCACGCCATCGAGGAACGACAGTGATTTTTCACGCACTTCAGCCACCACGCTGTCACGCACATCTTTCAGGTGCACGTGGAAAATACGTGGCAGATATTTGGTCAGCACATCCAGCATCGCCTGCTGTGAGCCTTCGGAGTAGTAGATGTGGCCAGTGTCATACAGCAGGCCGACATTCTGATTGGTCGATTCCATAAAGCGATCGATTTCCGCTGGGGTCTGAATGCCGGTCCCCATGTGATGGTGCAGCGTTACGCGCATGCCCTTCTTCGCCGCGATCTCAGCCAACTCGTTGTAGCCTTCCGCTGTCAGACGCCACTCTTCATCGGTGAAGATCGGCTTCTGCTCCAGCACTGCCAGCGTGGTGCCCTGAATGCTTTTACTCTGCTCAGAGCAACCAATCACGCGCGCGCCCATGGCGTGCAGGAAGTTCATGTGCTGGGTGAACTCGTCGATGGTTTTCGCCTTGTCGCCGTTGGCGAAGAAGGTGCTGAACCAGGCATTGCAGATCTGAATACCGCGAATTTCCAGCATCGGTTTCAGCACTGCCGGATCTTTCGGATATTTGCTGCCGACTTCACTGCCGGTAAAGCCTGCCAGCGCCATTTCACTGACGGTCTGCTGGAAGGTGTTTTCGCTGCCCAGTTCTGGCATGTCATCGTTGGTCCAGCCGATTGGCGCAATCGCCAGTTTTACATTGTCTTTGTTCATTTCAATTCCCTGATTCTGAGAGAGAAGTGTTAGCGCACAGGCTCAGTTATTTGGCGTAAAAGTCTGGACGCGCTGGCATGGTCACCGGCTCGATAGCGCCGCTATTCTGGGCTTTATGGCAGGCATCCGCCGCAACGGAGGCAGCAAAACCATCCCAGGCGGAAGGCCCGGTCAACTTGCCCGCCGTGGCGTCATTGATGAAAGCTTGCAGCTCAACGTCGTAAGCCTCGATAAAACGGTCTTTCCAGTCCGTGAGCAGCGCATTGCCGAGACGCGCGTTTTTACGCATCTGAATAGATGAAGGCTCAGGCAGTTTGGCAATGCCCTCTTCGCCCACCACTTCACACTGAATGTCGTAGCCGTATGCGCAGTTCACGAAGATCTCGACATCAATACGAATGCCCTTCTGGGTTTCGAACAGCACGATTTGCGGATCTTTCAATTTGGCATGGCTCTTCGAGGTGGAACGCGGGAACACCACCTGCACCGATTTGTAATCGTCTTCAGTCAGCCAGCGCAGCACATCCAGCTCGTGAATCAGGGTGTTGGTGATCGCCATATCGGTGGTGTAATTTTCCCCCACACTCTGGTTGCGGTGCGCACAGTGCAGCATCAGCGGCTCGCCAATTTCACCGTCAGTGATCACTTTCTTCAACGCGCGATAGCCTGAATCGTACGGACGCATAAAGCCCACCTGCACCAGGCGTTTACCGTGTTTGATTTCGGCATCAACGATGCGGCGGCAGCCTTCGGCGCTCATCGCCAGCGGCTTCTCGCAGAACACGGGCTTGCCAGCAGCAATGGCGGCAAGGGTGAATTCTTCGTGGGTCGGATCCCATGATGTCACCAGAATGGCATCCACCTCCGGCGAGTTAATCACCTGATGACCATCCTGATGCACCTCAGCTTCGATATTCAGACGCTGCAGCGCCGCGCGGGCCCCTTCCACGTTGATATCTGAAACCGCCACCACTTTCGCGCCCTGCAACACATTGTTGCAGCGACGAATGTGATCCTGACCAATTGCACCGGTACCAATTACACCGAGTTTGAGCGTCATAATTACACCTGTAGAGTCGGATAAGTATGCCCTTCATATTTCAAGATGCAGGTGCGTTGGCTGCTCTCGTTGGCCGCCTTCCTGACTCTCGAACTATTTGGGGGACATAGGGTTAAACAAGGCCGGCGAACGCCGGCCTAAAAAGGGTGTTAGTACTTACGTGCTTGTTCGATATGCACGTTAAGTTTGTCGGCCACTTCCTGCGTGCGTTCAGACGTTGAAGTCTGAGCCACACCAACGTGCCACCAGCTGAAATATTTGTGAATCATGGTTTTTGGCAGCACTTTGATGTCGAACAGCACTGAAACGGTCTGTTTCTGCGCGTCAATCAGTGCCGCTTCCAACTGTTCCAGCGTGGTAATGCGATAGGTTTTGCAACCGTAACCGCCCGCAATCGCCGCGAAATCGACCGGAATAAAGCCGCCATCCAGCTTGCCGCCTTCCGGGTTGCGGAAACGGAACTCGGTGGTGAAGCTGTCCATACCGTGTTCCATCTGTAGGTTGTTAATACAGCCGTTGGTCATGTTATCCAGCAGCACCACGTTGATTTTCGCGCCTTCCTGAATCGAGGTGACCAGCTCGGAGTGCAGCATCATGAACGAGCCATCTCCCACCATCACATAGACTTCACGCTGCGGCTGGGCCAGCTTCACGCCCAACGCGGCATTGACTTCGTAGCCCATACAGGAATAACCGTATTCAACGTGGTACGAGTTGTAATCTTTGGTGCGCCACATGCGTTGCAGGTCGCCCGGCAGACTGCCCGCTGCCGCGACAATCACTGCATCCTTTGGGAGCTGCTCGTTTAAGGTGCCCAGCACGCTGCTCTGCGTCAGCACTGACTGCGTCAGGCGCTCAAACTCAGTAAACAGCGCTTCACGGTCAATGTGATCGGCGATTTCGGGAATAAAATCGTCGGTGTTATAAGTGGCGGCATACACACGCTGCGTCTCTTTCAGCAGCTTGCTTTGTGCCTGCTCAACCTGACCGCCCCAGTGGTTCTCAAAGCCTTTCAGTCCGCTTTCCAGTGCGGTCAACCCTTCACGCGCATCCGCTAACAGCTGCACTGCATCGAGCTTGTAGCTGTCGAAATTGCTGACGTTGATGTTGAGGTAGCTCACTTCAGGATTCTGGAAAATCCATTTCGAAGCGGTGGTGAAATCGGTGTAGCGCGTGCCGATCCCAATCACCAGGTCGGCTTCTTTCGCCAACAGGTTAGCAGCCAGACAGCCCGTTTCGCCGACGCCACCCACATTCAGCGGATGATCAGAAACAATGGTGCCTTTACCGGCCTGTGTTTCCGCAAACGGAATGTTAAAGCGTTCCGCGAATTTCAGCAGCGCGGCACCGGCATCGGAATATTTCAGACCGCCACCCACGATAATCAGCGGCTTGTGTTTACGCGCAATCAGCGACAGAGCATCTTCCAACTGAGCAGCTGTCGGCAGACGGCGATCCAGACGGTGCACACGTTTCTGGAAGAAATATTCCGGGAAGTCCCAGGCCTCACCCTGCACGTCTTGCGGCAGCGCGATGGTCACGGCACCGGTTTCCGCCGGATCGGTCAGCACACGCAAGGCATTAATACAGGCAGTCATCAGCTGTTCAGGACGGCTAACGCGGTCCCAGTATTTGCTCACCGCGCGGAAGGCATCATTGGTACTGATGCTGAGATCGTGGCTCTGCTCGATCTGCTGCAAAACGGGATCGGGCTGACGCGTGGCGAACACATCGCCCGGCAGCAGCAGTAAAGGAATGCGGTTCGCGGTCGCCGTGGCAGCTGCGGTGATCATGTTCGCCGCGCCCGGTCCCACTGAAGAGGTACAGGCAATAATCTGACGACGCAGCGACTGCTTAGCAAAACCAATCGCCGCATGCGCCATGCCCTGTTCATTACGACCCTGATGCACCACCAGATCGCCGCTGTCCTGCTCCAGCGCTTGCCCCAGTCCCAGCACGTTACCGTGGCCGAAAATGGCAAAAATGCCTTTCACAAATTTGGTTTCAACGCCGTCAACGTTCAGATACTGGTTATCAAGAAATTTCACCAGCGCCTGTGCCGTGGTAAGTCTGATTGTGCCCATATGCTTCTTCCTTTACATGCTGGTACCTGACGTGAGGTACAACGCGGTTCGGGTTTTCGCTGCCGTGACGGCACCCGCGGATAAGTGAAACGTGTGGCGATTATAAACAAATATTTTTTTCATTAAACGTAATTACAGAAGAAACATTTCATTTTGCGATGGAGATCAAATTCAGCGATGAAACGTTGCCAGCGAAGGCCGTTGCAGGGGTAAAAGTGAAATGACAAAATAGCATTTTAACAAGATAGCGAAATTTCATTTCACTTCAGTAGCTTCCTTTATTCACAGCCATTTTCCTGCGACCTGGCTCACAAGCCATAGCATCAGTGAAATTGATGCTAAACAGCGTGACGTGATAGCGCATCGTGCAGAGTTTTACCTCGGTCACAAAATCGCGATGGATGTTTCATTTCATATTGTATTTGGAATTTTTATTCCTCATACTGCCACCATAGCCAATCAGGCACCTTGAGAACCCGGAAGCATAGCGCTTGATGTTGGGCGTTTTCGCCCCAGTGTCTGCTTATCACAGAAGGAAACCACAGGTATGAGTACACAACAGAAGCGGCTTGATGTGATTTGTATCGGACGCATCGCCGTCGACCTCTACGGTCAGCAAATCGGATCACGTCTGGAAGATATGACCAGCTTTAATAAATATCTGGGCGGTTCTTCCGGTAACGTGGCCTATGGAACAGCCATTCAGGGCCTGAAATCGGCCATGCTGGCGCGCGTAGGGGATGAACATAACGGCCGCTTTCTGCGAGAAGAATTGCAGCGCGTGGGTTGTAACACCGATGGGCTGATCACCGATAAAAACCGCCTGACCGGCCTGGTGATCCTCGGTATTAAAGATGAAGATACCTTCCCACTGATCTTCTACCGCGACAACTGTGCCGATATGGGCCTGGTGCCGGATGACATTAAAGAAGAATTCATCACCTCCTCCCGTGCGGTTGCCGTGACAGGCACGCATCTTTCACATCCGCAAACCCGCGCGGCGGTGTTGAAAGCGTTGGATATCGCCAAACGTAATGGCCTGCGCACCGCACTGGATATCGACTATCGTCCGGTGCTGTGGGGGCTGACGTCACTGGGCGATGGCGAAACGCGTTTCGTTGAATCCGGTGAAGTCACGAAACAACTGCAGGAAGTGCTGCACTATTTCGATTTGGTGGTAGGAACGGAAGAAGAGTTCCATATTGCCGGCGGCAGTACGGATACGCTGACAGCACTGAAAAATGTGCGCCAGGCAAGTAAAGCCACACTGGTCTGTAAACGTGGACCGCTGGGGTGCGTGGTGTTTGAAGGTGATATCCCGGACAGCTGGGAGCAGACAAAATTGCAAACCGGCGTTCGCGTTGAAGTCCTGAACGTGCTGGGTGCAGGCGATGCCTTTATGTCTGGCTTGCTGCGCGGCTGGCTGAATGATGAAAGCTGGGAACAGGCTTGCCGCTACGCCAACGCCTGTGGTGCGCTGGTGGTTTCACGCCATGGTTGCGCGCCGGCGATGCCAACCAAAGAAGAGCTGGACGATTTCCTCGGTCGCGACAAAGACGTAAAACGCCCGGATCTGGATGCGCGTCTCAACCATCTGCATCGCGTCACCACGCGTAAACAGCAGTGGCCTGAACTCAACGTGTTCGCGTTCGACCATCGCAAACAGCTGGCCGATATGGCCCGTGAAGCAGGCGTCAGTGAAGATAAGATCCCACAGTTGAAACTGCTGTTATTGCAGGCGGCGCAGGAAGCGGCCAACGAAGCAGGCTTAAATGAGAAGAGTGGGATTCTGGCGGATACCACCTACGGCCAGAAAGCGCTGAACGCGATTACCGGCAAAAACTGGTGGATTGGCCGACCTATCGAACTACCAAGCTCGCGTCCCCTGCGTCTGGAGCACGGTAACATCGGTTCGCAACTGGTCGACTGGCCAGCAGAGCACGTGGTGAAATGCCTGGTGTTCTACCATCCGCACGACAGCGCCGAGCTGCGTAAAGAGCAGGATGAACTGGTACTTGATGTGTGGAACGGCTGTAACAAGAGCGGGCATGAGCTGCTGCTGGAACTGATTCTGCCGGAGAGCAATCCGGACCGTAATGAATCGTACTATTACGACATGCTGAGCCACTTCTACAGCCTGGGCATTCAGCCGGACTGGTGGAAACTGCCACCGCTGTCGGCGGAGAGCTGGCAGGCCATCAGCGGGTTGATCGAACAGAACGATCCCCACTGCCGCGGCATTCTGCTGCTCGGCCTCGATGCACCGGAAGAGACGCTAAAAGCCGGTTTCGCTGCGGCGGCGCAAGCGCCGTGGGTTAAAGGCTTTGCCGTCGGACGCACCATCTTCGGCCAACCGTCACGCCAATGGCTCAACGGTGAACTGGATGATAAAGCGCTGATTGAAACGGTGAAAGGCAACTATCTGCGACTGATTGGTTACTGGCGCGCGGCGCGTGGCTGATTGGCGTTAAAGCAGTGCAAAAGCGGCTCGCAAGGGCCGCTTTTTTTATGGGCATCAGCACTGCCGCTAATCACTTCTTTTTGTGAGGCATTTCATAAACCGATGAAATAAGCGTCACGATAGCGTCAAACAAATGAAATTTTCCATCCATCTGGTACTATAGCGCTCATTATCCAGCCATATTTTCATTTTTTGACGGGCCGAAGTCATGACCAACAATCCAACCCAATTAACCTTGTTACAGGACGATATCCGTCGTCGCTATGAGACGCTGAGTAAACGCCTGAAGCAGGTGGCTCGTTATATTCTTGATAACAGCAACAGCATTGCATTCGATACCGTGGCTTCCATCGCGCAACAGGCCGATGTGCCGCCCTCCACGCTGATCCGCTTTGCCAACGCCTTTGGTTTTAGCGGTTTCAACGAAATGAAACAGGTTTTCCGTCAGCACCTGATGGAAGAAACCGTGAACTACACCGAGCGCGCCCGTCTGTTCCGCCAGACCGCGACGGATGACAGCGCCAGTTCTCCTGAGAGCCCGGTTGAGATTCTCAACGTCTTCACCATGGTGAACAGCCAGGCATTGCAGCAGCTAGCAATGCAGGTTAATCCGGACCAGCTGAACAAAGCGGTGAAGATGCTGGATGAAGCGGAGAATATCTACATCATTGGCCTGCGTCGTTCATTCAGCGTTGCGTCCTATCTGGTGTATGCGCTGCGTCATCTTGAGCGCCGCGCATTCCTGATCGACGGTCTCGGTGGCATGTTCACCGAGCAGTTGAGCATGGTGAATCCGAAAGACGTGGTGATTGCCATCAGCTACTCGCCGTATGCGCGTGAGGCGGTTGAGCTGGTTGAGTTGGGTGCCAAACGCGGCGCACATCTGATAGCCATCACCGACAGCCAGGTAAGCCCACTGGCCGCCTTCAGCGATGTGTGCTTTGTGGTGCGCGAAGCGCAGGTGGATGGCTTCCGTTCGCAGGTGGCCTCCCTCTGCCTGGCGCAGACGCTGGCGGTTTCATTAGCGCTGAATAATACCGGCACCGGCGAATAACTTCGCCAGATGTTGTACATCAAAAAGGGCAGCCATTTGGCTGCCCTTTTTACATTTGTCATTCATATCTTGCGGTGTGCTGCCAGGTGCACATCACTGTGCACCCAACGACAAGCGTATCGCTAGTCGGTAGCGTCGCCATTATGGCGACCTGCGACTTTATTTGCTGCGCGGGTACTTATCGCTGTTCACCCAGGCGTGATCTTTCTCCCATGTAAACTTCCACAAACGCACCGGACCTGCCATCACGTTCAGATAGTAGTTATCGTAACCCGCGATGGTCGCCACCGGATGATAGCCACGCGGAACAGTCACCACATCGCGGTTATACGGCGCCATGCACTCGTCGAGTGAACGGTCGTCGGTATACACGCGCTGCATCGCGAAGCCAGGCTCTGGATCGAAACGGTGATAGTAGGTCTCTTCCAGATAGGTCTCATCCGGACTGGTTTTCTGGTCGTGCTTATGGCTTGGGTACGAACTGGTCGCACCCTCGTCGGTATACACTTCAACTACCAGCAGGCTGTCGGCTTCTTTATTGTCCGGCAGAATGTTGTGCACCAGACGCTGGTTGCACCCCTTACCACGGTGCTCTACACCCACATTTTCCGGTGCAATCAGGCGTGCAGGCAGATTGCCTTTGCTCGGTGCATTACACACCGCCAGCTCCAGATCGCTATCGGCGTAGACTTCTACTTCATCATCGTGCGGCACATACACCGAGTAAGGTGGAATACGCTCGAACGGTGACAGGCGCTTACCAAGGTTCGGGAACTCCGCGTTGCGGGTTTTTACCGAGGCAAAACCCGCCACCAACACCAGACACAGTTCTTTATCGCCGCTGCTGAGCTTTAGGCTCTGGCCCTTCTTCAGCAGGTAGGCATCAAAGCCGACGTACTCCCAGCCCGCACTTTCTGGCGTGACGTGCTGAATACGACCATTACTGTCTGGCTGCTGCGCTTTCGAAATCAAAGACATCATCGATCTCCTAAGTTAAGCGAGATTAGCCCAGCGTTGGCATGCTGAACTCTGAAACAGTTTGCTGACCGCTCGGCCAGCGCACGGTGGCGGTTTTCATGCGGGTGTAGAAACGCACGCCGTCTGGACCGTGCACGTTCAGCGCACCAAACACCGAACGCTTCCAGCCACCGAAGCTGTGGAACGCCATTGGCACTGGCACCGGCACGTTAACGCCTACCATGCCCGCTTCCACGTTCTGCACAAACTCACGCGCGGTGTGGCCGTTGCTGGTGAAGATGGCGCTGCCGTTACCGAATTCATGGCTGTTGACCAGCTTCAGTGCACTGTCAAAATCAGTAGAACGCATGATGCTCAATACCGGCCCGAAGATCTCTTCACGCCAGATCACCATGTCCGGGGTAACGTTATCAAACAGGGTGCCGCCAACGTAGTAACCTTCTTCGTGGCCCGGGACTTTGACGCCACGGCCATCCACCACCAATTTCGCGCCCTCGGCTTCACCTTTGTCGATGTAGCCCAGCACTTTCTTCTGATGCGCGGCAGAAACCACCGGGCCCATTTCGTTCTCTTCAGCACCTTTCTGGATACCGGGGCCGATGCGCAGCGCTTTGATCAGCGGAGTCAAACGCGCAATCAGTTTGTCAGCAGTATCATTGCCCACTGCAACAACCACAGGCAGCGCCATGCAACGCTCACCGGCAGAACCAAACGCGCCGCCCATGATGGCATTCACGGTGGCATCCAGATCGGCATCTGGCATCACGATGGCGTGGTTTTTCGCCGCACCAAACGCCTGCACACGTTTGCCGTGGGCGCTGGCAGTTTTGTAGATATGCTCGGCCACGCCGGAAGAACCGACGAAGCTCACTGCCGCAATACGCGGATCTTTGTACAGCTGCTCAGCATCTTCGTTAGAGGAGTGCACCACGTTGAACACGCCATCCGGCAGTCCCGCTTCTTTCAGCAGTTCAGCCATACGCACAGAGGCTGATGGATCCAGCGCCGGTGGCTTCAGGATAAAGGTGTTACCGCACGCCAGGGCGATAGGGAACATCCACAGTGGCACCATCGCCGGGAAGTTGAATGGCGTGATACCCGCCACCACGCCAACCGGCTGCATCAGCGAGTAGCTATCCACGCCGGTGCCGACGCTTGGTGAGTTTTCACCTTTGATCAGATGCGGGATTCCGCAGGCAAACTCGATCACTTCGATACCGCGCGTCAGCTCACCCAACGCATCCGACCACACTTTGCCGTGCTCAGACACGATCAGCGCAGCCAGTTCGTCACGGTGTTTTTCCATCAGTGCTTTGAAGTTGAACATCACACGGGCACGACGCAGCGGCGCTGTTTTCGACCATTCAGGGAACGCGGCATGGGCGATTTCGATCGCTTTTTCCACTTCAGCAGCGGTGCTCTGCGTCAGTTCACGCGCGACTTTGCCGGTGGCTGGATCGTATACCGGGATGGTTTCATTGCTGGCGCTGTGGGTAATCTTGCCGCCGATAAAGTTTCCTACGATAGTCATGTCGTTGCCTCTTTGATGTGAAGTTCCCTGCAGGCAGTCGGTTATCACTGCAACGCCACCTGACCAGGCAATACGAAAAGCGTGCTATGAAGCTATTACAATGAAATAAATTTTTCAAATACTTCTTTTTGGAAAATTTCCTTTTAGCGGCATGGATCGCATTTTTCCCACTCTGGCTGTCAGGCAGGTGCAAAGCCCTCGCTGCGGGCGTTCTTCCCCTGTTGCCCCGGCGCAACCCTAACCCACTGTGACCACACATTTTCTACTTGAGTCACGTCACTATGATGTTACGCGAAACGAAATATGAAATTTTTGCGAGGAAGATCCAATATCTGATATTTCATAATTCACTAACAATGAAATAAATGTTTTCTTTGCAGCATCTGAACCGTATCCTATTACAGGAGCCACATATGGCCATCGATCCAACCCGTTTCTGTATCAACCGTAAAATTGCGCCCGCGCTCTCACTTGAAGCCTTTTTCCAGTTAGTTCAGCGACTGGGTTTGAGCAAAGTGGAACTGCGTAACGATATGCCGGGCGGCAAGGTCACCGATGGTCTGAGCGCATCGCAGCTGCGATCGCTGGCGGATAAGTATCACATCGAGATCGAGACCATTAACGCGCTCTATCCGTTTAACCGCCCTGATGACGCGCTGTTGAGCAAAGCCGAAGCGATGTTGCTAGAAGCGAAAGCCATTGGAGCCAAAGCGCTGGTGATGTGCCCATTGAACGAGGGTATTGCCATCGCACCAGAGAAAACGCTGGAGGCGTTGCAGATCCTGGCACCGCGCTTCGCTGAATACAGTATTCAGGGGCTGGTTGAGCCGCTGGGCTTCCCGGTGAGTTCACTGCGCTCTGCGGTGCAGACGCAAAAGCTGATTAAGCAGGCGAGCGTGCCGTTTAAATTGCTGCTGGATACCTTCCATCATCACCTTTACGAGAACGCCGAGCAGGAGTTCCCGCAGGAGATTGAGGTGAACCAGATTGGCTTAGTGCATCTCTCAGGCGTGGAAGACACCCGCCCAACGGCGGCACTGACGGATGAAGAGCGCATTATGCTGAGCGACCGCGATGTGCTGAACAGCGTGGCGCAAGTGAAGCGTCTGGAGATGCTGGGCTATAAGGGCATTTACGCCTTTGAGCCATTCTCCTCGGAGCTGGAGAAGTGGGGCGCGAAAGAGATTGAGCGCGAAATTCGCCAGAGTATTGAGTTGCTGCAAGCCTGATTTATAACGGCGGCCGAGGGTGTGTGCCGCCGTTTCCCCTACCCTTATCTGTGTCCATAACAAGACACACTTTGTTAGTGTTAGGCCTCGGTCGGAGGCCCTTTTTTCCATACCCGTCATATTTTAAGCCATAGCTGCGTTGGCTGCTCTTACTCACCCCAGTCACTTACGGACGTAAGCTCCCGGGGATTCGCGCGTTTGCCGCCTTGCTCTGACTTAAACTATTTAGGGTATGCCTGAGTGCCATAACAACGTTTGCACACCTCAATCACTTACGGACGTAAGCTCCTGAGGACTTACAAACTTGCCGCCTTGCTCTGACGTAAACTATTTAGAGGATGCCTGAGCGACTGACATGAATAATTTTAGGATGCCTTATTAATTGATAAATCAGGCATTTTCCTTGATCTCCACGCCCGCTTCTTGTGGCAGCCGCTTCATCATGCGTAACGTGCAGAACAGCGCCAGACATACCAGCAGCGCAGTCAGCAGATAGACCAGCGAGACTCCGGCGTAACTCATGATAAAACCCGCAATCGGTCCGGTGATACCTAGCGACAAATCCATAAACGCCGTGTAGGTCGCCAGCGCGCTGCCCTGGTTCTGCTGGGGCACCACTTTCACCGCCACCACACCAATCGCCGGGAACACCAGCGAGAAACCTGCACCGGTCAGAAACGCCCCCATTTTCGCCATCCACGGATCGAACGATCCCGCCACCAGAAACAGTCCAACCGCTTCAACGGCAAAACAGATGCTGGCGACGCGCAGGCCACCGAGTTTATTAATCGCGTTGGGGAACAGCAGACGCGTACCGACAAAGGCGGCGCTGAACATCGTTAAGGCAAAGGCGGCACCATCCCAGCCCTTATCCTGATAGAACAGGGTGATAAAGGTAGCGATCACGCCAAAACCTGCCGATCCCATCGCCAGAATCAGGCCGAAGCCGTAGATTTTGCCCAGCACATCGCGGAACGGCAGCGGTTTGGCTTTGCTGCCTTTCACTGGCGCACGCGGCAACGCCAGCGCAATCGCCAGCACGCAGATGGCGATAATAATACCCGAAAGCAGCAGTAAACCGCCGCTGCGGAAAATCACCACACCGAGCGGCGCACCGATCGCCATCGCGCCGTAGGTGACAATGCCGTTCCAGGAAATCACCCGGCCAATGTGCAGTGACCCAACGCGCGCCACACCCCACAGCGACGTGCCGGTGCCCGAGAAGCTTTGCCCTACGCCCAATATCACGCGCCCCAGACACAACAAAATCAGGCTGAGGACGCCCTGCCCTTCCGTCAGTGCCGAAAGCAGGATACAGATGCCGCTAATCAGGCAACCCACCAGCCCCAGCACCACGACCTTCTTCGGCCCCCACATATCAGCATAGCGCCCCGCATGCGGACGGCTCAGCAGCGTGGCGATGTACTGCAGGCTGATCACGACCCCAGCCCAAAAAGCGCTGTAGCCCAATCCGTCATGGACAAAGCCCGGCAGCACCGCCAGCGGCAGGCCAATCGTGAGATAGCTGGCGAAGTTGAACTTCACGATGGAGAGGATCAGAAGATTCAGGCGAAGTCGGCCGTGTTCAGGGGCCGCGGCAGGCTGGTCAGGCATGAGTGATTGCGCTCGTGGGTGACTAAATATTTGTATAGAAGGCTAACTATACGCCTTTTCCTGCGTACTGCATCCGGTGATCGCCCTAATTTGTGGTCATCATTTCGTCATATCGCCCACTTACACTCGCGCCCATCAAATCCCAAAGAGGATACACAATCTGATGCTGCTCCTGATTTGCTGTCAGGCGCGCGTGCCGCAGTGCCACTCCTTTGCCGGAGGTGGCCAGTGACGCATGCCGTGCCTATCGAACTGAAAAATCTCAGATGGTCGGTGAACAATCTGACGATTCTGCACGATCTCTCCCTGACCATCTCTCCAGGCGAAATTGTCGCGCTGCTTGGCCCAAGCGGCTGTGGCAAAAGCACGCTGCTGAAACTGCTGGCGGGCTTGCTGCAACCCACAGCAGGCGAGTTGTGGATTGGCGATCGCTGCGCTGCCTCCGCGCGTCATTGCGATGCGCCGGAAATGCGCAACCTCGGCATGGTTTTCCAGGATTACGCTCTGTGGCCGCATATGACCGTGGCGCAAAACGTGGCGTTTCCGCTGCGCATGCGCGGCATGAAGAAAGCGGCTGCACGTGAACAGGCTGATGCGTCGCTGGCGCAGGTCGGCCTGGCTGATTTTGGCGATCGCAAACCGGCGTTGCTCTCTGGCGGACAGCAGCAGCGTGTCGCCCTCGCCCGTGCTTTGGTCGCTAAACCGGCGATTTTGTTGTTCGACGAACCGCTCTCCAATCTTGACCGCGACCTGCGTGAAACCCTGGTGCATACCATGGCGGATTTACTGCGCAGCGCGGGCATTACCGCTGTTTATGTCACGCATGACCGCGAGGAAGCCAACACACTCGCCGACCGCATTATTCACCTGGCACAGGGCCAGATTGTTTCCGTTACTCACCTCTCAGGGGACCGCAATGCCATCTCTCAAGTCAGTTAAAACAGGAGCCATCAGCGCGATGATTTTGACCTCCGCTATGATGATCAACGATGCCCAGGCACTGACGGTGTACACCGCCGGTCCGGGTTCGCTATCAAAAAGTCTGGCCACCGGATTCGAAAAGCAAACCGGTATTAAAGTGAATATCTTCCAGGCCACCACCGGCAAAGTGATGGCGCGTCTGGAAGCCGAACAGGCTAATCCGCAAGCCGATGTGCTGATCTCCGCCTCATGGGATACCGCTGAAGATCTGCAACATCGTGGCTGGCTGTTGCCGTACGAAAGCGCCAATGCCGCCAAAGTGCCGGATCAGTTCAAAACGGCCAACTACGTGGCACAGGGCATTTCCGCGCTGGGCATCGTGTGGAACACCAAGAGCGGCACGCCAGAGCCAAAAACCTGGCAGGATCTGACTGCGCCCGCGTTTAAAGACAAAGTCACCACCCCCGATCCGGCACTGTCTGGTGCTTCACTCGATCTGCTAATTGGCCTGCAAAACAGCGAAGGTGAAAAAGCCTGGCAGCTGTTTGACCAGTTAAAAGCCAACGGCATGGTGATGAGCGGCCCGAATGCCCAGGCGGTGACGCCAGTATTGCAGGGTGCGAAAGCGGCGGTGTTTGGTGCAGTGGATTACGTCACCTATAACAACATTGCGCAGGGAGAAAGCGTCAAAGTGATCTTCCCGGAAAACGGCACCGTGGTGGCCCCGCGTCCGATGATGATTCTGAAGAGCAGCCAGCATGCTGATGATGCGAAGAAGTTCGTCGATTATGTGCTGTCGGATGAAGGCCAGGAGCAGGTCGCGAAGGCCTGGCTGATGCCGGCGCGTACCGATATCAAAGCGCAGCGCCCGCTGTTCACCGAGATCAAACTGCTGCCCGCCAATAGCGATGGCAGCAGCGAGCGCTCGGCGGTGCTGAAGCGCTTTGGCGCCCTGTTCGGGCAGTAAATGATGTCGCGTGCCCTGAATGGATTGATTCTACTGGCGCTGACGCTGCTGGTGGCACTGCCGCTGTTGTTTATCGTGCTGCAGGCGCTGTTTCCGCAGCTTGGCGAGGGGAACTGGAGTGGGGCGTTCAGCGCATTACCGGCGCTGTTTGAAGACCCACAGCTGGTGCCAATGTGGTTGGGCACGCTGAAAATCGGCGGCGGCGTGGCGCTGTGCAGTTTGCTGCTGGGCTTACCGCTCGGCGCACTGCGCGGCCTGTTCCGTCTGCCGGGGGCGGCAATGTGGGATCTGCTGTTTCTGATCCCCTTCCTCACGCCGCCCTATATCGTGGCGCTGTCATGGACGCTGGCGCTGCAACGCAACGGCTATTTTGAGCAACTCATCGGCATCAACTTTGATAGTCTGCTGTTCAGCAGTACCGGTATGACGCTGGTGATGACGCTGAATATTTTCCCGGTGGTCTATTTTGCGGTGTCGCGTTCGCTGATGGCGAGCGGTCAACGCCTCGCCTGGGTGGCTCGCGTGCACGGCGCATCAGCCTGGCGCGCTTTTGCCCAGATCACATTGCCGCTGACACTGCCAGCGTTAGCCGGTGGCGTGCTGCTGGCATTCACGCTGGCGATTGAAGAATACGGCGTGCCTGCGGCGCTCGGCACCCAGGCGCATCTGACGTTGATGACGGTCGGTATCGAAACCAAACTGGCAGACTGGCCCATTGATTTACCGGGCGCAGCATCACTCTCGTTGATGTTGAGTCTGGTGGCACTGACCGCCTGGTTCCTGCAACGTAAACTGACCGGCAGCAGCGATGTGACGGCCGTTAACGGCAAACCGGTGGTGCAGGAACTGGCTGAAGGCGGACGCTGGCTGCCACTCATGATGTTGCCGTTTATCCTCACCGTTCTACTCGCCGTAGTATTGCCGCTCGGCGCGATGACGCTAAGTGGATTGCTGAACACGCTTTCCGGCGGCCTGCATCTGGATAACCTGACGCTGCGCCACTTCGGCGCGCTGTTCAGTCAGCAAGGGGATGCGCTGGCTGCGTTCTCCACCAGCATTGGGCTGGCGCTGGGCGCAGCACTGCTTACTGGGCTGCTCGGTTTCCTGATTGCCTGGCGCGTGTCAGAAGGAAAAACGCGCCTGCTGGCGATGATGGATGGCCTGGCGCTGCTGCCTGCCGCCATGCCCGGCGTGGTGGTCGGCGTCGGGTTGATTCTGCTGTGGAACCGCGGCTTCTGGCCGGTTTCCCCTTACAACACAATGTTTATTCTGCTGCTTTCCTACAGCTGCCTGCTGCTGCCTTGGCCGGTACGCTATGTCAGCAGTGCGCTGCGCCAACTGGCCCCCACGCTGGAACCGGCGGCGCGCGTGCACGGCGCGTCACGCTTACAGGCGCTGCGCCTGATCGTCCTGCCGCTGGTCGCACCGAGTCTGCTGGCCGCGATGATGA
The DNA here is from genome assembly GCA_000773965.1 of Enterobacter cancerogenus. Lineage (GTDB taxonomy): Bacteria > Pseudomonadota > Gammaproteobacteria > Enterobacterales > Enterobacteriaceae > Pantoea > Pantoea communis. The sequence continues at coordinate 73,507 of JRUP01000001.1, forward strand.
TGGTGTTTGCCGTGGCATCACGCGAACTGGTGACCTCGCTGCTGCTGGCACCCGCCGGGACGCAAACCGTGGCGATTTTTATCTGGCGTCAGTTCGAGCAAGGTTCCGTGGGGCAAGGGATGGCGATGGCCACCGTGACACTGCTTGCCAGCCTCACCCTGATGCTGGGCGCCACAGCGCTAATGCAACGTCAGGGGAAATAACACACTGACGTTTCGCTTATTCCTAAATAAACAATCACTTACTTTCGTTCAACTACACTCTCCTGAGCCATTAATGACTCAGGAGAGTAAATGAACAACCTGCCCCAGGAAAAAATTGGCCAGAACATGCTGGTCAAAATGGCGATGCTGGTGATTATTCTGGCGGGCATCCGTGCTGCGTCAGAAATTCTGGTGCCCTTCCTGCTCGCCAGCTTTCTGGCGATTGTGCTGAATCCACTGGTCACCCTGCTGATGCGTCGAGGCGTGCCACGTGGTCTGGCCATCACTGCGGTGATCAGCGTGATATTTATCGTCATCCTGTTGTTGGTTGGCGTGATGGCCAGTTCGGCCAGTGACTTCAGCGACACCTATCCGCAAATCCGTAGCATGCTGGAACAAAAACTCGGCGTGGTGCAGCACTTTGCCGCTCGCTTTCATATCAATGTCTCCACGGAAACCTTAGCCGCCCGGCTCGACCCGAATGTGATGATGGATATGGCCACCACGCTGCTGAAACAGTTTTCCGGTGCCATGACCAACGTGCTGCTGCTGATCCTCACCGTGGTGTTTATGCTGTTCGAAGTGCGCCATCTGCCGTACAAAATGCGCAACGCGATGATCAATCCGCAAATCCGCATTGCGGGGTTACACCGCGCATTCAAAGGCGTGACCCACTACCTGGCGCTAAAGACCCTGGTCAGCGTCATCACCGGGCTCGCGGTATGGCTGGTGCTGGAATTGATCGGCGTGAAATTCGCGCTGTTCTGGGGCGTGGTGGCGTTTATCCTCAACTTCGTGCCCAATATCGGCCCCATCATCGCCGGCATCCCGCCGTTTATTCAGGCTCTGGTGTTAAATGGCGTCTACGATGCGCTGTTCGTGGTCGCGCTGTTCAGTGCGATTCATATGGTGTTTGGCAATATGCTGGAGCCAAAGCTGATGGGGCGCGGATTGGGGCTCTCGACGCTGGTGGTGTTTCTGTCGCTGATATTCTGGGGCTGGCTGTTGGGGCCGGTGGGCATGCTGCTGTCAGTACCACTGACCAGCGTCACTAAGATATTGATGGAGACCACGCCGGGCGGCAGCCGACTGGCGATTATGTTAGGCAATGGCCGACCGGGATCGCGTCCGCGTTAATAGCCAGGGGTTTGCACCGCTACAGCATGTGCACATCAGCGTCGCGGCGAGAGGCTTCGCGCAGGTTGATGTGCACATAAGTGTAACGGCGCGATTATTGCGCAGGATTGGCGATTATTGCGTAAAGACGCTGTTATCCGTAATCGCCTGCACATCGACCTTGTTCGGCAAAATCTTCAGCTCGCTAAACAGATCTGACACCTTCTGCACTTTTGCCACATCTTCCGCCGTCACACCGCGAACACCGTGTGAAATGCGCGGTGTAATTTTTTGCGCATCTTCCGGCGAGAGCCGCGTTAACTGGGCATACACCGCATTGTACTGCTGCGGATGCTCCAGCGCCCATTCGCGGGCTTTGGCCAGGCGGTGGGTGAAATCAACAATCGCCGCCCGCTTAGCGGGATCGTCCAGCGAACTCTGCGTGGCAGTGACAAACGACAGTGCCGTGGTTAACCCTTTGCCATCGCGCAGCAGGCGTGCACCGTGCTGTTCAGCAATCCCCAGATAGGGATCAAACGTGGCCCAGGCGGCAATCTGCCCGGAATTAAACGCGGCACTGGCATCGGTTGGCAAAACAAACCGCACCGGCACCGTATCGCGTTTGACCTGCGCTTCTTCCAGCGCCTCATACAAAAGATGCTGCGAAATGCTGCCGCGCGCCGATGACACCACCACTTCTTTTCCGGCCAGATCTTTGACGCTGTGGATTGGCGAATCCGCCGGAACGATCAATCCGTTCGAACCGGAATCGCCGACGTTGGTGGCGATGATCTTCAACGGTACGCCACCGGACGCCGCCATCAATACCGGCAAATCTCCGGCGTAGGAGGTATCGACCGCACCCGCACGCTGTGCTTCAAACAGCGGTGCCGCCCCCTGGAAATTCGCCCAGCGATATTGATAGGGCGCATCTTTCATGACATCGGCGGCCTCAATCAGCGAACGCAAATTGCGCGCCTGATCGCCCAGCACCAGAGTGACTTTACTCAAATCAGGCGCCGCCTGACTACTAAACGCCGCGCACAGCAACAGCGTCGAAACTACCGGTTTCAGCCATTTCATAAGGGATTCTCAGAGTGCGTTGCGGTTGAGCTGGCGGATGTAGGCATCCCAGTGCAGCTGATATTTGTGGTTACGGATGCTGTTGTCGAAGGCTTGCGCCGCTTTCTCGGATACCTCATCAGGCAGGATGATCAAATCCGCACCGCCCGACTGAGCCGCTAGCTGCGCCTGGCAAGCACGCTCCAGGTAGTAAAGGTTATAGAACGCTTCTTCAATACTGCCGCCGCAGGTCAGCAGGCCGTGATTGCGCAGGATTAGCGCATTAAGATCGCCGAGATCGGCCACAATGCGTTGCTGCTCATCAAGATCCAGCGCAATGCCTTCGTAATCGTGATAGCCAAGACGATGGTGGAAGCGCGTGCTGTGCTGTGAAATCATCAGCAAACCGTTGCGCTGCGCAGAGACACCAATGCCCGCCGCCGTATGCGTATGCAGCACGGCATGCGCATCCGGACGTGCACGGTGAATAGCGCTGTGAATCACAAATCCCGCGTGGTTAATCCCCAGCCCCGTCGGGTCATCAGTGATGTTTCCGTCGATATCAATTTTCACCAGCGTCTCCGCCGAGATTTCATCGAAGGTTTGACCGAAAGCGTTAATCAGAAAATGGGGCTGATCGCCCGGCACACGTAGAGAAAAGTGGGTGTAGATATGGTCAGTCCAGCGCAGCCTGGCCGCCAGGTGATAGGCCTGCGCCAGCTTCACACGCGCCTGCCATTCGCCTTCGCTAATGCGTTGGCGCAGGGAAGCCACATCCAGGGTTTCAGTGCTCATTTTCGCTCCTCATTTCAGGTCAATATGCTTTCCCATCATCGTGGCACAGCGCTTTTCCCGCTGGGAAATGCCAATAACGGCAAAACATTGTCAATTAACGCAAAGCGACGCCGATATTTGACCTGAGTCAGCCCAGAGCAAAATCAAAACGCTAATATGCACGGCCCCTGGAAGTGTTATGCTGCTGACGCCGCAGCTTAGCCCTCATCTGCTGCTTAAAATGACCGAGGAAAGTCAGGTGCCACCGCAAAGAAAAAATCGCGATTTTGGCTGGCTGTTAATTGTCTGTGCCGGGTTATTACCACTGGTACTGGGCATCCTTTGTACGGCCATTGAAGCGCGGCATACGGTGAGCCAGCAGCAGATCTCCACCGCTAACTCCTTACTCACTCAAGCCGAAAAAATGAGTGATAACGCCTGGGATATGATCACCCAGCTGCGTCAGTACCATTATCAGCCTTGTGCGAAGATCGAGGATCAACTGCAGCGCGCTGGCACCCTCAACGCCTATTTCCGTTCCGTCGGTCTGCTGAGTGGCGAGAACATCAGCTGCTCATTGGCCTTTGGCCTGGTGCATGGCACCCTGACTCAGATGATGATGCAACCACCGCCGATCACGGGTAAAGCCTGGTGGAGCCTCTCCATTCGTGGCACTTACGGCGTGCCCAATCGGCCCGCCGTGGTGTTCGTGCGTCAACTGCCTGATAGCACCGGCTTCTGGGCGGTGATTGATGGTCAGTATCTGATGGACTTTATGCACGCGATTGGCGAGTCGCGTGGCTATCAGATGAGCATGCGCTTTAGCGGCGGTGCACCCATTACCAGCGGCCCGGCCGATATCGAACCCGAACTGTATCTGAAAAGTGAGCCTTATCAGGCCGAATCCAGCCGCTACCCCATTAGCGTGAATGTCACCGTGCCTGCCTCCGAGTTGCTGAAAGCCTGGCGTCAGGCGCTGTTTATCTTCCTGCCGATGGCGGCGATTTTTTCTATCCTGCTGATGGTATTGACCGCCAACTGGCTGCGCCGCCGCATTTCGTGGGCCGATGAAATCCGCCGCGCGATGCGTAGCCGTCAGTTCTCGGTCCATTACCAGCCGGTTTACAGCACAGAAATCGAGCGCTGCAAAGGCGCGGAAGCCCTGTTGCGCTGGCAATTGCCGAATGGTGAGATGATCCGTCCGGATATCTTTATCAGCCACGCCGAATCTGAAGGGATCATTGTGCAGCTGACCCAGCATTTGCTGGATCTGATGGCGGAAGATATTCAGGGCTGGCAGGTTGAGCCCGGTTTCCATATTGGCCTGAACGTGGCAGCAGAACACTTGCAACATGCCGATTTCGTGCAGGACATTCAGCGCTTTGCCCGCCGCATTAAAGACAAGCAGATGGTGGTGACGCTGGAGCTCACTGAGCGCAGCCTGATTGATGACGGCGAACTGGTGGCGCGTAAACTCCGCTACCTGCAGTCACACGGCATGAAAGTGGCGATTGATGACTTTGGTACCGGCCACTGCTCACTCTCTTATCTGCTGACCTTCCCGCTGGATTACCTGAAAATCGATCGCGGCTTTATTAACGCCATTGAAGGTCTGGAGGTAGAAACGCCGGTGCTGGATGCCATCATAAATCTGTGCCACAAACTCAAGCTGGATGTGCTCGGTGAAGGGGTGGAGACCTCGTTACAATATGACTACCTGCGGCAGCGTGGCGTGGTGCTGATTCAGGGCTACTATTATGCCCGTCCGATGGATAATGACCGGCTTCGCGCCTGGCTCAATGAGCAAGGGCGTCAGCCACTTCTCGTTGAGGAATCCCATGAGCCTGAATTGCGTCATTCTTGATGATTACCAAAACGTTGCCCTGTCGCTGGCCGATTGGGCATCGCTGCAACCGACTGTCCACACCACCGCACTGACCCAGCATTTTGACAATGAAGATGAGCGGGTGCGCCATATCGAACACGCCGATATCCTCGTTGTTATGCGCGAGCGCACACCGCTCACGGCTGAACTGATTGGTCGCTTGCCTAACCTGAAACTGGTGGTCACCTCCGGCATGCGTAATGCCTCGATTGATCTGCACGCCTGTGCCGAGCGCTATATCGCCGTGTGCGGCACCGCCAGCAGCAGCGCTGCACCGATGGAGCTCACCTGGGGTTTGCTGATTGGGCTGGCACGCCACATCAGGTTAGAAAATCAGGCAATGCGCAATAACGGGCCGTGGCAGCAAACGCTGGGGCTCGGTTTGCAGGGCAAAACGTTGGGCTTAGTAGGGCTGGGTAAAATCGGTGGCGAGATGGCCAAAGTGGCGCAGGCCTTTGGGATGCGCGTTTGCGCATGGAGTCAAAATCTCACCGACTCACGCGCGACCGAATGTGGCGCAGAACGGATGCCTTCGCTGCACGCCTTGATGCAAGCGAGCGATTTTGTCTCGGTGCACCTGGTGCTCAGCGAGCGCTCGCGCCACGTGATTGACCACGCTGCACTGGCGCAGATGAAGCCAGGCGCGCTGTTGATCAACACCTCACGCGCCGCACTTGTCGACCAGCAAGCGATGATTGCCGCGCTGCAATCCGGTCAATTGGCTGGCGCCGGAATCGATGTGTTCGAACAGGAACCGCTACCTGCTGACCACCCGTTGCGCCATCTGCCCAATGTGCTGGCCACGCCGCACCTTGGCTATGTCGCCGACAGCAATTACCGCACCTACTTCACGCAGGCAGTGGAAGATATTCAGGGATGGATAAGCGGCGCACCACTGCGATCGCTACTCTGAGCGACGGCGTTTTTCGGCGATACGCAGCGCCACTTCCAGTGTGTCATCCGCCAGCGTGACTGGCGGGCGCTGGCCATTCAGGCGCTGGTTAATACGTTCTAAGGTCGGGGTCAGCTGTCCCACCAACTGCTGATACTCATCAAGCTGGGTAATGGGTTGATTACGCGCGATACTGGTTTGCGTCAGGCGTTGCAGCTGCCGCAAACTCTCGGCCGCCTGGCTGGTGAGCAATCCCGCCTGCCGCCAGGTTTTCAGGCGTTTCAGCAGTTCATCAGGTTGTTGGGCCAGTAACGCCAATTGGGCATCGGCACGTTCACCGCAGTCAATCCAGCCAATCGGTGCCACAGGATCGGTAAACGTTCGCCGTGCATCAGGCGCATAATTGATAAGATTCCTTTCTACACTGTCAATTTGCGACAGCCAGGGATTCTCAAACAATCGGGCGTTTTTTCTCGACATGAACACTCCACCTGAGCCAGGCGGCAGAGTATTACCGAATGATGACAGGCTGGCAAGCAAAGCTTACCGCTTCGCTTAATGATAAGAATTTCTTATTTATTTGCGCAACAATCAGGTATAGCAATCAAGCCGCCACTTGTCAGAACAATGGATTAATCAATCAGCGATGCGCAGTTGATATCGCTGATAATCATCAAAATTTTCTACGCGTTTTTTTCAGAAAAAAAATAAATGACACCCTTTGCCACCCTTTTGATGCATTCCTGGCTGAAACGCACGCATTACGCGGCCTGACGCGCGATAACCAGGATTTTATAAGCTGCGTTTTCCCCCTCATTCCGCCAGAGTTTTAGCCAAAAAATAGCCAGTTGCTGGCTGAAACATGACAAATATCACACAAAATCGGTATACTCTGTCGCGGGACGTAATCATTTCGCCCCTAATTATTACCGTTGCTACGCCGGATAAAGTCCTCTTTCACGGCTATGCTTAAATCTTCTCAACGCCGTGGACTGGCCACAAAATGTAGTCTGCAGCGTTGAGGAATTTTCGAATTCCAATACAGGGTTACATCATGAAACTACGTAGGAAGCGTGTAAAACCTATCGGACTGGATGACGTCACGATTATCGATGACGCCCGTTTACGTAAAGCCATTACCGCCGCGTCTCTGGGCAACGCGATGGAGTGGTTTGATTTTGGTGTTTATGGCTTTGTCGCGTATGCACTGGGTAAAGTGTTCTTCCCGGATGCGTCGCCAAGCGTGCAGATGATTGCTGCACTGGGTACCTTCTCTGTTCCCTTCCTGATTCGTCCATTAGGTGGTCTGTTCTTTGGTATGCTCGGCGACAAATACGGTCGTCAGAAAATCCTCTCTATCACCATTGTCATCATGTCGATCAGTACCTTCTGTATCGGCCTGATCCCCTCTTATGCCACCATCGGCATCTGGGCACCGATTCTGCTGCTGCTGGCGAAAATGGCGCAGGGCTTCTCAGTGGGCGGTGAATATACCGGTGCCTCGATCTTTGTCGCGGAATATTCGCCGGACCGTAAGCGTGGCTTTATGGGCAGCTGGCTCGACTTCGGCTCCATAGCCGGCTTCGTGCTGGGTGCGGGCGTCGTGGTGCTGATTTCCACCGTCATCGGTGAAGCGAAATTCCTGGAGTGGGGCTGGCGTCTGCCGTTCTTCCTCGCGCTACCGTTAGGGATCATCGGTCTGTATCTGCGTCACGCGCTGGAAGAGACACCGGCGTTCCAGCAGCACGTTGATAAGCTGGAACAAGGCGATCGTGAAGGTCTGCGTGACGGCCCGAAAGTATCCTTCAAAGAGATCGCCACCAAGCACTGGAAAAGTCTGCTGGCCTGTATCGGTCTGGTGATTGCCACCAACGTGACCTACTACATGTTGCTGACCTACATGCCAAGCTACCTGTCGCATAACCTGCACTACTCGGAAGATCACGGCGTGCTGATCATTATCGCCATCATGATGGGTATGCTGTTTGTGCAGCCGGTGATGGGCATGCTGAGTGACCGCTTTGGCCGTCGCCCGTTTATCATCATCGGCAGTATCGCGCTGTTCGCCTTCTCGATTCCGGCCTTTATGTTGATTAACAGCGGCGTGCTGGGGCTGATTTTTGCGGGTCTGCTGCTGCTGGCGGTGATCCTTAACGCCTTTACCGGCGTGATGGCTTCGTCGCTGCCGGCGATGTTCCCAACGCACATTCGTTACAGTGCGCTGGCCAGTGCCTTCAATATCTCGGTACTGATTGCCGGTTTAACCCCGACCTTCGCCGCGTGGTTGGTTGAAACAACCAACAATCTGTATATGCCGGCTTATTATCTGATGGTGGTCGCGGTGATTGGTTTGATCACGGGGATTTACATGAAAGAGACCGCCAACAAGCCGCTGCGCGGTGCCACACCGGCGGCGTCGGATATTGAAGAAGCGCGTGAAATCCTGCAGGAGCATCACGACAACATTGAGCAGAAAATCGAAGATATTGATGAAGAGATCGCTAAGCTCGAGGCGAAACGTAAAAACCTGGTGCAGCAGCACCCGGACATCAACGAGTAATCTTCCCCACTCCCGCCGCCCGGCGGGAGTTTTCGTTTCCGCACACAATCCTTCATCCCTGCTGGCGAAAAGGGGTAAACTGTTGTCACTTTTTTCACCAGCAAAAGTTGTACGAACATGTCTGAATTCAATCTTCTCCAACGTCCAAGAAGACTGCGCAAAAGCGCATCAATGCGTGAAATGTTCCAGGAATCCCACCTTCGTCTGAGCGATCTGGCCCTGCCAATCTTCGTTGAAGAAGGCGTGGACGATTACGTGCCGATTAACGCCATGCCGGGTGTGATGCGTATTCCTGAGAAACGTCTCGCCTATGAGATTGAGCGTATCGCCAAAGCCGGTATTCGCTCTGTGATGACCTTCGGTATCTCGCATCACACGGATGCAACCGGCAGCGATGCATGGAATGAGAATGGCCTGGTGGCGCGTATGTCGCGTATCTGCAAAGACACCGTGCCAGAAATGATCGTGATGTCCGATACCTGCTTCTGTGAATACACCAGCCACGGCCACTGTGGCGTGCTGTGCGATCACGGCGTGGATAACGACCAGACATTAATTAACCTCGGCAAACAAGCCGTGGTCGCCGCGCAAGCCGGTGCGGATTTTATCGCCCCTTCAGCGGCAATGGATGGCCAGGTGAAAGCCATTCGTCAGGCACTGGATGCCGCAGGCTTCACCGATACGGCCATCATGTCTTACTCCACCAAGTTCGCCTCTTCATTCTACGGTCCGTTCCGGGAAGCAGCAGGAACGGCATTAAAAGGCGATCGTAAAACTTATCAGATGAATCCGATGAACCGCCGTGAAGCGATTCGCGAGTCCCTGATTGATGAAGCCGAAGGGGCTGATTCACTGATGGTGAAACCGGCGGGCGCTTACCTCGATATTCTGCGTGATATCCGCGAACGCACTACTCTGCCGCTGGCTGCGTACCAGGTGAGTGGTGAATACGCGATGATCAAATTCGCCGCGCAGGCGGGTGCCATCGACGAACGTAATGTGGTTCTGGAAAGCCTTGGTGCGATTAAACGTGCCGGTGCTGACCTGATTTTCAGCTATTTTGCCCTTGATCTTGCCGAGCAAAAAGTGCTCTGATAATCGTTACGCTTAGTAATGGATATCGCAACCGTTACTAAGCGCTTTATGCCGTTATGGCAGCAAAACACCAGTGAAGTTGTACCCGAATAATTTAAAAGAAAGAGTAACGCGATGAAAGCACCTGCACTGCCTGCGGACGAGTCACGTCGTCTGGCCCAGTTACGTGCGCTCAACATTCTGCACACGCCTGCAGAAGAGCGTTTTGATCGTTTAACCCGCCTTGCTCGTCGTTTGTTCGGCGTGCCGGTTGCGCTGGTTAGCTTGCTGGAGGAGGACCACCAGTGGTTCAAATCTATCGCTGGCCAAAGCGCGGCGACCGCACCCCGTAATACGTCGTTCTGTGGCCACGCGGTCCTGCAAGACGATGTGATGGTGGTCGAAAACGCCCTTGAAGATGAGCGTTTCCACGATAATCCGTTAGTGAAAACCTCAGAGAATCCCGTGCGCTTTTACGCGGGTTGTCCGCTGCGTACGCCAGCGGGTGCCAAAGTGGGCACGCTCTGTATCGTCGACCACCATGCGCGCGAATTTAATGCGGATGACATGAATACGCTGCGCGATTTGGCCGCGATGGCCGAAGCAGAGTTGGTGGCGTTCCAGACAGCGACCTCGGATGAACTGACGCAAATCACCAACCGTCGCGGATTTATGACGCTGGGACAGCTCGCGCTGAATGAGTGCGAAGTCAGGCAACTCCCGGCCAGTCTGACCTTCCTCGACCTCGACCGTTTTAAAGCTATCAATGATACGCTCGGCCACCGCGAGGGGGATCGTGCATTGATGGATTTTGCGGATGCGATGAAAGTGAGTTTCCGCCACGCTGATATCTTTGCCCGCCTGGGCGGTGATGAGTTTGTGGTGCTGTTTAACGGCTTACAACAGGCCGATGCCGAGGGCGTTTTGGCGCGCTTTGATCGTTTCCTGCAAAAGCAAACTCAGGATCTCGACCGCCGCTACGCACTGCACTTCTCATCAGGCATTGTGGAGTTTGATCCCGATCATCCGCTGTCGCTGGAACAGCTGCTGGAAGGCAGCGATGCGCGTATGTACGAAGCCAAAAACGGCAAAAAAAAGCAGGCACAGTAATGTCAGGGCGTGCATAAGCACGCCCATTTGCCACCGCATCTTACCGTGGACGCGCCAGATCGCTAATCAGTGTCTGATTAAACTTCTGCGGCTCTTCCATCTGCGGCGCATGTCCCATACCTGGGAACTCAATTAAATGTGCCTCCGGAATCATCTTCGTCACCTGTTTGCCCAACACATTGTAATGACCTAACTGCGCTTTGACCGCAGCGGGAGCAATATCGCTGCCAATCGCGGTGGTATCGGCGGTTCCGATCATCAGCGTTGTCGGCACTTTCAGGTCTTTGAATTCGTAATAGACCGGCTGGGTGAAAATCATGTCGTAAATGAGCGCAGAGTTCCACGCCACCTTCTTGTGGCCTGGCCCGCTGTTGAGACCTGCCAGCATATCCACCCACTTGTCGTACTCCGGCTTCCACTGACCGCTGTAGTAAGTCGTCTGCTCATACTTTTTAATGCCCGCCGCACTGAGCTTCAGTTCGCGCTGATACCACTGATCCACCGAGCGCCACGGTGCGCCTTTGGCTTTCCAATCCTCCAGGCCAATCGGGTTCACCAGCACCAGCTTCTGTGTCTGCTGTGGATACATCAGCGCATAGCGCGTCGCCAGCATGCCACCGGTTGAATGCCCGATAATCACCGCCTTAGCAACGCCAAGATGCGCTAACAGTTGATGGGTATTCAGCGCCAGTTGCTGGAAGCTGTATTGGTAATTGGCGGGTTTCGTCGAGCTGCAAAAGCCAATCTGGTCCGGCGCAATCACCCGATATCCCTGCTGGCTAAGCGCTTTGATGGTGTCTTCCCAGGTTGCACCACAAAAATTCTTACCGTGCAGTAATACCACCGTTTGACCATTAGCCTGCTGCGCGGGTTTGACATCCATGTACCCCATGCTCAGCGGTTGCTGCTGTGAGGAGAAATTAAAGTGTTCAAGTGGGTAGGGATACTGAAAACCTTCCAACTGCTCGCCATACACATTGGCCGCTAACGCGGAGGTGGTAGGTAGCGCTGCCATCGCCGTCAAAATCACGGCAAGTGACTGTTTTAGCGGGAAACGAAAAGCCATGCGCACTGCTCCTGAGCTATGAAAAAACCATCAGTCTGGCACGTTAATCGCCAGTGCGTATTGATGAGGTGTGCCAGCGCCACGTTTTCTCATACTGTTAAGCTCGGCAAAGTGATGGAAAATTTGAGTTAAAAATAACGGGCGTGATTACGCTAAATATTCAACATCGATTCAACAAAAGCGGCCTTAATTTCACTAAAAGCAAGACCAGCCTTGATGACAAATAATAAAACAGCCAATTCCTTATAAAACTTTACGTTAATCGGATGAATGGAAAGATTAATTATTTTACACTGTGTCCAGTTAATGGAGGATCAAAAAGATGCCGCAAAAATACAACGAAGGGGTTATTGATTCGGTGACCAAATGGATTATGGACAATCTGGATCAGCGCTTAAGCATTGATGATATCGCCGTGAAATCGGGTTATTCTAAATGGTATTTGCAGAAATTATTTGCCCGCTATCATAATGAAACGCTGGCACGGTATATCCGTAAAAAGAAACTGGCATGCTGTGTCAGCGAGCTGAAATACAGCAACGCACCGATCATCAGTCTGGCCGTAAAATACCATTTTGAAAGCCAGCAATCGTTCACTCGCTCCTTTAAGCAAGTGATGGGTTGCACCCCACTCTACTGCCGTAAGCGTCAGCTGGGGAGCGAAGCCGAGCAGCAATTGAAAGAGAGCACTGATCCATGCGTGGTTTGCCGTAAGCATGGATTTAACAGCAGTGAGAAAATGAAAGAAGTGAGAACGCCAGCGCTGCGCTCAGGTCAATTTCCCTCACGTATTGATTGTGTGATGCGTTAATAATTCGCGTCACTATTTTTCTTTGCAGGATTTGCATGGCAACGGATGGTTCGCCATCCGTTGTTAAGAATAGCCCTCATTGACCACGCTGAAATATTCTTCTCATCAGATAGCCTGTCAAAATGATCCGGGAATAATTTTATCCGCCCTATTTTCAATGCATTCTTATCAATAGGTTGATTTACAAACCATTAATTCACACCCGACCACGAAATGTTTTCCGGTATTGTAACGGAGACGTATTCAAATTCTTTTTAAAATGTCGCCTTAACATTAATGGCGAAGAGAATCCGGCTTTTTCTGCGATCAGCTCAATCGGCTGGTCGGTTTTTTCCAAAAATCGCTGCGCCAATGCCAGACGCTGATTCACTAACCAATCACTGAAACAGCTGCCAGTGGTTTGGTTAAAACGGCGCGTAAAACTGCGGCGACTCATCAACGCTCTCTCCGCCAACTGATCCAGCGTGAGGGCCTGCTGCAAATTTTCGGTGGCCCAACTGAGCGCCGACATAAATCGATCGTTGCCCGCCGAGTGATAGACCGGCTGCTCAATATATTGCGCCTGGCCGCCCTGCCGATGCGGCGGTACCACCAGCATGCGCGCCACACTGTTGGCCACATCCACTCCACACTGTTCACGCACCAGATGCAGGCAGCAATCGATACTCGCTGCAGTGCCCGCCGAGGTCACAATCTGCCCTTCGTCGATATACAACACGTCACGGTCAATCGTCACATCGGGGTAAAGCCGTTCAAAATCACTCATCCAACGCCAGTGTGTCGTGGCGCGCTGCTGATGCAGCAAGCCAGCGGCTCCGAGCACAAAGGCGCCAAGACACAAGCCAACAATCTGAGCCCCACGCTGGGCAGCCTGCTGTAACGCCTGCAACAACGCGGGCGGTGGCGCAACGGCAGGATCGCTCCAGCTGGGTACCACCACCATATCCGCTTCGGCCAGCATAGCCAGTTCATGCTCCGCGACAATCGAAAAACCGCTGTTGGTGCGAAGCGGACCGGCGTGGGTGGCACAGATCATTAATTGGTAGCAAGCTCGGCCATCTTCGCGTTCCGCCTTCTCAAACACCGCACAGGGAACGGAAAGATGAAACGGGATGATGTCGTCAAACACCACAATACCGACCTTAATGGGCGCATTCAGGTGCGCCATTTTTGGCGCAAAGTGAACGTTATTTGTCATGCGCAGTACTCCTTCACTTTCGGCACAATCGCCATACTGCTGTGCATCGGAAGTCACCCTGACCTCCCAATCAAAGAGATGATTAGTGATGAAAAACCTTTTTGCTTCAGGCACCTTAGCATTAGCGATGGCAATTTCAGGCAGCGCTATTGCCGAAGAACACAAAGCTGAAAATGCACCGACCATTCGTACCATGAGCGGTGCCACCGCCACCACCCAGCTGACGGCCAATCAAACCGCGGTCATCGTGATTGATATTCAGAACGAATACTTCGCTGGCGGCAAAATGCCCATTCCAGACGGTATGAAAGCACTGCAAAACAGCAAGCGCCTGGTTGAATTTGCACACAAGCATGGCATGCCGGTGTTCTTCGTCCGCCATGAAGGCGCGGCAGATGGCCCGCTGTTCGCCAAAGGCAGCCGCTTCGCTGAATTCCACAAGGATTTGCAGCCGGGCAAAAATGATCGTGTCATTACCAAAGCCACACCGAGTTCTTTCGTGGGAACCGATTTGAAACAACAACTCGACAGTCTGGGCATCAAGCAGTTAATTGTCACCGGTCTAATGACCCATATGTGCGTGTCGTCCACCGCACGTGATGCCGTACCGCTTGGCTACTCGGTCATTATCCCGGAAGATGCCACCGCCACGCGCGATCTGGCGACCTGGGATAACAAGGTAGTCGATCACAAGGTGCTGCAGCAGAGCGCATTGACAGGCGTTGCTGATGTGTTTGCCGAGATCAAAACCACCGACGCGGTATTAGCGCTGCCCGTGCATTAATCACTGCACTGCTTTACCCGGTAATAACTTTTCAGACATCACCTTGCGGCAGGACAGACTCTCCTGCCGCGCCTGCTGTTGCTGCTCCGCTGACAAATCCTGCCACACGCTTTGCAGATGTTCTGCCAGACCTGACTGGAAATGAATTTTCTGCAGCGCATAGTCCGAGTTGCTGCCTTCAATAATCTGTTGCATCGCCAGGGGGGAGTTGTCGCGCCCATCATGGGTCAAGGTGCAGAACATTGCGATGTAATAGCCTTTGTCTTCATCGCTATAGTGCGGCATCAGCCACCAGACAGCCGCGCTGATGACGATAAGCACGGGCAGAAGGAATTTAAGTTTGAACATGGAATCATGGGCCTGTTGGAAAAAACGCGGCGATCTTAACAGATTCATCGGTTAACAGCCCTTAAACACCCACGGCAACGGTACGGCAAGTGAACGCCGCCTGCGTATTCTCTTAAAGTAACGTTTTCAGAGTTTATTTATTGAGCAGTTCGGCGCTGTTTGTTAATTTTGAGCCACTTTTCGCGCCATTGCGCTTCATCGTGCCCGCTGTCACAGGGCCAGTTTTTCGCCCTAAAGCGGCAGAAGCTGGGATAGCGGCCGACAGGGTTACAGGAATGATCATGTCCAACCATAAACTTAAAATGCATTTGATTTCGCTGGCGTTGCTGGCGGAAAAAAAGCTGACCACACGCAAACGCCTTCCCGCCTATCACGCCGCAGCCGAACAGGATATTAACCTGCAGGGTCGTGCTAATCCGCCTGCGCCCATTCCGCGTCAGGTTTGGATGTACTGGGAAAGTGAAAAGCTCCCGGCTGAAGTCCAGATTTTTGTCGATAAGATTGCCCGTGAAAACCCTGGCTATGCGTTGACGGTGATCAACAATCTCAATCTGCATGACTATTTACCAGACCTGAAGTTTGTCCACGCGGGGATGCGGGCTTCGCACAAAAGCGATGTGATTCGCCTGGAGCTGCTGCATCGTTATGGCGGAATCTGGATGGATGCCACCATTATCCTCAATCGCAGCCTCGATGAGCTGTTAGCGGTGAATGCGGATGAGCGTTATGACCTGGTGGCTTTTTACCGCGAGGAATCCACCCGCGATCGCGCTTATCCGGTTATGGAATCCTGGTTTCTCGCCGCGCCGAAAAACAATGCCTTTATCGGCCGCTGGCTGCACTGCTTCCGTCCGATTGTGGAGTTAGGCTCTGAAGCCTTCTTCCAGCAATTATTGGCGCTGCCGAACTACGACACAATTCTGCAGGGCATCAAAACGCCGGATTATCTGGTGGTGTATATCGCTCAGCAGCAGGCGCTGCGGGAAGAGAATCACTACAACTTCTACTTACGCAAAGCGGAAGCCGGTGCGTTATTGTATCAAACGCTGAGCGGCTGGCGTCCGGTGAAACTGAGCCGCATGCTGATGGTGGACGCTTTACCGGAGGTGTTGCCACCGGTGTATAAGCTCACCAGCTTTGACCGCAAATATATCGCGACGCATCTGAAGTACGGCGTGGTCAACAGCGATAGCCTGCTGGGGCAAGTATTGCTGCACGACCAGCCGAAAAACCTGACACCTGCAGTGACGCCGTTACGCAGAGCCAGACATTAGCGCTGCAACCTCAGCATACAGCTGAACCTCGTATTCGCGCACTGGCGTCGCCTTTGATGGCGACGCGATAACTCACAGCGCCTGCGCACACGCCCAGGCTGAACTCCACGCCCACTGGAAGTTGTATCCGCCGAGCCAGCCGGTGACATCCACCACTTCACCAATAAAATACAAACCGGGCACATCGCGCGCTTCCATGGTTTTGGAGGAGAGTTGCGTGGTATCGACGCCGCCCATCGTCACTTCGGCAGTGCGATAACCTTCGGTGCCATTCGGCTGCACGCGCCACTGATGCAACGTGATGACCAACTCGGCCTGCTGCTTGCTGTTGAGCTGCTTCAGCGTCACATCCGGGATCTGCTTCAGCTCCTGCAACACTTCCACCAGACGCTTCGGCAGAATTTTCGCCAGGCTGTTTTTCAGGCTGAGATTCGGATGCGCCTCGCGCTGCACGTTGATGAATTCTTCCAGCGAGGTTTCCGGCGACAGGTTAATGGTGACAAACTCACCCGGCTGCCAGTAGCTGGAGATTTGCAATACCGCCGGACCCGACAAACCGCGATGGGTAAACAGCATCGCTTCTTTAAACAGCGTGCCGTCCTGCGCGGTGATGGTGGTGGGCAGCGCCACACCCGACAGCGTATTTAACTGCTCCAGCAGCGGCTTGTGCAGCGTAAACGGCACCAGGGCTGCGCGCGTCGGGAACACTTTCAAACCAAACTGCTCGGCCACTTTATACCCGAATGGTGTCGCGCCCAAACCCGGCATCGATAAGCCACCGCTGGCGATCACCAATTTCTCAGCCTGCACCTCGGAGCCATTCAGTTGCAGCCTGTAGCCGTTTTCATCGCGCGTCACGCTCAGCACTTCACTGCGCAAGCGCAACGTCACCTGCCCGTCTTCGCACTCTTTTAACAGCAAATCCACGATCTGCTGTGCCGAATCATCGCAGAACAACTGGCCGAGGGTTTTCTCGTGATACGCAATCTTGTGGCGATTCACCAGATCGATGAAGTCCCACTGGGTGTAACGCGCCAATGCCGACTTACTGAAATGCGGGTTGTGCGAGAGATAGGCGGCCGGTTCGGTGTACATATTGGTGAAGTTACAGCGGCCGCCGCCGGACATCAGGATTTTACGTCCCGCCTTTTTGCCGTTATCCAGCAACAGCACACGACGACCCAACTGCCCTGCCTGCGCCGCACAGAACATGCCGGCAGCGCCTGCACCTATTACGATAACGTCAAACTTGTCCACAGTGCTTAATCCACATAATTGAAAGGCGGTGATTGTAGAGATCTGCGGCATTTCGCGCCAGCGTCAAAAAAATGCCGTAAATGTGTCATATTGTAACTTACTTATTTTCCAGCCTTTTTACCTTGTCTTACTGCCTTTATGGCAAATTTAAGACAAAAAAGAGCTATATTTTCCTTTCACATCATGCGGGTTGTCGCAGATAATGCGCCGCGTTCATGTCCTCCAAAAAATGGCGTAACGTTTATGCTACATCTGTTCGCTGGTCTTGACCTCAGTACCGGCCTGTTTTTGGTTATCGCTCTGCTGTTCGTATTGTTCTATGAGGCAATCAACGGTTTCCACGACACTGCTAACGCAGTCGCTACCGTCATTTATACCCGCGCGATGCGGGCGCAATTGGCGGTTGTGATGGCGGGTGTCTTCAACTTCTTAGGCGTTTTGCTGGGCGGTTTGAGCGTGGCTTATGCCATCGTGCATATGCTGCCAACAGATTTGCTGTTAAATGTCGGTTCCGCGCACGGCCTCGCCATGGTGTTCTCCATGTTGCTGGCGGCGATTATCTGGAACCTCGGTACCTGGTATCTGGGCTTACCGGCATCCAGTTCTCACACCCTGATTGGCGCCATTATCGGTATTGGTCTCACCAATGCTTTAATGACCGGCACCTCGGTGGTTGATGCCCTTAACCTGCCGAAAGTGATCAACATTTTCCTTTCCCTGATTCTGTCACCGATTGTTGGCCTGGTGATTGCCGGCGCGCTGATCTTTATCCTGCGCCGTTACTGGAGCAACACGCCTAAACGCGCGCGTATCCATATGACGCCCGCTGACCGTGAAAAGATCGATGGCAAGAAAAAGCCACCGTTCTGGACGCGTACCGCACTGATTGTTTCGGCGATTGGCGTGAGCTACTCCCACGGTGCGAACGATGGTCAGAAAGGCATTGGCCTGATTATGTTAGTGCTGATCGGTGTAGCGCCTGCTGGTTTCGTGGTCAACATGAATGCTTCAGGTTATGACATCACGCGGACTCGCGACGCGGTCAATCATCTGGAACAGTATTACCAGCAGCACAGTGATTCACTCACCCATATCATCCAGATGGCGCCGCCTGCGGTTCCTGCACCGGAAGAAGCCGTGGGCGGCCCACATGAGTTCCATTGCGATAGCAGCCGTGCGCTGCAAGCCATTGACCGTGCGCAAGTGCTGCTGACTAATCTGAACAGCTACGATCAACTCACCGTTGATCAGCGCAGCCAGATGCGTCGCCTGCTGATGTGCGTCTCTGATACCGCCGATAAAGCGGCGAAGCTGCCAGAGACCACTCCGGACGACAAGCGCTTCCTCAACAAGCTGAAGGGCGACCTGCTGGGCACCGTGGAATACGCACCGATCTGGATCATCATGGCCGTGGCGTTAGCGCTGGGCATTGGTACCATGATTGGCTGGCGTCGTGTTGCGACCACCATCGGCGAGAAAATTGGTAAGAAAGGCATGACTTATGCGCAAGGCATGTCAGCGCAGGTCACTGCGGCCGTGTCGATTGGTATCGCGAGCTATACCGGAATGCCGGTTTCGACCACGCATATCCTGTCATCATCCGTTGCCGGCACCATGCTGGTGGATGGCGGTGGCTTACAGAGCCGCACCATTAAAAACATCGCCATGGCGTGGGTGTTCACCCTGCCGGTCTGTATTGTGCTGTCAGGTTCGCTCTACTGGATCGCGCTGAAAATTATCTAAGCCTTTAACGGCAAACAAGAGGGCGACTGTTCAACACAGGTCGCCCTTTTTTATTGCCGCTATTTAATGCCAGATCGCCAGGCCAACCAGACTCACCACCACCAAAAAACAGAGCCCGCTGGTCAGGACAAACTGCCTGCGTACGCGCTCGCAGCGGCGAATAAATTCGTCGTCGTGATGATCGCGATAGCGTTTATCCCAGATATAACGCACCAGTCGCACCTGCTTGCTCGGCTGACCATGAGACGTGAAGAAACCTGCCCCATCCACATATTGATACAGCAGCGGATCGCAACCGCGCAGCACAGCCAATAGCGAGCGCAAAGAAGAGAAGTAGCGCGCCATATTCACCAGACAAACCACACACAGAGCCCAAAAAAGCGCGATAGTGCTGATCATGTTCCCCTCCCAGCTGGAGCCGCAATGACGTCGAAGGCAGCGGGGAAATGCTGTAGACGCCCCACGGGAAATTAACCAGCCACAGATGAATCGAATTGCATTGTTGTTATGCGAACCCGAGCGCGTTACCCAGACGGCAGTGGCACTCATTTTCAGTGTAGGAGATCTGTTCAATTTTTTTCCAGCGATGATTTTCGTTCACCGCGAGTGAAAATTGCGATAGCGCTTGATCTTCCTCACAAGCGAGCCGTGGATTGCAGCATTTGTTAACAACTCTGGCTATACTCAGGTCATAACAACAGAACGCCTGCAGGGCATAAATTGTGGTTGGTGGCGCTTCATCGCTGTTTCGCGCAAAGGATTTCGCTCGCCGAGCGGCGGGAATTCAGGTAGCCCCAGAATCTTGAGAAGGAGTTTTATCATGGCTTATAAACACATCCTGATTGCAGTAGACCTTTCCCCGGAAAGCCAGTTGCTGGTTGATAAAGCCGTTTCACTGGCCCGTCCTTATGATGCAAAAATCTCGCTGATCCACGTTGATGTGAATTACTCAGACCTCTACACCGGGCTGATTGACGTCAATCTGGGCGACATGCAGAAACGCATTTCTGAAGAGACGCACACCGCGCTGAAAGAGCTTTCTACCAACGCCGGTTATCCGATCAGTGAAACCCTGAGCGGCAGCGGCGATCTCGGCCAGGTGCTGGTGGATGCGATTAAGAAATACGATGTGGATTTGGTGGTCTGTGGCCACCATCAGGATTTCTGGAGCAAGCTGATGTCATCAGCGCGCCAGCTGATCAACACCGTGCATATCGATATGCTGATTGTGCCGCTGCGTGACGAAGAAGACGAATAAAAACAGGGCCAGTAATGGCCCTGTTTTTTTGGTAGCGGCGTAATACATCGCGCGTCTTTAAAGCCCGCGTGATAAATCACGCCGCAACGCCATCATGCAGAATCATACCAATGGCGGATAAATATCAAAGCGATGGCTTTTGGTGACCACGGCCGATTGGGTTGCCACTCCCGCTAACGGCGGCGCGTAATCCGGGCGTTTCACCACAATGCGCTTCTTCGCCAGACGACGAGCGGGTTCCAGCAGCGCATCGGCATCCTCATCGGGTCCCACCAGCGACTGAAACACCCGCATCTCCTTCTTCACCATCGCGCTCTTTTGACGATGGGGATACATCGGATCGAGATACACCACATCTGGCGCGGGCGTGATATCACTCAACGCCTGCTGACTCACCACATGCAGCAGCGTCAGACGTTCACGCAGCCAGCCGCCAATCTCCGCATCTTCATAGCCACGACGTAAGCCATCATCCAGTAATGCTGCGACCACAGGATGGCGCTCCAGCATGCGCACGCGACAGCCCAGTGCGGCTAATACAAACGCATCACGACCTAGACCTGCCGTCGCATCCACGACATCCGGCAGATAACCGCCTTTGATGCCCACCGCTTTCGCCACCGCCTCGCCGCGACCACCGCCAAACTTGCGGCGATGCGCCATAGCTCCGGTGACAAAATCCACAAAGATGCCACCCAGTTTAGGCTCATCCAGTTTGCGCAGCTCAAGGCGCTCCGGCGTCAGTACCAGCGCCATCAGCGCCTGATCGTCATGCTCCAGACCCCAGCGCTGCGCCAGATGTAATAAGGCGCCGTCTCCGGCGCCTGATTCATCGATTAAACCGATTTTCACAAGCAGGCTTATCCCTGAATTCCGTAGTGTTCCAGCATCGCGTCCAGCTGTGGTTCACGGCCACGGAAACGTTTAAACAGCTCCATTGGCTCTTCGGAACCGCCGCGCGTCAGGATGTTGTCGAGGAACGACTGGCCGGTTTCACGGTTGAAGATGCCCTCTTCTTCGAAGCGCGAATAGGCATCCGCCGCCAGCACGTCGGCCCACAGATAGCTGTAGTAACCTGCGGCATAACCGCCGGCGAAGACGTGGCTAAACGCATGCGGGAAGCGGCCCCACTCCGGGCTTGGCACCACGGCAACCTGTTTCTTCACTTCACGCAGGGTTTCGAGGATTTGCGCACCTTTTTCCGGATTAAACTCGGTGTGCATACGGAAATCGAACAGGCCGAACTCCAGCTGACGCAGGATAAACAGCGCCGCCTGATAGTTCTTCGCCGCCAGCATCTTATCCAGCAGATCTTTCGGCAGCGGTTCGCCGGTCTCATAGTGGCCGGAGATAAACGCTAGCGCGTCCGGCTCCCAGCACCAGTTTTCCATAAACTGGCTTGGCAGCTCGACCGCATCCCACGGCACACCGCTGATGCCCGACACGCCCGGCGCTTCGATGCGCGTCAGCATGTGGTGCAGGCCGTGACCAAACTCGTGGAACAAGGTGGTGACTTCATCGTGGGTAAACAGCGCAGGCTTGCCCTGTACCGGACGGTTGAAGTTACAGGTCAGGTACGCCACCGGCTTCTGCAGGCTGCCATCGGCTTTACGCATCTGGCCGACGCAATCGTCCATCCACGCCCCGCCACGCTTGTGTTCACGCGCATACAGGTCGAGGTAGAAGCTGCCGCGCAGCTCGCCGCTTTCATCAAACAGGTCGAAGAAGCGCACGTCTGGATGGTACACATCCACGTCTTTACGCTCTTTGGCGGTGATGCCATAAATGCGTTTCACCACTTCAAACAGGCCGCTCACCGCGCGCTCTTCCGGGAAATACGGACGCAACTGCTCATCGCTGATGGTGTAGAGATGTTGTTTCTGCTTCTCGCCGTAATAGGTGAGATCCCACGGATTCATCTCGTCAACACCACACTCTTTTTTGGCGAAGGCGCGCAGCTGAGCTAACTCTTTCTCACCCTGCGGACGCGCACGTTTGGCGAGGTCGGTCAGGAAGTCGATCACCTGAGCCGGATTCTCGGCCATTTTAGTCGCCAGTGACTTGTGCGCGAAGGAGTCAAAGCCCAGCAGCTGTGCCAGCTCGTGACGCAGCGCCAGCTCTTCGGCCATGATCGGGCCGTTATCCCATTTGCCGGCATTCGGGCCCTGCTCAGAAGCACGCGTTGAATAGGCGCGGTACATCTCTTCGCGCAGCGCGGCGTTATCGCAATAGGTCATGACTGGCAGATAGCTAGGGATATCCAGCGTCAGCAGCCAGCCTTCTTGTTCTTTGGCTTCGGCCTGCGCTTTGGCCGCAGCCAGCGCGCTTTCTGGCATGCCCGCCAGATCGGCTTCATCGGAGATCAGCTTGCTCCAGCCCATGGTGGCGTCGAGCACGTTGTTGCTGTAGGTCGAACCCAGCTCAGACAGGCGCGCGGCGATTTCGCCGTAGCGTTTCTGCTTCTCTTTATCGAGACCGATACCGGAGAGTTCGAAATCACGCAGTGCGTTATCCACCGCTTTCTTCTGTGCGATATCCAGCGCGGCATAGCTGTCGCCCTGTTTCAGATCGCGATAAGCCTGATACAGGCCTTCGTTCTGTCCCACCCAGGTGCTGTATTCAGACAGCAGCGGCAGTGTCTGCTCGTAAGCTTCACGCAGTTCCGGGCTGTTCTTCACCGAATTCAGGTGGCTCACCGGCGAGAAAATACGGCTCAGACGGTCATCCACTTCTGCCAGTGGCTGCACTAAATTGTCCCAAGTGTAAGGTGCACCCTGTGCTACAACGCGTTCAACTTCAGCGCGGCAGTTATTCAGCGCTTCAGTCACAGCAGGAACCACGTGCTCAGGCTTGATCGCGGAAAACGGGGGTAGCGTGTAAGGGGTGAGTAACGGATTGGTCATAAGCGCAGTCCTTTCTTCATGGAGTGGGGGTGGCGCGCAATGGCGCGACGCAATCTTTCTAACATGCGGTCAGTTAACGTGAAAATCAATGCTACTGAGAATGGACCCGTAAAGAAAAAAGCGCGAGCGCCGAAACGTCAGCAATTTTTACGCAGCGCGGCTATAATCGCGCCACACACGATGTTTTTATCGCCATTGATCCAACCGCGGACCCCTCTTTTTTATGCTGAGTTATCGCCACAGTTTTCATGCCGGCAACCATGCCGACGTGCTCAAACATACCGTTGAAAGCCTGATCCTCACCGCCCTGATGGAGAAGGAAAAACCGTTTCTCTATCTGGATACCCACGCCGGTGCCGGACGTTACCAGCTGAGCGGAGAGCACGCCGAGCGTACCGGTGAATATCTGGAAGGCATTGCGCGCATCTGGCAGCAGCCGGACGCGCCAGAACTGCTGAAGCCTTATCTGACGGCCGTTCGCAACCTCAACCCGCATGGCACCTTGCGCTACTATCCAGGCTCGCCGCTGATCGCCCGCTATCTGCTGCGTGAAGAGGACAAGCTGGAGCTGACCGAACTGCACTCCAGCGACTATCCGCTGCTACGTTCCGAATTCAGCAAAGATGCCCGTGCACGCGTAGCGCGTGGCGACGGCTATCAGCAGTTAAAAGCCAAACTGCCTCCGCTGAGCCGCCGTGGACTTATTCTGATCGATCCGCCGTACGAAATGAAAAGCGATTATCAGGATGTGGTGAAAGGCATTCAGGAAGGCTACAAACGCTTTGCTACCGGTGTGTATGCGCTGTGGTATCCGGTGGTGCTACGCCAGCAAATCAAACACATGATTAAAGACCTGGAAGCCAGCAACATCCGCAACATTCTGCAGATTGAACTGGCGGTGCGCCCGGATAGCGATCAACGCGGTATGACTGCCTCCGGCATGATCGTGATTAACCCGCCGTGGAAGCTGAAAGCGCAGATGGAAGAGCTGCTGCCGTGGCTGCATCAGAAGCTGGTGCCGGCGGGTACCGGTCACTACAGCGTGACGCAGATCGTTCCAGAATAACGGGCTTATAGGGTGCGGTTTCTGAGCCGCCCCTTGCCGTTGCCCTTCTAAGGACACTTTTTATGTGGATCATTCTGGCTGGCGCACTCACTGTGCTGTCACCTGCCAAACGCCTTGCCGTACTTCTGCTGTTATTGGCGACGATAATGGGCCTGTTCCAGGATGTGCTGGACTGGCCTGCTCTCGCCATTTTAGGTGCCATCGCTTTGCTGGCGTGGGTGCGGGTGGAAAATCCCACCAACCGTGCCGTGCTGCTGATCAGCGAAGCGCTGCTGGTGCTGATCGCCGGTGGCCTGTTCCTGCATCTGCTGCCTGGCTTTAACAACCCGCGCCAGATCGAGGAGATGCAGGTTGGCCCCAATAGTGTGCCGTTCAGCTTCTACTATAACTTTGATAAAGCGCTGATTCCCTTTGTGCTGCTGGCCGCACTGCCGACGCTGTTC
Organism: Enterobacter cancerogenus; assembly: GCA_000773965.1. Taxonomy (GTDB): domain Bacteria; phylum Pseudomonadota; class Gammaproteobacteria; order Enterobacterales; family Enterobacteriaceae; genus Pantoea; species Pantoea communis. The sequence goes on from JRUP01000001.1 coordinate 98,334, forward strand.
CGTACGCAGCAGTTTCCTGCGCCACACAAGATTCTTTGGCTGCTGTTACTGGCGGCGATCCCGCTGCTGCTGTACGTCGCGGTGCTGCTGGGTGGGCTGGCGATTGAGCCACACTGGCCGGAGTGGCTCGGCAGTTTTATGCTGGCAAACCTGTTCTTTGTCTCGCTGGCGGAAGAAGCGTTCTTCCGTGGCTATGTGCAACAGCGCCTGCGCCAGAAAATCGGTGGTGTGGCAGCACTACTGATCACTTCACTGCTGTTTGGTTTGGCGCACTTCCCTGGCGGCATGATGCTGGTTGTCTTCGCTACCCTGGCCGGGTTGATTTACGGCCTGGCGTGGCACTGGAGTGGACGCGTGTGGGTCGCCACCGGCGTCCACTTCCTGTTTAACATGACGCACCTGCTGTTCTTCACCTATCCGGCATTGCAGCACTAAATCTCGAACACCGCGAAATCTCGTGCCAGCTCGGTAGCCGCAAACACCGACTGGCACTCCGCCAGTAATCTCTCCCGATCGCCTGACAAATAACGCGAACTGAAGTGCGTGGCGATCATGCGTTTTGCGCCCGCCTGCTTCGCCACTTCAGCCGCCTGAATTGTGGTGGAGTGCCCACGACCGTTGGCCTTCTCAGCCATCGCGGCTTCCAGCGTGGTTTCATGCACCATCACATCCACATTCGCCGCCAGCGCAAGCGCCGCTTCGGTCGGGCCAGTATCGCCGAAAATGGCAATCACTTTGCCCCTGGTCGCCGGGCCGAGATACTCCGCGCCGTTAATTTCGCGTCCATCCTCCAATCGGATGCGTTTACCCTCTTTCAAATCCTGATACCAGGGCCCACGCGGCACCCCCTCTGCTTTCAGGCGCGGCGCATCGAGGAAGCCCGGTTTATCATGCTGTTCAATGCGATAGCCATAGCACTCCACCACATGATTCATCGGATAGGCGATGACGCGGAACTCGCCATCATCCAGCACTTCGCCCGCTTCAATTTCAATGATCTCCAGCGGGAAGCCGGTGTAAGAACCACTGAGACTAAGCGCCGTCTCGACAAACTGTTTGATGCCTTTTGGACCGTATATCGTCATCGGATCCAGCAGCCCGGCCATCGAACGGCTGGTGAGCAAGCCCGGCAGGCCGAAGATGTGGTCACCGTGCAAGTGGGTAATAAAGATTTTTTCCAGCCTGCTCGGCTTGAGTGCGGAGCGCATAAACTGGTGCTGCGTCGCTTCACCGCAGTCGAACAGCCAGGTGTCGCCCCGTTTCGACAGCGTCAGTGCAATCGCCGTGACGTTACGTTGCAGGCTCGGCGCACCCGCGCCAGTGCCGAGAAAAGTCAGATGCATAATGTCTTCCATGTAAGCGGAACCTGGATTTAACCCTATCACAAACATAGGCTGAACCTTTGCGCCTCTTGCGCAAGCAGCGTTACACTCTATGCCAATTTTCTTCCAACAGATGGACACAACGGATGACCAGACATTTTGACTACCTCGCCATCGGCGGCGGCAGCGGCGGTATCGCCTCAATTAACCGTGCGGCGATGCATGGCCAGAAGTGCGCGCTGATTGAAGCCAAAGAGCTGGGCGGCACCTGTGTCAACGTCGGCTGCGTACCGAAAAAAGTGATGTGGCATGCGGCACAGATTGCCGAAGCTATTCACCTGTACGGCCCGGACTACGGTTTCGATACCACCGTTAACAATTTTGACTGGTCAGTGCTGGTGAAAAACCGCAGCGCCTATATCGATCGCATCCACACCTCGTATGACAACGTGCTGGGTAAAAACAACGTCGAAGTGATCAAAGGCTTCGCCCGCTTTATTGATGCCAACACCGTGGAAGTGAACGGCGAAACCATCACGGCCGATCACATCCTGATCGCCACAGGCGGTCGTCCAAGCCATCCAAAAGTGCCTGGCGCGGAATATGGTATCGACTCTGATGGCTTCTTTGAGCTGGATGCGCTGCCGAAGCGTGTCGCGGTGGTCGGCGCAGGGTATATCGCGGTGGAACTGGCCGGTGTGGTCAACGCACTGGGCGCCGAAACCCATCTGTTTGTGCGCAAACACGCGCCGTTGCGCAGTTTCGATCCGCTGATTGTCGATACCCTGGTGGAAGTGATGCAGGCAGAAGGCCCAACGCTGCATACCGAGTCGATCCCGAAAGCGGTGATCAAGAACGCCGACGGCAGCCTGACGCTGCAGCTGGAAAATGGCCATGAGCAAACCGTCGATTGCCTGGTATGGGCGATTGGTCGCGAACCGGCTACCGATAATCTTAACCTCTCCGTGACCGGCGTGGCGCTGAACGAGAAAGGCTATATCAACGTTGATAAGTTCCAGAACACCAACGTGAAAGGCATCTATGCGGTGGGCGATAACACCGGCGCGGTGGAACTGACCCCCGTCGCCGTCGCCGCCGGCCGTCGCCTCTCTGAGCGACTGTTTAACAATAAACCGGACGAGCACCTGGATTACAGCAATGTGCCGACCGTGGTATTCAGCCATCCACCGATTGGTACCGTTGGTTTGACCGAACCGCAGGCGCGCGAGCAGTACGGCGACGACCAGGTGAAAGTGTATAAATCTTCCTTCACCGCGATGTACACCGCCGTCACCCAGCATCGCCAGCCGTGCCGCATGAAGCTGGTGTGTGTTGGCCCGGAAGAGAAGATTGTCGGCATTCACGGTATCGGTAACGGTATGGATGAGATGCTGCAAGGCTTCGCGGTGGCACTGAAGATGGGCGCCACCAAGAAAGACTTCGACAACACTGTGGCGATTCACCCGACGGCGGCAGAAGAGTTTGTTACGATGCGATAAAGGATTCGCTTGAATACGTCCCCTTCAATGTAGCATCGGCCTTTTGAAGGGGCGCTATTTATGTCGACTCGTGGTTAGGCGGCGTGAAGTCCGCCTTTTTCACATCCGCAGCACCGGCACTTCCACCACCGTAACATCCTGCTCACCGCTCTCCATCAGGCGAAACACCGTCTCCATCATGCCTGCCACATCCTGTTTCACCATGCTGATGTCTTTACACAACAGCGCGACGAACGGGTCCCAGTCGAAACAGCCAATCGCCGGGTGTTTATCATCGGATAACAGATCCTCAGCACGCAGAAACTGCACCACCCCTTCCAGCGAAATGGTCGAGTTCACAAACAGGCCAAATGGCCCCGTTACATACTGTTGAAAGTGATTTTTCAACGCCGTTTGCGCTTTTTCTGGCTCGTAACCACACAGCAGCAGATTTTCCTCCGGCACAGAAATGCCTCGTTCCTGATGTGCCGCCAAAAAACCGCGCAGGCGCTCCTTACCGTTGTGATCGCTGATGCGTCCGCCGACAAAAATCAGCGGTTGCGGGCATTTCTCCAGCAGGCTGCGCGTCAGGCTCAACGCACCCTGAAAGTTATCCGAAATCACTGAAGGGGCCAGTGAACCGGGCAGATCGAGATTCAGCGACGATACGCCTGCAGCCTGGCAGAGTGCAGTGATGCGATCGGGATCGGTCGCGCCCGTCACCACCATATAATCCACCTGCCAGGAGAGCATGGTGCGCGCCGCTTCGAGTTCCAAATCAGGATCGCGCTGCGTGCAGGTAATGACCGGGAACAGGCCGCGATCGCGCGCCATCTGCTCAAAACTTTCTACGATTGAGCCAAAATAACGGTTGTCGTATTTGGGCACGATCATGCCGATGGTTTTCGAGCGCGTGGTGCGCAGCATGCTGGCCTGTCGATTCAGCGCATAACCCTGCTCTTGCGCAATCCGACTCACCTTCTCCGCAGTGCTGGCGCTGATGCGTCGCTTCTTCCAGTTGCCGCTTAAAATCGCGCTCACCGCGCTTGCCGAAACCCCCGTGAGTTCCGCCAGGTCATAAATGGTGGTTTTCTTGTTTTTGCCGATCCCCGTCACAGAACCCATCCCTTTATCGCGCTTTTTGTTGCTGGTTAAAAGTCGGGGTGATAGTTGTGCTTCATCGATTGAGCACCACCTAAAACGCCATTGATAAAGGATTATAAGATGAACACGAACCTCTTCTCCATGCATAACCCACTCAACGGAAAAGTTGCCGCCATTACTGGCGCTGCCTCCGGTATCGGTCTGGAATGCAGCAAAGTGCTGCTGCAGGCCGGGGCTAAAGTCGTCCTGATCGATCGCGATGGCGACAAGCTACAGCAGCTGGTGGCGGAACTAGGCTCTCAGGCATTGCCGCTGCAGATTGACCTGATGGACGGCAAACAGGTTGACGGGATTCTCGACGACATTCTCAAGCTGGCGGGCCGCCTCGATATTTTCCACGCCAACGCCGGTGCCTACATTGGTGGGCCAGTGGCGGAAGGCGATCCCGATATCTGGGATCGCGTACTGAAACTCAACACCAGCGCGGCCTTCCGCTGCGTGCGTTCGGTGCTGCCGCATCTGATCGCGCAGAAATCGGGTGACATCATTTTCACCAGTTCGATTGCGGGCGTGGTGCCCGTGGTTTGGGAACCGATCTACACCGCATCCAAATTTGCAGTGCAGGCTTTTGTGCATTCAACCCGTCGTCAGGTGGCGCAGCATGGTGTGCGCGTCGGTGCGGTGCTGCCGGGTCCGGTGGTCACTGCCCTGCTCGATGACTGGCCGCAGGAGAAACTGGAGGACGCGCTGGCCAATGGCAGCCTGATGCAGCCCATTGAAGTGGCGGAATCGGTGCTGTTTATGGTGACACGTTCGCCGGGTGTCACAGTGCGCGATATTGTTATCCTCCCCAACAGCGTTGACCTGTAACCAGCCGAGGTGCAGCAGCATGAGTAACGAAAAATATCTGATTGGTGTCGATGTTGGTTCGGCCAGCGCTCGCGCGGGCGTGTTTGACCGCGCGGGAAATCTGTTAGGCCATGCAAAACAGTCCATCACCACCTTCCGTGCCCACGGTCATGTGGTTGAGCAATCCGCCAATGAGATTTGGCAGGCGGTCAGTCACTGCGTGCGCGAGGCGGTGGCCACTGCCGCTATCGATCCCGCTGCGGTGGCTGGCATTGGCTTCGATGCCACCTGCTCGCTGGTGGTGATCGATGAACAGGGGCAACCGTTGCCCGTCAGCCCAAACGGAGAGGCAGAACGCAATATTATTGTGTGGATGGATCACCGCGCAACGCAGCAGGCCGATGCCATCAACGCGACGAAACATCCGGTGCTCGACTACGTGGGCGGACGCATCTCACCGGAGATGGAAATGCCAAAACTGCTTTGGCTGAAAGCCCACAACCCGCAAACGTTCCAGAACGCCGCACACTTTTTCGATCTCACCGATTACCTCAGCTGGCGCGCGACAGGCGATACGGCGCGCTCATCCTGCACCGTCACCTGTAAATGGAACTACCTTGCGCATGAGCAGCGCTGGGATGCCGACTACTTCAGTGGCATTGGACTGCCGGAATTCGCTCAGGAGAAATTTGCGCGTATCGGACAGCAGATCGTCGAGCCAGGCACACCGTGCGGCACAGGTTTAACCGCGCAGGCCGCCGCCGACTTTGGCTTACCCGCAGGCACGCCCGTGGCCGCCGGGTTAATCGATGCCCATGCAGGCGGCGTCGGTACGCTGGGCGCAGATGGCAGCCCGGAAGATAAACTCGCTTATGTGTTTGGCACCTCGTCCTGCACCATGACGCCGACGCGTGAAGCCGCGTTTGTGCCAGGTGTGTGGGGTCCGTATTACTCGGCGATGGTGCCGGGTTTATGGTTGAGTGAAGGCGGACAAAGCGCGGCGGGCGCCGCCATCGACCGCCTGCTGGAGATGCATCCAGCGGCTGCAAGGGCACAGCAGGCTGCCGATGCCGCTGGCCTTTCACTGCCGGTGTACCTTGCGGAACAGGCTTTGCAGCAATCTCGCAGTGAATCAGCAACGGTGGATTTAGTCGAAGGTCTGCATATCGTGCCGGAATTTGCGGGTAATCGTGCACCTTTTGGCGACCCTTACGCGCGAGCGGTGATTTGCGGTCTGGGTATGGACAACGATGAAGCGAGCCTGATTGCACTGTATATCGCCGGCTTGTGCAGCCTCGGCTACGGCCTGCGCCAAATCATTGAGGCGCAAACCAGCAAGGGTATCGTCACGCGGTCGATTGTCATCAGCGGCGGCGCCGGGCAACACTCGCTGGTACGCCAGTTGCTGGCGGACAGCTGCCAGCTTCCTGTGCAATCCACCCACTGCCCTGAGCCGGTATTACTGGGTTCAGCGATTCTTGCCGCTGCCGCCAGTGGCGTATATTCCGACGTCACCTCGGCGATGGCCAACATGACCACCGATGAAAAGCGCTGGCATCCTGAGCCGTCGGTTTCGCCACTGCATCAGCACCGTTATGATGCATTTAAATTATTGCAGAGCACCGCGCGTAATATTCGTCAGATAAGCGAATAAACGTCGAATAATATTTCCGTGCGCCGCACAAACGTCGGCGCACGGTTATTTTGCCCTGCCGTTTCCTGCAAGATAAAATTTAATTTCTTCACTACTCAAGTTTACACCACCGGGATACTATTGATCCCTTTGCTGGCGCCCTTCGCGCTGGCATTTTTATGCGTTTTTTAAGGCAAGGGGAGCAACATGTTTACCGGTATTAAGCCGTGGTTCGAGGTTCAGGCAACCGCATGAATATCATCAGCATAATTATGTCTGCAGGCAAAGCCTCGGTGGATGTCGCGTTGTACACGCTTATTCCTATCATGGTGGTGATGTTATTCATCATGAAATATCTGGAAGTGAAAGGCGTGCTGGATTTTGTGGTACGTCATTCCACCCCGTTATTAAAACCTTTGGGTATTACCGGACTGGCGTTATTTGCACTGATTCAGCTTAATTTTGTCAGTTTCGCTGCGCCGTTAGCGGCATTAGCGATTATGGAAAAACGCGGCACCTCCGATCGCCATATGGCGGCCACGCTGGCGATGCTGTTTGCCATGGGGCAAGCCAACGCCTTTTATCCGCTGATTCCTGCCGGGCTCAACTGGAGTGCCGCGATACTCATCTCCATCTGCGGCGGGGTGCTGGCGGCAGCCACCACTTATCATTTCTTTGGGCGCAAACTCTCGGATGCAGCGCTGCTCAATGAAGATGAAGCCGTTGCGAATAATGAAAGCAAAATGGGACTGATCGCCATCATCAACAGCGCGGGTGCGGACGCGATTCGTCTGGCGCTGGGATCACTGCCGATGCTGATTCTCTCACTGTCGGTGGTGGGGATTTTGAAAGAGTCCGGCGGGATTGAGATGCTTACCCGGCTGGTTTCTCCGCTGCTGGACAGATTCAACATCTCTGAAGTGTATATTCTGCCTGCACTGACCAAATGCCTGGCAGGCGGCACCGCCTACTACGGCGTGGTAGCCGGGCTGGTCGAAAAAGGTTTATACAGTGCGCACAACATCAACGCCTCGGCGGGTTGGTTTATTCAGACCTTTGATTTGCCGGGGATTGGTATCTTCCTTGGCCTGTCGAGCCGTTTTCCGCGGCTGTTCCGTTTCGCCGTGCCGGGCATCATCCTCGGCATTGCACTGCGCGGTGTGGCACACGCTCTGATATTTTAATTAACCCTGGCGCTGAAAGACTTATTCAGCGCCTTGTTTAAATAACACTACAATTCCCGCGTGTTATTTTAAATTAACCCTATTCCTTTCATCGTTATTTTCATCAGTTGCATCAACTTTAATTATCGTACTATTATCACCAGCATGGTTTTGCACAAACCCATTAATCCCGATAAATTATCCGGTTAATTAATTCCTTAATTACATTGCAGGTAATATTCCTGTACGTCATCTATTGATACGCAGATAGGGTAGATCCATGAGCGGTAAGCAAATAACGTGGAATGGCGGGTTACAACCTGAAGCCATCGAGATTTTGTCCCAGGACGGCGGCATGATTGTGAGCCCAACGAAAGTCGGTTACATCATCATGACCTCCGATAAAGCCGGGTTAGAGCGTAAGTTTGAAGCCAAGCAGCGCAAGCGCAACAAGCCAGGCGTGGTGCTGTGTGGCTCGCTGGAGCAGCTGCGCTCTCTGGCACAACTGACACCGGAAATTGACCAGCTTTATCAGCAGCATTGGGATCAGGATATTTTGCTGGGCTGTATTTTACCGTGGCGCGAAGATGCGTTGGCGCGTATTCCGGCTGACGGTTCTAAAGAACTGATGATGGATGGACGCCAGACCAGCTGCTTCGTGATTAAATTTGGTCGCCCAGGCGAAAATATTGCGAAAGCGCTGTGGGAAGAGCACGGGAAATTCTCTTTCGCCAGTTCTGCGAATCCATCAGGTCAGGGTAATCGTGGTTTGGTTGAAGGAATTGGCGAGCGTATTGAATCGCGTGCCGATTTAATTATTGAAGCCAATGACTACGTGAAATCCATTCAGCCTAACGACGAAAATAAAGTGCGCTACGAACAAGGCGTAATGGTGTCGATGGTCGATAGCGAAGGTCGTCTGATTCCACAGCAAAACGGCGAGCGTAAAATCACCCCGTGCCCGGTATTGATTCGCAAAGGCCTTGATGTCGATAAAATCATGGCGCTGCTGTCGGATATCTTCCCGTCCTGGGACTACCGCCACGGCGATTACTACTGATGTAATAAGCCTGTTTCCCCGGTATGGGAAACAGGCTTCCCTGCTACCACTCCACGGTGATTTTGCCGAAGTGCCCCGCCGACTGCTGATGCTGGAAGGCCGCAGGCAGATCGTTCAGCGCACCATAACTGTCACTGATTACCGGGCGAATACCCGTTTGCTCTAACGCGCGCACGAAGTCCTGCTGCTGACGACGATGGCCAACAATCAACCCCTGAATACGCGCCTGCTTCGCCATCAATAGCGAGGTCGGTATCACACCTTCGAAGCCAGTCAGCACACCAATTAACGCGATATGACCGCCCACGCGCACCGCTTCAATCGACTGTGCCATGGTGCCCGGCCCGCCCAGTTCAATCACCACATCCGCGCCTTTGCCCTCAGTCAGCTGCTGAACCGCTTTGCCCCATTCCGGCGTGGTGCGATAGTTGATGCCCGCATCGGCCCCCAGCTCTTTGGCTCTGGCCAGCTTCTCATCCGACGAGGAAGTGACAATGACTCGTGCGCCCATCACTTTGGCGATTTGCAGCGCGGTAATCGACACGCCCCCGGTGCCCAGCGTCACAATGGTATCGCCCGCTTTGATCTGCGCATCGCCCACCAGGGCGCGCCATGCGGTCAGGCCTGAAGTGGTGATGGTGGCCGCTTCGGCATGACGCCAGCCGCGCGGGGCGAGGGTAAAGTGATGCGCCGGACGCACCACCACTTCGGCGGCAAAGCCGTCTGTTCCATCGCCGGGTGTCTGGGTGAAATTGCCGACCTGAGCAAACGGTAGCCCATCCTGCCACTGTGGGAAGAAACAGGACACCACATGGTCGCCGGGATTAAAGTCGGTGACGCCTGCACCCACTTCTTCGACCACGCCCGCACCGTCCGCCATCATAATGCGATCCTGCTCGGTGGGGATCGATCCGTTAGCCACCAGCAGATCGTGAAAGTTAAGTGAGGTGGCATGGATCGCCACGCGGATCTCTCCGGTGCCCGGTTTACCGGGATCGGGCAGATCCGCCAGCTGCAAATGCTCTAAACCACCGGGCTGTTTCAGGATCATCGCTTTCATAACCACTTTCTCCTTAGCAAAACGCTCAATACAAAGCATGTCGCTGCGAAACGTGCATGCCTTCTTTGGTGCGCTAAGTGTGGCAGCGATGCCGCTTCCCTGCCTGTTACTCCGTGCGGTTATGCGAACAGCTTTTATACATCCGCACGATAGGCTATCTCTTTCTGCGAACGCAGTTCTGCCAGGCGTCGTTCCAGCGCGGCTTCGATATTGTCATACGCCGTGCTGCCCAGCGCCAGACGCAGCGGCATGGCGGGTTGATCCAGTGTGGCGATCATCGACGTAACAGATTTCGCGGCATCGCCTTTGATCGCGAACTCGCCAGATAAAATGGCGCGGCGCACTTCACCGGAAGCGGTGTCCCGATAAACATCCTGCGCCTCAGCGATATCCAGCCCGGCACCAAAGTTAGTCGCTGTAGGACCCGGCTCCACCAGCAGGAAATCGATACCAAAACTCGCGACTTCCTGGCGCACCGCTTCAACAAACCCTTCAATGCCCCACTTGCTGGCGTGATACAGGCTGAAGTTGGGATAAGCCACCTGCCCGCCTTCCGATGAGACTTGCGCAATGCGCCCGCCGCCCTGCTGGCGCAACAATGGAATCACGGCGCGAATCAGCTGAATGGAACCCGTGAGATTGGTGGCAATCTGACGATCAATCTGCGCATCGCTCAACTCTTCCGCTGCGCCAAACAGACCATAGGCGGCATTACTTACCACCACATCAACACGTTCCACCTGAGCAAAGACTTTGCCGATAGCGGGTGCGATACTGGCGGTGTTTGCCAAATCCAGCACAATAACCTGCAGCTGTTCGCCGTATTGCCCCTGCAGATCCGCCATTGCCTCAGTGCGACGTACGCAGGCCAGCACGCGATCGCCACGTGCCAGTAAATCTTCACTCATTAAACGGCCCAGCCCACTGCTGGCACCGGTAATTAACCAGGTTTTCATTTTGTCGTCCTCCGGTTGAAAACCCGATGATAGATCGCTTTACTGGTGGTCATAATCTCCCTAATCGCGCATGACCTGGTGAGGAAATACCACCAATGAGAAGACCTTCCTGGCATGAACTGCAGGCCATTAAAACGTTGGGAGAGCAGCGCAGCTTTCGCCGTGCCGCTGAAATACTCGGTTTGAAGCGCTCTTCACTCAGCCATCTGGTGAAGACGCTGGAGCACAATCTTGGCGTGCAGCTGTTTCAGCGCACTACCCGTAGCGTGTCGCTTACCGATGCCGGGCAACAGCTGCTGGATCGGCTGGCACCGCTGTTGAATGAGATGGATGAAGTGCTACACGATGTCAGCGCTCGCCGCCAGCAGCATGCGGGCACCTTGCGCATCAGTGCCAGCGATGCGGCGATCGGTATCCTGCTGGGAAAGGTGGTGCCGGGATTTTGCGCTGATTACCCGAATATTCAGCTCGATTTTGCCGCGCAGGGTGAACTGGTGGATATCACAGCCGCCGGGTTTGATGCCGGCATTCGGCTGATTGAAGATGTGCCGCAGGATATGGTGGCGATTGCGCTGGGCGGCCCGCTGAACTTTATTACCGTGGCTTCACCGGCCTATATCGCCGCACACGCCCCCATCAAGCAGCCGCAGGATTTGCTGCAGCAGCAGTGCATTCGCCATCGTTTACCGAGCGGGAAACGCTATCGCTGGGAGTATGAAAAAGCGGGGAAACGCTGTGAACTGGATGCACCGGGCGCGATAACGTTAGACAATAACGCGCTGATGACCCGCGCAGCCATAAGTGGATTAGGTATTGCCTATGTGCCGTCGCTTTACGCCAAAACGGCGCTGCAATCTGGCCAGTTAGTGGAACTGCTCGCCGACTGGCGGGTACAGTCGGCAGGTCTGGCCTTGTGGTTCCCGCCCAACCAGCATCAGTCGATGGCGCTGCGGCTATTTATCGATGCCCTGAAAAACAGCCTGCCGCGCCAGTCGTAATTCAAGCCTGACGCTGTGGCGCTTTGTGCACCATGGTGTAGGCATAATCCACGCCCATGCCGTATGCGCCGCTGTGCTCACGCACCAGATCCATCACCGCATCGTAGGTTTCTTTACGTGACCAGTCGCGCTGGTATTCCAACAACACTTGCTGCCAGGTGACTGGCACTGCACCGGCCTGCACCATGCGTTGAATGGAACGTTCATGGGCATCGACGCTGGTGCCGCCTGAGGTATCGGTCACGACATACACTTCAAAGCCCTCTTTCAGCGCCATCAGGGCCGGGAAAGTCAGACACACTTCAGTCCACAGTGCAGAGATAATCAGCTTCTTACGACCGGTTTTCTTCACCGCTTCGACGAATTTGGCATCTTCCCATGAGTTCATGGAAGTACGCTCAATCGGCTTCGATTCCGGGTGCACAGCCAACAGTTCTGGCCAAATGTAGCCGCTAAAACTTTCGGTTTCTACAGAGGTATAAATCACCGGCACGTCGAAAACTTTGCCCGCTTTTGCCAAAGCGACGGTGTTATTTTTGAGCTGCTGGCGATCAATATTGGCGACGCCGAAAGCCATCTGCGGCTGGTGGTCGATAAAGATCAGAGTTGAGTTCTGTGGGTCGAGCAGGTCGAGTTTAGACATGATGTATTCCTCTAAAGTGTTTTTAAATTTGTGTGTTGTGCTGCTGGAATGAACTTTAGAGAAAGGGGCCGCGAAGAGATAACGCAAAGAATTTTACAACTTGTTCAAACTGTTTTTAGAAGACTGATTTAAAAAGATAAATTAACACTCAACACAGCAATTTCAGCCTCAAATGCGCTGTTTTTCACATTGCTTCCGGTGTATCAGCAGGCGTAACCTGTGCCAACAAAATCATAAAAAACACCATCGCAAAATGATCGTACGTCCTCGTCAACACTGGTTCATCAGGTTGTTTGATTGGCACGGCTCGGTGCTGGTTAGCATTGTGTTTCGCCTGTCGCTCAACCTGCTGATGTCGGTGATCGCCATTATCGGCTATCCGTGGTACTCCACTTTCGGCATTCACCTCACGACTGCACCGTTCAGCTTGATTGGCGTGTCGATTGCCATCTTTCTTGGCTTCCGCAATAACGCCAGCTATGCGCGTTTTATTGAAGCGCGCACGCTGTGGGGCAATATGCACATCACGCAACGCTCACTGCTGCGCCAGATAAAATGCATTCGCGGCATCAGTGAAGCGCAAGTGCAGGAGTTTGTAGGGCTGCAGCTGGCATTTAGCTGGGCACTGAAACACCGGCTGCGTAAGACCGATGCGCAGGCCGATCTGGCGCGCCTGCTGCCGGAGAAGTGGCACAGTGCCGTATTGAGCCATCCGATGCCGACCTCACAGACCTTGTTATGCATGGGCAAATGGCTGGCACAGCGGCGCGATGAGGGTCTGGTGTCGGATATTGTCTGGCAGAGTATCGATGACAATCTCAATCATCTGTCGGCTTATCTGGGCGGCTGCGATCGCCTTGCCAGCACGCCGATTCCGTTTGCCTACAGCCTGATTCTGCATCGCACCGTGTACCTGTTCTGTACCCTGCTACCGTTTGCGCTGGTGGCGGATTTGCATCTGATGACGCCGCTGGTGTCGGTGTTTATTTCGTACACCTTCCTGTCGCTGGAGTCATTGGCGGAGGAGTTGGAAGATCCGTTCGGCACTGCGCCTAACCATCTGCCACTGGATGCGCTGTGCGTGAATATCGAACGTAATTTGAAGGCGATGAACAATGATTTCCCGTTGCCGGAACCGCGCCAGCCGGATGAGCATTTTAATCTGACGTAATACGTCTATTTGCCTGGCGCACATAACAGCACAGCCGGGCAGTTAGCTAACAGATCAGACCGACCACATAGCGAGCAATTTTGTGGTCAGTCTCTTCGGATAATACGTTTTTCTGTCCGATTAACTGTGCAGATCCAGCCAGCGTACATACGCCTGATCCCAGAGCGCAGCAGGCGTACCTGCTTTCCCCAGACCAAAGCCGTGCCCACCGCTGCTCAGCTCAATCAACTCGACCGGCACCTGCATACGACGGCAGGCATCGCGCATCATTTCAGTGTTATGGGGATTGGAGGTGTGATCATCTTCCGCCTGCGCCAGGAACGTCGGTGGATATTGTCGGGTGACATAATTCTGCACTGACCAGTTCGCTTCCTGAGTGGGTGTCGCGTGATCGCCTACCATCATCAGGTGCGTCTTGGTGTTCTGATACGGCGCTTCGAGGGTGATCACCGGATAGATCAGGCCAACGCTATCGGCCGTAGGTCGGATTTGATCGAGCGGGTCCTGCGCCGGATAGGTTTCGAAATCAGGACGTGCGGCCGCCATGCCAAGCAGATGTCCGCCAGCGGAGAAGCCGAGCAGATGCACTTTGCTCTCCATAGAACGCACCAGACGAATGGCGCGCTGCGCATCCTGCAGCGGCGCGAGGTTGCCCGCCTGCCACTTTTCTCCGGGCAAGCGGTAACTCAGTACGTACACGGTGTAACCGTTGGCATTTAACCAGCGCGCCACCGGCCAGGCTTCACGCCCCATGCCGATAAAACGATAGCCGCCGCCAGCCGCCACGATCACCGCTTCGCCGTTGGGATTCTCGGGGCGAAATCGTTGAATCGCCGGAGAAACGATGTTGGTCCAGGAGCCGTTCATACTGACTTTCAACAGCCCAGACGGCCCACCGCCGCCCGGCGGATCGTCTGGCCACAATGGGATAATGTCATCACGGGCAAACAGTTTGCCTGTGGTCATTGAGAGGACGGTTGCCCCGGTTGCCAACAAAAAGTGACGCCGTGTAAGTTTCATGCCCAGTAGCCAGTATTGAAAAACATGTCAGCCTTGTGGGCTGCGTCTCGTTATGTGATACGTGTCAACTTTCAACGCTGGCGATTATGTACGCATTTTGTACAAAAGATCCATAAAAAAACGCGCCAGAAAAGGCGCGTATTCTGGCGATAAAAACTTTTAATCCTGTTGCTGGAATTGGGTCATCACGGTTTGCTCGCACTGCTGCTGATTATGGCGCAGCTGCGTGCGTTCATCCTCGCCCAGTTCCATCCAGGCGCTGATCACTTCCTGCGCCGTTTCTTCATTGAATTCAGGCTTATCCATCGCCGAAGAAGACTGGCTGGCAGCCAGCTGAGACTTCATTTTCGCGGTATAGGTATCCAGATCGCTGGTCTTTTTTTCCGTGCTCACCAGATGGCACAGCTGGCTGGCATACACATTCTCTTCGCTGGTGTTATCACCGTCAGCGGCGATGGCACTGGCGGAGAGCGAGAGCCCAACGAGGGCGATCAATATGGCTTTCATAACAGACTCCAGTAATTTCCAGAAAATCACTTTTGATTATGTTGCGCACGTGCCGCCTGACGGGCAGCACGCCAGTTTAATAACGGCGTCACCGTGATGCCGTGCAGCACGATGCTGCACACCACTAAAGTCAACGCCATATCCACCATTTGCTCTGCCTCCGGGCCACGCATGCCGTGCACCCAGGCGTAAGCAATGTAATTGATACTGCCGATGCCGCGAATCCCCAGCCAGCCAATGAGCAGACGGCGCATGAGCGGTATCTCACAGCGCCAGGTGGTGATCCACACCGCCAGCGGACGCACGACCACAAACAGCAGCAGCGCGAGACCAATGCCGGTCAGGTTCCAGTGCTGCGCCAGTGTGACTCCCAGCACCACCATCATCGCGGCGGCCAGCAGGCGTTCGATGGTATCACCAAACGACAGTGCATCGCCGACCACCAGACCCACTGATTTGACCATACCGCTGCCACCGTGCGCCAGTCGTTGGTTGGGATTGACACGTGCCTCTGCAGGCAGGTATTGCTCCTCTTCTGACAACGCTTCTTGCGGATAGTGCTTTACCACGCGCAGTTCTGCACGACGTAATCCCACGCCAGCCGCAAAAGTCGCCAGGAAGCCCGAGGCCTCCACCGACTGTGCCGCCGCATAACTGAGCGCGATGAGCGCCAGCGCGAGAAAATCATTGGGCGCTGTGTCCTGATGCGCGCTGCGCAGATGGGTTGCCAGATGGCCAATGACGCGACCCATTAGATACCCAATCGCTAGCCCGCCACCAATGGCCCACAGTCCATCTTTCAACACCCATTCACTCAGATGGCCGATATCCAGCGAGCCAGATTGCATCAGCAGTAACGCCAGCATCAACAGCGGTAGCGCCGAACCATCGTTCATTCCCGCTTCGCTGGAGAGCGCCACGCGCAACGCGTCATCATCACGCGCATCGTTAACGGAAATCAGACTCGCCAGCACCGGGTCGGTGGGTGCCACGATGGCACCAAATGCCAGCGATATCGCCCAATCGAAGCCGGTCATCCAATGCACCAGCAGCGTCATGCCGCCTACGGTAAGCAGCATCGCGGGAAAGGCCAATCGCACGCCGACACGCCAGGCATGTGCGTTGAGCGGGAGACGTAACTTAAGTCCGGTGATAAACAGCGAGGCTGCCATGGCGATTTCGGTGAGATGGGCGGCGAGTTCGGCGTGCCCGAGGATGTCGAGTTGCAGCAGATTGAAGACCCACGGGCCACACATGATGCCCGCAAGCAGGTAGAGCCCAAACGAAGTCACTGGCCCACGATGGATCCATCCGGAGGCCAGTGACATAAGAAGTAGCAGACCACCGGTAGCGGCAGTCCAGGCCAGGAAGTTCATAACGCTCCGTTTTTAAATAACATTCTCCCTTAAGCCTGGCACAGGATTGACGATCAGTTTTTCAGGTGACGACTCGCCAGACGAATCAGCAACGCAAGCGCAGCGGCAAGTGTGGAGAGCGCCACCACGCCGGTCCAGCCAAAGTGCGCCAGCGCCAGGCTTCCAAGTGCCGCACCGGTCGCCATGCCGATAAACACCACGGTAAACATCAACGCATTCAGTCGGCTACGTGCTTCCGGTGCCAGACTGTAGACCAACGTCTGATGCGCTACCAGCGTGGCCTGCACGCCCAAATCGAAGCCGATGGTGCTGATGATGATCAGGCCAATCTGAGCCGGAACCGGTAACAGTGGCAGCAGGAACATCAGCGCAAATGACACCATCACCAGCGTGGCACCATACTGGGTGACACGGGCAGGGCCGATGCGATCCGCCACGCTTCCCGCCAGCGGTGCCGCCAGCGCACCCGCTGCACCCGCCAGACCAAACGCCCCTGCTACTGCACTGTCAAAATGGAAGCGCTCACTTAGCATCAGGGCCAGCGTTGACCAGAAAGCACTGAAACCTACTGATAGCAAACCCTGCGCCAGCGCAGCACGACGTAGCGTCTGGTGGTGTTGCCACAGGTGCGCCAGCGACAGCAGCAGACGTGGATAGCTGACAGAGGTGCCCGGTTTGAAGCGCGGCAACACACGCCACAGCGCGAGGCTAATCAACAGCACGGCCACCGCCGCCACCATGTACATGGTGCGCCAGCCCAGATATTCCGCCACTACGCCGCTCACTACGCGTGACAGCAGAATACCGACCAGCAAGCCGGTCATCACCGTGCCCACTGTTTTACCGCGACTGCGTTCTGGCGCGAGTGCCGCCGAAGCAGGCACGATGTCCTGCGCCACGGTGGCGGTCAAGCCGGTGACAAAGCTGGCGATCAGTAACGCATTAATGCCGCCAGAGAAGCCACACAGCAACAGCGCGGCGACCAGCATCAGTCCTTTAATCAGGATAATGGTGCGGCGGTCATGGCGGTCACCGAGCGGTGCCAGCAGCAGAATACCGAGTGCATATCCCGCCTGGGTCAGCATCGGCACCATACCAACACTGCCGATACCAACGTTAAATTGTTTGCTGATGATATCCAGCATCGGCTGGCTGTAGTAAATCGATGCCACGCTAAGCCCGGCTCCTGCGGCGAGCGTAAACACCAGCGGCGCTGGCAGTTTTTCAGCTGGCAATGCAGTAGATTGCGAAATGGCTGACATAGTGAATTCCCCCGTGAAAGTGCGCTTATTAAAGCGCGTCGCGGCCATACGCGGTAGACTCGTCAAACACAGAACTGTTATGCACGGTGCGTATGAGCAATCCAACCAGTATTGACCGCATTGAACTGATGCAGACCTTTATTCGTATTGTCGAAAGTGGATCGCTGTCAGCCGCCGCTGCGCAGTTGGGCACGACACAACCCACCATCAGCCGCCGGTTGCAGGCACTGGAACAGCGGTTAGGACTGAAGCTGATTCTGCGAACCACCCATGCACTAAAACTCACCGATGACGGCGAACGTTGCTATGCGCAGGCGCGGCAGTTACTGGCGACCTGGCACGCGCTAGAGGATGAACTGACCGGTTCCAGTGACGATCCGATTGGCACACTGCGCGTGCGTGCGCCCCATGCGTTTGGACAAGACCAGTTGATCGATCCGCTGGTGGATTACCTGCAGCGCTACCCGCGCTTGACGGTGGAGTGGATGCTCAATGATCGCACGCCGGACTTTATCAGTGAAAACGTCGACTGTGCGATTCAGGTGGGTGCAGTAAACGATCCCTCGCTGGTGGCGATTCTGCTGGCTGAAGTGCCGCGCTTTGTGGTCGCCGCACCTTCACTGCTGGCACAGCATGCGCCGATCGAGGATGTCAGCCAGCTCACCGAATTACCCTGGCTGGCACTGACCAGCTTTTACCGCAATGAACTTGCACTGCAACGTTTGAGTGATGGTCAGCCGTTGAACCTGCCGATTGCCCCGCGCCTCGCCAGCGACAGCTTATACGCCATTCGCAAAGCGGTACTGGCTGGCATGGGTGCGGCGATTGTGTCGTCGTGGGTGGTGCAGGAGGACTTAGCAAAAGGGGATTTGATTCAGCTGGTGCCCGAGTGGCAAGCGCCGCCGCTGCCGGTGTGGCTGACCTATCCGTGGGCCAGCTATTATCCCGCTCGTATGCGGCAGTTTTTCGCGATGATCAGAGAGGTGATGCCGAAACTGGCGGGCACACAGCCGGTACGGTGAGGGTCCAGGGCGCCATAATGGCGCACCTGGCACACGAAATTACTTCTTCTCGACCTTCGACATATTATCCAGCCAGCCCATCACAAAGGCCGACAGCACAAAGGTCAGGTGGATAATCACGTACCACATCAGCTTGCTGTCATCGACATTGCGCGCGTCCATAAAGATGCGCAGCAGGTGGATCGATGAAATCGCCACAATCGAAGCCGCGACTTTGTTCTTCAGCGAGCCGGAATCCATCTTGCCCAGCCAGCTCAGCTTCTCTTTGTTCTCATCAATATCCAGCTTAGAAACAAAGTTCTCATAGCCAGAGAGCATCACCATCACCAGCAATCCGCCGACCAGCGTCATGTCCACCAGCGACAGCAGCAGCAGAATCAGATCGTTCTCAGCAATGCTGAGTATGTTGGGCAACAGGTGAAAAATTTCCTGGAAAAATTTAACGGTCAGCGCCAGCAGCCCCAGCGAAAGTCCAATGTAAACCGGAGCCAGCAACCAGCGCGATGAATACATCAGGTTCTCGATAAAACGTTCCATAATTTCCCATTAATCAACAGACAAGTGGTCGATTATAACCGAACTTGTGTGAAGTTATTTCAGCGGTTCTTCAGAAATTTCAGGGGCCGCTGGCAGCGGCAGTGACAAGCGAAACTCTGCGCCCCCTTCCGGTCGGTTTTCCGCCCAAATACGCCCGCGATGGGATTCAATAATGGTTTTGCTGATCGCCAAACCCAGTCCGACACCGGGTACCGCCGACTCCTTATCACCGCGCGCAAACTTGTCGAAAATGCGCGTCATGTTCTCAACGGCGATGCCCGGACCGTTGTCCCACACCGCAATCTCCAGCCGCTCTTTGTCACGCCAGGCGCGAATACCGTGCTGCGCGGCGTTACCGGCATATTTGAGGCTGTTCTCGATCAGATTGGTAAACACCCGCTCCAGCATCGCGCTATCGCCTTTGATCAGCACCATCTCCGGCGGCAGTTCCAGTGCGAAATCATGCCCTTTTAGCGACGGCCCCATGCTGCTCAGCGCCCCCCCAATCACTTCATCCAGCGCCACCCACTCCTCGCGCAAATTCAGTCCGCCAGACTGAATACGCGCCATATCCAGCATATTGCTCACCAACCGAATGGTACTTAATGTCTGTTCCCGAATCTGGTTCGCCTGGCCGACATATTTTGAGTTATCGCCGGCCAGATCCAGCATCAGCATTTCCGCCTGACCAAACAGCACCGTCAGCGGCGTGCGCAGGTCATGCGACAGCGCGGACAGCAGCGCATTACGCAGCTGTTCACGTTCCGCCGCGAGGCGTGAAGCGGCTTCACTTTGCGACAGCGCCATGCGTTCCAGCGCGTTGGCGATCAGCACCGTGAAAGTTTCAACTAAACGCTGCTGTTCCGGGATCATCAGTTGGCGCAGATTTTCCGGCTCTACCACCAACAGTCCACGGCAGTGATTCCCGCTTTTCAACGGCAGAATTTGGTACGGTACCGCTGGCAAGGTATCGGTGCCTGCACCGGCGGGTTGTGCTTTGCTAAAGCTCCATTTAGCGATGCCGAGATCGGGCGGCGTACCAATACTGCTCTCACCTACCGCCTGTAGTTCACCCTGCTCATCCGGCAGCAGCAGTTGGCTGCGCGCCTGCAAGGTGACATCAATCACGCGCTGGCTGGTGGCGGCGATGTCCTGTGGCGTGAGCGCGCTGCCGAGCGATTTCGCCATCTCATACAAATGCCGCGCACGCTGTTCACGATAGCGCGCGACTTTAGCCTGATAACGCACGCCTGCTGTCAGGTTCCCGACGATCACCCCTACCGCCAGCATCACCGCGAAGGTCACCAGATACTGCAAATCCGATACCGCCACGGTGCCGGTCGGGGCGACAAAGAACAGGTCAAAAGCCAGGATGTTGATCACCGTGGCAAACACCGAGGGCCAGCGGCCAAAGCGCAGCGCGACTAACACCACGGCTAACAGATAAATCATCACGCCGTTGGCCGGATCGAACTCCACCAGCAGCCAGCGGCCGACAATGGTGACCAGCATACACAGCGCAATCGCCATCAGGCAGCCGCGCAGATGCAGCCGCCACTTATCACTGTTGGCCTGTTTACCGCCCATCGGATGCGGCGCGTCGCGCACCGGTTCGTCCAGTGCCACCACCAGCAAATCGAGGTCTGGGCCAAGCTGGCCCAAACGCTGGGCAAAACTGTCGCGCCGCCAGCGCCGTTGCGGCTGACGACCGGTGACGATTTTGCCGAGATTATGCTCGCGCGCATAACGCAGCACGGCGCGGGCTTCATCGGGATCGGACAGGGTGGCGGTTTCCGCACCCAGCTCTTGGGCCAGTTGCAGCGTGCGCAGAATGGCACGACGACGCGCTTCCGGCAGGCGATTCAGACGCGGCGTTTCTACGTACACCGCGTGCCACTCGCTGCCGAGGCGCGCGGCTAAACGCGCGGCGGTGCGCACCAGTTTTTCACTGCCGGTGTCGTCGCCGATGCACAATAAAATGGCGTCACGTGTGTGCCAGACTTTGTCGCGGCCCTGCTGGTCGCGCCAGGCTCGCATCTGGTCGTCCACGCGGTCCGCGGTGCGGCGCAGCGCCAGTTCGCGCAGGGCAAACAGGTTGCCTTTGCGGAAGAAGTTTTCAATCGCGCGCTCAGCGCGATCGCCGACGTAGACTTTGCCCTCTTTCAGCCGTTGACGCAGATCGTCCGGTGGCAGATCCACCAGCACCACCTCATCGGCGCTATCGAAAAACGGATCGGGTACGGTTTCGCGCACCTGAATGCCGGTCACGCCACCAACCACATCGTTGAGGCTTTCCAGATGCTGCACGTTGACGGTGGTGATCACGTCGATGCCCGCTTCCAGCAACTCCTCGATGTCCTGCCAGCGCTTGGGATGACGCGAACCCTGCACATTAGTGTGCGCCAGTTCGTCCATCAGAATCACCGCCGGATGGCGAGCCAATGCCGCATCGAGGTCGAATTCAGCGTGCCGTGAACGCCCGGTGGCGCGACGTGGCAAAACCGCCAGGCCGTTGAGCAGCGCAGCGGTTTCTTCACGTCCATGGGTTTCCACCACACCCGCCAGCACATCGAGGCCTTGCGCACGTAAACGCTGTGCCTCCTGCAGCATGGCGAAGGTTTTCCCCACGCCCGCACAGGCGCCAAAGTAGATTTTCAGCTTACCGCGATGGCTGTCGCTGTGATTCAGCAACAGCGCATCGGGATCGGGGCGGGTGATTTCGTCGTTCATCAGTTATCCGTCGTGAAAAGCGCGATAAATCGCGCTATCAATCAATTATCCCTGCAGCGCATCCAGCGCCATATTCAGCCGCAACACGTTCACCGTCTCTTCACCGATAAACGGCAGCAGCGGACGCTCAGTGTTACGGGCAATCAGCGCTTCCACATCCTTCAGCGCCATATTGCGCGCTGCCGCCACACGCGGTGCCTGCCACAGTGCGGCTTCTGGCGAAATATCCGGATCGAGCCCACTCGCCGATGCGGTCACCAGCTCAACCGGTACCGCAGTTGGAGCCTGTGGATTGGCGGTGCGCAGCGCAGCCACGCGCTCGGCCACCGCTTTGTCCAATGCCGGATTGCTCGCCGCCAGGTTGCTGCCGCTGGAGGCCAATGCGTTATAGGGCGCATCGCCGGTCGCTGATGGGCGGCCCCAGAAATGGCCGGGCTGCGTAAACACCTGACCAATCAAATCGGAACCGCGCTCCGCGCCATCCTGCTCAATCAACGAACCGTTGGCCTGTGACGGAAACCACCACTGCGCTAAGCCGGTGGTCAGCAGCGGATAGACCGCGCCGGTTAACAGCGTCAGCAGTATTAACAATACAATAGCCGGACGTAACTGACTCATTTCTCTTCTCCTTAAACCAGACCAAACAGCGTCAGCAGCAGGTCGATGGCTTTAATACCGATAAACGGCACCACTAATCCGCCGACACCGTAAATCCACAGGTTGCGACGCAGCAGCGCGGCAGCACTCATCGGACGGTAGCTCACGCCTTTTAGCGCCAGCGGAATCAGGAACACAATCACCAGCGCGTTGAAAATCACCGCCGACAGAATCGCTGAGTTCGGTGAGTGCAGGTGCATCACGTTCAGCATATTGAGCTGCGGATAGGTGGCCGCAAACGCCGCCGGGATGATGGCGAAATACTTCGCCACGTCGTTGGCGATACTGAAGGTGGTCAGCGAACCGCGCGTCATCAGCATCTGTTTACCGATGTGCACCACTTCCAGCAGTTTGGTGGGGTTGGAGTCGAGATCGACCATGTTCCCGGCCTCTTTTGCCGCCTGCGTGCCCGAGTTCATCGCCACTGCCACGTCGGCTTGCGCCAGCGCGGGGGCGTCGTTGGTGCCATCGCCGGTCATCGCCACTAAACGCCCTTCCGCCTGATACTGGCGGATCAGTGCCAGCTTGGCTTCCGGCGTCGCTTCCGAGAGGAAATCATCCACGCCCGCTTCTGCCGCGATGGCCGCCGCCGTCAGCGGGTTATCGCCGGTAATCATCACCGTCTTGATGCCCATTTTGCGCAGCTCGGCAAAACGTTCTTTGATGCCGCCTTTGACGATATCTTTTAGCGCCACCACGCCCAGCACCAGTGCGCCTTCGGCCACCACCAGTGGTGTGCCACCCGCGCGCGCCACTTCTTCGACGCTGGCGTTCACTTCTGCCGGGAAACGGCCGTTGTTGGCTTCGATATGGCGGCGAACCGCGTCAACGGCCCCTTTACGAATCAGACGATCCTGCACGTTGACGCCGCTCATGCGCGTTTGCGCCGAAAACGGAATAAAACTCGCGCCCATGCTGCTGAGATCGCGTTCGCGCAGGTTAAATTTTTGCTTCGCCAGCACCACGATGCTGCGCCCTTCCGGGGTTTCATCCGCCAGCGAGGCCAGCTGCGCGGCGTCCGCTAACTGCTGCTCGGTGACGCCAGGTGCAGGCATAAACTGCGTCGCCTGGCGGTTACCCAGCGTGATGGTGCCGGTTTTATCCAGCATCAGCACATCGACGTCGCCCGCAGCTTCCACCGCACGACCGCTGGTGGCGATGACATTAGCACCGAGCATGCGGCTCATCCCCGCCACGCCAATCGCCGACAGCAAGCCGCCGATGGTGGTCGGAATCAGGCACACCAGCAATGCCACCAGTACCGTCACGCTCACCGGCGTGCCGCCATAAGCGGAGAACGGCCACAAGGTTGCGGTTGCCAGCAGGAACACGATGGTCAGCGACACCAGCAGAATGGTCAGCGCGATCTCGTTCGGCGTTTTGCGGCGTTTGGCACCTTCGACCATGGCAATCATGCGATCAAGGAAGGTTTCGCCCGGATTGACGCTGCACTGGATCACCAGCCAGTCAGAAAGAATGCGCGTACCGCCCGTTACCGACGAAAAATCGCCGCCGGATTCACGGATCACCGGCGCCGATTCGCCGGTAATCGCACTCTCATCCACGGAAGCGCCGCCTTCCAGCACTTCGCCGTCACACGGGATGATGTCACCCGCTTCCACCAGCACCACGTCGCCTTTACGCAAGGTGTCTGCCGCTACCGGCTGCCACTGCGCGCCATGACGTGGCTCAGCCAGCTTTTTCGCATCGCTGGTTTTGCTGATGCCTTTCAGGCTGTTAGCCTGCGCTTTGCTGCGCCCTTCCGCCAGCGCTTCAGCGAAGTTAGCAAACAGCACCGTGAACCACAGCCAGATGGCGACACCGGCGGTAAACCCGGCGTTGCCGCTCAGATGGCCTGTCAGCATGCCGATGGCCAGCAGCGAGGTCAGCACGCTGCCGAGCCACACCAGGAACATTACCGGGTTGCGAAACTGCACGCGCGGATCGAGTTTCTTCACCGCATCCAGCACCGCGGTTTTCGTCAGCGCTGCATCAAACAGCGCCAGTTGTTGACGACTCATGATTCCGTTATCCCTGAATTAATTGCAGATGTTCCGCCACCGGGCCGAGAGCCAGTGCGGGGATAAAGGTCAGTGCCCCCACCAGCAATACGGTGCCAATCAGCAGCGCGATAAACAATGGACCGTGGGTCGGTAACGTACCGTTGCCCACCGGCTGGATTTTCTTCGCCGCCAGTGAGCCAGCGATCGCCATCACCGGAATGATGATGCCGAAGCGTCCCACCAACATGCAGAAGGCCAGCAACAGGTTCCAGAACGGGGTGTTGGCGCTCAAACCGGCAAAAGCACTGCCGTTGTTGTTAGATGCAGACGAAACGGCATACAGCACTTCGCTGAAGCCGTGGATGCCTGGATTCGCCATACCGGCGCGCCCTGCATCCGTCATCATTGCCAGTGCGGTCCCCAGCAGCACCAGGGTAGGCGTCACCAGAATCGCCAGTGCGGTCATTTTCATCTCCCACACGTCGATTTTTTTACCCATGTATTCAGGTGTGCGACCAATCATCAGACCGGCGATAAACACCCCGAGCAGCACAAACAGCAGCATGCCGTACAACCCGGCACCGACGCCGCCGAACACCACTTCACCCAGCTGCATCAGCCACATCGGCACCATGCCGCCGAGGGCAGTAAAGGAGTCATGCATGGCATTCACCGCACCGCACGAGGCTGCGGTGGTGATCACCGCAAACAGGCTGGAGTTGAGGATGCCAAAGCGCGTCTCTTTGCCTTCCATGTTGATGGCGCTGTCTGCACCGAGTGCCAGGAAGTGCGGATTACCGCGCAGCTCTGCCCACATCACGGTAACCACCGCCAGCACAAACATGATGGTCATCGCCCACAGCAGCATGTGGCCCTGACGGCGGTCGCCCAGATGCTGACCGAAGGTGAAGCACAGCGCCGCAGGGATCAGAAAGATACTCAGCATCTGCACAAAGTTGGTCAGCGCGGTCGGGTTTTCAAACGGATGGGCTGAGTTAACGTTAAAGAAGCCGCCGCCGTTGGTGCCGAGCATTTTGATCGCTTCCTGCGAAGCCACCGGACCGAGTGGCAGCGTTTGCTTCGCCCCTTCCAGCGTGGTGAGTGCGTGATAAGGCTCAAACGTCTGGATGCTGCCCTGATAAACAAAGAACAGCGCTATCAGCAGGCTGATCGGCAGCAGCACATACACCGTGATACGTGTCAGGTCGCGCCAGGCGTTGCCCAGCGTTTCCAGTGAGCGATTGGCAAAACCGCGAATCAGCGCAAAGGCCACCGCGATGCCGGTCGCCGCCGACAGGAAGTTTTGCACCGTAAGGCCCGCCATCTGGCTAAAATAGCTCACCGTGCTTTCGCCCGCGTAAGCCTGCCAGTTGGTGTTGGTGACAAAGCTGACGGCGGTGTTGAGCGCCAGATCCCAGCTTAGATTAGGCAAGTGTTGCGGGTTGAGCGGCAGCGACCCCTGCGACATCAAAATCGCCAGCAATAATAAGAACCCCAGCGCGTTGAACAGCAGGATCGCCAGCAGATAGTGCGGCCAGCGCATGGCGCCACTCTCCACACCGGCCAGCCGCCACAGCGCCCGCTCGGTACGCGGCAACAGCGGCTTGTCAGCCACTAACACCGCAAGAAAACGCCCCAGCGGTTGTGCCAGTACCATCAGCACCAGCAGATAGACCGCAATCAGTAAAAACGCATTCGCAGCCATCAGAATGCCTCCGCATTAAGCAGGGCATAAATCAGGTAGCCCAACAAGATAAACACCAGCACGATGCCGGCAATCACGCCCACGCTCACAGCAACCTCCAGAGGATTTGGTAGTGCTGCAAGCATGCGCGGCGCGGCATAAAGAAGGGGTAAAAAGGCGGGAATCCGGCGTAAAGAAAGTATAAAAATGCTGTCGAATTAAGCGGTTTCCAGTGCCCAGATGCGATTAAGGTCGACGTTCTGCCACAGGCTATTGTCTTCGGCCCCCGTGATACTGTCGGTGCAGAACGAATCACCGAGATCCAGCTCTTCCGGCTTCACTTCACGTTGCGCGTGTAAAGACCAGAACACATGCACTTTGGGTTTTAACAGCGATTTTTCACCGGCCTGCACCACCAGCGCCACGCGCCCGGAGGCCAGTCGCACCAGCGATCCCACCGGATAAATGCCGATGGTGCGCACGAAGGCGTGCAGCAGCGTATTGTCGAAGTGACCGCGCCAGCTCAGCATATTGTGCATCGCTTCGGCGGGGGTCCAGCCCTTACGGTAGGGACGATTAGAGGTCACCGCATCATAGACATCGCATACCGCGGCCATACGAGAAAACAGCGAAATCTCTTCGCCTTTCAGTTTGTGGGGGTAACCGCTGCCATCGACTTTTTCGTGGTGATGCAGCGCAATATCTAACAGGTCTTCCCCTGCATCAGCCTCCATCAGCATCTGTGCACCGATAATCGGATGCTCGCGCATGATGGTGAACTCCTCGTCGGTGAGCTTGCCGGGTTTATTGAGGATCTCTAGCGGCACTGCCGATTTGCCGACATCATGCAGCAATCCACCCATGCCCACGCGCCGCTGCTGGTGTTCATCGAGCCCCATTTTTTTGCCCAGCGAGATCATCAACCCGCACACCGCCATAGAGTGCAGATAGGTGTAATCGTCGTGATTTTTCAGCCGCGCCACGCTGAGCAGCGCAGTGGGTTCACGGGTAATCGATCCGGCAATATCGTCCACCAGGTCCATCGTATAGTTGAGGTCCAGCCCCTGACCCATACGCGCCTCGTTGAACATCGCCAGCACCTGTGGCTTGCCCTGATTGAAGATGGTTTGTGCCTGATCCAGTTCCTGGAAAAATGGGGTTTGCGGAATGGCTTTCTTCGGCGCAGGCTTCGCAGGTGCCTGCACCGACTTATCGAGATCGATCCAGATTTGCTGGATCCCTTCGTTGCGGATCATCGCGATCTGGCGTTTATCGGTGATCAGCATTTGGTTGCGAATGCGTTTGTCCTTGAGCCACCAAACCTCCAGTTTGTGGATGAACATTCCTTGCCGCAGTTCGTCAACGGTAATCAGCTTTATCACGATATCTCTCCTTAATATCAGTGGATGGTAAGGAGAGGTATCGGCAGCTGAGCAAATAATCTTCAGGAGTGATTTGTGCGATCTGTGAGAGGGGAAGTGATTTGGATTAGCGCAATGAATTTGCACCGCTACGTTTGCCTGATGGCATTGGTGACGGCGCGATTTATCATGAGACAGAATCTACACCACCCGCGTTAACACCGCTTCACCCTGCGAAAACGCCAGCAGGTTTTCAAACACCAAATCTGCCATCGCCGCCATGGTTTCATGGGTGCTGCTGGCGAGATGCGGAGTGATCACCACATCATCACGCTGCAGTAACGCAGCAGGCACCGCCGGCTCATGCTCGAACACATCCAAACCGGCACCCGCAATCTCACCGGCTTCGAGCGCCGCAATCAACGCCTGCTCATCCACCACACTGCCGCGCGCAATGTTGATTAAAAAGCCTTTCGGCCCCAGCGCACGTAACACTTCAGCATTCACCAGATGATGTGTGGCGGCACCGCCGGGTATGGTCAGCACCAGAAAATCCGCCTGCTTTGCCAGTGATAACAGCGAATCGTGGCGCGTGTAGGGCACATCCGGGCGTGAACGCGGGTTGTAAAAATGCACATCCATATCAAACGCCTGAGCGCGCTTCGCCAGCTCTTTACCAATCCCGCCCAGACCGACAATCCCGCACACTTTACCGCCCACTTTGGTGGTCAACGGATAGCGCCCTTTCGCTTGCCAGTTACCGGCGCGCACATAACGATCTGACGCGCTGATGCGGCGCGCCACATCCAGCAGCAGCGCCATGCCGGTATCCGCCACGCAGCTGTTTAAAACGCCTGGCGTGTTGGTCACCACAATGCCACGCGCTTCGGCGGCAGCAATGTCTATCGCGTCATAGCCCACGCCGTTACTGCAAATCACCTTCAGATTGGGCAACTGCGCCAGTAGCTCAGCACTTGCTCCCATCAACGCATTGCCGCTGGTCACCAGCGCATCAATACTGGCACCGTGCTCTGCCAGCCACGCCGCCTGATCCTCCTGTTGCCACAAGCGCGAAGTGGTGAAGTGCGCATCCAGATTATCCTGCAGCCGCTGCGCCAACAGCGGCCCTTTTAGCAATACGTTAAACGGCTTTGATCCCATCTTGTTTCCCCTGATTTTCGTAAGATGTTGCAGACGAATCCTGCTCGTCACCGACACGTTCAATCGGGCCCATCACCAGCAGGAACAGCAGCGCCGCGACGATGCAATGCGCGCCAACGAACACCAACCCAATACTGTAGCTGCCGGTCAAACCGACGATGATGCCGAACAGCAGTGGCGTGATAAATCCAGCCATATTGCCGATGCCATTGAAGATCGCGCCCGCCAGACCTACTGCTTCTTTCGGTGCGGTATCGCTAACAATGGTCCAGGTACCCGCGCCCGCCGCCACGCCTTTACCGAAGAAGGCAAACGACATAATGGCGATAATGCCGGCATTGGTCGGGATCACCGCCGCCAGAATCAGCGAGGCGGCCATCAGCATGCCGACGATATACGGCGTTTTACGCGCCCACGACAGGCTCCAGCCGTTAGCCAGCAACTTGTCAGAGATGTAACCGCCGCTGATGCCGCCCAGGAAGCCAAACAGCGCCGGGGCGATGGTGGCAAAGCCCGCTTCCATGATGTTCATGCCGCGTGCCTGCACCAGGTAAATCGGGAACCAGGTGATAAAGAAGTAGCTGAGCGCAATGATGCAGTATTGCCCGATATAGGCGCACCACAGCATGCGATTGCTGAGCAAGGTTTTAAACATCGCTTTGCTCAAGGGTGGACGTGCTTTGAGCGTTTGTGCTGAATCGATATCCACCAGCGCACCGCCCTCCTCAATGTATTTCAGCTCTGCGGCTGATACATGCGGATGCTGTTTCGGGCTGCGCATATACCAACCCCACACAAACACCGCCAGCACGCCAATACCGCCCAGCACAAAGAATGGCCACTCCCAGCCAAAGCGCGATACCAGCCAGCCGGACAGCGGCGAGAAGATGGCAACGGCGAAGTACTGCGCCGAGGCAAACAGCGACGAAGCACGACCGCGTTCGGCACCGGGGAACCACATGATCACCGCACGCGCGTTGGCCGGAAAGCTCGGTGCTTCAATCAGTCCGAGGGCAAAACGCAGCGCAAACATCAGCGTCAGCGCCATGGTCATGCCGTTGGAAAACTCGCCAATAAAGCCCATTAAAATGGTCGAAACCGACCACAGCGCTAAAGTCACGCCATAGACTTTTTTCGTACCGAAGCGGTCAAGGAAAATCCCACCGGGGATCTGGCCGATCACATAAGCCCAGCTGAATGCCGAGAGGATCAGGCCCAGCTGGATCGCTGATAAACCGAACTCCTCTTTGATCGCCGATCCAGAGATCGACAGGATCGAACGATCGGCATAGGCCACCACGGACAGGAACAGGATCAAACAGAGGATCCAAATACGCACATGACTGTTCTCATTGCGGTTTTTGCTTAGTAACATGGCTGAACCCCTTGATGAAGGAGCGTCCTGCTCCGAAGCGATGATGTTCAGGAATACCGCTTAAATTTCACTGTTCAGCAACTATAGAGAGCCAGATGCGAGGTGGTCATTGTGCGAATGGAGGAATCCGCGCGGCTTTTTTGCGCTGGTTTTGGCATCTGCCACAAAGCAGGGTGCGGCGCTGCACAGAACCTTAAATAAGCCGATGCTTTTACGCCGGAATGTGCGCCAGCTCTGAGAAAAACCTTCGCAACATCACTATGAGGCTGCAAATCATCATTTGCCCGCTCGTCATAGGAGGCCGCCAGCATGATGCACCCGCGAGCAAAGTGTGCGCTTAGCTGCAAAATCCATACATGTTGATTGTCAGGGTCCTTACCGCCTCGTAGTCTGAAAATGATTTCATTGAGCCATTTTCACTCTCATTGAAACATTCATTCTAATAACAAGCTTACCCTGGAGTCCGCGATGAAAACCCTCAAGGCGATACTGTTGCTTGGCCTGCTGTCCAGCTCTGCCTCGGCGTTGGCAGAAAAGATCGGCGTATCAATGGCGTATTTCGATCAGAACTTTTTAACCATTATTCGCCAGTCGATTGATAAAGAGGCCAAAGCGCGCGGGCTCGATGTGCAATTTGAAGATGCGCGCGGCGACGTTGGCCGTCAGACCGATCAGGTGCAGAGTTTTATCGGCGCGGGCGTTGATGCCATCATCGTCGATCCGGTGGATTCCGCCAGCACACCGCAGCTGACCAAACTGGCGCAGCAGGCGAAAATCCCGCTGGTATATGTGAACCGCACACCAGGCGACAAATCGCTGCCGGCGGGCGTGGTATTTGTCGGTTCAGACGAGCGCGAATCTGGCACCTTGCAGATGGAAGCGCTGGCAAAAATGGCCAACTACAAAGGCAATGTGGCGATCATGATCGGCAATCTGACCGACGCAGGCGCACTGCAACGCACCAAAGATGTCGAGCAGGTGGTGGCGAAATATCCGGGCATGAAAGTGGTGCAGAAGCAGCCAGCGAACTATGCACGTAACGAAGGCATGGATTTGATGCTCAACTGGATCGGCAACGGCGAAGCGATTGATATCGTTGCCGCTAACAACGATGAAATGGCAATCGGTGCCGCGATGGCGCTGGCGAAGAGCAACAAGAAAATTTTGGTGGGCGGTATTGATGCCACGCCGGATGGCCTGAAAGCCATGGCGCAGGACAAAATGCAGGTCACCGTGTTCCAGGATGCGATTGGTCAGGGCAAAGCCTCGGTGGATGTGGCGCAAAAGCTGATGAAAGGCGAGAAAGTGGATTCACACGTGTGGATCCCGTTTGAACTGGTGACCAAAGAGAATATGCAGAAGTACGTGGAGAAGAGTCAGTAATTAAGGCCAATACCGGCGATAAACCGCGCCGTCCTGCGACGGCGCAATGTATTGCGCAATCCACGATTACTCCCGCAGTTTCGCCATGACCACGATGTCGTGATACTCCCCCTCACGCAGGCAGGCTTTACGTTTCACGCCCTCTTGCTCAAAGCCGAGGCGCTGGTACAACCGTATCGCATGCGCGTTGTCATGAAACGCTTCCAGCTCAATACGCACCACACCGAGCCAGTTAAAGGCATAGTCGATGGCGTTGCGAATCAGTTTCTCACCGATACCCCGCCCGCCAAACGCTGGATCGACGCTGATACCAAAACTGATGCTGTGACGCGTACGCGGGCGCTGTTCGACAAACAGCGTCAGCTCGCCCACCATCTGCCCATCAATCTCGGCCACGAAACCGATATAGCCCGCTGCGTCCATGTTTTCGAATTTTTTCTGCCAGGTTTGCACGCTGGGAAACGGCAGCTGCGTGGTCCAGCGATACACTTCGGGGTGGCTGTAAAGACGTTGATAAGCGGCCGCATCGGCCGGTTCGCGACCGCGAATGATCAGATCCATGTCGGTAATCCCTTTCACTTGCACTAAGCTGTTAACTCTTACCAAACGGAAGAGTGACTTTATGTTGTATCGTCGTTTTGAACGTTTTATCAATATTTTCCAGGATGCACCAACCGATTCTCCACCCTCCAGCGTCTGGCCGTTTTACCTCTACTATCTGCGACAGGTGTGGCCGAGTTTTGTCGCGCTATTGATCGTCGGACTGGCCCAGGCACTGATTGAAGTGGCGCTGTTCAGCTATCTCAGCCGCATCATCGATCTGGTCAATCACTCGACGCCCGCCACGCTGTTCACCGACAACTGGCAGGTGCTGTTGTGGATGGGGTTTGTCGCGCTGATTCTGCGGCCGGTGATTATCGCGCTGCACGATATGCTGGTGCATCAGAGTATCAACCCGAGCATGACCAGCATGATCCGCTGGCAGCATCACAACTACGTGTTGCGCCAAAGCCTGAACTTTTTCCAGAACGATTTCGCCGGGCGCATCGCCCAGCGGATTATGCAGACCGGTAACTCCCTGCGCGATTCCGCAGTGCAACTGGTGGATGCCATCTGGCATGTGGTGATTTACGCGGTGACTTCGCTGGTGCTGTTTGCCGAGGCCGACTGGCGCCTGATGATTCCGCTGATTATCTGGATTGTGGCGTATAGCGTCTCACTGAGCTTCTTTGTGCCGCGCGTAAAGCAGCGCTCGGTGGTCTCTTCCGAGGCGCGCTCCAAACTGATGGGCACCATCGTCGATGGCTATACCAATATCGCCACCATCAAACTGTTCGCGCACAACGATCTGGAAAAACGCTACGCGCGCGAAGCGATTCAGGAGCAGACCGACAAAACCCAGCACGCCAGCCGCATGGTCACCACCATGGATATCACGCTGTCGACGCTGAATGGTCTGCTGATTGTCAGCACTTCTGGCCTGGCATTGTGGCTGTGGAGCCAGTCGCTGATCAGCGTCGGTGCGATTGCGTTGGCCACCGGTCTGGTGATCCGCTTAGTGAACATGTCCGGCTGGATCATGTGGGTGGTGAACGGCATCTTTGAAAATATCGGCATGGTGCAGGATGGATTAAACACCATCGCGCAGCCGCTCAGCGTACAGGATGAGCCGCAGGCGAAAAACCTGCAGGTAACGCAGGGTCAGATCCGCTTTGAAGATGTGCGCTTTGATTACGGCGGCAGCCGCCAGGTGATTAATCGCCTCAACCTGAATATCAAACCGGGCGAAAAAATCGGCCTGATTGGGCCATCCGGCGCGGGCAAATCAACGCTGGTGAATCTGCTGCTGCGGCTATATGACATCAACGGCGGGCGCATCCTGATTGACGATCACAACATCGCCGAAGTCACGCAGGAGAGCCTGCGCGGCCAGATTGGCATGATCACTCAAGACACGTCGCTGCTGCACCGTTCGATTCGTGAAAACCTGCTGTACGGGCGCCCAAACGCCACCGAAGACGAGCTGCAGGCGGCGATTATCCGCGCCCGCGCCGATGAGTTCATTCCGCTGCTGTCCGATCCACAGGGCCGTACCGGGCTGGATGCGCATGTGGGTGAGCGCGGCGTGAAACTGTCCGGCGGTCAGCGTCAACGTATCGCCATCGCCCGCGTGCTGCTGAAAGATGCGCCGATTCTGATCATGGATGAGGCCACTTCCGCACTCGATTCCGAGGTAGAAGCGGCGATTCAGGAGAGTCTGGAAATGCTGATGCAGGGCAAAACGGTGATTGCCATCGCGCACCGTCTTTCTACTATCGCCAAAATGGATCGACTGGTGGTGCTGGATAAAGGTGAGATTGTTGAGATGGGCAACCACCGCGAACTACTGGCGCACAATGGACTTTACGCGCGCCTGTGGCAGCATCAGACCGGTGGTTTTGTCGGCGAAGATTAATCGCCGCGTCGATATGGCAGGGCTTCGCGCGCTTCAATGGCATAGGCGCGGATCCCTGCCCGCTCCTGCACTAAATACTCTTCTACGGCTTCACGCAATCCCGGATGGCACAGGTAGTGCCAGGAATGAGTGATCTGCGGTTCGAAGCCGCGCACCAGTTTGTGCTCGCCTTGCGCTCCCGCATCAAAACGCTGTAATCCCTCGGCAATCGCAAAATCCATGCCCTGATAGAAGCAGGTTTCAAAGTGCAGGCGATCGAACTCCGCCAGGCAGCCCCAGTAACGCCCGTACAGCGAGTTGCCATCCACCAGATAGAACGCCATGGCCGCCGGATGCCCCTGCAGCGTGGCGATCACCACGCGAATCGATCGCGGCATGCGTTCGGCCAGCAGGCTGAAGAATTGCCGCGTGAGATAAGGACGCTGCCCGCGCACCGCATAGGTGTTGGCGTAGCAGGTGTAGACGAAATCCCACTGATCTTCGCTGAGTTCGTCACCACGATACCAGTTGAACTCAAAACCACTGCTCGCCACCTGTTCGCGCTCTTTACGCAGCTGTTTGCGTTTGCGTGACATCAGCGTGTCGAGGAAATCCTGAAAATCGCGGTAGCCTTTGTTGTGCCAGTGATACTGGATGCCGAGACGCGCCAGCCAGTCGGGCTGCTGCTCCATCACATCGTAGGCAAACGGCGTGGTGAAATTGATATGTGCGCCGCTCAGGCCGTTTTGCAGCAGTTCATCGGGTAACGCTGCGAGCAGCTGGCTGATGGCGGCTTGCTCGCCCAATAAACGCGCACCCGTAACCGGGCTGAACGGAATCGCCCCCAGCCACTTTGGATAGTATGGAATGCCGGCGCGGTGACAGGCATCAGCCCATGCGTGATCAAAGACGTATTCACCTTGCGAATTGCGTTTGCGATAGCCCGGTAGCGCGGCGCTCAGCACGCCCTTTTCACGCCACAACAGGTGATCCGGCTGCCAGCCGTTTTCCGGCCGCACGCTGCCGCTCTCTTCCAGCGTGAGCAGAAAGGCATGGCGTAAAAACGGTTGATCGTCAGGTAACAGCGCATCCCATTCGAGGGCGGAAATCTCCGCCAGCGATGACAGGTGAAGCAAAGACATGCATGGCTCCCGGCCAGCTTAAGGCGAACAGCTAGTTCAACAGGTTTTGTCGCAGGGGAAAAGAGGGGGCGCACTGAATGTGCATCGACCATCTATTGGCATGAATCACGCCGGAGGGGTTTGGATTGGAAAGGACGCTTCCACCGCTTAAGGAAGCGACTCTGTTAGCCGATGAGTTTCAGGTCGTTTTTACGATGTTGCTTCTGGTCGTCATAATAATTTTCGTGTGTACCGAGGCTCAGAAGATAAATTTCCAGTCTCTGATCGACCCAGCTATAACCCAACAGATATTGCTGCTTGCTCAGATAAAAATTGTGCACCCAGAGATAGCTCAGGTCGCCCTTTTTGCGTTCACCGATCTCTGGGTTAGCAATAATGCGGTCAATCTCTTGATCAACACCCTCCTGATCCTGTTCCGTCAGGCGGTTAAAAGCCTTCTCAAAACGGCGGGTCTGAAAAATCTCAACTTCCTGTCCGGTCTTTTCTGCGCACATATTTTTTGACCTTGCCGTTATCCATTTCTGCTTTAGCCAGTAAGATTTCGTTGATGAAGGAGAACGTCAGATCGGGGTTATCCTCTGCGATGCGACCAATCTTCGCCCAATGCTCAATCTGCTTAGGCACGCTGCGGCTCATGGCTTCTGCATGTGTTTTCACATCTTCAACAAAATCATCGTCTAAGCGGACGCTGGTTGCCATATTTAAACCTCTTATTGTCGTCACCCGATACGTTGTTGTGAGGGTGGTTCCATTGATACGTCATTGCCAGACGTACAACAGAAGTGATTGTGCGACATATTGTCGCATTTGGCAATCAGTGATAGCAGCACGATTTACCGTGCCTCGATAACGAATGTGTATACTCACCTTTTTCGCAGTTCAGGAACCGCCATGGATCGTCTTGATTGTGACCGCATGTTTGTCGCGGTGCTGGAAGTGGGCAGCTTTGCCGGGGCGGCCGAGCGACTGGGCACCAGCAGCGGGCAGGCCTCCAAGCTGGTTTCCCGGCTGGAGCAGGAACTCGGCGTACAGTTGTTCAAGCGCAGCACGCGTGCACTCTCAGCCACTGAAGTGGGTCGCGCCTATTATGAGCGGGTGAAAACCCTGCTGGATGCTTTCGACACGCTGGATGCCACGGTGCGCGAAAATGCCACCACGCCAACGGGCCGCTTAAAAATCAGTGCACCTGGTACCTTTGGTACGGCGGTGCTCGCCAGCGTATTGGTCGCATTTGCGCGTCACTATCCGTTGATTGAACTGGACGTTAACTTCTCCGATCGTGCAGTGAACATCGTCGATGAAGGCTTCGATATGGCGATTCGCATTGGTAAATTAGATGACAGTAGCCTGATTGCACGTCGTTTGGGCGATGTGCCGATTCGCGTAGCAGCTTCGCCGGGCTATCTGCTGCAACAAGGCACACCGCAGCACTGGCGCGATCTGGCGACACATCAGTGTATTAGCGACACCAACTTCCGCGATCCCTGGCACTGGCCGTTTGTGACGCCCTGCGGCGACAGTGTCAGCATGCCGATTCGCGGCCGCCTGTGTTTCTCCAATACCGAAGCCTGTTTACAAGCAGCCATCGCCGGATTGGGTATCGCACGTTTACCGGGTTTTATTGCCGCACCTGCGCTACAACGCGGCGAGATCGTCTCGCTACTGGATAACTTCGCCACGCCGCCGATGGGCCTGTTTGCCCTCTATCCCCCCGCTCGCCATCTGGCGCAGAAAACCCGCTTACTGATTGATTTCCTCGCCGATCATTTCCAGCAGCATCCTCCCGGCTGATTCCTTCCAATTTGGAAGCAATGAAAGCCATTTTGCCCGGATTATCACCCAACCAGCAGCGCGGTATGCTCACTCCATCACCAGAGAGGAGTCGAGCATATGTTGGTTAACGGTAAGTGGAGCGCAGAGTGGCACCCGGTTCAAGCCACCGATAAACAGGGCGGATTTGTCCGTCAGACATCCAGTTTTCGCCACTGGATCACCGCAGACGGCTCGAGCGAATTTGCCGCCGAGCCGGATCGCTATCATTTGTATGTGGCACTGATCTGCCCATGGGCATCACGCACGCTGGTAGCACGCAGCCTGAAAGGACTGGAGAAAGTGATCAGCGTTTCGGTGGTGGAGCCGCAGCTGGGTGCGCAGGGCTGGCACTTCGGCGACTATCCGGGTGCTGATCGTGACTGGCTCAACAAAGCCGAATACATCCATGAGTTATATACCCGCGCCGATGCTGACTTTACCGGCCGCGCCACGGTGCCGGTACTGTGGGATAAAAAGACGCAGACCATCGTGAACAACGAATCTGCTGACATCCTGCGTATGTTGAACAGCGGGTTTGGCGATCTGGCAGACAACAGCCTCGATCTTTATCCAGAGGATCTGCGCACCGAGATCGACGCGATCAATGAATCGATCTACCCACGCCTTAATAACGGCGTCTACCGCACCGGCTTTGCCACCACGCAGGTGAGCTATCAGCAAGCGTTTAATGATGTGTTCAGCCAGTTAGACGAACTGGAACAGCGTCTGAAAGATGGCCGCACTTTCCTGCTGGGCGAGCGCCTGACCGAAGCCGATATTCGCTTGTTCGTGACGCTGGTGCGCTTTGACGTCGCCTATCATGGCCTGTTCAAATGTAACCTGCGCCGCCTGCGCGACTATCCGCTGCTCGATCGCTATCTGAAGAGTATGCTGGCGGTTTCGGGTGTGCGTCAGACAGTGAACATCGACCATATCAAGCAGGGTTACTATTCGATTAAGGCGCTGAACCCAAATGGGATTGTGCCAGTAGGCCCGGATATGGCGGATTACGGACTTTAAGGAGCAGGACGATGGCAAAAGCGTTGGTGATTTTTTTACATGGTGTGGGCAGTAATGGCG
This sequence comes from Enterobacter cancerogenus, assembly GCA_000773965.1. GTDB lineage: Bacteria > Pseudomonadota > Gammaproteobacteria > Enterobacterales > Enterobacteriaceae > Pantoea > Pantoea communis. Next base: position 136,317 of record JRUP01000001.1, read on the forward strand.
ACGATCTGGCAGGACTCGGCCAGCATTGGGCCAGCCTGCTGCCGGATGTGGCTTTTGCCTCGCCGAATGCGCCCTATCCGTTTGAACATGCGATGGGCTATCAGTGGTTTAGCCTGACGGGCATTACCCCAGAAAATCGTCCGGCGCGGGTGCGTGAAGCCCGCGCAGCGTTCGATGAGACACTGCAACAGTTGATGGCGCAACACGGCATGGCGGACGCGTGGGATAAAGTGATTCTGGTAGGCTTTTCTCAGGGTTCGATCATGGCGCTCGATGCACTGGCACAGGGCCGTCATCCGCTGGCGGGCGTGGTGGCGTTTTCCGGACGATTGTCGTTTGACGGCGCATTAACCCCGGCATCGCACACGCCTGCGTTGCTGATTCACGGCAAAGCGGATGGCGTGATTCCGTATAGTGAGAGTGAGTCAGCAGCACAGCGCCTGCAAGCGGCAGGCGTGACGGTGGAAGCGCGCTTTGAAGCCGCCACCGGTCACACCATCTCTTCACAGGGTGCGATGCAAGCGGCCGCCTTTATCGCCCAGTGCTTGCAGGATTAAGGCCAGTAGCGATTTAACGCTTTCCAGGCTTGTTGCGCAGCCACTTCGGGTGGCTGCGCTTTTAATCCATCGTTAAACACTTCAATGCCGACCGGGCCACGATAGCTGGCGCTTTTCAGCTTATCGACAAAGCGTTCCACTTCGATAATGCCGTCGCCGGGCAACAACCGCTGATGGCGCGCATAATCACTTAGCGCGCCCTTCGCTTGCGGCGGCATCTCCGCCATGTCGCACAGTTGCACTTCATAGATACGATCGGCAGGAATGCCATCGAGCTGTGAGGCATCGCCGCCCAAAGCACAGATGTGGAACAGATCGACCACCAGTCCGATATTCGGTTGGTCCAGACGCTGCAAGCGTTCCCAGGCCAGTGGCAGAGTGTTGTCGACGCTGCACCATGCCATCGGTTCGTACATGATGCGCATGTTATAGCGCGCCGCTTCCGAAGCCATCCAGCGCAGATCTTCATCGATACGCTCCGCCACGCAATCATCACGCGTGGTGGCCGGTGCCTGAATGGTGTTGCAACCGATAGACTGCGCAATCTGGATAAACTGCCGCAGCTCTTCACGCTTCTGTAAACGTTCGCGGTCAGGGCTGCCGGTAAAGTCGCGCAGTACCTGAACATTGGTAAATCCCAGGTTTAACTCTTGGGCCAGCTGCGGCGTACTGGCCTCCACATCATCCCGCCAGATTTCGACCTGATCGAAACCGGCGGCACGGGCCGCGCGCAGTTTCTGTTCAGGTTCACCGTTTAACAACACCAGGTTAAGGAATTTGGGGTTACTTCGCATCAACGGGCTCCCTAATCGTCCGGATAAATCGGTGACAGGTTCTGCTTGTCACGCAAACAGAACACCGACCAGTATCTACCTCTTAGGAGTTATTTCAAGCCCGTGATGCGCAGGGCTTTTATCCCAGCAGATTCACCACTGCAAAGCCGGCGAAGGTCATCAGCAGTGAACCAATCACATGCACCATCACGCTCGACATCGCCCACAGGTATTTACCGGTTTGCAGCAAGCCGACAATTTCCGCTGAAAAGGTAGAGAAGGTGGTTAAACCGCCGCATAAGCCGGTGACAATCAGCAGTTTCCAGAAAGGGTCAATATGCGGATTGCGGACAAAAAACGCCAACGCTGCACCGATGATAAAACCACCGACCAGATTCACCATTAAAGTGCCCGGTGGCAGATTGGGAAACAGCGCGTTGAACCGCAGAGAAATAAGCCAGCGCAGTGAACAGCCCACGGCACCACCGAGCATCACAGCCAGTAACGACTTCAACATACTTTTGGAGCTCCTGAAATGAGTTACGCGCAGGGCCGCGGCAGGACAGAAAAACACCTGACACACCGCCGTCTCCCGCACAGGGATACGAGTGTTGTCAGGCGTCATCAGCCGTCTGTTTCCAGAACGGCGGTTGGGGAAGGTGGCACGCCATCACCTTAGCGGCATGATAATACGCTGGCGTAGCGGGGGTGACAATACATCAGAAATCAGTGCTTCATTAATGCACAAGTATACGTCGCAATAATAAATCCTGGATGCTTTGCCTATATGACACGAGCACATGAACGAACACTGCGTTCTCTTCAATTGAAAACAATATGCGGTAGTTTTCACTGCTATTGAATTCACGGTAACGCGTGGCACCTAAATCAGCCAGTTGCGAACTCACGGGGCAGCTCGTAGGGAAATAGCGTACACGTGATTCAAACTCGTCAATCACTCGCGAAATGATGGCGTTGTAGTCGTTGCCTATACGGCGATGAAAAGCAGAGATCTTTTCCAGACTTAGTCGAACAGTGGGGAGATAAATAATAGTGAACTGCTCATCCTTGTGCTCCATATTATCCTCACAGGCCTTCGAGTAACTGTTCGCGAGTCATACCTTTACCAGCCGCTTTATCTTCTTCCGAAAGCGCCAGCAACTTGAGTAGAGCTAACGTTTCATCACGTTGTTGGCGCTCCTCCCAAGACTCAATAACATACGCTGGTGTACCATTTTGTGTCACAAGAATTGGCTCGGAAAGATCGAGAGCGGCTGCATTTTTTTTGATATAGCTAATTGTTTCAATTTTCATAAACACCTCCGAAGTAGACTAAATTTAGACTTTTTATGTTCTAGTGGCAATGATTGTTTATCACTCATTTTCTAGAACAAAAATGAATGGAGATCCCGATGCGTACCCTGATTTTTGATACTGATATTGGCGTGGATGATGCCTTTGCGCTGGCGTATGCGGCGCGGACGCAGCGGTTGCTGGGGATTACCACGGTGTTTGGCAATGTGGCGGTCGGGCAAGCAGTGAAAAATGCCCGGCTGTTCTGCGAGAAGATGGGGATTGAGGCACCGGTATATCGCGGTTGCTCCCGTCCGTTAGCATTAGCCCCTTCTGCGCCCGCTACGCTGCACGGCCTGGATGGATTAGGGGATGCGTTCGAGAACTCACACAGCGAAGCAGCCCCCAGCGCAGTGCAGTTCATTATTGATAGCGTGCGCGCACAGCCCCAAGCCATCACCATCGTGGCGATTGGGCCGCTGACCAATATCGCCAGCGCCATCAATCAGGCGCCGGATATCATTCCATTGGTGAAAGAGCTGATAATAATGGGCGGCGCATTTGGCACCGACGGCCATTCCGGCAACGTCTCGCCGTTTGCCGAATTCAATATCTGGAAAGATCCGCATGCCGCCGATCAAGTGCTGGCCTCGGCGCTGCCGGTGGTGGTATTACCGCTGGATGTGACGCACAAGGTGCTGATTACGGGCGATGAAGTGCGGCAGTTAAATCAGCCTGTACTCAGCGCGATATGCCGTCCGTATCTGACGTACAGTCTGCAAAAGGAAGGGTTTGATGGCATGGCGCTGCATGACACGTTGACGCTCTCCTGGCTGGCCCTGCCGCAGGCGTTTACCGTGACCGAAGCACCAGTGCGTGTGGTGACGGAAGGAATCAGCCGTGGACAGACAGTGCGACGTCTCAGCGCCCTCGCCTCACGTGAAGACCCGTTTGCCGGATTACGCCCACAGCGCTTGTGCCTCGGCGTGGATGCCGAAGCAGTGCGGGAACACTTTTTTGCCGCATTGCGGACATGAGATTGATGGTCGCTATCAATGGCGTAATGCTTGCCAGTTAAGCGCCGGGTGATCACGCAGTCTTTTAAAAGGACACTATGGTTGAGGCCAGAGCGCGCCTCTTCCCCTGAACAGCCCCAGCACGCTCTTCAGCTTCAGTGCATGCTGTTAAAAACGGCACGATGGCTGAGGCCAGAGCGCCTCTGCTGCTGCAAGGGCTATCCGCAGCGCTGAGGCTTTTACGTTGGGCCAGGAGCCAGGCGCAGGGATGCGACTGGCAGTTCGGGTTGGCCAGGACGGCCTTACCCGAACGGTCCGTAGGCACGACGTGGAAGCGCTCAGGCCCGCATTCGCGCGCAGTGATACGCACCGACTACCTCGAAAAATGAATCACGCCCTTAATCAACTCACGATTGTTGATCACCTCTGACTCAAAGGTCTCCGCCAAAGTAGAAAAATCATAATGCCGATTCAGCATGATATCGGCACGAAGCTGACCCGAAGCCATCAGTTCGCCCACTTTCGCGAAATCTTCGTGCGTGGCATTGCGGCTGCCCATCAAGGTGGTTTCCCGTTTATGGAACTCGATATCCGGGATCACCAAATCCCCTTTGTGCAGGCCGACAAACACAATAGTGCCACCATGACGAATCAGCTTCACCGCACCGTTCATCGCCGCCGGGCTGCCAGTCGCATCAATCACTTTCGCCGCCAGACGCCCGCCAAACTCCGCACGCAACGTGGTGTCGAAATCCTCGGCCATTGGGTTGAGGGTCGCGAGCCCCAGTTTGTCTGCGACATGCGCACGTCGCGGTTCGCTGGTGTCGGCCACCACTACCTGCGCGCCCGCTGCTGCCGCTATCGCCGCCACGCCAAGGCCAATCGGTCCAGCGCCGACTACCAGCACCTGCTCATCCGCTACCACCGCCGCACGACGTACCGCATGTGCACTGATGGCAAAAGGCTCGATCAGTGCCGCAGCTTCCGGCGCTACATCATCAACAGCTAACAGGTTGCTGGCGGGCACGCTGAGGAACTCGCAGAAACCGCCGTCCTGATGTACACCAATCACCGAAATATTCTCGCAGCAGTTGGTCTTCCCACTCAGGCACGCATCGCACTGCTGACAAGCAACATAAGGAATCAGCGCCACGCGCTGCCCTACTTTGAAATCCGTTACTCGACAGCCCAGCTCCACCACTTCGCCACACAGCTCATGGCCCAGAACGCGTGGATAGCTAAAGAACGGCTGATTGCCCGCCCAGGCATGAATATCGGTGCCGCAAATCCCAGCGGCAATCGGTTTAATCACAACCTCCTGGTCGGCCGGAGTCGGTTTCTCACGCTGCTGCCACACCATATTGCGCGGCTCGGCAACCACCAGGGTTTTCATTGTTGTCATGGGCTTCTCCTGTGCTGATGTCGCAGTTTTGGCGAAAATCAGTCACCCGCGCCGTTTGCACATGCTGAAGTGTGAGGCAGCGCCCTTTTTTTGGGCTTTGTGTGGTTTTTAATAAATAAAAAACCGGAGAAGCGCATGAGCCGAAGCCTGAATTTACGCCAGAACGTGATCAATCAAATGCTGGAAGGCATCGCCAAGCGCCACATCCGCTCTCCGCTGCCGCCGCAAGCCGCGCTGGCGGAAATGTTCAATATCAGCCGCACCACCGTGCGCCATACCCTGCAGCATCTGCATGAGCGCGGCGTACTGGATAAAGTTGAAGAAACCTACGTTATCGTGCGCGATCCCAGCGAAGAGGATGGGTTTAGCGCGTTAACGCCGCCGATCGATCAACAAGCGCGTCTGTTTGAACAGGCGTTTTTTAATCTGATTAACCAGCGTCAGCTGATGCCCGGCGACAGTTTTAGTGAGTTGCAGCTGGCACAACAGGTCAAGGCCAGTCCGGTAGTGGTACGCGAGTTCCTGCTGCGGTTTATGCGTTACGACCTGCTGGAACCGGTAAAGCGGGGTCACTGGCGCATGAAAAAGTTTGATCAACTCTACGCTGAAAATCTGTTCGAACTGCGTGAAATGCTGGAAACACATGCGCTTACTCGCTTTCTGAACCTGCCTTCCCAGGATGAACGCTGGATACAGGCGCGTGACCTGTTGGATCGTCACCGTGCCATGCGCGACACCATCGCCAGTAACTATCGCCACTTCGCCGCGCTGGATAAAGAGATGCATACGCTGATTCTGTCGGCGGCGAACAACCCGTTCTTCAATCAGTCACTGGAAATCATCTCGGTGATTTTTCATTCGCATTATCAATGGGATGAAACGGATTTAAAGCAACGTAATATCGTGGCACTGGAGGAGCATATGGCGATTCTGACTGCGCTAATTAGCCGCCGGGATGTTGAAGCCCTGTGCGCGTTACATAACCATCTCGGTACAGCTAAATCGTCGATGATTCGCTGTATTCGTCAGTACAATTAAAAACCGATTAAAAACCACAATTCTGAAGCGCCCGCACGAATCTGAAACATCCTCGCAACATCCCTACCGGTTTACTTCTAGTCTCCAAAGCAATCTGTTGTGGCAGCACCGTTTCGCTGCCGCAGGACCCCAACCCTCGATAACGATAAGACCCCATACCTGGGAGGTTGCAATGGAAAATACATCTGCACGTGGCCGTGACGCCGCGCCAACATCCGTAGTAGACGGGCAAGACTTTGTCCCGGCACGCGGCGACGTGGTGCGCTCACCGCGCATTAAAAAGATTCAGGTTACCGCCATGTTGCTGCTGCTGTTTGCGGCCATTATCAACTATCTCGATCGCAGTTCACTGTCGGTGGCCAATATGACCATTCGCGGTGAGCTGGGCTTATCGGCCACGGAGATCGGCGTGCTGCTTTCGGCGTTCTCGCTGGCCTACGGCTTAGCGCAGCTGCCATGTGGTGCACTGCTGGATCGCAAAGGTCCACGCATCATGCTGGCGCTGGGCATGTTTGTCTGGTCACTGTTCCAGGCCGCTGCCGGTCTGGTGCATAACTTCACCCAGTTTGTGCTGGTGCGTATCGGGTTGGGGATTGGTGAAGCGCCGATGAACCCGTGCGGCGTTAAAGTAATTAACGACTGGTTCAACATCAAAGATCGCGGCATGCCGATGGGCATGTTTAACGCCGCGTCGATGATTGGCCTGTCGATTGCGCCACCGATTCTGGCAGCGATGATGTTGGTGATGGGCTGGCGCGGCATGTTCGTGACCATCGGCGTGCTGGGTATGTTCCTCGCCATTGGCTGGTATGTGATGTACCGTAACCGCGATAACAGCCAGCTGAGCGGCGAAGAGATTCACTATCTGCAAGCGGGCAGCGTGGCCTCACGTAAAGAGCCGCTGAGCTTTGCCGAGTGGCGCGGCCTGTTCAAGCAGCGCACCATGTGGGGCATGATGATTGGCTTCAGCGGCATCAACTACACCGCGTGGCTCTACATTGCCTGGCTGCCGGGTTATCTGCAATCGACCTACCATCTCGATCTGAAAAGCACCGGGTTGCTGGCGGCGATTCCATTCCTGTTTGGTGCCGCGGGCATGTTGCTGAACGGCTACGTGGTGGATGCGCTGGTACGTCGCGGCATGGATGCGGTGAAAGTGCGTAAAGTATCGATTGTCAGCGGCATGCTGCTGTCTGCAGCCTTCACCACTTTCGTCACCCGTGCAACAGACACCTCCAGTGCAGTGACGCTGATTGGCATGGCGCTGTTCTGCATCCACTTTGCCGGGACTTCCTGCTGGGGCTTGATTCACGCTAACGTTACCGCACGTATGACGGCATCGGTGGGCAGCATCCAGAACTTCGCCAGCTTTGTGTTTGCCTCGTTTGCGCCGGTGATCACCGGTTGGGTGCTGGACACCACCAAGTCATTCAGCCTGGCGCTGATGATTTGTGCAGGCGTCACCGTGGTGGGTGCGCTGGCTTATCTGCTGCTGGTGCGTAAACCGATTACGGATGGGGTGTAAGTCGTCAATTGCGCGATAAATCGCATCGCTACGGCAGGGTGCATATCTTTGTAGCGCGATGAATCGCGCCGCTACGGCAGAGCGCTTGTTTTTTGTAGCGGTGCAATTTATTGCGCAATCAGTTCGCAGGCGGTTCGTAGCCAGTTCGCCGTCATTTACAGGGTAAAAAACCGCGTTTCACACTGCCGCGCGATCTCCCACAGCTTATTGCGAATCACCTGTTTCAACTGCAAGGTCGATTGCGATTGTGGTTGGTCGCGGCGGCTGATCAGCATCACTTCAAACGGCAGCGGTTGTGCCACCGGCAGCAGTTTTAGCTGGTCGGCATAGCGGCAGGCGGTAAACAGATCCACCACGCCTACACCGCCGCCTGCCAGCACCATATCAGCAATCACCGAATAGGTTTTGATCGACAGCGACACCGCCGGGTCCAGCCCTTTGTCACGCAACGCACGGTGCAGCACGCGCCCAAGTGGGTCTTGGTTCTGCATCATCAACAGGTTGTTGGCACACAACCACTCCAGCGTGGCGGGTTCGTTATGAGTGTGATGCTGCGGCAGTAGCGCCACCATCGACGATTGAAACAGCGGCTCCGCCAGCAGATCGGCATCGACCTGCTGACCAAATACCAGCGCGAAATCGAGCTGGTTATCCATGATCATCTGACACAGCGTGCTGAAGTGCTCGGTCACCAACTCCACGCTCACCGATGCCGCCTGCTGTCGCCAGTTGACCAGTGCGGGTGCCAGCACCATCTGACCAAAAGCGTGTGCAGCACCGACACGCACCATCTGCCCTTCGCCGCGCCGCAACTGCTCGGTGAGCTGGGTTATGGTCTGCAAACGCTGATAGAGATCTTCCACTTCCGGCAGCAAGCGGCGTCCTTCGGCCGTGACCACCATGCCCTGTGCACGGCGCTCAAACAGCGCAAAACCCAATTGCTGCTCGGCGTGCGTTAAGACGCGGCTGACATTCGGCTGCGACACATTGAGCAATCGCGCCGCCGCACTGATGCTGCCGGTCTGCACTATCGCCTGAAAAACCTCAATGTGTCGCAATCGCATAATTACTCGCCCCAGGTCGCTTCAAGCACGCGCAGCCAGTTGCCGTGGCAAATTTTTTCCAGCAGTTCGCGCGAATAACCACGCGCCGCCAGCGCGTTAACCACCAGCGGGAAACCGGCCACATCTTTCATGTCGCCTGGCATGGTGGCACCATCCAGATCCGAGCCGAAACCGACGCCATCTTCCCCCACTTTTTCCAGCAGGTATTCCACGTGCTGCACGATGGCATCCACGGTGGTTGGCGCATGACGATCGCCATCTTCACGCAGGAACGGCACGGCGAAATTCACGCCGACAAAGCCGTGGGTTTCCTTGATCGCCGCCAGCTGGCGATCGGTAAGGTTGCGCGACTGCGCGCTGATGACATGTGCATTGGAGTGGCTAGCCACCAGCGGCGCATCGCTGATCTCGGCCGTGTGCCAGAAGCCCTTCTCATCCATGTGCGACAGGTCAACCATGATGCGGCGCTGATTACAGTCACGCACCAGCTGTTTACCCGCTGCGGTTAAGCCGTTGCCGACATCCGGCGATGACGGATACAGGAACGGCACGCCCTCACCAAATTGATTCGGGCGACTCCACAGTGGCCCCAGCGTACGAAGACCGCTGGCATACAGGATATCCAGTAGCTCGCCGTTGGTATCCAGCGCTTCCGCCCCTTCCACATGCATCACCACCGCCAGCACGCCTTTGGCCATGCAGTCGCGAATATCGCGCACGCTGCGGCAAATTTTCACTTGCCCCTCAGAGGCCTGTTCGATGCGCAGCAGCAACGCCAGCATCGAAAAAGTGGCATCACGCGCAGCGCCAATAATTTCCTGAGGAAAATCTGAGAGGTCTGGCGCACTTCTTGCAATCAGAGGGTGAGACGGCACCCAGGTGGCAAATATCCCACCTACCATATTTCCTTGACGGATACGTGGCAGGTCCATCTGACCGCGTCCAGTGCCCTGCAGGAAGGCCTGCTCCGCGTTGGGTTGATGGTGTTGCCAGAGTTTATTGAGCACATCGTTATGACCGTCAAAGACCGGAATGTTGAAGATGTCAGACATGTTGTGTCGGTTCCATATTCGGGAGAAAGCGCAAGTTCTGCCTGCTGGCGGGGCAAAATGCACCAAAAAGAGGCAAGGCTTCACGCATGAAACAAATGACTTAATCCCATTATTAATCCTCTCGCACAGCGGGAAAGTCAAGACAAAAAACAGCAAAATAACTAAATTTAATTTTAATAATCAATAACTTGGAGTTGTCATGGTAACCAGAAGACGTTTTCTCGCAGGATGCGCCGCCGTCCCTGCTTTTTCCTATCTGAGTCTCAACACCGCCTTAGCTGATACGCCACCGAGTATGTTCGTGATGGCGATGCAGCTGGACAACATCACCAGCCTTGACCCCCATGAAAGCTTTGAAGCCACCGGCGGCCAGATTTGCGGCAACATATATCAGCGCCTGGTCACGCCGGACCCGCAGAAAGCCGATAAAGTGATTGGCCAGCTGGCGAAGAGCTGGGATGTGAGCAGCGATAACAGCACCTACACCTTCCATCTCGATCCGGCAGCCAAATTCGCCGATGGCACAGCGCTCACCGCAGAAGATGTCGCCTATTCGATTGAACGTATCGTCAAGCTGGATAAAAGCCCGGCCTTTATCATCAACCAGTTCGGCTTCACTAAAGACAATGTGACGCAGAGGGTCACGGCGAAAGATGCGCATACCGTGGAGATGAAACTCGGCGCGCCAGCAGCAGAAACCTTCCTGCTGTATTGCCTCTCCGCCACCGTCGGCAGCATCGTCTCGAAGAAGGCCTGTGAAGCCAATCAGCAGAACAACGATTTCGGTAATGCGTGGCTGAAACAGCACAGCGCCGGTTCGGGTGCCTTCACCTTGCGCACATGGAAAGCCAGTGAAACGGTGATCCTGGAACTGAGCCCGTTGTATGCCGATAAGAGCAAAATTAAGCGCGTGATCCTGAAGCACATCACCGATCCGGCCGCTCAGGCGCTGATGGTGAAGAAAGGGGATGTTGATGCCGCTTACGATCTCACCACCGAGCAGCTGCTACAGGTGAAAAACGACAGCAACGTGTCGCTGGTGAATCAGTCGCTGTCAGCCATCATGCTGATGTCGTGCAACACCAACAATGAATACCTGAAAAAGCCGCAGGTGTGGCAAGCTCTGAAGTGGGCGCTGGATTACGACAGCATCCAGAAAAACATCCTGTCGATGAGCTTTATTACCCATCAAAGCTTCCTGCCGAGCGGCTTCCCGGCAGCGCTGGACGACACCCCGTTCCACAAAGATGTGGCGAAAGCTAAGTCGCTGCTGGCGGAAGCGGGTTATCCCGATGGATTTGAGATCACCCTCGACCACTACTCAATGCAGCCGTATCCCGATATCGCTCAGGCGATCCAGACCCAGTTGGGCGCGATTGGCATCAAAGTGTCATTGATTGCCGCCGAAAACCGCCAGGTGTTGACCAAGATGCGTGCGCGTCAGCATCAGCTGGCACTAACCGTGTGGGGCGCGGACTATTTCGATCCGAATTCCAACACCGAAGCCTTCTGCGTGAATACCGACAACAGCGAAAATGCCCGCAGCCGCACGCTGGCATGGCGCTGCAGCTGGTCAGATGAAGAGTTCAACAAACTGACTGAACAGGCACTGCACGAGCCGGATCCGGCGAAACGTATTGCACTCTATCAGCAGATTCAGCAGCTGGGCCGCGAGAAAAGTCCGTTCATCTACATGATGCAGAAAACCAAGAATGTCGCCTGCGGCAAAAACATCTCAGATGTGCACATGACGGTACTGGAGCAGTGGCCATACGATCAGGTGAAAAAAGCCTGATGCCTTTACTGAAGAAAATCGTCAGCACCCTGGGTAGCCTGGTGCTGACGCTGTTTGGTCTGTCTGTACTGACCTTCTTTATCGGCCGGGTGATGCCTACCGATCCGGTGCTGGCGGCGGTGGGCGATAACGCACCGCAGTCCGTGGTGGATCGCGTGCGCCTGGAAATGGGGCTGGATCAGCCCCTTTACATCCAGTTCGGCCACTACCTCAATCAACTGCTGCACGGCGATCTCGGGAAATCGGTTCTCACCTCAAACCCGGTGACCACCGATATTGCGCGCTTCTTCCCGGCGACCATGGAACTGGCGACCGCGGCGATTATTATCGCCGCGCTGGTCGGTATTCCGCTGGGTGTCTGGGCCGCCGTGCGCCAAAGCACGTGGGTCGATCAGACCATCCGCGTGGTGTGCCTCGCTGGGCACTCACTGCCGGTGTTTGTGCTGGCGCTGCTGAGCCTGCTGGTGTTCTACGCCGTGCTCGGCATTGCGCCCGGCCCAGGGCGGCAGGACATCATCTGGCAGGATATGGTGCCGCAGGTCACCGGCTTTCTCACCATTGACTCATTGCTCGCCGGTGAAACGGATGCCTTCTGGGATGCGCTGGCACATATGGCGCAGCCGGTCTTGATCCTTGCCTACTTCAGCATGGCCTACATCACGCGTATGACGCGCACTTTCATGCTGAACGCCTTGAGCGGTGAATTTGTGATTACTGCGCGTGCGAAAGGGCTGTCATCGCGCCGGGTGATCTGGCGGCATGCCTTTCCGACCGTGGCGGTGCAGCTGGTGACGGTGCTGGCGCTAACCTACGCCGGATTGCTGGAGGGCGCGGTCGTCACCGAAAACGTCTTCTCCTGGCCCGGCCTCGGCCAGTATCTCACCACCTCGCTGATGAACGCCGACATGAACCCGGTGGTCGGTGCCACGCTGCTGGTCGGCACCGTATATGTGCTGCTGAATCTGCTGGCTGACCTTCTCTATCGACTTTGGGACCCACGCGTAAAATGATCTTCTTCTCTCGTGACTGGCTGCTGGACGATACGCCAGCCAATCGGCGCCAGGCGGTGTGGGGCCGACGCTATCGTTTGTGGCTCAGCCTGCGCAGCAACCCGCTGGCAATGGCCGGATTAGCGGTCATCGCCGTCATGCTATTACTGGCGCTGTTTGCCCCGTGGCTGACGCCGTTTGACCCTGGCACACAGCATCTGGAAAACCGTCTGGCGGCTCCTTCTGTCGCACACTGGCTCGGCACTGATGAACTCGGCCGCGATGTCTGGACGCGCATTATCTATGGCGGACGCACCACGCTTGGCATGGTGATCGCCGTGGTACTGCTCACCGCCCCGCTCGGCCTGCTGATTGGCTGTATCGCGGGCTATGCCGGTGGGATTGTGGATAAGACGCTGATGCGTATCACCGACATCTTCCTCGCCTTCCCGCGTTTGATTCTGGCGCTGGCGTTTGTGGCCGCACTGAAACCCGGCGTGGAGAGCGCGATTCTGGCTATTGCCTTAACCGCCTGGCCGCCGTACGCGCGTCTGGCGCGTGCCGAAACCATGCAGTTCCGCCACAGCGATTTTATCGCCGCCAGCCGACTTACTGGCGCGTCACCGCTGCGCATCATCCTCCGCCACATCATGCCGCTGTGCGTGCCGAGCCTGATTGTGCGCGTCACGCTGGATATGAGTTCCATCATCATCACCGCCGCCAGCCTTGGCTTCCTGGGGATGGGCGCGCAACCGCCGTCGCCTGAATGGGGCACCATGATTGCCACCGCGCGCCGCTTCCTGTTCAGCGAATGGTGGGTGCCGCTGATGCCGTGTATCGCCATTTTCCTGACCTCACTGGCATTTAACTTTCTCGGCGACGGTCTGCGCGACGTGCTGGATCCTAAGGAGCGCTAAATGCTGGTGGAAATTGAAAACCTGCGCATTGCCTTTCGCAGTCGCACAGAGACCTTTGAAGCAGTACGCGGCGTGAGTTTCAGCGTTGGCCGTGAGAAGTTTGCCATTGTTGGCGAGAGCGGATCGGGCAAGTCGCTGACCGCACGCTGTTTGATGCAGCTACTGCCGGGCAATGCCGAAGTAACCGCCGACGTATTGCGTTTTGACGGTATCGATCTGCGCGGCGCCAGTGAAAAAGTGCTGCGTCAAATTCGCGGCAAACGCGTGGGCTTCATCCTGCAGGACCCGAAATATTCGCTCAATCCGGTCATGACCATTGGGCAGCAGATTGCCGAAGCCTGGCGTGAGCACAAAGGCGGCAGCCGTAAAGCTGCAATGCTGGCGGCGATTGATCTGCTGGAGCAGGTGAAAATTCGTGATGCTGCCGCCGTGGCCAAACGCTATCCGCATGAGGTTTCCGGCGGGATGGGCCAGCGCGTGATGATTGCCATGATGCTGGCACCGGATCCGGAACTGCTGATCGCCGATGAACCCACCAGCGCGCTGGATGCAACAGTACAGGCAGAGATCCTCAAGCTGATTGACGATCTGGTTTCCGCGCGCGGTATGGGCTTGATCCTGATCAGTCACGATCTGCCTTTGGTGTCGCACTTTTGCGATCGCGTGGCGGTGATGTACGCCGGACGCATTGTCGAGTTGCTGGACGCCGGGCAGTTACAGCAAGCGCAGCATCCGTATACGCGCGGCTTACTGGCCTGTTTGCCTTCGTTAAAACATCCGCGCGAGCGTTTACCGGTATTACAGCGCGATGCGGCTTGGCGGGAATAACGCTTTGCCCATCAACGCGGTTGTCCAACTTTACGGCCGCTGGATACGTACCGTTCAACGAACGCACAGAATTTACAGGCAGCTTCATGATTGAAATTGATAACCTGCGCATCGCCTTTGGTGCGCATCAGGTAGTGAAAGGCGTCAGCTTCGCGGTCGCCAACGGCGAAAGCTTTGGCATGGTCGGCGAAAGTGGTTCAGGCAAATCCACCATTCTGCGCGCCCTCGCCGGACTCAATGCTGAGTGGCAAGGCAGCATGAAATTTGGCGGCATGGAACTGGGCGCCAAACGCAGTCGCGCGTTCTATCGCCAGGTGCAGATGGTGTTTCAGGATCCGTTTGGTTCGCTGCATCCGCGTCAGACCATCGACCGCATCCTGCATGAGCCGCTGCTGGTGCATCAACTGGATCGCGCGGAACAGCGCATCAGCCAGGCGCTGAGCGAGGTCGGCTTACCGGCCGCCGTGCGTTTCCGTTATCCGCATCAGCTTTCGGGCGGTCAGCGTCAGCGCGTGGCGATTGCCCGCGCGTTGATTGCCGAGCCAGAAGTGCTGCTGCTGGATGAGCCCACGTCGGCGCTGGATGTGTCGGTGCAGGCGGAAATCCTGAATTTACTCAGCGATCTACGCACTGAGCGCAAACTCACCTACATTATGGTGACGCATAACCTCGCGGTGGTGACCCATCTGTGCCAGCGCATTGGGGTGATGCAGCACGGTGAGATGGTGGAGCAGTTGAGCGCAGAGGATTTACGTGCGCGCCGCATCCAGCATCCGCATACCGCTCAACTGTTTGATCTCAGCATGACGCTGGAGGAACCGGCATGACCGCGAACGGGCAACAGTCTGCTGATATCGCACCACTTTTCGATCTCAGCATGACGCTGGAGGAACCAGTATGACCGCGAACTGGCAACAGGCCGCCGAGGTGGCGCAGCAGATAACACAAGGCTGGCAGCAGCCCGGCGCACCGGGTGGTGCGATAGTCCTGTTTGATGCCCATCATATTCACTCGACACACTGCGCCGGTCTGGCCGATCTGGCGCAACAGACCCCCTTCAGCGCCGACAGCGTGGTGCGTTTTGCCTCGATTACTAAGCATCTGTTTGCCGCACTGGTCACCGGACCGGGGCGCCGTTATCTGCAACTCAACGATAAGCTAGTACAACATCTGCCGCAGCTTACAGGCGCCAACGGCCAGATCACCGTCGGCCAGGCGCTGGACATGAGCAGCGGCTTGCCCGACGTGCGTGAAACCCTGTCGCTGCTCGGCTTGTCGGTGTACAACGTCACCAGCGCTGCTGATCTGCTGGATTTTGTCGCACAGGAAGGCGATCTCAGCTATCCGCCCGGCAGCGAGATTTCATACACCAACACCGGCTACCGCCTGGTGGAAGAGGCGCTGAAAGCCAAAGGTGTGCTGTTCAACGATCTGCTGCAGCAATATATCTGCGAGCCGCTGGATATCAGTTTGATCGCGCCGGAAACCTGGTTCGATATCGTGCCGGGACTGGTGCCGGGTTACTGGCAAAACGGCGCGCAGTGGCAGCTCTCCAGCGCTGGATTGCATCTTTCCGCTTCCGGCAGCGTGACCGGCAGCGTCAATCATCTGACGCGCTGGCTGCAAAGTCTGCTGGCGGACAGCGGACCCGGCGCGGGCGTGCTGCAACGCCTGAGCGCGCCACGCAATCTTAATGACGGCCGCACCAGCGGCTACGGGCTGGGCATCACCAGTTCCACGCTGGGCAGCCAGACGCTGTTCGGTCACGGCGGTTCGCATGCGGGCTATAAAAGCTATTTCCTGCTGCATCCGGAGCTGAAGCTGGGCGTGGCGATTGTTGCCAACCGTGAAGATGTGGCGACCTCAGAAAGTGCACTGCGGGTGATGGCGGCGCTGCTGAATCGCTCGCTGCCGGAGAAAGGGCATGATTTGACGCCGGGCTTATACGTGGCAGAAAACGCCGCCGACTGGCTGGAGATTCAGGGTGTGACCGCGACCTGGCTGGGTGCCGGTGAAACGCTGTGGCGCGCCGATACCCACGGTGATGCGGTATCGCTCTCCAGCACCTTCCCGATCAAACTGCGCCATGAAGGTGCAGCGATTGTCGGTGAGATTGGTCATGCTCCACGCCGTTTTGTGCCGGTAGAGGCGGACAGCGCCAGCCTTGAGCATCTGCAAGGCCGCTGGTTTGCACATGCCTGGCGCAGCGAAATGGTGATTGAGGGCGATCGCCTGGTAATGGGCATCGGTCCGGCAGCGATTCATGCCAGTTTGCAATCGCTGGGCAGCGATCGCGTGCTCGCCACCGCGCAGGATGGCCCCTGGGAGAAACGTTTTGTGATCGCGCGTGAAGGTGACAAGGTGCGGCTGGTGCTCAATCGCAGCCGCGTAGTGAGATTTACGCGCTAAGCGGTCCTCTGGTCAATTCAACACACATCTGTCAAAGCTGCCATTTTTATAAATGGCAGCCTTTTTTCTTTAAACCACTGTGTGGCGCAGACGACCAATCTTTTCGATCTCGACTTCAATCACATCGCCGGGGAACATAAACAGCGGTGGCGTGCGTTTTTTACCGACGCCGCCTGGTGAACCGGTGATGATAACATCGCCTGCTGACAGCGGGCTGAATGCCGAAATGTATTCAATAATCTTCGCCACCGGATGCACCATGCTGGCGGTGGTGTCGTTCTGCACTTCACGCTGATTCAGCCAGGTTTTGATCGCCAACTGCTGCGGATCGGGGATCTCATCTGAGGTGGTCATCCACGGACCAAAACCGCCAGTCTGCTGCCAGTTTTTTCCGGCGGTAAACCAGGTGAACTGCATGTCACGTACGGTGGCATCCATAAAGCAGCTGTAACCGGCAACGTGTTGCAGCGCATCGGCCGCTTTAACCTGATAGGCCGGCTTACCGATGATCACTGCCAGTTCGCCTTCGTAATCAAATTCCTGGGTAGTGGCCGGTTTCAACAGCGACTGCTCATGCCCCGCCAGGGAATCCGCGAAACGCACAAACAGCGTCGGCGCTTCAATAGTCTCAGCAAACTCTTTACGCTTGTCCGCGTAGTTCATGCCGACACAGAACACTTTCCCAGGATTTTCCACTACCGGCAGGAAACGAATAGCGCTGAACGGGTGATCCGCTGGCAGTGAGCTAAAGGCTTCCAGGTCGCTGACCGCGCCGCGTTGTAACAAAGATTTCAGGTCCGGGCATTCCGCGCCGAGGCGTGAACCGACGTCAATCACACCCTCTTTCCGCACGATTCCGTAACTTTTTCTTTCCTGGTCAATAAGATAAAAACTGCAGAGCTGCATGACTGCCTCGTTGTTATATATAAATTGCGCGCAGGTTACCAAAAGCCAGCAGGAAATGCGGTACGACCTGCCAATAATGTGCCTAAGCGTTGATACGTGATTGCTGATCTACTCATTGCCATCCATGGCAACCCTGCAAACATCCGTTAGGTACGCAGTCCAGGCAACCTTGCGAGCATCAGTTTGGTGCGCTGTCATGGCAACCCTGCGAGCATTTGTAGGGTGCGCCTTCATGCGCACTAACATTACGACTGCGTGCTGGCCAGATAGGAGAACGCACTCAGCAGGCTGATCAATGTGCCCATCTGCTCGGCGCGATAACCCACCGTGACGCCATCAATACGGGTGACGCCGGGAATCAGACAGAACAGATCCGCCAGTACCGGTTTGCTGGCTTGTAACTGCATCTCATAAGGTGCGGTCAAACGCGTAGTACTGACTTGTCGTGCGCGCTGTACTGCTGCAGTGGCGGCAGCGCGAATGGCGTTTTGCGCCGCCAGCGGGCTGATGGACTCCGCGCAGGTGTGGGAAATCGCGCGTTTCACACAGACGTAATCCACTGACGGATAGTGTTCGGCGATCCAGCCTTGCAGTTTATCGTCCCCGCTCACCAGCCACAGCGGTGTACCCTGTTCGGCGGCGGCGGCAGCGTAGATATCGCTTTCACCCATCACTTTGCCATTGATATGAATGCGCCAGAACGCGCGGCCATTGATGGTGTGTGCCAGCACGCCGGGCTCGCCCGCCGCGCTGTGATAGCCGATAAAGAACAGGCCATCGAAGCGCTGCTGCTCAATGCCCTCCACCATCGATAACCCACGCGGCTTGCCTTGCACCATGCGCGCACGCGGATCGATGTTTTCCGCGCGCAGGTTGGTCATTTGCGCATGGCTGTCGGCCACCACCACTTCGGTGGCTCCTCCAGCGAAAGCACCGTCGATGGCGGCATTCACTTCCTGTTCCATCAGCCCGCGTGCCAGCTGGTGTTCCGCATGGCCGGGTGAGCACTGTTCCGGACGCATCACGCCCGCGATACCTTCAATGTCAGCAGAGATGAATATTTTCATAAGTCAGGCAAATTCCATGCGGGTTGGAACACGGTCGCCATAAATGGCGACACTACGGGGAACAGTGCTTCAAAGGCCGCTTTCAGGCTGACCACAGGCGCTGCTGTAAGAGGCGTCAAAAATGGCGACATTACGGTTAACTTAACGTCAGAGGCAGCATTCAAGCTGAACACAGGCGCTACTGAAAGAGGCGCCATAAATGGCGGCCCTAGGGTTTGGCCAGCTCATCCAGCACCTGCGTCAGCGACGGGCGATGATGGCCGCGAAAACCGGTGACCGCTTCGGCACTTAATAGCGCATCCAGCACCGCGTGTTCAGTGGCATCAGCGGCGGCGGCAAGCAGCGGTTCCAGTGCCGCATCTTCCGGCGGGTTTGGCTGCGTTTGCGTGGAGAAGGCCACGGCAATATCGCCTGATCCATGTCCCCAATAACTGCCTAAACGACCTAATCCGGCACCGGCACGTTTGGCAATACGTTTGAGCTGGCGCGCATCCAGTGGTGCATCGGTGGCCATGATAATGATGATGGAGCCGGCATCGCGCTGTGGCGTCAGTTCTGGCAGCAGCGGTCCGATCATTTCACCGAGTCGCACACCATCCAGCGTTAACGCATTGAGTGCACCAAAATTAGCCAGCACCAGCACGCCCAACGTCGCGTTCAATGAAGGAATTAAGCGCGATGCGCTGCCAATCCCCCCTTTCAAACTGAAACAGCTCATGCCACGCCCGGCACCGACGCTGCCACGGGCGAAATCGGCCTGCGCAGAATCGAGCGCATCCTGTGCCATGGCTTCGGTGACGGCCAGTGCCTGAATGTCATTCAGCCAGCCATCGTTGCACTCCAGCGCCAGCGGATTGACGGTCGGCAAACTGCGACCCAACTCCGGGTTACGGCTGATGGCGTCGCGTACCAGCGTGGTAAACAGCGTGCCCACCGCCAGCGTGTTGCTGAGCAAAATCGGCGTTTGCAGCACGCCCAGTTCTTCGATTTGCACCAACCCGACCGGCTTGGCAAAGCCATTAAAGACCGCCGCGCCGCAGGGTAACGGCTTGAGAAACAGGTTATCGCCCGGCGGCACAATCGCCGTCACACCGGTTTGTCTCTCACCGTCTGCCAGCGTGTGATGGCCAACGCGCACGCCGGGCACATCGCTGATGCGATTGGTGGCACCGCAAGCACTGCGTGGTTGCCCGAGGTGGCGTTCAGTACGCCAGCGTTGCAGCAGCAGATCGCGCTGCAGTTGTTGAAAATCCATGTTTAGCTCTTCAGTTTGGGATCGAGCGTATCGCGCAGCGCATCACCCAGTAGGTTAAACGCCAACACAGTAATGAAAATCGCCAGACCGGGGAACACGCTGACGTGCCATAAACCGCCCATCATCATGCTGCGGCTCATCGCCAGGATATTTCCCCACTCCGGCACATCCGGTTCTGGGCCCAGACCAATAAAGCTGAGGCCCGCTGCCGTTAGAATACTGGTGCCGATACGCATGGTGAAATAGACAATCACATTGGAGAGCGTGCCGGGCAGAATGTGGCGCAGCAGGATCACGCGATCGGGCGCACCGGCGCAGCGCACCGCTTCGACATACGCAGCCTGTTTGAGCGACAACGTCGAGGCTCGCACGATGCGGGCAAAGACCGGCACACTGAATACCGCCACCGCGATAATCACGTTATTCAGTCCCGGACCGAGAATCGCAACCACCGCAATCGCCAGCAGCATGCCGGGAAAGGCAAACAGCACGTCGGAACCGCGCATGATCAGCATATCGATCCAGCGACCGTAATAGCCCGCCAGCAAGCCGAGCAGCACGCCCACCACCATCCCCAGCGTCACCGACAGCACGCCGACATAGAGTGAAATGCGTGCGCCGTAGATGATACGGCTCAGCAGATCGCGCCCGAGGTCATCGGTGCCCATCCAGTGTGCCGCTGAGGGCGGTGATGATAAGGCCATCCAGTCCGGTGCCATCGGGTCCCACGGTGCCAGCCAGGGCGCGAAGATCGCCACAATGACCAGCAGCAGTACAAAGCCGCCGGAGACCAGCGCCAGCGGATTACGCACAAAGGCGTGCAGGAAATCGCGCCACGGCGAGCGGATGGTTTGTGGTGTTGCGGCAGAGAGAGATTCTGTACTCATCACGACTCCTGTCGCAGGCGAATGGCTGGATTGACCACGGCGTACAGCAGATCCACCAGCAGGTTAATCACAATAAATTCAAACACGAACAACATCACCAGCGCCTGAATCACCGGCTGATCTTGCGCTTTGATCGACTCGATCAACAGCCAGCCTAATCCCGGCCAGTTGAAGACGCTCTCTACCACGATCGATCCGCCCAGCAGAAAACCGAACTGCAAGCCAAGCATGGTGATCACCGGGATCAAGGCGTTACGCATCACGTGTTTCCACGTTACCAGCCGATTACGCAGCCCTTTGGCTTTGGCGGTGCGCACGTAATCTTCCTGCGCTACTTCGAGGAAGGCGGAACGAGTGAAACGCGCCATCACGGCGGCCACAGAAGAGCCGAGCGTAATAGCAGGTAGAATAATGTCGCTGGCCTTGTTGAACCCGCTCACCGAGAACAGGCCAAACGGCATGGCGACGAACTGGATCAGCAGCAGGCCGAGCCAGAAGGTCGGCATCGAGATGCCACCAACGGCCACGCTCATTAGCGTCCAGTCCTGCCATTTACCGCGCTTCAGTGCGGCCAGCACACCAAGGAACAGACCGAGAATCACTGACCAGGCGAAGCCCGCCAACGCCAGCAACAGGGTTGGCATAAAGCCTTGCTTGATCACCTGCAGTACCGGCTGTTGCGTGCGGTAAGTGACGCCGAGATCGCCACGTAGCAGCCCACCGATCCAGTTAACGTATTGTTGCGGCAGCGGATCGTTGAGTCCGAGATGCTGGCGCGCGGCTTCGACCGCTTCGATCGGGGCGTCTGGACCGGCGTAAATGCGCGCCGGATCGCCGGGTAGCAGCTTAATAAAGCCGAACACCAGCAGCGAGACCACCAGCAGGACAGGGATCATCTCCAGCAGCCGACGAATGATGTATGCGAACATGCGCTTCCTTTAAATTGGGGACGCCCTCTCCCGTTTGCAGGAGAGGGTTAGGGTGAGGGATTAACGCCCTGCCTTACTTAAATGCCGCCTGGGTGTAGAGGAAGTTGCCATCTGCCAGCATCGATACGCCGGTCAGGTTGCTGCGTTTGCCCACCAGGTTATCTGGCGTGCCGAGGAAGGCGACGGGCGCATCTTTCCACAGCATTTTCTGGGCTTCCGCATAGGCTTCACCGCGCTTAGCCGGATCGGCGGTGGCTAACCCACCAGCAATGGCTTTATCCACATCCGGATTGCTGAAGTACGAAACGTTATACGAGGTCGGTACCCAGGATTCGGTGGCATACAGCGGGCGCAGCGCCCAGTCCGCATCACCGGTCGAGGTTGACCAGCCGCCGTAATAGAGGTCGAATTCGGCTGCTTTAGGATCCTTCACGCCCCACAGTTTGGCGTTGCGCGTACCGGAATCCATTGGCGTCACCGTGGCGCGAATGCCGACGGTTGATAGCTGGGCTTTCAGCACCTGCGCCGCGCGCACGCTGGCGGTGGTGTTGGTGGTCCACAGTTTGAGATCCAGACCGTTCGGATAGCCGGCAGCTTTCAACAAGGCTTTGGCTTCATCCGGGGCGTAGTGATAATTCGGTTCGCTCTGTTTCTGGTAGAACTGTACCCCTTCCGGCATCGCGGACGAAGCGGGTTTACCCATGCCAGCAAACGCTACTTTTAGCCACAGATTGCGGTCGATGGCGTAGTTGATCGCCTGACGCACGCGCACATCCGCCAATGGTTTGTGCTGGGTGTTGATCGCCATGTAATAGAGATAAATACTCGGATCGCGTTGGATCGCTAATTTGCTGTCGCTCTGCACAGTCGCGATCAGATCCGACGGCAGCGGCCAGATCGCATCCACCTGTCCTGATTTCAATGCGGCAACGCGTGTGGCATCTTCCGGGCTTGGCGAGAAGGTCACTTTATCCACCTTCGGCCAGCCTTTCTGCCAGTAGCCATCGTACTTCACCAGTGAAACGGCTTTGCCCGGCTGCCAGTCAACAAATTTGAACGGACCGGTGCCGACCGGGTGCAGGCGCAGCTGTGCTTCTTCCGGGTACTGTTTGAGGATCGCCGGGCTCCACATCACCGCTGATGGGTGTGCCAGGGTGTTGATGAAAGCACCAAAGGATTGGTTGAGGTCAATTTTCACCTGATCCGGCGCCAGCACCGTGACGTTGGCAATCATCTTATACAGGCTGTTGCGCTTCAGGCCTTTAGTCTGATCGGCGAGGCGATCGAGGTTGGCCTTGACCGCTTCAGCATCAAACGGCGTACCGTCCTGGAAAGTGACGCCTTTGCGCAGCGTCAGGGTAAATTCGGTGGCGTTGTCATTATTGGTATAACCGGTTGCCAGCCAGGGTTGCAGCTTCATCTGCGCATCGAACTGGAACAGGCGTTCAAAGATACCGCTCTGCACCGAATAGCTGACGTTATCCGAGGTATCGTGTGGATCGAGACCGGTGATATCGGCATACATCGAAATACGCAGATCCTGCGCCTGCGCGGCGGCAGCCAGCGCGAGGGTCAAGCCAAAAGCCAGTGACGAACGGCGAAAAAGGGTTTTCATGAAATCTCCTGGTATTGAGCGTTAGCGCGATGCAATGTCGTCAGCGACCCAGTGTTGCGGGGCAACCTGGCGATAACGGGGTTTGATGACCGTTTCGCCCAACTTGCGCAGCGGCGAAGGAATTTCGCTGTCTTCGAAAGTACGGGTCTGACGGTTCTGTGGATCGGCCACCGGCACCGAGGCCAGCAGACGTTGGGTATACGGATGTTGCGGCTGATTGAACACCGACTGACGCGGGCCCAGCTCAACAATCTGGCCGAGATACATCACCGCCACGCGGTTAGCGATACGTTCCACCACCGCCATGTCGTGCGAGATGAAAATCCACGCCACGCCGGTCTGCTTTTGCAGGTCCATCATCAGGTTCACCACCTGCGCCTGGATCGAGACATCCAGCGCCGAGACGGCCTCATCGGCGATGATGACTTTCGGTTTCAAGGCCATGGCGCGGGCAATCGCAATACGCTGGCGCTGACCGCCGGAAAACTCATGGGGATAACGCGTGGCATGTTCTGGCAACAGACCAACGCTTTTCAGCAAGGCCTCAACCTGCGGCGTGGCTTCTTCCAGCGATTTCACCAGACCGTGCAGCAGCAGCGGCTCGGCAATGGTGAAGCCCACGGTCAGACGCGGGTTTAATGAGGCGTAGGGATCCTGAAATACCATCTGGATTTCGCGGCGCAGCGGTTGAAACTCCGCTTCTTTCAGGTTGGCGATTTCACTGCCCTGGAAATGAATGCTGTCAGCCTGACTTTTAATCAAACGCATCAGCGCGCGACCGGTGGTGGATTTGCCGCAGCCGCTTTCGCCGACAATCGCCAGGGTTTCGCCCGGCCACAGGCTGAAGTCGATCTGCTCCACCGCGTGCACCTGATGGGTCAGGGCCGAAAAGATGCCGCTGCGAATCGGGTAGTAAACTTTTAAACCGCGCACATCCAGCAATGGCGTTTCGTCATAACGGGCGGTGCGCTGTTCACCGCTGTCGGCGGGCTGAGTGGCGCCCAACAGTGGAAAGCGCTGCGGCCAGCGTTGCTCGCGCATGTCACCCAGTTTCGGCACGGCGGCCAGTAGCGCTTTGGTGTAAGGATGCTGTGGCGCGTTGAAGATGTCCGCGACCGAGCCCTGCTCCACAACTTCGCCGCGCAGCATCACCACCACGCGGTCGGCAATTTCCGCCACCACGCCCATATCATGGGTGATAAACAGCACCGCCATCTGCTTCTCGCGTTGCAGGTCACGCAGGATGTGCAGGATGCGCGCCTGCACGGTGACGTCCAGCGCGGTAGTGGGTTCGTCGGCAATCAGCAGCTGTGGATCGCACGCCAGCGCCTGCGCAATCATCACACGCTGGCGCATGCCGCCCGACAGCGAGTGCGGGTAGCTTTTCATCACGCGATCGACATCGGCGATGCGTACCTGGCGCAACAGTGCCCGCGCACGCGCATCCGCAGCGGCTTTGTCGCACATCTGATGGTCACGCAGTGCTTCCGTCAATTGATCGCCCACCCGCAATACCGGATTGAGCGAGGTCATCGGCTCCTGAAAAATCATCGCCATTTCGCGCCCGCGCAAGGTGCGGCGCTGGGTTTCATTCAGCGTTTCCAACGCGTGGGTTTTGCCCTGACGGTCGCGGAACTGCAGGCTGCCGCGATCGATACGGCCTGAAGCGGCCAGCAAGCCCATCACCGCCAGCGAAGTGACCGATTTTCCCGAGCCGCTTTCACCGACCACGGCGACGACTTCACCGGGATAAATGGCAAAACTGATGCCTTTCAGTGCCTGATTTTCGCCGCTGCGGCCGCGAAACGAAACGCTAAGATCCTGTATCGCGAGTACCGGCGCGGGACCGGCAACGCTGGCGGCGTTGGAGGTAAGTAAAATGTCCGTCATCGTTGCCTCTTGCGGTTACAGCCAGATTCGGCCTTGAGCGTAGGAAAGGAAGGGTGAGCTATCGGCGGCCAGCCAGATGGGGCCATCGAGATCCACGTGTTCTGCAGCAATCGCCACCGGCAGCGCAGCTTCCATTGCGAGTGAGGAGCCCAGCATGCAGCCGACCATCAGACGCATATCCAGCTTTTGCGCTTCATCGACCATCGCTAAGGCTTCGGTCAGGCCGCCGCACTTATCCAGCTTGATGTTGATCATCTCGTAGCGATTACGCAGCTCGGCGATGTCTTCACGCGTATGGCAGCTCTCATCGGCGCACACCGGGATCGGGTGGTTAAACCGTTGCAGATCCTGGTCTTGTCCGGCAGGCAGCGGCTGTTCAACCATGGCGATGTTGTACGCTTGCAGCGCGGTAAGCAGGCTTTGCAGATCGACGCCCGACCAGGCTTCGTTGGCGTCAATGATCAAGGTGGCACGTGGCGCAGCCTTTCTGATGGCCGCCACCTTCTCTAAAATCTCGTCACGATTCAGTTTGATTTTCAGCAGGATGGCGCCACGCGATACCGCGTCAGCGGCGGCAGCTGCCATGTTTTCGATGGAGTCGAGGCTTAACGTTTCGGCGGTGATCACCGATGGCGGTGCAGTGCGTTCGCACTGCTGCCACAGCGTCTGCTTCGCCAGCGCGGCATCAAGACGCCACAGCGCACAGTCCAGCGCATTACGCGCTGAACCGGCAGATATACGGCTTTGCAGATCGACCCGGCTTAAGCCCGCTTCGACATCCTTACGCATCGCTTCCAGCTGCGCCTCGACGCTATCTGGTGTTTCATCGTAACGCGGCGTCGGTGTGCACTCGCCACGACCAATAAAGCCGTTCTGCTCCAGCGTGACGCGAATGACGGTAACCGCAGTGCGCGTGCCACGCGAAATAGCGAAAGGACGCGCCAGCGGCAGCTCCAGCACTTCAATCTGCATGCGCCGCATCTTAGCCACGCTCCTGCAGCAGGGCGGCGATATCCGCGATACCAAAACGCACCGGATCGGTGGCCGGCACGCCGAATTCAGCGCTAACTTCCGCACAATAGGCGCGAGCTTCTTCTTCGCTGTAGTTGGAGGTGTTGATGGCAAAACCGGCCAGTTGCACGTTATCGCTGGTGACATCTGCCGCGCGCAGGTTAGCCTCTACGCAATCTTTCAAACTCACCATCGGCTGATGCGGTAAATGACGCATGTGCGGACGGCCCATTTCGTGGCACATCACCAGCCAGTGCGGCTGCGCACCGTGAATCAGGCCCATGCTGACGCCGGCATAAGAAGGATGGAACAGCGAGCCCTGACCTTCAACGATATCCCAGTGGTCGGCATCATTGGCAGGTGACAGGGCTTCTACTGCACCCGCGATAAAGTCGGCAATCACTGCATCAATGGCGATGCCTGCACCAGCAACCAGAATACCGGTTTGACCGGTGGCGCGGAAATCCGCCTTCATGCCGCGCTCACGCATCGCCGCTTCCAGTGCCAGCGAGGTGTACATCTTGCCGACTGAGCAGTCCGTACCGACAGTAAGTACACGCTTACCTGTGCGCTTTTTGCCGCTGCCGACATTCAGTTTTGGACGCATATGGCGCAGGTCAAACAGCTCAACGCCAAACTCCTGGGCTAACGCCACCAGCTCTGGATCATCCACCAGGCGATGGTGCAAGCCGCTCGCCACGTTCATGCCTGCTTTGATCGCACCTTTAACGGTATCGAGCCAGTGCTCCGGCAGATAACCACCGGCATTGGCGGTGCCCAGTACCAGCGTTTTCGCGCCACGCTCTTTCGCCGTGGCGATATCGAGCACGTCCAGACCTAAGCTGACAGTACAGCCCGGCAGTTTAATTTCGCCGACGCACTGCTCAGGGCGCCAGACGTGAATGCCGCGCGCCGTTTTAGCGGCCAGTGGATCGGTGACATCACCAAGGAACAATAAATAGGGTTGAGGGATCAGCATGATGTTTCTCGTTTCAGACGGGTTAGAGGGTCTGAATCGACTATTCCATGCGGGTTAGGAGGTGACGAATGCTTGTTTGGTAGCGGGGTATAACATCAGGCTATAGCCAGATCGAAAACTGATGGTTAGTGGCACTAAACCATTGATAGGAGGTAGATTCGAGGAATAAATAGATGGGAGAGATAAGAAAATCATTGATAACCACAGGTCGTTCCCTGACCGCGATTATCGAGGGTATTTGTCGTACTTAGTTCAGCGCACCGGGCGGTACATGCTTGAAGGTCTCAACATAGGTACGGAACACGTAACGGAAGAAGCGTTTCATTGGCTACCTGGCTCAAAATTTGTTGAAGAATTACGCGAAAAGTATAACTAACGCGCGTTTTTCACGCAAATAAATTTGAGCCAGATCACAAAAAAGAGGGTTAATGCTGATACCTGAGTTAGCCGAAGAGGTTGAGATGTTGATTCAGAATGGTACAGCCGATGCTGATCAGTACCAGTCCGCCCAGCACTTCAGCCCATTTACCCATCACCGGACCGATAAAGCGTCCCACCATCACGCCGGTGGTGGCCATAATCGTGGTGGCCGCACCGATGGTCAACGCGGTAAGCACGATATTCACCTGCAGGAAGGCCAGTCCTACGCCCACGGCCAGGGCATCAAGACTGGTTGCCACGGCAGTCAACGCTAAGACCATAAAGCCATGACGTTGTGGTGCTTCGCACGGTTCTTCAGCCGTCTGACGGAAACCTTCCATCATCATGCGGCCGCCGAGAACGGTTAACAGGGCAAAGGCCACCCAGTGATCCCATGCCATGATGTAGCGACTGGCCGCCAGGCCAATCGCCCAGCCAATCAGCGGCGTCAGCATTTCAATCACACCAAAGATCAGGCCGGTGCGCAGCGCTTCTTTGAAGTTCGGGCGATGCAGCGATGCGCCTTTGCCCAGTGCTGCGGCGAAGGCGTCCATCGACATACCAAAGGCCAGAATCAGAGTTGCGATAAATGTCATGGGTTTTCAATCAATGCCGCGAAAAATGCCTTCAAGCGAGCGATTTTCCGCATCTATTGTTCAGTAATGAAAAAGTGCGCGCAGTCTAGCACGCAAAATCACCAAAAAAAAGACAGTAAAATCATGGATTTAAGTATAGCAAAGGCTATAACTCTTAACTTGCGCTATTTATGACGCTAAGTGGATGGAATAGAAGAATTTTCTTAGGGTGACCCGGCACAGGGATTGCACGCCAGCACGCTTTTATGCGCTAATGCCCGCGCTAATTGATAGGAAACCTGCGATGAAAAACCCGTTTGAAACGCTGATTATCCCTGGCGGAATCCTGCTGCTGGGCTTTCTCTCCGCGCTGCTGTTGCCCGCGCCGCAATTCGGCCTGGAATTATCCAGACGGATTCAGGAGATGCTGCATTTGCAGGACCTGAATCAGCTCTACACTATCGTGTTTTGCCTGTGGTTCCTGCTGCTGGGCGCGATTGAATTTTTTGTCATCCGCTTTGCATGGCGTCGCCTCGCTAAGCAGTGATCCCCACCGCCGCGTAATGCTTTTTTCCTCTGACCACTGTCTGACGCGGCGAAAAATTAATACCCACAAAAATGTAACATTAGTTTTACACGATCTGGCGAAATATCACGCAACATAAAAACCGCATAAATAATCAATTCATCACAAATTCAATTTTATCATGCAGTTAAGATGTGACGCCGCTCACTCTCTGAACATTACCCTGCTCATTCCCCTCACAATATCGCAACAACTGCATTACCATAACCCTCTGATTAAGGGATAAAAATCCCTTATGACAGCGGGGTTGAGCTGATTAATTCTTATGCTGAATCATTTCGGCCTTTAAAAAATAAACAAACGTTTAATTCCGATACGAGAATGTTATATTCAAATGCATATGCATAACGTGCAGTTAACCGTTATCGTCCCCTGACTTAAACCTGAGTCTTAACCTTTGAGAAATAGCGCGACGCGCTCGAAAGAAGCGTGGCTGTTTCGCCTGCGAACCTGTTGAACTTCAGGTCAACAGAGAGAGGAGATGTCGCCTCATGAGTACTACTGCGGTAAACCTGGCGCTCGCCGCCGCTGGTATGGATAGCGCAAACCTTCAGGAACGAAAGGATGTCGACGTACTGCTGATCGGCGCAGGCGTGATGAGTGCCACCCTTGGCGCATGGCTGCAGGATCTGGAGCCGGACTGGTCGATTGAGATGGTGGAACGCCTCGACGATGTCGCGGTGGAATCCTCCAATGGCTGGAATAATGCCGGGACCGGTCACGCTGCGTTGGCCGAGCTGAACTATACGCCGCAGAAGGCGGATGGCAGCATCGACATTGCGAAAGCGGTGGCGATCAACGAATCGTTCCAGATCTCTCGTCAGTTCTGGGCGTACCACGTTCAGAAAGGCAACCTGCGTAATCCAAAAAGCTTTATCCACAGTACGCCGCACATGAGCTTTGTCTGGGGGGAC
This sequence comes from Enterobacter cancerogenus, assembly GCA_000773965.1. Taxonomy (GTDB): domain Bacteria; phylum Pseudomonadota; class Gammaproteobacteria; order Enterobacterales; family Enterobacteriaceae; genus Pantoea; species Pantoea communis. Next base: position 166,009 of record JRUP01000001.1, read on the forward strand.
GATAACGTTGAGTTCCTGCGCAAACGTTTCCAGGCGCTGCAAAAAAGCACCCTGTTCCGTGGCATGAACTATTCAGAAGATCGCGACCAGATTACCCAGTGGATTCCGCTGGTGATGAACGGCCGTGACAGCAAACAGAAAGTGGCCGCCACCTGGACCGAAATGGGTACCGACGTTAACTTCGGTGAAGTGACGCGCCAGCTGATTGCCTCTTTACAGAAGAAAACCAATTTCCGCCTGCGTCTGCGCCAGGAAGTGCGTGATATCAAGCGCCTGAGCGATGGCCGCTGGCAGGTGACGCTGCACAATCTGGCCAGCGGTGAAAATCGCCTGCTGACCACGCGCCAGCTGTTTATCGGTGCGGGCGGTGCGGCGTTGCCACTGCTGCAAAAATCCGGCATTCCTGAAGTAAAAGGCTACGCCGGTTTCCCGGTGGGCGGTTCCTTCCTCGTGACCGAGAATCCAGAAGTGGTGCAGCAGCACATGGCGAAGGTGTACGGTAAAGCCAGCGTGGGCGCACCGCCGATGTCGGTACCGCACGTCGATACTCGCGTGCTGGATGGCAAGCAGGTTCTGCTGTTTGGCCCGTTCGCCACTTTCTCGACCAAATTCCTGAAACAGGGTTCGCTGCTGGATATGTTCGGCGCGATGAACGGCAGCAACCTGTTGCCAATGATGCAGGTTGGCCTGAAGAGTTTTGACCTGGTGAAATACCTGGTCGATCAGGTGCTGCAAAGCGACGACGATCGTATGGAAGCGCTGCGTGCTTATGTTCCGCAGGCGAAACAGGAAGACTGGCGTTTAGTCACTGCCGGCCAGCGCGTGCAGATCATCAAGAATGATGAGAAAGAGGGCGGCGTGCTGCGTTTGGGTACAGAAGTCGTGACCTCTGAAGATGGTTCGATTTCTGCCCTGCTCGGCGCATCACCGGGTGCGTCTACTGCGGCGCCGATTATGCTGGAGCTGATGGCGAAAGCCTTCCCAGAGCAGATGCGTTCACCTGAGTGGCAGACCAAAATCCGCGCGGTGATCCCAACCTGGGGCCGTAAGATGAACGGTGATGTGGCGCTGACCGAGAAGATTCTGGCGGAAACCAGCCGCGTACTGCAACTCGACTACGCACCGATCGTTACGCCTGACGCGGCGAACGACGAAGCCCGCGAGACGGCGCACGTGGTGGGGAAGTAACCAGGCAATCCTGATTGCCCATCAATAATGATGAGGCCGCGCAAGCGGCCTTTTTTATGGCTAAATGCGAGAAATGTCCCAAATTGGGATATAAGTTTGCTATAGTCCCAAGGCGGGACTAAGATGCGCGACATGAGAATCATATCGGTACGGACACTCAGGGAGTTCATGACGGCGAACCCCGACTCAGCTCAGCCGTTGAGAGCCTGGATTGATGAAGCGCAAAAGACCAATTGGTTAAATCCAGCAGACATCAAGGATCAATACCGCAGCGCCAGCATTTTGAAAGGCAGTCGCGTGGTATTTAACATTAAGGGAAATGATTATCGACTGGTTGCGGCCATCGCTTACCCGCAGAAGCTGATTTTTATAAAATTTATCGGCACACACCGGGAATACGATGCCATTGACGCAAACACAGTGGAGCAACGTAAATGACACTGACCATTAAACCCATTCGCAACGAACTTGATTACGAAGCGGCCCTGGAGGCCATCTCTCCGCTCTTTGATGATGTGCCTGAGCTGGGCACGCCAGAAAGCGATTATATGATTGTGATGAGCATGCTGATTGAAGCGTGGGAGAAAGAGCACTATCCCATTGAAGCTGCTGATCCTATTGAGGCGATTAAATTTCGTATGGAACAACAGGGATTGACTGCCAAAGATCTGGAGCCTGCCATAGGCCGACGTAATCGCGTCTATGAAGTGTTAAACGGCAAACGCTCTTTGTCTCTGGAGATGATTCGCAATCTGCACAAGCAGTTTGGCATTCCTTTAGAGAGCCTGGTGGGTCTCTAAAATTGCAGGGGCGCCTATGATAGCGCCCCATTTGCTTCTATTGCATGTCCGGTTTTAGCTCAGCAGTACCGCGTCATACAACATCCATCCCGTGGTGGCCACCAGCGACAATGCCATCAGGCTGTTAAACGCCTGACGTTTCCACGCCACCTGCAGATGACTGCGCAGACGATCCCCCATCGCGGCCCAGATCAGGATGCAAGGTAAGTTCAATGCGGCAAATCCCAGCAATACTGTGATGACGCCGTTGCTGTTGGCGTACATCAGCGCCACGTTAGTCACCATCAACCACGCTTTAGGATTCACCGCCTGAAAACAGATGCCGCCCACTAGCGTCATTGGGCGCGGGCGTTCACGCGCTTCGGGTGCTGCAGCACGAAAGATTTTCCATGACAGCCACAGCAAGTAACTGCATCCCACCACCGTGAGTGGTAAACGAATGGATGCCATCCAGTGCAGCAATACATCCAACGCCATGCTTGCCAACAGCATCTGTATCGCACAGCCCACCAGAATGCCAAACAGCATCGGCAAGGTGCGCTTGAAACCAAAATTGACGCCCGATGTGGCGAGCAGCAGGTTGTTCGGGCCTGGGGTGATCGACATCACCGTGACGTAGCTGAAGAATGAAGGGTCGAGCATGATGCGCTTCCTGATGGTTCAAAGTTAACATCATGCTAATGCGTACCGGGTGATGGAAACAGAGACACAAAACCACTATTGTAATGGATACAGTTAACGTTAATTTAGATTGTACCCATCGCACGCGGAGGCTTTTGTGTCCCTTCCCCTTTCATCCGGTCAAACGCTGTATCAGCAGCTGGCAGATAGCTTTGCCGAGTCGATTCATCAGGGCACGCTGAAGCCGGGAAAACGGCTGCCCGCCATCCGCCGCGTGGCACAATCGCATCAGGTTAGCGTCAATACTGTGCTCAATGCCTGGCAAATCCTTGAAGATCGCGGCTTAATCGAAGCCCGTCCGCAATCGGGCTATTACGTGCGTGGTGTGATGCCGGCCGTGACGCGTCCGGTTAAACCGCTGCCCGCGAAAATCAACGACCCCAGCACGCAGAAGCTGGAACTGATTGAGCAGGTGTTTGCCGCGCAGAATAACGCTGATTACACCAATATCTCTCTGGCCTGTCCGCAGGATGGCACCTTTTATCCGGCAGCACGCTTAGGCCGAATCACCTCCGGCATTTTACGGCATAACCCCGACATCATCGGGCGTTATGCACTTCCGCCGGGTAGTGAGCGCTTACGGGAGGAGATTGCACGTCGCAGTCTGCACACCGGTATCAATCTGACCGCGCAAGAGATCACCCTCACCCATGGCTGCATGGAAGCTTTACAGCTGGCGTTGCGGGCGGTAACCAAGCCAGGCGACTGCATTGGGCTGGAATCCCCCACTTACTTCTTCCTGTTCCCCCTGCTGGCGTCACTGGGCCTGAAAGCGCTGGAAATCCCCACCGATCCTCAGCAAGGGTTGTCGCTGGATGCGCTGGAGATGTTGTTACAGGAGAAGCGTATTCAGGCGCTAATCGCCATGCCCGGCGCGCAGAATCCTCTCGGCTATGTGATGCCACTGGAGAATAAGAAGCGACTGGCGAAGTTAGTGAATACTTACCACGTCCCGATGCTCGAAGATGGGCTGTATGACGAGCTGCAGTTCGATTGGCCACTCTCGCCGCCGGTGAAAGCCTTTGATAGCGATGGCTGGGTGATTTACTGCACCAGCTTTACCAAAACCGTGGCGCCGGATTTCCGCGTGGGCTGGACTGCGGCCGGTCGTTTCCATCAGACCATCGCCCGTTTGAAAGCCGTCTCTTCGATGTCTGAATCGCGGTTGCTATGTGAAACCCTCGCAGAATTTCTCGCCAGCGGCGGCTACGATCATCATCTGCGCTCGCTGCGCCGCCGCTATGCCGCCAATCTCGATGCGGCGCGCGGCATCATGGCGCGCCATTTTCCGCAGGGGACACGCGCGACGCTGCCAAAAGGTGGTTTTGTGTTTTGGGTGGAGTTGCCGGGTAAAGTCGACACCGTGGAGATGTTTCATCGGTTATTGCAGGAGCAGATTTGCGTCACACCGGGCGCGCTCTACACGCTGAGCGATCGTTATAAACACGCGCTGCGCCTCTCCTGCTGTTACCCGTTTGATGAACGTTATACGTGGGCACTGAAGCGCACCGGCGCGTTAGCCTGCGAAATCACAGGCCTGGCACCGGGACAGGATCAGGGTTTGCCGTTGCGGCCCCAGGTGGTGTAACCCTCACGCTCGGTCAGACGCTCGTAATAGAGTTGCACGGCGGGAAAGTCAGGGTGCTCAAGCGGAGTTTCAAACCAGCGGTTAACGGCCAGCCCTACCGGAATATCGGCCAGTGAGAAGTTGCGTCCTGCGACGTAGCGCCCGGTTTTTTGCAGATGCTGGTCAAGAATATTCATGGTGTGCGTCCAGCCTTTAATCGCGGCGGCCAGCAAACGCGGATCCTGATGGGCGGGCGAGTTGCGCACCAGTGACATAAACGCATAGCGCCAGGAAGTATTGAGTTCGGTGGCTTGCCAGTCCATCCACTGATCCACCGGTGCACGCGCTCGTGGGTTTTCAGGATAGAGCCAGTCGCCGCCATTGCTGTTGGCGAGATAGCGCAGAATGGCGTTGGATTCCCACATCACGAAGTCATCTTCGATGATCACCGGCACCATGGCATTGGGGTTGAGCGCCATGAATTCCGCCGAGTGCAGCGATTGCGGGTCTTCACCCCAGGGTTCGAGCTCATACGCGATATCCAGTTCTGAACACAACCACAGAACTTTGCGCACGTTGATTGAAGAAGTACGACCAAGAACTTTTAACATAGCGGACTCCGATTCCAGAATTCTTAACCTATTCATAGTCCTGTTGGCTGCCATTAGCAATCTGCAGGATGTAAATCAGGATGTCAGAGTGCCTCAACCAGCAAGGAGTGAAAATGAAAGTCGCGTTTAAGCAGGTGGATGTGTTTACCTCATCAGCGTTCAAAGGTAATCCGCTGGCAGTGATTATGGATGCACAGGGATTAAGTGACGCCCAGCTGGCTGCTATTGCCCGTTGGACCAATTTGTCGGAAACCACCTTTGTCCTGCCAACACAGGATGCTGCGGCCGATTACCGGGTGCGCATTTTTACCACCGAAGGGGAATTGCCGTTTGCCGGGCATCCGACGCTGGGCACAGCTCACGCCTTGCTGGAAGCGGGCTGGCAAGTGAAAACGCCGGGCAAGATTGTGCAAGAGTGCGGCGTCGGCCTGGTGGATGTGCGCATTAGCGAGGATGGCGCGCTGGCGTTCGCCGCACCCGACGTCACGCTGACGCCATTTGATGACGCGTTAATGAGCAGCGCACTGAACAGCGAAGCCTATGATCCCCACCAGACGCCGACCATTGTCGATATGGGCATTCGCTGGCTGCTGATCCCGATGAACAGCGCGCAGGCGGTGTTGGATGTGCAGGCCAGCGCAGCGGATCTGCTACGTTTGCAAAAACATGCCGACGTCAATGGCACTGCGCTGTTTGGCCCGTTGCCAGAGGAGTGCGGCGAACAGTACGAGGTGCGTGCGCTGCTGGTTGAGAACGGCAGCCTGACCGAAGATCCGGTAACCGGCAGCGCCAACGCCTGTCTGGCACGTTACTTTGCGGCTCAGGGGAAAACCGAAGATTATCGCGCACGTCAGGGTAGCGCTATCCAGCGTGAAGGACGAATTCAGGTGAGTTTTAGTGGTGAGACCATCTGGATTGGTGGCCAGACAGTGACCGTGATTGACGGGACGATTGAGATCTAAAACACGCGTCATAAAATGCGCCGCTACGTCCATCTGCACACGGTTACGTAGCGGCGCGATTTATCGCGCATTATTACAGCATGCTTAATCGTGCATTCTTACAACGCCTGCCCACCTGAAGCTTCAATACGCTGCGCGGTGATCCAGCCGGTTTCTTCGCTCAGGATGGCGCTGATGGCGTCACCAATATCATCTGGCTGGCCAACGCGACCCAGCGATGTCACCGAGGCAATGTGATCGTTGAGATCTTTGGTATCACGCACGCGTCCACCGCCGAAATCAGTTTCAATCGCACCCGGCGCCAGAATATTGACGCGAATACGACGCTCACCCAGCTCTTTGGCCTGATAGCGCGTCAGCACTTCCATCGCCCCTTTCACCGAGGCATAGGTGCCTGAACCCGGCAGCGTCATACGCGTTAATCCGCTGGAGATGTTCAGGATGCGGCCACCATCGATAATCAGCGGCAGCAGCTTCTGCGTCAGGAAGTAAGGCCCTTTGAAGTGCACATTGATCAGCGCATCAAACTCCTCTTCGGTGGTTTCCGCAAACAACTTGTAGTGACCGTGACCGGCGTTGTTCACTAAATAATCAAAGTTGTCGCGTTGCCAGGTTTTTTGCAGTGTCTCTTTCACCTGCGCCACGAAGCTGTCGAAGGTGCTGCTGTCGCCGACATCCAGCTGTAACGCCACCGCACGTGCGCCCAATGCTTCAATCTCTTTCACCACGGCCTGCGCTTCATCCGCATGACCACGATAGGTAAAAAGGATATCCACGCCTTTGGCCGCCAGTTTCAGCGCACCATTCTTGCCCAAACCGCGGTTACCGCCGGTAATCAATGCAATTTTATGACTCATGTTTCGCTCCAGATGGAAAATTGAACACGGGATAAGGATATTCGCTATAAATTGATCTATAAACGCAGAGGAATACGCAGCACTGTTTCACTAACAACAACAATCGGTGAACAACATGGATAAAATTCACGCAATGCAGGTTTTTGTGCGGGTGGCAGAAATGGGCAGTTTTACCCGTGCAGCTGAAAGTCTTGGACTACCGAAAGGCAGCGTATCGCGCCAGTTACAGGCGCTGGAAAATCAAATGGGCACACGTTTGCTGCATCGCACCACGCGACGTGTTCATCTCACCCAGGATGGGCTGGTGTATTACGATCGCTGTCTCGATTTGTTGTCGATGCTCGATGATATGGACAGCCTGTTCCAGCACGATCCCGGCACGCTAAGCGGCAAGCTGCGTGTCGATATGTCGGTCGCCATGGCCACCGGATTTATCCTGCCGCGTCTGCCAGAATTTCTGCAGCATTATCCCGGCATCGAAATTGAGCTTAGCAGCAGCGATCGCCAGGTGGATGTGATTCGTGAAGGTTTTGACTGCGTGATCCGCGTGGGCGAGCTGAAAGATTCGGGTCTGATTGCGCGAAAAATCGGATCACATGCCTTGATTAACTGCGCCAGTCCCGACTACCTTTCCCGCTTCGGCATGCCGGTGCGCCTCGAAGATCTGGCGCAGCACGCGATGGTGCATTACACCCAGCAGTTGGGCCAGCCCTCTTTGGGGTTTGAATACTTTGATGGCAAGCAGTGCCATTACGTTCAGACCGGCGGCGTGGTGACGGTGAACAGCACTGAAACCTATCGTGCCGCCTGCATTGCCGGGCTGGGCATTATTCAGGTGCCGGCGATTGGCGTGCAGCCATTACTGGAATCAGGACAGTTAGTGGAAGTGCTGCATCACTTCCCCGCCAAGCCGATGCCGATTTCGTTGCTTTACCCACATCGCCGCAACGTAGCACGTCGCGTGCGGGTGTTTATGGAGTGGCTGAGTCAGGTGTTGCAGGAGTATGTGACATAAAGGGCTATAATTTTAATTTCGCAGTGAACAGGATGATTATCGTCTATGACAGACAAACCTAACCAAGAACCCACGGCTGAAAAGAAGCCGCTGATTGATATCAAGACCGGTAACAAAACCGTGGATGGCTCAATCCAGAACGTGTCGCGCTTTGCGGCCTGGTTCCAGGCCATTCCGGCGGTGGCGCATTTTATGCGCGCGCTGGATCGGTTTAACGATCGCCTCGGCAGCCAGTTTGGCGCAGCGATCACTTACTTCTCCTTCCTCTCTCTGATACCGATTTTGATGGTCTCCTTTGCGGCAGTCGGTTTTGTGCTGGCGTCGAATCAGGATTTACTCACCGAGTTGATCAACAAAATCGTTAACAGCATCAGCGATCCGACGCTGGCCACTACGCTAAAGAACACCGTGAACACCGCGATTCAGCAGCGCGCGACGGTCGGGTTGACCGGTTTGCTGCTGGCGCTCTACTCTGGCATTAACTGGATGGGCAATTTGCGCGAGGCGGTGCGCGCGCAATCGCGTGATGTTTGGGAGCGTAAGCCGGACGACCAGGAGAAGTTGTGGAAGAAATACGCGCGTGACCTGGTGTCGCTGCTGGGTCTGATGCTGGCGCTGGTGATTACCCTGTCGCTAACCTCCATTGCTGGTGCCGCGCAGAATGCCATCGTTAACGCGTTGGGATTGGAGGATATCGAGTGGCTGCGCCCGGCAATGACCATTATTGCGCTGTCGATCTCTATTTTTGCCAACTATCTGTTGTTCCTGTGGATTTTCTGGATTCTGCCGCGCCATAAGCCACGTAAGAAGGCGCTGTTCCGCGGCACGCTGTTGGCGGCCATTGGCTTCGAGGTGATTAAGTTTGTGATGACGCTGACGCTGCCAAAGCTGGCCACCTCACCTTCTGGCGCAGCCTTTGGCTCGGTACTGGGATTAATGGCGTTCTTCTACTTCTTTGCCCGCCTGACGCTGTTCTGCGCAGCGTGGATCGCCACCGCAAAATACAAGGATGATAAAGAGATGCCGCAGCCGCATCAGGGCAATTAACATCGCAAAATTGTTACATTTGCCGCAACAGCTAAAAATGTTTCCTGCTGGCTATTATTCCAGCAAAAACCAGCAGGAAACGCTAAAGGGTCACTTTAATTTGGCCCTTTTGCAGAGATTCCCGCCAAAAAAGTGACACTTCCCGTTCCCATCACCCGCCGATTGCCGCAACTCAGAAATTATCCACTTTTTCGCCGAAAATGCCTGTTCTGGCGCGGGTTTTCATCATTGAATGCCGCAAAACAGGTGCGTAAGATTCTCTGTCTACATTTACAATTAAGAAACAGTCATGCAAGCCTCCATCACAGAAACACTCGACAAAAAACACGACGACACGCCGGTAAACTCACGCGGAAAAGTGGTCGTGGCATCGCTTGTCGGCACCGCGATCGAATTCTTCGATTTCTATATTTATGCCACTGCGGCCGTCATCGTCTTCCCGCACATTTTCTTCCCGCAGGGTGATGCCACCGTGGCAACGCTACAGTCGCTGGCTACGTTTGCTATCGCCTTCGTCGCGCGCCCGATTGGTTCTGCGCTGTTCGGTCACTTTGGCGACCGTGTAGGCCGTAAAGCCACTCTGGTGGCATCGCTGCTGACCATGGGCGTCTCCACCGTATTAATCGGTCTGCTGCCTGGATACCAAACCATTGGCGTTGCTGCTCCGCTGCTGCTGGCGCTGGCGCGCTTTGGTCAGGGCCTGGGTCTTGGTGGTGAATGGGGCGGCGCCGCTCTGTTAGCAACCGAAAATGCGCCAGCGAAAAAACGTGCGCTCTATGGTTCATTCCCGCAGCTTGGCGCGCCAATTGGCTTCTTCTTCGCCAACGGTACTTTCCTGTTGCTCTCCTGGCTGCTGACCGATGAGCAGTTCATGAACTGGGGCTGGCGTGTGCCGTTTATCCTTTCAGCCGTACTGGTACTGATTGGCCTTTATGTGCGCGTTTCGCTGCACGAAAGCCCGGTGTTTGCCAAAGTGCAGAAAGAGAACAAGCAGGTCAAGATGCCGATTGGCACGCTGCTGAGCAAGCATCTTACCGCCACCATTCTCGGCACCTTCATCATGCTGGCGACCTATACGCTGTTCTACATCATGACCGTGTATTCGATGAGTTACGGCACTGCACCGGCGCCAGCAGGCTTAGGCTTTTCCCGTAATAGCTTCCTGTGGATGCTGATGGTGGCGGTGATTGGTTTTGGTGTGATGGTGCCGATTGCAGGTCTGCTGGCGGATCGTTATGGCCGTCGTCGCACCATGATCACCATTACTTTGTTGATCATCGCTTTCGCGCTGATGTTCCCGATGCTGCTGGGTTCAGGCTCACAGATTCTGGTAATGGGCTTCCTGTTGCTGGGCCTGAGCATTATGGGTCTCACTTTTGGGCCGATGGGCGCGCTGCTGCCAGAGCTGTTCCCGACCGAAGTCCGTTATACCGGCGCATCCTTCTCTTATAATCTGTCGTCGATTTTGGGTGCATCTGTTGCGCCATATATTGCGACCTGGCTGAACGCCAACTACGGTTTGCAGGCGGTCGGTTTCTATCTGGCTTCAATGGCGGTACTGACGCTGATCGCGTTGATTGCCTGTAAAGAGACACGCCATCAGACGCTGTACGAAGCGGTATGATGGTTGATGATTGATATGATGAACCCGGCTCAGGCCGGGTTTTTTATTGGGTCGGAAATGAGATACGGGCGAATGACATGAGGGCACCGCGTTAGCGGCGCGAGGACGCAAGACCCTAAGCGGCCCCGGACTGCGTGATCGCCATGGCGTTACGGCTTAATAGGGTTTTGTCGTGGTTGGCTGTGAGAAACCTATCTGTTCAGGCATAAAAAAACCCCGGCAAGCCGGGGTTTTTCTTGTGCTGAAAACGGTGTTGCGTGTGGCTTAGCCAGCAACCGCGATACGTTTCATGTCGGTCATGTAGCCACGCAGCTTACGGCCAACCGCTTCGATTGGGTGCTGACGTACGGCTTCGTTAACATCACGCAGCTGCGCGTTATCAACCTGAGTGCCTTCAATCGCTTTGCCCAGATCGCCCGGCTGCAGGGTGGTCATGAACTCTTTCAGCAGTGGAACTGCCGCGAAGGAGAACAGGTAGTTACCGTATTCTGCGGTATCAGAGATAACCACGTTCATTTCATACAGACGCTTACGTGCAATGGTGTTCGCGATCAGCGGCAGCTCGTGCAGTGATTCGTAGTAAGCAGACTCTTCAATGATGCCTGCATCGATCATGGTTTCGAAGGCCAGCTCAACGCCCGCTTTCACCATTGCAACCATCACAACGCCTTTGTCGTAGTACTCTTGCTCGTCGATTTTACCTTCGAACTGTGGTGCGTTCTCGAATGCAGTTGCACCGGTCTCTTCACGCCAGGTCAGCAGGTTTTTGTCGTCGTTCGCCCAGTCAGCCATCATACCGGAAGAGAATTCGCCAGAGATGATGTCATCCATGTGCTTCTGGAACAGCGGAGCCATGATGGTTTTCAGCTGCTCAGACAGTGCGTAAGCACGGATTTTCGCCGGGTTAGACAGACGATCCATCATCAGAGTGATGCCGCCGAACTTCAGTGATTCGGTGATGGTTTCCCAGCCGAACTGAATCAGTTTTTCGGTGTAAGCCGCGTCGTGACCTTCAGCCACCAGCTTATCGAAGCACAGCAGAGAACCGGCCTGCAGCATACCGCACAGGATAGTCTGCTCGCCCATCAGGTCAGATTTCACTTCCGCAACGAAGGAAGATTCCAGTACGCCAGCACGGTCACCACCGGTGGCTGCTGCCCAGGCTTTAGCAATCGCCAGGCCTTCGCCTTTTGGATCGTTTTCTGGGTGAACCGCGATCAGGGTTGGAACACCGAAACCACGCTTGTACTCTTCACGCACTTCAGTGCCTGGGCACTTCGGCGCAACCATCACCACGGTGATGTCTTTACGGATGGTTTCACCCGATTCAACGATGTTGAAACCGTGTGAGTAGCCCAGCGCTGCGCCATCTTTCATCAGAGGCTGTACCGCTTTAACTACCGCTGAGTGCTGCTTGTCTGGCGTCAGGTTAACCACCAGATCCGCCTGTGGGATCAGCTCTTCGTAAGTACCCACTTTGAAACCGTTATCGGTCGCTTTGCGGAAAGAAGCACGCTTCTCAGCAATCGCTTCAGCACGCAGTGCATAAGCGATATCCAGACCGGAGTCACGCATGTTCAGACCCTGGTTCAGACCCTGAGCGCCACAGCCAACGATAACGACTTTCTTGCCTTTCAGGAAGCTAGCGCCATCCGCGAATTCATCGCGTGACATGAAACGACATTTGCCTAACTGCGATAACTGGTTACGCAGATTCAATGTGTTGAAGTAGTTAGCCATGGGTACTCCGGTTAGATGTTGTGTTTGCTTTTGTTCGGTAACGACACCGTATTCAGTGCCGCGAATGACCCCATCATATGACAGGAAATCCATTGCTTAAATTGATATATTAGCAAGGTCACATTGCAGAATTTGCAACAACACGTTGAGGTGAAACGCGCATGGATTTACGAGACCTGAAGCTCTTTCTTCATCTGGCCGAAAGCTGTCATTTTGGTCGCACCGCGCGTGCTATGCACGTCAGCCCTTCCACGCTCTCTCGCCAGATTCAGCGCCTTGAGGAAGATGTCGGTCACGCGCTGTTCCTGCGTGATAACCGCACCGTGACGCTCACTGAAGCCGGCGAGCGCCTTAAGCAATTTGCTCAGCAAACCTTGTTGCAATATCAACAGCTGCGTCACGTGATGGATCTGAACGGCCCGTCCCTCAGCGGCGAACTACGCATTTTTTGCTCGGTGACCGCCGCTTACAGCCATTTGCCGCCGATTCTCGACCGCTTCCGCGCCGAACATCCGCAGGTGGAAATCAAACTCACCACCGGCGATGCCGCCGACGCAATTGAGATGGTGCAATCTGGCGAGGCAGATTTGGCCATTGCCGGACGTCCGGAATCGCTGCCCGCCAGCATCGACTTCACACCGCTCGCCATTCTTCCGCTGGTGCTGATCGCGCCCGCGCTGCCGTGTGCGGTGCGCAGCCAGGCCACACAGGCGCAACCTGATTGGTCGCAGATTCCGTTTATCGTGCCGGAACAAGGCCCGGTGCGGCGCGGCATTGATTTGTGGTTCCGTCGCCATCGCATTCCCAATCCACAAATTTACGCCACGGTTTCCGGGCATGAGGCGATTGTCTCGATGGTGGCGCTGGGATGTGGCATTGCGCTACTGCCGGATGTGGTGCTGGAGAACAGCCCGGAGCCGGTGCGTAATCGCGTGCTGACGCTGGAGAATGTCGAGTCGGTCGCGCCGCTGGAGCTTGGCGTGTGTGTACAAAAAAAGCGGCTCGGGGAGCCGCTTATCAGTGCTTTCTGGAACCTGCTGTAGTTACTGCCCGGCGAGGAAGAAACGGAACGCCGGGTTATTCGCTTCATCGTGCCATTCGTAGCCCAACGCCGTGAGATGGGTTTCGAAATCCGGCTCTTGATCGTTGGCTTCGAAGGCCGCCAGCACGCGACCAAAATCGGTGCCGTGGCTGCGATAGTGGAACAGCGAGATATTCCAGTGTGCGCCCAGCGTCTGCAGGAATTTCAGCAGCGCGCCCGGTGCTTCCGGGAATTCGAAGCTAAACAAGCGCTCGCGCAGCGGCTTCGATGGACGACCACCCACCATGTAGCGCACGTGCAGCTTCGCCATCTCATCATCTGACAGATCCACCACCTGATAACCACCTTCGCTGAGCTGGCTGATGATTTCACTGCGCTCTTCCAGACCGCGCGTTAAGCGCACCCCAACGAAGATGCAGGCGTTATCGGCATCCGCATAGCGATAGTTGAACTCGGTAATGGATCGGCCACCCAGTGTCTGACAGAAACGCAGGAAACTGCCCTGCTGTTCTGGAATGGTGACCGCCAGCAACGCTTCGCGCTGTTCACCAATTTCACATCGTTCTGACACGTAGCGCAGACCGTGGAAGTTGACGTTGGCGCCCGACAAAACGTGCGCAAGGCGCTCGCCTTTGATATCGTGCTGCTGGATGTACTTCTTCATGCCCGCCAGCGCCAGCGCACCCGAAGGTTCCGCTACCGCACGCACATCTTCGAACAGGTCTTTCACTGCCGCGCAGATGGCATCGCTGTCCACGGTGATGATGTCATCGAGATACTCTTTGCACAGGCGGAAAGTTTCGCTGCCGATGCGCTTCACCGCTACACCTTCAGCAAACAACCCGACACGCGCCAGATCCACCGGTTCGCCAGCATCCAGTGCCGCTTTCAGGCAGGCCGAATCTTCCGACTCCACCGCGATCACTTTGATCTGCGGCATCAGCTGTTTAATCAGCACCGCCACGCCCGCTGCCAGCCCACCACCACCGACCGGCACAAACACGCGATCGATATGCGCATCCTGCTGCAACAGTTCCATCGCCAGCGTGCCCTGCCCGGCAATCACTGCCGGGTGGTCAAACGGATGCACAAAGGTGTAACCCTGTTGCTCGGCCAGCTCAATCGCTTTGGCTTTTGCCTCGTCGAAGTTAGCACCAAACAGATAAGCCTCACCGCCAAATGCGCGCACTGCATCAACCTTGATGTCTGCCGTGGCCAACGGCATCACAATCAGTGATTTGATGCCAAGCGTGCTGGCCGAAAGCGCCACGCCCTGCGCATGGTTACCGGCCGAAGCCGTAATCACGCCGCGTGCTTTTTGCTCTTCGGTCAGCCCGGCAATCATCGCGTACGCCCCACGCAGCTTGAAGCTGTGCACTGGCTGACGATCCTCACGCTTCACCAGAATGGTGTTGCCGAGACGCGATGAAATTTTTTCCATTTTTTGCAGCGGCGTCACCTGGGCAATTTCGTACACAGGCGCACGCAGCACCGCGCGCAAATACTCCGCGCCGTTAGGCGACGCGGGTAGCGGTTGAGACTCAGCCATCAGTTGTTAGCCTCCCAGCTTGGACTTATCGCGTACCGCGCCTTTATCAGCGCTGGTCGCGAGTGATGCATAAGCACGCAGCGCGAACGAAACCGCACGTTCACGATTGTGCGGGGTGTAAGCCGCTTCGCCACGTGCCAGCTCTCTCTCACGGCGCGCATGGATTTCGTTGTCTGGCAGATCCAGATGGATACGACGGTTCGGGATATCCAGCTCAATCATGTCGCCATCCTGGATCAGCGCAATGGTACCGCCACTCGCCGCTTCAGGTGAGATGTGACCGACAGAGAGACCGGAAGAACCGCCAGAGAAGCGACCATCGGTGATCAACGCACAAGCTTTACCCAAGCCCATGGATTTCAGATAGGTGGTCGGATAAAGCATTTCCTGCATGCCCGGACCGCCTTTCGGCCCTTCGTAACGGATCACCACGCAATCGCCCGCCACAACTTTGCCGCCGAGGATCGCATCTACGGCGTCATCCTGGCTTTCGTAGACTTTTGCCGGGCCTTTGAAGGTCAGCAACTCAGCATCAACGCTGGCGGTTTTGACGATACAACCATCCTCTGAGATGTTGCCGTACAGCACGGCCAGACCGCCATCCTGAGAGAAGGCGTGCTCACGAGTACGGATACAACCCTCTTTACGGTCATCATCGAGTGTGTCCCAACGGCAGTCTTGTGAGAAGGCTTGGGTGGTACGGATGCCGGCTGGGCCCGCGCGGAACATTTTCTTCACCGCTTCGTCTTGGGTCAGCATGATGTCGTACTGATCCAGGGTCTCACGCATGCTCTGCTGCAGAACGTTGCGCGCACTGGTATCGATCAGCCCGGCACGATCCAGCTCGCCCAGAATCGCGACAACGCCACCGGCACGGTGCACATCTTCCATGTGATATTTCGGTGTACTCGGTGCCACTTTGCACAGGTGCGGTACTTTGCGCGACAGGCGGTCGATATCTGACATGTTGAATTCGATTTCGCCTTCCTGCGCCGCTGCCAGCAGGTGCAGAACGGTGTTGGTGGAACCGCCCATGGCGATATCCAGCGTCATCGCATTCTCAAATGCCGCTTTGGTGGCGATGTTGCGTGGCAGTACGCGCTCATCATCCTGCTCGTAATACTTTTTGGTCAGGCTAACAATGCGCTTACCTGCGTTGAGGAACAGCTCTTTACGGTCGGCGTGGGTCGCCAACAGTGAACCGTTGCCTGGCTGTGCCAGACCCAGCGCTTCGGCCAGACAGTTCATGGAGTTCGCGGTGAACATCCCTGAACAAGAACCACAGGTTGGGCACGCAGAGCGTTCGATTTTATCGCTGTCTTCATCGCTGACATTCGGGTTAGCACCCTGAATCATCGCATCAACCAGATCCAGCTTGATGATTTTATCGGACAGTTTGGTCTTACCGGCTTCCATTGGGCCGCCGGACACAAAGATCACCGGGATGTTGAGGCGCAGTGACGCCATCAGCATGCCGGGGGTGATTTTGTCGCAGTTAGAGATACACACCATGGCATCGGCGCAGTGCGCGTTGACCATGTACTCTACGGAATCGGCGATCAGCTCGCGCGAAGGCAGTGAATACAGCATGCCGCCATGACCCATGGCGATACCGTCATCCACCGCGATGGTGTTGAACTCTTTGGCGACACCACCGGCGGCTTCGATTTGCTCAGCCACCAGCTTGCCCATATCGCGCAAGTGCACGTGGCCCGGCACGAATTGGGTGAATGAGTTAACCACGGCGATAATCGGTTTACCGAAATCGGCGTCGGTCATTCCTGTGGCGCGCCACAGGGCGCGTGCACCCGCCATGTTACGACCATGGGTGGTGGTGGCAGAACGGTACTTAGGCATGCTCTATTTACTCCAGTCTGAAATATGACGCGGGCGCAGCTGCACCCGCGTAACTGTCTTGTTATGGATTAACTTGATCCAACCAGCCGTACTTGTCTTCGGTTTCGCCAGTGAACAGGCCGAAGAATGCGCTCTGAATTTTGGTGGTCACTGGACCGCGTTTGCCCGCACCGACCTGAATGCCGTCAACGCTACGTACCGGGGTGATTTCTGCCGCAGTACCCGACATGAACACTTCATCAGCCAGATACAGAGATTCACGCGACAGCGTTTGCTCACGCACTTCGATACCCAGGTCGATCGCCAGCTTGATGATGGCGTCACGGGTGATACCTGGCAGGGCTGAAGAAGTGAACGGCGGCGTGAACAGAATGCCATCTTTCACTTCGAACAAGTTTTCGCCAGCACCTTCTGAAATATAGCCATTGGTGTCGAGAGCGATACCTTCCTGATAACCGTGGCGACGCGCTTCGCTGCCGACCAACAGTGAGGAGAGGTAGTTACCACCGGCTTTAGCCGCGGTTGGCAGAGTATTCGGCGCAACACGGTTCCATGAAGACACCATCGCATCGATACCGTTTTCCAGTGCTTCAGCACCCAGGTAAGCACCCCATGGGAAAGCAGCGATGATCACGTCGGTGGTGTAGCCATCTGGGGGGTTCACACCCAGGCCTACGTCGCCAACAAACGCCAATGGACGAATGTAAGCGCTTTTCAGTTTGTTCACGCGAATCACTTCGCGGCACGCTTCCATCAGCTCATCAACAGAGGCGGCGATAGGAAAACGATAGATTTTGGCGGAGTCGTGCAGACGCTGCATGTGTTCACGGTGACGGAATACCACTGGGCCTTTGTGTGAGTCGTAGCAACGTACGCCCTCAAACACTGAAGTACCGTAGTGCAGTGCGTGGGACATCACGCTAACCTTAGCGTCTTCCCACTTAACCATCTCCCCGTTGAACCAGATAAAGTCTGCTTTCTTCGTACTCATTGCTATTTCCTTTGGCGACTAAGCGCGGATTTGTTGTGATGTCTGTTGCTGGATCTCGACACAGGCGACATCCATGAGTTTGCTTAACTGTGAAGACAGTAAATCGACCGAACGCTGGCTGGCAACGGTCATTTCGATGTTAATGTTTTCAGCGTTGATCGCAGATGCCATGTTCATCGAGCACACCTGGAAACCACGGTGGCGGACAACACGCAAAATGCGCTCCAATATTTCAGGGCGGAAGCGGGCTTCGATAGACAATTGATGCTGGTTCATGCGGTTTTCTCCATCATGTTTGCGTTGCTGGCACCCGGCGGTACCAATGGCCAGACGTTTTCATGCTCATCAATCGAAACATGCAGGAAGTAAGGACCTTCACTGTTCAGCAGAGCATCTATCGCGGCGTCGACCTGATCTTTACGGCTAATGTGCTGGCCTGGAATATCAAAGGCGCTGGCCAGCGTGAGGAAATCGGGGTTATCGGTGAGGATGGTTTCACTGTAGCGGCCATCAAAGAACAGCTGCTGCCACTGGCGCACCATGCCTAAACGTTGGTTATCCAGCAGCAGGATTTTCACCGGCAGCTTACCGCGCTTGATGGTGCCCAACTCCTGAATGTTCATCATGATTGAGCCATCGCCTGACACGCAGATCACGGTGTCTTGCGGGCGGGCAACCTGCGCGCCGATGGCGGCTGGCAGTCCGAAGCCCATGGTACCCAGGCCGCTGGAGGTGATGAAGTTCTCTGGCTGAGTGAAGCTCATGTGCTGCGCAGCCCACATCTGGTGCTGCCCCACATCGGTGGTCACCACGGCGCTGTCTGCTTTACGATCGGAGAGCTGTTTCAGCAGCAGCGGCGCATAAATGGCCTCGCCTGGATGATCGTAACGCCAGTCAAACTCGGTTTTCATCGCTTTCACTTCGGTGCGCCAGCCCTCAATCTGCATCGGCATACTCAACGCAGGCAGCACCTGGTTCAAATCACCTTGCAACGAAACGTGCGCGCGACGCAATTTGTTCAACTCGGCCGGATCGATATCGATATGAATGACATTCGCATGAGGGGCGAAGGTGTCTAACTTGCCGGTGACGCGGTCGTCGAAACGCGCGCCAACGGCAATCAGTAAATCGCACGATTGCACGGCAAGGTTGGCAGCTTTGGTGCCGTGCATACCCAACATGCCAAGATAGAGATCGCTGCTGGCGTCTGCACTTCCCAGACCTTTCAACGTGGACACCGTTGGGATACCGGTTGCTTCAGCCATGGCACGTAATGCAGGCACCGCTTGTGCCATGCCAACACCGCCGCCGATATACAGCATTGGCTTATGCGACTGCGCCATTAATGCGCGGGCTTCCGCGATATGCTCTGGCGAATGACTGATCGCCTCTTCAACCGGCAGCAAATGCGGTGTTAAATCGGCACTGGCAATTTGGATGTCTTTCGGGATATCCACCAGAACCGGACCGGGACGGCCAGACTGGGCGATGGCAAAGGCTTCGGCCATCACGGAAGGCAAATCTTCGAGGGATTCAACCAGGAAACTGTGCTTGGTGCAGGCTAATGACAGGCCGAGAACGTCGATTTCCTGGAAGGCATCGGTGCCGATGAACGCAGATGAAACCTGACCGGTGATCGCGACAACTGGGATGGAATCCATAAACGCATCTGCTAAACCGGTGATCAGGTTAGTGGCGCCGGGTCCGGAAGTGGCGATACACACGCCGGTTTTACCGGTGGCACGGGCATAACCGATCGCCGCCATCACAGCACCTTGCTCATGACGACACAGTAGGTGTTCCACGCCGCCATCGTAGAGCGCATCGTACACTGGCATGATTGCGCCGCCAGGATAGCCAAACACTGTGTCGACACTCTGCGCGCGTAAAGCCTGAACTACCCACTGTGCACCTGTCATCGTTATTCTCCTGTATTCCTGGTGGAACAACAGAATTTTATGCTACTGCTCATAATCTGTTCCTCGCTGATTCGCTGATATTTAGCCAGGTCGAAAAAAAACCCCCGGACCTTTCGGTGCGGGGGTTTTTGGAATTCCGGGCTTGATTTTTAAGCCTTTCTTTCTCCAAGCGATGCCCCGCACGGTGGGATAATAATCACCACCACGCTAATCACGACTAGGCTAATCACTTGTAGAAGGGCTTTCATGTGTTGTCTTTTTTTTCGATTGTTCGAAGTAATACCTACAGAGTTACCATAGTTATCCACGCATTGACAATTATTTTCATAATGTTTTTTTATGACGTGAGTAATCGGTTTGGGTTATCGCCTTGTAAGTTAAAGGTTATTTTTAGATGTGAATATTTTTCATTACGTACGCGGCGTAATCGCCCTTTTAGTTTTGCGATATTGCTCTCAATTGCTGCGAACATCCCGTAAAAACCAGCGATTCGCTGGAATCAGGCGCTGATATTTTTTAATCGCATTCGTATTCTGAATTTGCCCCCCGCATGATGAAGACAACAAGGAGTGGTTATGTCTTTATCAAAGGTTTTAACACGCGCGGCGCTCGGTGTGCAGGCACCATTGGTGACGGTCGAAGTACACATCAGTAAGGGCTTGCCCGCTTTGACGCTGGTTGGCCTGCCCGAAACCACGGTAAAAGAGGCCCGCGAACGGGTGCGCAGTGCCATTATCAATAGCGGATTCACCTTCCCGGCGAAACGCGTCACCATCAATTTGGCTCCTGCCGATCTGCCAAAAGAAGGTGGGCGCTACGACCTTCCCATCGCCATTGCGATTCTCGCGGCCTCAGAGCAGCTTCCTGACGCGAAACTGGCGCACTATGAGTTCCTGGGGGAGTTAGCACTCAACGGCGCGCTCTGTGGCGTTCAGGCCTCTATTCCTGCTGCGATGGCCGCATTGCAAGCCGGCAGGCAAATGGTGTTAGCTGAAGAGAATCAACAGGATGTCGGATTGATTCAACAAGGGGAAACGCTGGTTGGAAAACATTTACTCGAGATCTGCGCCTTCCTGCATAACCAGCCAACACTCACTGTTGCGCATTATCAACCTGAGGCGCTGCAACAGGAAAGCCAGGATCTCAGCGAAATCATCGGTCAGGAACAAGGGCGTCGCGCCCTGGAGATCACTGCCGCTGGCGGGCATAACCTGTTACTGCTTGGACCGCCCGGCACAGGGAAAACCATGCTGGCGACCCGCCTACCCGGCATTATGCCGCCCTTAGACGACCAGGAAGCGCTGGAGTGCGCAGCGATTAATAGCCTGGTCAGCAGCCGAAACCTTCATCATCAGTGGCGCAGAAGGCCATTCAGAGCACCTCATCACAGCGCTTCGCTGTATGCATTAGTGGGAGGGGGAGCAATCCCCCGGCCTGGTGAGATCTCTCTGGCGCACAATGGCGTCCTGTTTCTGGATGAACTCCCGGAGTTTGACCGCAAGGTACTGGATGCCTTACGCGAGCCCATTGAATCTGGCGAGATTGCGATTTCCCGTACACGCGCCAAAGTCACTTATCCTGCGCGCTTTCAGTTAATTGGCGCCATGAACCCCAGCCCTACCGGGCATTATCAAGGCAGTCATAATCGATGTACGCCGCAACAGGTGCTGCGCTATTTGAGCCGGCTCTCAGGTCCGTTTCTTGATCGCTTTGATCTGTCTCTGGAAATCCCATTGCTACCCAGTGGAACCTTAAGTCAAAAACAGGAAATCAGTGAGAGCAGCGAGACGGTACTTAAACGCGTCCTTGCTGCTCGTCAGAGGCAAATTGAGCGAGCAGGCAAAATAAACGCGCATTTATCTAATCCGGAGATTGCCCAGTGCTGTGTACTGAGACAGGACGATGCTATATGGCTGGAAGCTGTATTGAATTCGCTGGGTCTTTCTGTGCGCGCGTGGCAACGCATTTTGAAAGTCGCCAGGACGATTGCCGACTTGGCAGGGGAGGAGACGATTTCACGACAGCATTTGCAGGAGGCGGTAGGTTATCGCAGCATTGACCGATTGCTCATCTATCTGCACAACAGTCTGGAATAAAAAACGGGGCTTTAGAAGCCCCGCTATTTTTTAATCATCGCTATCGCTAAAGTCTTCCACAGTGTCCATCTGCGGCTTACCGCCAGACAATGTGTGGAAACGCTTAGGACGCTTAATACGTGCGGTATATTTCGACCAGACACGTTCAGCTTCCGTTTGCGGCTCACGCAGACCACGACATACTTCTAAAAACGAACGCTCTTCTTCAGTCGCTGGTTCACGCTTGGCGAGGTCCAGTTCATTGAAGGCGTAACCGTGGCGTTCCAGAAGCTGAGCTTCTTTAATGGTGAAATCACCATGACGTGAAAAACCACGAGGGTAATGTTTGTTATCAAAGAAACGATTTGTTGTTGCGAAGCTATCCGCCATTTTACACGCTCCCGACTCTCTTATGGCCGTGCTATTTATGGCGCGGAGTATTAGATAGGCTTGACAGAGTGTAAAACAAAACATTTAAATCAGTACGACAAACATTTTTTGGGAGAATGCTGTGGATACGGAATTACTGAAAACTTTCCTCGAAGTGAGCAGAACACGCCATTTCGGGCGTGCTGCTGAAGCGCTTTACCTCACGCAATCTGCCGTTAGTTTTCGCATTCGTCAGCTGGAAAATCAGTTGGGAGTCAACCTTTTCACCCGTCATCGAAATAATATTCGGCTGACTTCTGCGGGTGAGCGTTTATTACCCTATGCAGAGAGCCTGATGAGTACCTGGCTGATGGCTAAAAAGGAAGTTTCACATACACAACAGCATCATGAGCTATCGATAGGTGCCAGCGCGTCGTTGTGGGAAGCTTATCTAACCCCTTGGTTAAAAACGCTTTATGAGAATCGGGAAAGCCTTCACCTTGAAGCACGTATCGCACAACGGCATTTGCTGGTAAAGCAATTACATGAGCGTCAGTTGGACCTTTTAATCACCACCGAAGCGCCCAAAATGGATGAATTAACCAGCCAACAGATTGGTCATATTTCACTCGCGCTCTTCCGCGCACGTAAGACTGAGAAACGTGAAAAATATGATTACATTAAACTGGAATGGGGTGCGGATTTTCATCAACATGAAAGTTATTTATCCAGTGATGATGTGCCAGTATTGACCACAACTTCAGCGCATGTGACACGTGAATTACTCCACACTACCGGCGCCTGCGCGTTTTTACCGGATTCATGGCACAGCATTTATAGTGATTTGATGGTTATTCCAGATACACCCGTTGCCGTTCGTCCACTCTATGCGGTGTGGCTGCAGAATAGCGATCAACAAGCACATATTCGTCAGCTGCTTAAATTTCCAGTATTGACGCAATAAAGCAGAAATTGAGAGGGGTTTGAGTGTCGCGCAGTGAAACTCAAACCCTTTTCACTGACGAAGTTATGAGGTAAATGCCAAATTTTGGACAAAAAAAATCCTTTGCCGAAGCAAAGGATTGTTTTCTGGCAGGGGCGGAGGGACTCGAACCCCCAACACCCGGTTTTGGAGACCGGTGCTCTACCAATTGAACTACGCCCCTAAAAGGGTGGCGGAACGGACGGGGCTCGAACCCGCGACCCCCTGCGTGACAGGCAGGTATTCTAACCAACTGAACTACCGCTCCACCGATTCTGTACCAAAATCAGAAAATCGTTCTGAATTCGGGTGTTTCGCCCTTTCAGTGTCACCTGAAAGGTCACGACTCACGAATGAGTCTTAAATTGATGCCTGGCAGTTCCCT
>JRUP01000010.1 GCA_000773965.1 Enterobacter cancerogenus
CCGCCGCCACAACCATGGTTAAAAGCGCAGCGCCATATCGTATGCCTGGCGTCATCTGCAGCGGGTGCCGCACCAGCAGGGAAATGAGTGTCACCACATCAATCAATATTTGAGTGAACGCGAGTAGTAGCACTGTGCCAAAGGCCCAGCTGAACAGGATGGTGACTGCACGTGGCATTTCAGGTGAGAAGATACCACCCGGCGTAAACCTGCTGATCAGCAGGTACTGCGAAGCCAATAGAACCACTAAGGATAGGATGATTTTTAACACGAGTGGCATGGCTAATGGAAAAACGAAACGTGCGATTACATACCAACTTGGTATGCTGAAAATCAGGTGAAACATCACTCTCTTCCCTGGTAGATTAGCGCTGAATCCGCGCAAAATTAAATTATGATGATGACGTTATGACTGTTTATAGCCCGAGTTAAGTGGATAGAAAAGGTTTGTTTGGCCGCTGTTATCGTTCGGCTTTGATTCATGCAGCTTGTTATTTTGAGAACTAATGATGCTAAATAGCGCTTGGCTTATCTGATGATAAATAGTGCTTCACGAAATCTTTTAAAAACTCATTGGACTAAAATCGCACTTCTCCCTATTTCTTCCTGAATATTATCTCTGATATTGTCTTCTTCCAAAGCTTGTATAGTCCGCGTGGACGATTCGAACGGATGGCATCCAGAGGTAAAATTGGAAATAACGTACAGCATCGATTTTCAGTATAAGCGACGTGGTGAAGAAACCCCGACTCCGGCAGAAAGTGTCATTCAGACATCTGGGGAAGAAACACCGGTGATGTTTATTCCTTCAGTAGGTGATTACGTTGAAATTGGTGGAAATCCAGAAGAGAACGAGGAGCTTAGTTCTTTCCGGGGAGTTGTGATCTCACGCTTTTTCCGTTATGACCGACAGTCAGAATATGAAGTGTTCTGTCACGTCAATATTTTAGTGGAAGAGTCATTCCAGAATTTTGGTCATCTCGTTCAGGACTAGTTAACCACTAATATCCAGGCAGTAGAATACACCCGGATAGTGAATCCGGATGTCATCCATTGTCACAATTCGTCCAAAATTCTGCGTTGAAGCCCTACAAAGCAGATGAAAACACTTCCCCTCACGCTATTTAAAAGTTGGAACTCTCCTCACGGATACAATCCACGCTCCTTCCTTGCCGTCAAAATGCGCTCACAAGCCACGGCATAAGCCGCAGTTCGCAAACTCACTGCCAGCTGTTCCGATTTTTGCCAGATCGCGAGCAGCGCCTGTTCCATGATTTTGTCTAGCCGGGCGTTAATTTCATCTTCGCTCCAGAAGAAGCTGGAAAAATCCTGCACCCACTCGAAGTAGCTGACGGTGACGCCACCGGCGTTGCAAATCACATCGGGCACCACCGTGATGTTGCGCTGGGTCAGGATGTCGTCCGCTTCGGGCAATGTCGGGCCGTTGGCACCTTCCAGCACCATACGACACACGAGCTTTCGCGCGCTCTCTGCGGTAATTTGCCCTTCCAGCGCGGCGGGGATCAGGATATCGCAACTCTGTTCCCAAAAGGCCTCGTGGCTGATCGTCGTTGCGCCATGAAACCCGGCGATGCTGCCGTGCTGCTGTTGCCAGCGAATCAGCGCCGCCACATCAATGCCGGCTGAATGATGGAGCGTGGCGCTGTGATCCTGCACCGTGACGACCCTGGCACCAGACTGCGAAAACAGTTCGGCGGCCACGCTGCCGACATTGCCGAAGCCCTGCACCGCCACGCGTGCGTTCTCCAGTTCCAGGCCGATCCGCTGCGCGGTAACTTTTCCGGTGACAAACACACCGCGCCCCGTTGCCTTCACGCGGCCCAGTGAACCACCGAGATGAATCGGTTTGCCGGTCACCACACCGGTACTGGTCATGCCGACATTCATCGACCAGGTATCCATCATCCATGCCATCACCTGCGGATTGGTGCCTACGTCCGGTGCCGGAATATCCTGCTGCGGTCCAATGATGCTGCCAATCTCGCTGGTATAGCGGCGCGTCAGTCGCTCCAGTTCCTTTTTGGATAGCTCTCGCGGATCGACGCGGATACCGCCTTTCGCGCCACCAAACGGCAGATTGATCGCCGCACATTTCACCGTCATCCAGGCTGACAGCGCCATCACTTTATCCAGCGTCACGTCCGGGTGAAAACGCACGCCGCCTTTACCCGGCCCGCGTGAAAGATTGTGCTGCACGCGGTAGCCTTCGAAATGCCTGACGCTGCCATCATCCATCTCCAGCGGGATATCGACGATCAGTGCACGCTTAGGATGGCGCAGCGTATCCGCCCAGCGTGAAAGTTCGCCCAGATAGGGAAGGACGCGATCGACCTGCGCCAGATGGGTCGCCCAGGGAGAGTGTTTATCTTCTGATACATAGGAAAGCGCTGTCATCATTTCACCTTTTTGCACCGCGCAGGCGCTGCCACCTCAATTCAGGATGCAGGAAGCCCTCACAGTGGCTGTGATCATCAAAAGAAGAGGGAAAAGGCCGCTGAGTGGCGGCCCCAATATTTACTTAGTGCGGCAAGCTTCCACGCTGAATTCATTGGCGGTGGCGAAACCACGCAGGCCGCCAATGAGCACCGACATCAACTGCGTACCCACCTGTTTTTCCGTCAGGCCAACGGTATCCAGCAGGTCAAAGATTTCACGGGGATCGAACAGGATGTTCCACAGGAAAATCGCTTTATCACCAATGTCCGGCAGATCCATTTCACCCATCGCTTCGCGTAACGCCGGACGCAGCGCATCCGCCTGTACTTTCAGGTAGTCCGCGCCTTCCCATAAACGTTCCAGGTAGCCACGGCGGTTACGCATCGGCACCATTGCGGCGCCGTTCTCACGCACCAGTTTGATCCAGTGCCGGCTGATGTTCTCCAGTTTCTGCAGGCCCGCGCAGCTCTGGCTCAGACTGAAATCGAGCAAAAGCTGGCCCACTTCCTGGCGATAGGCGTTCAGCACCTCTTCTACCGACGTAAACTGGCGATAGGCCGTAGCAACGGATACGCCGGCTTCGGCGGCAATCTCCGCCAGGCTTATCGGGTTTTCTGCATGCTCAAACAAGCGGGCTCCCGCCTGAATCAGGTTTTTGCGGTTTCTTTCGGTATCACTGCGCATCGGTCTTCCCGCCATGGTGGGTTTTATTCCTGTGTTTTACGTCTCAGTTCAAACCAGCCAGAGCACGCTTAAGGCGGCGTACGCCTTCGACAATCGCCTCATTGCTGGCCGCGTAGGACAAGCGCAGGTGGCGCTCACCTGCTGCACCAAACTCACTGCCTGGACGGACGGCAATGCCTTGTTCACGCAGCAGCGCGACCATTTCGATTGCCGGGATCGGCAATGAATAAGAAGGGAAGCAGTAAAATGCACCCTCAGGTTCATTGAGCGACAGCTCCGGGATGGCGTACAGACCTTCCATCATTAACTGGCGACGTTCACGGTAGACATCATACATACGTTTGACGTCGTTTTTACACTG
This sequence comes from Enterobacter cancerogenus, assembly GCA_000773965.1. Lineage (GTDB taxonomy): Bacteria > Pseudomonadota > Gammaproteobacteria > Enterobacterales > Enterobacteriaceae > Pantoea > Pantoea communis. The sequence continues at coordinate 3,503 of JRUP01000010.1, forward strand.
CGTGAGTGCCACCAGTGCTGCACGCTGCACTGCACTGTTCACCGATCCGTTGACGCTATTGTGGACGCGCGCGGCGGCAGCGATCATCTCAGCGGGTCCCGCCAGATAGCCCACGCGCCAGCCGGTCATGGCGTAGCTTTTTGAGAAGGTCTGGCAGTACAGCGTGCGGCCAGCGAAGGCGGGCACCTGCAATACTGAAGTGAAAGGGCGATCGGTGAACACCAGATCGCTGTAAGCTTCATCCGCAATCACCAGATTGTTGTGTTTGTTAACCAGCTTACCCAGCGTTTCAATTTCTTCGCGGCTGTGCACGATGCCGGTGGGATTGCCTGGGTTACAGAACACAAACAGTTTGGCGCCCTCCAGCGCTTTATCCAGACGATCCAAATCCCAGTGCAAATCGCTGCGGCACGGCATAGGAATGCAGATACCACCCGCCATATTGACCAGGTCGGCATACAGCGAATAAGTCGGATCCGGGATGACGACGCGATCGCCCGGATTGACGATAGAGAGGATCGCGGCAGCCAGGCCGGAGGTACCGCCGTGAGTCACCAGCACTTCACCGTTTTTAACCGACATGCCGCTCCGCGCAGAGACGTCGTCGGCCAGCGCCTGGCACAATGTTTTATCGCCCAGCAGAGGGGCGTAATGGGTATAGCCCTGTTGCAGTGCTTCAACCGCCGCCTGGACAATACGCGGTGGGGTATCAAAATCGGGTTCGCCCATCGCCAGCGAGACCATGTCACTGCTGGAGGCAGGCTGCTGTACGCGCAGTGACGTGCGTTCGACACGCAGTACCGCTTCGGATGCTTTAAACAGTTTGGCAGACATTATTGACCTTCCTGGGGGATCAGTTGTGGTTGAAACGCTCGGCTTTGCACTCTGCGGGCGCATTTTTCCAGCGGCTGATCTCCAGATCGCCGGAAACGTCACGCAGGAAGGTCGGCGCGACAATCAGTTCTTCGATCACCGTGCGCATCGGCAGGCTGGCGCATAGCAGGATGGCGTCGGCGACATCCTCAGGCTGCACCATATGGTCACGAATGCTTTGCAGCGGCGGGTTGGCGCGGTTATCCATAATCGGCGTGTTCGTTTCCCCTGGCAGAATGCAGGTCGAGCGGATGCCGTCATTGCGGAAGGTGTTGTGCAGATAAGTCATGAAATTGCGCACCGCGGCTTTCGCGGCACCATAGGCTGCGCCACCCAGCAGATTTGGACGCAGCGCCGCCAGAGATGACACGGTGATGATGGTGCCGTTTTTACGTGCCAGCATGGAAGGCAGCAGCGCCTGCGTCAGCAGGAACACGGCTTTCATGTTGACGTCCTGCACCTGATCCCACTCTTCTTCCTCGATCCAGCGCGCGTTCAGGGTTTTGCTGGCGCTGCCGGCATTGTTGACCAGAATATCCACCTCGCCCAATTTACTCAGCGTCCAGGCAACCAGCGCATTCACCTCAGTCTTGCTGGCGATATCAGCGGCATAAGCCCAGGCTTCACCCCCTTGCTCACGCAGTTCCGCCACGACTTCATCCAGCACCGCTTTACGACGACCCACCAGCACCACGCGCGCGCCGCGCTGCACAAAACCTGCGGCAGCCGCTTTACCAATGCCGCTGCCGGCGCCGGTAATGATCACTACTTTTCCCGTTAACTGTTCCATGCTTAGCTCCTGTTCAGTGCTGCGACGTCCACGCCGTAATCACGCAGCGCTCCCGCCTCGGTGATGTAGCCTTCCTGTAAATCCCACAAAATAGCTTGGGGGTCACGTTCAGCGACCGGCATCTTGCCGCCGCCGCCTGGCATCTGGATGGTGACTTCATCGCCCGGCAGGACATCATGACGGCCAACCGGTTTGGCGAGGGATTCACCGTTGATGGCGATAAAATTAGGTGCCCCTGCCGATCCGCCCAGCACGCCCTCTGCCGCGTGTTTCTGGCGCGAATAGAACATGCTGTGCGAGAGCGGATATTGGCTGGTATTGCGAATCACCATGCGCTGTGCCACGCCGCCGCGATAACGTCCCGCACCGCCGGAATCCGGCACGATGGCTTTTTCGAGGAACAGCAGCGGCGTGGCGGATTCAATCAGTTCGACCGGGGTGGAAGACATATTGCCCGGGAAGCCAGTGACAATCCCGTCCGCTGCCGGTCGTGCGCCGGTGCCGCCGTTAACACACAGACTCTCGACAAAGCGGCGACCGTCATCGAACTGGCCTGCAAACACGTCACAGGTCACTGGCGCACTGCCCGAGTGGCCCATTACGCGATCTGGCATGATCTCTGACAGCGCGGTGAAGATCGCGGCGTGCGCCATATGACCAACGCGGTTGCGCATTTCAACCGCACAAGGCGGGCGCGCGTTGGCAATCGATCCTTCCGGTGCAGTCACGGTAATGGATTTAAAGCAGCCCTCATTATTAGGCAGATGCGGTTCCAGCAGGCACTTAAGCGGATAGACGCTGTAGGCGTAAGTGAAGGACATCGGGCAGTTGCTGCCAAACATCGATTCGGCCGAAGAACCGGCGTAATCGATGGTGATATTGCTGCCCTCGACAATCACCGCCACATTAAGGTGAATATCGCCTTCATAGTCGCCAATATCGACCGCCGCTTCGTAACGACCATCCGGCACCGCTTCGATGGCTTTGCGCATCGCGGATTCGGTCAGCGAATGGATTTTCTCTGCCAGCGGGGTGACGGATTCCAGTTTCAGGTCATCCATCAGGCCCAGCAAACCGTTAGCACCAATCTGGTTAGCGGCCAGCATTGCGTGCAGATCGCCTTCCACCTGGTCCGGTGCGCGAACGTTGGCGAGGAACAGATCCAGCAGTTGCTGATTGACCTGACCTTCCATCATCAGCTTGCTCGGTGGAATGAGGAACCCTTCCTCATACATGTCGCGCGAGGACCCCATATTCAGCGAGCCGCCGATATCCGACATATGTGCCGCTGCGCCGGTAAAGGCCACCAGTTTGCCGTCGCGGAACACCGGCGTGACCACCGTTACGTCGTTGAGATGACCGGTGCCGAGCCAGGGATCGTTAGTGATCAGGCTGTCACCCGGTTTCAGGGTGTCAGCCGGGAATTTCGCCAGCAAATGGCGCACGGTGGCGGGCAGGGTGCCGATAAACACTGGTACGCTGGCTTTCGGCTGTGCCAGGGAACTGCCGCTGGCATCCATCAGCAGGCAGGAGTAATCGCCCACTTCCCGGATAATGCTGGAGAACGCCATGTTGACCAGCGTGGCGGCCGCTTCTTCAGAAATACTCACCAGGCGATCCCAGGTAATTCGCAGGCTGATGGGATCCTCGAGAAATCGTAGGTTATCAGGGGTGGTTGTCGCCATCAGTTCAGCTCCATCAAAATATTGCCTTGTTCATCCAGCTGCGCAGAAGCACCCGGACCGACATAGATTGCACACTCTTTCTCCTGCAGCAGTGCCGGACCCTGCACTGCCACTCGCGTGACCAGCAAACTGCGCGGGATCACGCGGCATGGGCGGTAGCCCTGTTCACGGCCGAGATAAACCTGCAGGCTTTTTTCACGCGCGTCCGGTTCGGGATGACGCAGCTGATCGCTAGTGTTGAGTGTCGGAGGCGTGGTTTGTACGCGCCCCCGCCAGTTCACCACTTCTACACCTTGCCCCGGCAACGTGCGGCCAAAGCGCGCCAGATGGGCGGCTTCGAAGGTATCGATCAGCGCTTGTACATCGCCGTGGCTCAGGAAGGTGTCAGGCAACATCACGGTCAGTTCTGATCCCTGACCGACATAACGCACGCCGGCGAGCTTTTGCTGAATGGCGGTGGCAGGATCGGCATTTGCCGCGGCCAGCGTGGTCATCGCTTCATCGAATCCCTCGGCGAAGATCGCATTGATGGCAGCGACGTCAATGCCGGGTTGCAGGCGGCAACGATCGGCACGCACAAAATCAGCACTTGGCGGCGCGGTTAACAAACCGAAAGCGGAATAGACACCCGCGCCGTTCGGGAAATAGACCCGTTTGACACTGAGCTGTTTGGCCAGCGACCAGGCGTGACTCGGACCCGCGCCGCCAAATGCCAGCATGGTCATCTGTGACGGGCTGACATTTTTCTCAACCGAGTGGGTGCGCAGCGCTTCGGACATTTTGCTGTTGGCGACTTCGTGGATGCCCCATGCGGCCTCTTCAATTGTTAACCCCAGCGGTGCCGCGATGCGTTGGATCGCGGTGCGGGCTGCCTCCACATCGAGTCGCATCCGGCCACCGAGGAAGGCATCGGGATCCAGCAGGCCCAGAACCAGGTTGGCGTCAGTGACCGTTGGCAGCTCTCCGCCACGGCCATAGCAAGCCGGTCCCGGCCAGGCGCTGGCGCTCTCAGGACCAATCTCCAGCAGGCCAAGTGAATCGACGCGCGCGATGCTGCCGCCGCCTGCGCCGATTTCAATCATGTCGACTACCGGCAACTTGACCGGCAAACCGCTGCCTTTTAGCAAACGGTCGGCGCGACCCACTTCATAATCGGTGGTGATGGAAGGTTCGCCGTTACGCACTACGCAGGCTTTCGCGGTGGTGCCGCCCATATCAAAGGCCAGCACCTGATGTTCATCGTTCTTACGGGCAAACGCGGCAGTCGCCACAATCCCGCCTGCCGGGCCGGATTCGATGATGCGCGTGGGATAATCGGCCGCCACCTGCGGCGCCATCAAACCTCCGTTGGAGCCCATCACCAGCCAGTCACAGGCGAAACCGCCTTCGCGCAATTTTTGCTCAAGCCGCGCCATATAACGACGCGCCTTAGGTTGCACGAAGGCATTCATCGCCGTTAGCACGCCGCGATCGTATTCACGGATCTCACGGGACACCTTATGAGAGACCGAGATCGATACGCCCGGCAGTTCACGGCTGAGAATCGCCTCGATCTGATTTTCATGATCGGGCCAGGCGTAAGCGTGCATGCACAAAACCGCCACCGCTTCATAACCTTGTGAGCGCAGTTCAGCCGCCAGTTGCACCACTTCTCGCTCATCAAGCGGGGTGACCACTTCACCGCGTGCTGTGACGCGCTCATTGACTTCATAAGCCTGCGAGCGTGTCAGCAGTGGTTTCGCCGGTGCACCGTTCAGGTCATAGATGTCATAGCGATACTCACGTCCTAACACCAGCACATCGCGGAAGCCGCGTGTCACCACCAATGCGGTTTTGGCGCCGTGACGTTCCAGCAGTGAATTGATCGCCAGCGTGGTGCCGTGGGTAATGGTGTGAATGTCACTGGCGCTGAGTCCCGCCATCTCCACCAGTTGAGTCAGCCCGGTGTAAGCGCCCTCGGAAGGGTCTTCGGGCGTGGTCAGCGTTTTATGGCGAATCGCTTCGCCGGTGACGTCGTTTAACAGCACCAAATCGGTAAAGGTGCCACCAATATCAAACCCTATCCGCCAGGGTGACGCGTTTTTCATAGTGACCTCGAAATCCTGAGTGAGTACTTGTATTCAGTGCTTATTCATCAGCCAGCGGCTTGCCGGCGGTCTCTTTCAGATACAGCGCGCTGATCAGCGTCAGTGCTGCGGTGAAAATCACCATGTAGCTTGGGATGCTGGCGATACCGGTCATGCCGATTATCCAGGTCATCAGCAGGGGTGCGGAACCGCCGAAGATCACCGTCGAGAGATTGAAGCCAATGCTGTAGGCGCTGTAACGCACGTTGGTCGGGAACATCTCTGCCAGCGTGGCCTGAATCACGCCCGCGTGTCCGGCGAAGGCGAAGGCCAGTAGAATGGATGCCATGCAGGCCAGCGGGAACATACCGAGCGTCAGTAACCAGAAGCACGGCCACGCCAGTACGGCCATGGCAATCGCGGAGGCAATCAACAGCGGTTTTCGGCCGAGGCGATCGGAAAGCCACGCCATCAGCGGGATGGCACCGACGATGGTTAACAGACCGCAGGCCGTCACCATCAGGCTCTGAATCTGCTGGAAGTGCATCACCTTATTGAGATAAGTCGGCATGTAGACAAACAGAATGTAATAACCTGGGCCGTTCACGGCTGGCAGGGTGATGGCCAGACCAATCGCTTTCAGATGGCGTTTTGAGGAGAGTACTTCGCGGATCGGGTTACGCACTACGCGCTTGCTGGCCTTCACCATCTGGAAATGCGGCGTATCTTCGATGCGGGTTCGGATGTAGACGCCAATCAGCGCCATTGGAATGGCCAGCAGGAACGGGATACGCCACATCCAGCTGTTCATGGCATCGACACCAAACACGTTGATTAAGCCGCTGATTAACAGGCTGCCGAACAGCAGCGCGATAAAGGAACCCATCACCAGCGGCGACATCACTACTGCACGACGATGGTCTTCCGCATACTCCGCCACAAAAGAACCGGCCCCGGACACTTCACCACCGGCGGAGAACCCCTGCACGATGCGCAGCAGGATCAGCAACGTGGGTGCGGCCCAGCCGATGCTTTCATAACTCGGCAACAGGCCTATCGCGGCGGTTGCCAGTGAAATCATCAGTAACAGGATCGCCAGCAGTTTTTGGCGTCCAATTTTGTCACCGAGGTAACCACAAATCACGCCACCAAACGGACGCACCACAAAGCTGACGGTGAAGCCGACATAGGTGAGCATCAATCCGGCATCGCTGGTGTTCATGTCACTGGCGGCAAACACCAGCACCAGTGAACTCACCAGCAAGCCGTAAATTCCGTAGTCATACCACTCTACAAACGAACCGACTCCGCCTGCGATTGACGCGCGGCGTACAACGTTGTTCTTCGTCTTTCCATCCTTCGGCAGTGCGTAATCCATTGTTGCGGCATGTGATTTCGTCATCTGTTTTGCCCTGAGTTAAGCGTGATTAATCCCCGGAAGGCCTTAAACGGTATTGGCCTGACTTTATTTATATTGACGGGTCACTTCCGCCGTCATTTCTGCTTCACGTCGGGCAACTTCGCGCACTTCCGCCAATACCGCCTCTGCGCGCCAGAAAGGAATGACAATGATGCCGTCGTCATCACCCACCACAATATCGCCTGCGGCACATACCACGCCGCCAATCGCCACCGGCTCACCGATCACGCCCGGACCATTTTTGAACGGGCCAGCAGGAGAAACGCCGCGACAGAAGGTCGGTAAACCCGTCGATTCAATCACTTTGCGGTCACGCACTGCACCATCAATCACCTGTGCGACGGCGCCCGCATGCTGAAATCGCTGGGTGAGTTGTTCACCCACCAGGGCGCGGTCAATGTGGCCCTGGCCATTGATCATCATCACATCGCCTGGCTGGATATAATCCAGTGAACGAATAACGGCAGCGTTATCGCCGGGCGTGACCAGTACAGGAAAAGCAAAGCCGACGAACGCGGTGTGGGTGGTGACCGGAACGATCCCGGCATCGCACATGTTCAGTCTTTCCATTGCATCACCAATATTGGCAACGGGAAAATCAGCGAATGCGGCAAGCCATTTTTTATCGGGACGGTTCCATGCTTCTGGAATACGGACGTAAGCTGTTTCGAGTGCCATGCCAACCACCTTTTAAGTGAAAAGTATTTATCAAGTGAGAATGTTTTATCACTTTTAAATTTGCGTTAGCAATACGCTTATCAGGATGAAAATGTGGTTTTTTAGCTGAGTTTTGGAAGCTTTCCATGAAGGGTTTCTAGCGTATTGCCATGAAGTTAATGACTATTTTCTGTTGGTTTCAATGGATAAAAAACAGCCTGAATTTATAAATTCATTTCTATATTATTTTCTTATGAATTTATTTTGACGTCACGCACAAAAATAGCACGCCAATGGTTAAATATGACGATCGCATCACAATAATGGTGCATTGAGTTATAATTTTTTAGCTATATCTCTCTTTAGAAGGGCTATTTCCCATTACTACATTACCGATTAACTGCACCGTTTAAGGGCAACCCTAACTGCGGTGAAAACAATTGACCGCCTACAGCTTATTCCTCGGCAGTTCGTCGAGTGGCTTTTCACACACGGCGTAAATTATCATTTTCAGCTTCCAGGGCGTTTTTGTTAGCATTTTAGCGTGCGTATTAGTCGAGTTGCCTCGCGCTGTTAGTGTTTTCGCGTTATAGTGCGGATAAATTACCGTTTTCAACTGAATGTTAAAGGAATCAGCCGATGCTGGTGGGATTTAAGGCGCTCTGCAAGCGCTATCACATTGAACTGGTTCAGCCACTTCGCGTGGAATCGGCTATTGGCACGGTTCGCGCCACCCATGAGAACCAGGGATGCATCGAAAAGCGCTATCCTCCGAGCTATCAACCTGACGATAGCTTCTCAGGCCATTTTGCGTTTGGCCTCAAATATGAAGAGATCCATCTGGAGTTTTTTGCCCGGCTCTTCGCTGCCATCGGCCCTGAACCGATCGAAAGCTGGTGCCTGCGCGAGCCCTTTGGCCAATACGCACGCCGTACTGGCTTTCTCTATGAATGGCTAACAGGTAACACGCTCACCAACGTGCCCGATGTCGCTAACGGCGGGTATATTACGGCGATTTCCGCGAAGGACTATCTGACGCGCACCTCAGCGATCAAGAATAAACGCTGGCGTATCAATGATAACTTACCCGGCTCGCCTGACTTCTGCCCTGTGGTTCGCCGCACGCCTGAGATTGAGAATGCCATTGCCTTTGATGTCACGGCAGCACTGCATGAACTGGATGATACTTTCGGCGCAGATATTCTGCTGCGAACCGCCAGCTGGCTGACCTTCAAGGAATCCCGTGCCAGCTTTTTAATTGAGAAAGAGGCGGAGCAGGCCGATCGTATTCAGCGTTTCGCCCATGTGATTGCGCAATATTGCGGCCAGATCGATGACCCGCTCAGTGATGAAAGCCTGCATATTCTGCAAAGAGGCATTCTCGGTCACGAGGCGTTGGGACTGGGGCTGCGTCGCTCGCCGGTGTTTGTCGGACAGGCCACGATGCGCGAAGATATCGTGCATTACGTGGCGCCGCAGTTTGAAGATTTGCCGCAGTTTATGCGCGGATTGCAGGAGTTTGAGCTCGCCACCCGTGGCGCCGAGCCTCTGGCCAGAGCGGGCGTGATTGCCTTCGGCTTTGTGTATATTCATCCGATGCGCGACGGGAATGGCCGTATTCACCGCTTCCTGATTAATGACTCATTAATCCGCGACGGCGCCATTCCTGAAGGCGTTATCCTGCCGGTCTCGGCCAGCATCACCAGCTCACTGGATTTCCGTGTTGGCTATGACCGCACGCTGGAAGTGTTCTCCAAACGCCTGATGCGCCGCTATGCCACCTCATGCCATTTTGGTGAGATTGTGACCTATGACGACGGTACACCGAGCAACTTCACCTTCGCCGACTACGAAGATGCGCGTTACGCCTGGCGCTACCCGGATTTGACCTCTCACGTGTTGTACACCGCGAAAGTGATTGAGCACACCGTGCGAGTCGAAATGGCAGATGAAGCCAGATTGCTGACAATATTCCAGAAGGCGCAGGAGAGGCTGAAGGAAGTGCTGGAGATGCCGGATCAGGATGCGAATCGGATAATCCGATCATTGAAAGAGAATGGCTGGCAGGTGTCAGGAAAGTTGAGAAAGGAGTATCCGCCGCTAGAGGATACGGCAAGGGCGGAGAAGATTGTTGAGGCGGTCAAGTCGGCGTTTGACGAGGGGAGTTAAGAACAGTTGGGTTGGACGCAATTCTGAACATAAACGCCCTTACAGGAGAACTGCATGCATCATATTGATGTGCAAGTGTTGAACGCAGCACTGGCATGGGCTGAGGAGCATCCGGTGTGGCTATGTACGGTGCTCAGGACCTTTGGCTCGTCCCCGCGCCCGCCAGGCGCAATGATGGTGATCAGAAGCGATGGTCGCTATTGCGGCTCGCTGTCGGGCGGGTGCGTGGAAGAAAGCTTTATCGCCCGAATTGGCGACGATATTTTTTCCTTGCCCAGCCAGATTGTGCGTTATGGAGACGGTGGCTTTGAGCCGGACCAGGCGCTGCCCTGCGGAGGCGCGCTGGACATCCTGGTGGAAAAGTTGATGCCGGGTAAAGCGTCGCTCGGCTACCTGCGCCAGATGATGTCAGCGTTGACGGGGCCGCATTCCGTGGTAAAAGCGCTGACAATACCCGAACCGTGCCGTTCGCTGCTACCTGGGGGGTATCTGAGCCGGACGCATACTCAGGTACAGGGCGCGAACATCGTGCTGACGTTGTGCGCCCCTCCCAGGGTGGTCATTGCGGGCCTCTCCAGCGTCGCACTCTACTGCGCTAACTTTGCTCAGGCTTTAGGGTTTGAAACACTGGTGTGTGAGCACCGCGAGGATGTACTGCTGAATCTGGCCGATCAACTTGATGACTCTGTGAAGTTAATCAAGCAGTTTCCCGCTAGCTATCTTGAACGTGAAGGGTGTCACTCAGGCACCGCGATTCTTTCCCTTACCCATGACCCTCGCATCGACGATCTCACGATGATGGAGGCTGTAAATCTGCCCGCTTTTTATATCGGCGCCATGGGATCGCAGAACAACAGTCTGAGGCGAAAAGAGCGGTTAGTCAGGATTGGCGAACTGAATCCCGAAGAAATTAACCGGATTCATGCCCCGATTGGGATGGATATTGGCAGCAAAACACCCGCGGAGATCGCGCTATCCATTATGGCCGATGTCGTTAGCCACAAAAATGGTTTGATGGGCTCACCGCAGGACAAGGAGGGCGCATCGTGAATATTGCCATTCTGGTCATGGCCGCTGGGTACAGCCGTCGTTTCAGACAACCCGGCCGGGGAAATAAACTCGCTGCGGTAATGCAGGGGAAGCCAGTGCTACAGCATACGCTGGAAAATGTGCGGGCTACTGGTCTTGACTGCTATGTGGTGGCTCGGGCTGAAGACAGGCAACTGCATGCGTTGATGTCGGAGGAACGTATCGTGCGCTGTTCAAGTGAGGGGCTGGGGGAATCTATCGCGGCGGGCGTTAACGCCACAGCAGATTATGACGGATGGTTAATTACCCTCGCGGATATGCCTTTTATCCAGCCCTCCAGCTATCAAACAGTCAGTGAAGCGCTGCGCAACGCCCGATCGGTACGCGCACAAGTCGATGGCATACAGGGTCATCCCGTCGGTTTTCAGCAATCTTTTTACTCTCAGCTTTGCGCATTACAGGGAGACAAAGGGGCGAGGGAATTGTTGAACGCTGATGCTGTCACATTAGTTGACTTAACCGATCGCGGCTGCATCACGGATATTGATACTATTGAGGATATGACGCGGGCTAATCAGGCTGAAGGTTGATCTGGCTAAGAGACAGACCCGTTGCACGGACTTGCAGACCGCACAGCGGGTAAATTTATTTGGCGAGCGTTAAGCGGTCTGGGGTAAAGCTGCTAAGAGTTTATCCAGCGTAACCGGATAATCTCTGACCCTGACACCCGTCGCGTTGTAAATCGCGTTTACAATGGCTGCACCGACACCGCATAATCCCAGTTCACCCACGCCTTTGGCTTTCATCGGTGAAGAGACCGGATCGGTATCATCAAGGAAGATGACTTCCTGCTCGGGAACATCCGCATGAACGGGAACCTCGTAGTTTGCCATATCGTGATTCACAAACAATCCCAATCGGGTATCCACCGCCAGTTCTTCCATCAGCGCGCCACCTAATCCCATTGTCATCGCGCCAATGACCTGACTTCGCGCGGTTTTGGGATTGAGTATTCGACCTGCCGCACAGACGGCCAACATGCGGCGTACCCGCACTTCCCCTGTATAAACATCTACGGCCACCTCAGCAAAATGCCCGGCAAACGTGGATTGCTGATACTGCTGATCGAGGTCGCCAAACTCAATCGTGTCTTCTGCCGTCAGAGTGCCATTAGCCGCTGCCGCAGAAAGCGGGACGCTGCGATGACCTGAGCGAACTTCGCCCTCCACGAACTCGGCTTCATCAGGGTTGATGCCGAGTGCTGTTGCTACCTGTTCTCGAAGCTTGACGCAGGCGGCATAAACGCCTGCCGTCGACGTGTTCGCACCCCACTGACCACCGGACCCCGCTGAGACCGGGAAAGCGGAATCTCCCAGTTTCACTGCTACTTGTTCAAGGGGCACGCCCATCATTTCTGCCGCCGTCTGGGCGATGATGGTGTAGCTACCAGTGCCAATATCTGTCATGTCGGTTTCGACGGTGACGATGCCATGCGCATCCAGGTGCACCCGTGCGCCAGAAGGGGCGAGGAGATTGTTGCGGAATCCAGCGGCTACGCCTAAGCCCACCAGCCAGCGCCCGTCTCTTACCTGGGCAGGTAACGGATTACGCTTTTGCCAGCCGAATTTTTCTGAACCGGTGCGCAGACACTCAATCAGCTGGCGGCGCGAGAAGGGGCGTTTGGCATCAGCGGGATCAACCTGAGTATCATTCAGGATGCGGAATTCCACCGGATCGATGCCGGCTTTCTCCGCTATCTCATCCATCGCCATTTCCAGCGCCATTAACCCCGGCGCTTCACCCGGCGCGCGCATCGCATTGCCTTCCGGCAGATCAAGCGTTGCCAGACGCAGGCCGGTCAGACGGTTAGCGCCGGCATAGAGGAGTTCCGTCTGTTGCACGGCGGTCTCTGGCGTGCCGTTCGGCAAGTTACCCGACCAGCTAATATGCGAGATGCCCGTGATATGCCAGGATTTGTCGGTACCGATGCGAATATGCTGGTGCGTAGCGGGACGATGAGTGGTGTTATTAGGGATCATTGGCCGGGGGAGCATCACTTTCACCGGACGTTTCACAACGCGAGCACCCAACGCTGCCAGCAGGGCATCACTGCGCAGAAACAACTTCCCGCCAAAACCACCTCCAATATAAGGCGACAGCACCCGCACTTTTTCCAGCGGCAGGTTTAGCGTCTTCGCAAGATCGGATCGGCACCAGTTTATCATCTGGTTCGACGTCCACACCGTTACCTTGTCCTTGTCCCACATGGCCATAGAAGCATGCGGTTCCATGGCCATGTGACTCTGATCCGGCGTGCTATAGGTTTCATCCAGCACAAACGCCGCTTCGCTCAGGGCACGATCCACATCCCCCACGGTTTTATCCGGCGTACTTTCCGGTGGCGTCGTCACGGTGGGTATTTCATGATCAAGGCTGTAAGCGCCTTCTTCTTGCTGATAGCTGACCTCCACCAGCTGGGCCGCCGCTCGCGCCTGTTCAAACGTTTCCGCGACAACCAATGCAACGGCCTGATGGTAATGTTCAATACGGTATTCAGCCAGCAACGTTGCCGTGTTCATCTCTCCCTTGCTGAGTTTGCCCGCATTTTTGGCGGTAACAACGCCTAACACGCCCGGTGCGCTTTCTGCGGCTTCGGTATTCAGTGAGGTAATTTTACCTTTGGCAATGGGGCTGCCCACCACATACCCATACGTGACGTCAGGCGCCTCATCATGCCATTCATAGGCGTAAGGCGCGCTGCCGGTTGTTTTTAATGGCCCATCGATGCGATCAAGCGGACGGCCAACGTATCTGAGCTGGTCGATGGGATTCAACCCGGCGGGTTTCTCAAATTTCATGCTTTTGCCCTCGATTCTGCCAGCACTGAAGCCAGAGTGCGCTTCGCCAGTACCAGCTTGAATTGGTTATCCGCCGTAGGTTGTGCACCCTCAAACAACTTATCGAAAACCGGCTGAGTACCATTGGGCAGTTCGCTGTCTGCCAACGCCCGTCGCCAGGGTTGATGCGCCACACCCCCGACGGCGATCCTTCCTGTGTGATCACGCTGTACGATGGCCGCTACGGAAACCAGTGCAAATGCATAAGAGGCGCGATCGCGAACCTTACGGTAGATATGCGTGCCTCCCACTGGCGGCGGCAGGACCACCGCAGTGATAAATTCGCCCGCATTAAGCACCGTCTCAAGATGAGGCGTCTGACCCGGCGCGCGGTAGAAATCATTAATAGGAATCGCGCGCTCGCTGCCATCCGGGCTGACCGTTTCGATAGTTGCATCCAGCAGACGCATTGCCACGGCCATGTCGCTGGGATGTGTTGCAAGACAATCTTGACTGGCGCCGATAACAGCAAGCTGGCGGCTGTAACCCCCAAGCGCCGCACAGCCGCTGCCGGGCAGACGCTTATTACAGGGCTGGTTGGTGTCATAGAAATAAGGACAGCGCGTGCGTTGGAGCAGGTTTCCTGCCGTCGTCGCCTGATTGCGTAACTGACCAGACGCACCTGCCAGTAACGCGCGTGAGAGCACCGCATAGCCCGTCCGCACACGCATGTCTGCGGCAAGGTCGGTATTTCGCACCAGTGCACCAATACGCAGTCCGCCTTCGTCGGTGGGTTCAATCTTATCCAGTGCCAAACCGTTCACATCAATGAGATGAGCGGGGGTTTCGATCTCCAGCTTCATCAGATCGAGCAAATTGGTGCCTCCGGCAATAAACCTGGCACCGGGATTTTGCAGCGCGCGCGTGGCGGCTTCCAGGGAAGAGGTGACTTTTTCATAGCTGAAGGCTTTCACGATGTCTGACCCTCCGCGTATTCATCAATGGCGGCGAGGATGTTGGCATAGGCCCCGCAGCGGCAGATATTGCCGCTCATGCGCTCGCGAATTTCATCTGCATGTCGTGTCGGCTGTGCCAGCAGGTCCAGAGAAACGTGACTGGGTATGCCGTCTGCAATTTCCTTCAGAACCGCCACGGAAGAGCATATTTGTCCCGGCGTGCAGTATCCGCACTGATAGCCATCATGTTTGATGAAAGCAGCCTGAAGCGGGTGCAGATTGTCAGGCGTACCCAGGCCTTCAATGGTGGTGACCTCAACGTTTTGCTGCATTACCGCTAGTGTGAGGCACGCATTAATACGTCGCCCATCGACGATAACGGTACAGGCACCGCACTGACCGTGATCGCAGCCCTTTTTGGTTCCGGTGAGGTGCAGATGTTCGCGTAAAGCATCCAGCAGAGTGGTGCGGGTATCCAGATGGAGCGAACGTTCTTTACCATTCACTTTTAAACGTACCGGCATCATGGCGGGTGGCGGTGTGGTAGCTAGCGCGTGCAGACTTAATGTGGTCGCAACTGAAGCGCTATTGGCTGTTGCGGCGTTTTCTCGATCACGCTCCTGCTGGTGGTTGACATCATGTGGGGTGCTCATACCCGGCCTCCAGTGACAAAATTAGGGTGCCTAAGGCACCTCAGTTTATAAGGTTTTTGTAAGCACTAAGCATAGACGTCAATTGGACATTGCGGGTGTGGCGGGCTATTTCTTCGCAGAAAGTAAGCGGAGCGAGAAATAAAACAATTTTTATATGACCGATTTTAGAAATATACCGTATCGCTTATAAATTTGATTTCCCCGCATTGCTTGACGTAGCACTAGAATGTGCCGTAATGATGATTTGATAAATTGGGAAATCGTTATGTCGTTGCCACCCTTTCTCAGAGCAGAGGAACAAGTCATCATATACGATGGTAATTGTAAGCTGTGTAACGCTTGGGTTATTTTTTTGCTCACTCATCGTATCGATCCGAAAATTCGCTTTGTCGCCATCCAAAGTGAGAAGGGGAAAATGTTACTAAGATACGCAGGTTTGCCTGATGAGAACATTCGAACAATTGCTCTGATTAATAAGAACCAACATTGGCTCAGGTCTCAGGCCATATGCAGGGCAATGGCATTTATGCCGTGGCCCTGGAAGGTGCTGTCTGCTATTCGATTTTTACCCAGTTTTATATCTGATTTCATTTATAATCGTATTGCACTCAACCGCTATCGGTTATTCGGTCATTACGATGATGTTCATGAGATAGAAGGGGATTATCCTGGCAGGTTTTTACAAGAGTGAGGTAATTGATGGTTAATGTCTAGTTCCCACCAAAAGGTCACTAATGACCCTAATCCCTAATGATATCAATCCATAATTAGGATTAACTGTCTATCTTCAAACAACGCATCACAGACAGAATCCATGCCCCATATAGGGTTAGGATACAGCCCCTGCGGGTGGGGTTAATGTATCAATTGAGATTTAATGCAGCGCGAATATTATAGCTGGAGCGACCAGCCCTGCTAACGTTAAGACGGTAGATGCGCTTATGAGTATCGCACCAGCCCTCGCTATTCAGGCGAATATGCACGCTGCAATAGAAATATTGAACACGAGTTTTGGTAATTTAACTTATGCGAAGACATCGCGAATTGTCGTATTGACACGACCCTTCGCAGTTCCTGTCTATTTTGAGAAGAAAGTTACAGTCATTTGAGTGTCTATGAGGTGCTTATCCGGATCATATAAGACAATCTGACCCGCACAGTTTGTTGACAAAACATTGCGGATTTTAAAAACTGTCATCCTCTCCTAACCTTATGGCCGCCTAGCGAACAGGTGAGTCATTAAGATGCAGGAACTTTAGTGTTGACAGCCACTACGGTCAGTCCAAACCTGTAGCAGCAAGTCATGAACCGTTAAGACCGGGTCATAGATCCCCTCCTAACTGAGGTCTGCTCGTAGCAGCTTTAAGCAGCGTCAAGTGCTGTCCAACAAGCCAGATAATCAGCGCAAGCACGGCAATTGCGCCCATCACGGCAAACGCTGCTGAAAAGGAAAAGTGTGAAATCAGCGTGCCCATCATGGCCGGGCTCAGGGCAGCTCCGGCCCCCTGCATAAGCAGAATAAAGCTCTGGCCGGCATTGGTGTGCCCTTTACCGTCAAGCACCCTGACCACAAAACCCGGCACGGCAACCCCGAGAAGACCGGCCGCCATTCCGTCCAGTATCTGGATCGCGGGCATGAACGCGATCCCGTCACCGAAGGAGGCCACGGCAGCCCGCACAGGTAGGATACACAGGGCCGCGGTGATGAGAGAAAGGTAGCCCGTGCTCTGCGCACGGCGCGCGGCGTACAGCGCGGCGAAGATCATCACGGCCTGAGAAATAATCACGGTGGCGGCAGCGAACACGCCCGGATTTATCCACGCCTCCGGTGAAGCCGCCACCCGGACGCTCAGCATGGGCATAAGGGCCGCGTTACCCAGATGAAACAGCAGAACCGTGACGCCGCCGATGAGCAGTGCGGGCTCGCGAAGGAGCACAGACAGGCGCGGAAGGGCAGCGTTGCCGGCGTCCGCTTTCAGCCCGCGGGCAAGCCGGTTATTAATGTCGCACTCGCGGATCCCCATCACACAAGTCGTGGCCAGCAGGGCCATCACCGTCATCAGCACAAATACGGCACCGGTTCCCCAGTACCAGACAGAGGCGCCTGCCACCGCGGCCGCCGTCATGTTACCGGCATGGTTAAACGCTTCGTTTCTTCCCGTCTGATAACCAAATTTTTCGGGCCCCGTCAGGCCCAGCGTCATGGCGGTCATCAGGGGAGCAATGAACGCGGCCGCCATCCCGGTCATGACCTGAGAGACCACCGTCACGGTAGGTCCGGGAAAATACCAGAGCATGATCGTCGCCAGAATTACGGTCAGGGTGCCGGTGCTCAGCATCAGCCGTTTGTTTCTGACCGCGTCCGCCGCCATGCCCGCCGGTAAAGTGACAAGCAGGCTGGCCACGCCTGCTGACGTCATCACCCAGCCTATGGACTCCGGCTTCCAGTGATGCTCAGTCATAAAGATCCCAAGAAACGGCCCTAGGCCGTCCCTGACGTCTGCCATAAAAAAATTTACCAGGCAAAGAGCCTGAAGCGAGCGCAGTGACATAATTTCCCCGGAAAGGTAAGCAGGCAGACTTAAAGATGGCAGATAAAATGACGTTCAGCAGGTGCCGGCGCGATCCATCGCATTCCCTGACTGCTGCTCAATCGTCTGACGCAGCGGTCCGTGGATCCAGTGTGAGAAACGGCCAGGGGGGGTTATCTGCAAGTGACCGCAGTCTCTGAATGTGCCGGCCACTACCAGAAACGCCATCCGGTGCGATGCAGCGTGGGGTAATGCCACCGAGCGCAGTGAGGATGAGCAGGCCGGTCAGCCCAGCCATGGCGCTGAAGCCAAACCGGACGAAGAGTGAATAGCCGGCCAAGCATCCCGACAGAAATGAGACGATGGTCACGAGGTGCGTGCCGAGTAGCGCCCTGTGCGCGGGCGCGTCGGCCGCCTCGCGCCGGCTCACCGACGCCCGGAGCCAGGAGCCCAGCGCCATACCGGCATCGGTCAGGGGCCCGGTCACGTGCGTTGACATGACCCGCCCGCCGGAAAGCTGCATGGAGGTAGCGTTATGCAGGACCATCAGCAGCGCGAGCGTGAACAGCACCTCGCCGTTGTTGCGGACGCTTTACCAGCGGATTTCAACCAGCGAGGTGGCCAGCAGCAGCGCGCCCTCACACATCATTACCAGGCAGAATACCGTGCGCACGTTACGCCGCAGCCCAAAGGCCACGGCGAGGCGCGCCAGCGTGGCGCCCGTCACGAAGGCCAGAATCAGCATCGCCAAAAAAAAGCAGGCCTTGCAGGTCCCAGCGGCCCGCCTCAGCAGACAGCTGGGAGATATTACCCGTCATGTGAGAGGGGAAGAAGCCAAATGCGCCGAAGGCCATGGCGTTGAGGACGCCCGCCGTGGTGGCAAGCGTGAGGGTGAGCAGGCGATCCTCACCGTGAGTACGGTGTTTTTTTCTCCTGAGAAGCATATAGTCAGATCCAGATGATAAATGGACCTTAATTATGAGTAATCACGCGCAGTTATCAATCAGGCCATTACCGCGACCACCGCCATTTTTACCACCGGGCGCACGTTTCGCATACATACCGGCCGTCCTGTCTCTTTGTTGCCTTTACGGCCTAGACAACGGGCAGGAGCACGGCCTGCATCCAGACGCTGGCGAGCCCCGTCACCAGTTTAGTGAATGGCTCAGCTCCTCAGGAGCGCCGCAGTATGCGATGCTTGGGTCAACAAGATCCCATATCATAGCGTCTCCCGTACAGAAATCGCCAGCGCAGGTCATACTGAAGCGCTCTTTAATAAGCCCCACGGGCACCCATACGTAAGGTTTTTCACGCAGAAGCTTAGGCTCGGTACTGCCACACCTCAGGAAAATGTCATGCCGGTATTCCTGCCGCCACTGCGGGTAATGACATTTTCTGAATTGTGAGCCCATTCAAGGTCGCGGGAATGTTCAACGGTGGGGATATTATAGCCCGTGCCGGATTGTTTTCTGCAAAGTGGGCAGTGACTGCGAAAGTATTTCAGAGTTCTGACATAAAGTATAAACGCCACTTCATCGCACATACAGGAGCCGCTAACTACCACTGGATTTCGCAAAAGCGTATTCCTCAATCCGTTTTCGGGCACACCGCTGTACCCGGACTGGCATGATCGTCCGCTTCCATAAGTCTGACATAAAATGTTTAGTGTCTGAGCAGTGGCGGCCGATATCCAATGAGGACTTATTTCAACTTAAGGAAGAAGATCATGGTCAGTACAGTAATCAATTACGGTATCACCGCGGACCTTTCAGTCAAACCGGAAAGAGACGGATATGATATCTCCCTGGCGGAAGAGGATGTCAGCCTGCTGAAGGCCAGTTAGGGTACTTTTACACCATCGCTGAGTCAGGAAATGATCGACAAAAACATGAATGACCTGCTCCAGTTGCATAACAGCATTATCAGTCAGAGCAGAAATCAGGTAAATGGCATCAGTAATGACGTGAATGAATACTTTCCATCGCTCCAGGCGGATTCATTCCTTGCCCGGGAAGAAATGTCCGGCCTTATTGCTGAAGCGCTGCAGTCGTATGATGGCTCAGGAAACGCCATCACGTAATCAATGGATCTGGCAGTCACGAAAGACATACTCAGTAAGCTCGTTGAGTCGTTCGTTCCGGAGGCCACTCAGGCGCAAAGCTTCAGCGAAGTTGATAAATTCATCTCCGCCAAAGTGTACGCACAGGATGATTTGCTGTGTGACATGATCAGCAGGTCGCTGGACATTGCCCGGCAGTACGGTAATCAGTCTGACCAGCAATATTTTCAGCAGCAGCTTGAGTTTATCAGCGCCGGAACACATGACACACAGTAAGAACGGGCTCAGATGATTTCAATCATAGCGAGATCTGATGACAGCACCGCGTGGCTATCAGCCCTGGCGCAGATGATAAGCAAAAAAGATGACAGTGACTTCTTCAGAGATATCAGCGCTGAGCATATTAATGACCTGAAAACCCGGGTTCATTCATTCAATGTTAAAATCAGTTAAATGCAGAGTCTGCGCAGTGATGTCCCTATTCAGTATCCGCTGAATGGCTGACCCAGCACTGGTTATGTAATCACGCGCTCTGAAATTTAAGGGTAATATCAGCCTTTGAGGTTAACATAGCTGATTAACATCCGGCTATGGAGTCAACAGGATGGGAGCCAAACGTGATTTTCTCACGGTTATACGGCCATACGAGCGCCTGACTGCAGCGGTCATCATGACTCTCGCGCTGCTGTGTGCGGGCGTCATGGCCGTATTGAGTCACTTCAGCAAAACGGAAGAGCAGGCCCGGAACGACAAAAATCAGCGGGCAAGCGACTATGTCGCCTCTCTTTACAGGGAAGCAGAAACCGTCAGCCGCGCCGCGGAGCCTTTTGAAGAAGGTGCCTGTACGAATGAAGTGCTCACGCGGCTGCGTCATATCGTGGCAGTGAATCCCCATATCCGCTCCGTAAATTTCTATCCGGAGTACGGTACGGGTTGCTCATCACTCGAAGGCCGACTGCCGGAAAGGAAAGTCTCCTATTCAGAAGGCCATGTCCCTTTTTACACGACAATGAAACAGGAGGACGGATACATTTATTACCTGGTTTATTTCAGATCGTCCGCCTCTTTAACCGGCGTAGCTGTTAATGGTTATTTTGTGCGGGACGCGCTTCGCTATATTTCCCCCGATGCTGCCTTCTATCCTCTGCAGGATTTCATGAAGCTGAGTCCTGCGGGTTATGCCTGGAAAAGTTCACAATATCCCTTTGTTCTGGTTTCATCTGACTCCATGAACATCCGCAGGCTTCTTCTTCACAGCCGCGCGGTTATTATTTTCATTCTTGGCGTCAGCCTGCTGGCGGGCTGGTTGACTTATGTCAGCACCGGTCTGATAAACACGCCGCGGTTTGCGTTGAAATACTATCTGTACAAAAAAAGCTTTTACCCGGTGTATCAGCCTGTTATCAGTACGCGAGACAGAAAGGTGGCGGGGCTGGAAATCCTCATGCGGTGCGGCAATAAAAAGGGGAATGAGGCCTCGCCGGCGCTTTTTATACCGCTTGCCGAACAGAGTGGAATGATTGGGGAGCTGACTTTGCAGCTGCTGGAGAAGGTGCGGGAGGACTTCGCTATGTTGTCAGAAAAAGGCCTCTATCTCGCCGTGAATATCACCTCCGAAATCGTCGAAAACCCCGAAACCCTTAGTGAATTACTGAAGTTTACCGAACATGCACAGCGCTATGGACTGGACGTGCTTGTTGAGATTACCGAACGTCAGAGCTTCAGCCTGACAGAACAGCTGTCCGAAAAATTCGCCCTGTTACGCAAAGCCGGCCTACATGTTGCCATAGACGATTTCGGAACGGGATACTCTAATCTCTCCTGCATCACGCAGCTGAATCCGGATTACCTGAAAATTGACAAGGATTTTACTGGCTACAGTATGGCAGGGGGGGTCAGGGAAGCAGTGCTGGAGAGCGTGCTGCATATTTCCGCAATCACGGCTATTCCCGTAATTGCGGAAGGCATTGAAACTCCCGCGCAATTCCAGTATTTGCGGGAACGAGGCGTATGGCTTTTTCAGGGATATCTGTTCTCTCGTCCCTGTGATGGCCGAAGCGTTTCAAATTATATTCGCGATTTTTACGTTCAATTTTAACCAGATGGGCATGTTGCAGGACACACCTGCAGAAACCTCCTGCACATTAACGGGTGGCACGGGATAATTTCCTTCAGGAGTCTCAAGCTGCCAGGCCCAACCGGCATGCTCTGACAACCTGCTGTCAGAATTGACGCCGTGATCTCTGGTAATGGTATCCGCCAGCCCTGTTGCTAAGTGAGCGCCTGCTGGTCAGATGAAGTGCTCTACTATTGCTACTCGCTACAGTTAGTATTAGCAGGACGGACAGCCCCACACAGGCGGTCCGGATTTATAATGGGCTGAGTTCAGGCACTGGCAGGCGAGGCAGAAATCCATGCACCGGTGCCTGGCTCACCAGACGAGTTGATAAGCGGATCGATCGCACGAATGACGTCTTCTGGGCTGATGTCATTCACGTGTTCACGGCTGCCCCGCAGAGTCTGATGAGGCACATGCCAGGGATGCCAGTGTGCCGGATCGCTGTTGCCATATAATGCCACGACCGGTAATCCGAGCGCGGCTGCAACATGTACGGCCCCCCCGTCGCTGCTCACCACTGCTGAACACAGGGAGAGCGCGGCTTTGAGTTCTTCCAGCGTGCGGGTAGGCACGGCCTCAAGTCCGTAGCCCGCCGCTAGTCCGGTGATGTATTCCGCCTTAATGTCGTCGCCCGGGTGCATGGGGTTCGAGCTTTCGCCGGGTGACCAGAATAGAAACATGCGGCATCTGTAGCGCTCAGCGATAAGGCGGGCAAGCGTGATAAAGTTACCGGCGGACCACTGCTGGCCCGGTTTTCGTGCGCTTATCTGCAGGGCGATAATTCGCTCATCCGGCGTAACGCCACAGGTCATCCTGAACTTCTTTACCAGATCAGGGCCGGGTAGACGCTGCTCTTCCCGGGGTTAAACCGGCGCAGCGGCGGTACGTCCGTTACGGCTGCAGCTAGCCTGAAAAGCATTTCAGCAACGTGCAGGGTGCCCTCAGCCCGGGACACAAGCCTGTCAATCAGCGGATGTGCTTCATCCCCGAATGCGATAACGCGCTTAGCGCCTATGCCGGCAGCCCACTTGACCGAATGCGAATCCCGGGACGATTTAGCGATAATCACCGCGTCATATTTTTCCTTTCTCAGCCTGAATATGGTTTTTATTCGTACGGCGGCAGCCATGATAACGCTGATCAGGTTTTTACAGTGTTTGGATTTGCTGTACTCATGCACCTTACGGATATGCGGATTATGGCTGAACACCGGCGATGCATAGCTGTTTGTCAGCACATCTGTGGTCGCTCCGTGGATGGCGGACAGGTGCGCAATGAGCGGCGTGGCAAGTATGCTGTCGCCTATGTTGTCTCTGCAGATGACCAGTATCTTCACCTTAAATTACCTTTTTGAAATGATTAACGAAGGGTAAGAGTTCGGGTAATCATTTCCGTTCAGGGAGGCCTGAAGGTTTTTCACCGAATTTCGTATTCAGTGCATTAGGCTTACAATTGACATAACTTCCGCTGTCGCGGATAAATTTTTTTCTCAGAACAATATTCCTGACACCGAGTTTTGCGTGAAGCATGAAGTCTGACCTTTTCTCTGAGACACTACGCAGTCGCCATAAGGCCGTATACGGTTAAAGCTGTTAAGACCAGAAATCATCCCGGCGTCAGAACGGTCTTACTGGCCATTATTTGAAGCTGCGCTGACGGGCGGATGACCAATGCGCATATACATGGTCGCCGGCGCGCTGTATGTCCGGCATTGAGCTACTGTTATTATCCGGACTTTTTTGGCTGAGGTCAGCCGACTGAGCGGAAGGTGGCCACCGCTGAAGCGCGTCTAAACTCCCTGCTTTCCGGGACGGTAGTGATGCTCTGGAAACAATCTGACATCGTTCATGTGACTGTGTGTCAGCCCCTGGAGTGGAAGGTTTTCGGCGGTGTCCCCGGAAGGCGGGCAAACGTACTGCATCATTCCCCCTGATGAAGTTCACCTGGCCTCAGGGAGCAATCTTACTGTCTGAGGCCCGCCGAACGTCCATCATCAGGCAGGCCGCTGACTCCGCCTGCTGTCTGTATTACGCAGATGCTGAATGTCACCCTGACCTGCCTCCGGACCCGCCGCTAGGGCCATATCCCGTCGGAAAGTGGTACTGTTCAGCTTAACGCCACTAGCAGCAGAACCATTTTTCTCATCTTCATCTCCTCAGAAGCCATCAGCGTATCAGATAGGATGTCAGGCAGAACGCGTGGTTTGATAAGGTATCTCCAGGGGGAGCGAAAATTGATGTCCCGGTTCCGGAATGCAACATCGCTGCATCAGGGAATGTTATAAACAATGGAAACCTGCGTTTTTGTGTCGGTTTTATCCGGCGCCGTGGAAGGCGGCATGGAATTGTGCGTGTAGTTATACGTCACTTTCAGGGCGAACCTTTTATTTAGGCCGACTCTCAGGCCGGTTTCGGAATTGAGAGTGGAATCCCTGGAAGCAAGCACTGAAACGCCCTGTATAAAATAAGCAGCGTCAGTGAGTTTGTAAGAATAGCTGAGGGCAGTATAGGCAAGCGCATTGGTCGTTTCGTTTCCGTCAGTGAACTCATCATGCCTGACGCCAGGGCCGACCTCAGCGCGCAGAGTATGAAGCGGCCCGCTGAATATCTGCCTACCGTATCCGGCTACCGTGGTGTAGCGGCCTCGGTACCCGTTGAATCTGTCGCCTGACCACCCGCTCTGTCCGAAAAGGAAATTTTTGCCGTCCAGGTTATGCCGCAGGCGCAGGCCCGCCTGATATTTCTCGGAGGAGCGGGTGTCATCAGAGCTGTAGTTGTAGGCTTCTCCCCAGAGGCTGTAAGCGTTCGCCCTATCAAACCAGGTCAGCGTTGAATCAGCCGAAAGGGTGGACGTACGGGAATTACCTCCCTGATGGGCGTAGCTGCCCTGAACGTTACCTGCAAAATCACTTTCAGCCGTGGAAGGATCATCAGGAACGGTAAAAATGTCTACGCTGGCCGGGGCCCCCGCCGAAAAAAGGCTCAGGGCAAACAATGGCATGCCGCGCATTGAGGTCAATGCTTTCAATTCATCAGCTCACATGTAAAAAAATAAAGCTTATACGGACTGAAAATCTTTTCCTGCGGGAAGTCGCTAAGGCATCGTAAAAATCATTAAGGATTTCATAAAGATGGGAGGGGTTATTCACGCCATTGTGTGACCTCGGCCAGCAGCACGACCGGCACACAGACGCGGGTCAGTCCGTTACCCAGCGCAGCCACGAGTGCGGGGCTCAGGGATCCGACCAGCGGGATGGTGTGTGGAGCCCGTCATCTTCCGAATCGCGGCGCCATTACCTGACTTAGGATGCCCCCCTGACTCAGAAACAAAGGTGATGGCAGCCAGCGCGACCATCTGCATCAGCCGGGTCACAGACAGGCTCTCCATCCAGCCTGCCATCCGTCAGAGAGATGAAGCGGATGAGGGTACGGGTGACTCAACTGCAGCGCATGCAACCCGGCAGGAGCGCTGAAAAGCTGCATGGGAAAAATGGTATCCGTATAGAAGAGCGCATCAGTGCCCTGCGGGTGGAAACATCAATGTTTCAGGTGAGTAGCATCACCCTTTAATCCCTGAGTTGCTGCACCATTATTTCGCCTGTAAATAACTGGCCCACCCGCTTCCGCGCGAAACACCTGTTCTGTCATCAGGCAACGCCACCCTCCCGGTGCGCGGCTATCACTTCCTCCCGAATACTACGTTCCGGCCCCTGCGTCGTGGCTGTAGGCCTGAACTGTGTTCCTCCAGAAACAAGTATCAGTACCAGAACTTTCTGAAAAATTCTGTTCCTAAGAAGTACCTTTCTGCGCGGTAGAGGCCCGGATCCCGTGTTAAACCGGGTTGTCCTGCAATCTGCACTGCTCGGGCATTTCTCTGAATGTTCCCTGAATGTGAAACCGCTGCTGGAAAATTATTGTCATCTGATCAAAAGTCTCATTTAGATATCTTTACGTTATAAGAAGTTAATTTACGTTGCGTTCATCTTTTGCCGATTTGTATCACGCCGGGGGAAATATG
Source organism: Enterobacter cancerogenus (assembly GCA_000773965.1). GTDB lineage: Bacteria > Pseudomonadota > Gammaproteobacteria > Enterobacterales > Enterobacteriaceae > Pantoea > Pantoea communis. Next base: position 29,364 of record JRUP01000010.1, read on the forward strand.
AAAATCATCGTGGGGGGTACGGGTTACCCTGAAAAAAGAAACATCCTGACTGACGGTTTACATGACTATCTGGACTACCGACTCAGGAATGTCTGGACCTGGGCCAACGCTGTCAGACAGAGGTTACTGCGCCGCAACAAACTGTTTATCTTTCGTCCATTTCCCTTTTTCTCCTTAGATGACGCCGACATCATTCATCTATTCAATGAAGTCGCAACCGGTGCGGGCAGCTGGGTGGCAACCTTTGAAACCGAACTGCCCCGTGTCCTTCCGATCAGGGGGATTGATAAATTCACCAATCCCGAACTGTCCCGGGAGCTCAGGCATGTCAGCTCACCGGGCTGCAGGGGTATCATCGCTATATCCGAAGCCACCCGGCAAATCCAGTTGCAGTTACTTGAGCACTTTCCGGCTGAGCGGTCGGCTATCCTTCCTAAACTGCACGTCCTGCATCCCCCTCAGCCGGTTCTGCAGGAGAGGATCGCAAAGACGGTGGGAGGCCCGCTGACCTTTACCTTTGTGGGAAATGAGTTTTACCGGAAGGGAGGCGCTGAAGTCGTGCTTGCTTTCAGTCAGCTGCTCAGGGAAGGCGCGCTCAGCGCGAACGATGTGCGTGTCAATATCGTGGGCGACACGAGCAGGACGCACAACGTGGCGCACGGAAATTTTCAGGACGACGCGACGTTTCGGGGAAGCATCGAAAAAGCGCTCCGCGAAACGCCGGTCTTCCAGCCATTCACCTCTCTGGCCAACAACGCGGTACTGCAGCTTATCCGGTCCACTGACGTCGGGCTGCTGCCCACGTGGCAGGACACCTACGGTTTTTCCGTCCTTGAAATGCAGGCGTGCGCCTGTCCGGTGATCACCACAAACATCCGGGCGCTACCGGAGATTAATCCGGACGAAGCGGGCTGGATGATACGCTGCCCGCTGAATGGATCGTTCGAATTGAGCGTAAAGTCTGAGGAAGAGAAACAACGGCTGCGCATAAGCATGGTAGAACAGCTTAAAAGGATAATTATGGATATCATGAAAAACAGGGCCCAGCTTGAGAGTAAGTCAGCAGGTTCATTAAGGCGCATACGCGCAGAGCACGATCCCCGTCTTTTTCAGCAGCGGCTGAACGCGGTGTACAGGGGAGAAAAAATGCCGGAACCTGCCAGAAAATGAAGCATGTACCCGGATGGATCCTGGCATTCATTCTGGTCGCGACAGCCCTGACGCTGATACCCCATGGCATCCGGGTCGTCAGGGAGCACGTAAAACCCTGGGTGCAGTACTGCCGTGACCCTTTCACTGCCAGACATGCTGTCATCCGATGTGCGGATATTGAGCCCTGATGTCCCCGGACTGAGCAGCATGGAAGCCTCCTCAGAAAGAATTTAGATGACTGGCAGCGGCACGGCCAGCATCCAGAAGCTGGTCAGCCCGGTCACCAGCGAGGTGAGCAGCAGCGATCGCGCCGGCGGCAGAAAGCCACCCCAGCGACATCGATACGCCGGATGATGCCGGCGCCGGAGGTACTCGCCCCATGCGGCGATTCTTTCACGCCGGTAATTAATGTAAACCATAGCAGTAAAAAAGCCCGCACAGCGAGTGAGCTAAAGCGCGGGCAATCTTTGGGGGTAACTATCGAACCCTCTGGTTTGTTACCATCATGCACTTTCCAGCAACAAAAGTTGCAATCTGAGCCGCCTGGCGAAGAAAATAAACCGCTTCTGAAAATGGAACGGGCGTTCAACTGCGGTTTGTGATGTACAACATCACATCACTCATATTGAAGAGATATGGAACGCTATTAGAAAAAACTGAGATCGTTATATAACCTGAATTTAGTGTAATGGTATGATTTTTAGCATTAAGAATTAACCACGTATGTAAAGTGTTAACTCTTGGATCTTATTGTAAATATCAGAAATCCTTAAGACAGTAAGTCCCGATTATACCTGAATACAGATGTGACAGTTTTGGGGACAAAAAATAAGCCCGGGCGGCATAATTAAATGCCTGATATAGCGATAGAATGTTGGTAATTCCGAGGAGAACCGGAACGCTCTTATGATAGAGGTGGTTCCTGAATAGTCCAGTCGTTAGTCACAAAAAAAACCCGCGCAGAGGCGGGTAAAAAATTCGTTCAACTGGAAATTCTCTTTTCGTACGCATAACGCTTGCTGTGTGTATATGAATACGTCGCTATTATAGCAACATAAACTTGAGCGTTTTGAAAAGTTCCATGATAAGAATTTACTGGATGGATTAGCCGATTTGGTGCGGTTTCAGAAGTGATAGTTTCGTAATTAAAAAAGCCCGGCACTGATGGCGTCCGGGCTGCACATAGGGTGCCAATCATGATCAATCGGAGTATGCCGTTAATACAGAGAAGTAGAAGCGACATTTTGATATTAGGATGAGCCCGTAAAAATTCCAGCGAAGCGGTACAATCAGTGACGCAAATCTTTAGGTCAGTCAACTCACAAACATACGCGCTGATATCGCGGTTGCTGAATTTTAAGGTCGCATTGTCTGCAGATCCAGAGGGATGACTGCGTCAGCAGTATTCGCACAATATCTTTAAACAATACAACGCCGCACAGCCCGGCAAGCTTCTCGCTATTAAGCGTAGGAACAAATCAGGTTAGCGCTCGCGCATGAGCTGAACCGCACGTTCAGGAAGGCCTGCAGGCGGTTAATATTTCCTGGGCCAGCCGCGTCACCTTTCAGCCATGACCGTCGTACCGTCTGTACGATAGCTCTGAAGCAGTCGACGACTCTGTATGTTGAAAATACCACAATTCTCAGCAACAAGGTGGGTTGTCATTTGCCGGTCGACAAATTCCTGATTGATTCAAGCCGATTAACTGTGTCATTAAAGAAAAAATCCCAACAAAAAGTTGCCACGACAGGATCATCATCAGGTAGCCTGACTCGGACAGGTCAGTAGCTCTTTGTGGCCAGTGCACATAATTACACCTACCATGAAAGCTGCAGGTTCTGCTACCTATCAAGCCTGACAGCCATGAATTAATTAAAATATTCTTTCTCAAATATATTCATCGGGTCACATATTCTGATTGTCACAGCCCCTTTTAGGGGGGATTATGATATCAGATTGAATAATTCAATTTGTTATTGATCCCGCTGAGAGGCCTTACTGTACTTAGAAGATTTAGTCTGACCCTTTTAGCCGAAAGTAGTTTTTTGCACTCCGTATGTGATTAAATTAGAAAATTGCGAGCGGGAAGTGCAAAAAGTCCGCTTTACGCTAAAATTAATTTCCCGTTACTGGAAATTCAGGTCACATCAGACAGCTATGAACTATAATGACGTTCTTCCATGCGAAATGGTAGGGAAATATTTCTCTGGTAGTTTTTCATCTTATAAGAAACTCATGACGCAGGTTATCTCTGTTGAACGTAACGGTGGAGGTTTCCTTGTTACACATACTTTCAACGGCCGCATCAGGAAAACCGCCTTGTCTGTGTTCAGGCTTCGCTTTCCTTTTATTTCTTAACCGTTTTTACCCACGTGCTGTCATGGATATTCGATTCACATGACAGCTGGTTCTGATAAGCGTTGCGCTGAAGGCATCCTGTCAGCGTACGAAATCTCACTTTACCGAAAAGAGAAACTGCTGGGTATCCTGACATCAGAGAATATTGCGAACTCTCACCGGACAGTTCAGCATTACCGTATCGCTGACATAATACGGAGTCGATTTTAGGTCAGATAAATCCTTTATCCGGTTGCTGGATCATTAAAGTGTCCCGTGGGGAGGTAATGTCATCATCAGCGCATGAGGCAGCATGCCTTGCGATCCGCGGTTTACTGGAATGACCACATTTGGCCTTGAAAGGATCTATTGGGGAATTTTAATTTATACAGTTTCTTTAACCTATACTTATCGTTAATTCCGGGATTCAGATGAGGGTACAGATGAACAGTTTACTTACGGTTGAATATGAAGTTCAGATAAAAAGACTGGCTTGTCTGCATCAATCAGGAGAGGAATATCAAATCATCAAATCTGATATAAATGCAGCACTAATGCATCTGAGCGGAGAGATTGGTCTAGATCCCGGAGACCGGGTTGCGACATGGAGTGAGCTGCACACCTCTCTTAAGAGGTCTCTTTTAATCTCTGCTGACCCGCATTGGATTAATGTCATCCGGTTTGCCCTTTCAAGGATAAAATCCTACAAGCAAAATGCTCTTGTATCCCGTTCGGGTAAAAGAACGGCTCATACTTGATGGCTATTCAGGCGCTTCATAAGCTTAGTGGCTATCGCGCTTATTAGCATTAGATATACCCCCGAAGATCCCTACTTTAGTCTAAGGTCCCGTTTGCGCGGGCTGTTTTTCTGTGTGGTCAGTGAAAACTTTCTCTCAGAAAGACGCGCGCCTAAGCCGGTGAGCGGGGTTCAACTCTTGAGTTGGAGTGGAGGTGTGACAGCAATGTTGCATAACGTTCGGCCTGAAGACCAGTCAGTAATATCTCATTGATTTGAGCCCCTGACAAATTCCTGCAAATTAAGATAACCGGGCTTTTGATCAGGTCGGTTACCTTGCAGACATGAAATCAGCCCGTTTCAGAGATGGCTTCCGGAAGCCAGCTTCTTCCATATGAGGCAGTGTATATCGTACAGGTCATGCTATCTAACACTCTAAACGGCAGCCTTTTACTGGTGTACTTGCGGCTTCAATCAGGTGGTTTATCGTTATATTGTAAAAATACTTCCTGCGGACTTTGGTCGCTGTGCTTCCTGGTAAATTACGTCTCCGTACGTTGCTCATACTACTTTCCGTCGGCGGAGTGATACTGACCGCCTGCCTGCTGCTCGGATCGCTGCTGATTTTTCAGAAGGGCAACATTGAGGACAGCCTGCTTGAGAGTAATATCGCCTATGCGCGCAAGCTCGCCGACACCACCGATCGTTATCTGAGCACTGCGCAGCGTGAGCTCGCCTGGAGCGCCGGGCAGATTAAGGGGCTTAACGATCCGGGACACCTTCGGGACGAGACCGATCGCTTGCGGCTGCAGTCGGGCTTTTTTAATACCGTAGTGGTGGTTAACCGCGACGCCGTTATCGCCGCGACCTCGCCGGAAAGCCTTCGCCTCATCGGCATAAAGCTGCATTCCGACGCCAGCAGACAGGCCATTACCACGCAGAAGCCGTTTATCTCATCGCCCTATACCTCTGCTACAGGTAACTACGTGATCTTCCTGTCGCAGCCTCTGTTTACACCGGACGGAAGTTATCTGGGCTACATAGGCGGCACTATCTACCTCAAAAAGCAGAGCATGCTGAGCGACATTCTCAGCCTGCATTTTTACGCCCGCGGATCCAGCGTCACCGTCGTCAGCAATGACGGCCTCATTATATTCAGCCACGATCCGTCCCGCGTGGGAACAAAAATGGCGCTGAACTCCGCGCTGCGCAAGCGGCTGGCCACCACGGACAGCGGGCGGTTCAGCTCGGAGGCTGACGGGCAGCAGTTCCTGACCGGCTACGCCAGCCTGCATAAAACGGACTGGAACATTTTTATCGCCGGGACCTCTGAAACAGTCCGGGATATCCTGGTGCGAACCGCAAAAAATGCGCTGTGGTTCCTTCTGGGGATCATTGTCCTGACGGTCGCTCTGGTGATCCTGGTGGCCGGGCGTATTGCCTATCCGCTGGAGAAGCTGGCCGGTATGGTGCGAAATGAAGGCAGTGAAGCGTCGTTCGATTCGGTACCGGCCTGGTATTATGAAGCCGACAGCCTGAAGGAAGCCGTACAGTATCACCGTCACGCGGTGGCGGCTCGCATGGCTGCGCTCAGCGACGAGGCCATGAGCGATCCGCTTACCGGGCTCTGCAACCGCCGTGGCTTTACGCTGCTGGCAGACAGGGACCGTGATGACGCAACTCAGTGCGTCATAGCTATTGACATCGACCACTTTAAAAAAATCAACGACTGGTACGGCCATGAAGCGGGTGATGCGGTACTGGTAAGCCTTGCCGGCCTGCTGCGGCAGACCTGCCGCGCGGGTGACGTGGTCAGCCGTTTTGGTGGAGAAGAGTTTATTGTCCTTCAGCCCCGGACGTCAGTGGAAGATGCGGCCCGGACAGCGGAGCGCATCCGCGAATTAGTCAGCTCCACAACGTTCCCGTACGTGGGGGTCATGACGGTCTCTGCCGGAGTAGCCGCGCTGGCAGACAGTGCCGGAGACAGGGATACAATGCTTCGCCGTGCAGATGAAGCACTCTATCAGGCGAAGAGCGCAGGGCGTAACGCGGTGATTGTAGCAGGTCCCGGGAGTGTCTGACGTCGTGAAGAGCAGGGATCATGAGCACTCTTCTTTTTTGGCAGCATTTCTGTCGCAGGGGGGCCCGCGATGAAGGTCCAGAGCAATGTAAAATTCTTTGTGAGGGCCACCCCTCTGCGCTGTTTTTATTGTTTGATGCTCAGCAACCGGAAATAGTGTGAGGAGTGACTCTGTTCTTTAACTGCATTGCTGCAATCAGCGCCATACATTAACAGAGAGAGCCTTTGCGGTTATAATCTGCATCTCTATGACCTGATTCGCCGGATAAGCAACAGCACTGTAACAAGGTTATGATAAAACTGTCTCCAAAGCATTTTCGTCTTCTTTCCCTGATGCAGGAAAGAGAATCGGTACCGGCAGACAAAATGCCTGCCGTAATGGCGATGCTGGTAAGACTGCGACTGGCCGAATTTTTTTACGGCGAAGAATGGCGAAGGGTCAGTGAGTGCTACCGCCTGACGGTGAGGGGAAAAAGGGTTCTTATGGCGTACGATGCCAGGATTAAGCGGGACCAGCAACGCAGCAAATGTCAGGGAAGCAGCAGGCGGTGCGAGAAAAAACCTGAGTCTGACATAACGTAAATTTTGGCAGCAATTGAGCCAGTATACGTCAGCAGGCCGTACATTGTTCCGGACTGCACACATGCTCCCACGTAAATAACTTTTTTATAAAATTCGTTTTTCTTTTCATTTATCCTGAGCAGAAGAAGTCATTATCTCTGAACCCTGAGAGAGCCGTGTGCTACAACGCTTATTTTAGCAATGGTTCTTTTGCAATGATTTAACGCCTGTACGCTCCAGCTGATGTGTAGCAGGATATTCATCTGAGGCGCCCTCACAGATGACAGTCAGTAAAGTTATCTGTCTGGTCGGTTTACAGATAGGCTAGTCATCAGGCTTGACGAAGGGTTCACACGAACTAAGCTTCTACTGATTCTAATAACAACTGCAGTATGAAATCCGCATTGCTATGCCGCGCCCATCAGCGCGGTTTTTTTACGCTAATAATCACCTTCCTGACTGTTAAGACTCTAATCGTCAGGAGTGAAACAAATCATTAAATGTTTTTTTCATCTATGTTACCGTCATCCCGCGATGATCCTTGTCGCGAATTTCTTTGCTTTTTTCCGCCCGACATACCTGGTCAGGTTGCGGGACTTTTTTATCATCTCCCTGAGTCAGTGCCCCTTTTTTGCTTTTGCTGCCTATTAACGGCGTCGCAAGTTGAGTCCGGACTTCGGTAGCCCGCAGAATCTGATCCAGCTGCCCCTGAAGCTGTTACTGACTGTTCTGGTGACGCGTTGCGCCATCAATGGCCATCAGCACGGTTGCCTACATCCGCGCTTACAGGCTTAATACCGGCAACCGTATCATTGCCGAGCTTTAGGCGCCTGAAGAGGCATTGCGCAGCATGCACAGCCAGGGCATGTTGATGAGGTCATTGTGCATTCCCAGGCAGCCTTCCGTCAGCAGGGTAGCTCATTCCTGCGCGGCCGTTGTCAGCACTGACCACGCAGCTTCCAGCCCAGCCACTCGTCGAGTTCACCTTCCGGCAGCGGCCGGGAATAGAAGAAGCCCTGCGCCTGGTCGCAGCCGTACTGCGTAAGTGCGTTAACCGTTTCTGCATCCTCCACCCCCTCTGCCAGCACCGTGTAATCCAGCTCCTTCAGCATCGCGATGATGCTACGCGCGATGATGCGCGATGCGGTGTCTGACGAGATTTCGCTGATGAGCGTGCGGTCCAGTTTGATGACGTCCAGCGGCATGCGCCGCAGGTAGCTGATATTGCTGTAGCCGGTGCCGAAGTCGTCCAGCGAAATGCCAAATCCCCTGAGCTTCAGCATCTCCAGACCCTGCATCGCCGCCGGGCTTTCAATAATGCGCTCGGTCTCCAGGCACTCTATGCCCAGCAGCGAAGTGGGCAGCTTTGCCCTGATCATTTTTGCTTCCAGTGCGTCGGCAAAACCCTCACGCGAAAAGTCTCTGCAACTGACATTGATGGTCAACGGGAGCTGGATGCAGCTATTGCGCAGGCGGGCAAGGCGCGCGATCGCGCGATCGGTTACCCAGGCTGTAAGCGTGCTGAGCAGCTCAGTCTGCTCAGCCAGCGGCACAAACAGCGCGGGAGAAAGTTCGCCGCGCTGAGGGTGACGCCAGCGCGCTAGCACCTCCAGGCCCACAGGGCGCCCGCTCTGCAGGCAGATTTTGGGCTGGTAGGCGAGCCACAGACCTTTGTCTTCCTGCAGAGCGGCTGCCAGATCGTTTATCAGGGTAAAGTCCTGGGTGTGACGGGCATCGGATGCCGGGCTGAAGCGCATCGCGGGAACGCCGCGCCCGATGGCTTCGTGCAGGGCACTGACCGCGCGGCGTAGCACCTCCTGCGCCGTAATGCTGCCCGTGGTAAAGGCCACCTCGCCGGTGTGGGTGCTGAGCGCCACGGCGATGCCGTCGCCCAGGTCGGCGCTGATCCCCTCCAGTCGTCCTGCCACCCAGTCCGCGGTGAGCCGGCTGTCGTCACGCGTCAGCACGGCAAAGCGGCCGGTGGCAACGGTGTAGAGCAGCTCGCCAGTGGCAGGACGCAGCCGCAGCGGCAGCAGCGTGGCTACGTCCTTCAGCAGGCTCTCCACCGGACCCATGCCCATCGAACGCGCGAGCTCATAGGCGCGCGGCATGTCGATGCAGTCAATCAGCACCAGCCGGCGCGGCGTATTGTCCCCCGCCACCGCCAGATACTGAAGGTCACGGATAAGGCGCTGGCGGTTAGGCAGGGCAGTGACCGGGTCAGCAAACCCGGCGGAGTGCCAGGCCTCCAGAAACGACATCACCAGCGCGGCCAGCAGCTTCAGGGTGGTGACTTGCTCAGCGCCAAACGGGTGCGGTGCGGTGTCCGTGACGCACAGCGTCCCGAGCACGATCCCCTCCCGGTTTTTGAGTGGCACGCCGGCATAGAAGCGGATGTAGGGCGCGCCGGTGATGAGCGGGTGCGTCACAAAGCGGGCGTCCAGCCAGGTGTCGGGCACCACCACTGCGCAATCATTATCCACCGCGTGGCGGCAAAGGGAGTCTTCACGCGAGGACTGCGTGAGGGCGAAGTTGTGTGCGGCCTGCACGTGCTGGTGCTCGTCGTCCAGCACGGAAATAAAGCTTCCGGGGATGCCGAGCGCCTGGCTGGCCAGCCGGACAAACTTGCGCAGCACGTCATCGCGACTTTCATCGGGACTGCGCAGCGCTTTCAGCGCCCGCGTGCGGCGATCGTCGTCGCCGTTAAGATTCATCAGCATGGGTTCCTCCGCCCGGCCTGGTTCCGGTGCGAAATTAAAAAGGTAAAGTGGACGGTAACGTACCGTTATAAAAGGCAGTAACTGCGAAAGGAAAACACGATTAAAAACTTTCTTATGGCGCTCACTATAGGCGTTGTCTGGTCTGATGTCATGCTTATTTTGTTTAGAAAATTATTTCAAGTAACGCGATTATTTAATTTTATCCTCGGGGGGTGTCCTTTTTTAATTATTCCTGCCAGACTCCTGTTAAATAAATGTAGCGTACAACGTAATCACGCGCGCAATCAAAAATAAATGATAATGTTTTTTTTTAAAAAATAACAACACCGGGGAAACCTTATGCAGCTGCTTAGACACTTTACTATCCGCCGCGTCGTGCTGTGAATGATGATCCTCTCACTGACAGCAGTGGCGCGGGCCGGCAGCTACGGCGCGATGACGCTGCGTGAGATGTACCGCCTCGCCGACAGCGGCGATGCCACCATGAACGAGGTGCTGCACGGCCTCGGCGGGGTCAACGCGCTGATTGGCTAGATAGATCTGGCCCCGTAAGAGAATAGCAAAGGCATAGCGCAGGTCACGCTGGCGGTCGCGGAGCTTAACCGCATCACGCTGCAGAACGCCGCCCCGGTACAGGAATATTCCGCCACCACGGGCAACCTGAGTGGGCAGACGACCGCGCTGGGCGGTGCCATTACCCGTTTAAGGTGCTGGAAGAAGAGGGCTGCACGGCTGCCGCAGCGTCCGCCCCGCCGGTCAGCTTAAGACCGGCTATCCCGCCATCCAAAGGCGAGTGGGTGGCCTTCGGGCATCATTAACGTGTGGTGCCCGGCGGGGGATTTTTCTCCAGCCACGCCCGCACGCGGTCGGCTTCCGGGCCCGCCTCCCGCACGGCCCGGGTCAGACGCTCCTGAGTCGTACGGAGCTCCAGCGTCCAGAAGGTGATCTGCCATTGCTCCCGGATGTCTATTCGGCTCAGGTCGGGGGGTACCCGTCGCTGGATATAATTACGGTTTTTCATCAGGTTATCCTTTTTATCGGTATAGGGTGTGGCGGCGCTATAAATACGGCCACCAGTAAATCTGCCTATCCTGGCGAATAATCATCCAGAAAGAACAGGAATAATCCCTGTGTTAGGATTTCGTAAAAAAAGGAGAAGATTCCTGGTCGTATGGATAATATGCCCGTTGAGCTGTTCGGCTGATTTGACTTAGCAGAATAAAAATAAATGACGTACCTGCTGTTAATTACCCCGCTGACGATTCATGACGCATTGCACTACGGGATTTATATTAAGATAATTTAATGAATATGGGCGGCCCCCGTCTTTTTTTCCTGACGGTCCGTTATGGTCTGCCTATCTAAAAGGAGTATCTTCTGGGAAATCAGCTTTTATACCGGCCCATTGCGGTCGGTTCCGACGTCCGCGAGCTGCGGCTTGCCGCTGGACTGTCACAGGAGGCCGCCGCTGAGCGGTTTGAGCTAAGCCTGCGCGTCTGGCAGATGAAAGAGGCGGCAAAAAATTCCGCACCCCTGAGCCAGGGGGAGTACGAACTCCTGCCGCTGCTCGCCGGGCGACATCCGCATTATGCCCTTGTGCCGCAAAAGAAAAAGTAGCAGCCTCTGTACGCTGACGGCTCGCTGAAGTTCAGTCGGACCCGGCCGATAAGAGAATAAGAACATGAGCGGTAAATACTACTAAGCGGTGCGGACGCACCGCTCTCGAAGAGGTGCATTGCGCGGGTTGTGTCGGGCTGGCTGAAGCCGGCGGAGTCCGCTTTCTTGGCACGTTTTACTCGCTCAGGCATGCGCTTCAGTCCGCGCGCCTGCGGCACACCGACTGCGTTATCTGCCGGCGGTGCGCCTCCCTGCAGCGCTGAACGCGCCCAGGAATGGTCCTGAAATTACATTTTCGTGATGCCCGTACTACAGGGAGTCACTATATCCCTGACCCCGCCCGCGGCGGCGGGGCAGCCTGACGGACCTTTCTTCCGGCGGCGGGGCGGCAGGCATTTCTGCGGCCCCGTCTGATTGAACGAGTCCCCTTTTTGCTGTGTCATGCCGGCCACAGCTCATTCGACCTCTGGGGGGACAGACCCTGAAACGCCCGACATCAGACCACGAGGTTGCCCGCCTCGCGGCGCTGGCATCCTATCAGCAGGCGAATGCGCTGCCGGAAAACGCGCTGGACCGCCTCACCACGCTCGCCGCGCGCCTTTTTCGCGTACCCACCGCCTTCGTTTCGCTGATTGATGACCAGCGGCAGCTTTTTGCATCCCGCTACGGGCTTAACATTACCGGCACCGCCCGTAGCGTCGCCTTCTGCGACCACACGCTGGCGCAGGGCGAGATCCTCTGCGTGCCCGACGCCCTGGACGATCCGCGCTTTCGCGACAGCCCGCTGGTGCACGGCTACCCGCACATTCGCTTCTACGCGGGGATCCCACTGACTACCCCGGACGGGCACCATATCGGTACCGTGTGCCTGACCGACACGCAGCCGCGCCCGCCGCTCACGGACGCGGATCGGCAACATTTGACCGACATTGCTGCGCTGGTAATGGACCGGATGGAGGTCCACCGGCTTGAACTGCTGCGCCACGCCAGCCAGCAGCGGCTGGAGTCCATCTCGGCCACTTCCCCGGACGCCATCATCTGCACCGACCTGCGCCAGGGCATCACCTTCTGGAATCCGGCTGCCACCGCGATGTTCGGTTACGGGCCGGAGGAGATGGCGGGTCAGTATGTAGCAGGGCTTATTCCCGAGCGCTGCCAGACCGACTACCGCAACGAGCTGGAGCGCCTGACGGCCGACGAGGCGGCGATTTCGCAGCCGCGCACGCTACAGATATGGGGGCTCAGGCGGGACGGCCGGGAATTTCCGGCCGACGTATCGTTCTCAGGCTGGCAGGAGGGCGGAGAACGCCTGGTGGGGATGATCATCCGCGACGTTACCGCCCGGCATGAGAGCGAGGCCCGTCTCTGCGAACTCGCCTCACTGGACATGCTGACACGCCTGGCCAGCCGCGGTGCGTTTATGCAGCAGCTGGGGCAGCTGACGGAGGCCGGCGTGCCTTATACCCTGCTGATGATCGATCTGGACGGCTTCAAGGAAGTCAATGACACGCTCGGGCACGCCGCCGGCGACGCGCTGCTCTGTCACGTAGCGGAGCAGATCCGGCAGACGTGCCCCGGAGCGGTTACCGCCGCCCGGCTCGGCGGCGACGAGTTTATCATCCTGCTGCCGGGCGGAAGTAGCGGTGCCGGACTGACGGCAGATCGCCTGATTGCCGCGGTGCAGAGGCCTTTCAGTTACCACGGCTCACCTGTGGTGGTCGGCGCCAGCACAGGTATTGCTGCCTATCCTGAACACGGAGAGGACACGTCGGCCGTGATGTCGGCGGCGGACCTGGCGCTCTACCGGGCAAAGGCGTCGGGTAAGGGCTGCAGCGTCCTGTTCCGACCTGAATTTCTGGCGGCGGAGCAGCGCCGCCGGCGCTTTGAGCGCGAGCTGGAAACCGCGGTTCGCCAGCAGCAGTTCATTCTGCACTACCAGCCGCGTTATGACGCTGTTACCGGCCGCCTGCTCGGCTGCGAGGCACTGGTGCGCTGGCAGCATCCTGCCCGCGGCCTGCTGCTGCCCGCTGATTTTATTGAGATGCTGGTGAAAAGCCCGCTGTCCGTTACGCTCGGTGAATGGATTATCCGCACCGCACTGGCGCAGGTCCGCCAGTGGCAGGTCCGCTGCCCGGAGCTTCGGGTCAGCATTAACCTGTTCCCGCGACAGCTTTCCGACCCCGGGCTGGAAAGCGTGCTGCGGGAGTCGGCAGGCGGCGACGCCGTCTTTGTGGACCTGGAGGTTGATGAGCCGCTGCTGGCAGAGCTCGTTCAGGATGCTCCGGCGCAGTTCGCAGCCATCCGGCTCACGGGGGCCGCATTTGTTATAGATCATTACGGCCGTACGCTGGGCGCCATCAGCCTGCTGCGACACGGCTTCGTCAGCGGCTTCAAGATTGACAAGTCGCTGACTCTTGAGCTCGATACCAACATGCGCGTGCGTATGATGTTCAGGGCCATCGCGGAGCTGGGGAAAAGCCTCGGGCTCAGCGTGGCGGCGGAGGGGGTGGAGGATGTGGGGCATAGGGCGTTCGTAACTGGCGCTCAGTGCGACATCATGCAGGGCAACGGGCTGTGCAGGCCCCTTACAGCAGCGGCCTTTGAAGCTCTGCTTGCCGCGGAAAACGCCAGCATGACAATCATGGACAAATGACTAATCGGGGGAGTTACCGTCGCTGCGCATCAGAGGTGAGAAACAAAATGGAGAAAGGAAACAACCGTTCTTTAAATTCTACAAATAAAATCGGGTCCAATATTAGTGTCGTCTGCAGCCGTACGGGAAGGGTCATAGTAAAGAAGGGTTCTGATCATGAGGCTGCGAGCAGTGTATGGCCGACATTTATGACAGGCGCCCACTGGTATTATCTCCTGACGCCGTTCGTGAGTAGCTGAATCCGGAGACGTCGCGCGGCCGGGCAGAAGAAATCGCGCATGACGCAGCCTGACTGAAAAGGCGTTCATGTGGCACACGGTTAGCAGAAAGGCAGGTCATCTTCATCAGGGCAGGGACCTGATTTAGCCAATCCCTGACGGTTAGGGCTGACCTGCTGAGGCTATCGAAGACGAAAGCTGTGCCGGGCGTTTCACTATGATTCTTTATCCAGTTACTGATCTGGCTCGTCGCGGAGCTGTTCAATGGCGAACAGCAAAGAATGGGAATATTCTTCTCTGTTTTTACTTAAAGAGCTGCATCAGCTCGATGGCCAGTCGCTCACGATTTAATTCCCCGCCCTCGCTGGCGAGCCTGAGGCAGCACGTGCCGGCCGCGAAACAGGCATCATAAAAAATTTCCTCAACGGTTTCATATTCATGGTTTCTCATCAGAATTCCAGTTGATGCCGTGTCAGGTAATGAAATGCAGGCTTTTAAGGAAACTGTTGTCTCAAGCGAGGCGACCCGCAGCCTGAGAGGGATTAAGCTCAGGGTAACTCCGCGGCGGGCATGGTGAGTATGAATTCTGCTCAGTTTAATGTTGTTAAAGGGCGAATGAAGCCCCGTAAATTGCCCTGATACCGTTGTACGGATGGGCGCGCAAGCTATCAGCACTCTGCAGGGAAATCCTCCGCCAGCAGGTGGTGTAGCAGCGCGTCGTTACCGGGCACTGGCACCCGACGCCAGCCCGATCGCTTCAGTATGGCATCCAGCGCAGGCAATTCGCCGGTGAGTCGTGCAGACAGCGGTGCTGTCTGTCGGCCATGCTCATCAAATCCCTTGTCCAGCGCGCTGCGGCAAAGATACACGCCGGACACCGTCGGGCTGAGCCGTAGCTGGTGCCGGCCGCACCATTCGCGCCCGGCCAGCACCATATAAATCCAGCCTGTTAGCTTTACCGCCTGCAGCGCGTGCTGCAGGCGGTAAAGGTCGTTTTGTGCTCCCAGGTTGCCGCTTCCCGCGCGCCAGAGGTAGTCCAGCTTGCCGGGCAGGTCAGCCTGCAGCCCTTTCCCGCGTCCTTCTTTCATCAGCCAGCTGATATCGCCGGCCAGCCCCCTGGAGAAGCGTCGCTGCTTCTCAGCCACAGCCAGCCATCTGACCAGAAAAAGATTATCCTGCGCGGCTGAACTAGTGAGCCCGTCGCGGCGGGCCGTATGCAGAGCAACCAGCCCGCACCAGGTAAGATGACTGACTCCGAGGTTACCGTTGTCCATGGGTATTCCTTTAATACAGTTCCTCCCGCAAACGGAGGCACCTGAAAAAAACATTGTAAGACATCATTCATGTTCAGGTAAATGAACCGGGCGTAAGGCACCTTCAGCTTTAAAGGCGGGCTGAAGCCAGCAGCAGCCCGCCCGACACGAATCATAATTCTCTGTATCATTATCCGGCGCGGCTGTCAGTTACCGGCCTCCTGAATACGGGGGATAGGGTCAACCTTTCGCGCTTACAGGTCGCGTAAAGATGCAATGGCAACAGCATCAGATGCTCCCGGGAAATTTCTTCTCCGTAGATAGCATTACCTGACAGGCTAGAGGCAGTATTATGGCTCTGCAGAAAAGAGCGTCATCCCTTGCAGACGGACGATGAGGATATGAGATAGTCACAATCGGCGGCGGAGCCCATCCAACCTTTTGCCACCCTCAGGCTCCATGAACATCACCTGATATGGTGCGGCAACGGCATCAGTGTAGCGATGCCGAAACACTTACACTGGAGCCTGGGCGCGGTGGGGCTATTAGGCTGACAAATGAGATGCGGCACTTTGTCAGCAATTCTGTTGCGCTGGCAGCCGTTACCTGTTCCTGAGATGGGTCATGGCCTTTTTTGCGAAGCAGTTGTAAAAAGTTGCGGTGCCGGGTGCCTCCCGGTGATTCAGAGAGACTACCACCTGAATCGCCCCTGTATTCCTGCTGTACTTGTGTAGTCTGGCCCCGTCGCTAGAGGGATTCACCGCACATTGAGCATAGCACCTGCTGCGATTTTAACTTTCGTAACGTTAATATTTAGTCTGTATCCTCTTTACGCCAGTACCCATCACAGAGCCGAAAGATAAAGCGGCAGACTTTCAGTTATCTGAAAAATGGAAGGTGCTTTGCGCAATACCTTAACGGGGTTCATATTTAATGCCAGTAATACGGAGAAGGTATGAGCTGAACTGAATATATAGTGAGGTCTGAAGACAGCCAGATAGTGGCAATTTACGCACAGGACCGAATGGGAAGCGGTAAGTACGATGCCACTTGAAGCAATTTCCATTCACTACTTATGCAAGGTAATGCTGCAATACGCTACTACAGGATAATCCACTGGCTTGCGCTGCCAGAAGGGCGTAGGGAGCGTAAATTTACCTTTTTCGCGGTGAAGTCAAAAACCGGGCCAGTGCACGGTAAAAGATGCAATTTTCCATTGCACCCAGGTCCGGAACTGCTCCGGCCCCCCGATAACCTAGATCGTCTTCAAGACATGTCAAAAAATATCTGCAAAATCATCTTTTTAATTTAGAGGCCGTAAGTGAAGTTCCATGGACTAAAAAACGAGATTGTGCACGAAGCCAAGGTTACGAGGGAGCCTGCTATGTGGACTGACATCACAGGACGTGAGCCCTTCGCTTTTCCAGCGTATTATTTTACCTAACGGCATTCTGGACATGGAGGCGACCTGCCTCGGCAATAGGCGAGGGGGGCAGTATCATGCGGGAGTGCGCAACAATAAGGTCTTTAATCCTGTGGTCCCCTCACTGGAAGCCGGTCATCGCTTCTCTCTGAATGCTGAAAGAACTGGCTGAGCTGCAGCCTGGTCCTGAGTCACCGCAAGAGATATTTTCGCCCGAGGCTTACTTGAGGTATTCTACTTAACATCAGGGCGTAACCCTCACCGCATTACGATATTCGTCAATCTTTCAGGCTCAATTTATCAACATAATATCGCCATATTGCGGACATTTTTGCCGGGATCCCGGCATATATCATTGGGCAGGTCTTTACAGCCAGTACTCTAACTTCCGGGGTCAGCGAGTGTCCTGCCCGTCAGGGTAAAACCATGGTGGAAAGCAATCGGCATGTACAGGATGAAATCAGCAGAAAACATCTGCTATTCAAAAAATTAGATCAATCTTTTAAATGGAATCCGCGACCTGAATCTTCTTCTACAGCTTAGGCAAGCCCCGGTTAAGCCTAAGTCCTATGCGCTAATTCTGGCGATGAACTGTTATTTAACAATTAACGACAAAAGAGCGCATCAAATCCAGGTCACCGCTCAGGCTGTGTATTTTTCAATAAAGATGCTTGACATTAAAAAAGAGATTTTGTAAAAATTAAATTGCCTGATGTGTTTCATTCGCTAGTCCAATCATTCATCTCGCATATCAGGCCGGAAGCCCCTCCTCAACCGTAGGGGCTTTTTGTTTGTATTAATTCTTCCAGAACTCAACTGAGCTTTCCACGATGCAATGCGTCAGGGTTTATTATTTTTATTATATGTTTTAGATTGTTATCAATGCGGCGTATCCCTCTAAGCGATGCGGCGACAGCAATCACTCTCCTGAGTGGCAACAAGCCTAATAGCGGGTAAGACGGGCTGGGCTTACTCACCGGGAGGCACCCGGCGGCGCAGACATTTCAAAGTCGGAACAAATCCTCCCATATGGCTTGGCATGAGATAAGAGCCAGCGCAAGTTTGCGGATGAGGGAGGCTGTTCTTCGTCTACCGGAAGGCACCCCGCGTTCCGGCAACCTGCTATTAAAAATTATTGTATATATCACCCTATGGGGTGGGGGTAAACAGCAGGACACGTGAAAGAATGAAGCGACACAGGTTGTGATGTTTCTTAGCCACGGGAGGCCTCCCGGCACCATAACTGTTACTGAATAATTGAAAAGCGCTGAATCGTCACCGAAAAGCTTCAGGGCGGCCGAGAGCACTATAAGGTTCCCGAATCAGATTTATCACTGAATTACCAGAATCCTGCTGAATATGCAGTAAGCTCGAATATGTAAAGTAAAAATATAAATAAAGCGTCAAAACTAATTGACCGTTTTTATCAAATTATGTGGTCAGCACTACTGAACTGAGAAAAATTTATTTATTCAGGTGAAGTTATCCTAACTGCGTTAGCACAAAATATAACCTAGACTGTCCATTCCGTGGTACTATCTTCCCTTAACTTAATTTAGGTCGGTGTGATGAATTTTAAAATACATGATAAGCTCATTCATGAGGTAGAGTCCCCAGAAGGCCTTCTTTACAGAATGATAATTATTTACACCTGTTTTATGACTGCGTTGATAGCCATTCTTTTTTTGGTGATAGGTGACACAACAAAAATAAATTTTTATTTCTTTATAAACTCTTGCACTGTAACAGTAATGGTATGGTTTATTAGAAAATCATTCAATATATTGTCGAGAGATATACATCTGCTGGCTTTCAGGGTAAGCTTATTTTTTCTCCTGAATTCTTCCCTTGCGTCTATGGCTGGGGGCCTTAACTTGATTGATAGGGATACAGCATCTGTTATTGCCGCTCTTTTATATGTTCCAGCCATGCTGGTTATCATTTATTCGTTCAATAAATTCATAGCCTATGTTAATCATAATTATAAATCCGCAGTCAGTCTGTCATTAACTGATGAACTGACCGGATTACCAAACAGACGACACCTCAATGTTAAACTTAGAGAGCTTGAAAGCAGGGCTGGTACAATTTGCATTGCAGACATTGACCATTTTAAAAAAATCAACGATACATACGGTCATGAGGCTGGAGATAAGGTGCTGAGAAACATGGGCCTGAGGCTGAGTTCGTTTGTGAAAGATGAAATTTTCATTTCAAGATCTGGGGGTGAAGAATTTGCTATTATTATTTTTGATAACACAAATGCTGAAGATGTTATCAGGAATATAAAAACTTCAGTCTCAGATAGTTGCAATGGAAGTATCGGGGTGACGTTAAGTATTGGAGTGGCAATAAAGCAGAAAGAGGACTCATCTTCCGCTGCTATTACATCTGCTGATAATGCTCTATATCGGGCAAAAAGTGCTGGAAGAGACTGTATCATGTATAGTCAACGCTATCGCAGTTAAAATATCTGATTTTTTAAAGGGCGAGATGCCCTTTTAATTTTCAAGCTATGAAGTCTTTTAGTCGGGATTTTTAAGCTAATTTCTTTGTGCGTCTAATAATTTAAGTAAATGCAATACTGCTTTAGAGGGATTTCTGTGCCGCCAGGCAAAAGCTATATCAGTGTATAGGGTGTTGTTTTCAATCTCACAAATCACGATGTTCGGATTGTTCACACAGCACATTGACTCAGGCACTAATGCGATCCCACATCCTGCCCCTACCATACCAAGAGAAGACATTATTTGTGGCGCCTGAAGAAATCGCGCGGTGGTAAATCCTGCGCGTATGCATGTGCTGGCGATGAGTTCATAAAGACTGGGAGCGACTTCACGCGGAAACATAATCAATGTTTCATCCGCCAGATGCACCAACGGAACGGTGCGTTGATGACTGTATGGATGACCTGCAGGTAAAGCAATCATCATTCTCTCAGTTGCTATAACCTTCAGATTAAACGATTTACTGCTTTCACAAGGTAAGCGAATAAATGCTGCGTCTAGTAATCCATCATGCAGATCCTGCATCAGCAAAGCCATATTCTCTTCCCGGGTGATGAGTTCCATCGCCGGATAATGCGTTTTGAATCGATGAATAAGTTCAAAAACTGGCGCCCCAAAGGCCACCGAACTGGCAAAACCCAGTTGGATTTGTCCGCTTATGCCCCTAGCCATGCCGCGGGCTCTCTCAAGCGCATGATCGGCAAGCTGCACAATTTCTAAGGCATCATTGAGGAATGCCCTGCCTGCTTCGGTGAGTTCAACACCCCGCGTCTGACGTTTCAGTAAAGGTGTCCCAATTTCATGCTCCAGCCGCTGAATTTGTTGGCTTAACGGGGGTTGAGAGATGCCCAGAGCCTCAGCGGCACGAGTGAAATGCAGCGTCTCAGCGACAGTAATAAAATAACGCAGATGGCGAAGTTCCATATCAAAAACGTCTCAAAGTTAACATGTTTCGCTATTGGATTCGGTCAGCTAAAAAGACCAAGATGACATTAAGACGGCTTAACTATCGATTTGCGAGGTGGCAAATGTATAACTTTGTATCTGAGTCTAAATGCGATGAACAGTTGAGAGAAACTGTTAAAAAAATTAATGATGATTCACCAGAAAAAATCATCTATCAGACTTCACTCATGAGCGCATTACTTAGTGGGGTTTATGACGGTTCAACTACAGTTTCCGAGCTGCTGAAACAAGGTGACTTTGGTTTGGGGACCTTTAATCGGCTAGATGGAGAACTCATTGCCTTTGACAGTAATGTTTATCAACTACGCTCTGATGGCACCGCCAACCCTGCTAATCCCGGTCAAAAGACGCCTTTTGCTGTGATGACTTTTTTCAAACCAGAGTATCATCACCGCCTAGCCGAAACTGCTACACGAGAAGATGTTCATCAGGTTATCAACAGCAAAGTCACCTCAGACAATCAATTCTGCGCCATGCGCATCAGCGGACACTTCCATACTGTTCAGACACGAACAGTACCCTGTCAGTGCCGTCCTTATCGCTCGATGCCTGAAGTACTGGGTAATCAGCCCACATTCACCTTCAAGGACACCCTGGGTGAATTAATCGGCTTTCGCACACCGCAATACATGCAAGGAATCAACGTAGCAGGTTATCACGAGCACTTCATTACTGATGACCGGCAGGGTGGTGGGCACATCCTCGATTACGTGCTCAGAGAGGGAAATCTGACCTTCGGCGCGATTAGCAAGCTTATCGTTGAATTACCCAGAGACAACGAATTTCTTCGGGCAGAGCTCAATCCTCACAATCTTGATGAAGCCATTCGGTCCGTCGAAAGCTAACAGCAGGAGGCAAAATGAAAACGTTGAACAATAATGCTCTCTGGAATAGCGGCGCCGATTTAGTTGTCGCGCAGCTTGAAGCACAAGGTGTAAAACAGGTGTTTGGGATCCCCGGAGCCAAAATAGACAAAGTATTTGATTCACTGCTGGATTCACCCATTCAGCTAATCCCCGTAAGGCATGAAGCAAATGCCGCCTTTATGGCCGCCGCGGTAGGCAGACTGACGGGACATGCAGGTGTCGCACTCGTTACCTCCGGCCCGGGTTGCTCTAACCTGATTACCGGTATGGCAACCGCGACCAGTGAAGGGGATCCGGTGGTGGCAATAGGAGGAGCGGTTAAACGGTCGGATAGCGCTAAACAGGTTCACCAGAGCATGGACACCGTTTCGATGTTTCGTCCGGTCACTAAATATGCTGTTGAGGTGACAGACCCTGCCGCACTGCCCGAATGTGTGTCGAATGCCTTTCGTCATGCTGAAAATGGACGCGGCGGAGGCGCATTTATCAGCCTGCCACAGGATGTTATCGATCAGCCTGTTTCCGGTAGCCCTTTGAAAAACCATGGGCACGTCAAGCTGGGTGCCGCTCCCGATGGCCTGATTGCCGCTGTCGGCCAGGAAATCAGCCGGGCAAAAAATCCTGTCATTTTGCTGGGACTGATGGCCAGCCAGCCAGAAAACAGTGCCGCAATCCATGAATTACTGTCAAAAAGCCAGATCCCTGCGACCAGTACATATCAAGCTGCAGGCGCGGTCAGACAGGAGAACTTCTCTCGGTTCGCAGGTCGTGTAGGATTATTTAATAACCAGGCCGGTGACAGATTGTTGCAGCAGGCTGACCTGATCATCACTATTGGCTACAGCCCGGTGGAGTATGAACCGGCCATGTGGAACAGTGGTAAAGCGATTCTGGTGCATATAGATGTGTTACCAGCTGATACAGATAACCACTACCTGCCCGACGCTGAACTAGTAGGCGATATAGCGCAGACCGTAGGCAAGATTGCCGCGCACATTCACTTACCACTTCAACTCAGCAACGCCGCTTCTTCTGTACTGGAAGACCGACAGCACCAACGGCAATTGCTGGCCATGCAAGGCGCCAGCCTGAATCAGTTTGCACTGCACCCACTGCGCATCGTACGTGCGATGCAGGACATCGTTAACTCTGATATCAGTCTTACCGTTGATATGGGCAGCTTCCATATCTGGATAGCACGTTATCTGTACAGTTTCCGGGCGCGCCAGATTATGATTTCCAACGGACAGCAGACTATGGGTGTCGCTCTGCCATGGGCTATCGGAGCCTGGTTAGTTGATCCTTCACGCAAAGTCGTGTCGGTCTCCGGGGACGGCGGATTTCTGCAGTCAAGCATGGAGCTGGAAACTGCCGTCAGGCTAAAAGCCAATATTCTGCACATCATCTGGGTCGATAACGCCTACAACATGGTCGCGATGCAGGAAGATAAAAAGTATCAGCGTATATCAGGCGTCAACTTCGGCCCGGTTAACTTTAAAGCCTATGCCGAAGCATTCGGCGCCACCGGTTTCGCAGTTAACTGTGCAGAAGAACTCGAGGCAACGTTACGCAGCGCGATGGATGTCAGCGGCCCTTCAGTGGTTGCAATCCCGGTCGACTATAGCGACAACCCGCTGCTGATGAGTCAGTTGCACCTGAGCCAAATTCTCTGATTTAAAAAGGAAAATATTATGAAAAACAGAGTCGCATTTGTGACCGGAGCCGGCCAGGGTATCGGCTCAGCTATTGCCATACGCCTGGCTAAAGACGGCTTTGCGGTTGCCATCGCGGATTTTAATGTCGAAACAGCACAGCATGTCGCTGATGAGATAGTCCGGTCGGGAGGAAAAGCTATAGCACTAAGGGTTGATGTCACCCAGCGCGAGCAGGTCTTTCATGCCGTTAATGAAGCACGCCATGTTTTGGGGGATTTTAATGTAATTGTGAACAATGCTGGTATTGCGCCATCAACTCCTATAGCGGATATCACCGAGGAGATCATCGATAAGGTTTATGATGTCAACGTAAAGGGTGTGATTTGGGGTATGCAGGCAGCAATCAGCGCGTTTGTCGCGGAGAAACACGGCGGTAAAATCATCAACGCCTGCTCTCAGGCAGGGCATGTGGGGAATCCGGATCTGGCCGTATACAGCTCCAGTAAGTTCGCCGTTCGCGGGCTCACGCAGACGGCGGCAAAAGACCTTGCAAATCGAGGTATTACTGTTAACTCCTTCTGTCCGGGTATTGTAAAAACCCCCATGTGGGAATCCATTGACAGACAAATCTCTCAAGCTGCGGGGGAACCAGCAGGCTTTGGCACGCAAGAGTTTGCAAAACGAATTACGCTGGGCCGACTCTCCGAGCCGGAAGATGTGGCCGCGTGTGTGTCATTCCTGGCGGGGCCTGATTCCAACTACATGACCGGCCAATCGCTACTCATCGATGGCGGAATGGTATTCAACTAATTCCTCAATTGTGCTTACTCACATTCCTGTGTGAGTAAGCAGTTAGCCATGCTCAAGACCAGGAGGAGGCACTTAACCAGGCATCTCGTCTTAAATACGCAGTCTGCATTCTGGTATCAGATCTCAGCCAAAAGGCCCAATGTGAATCATCAGGCGGTAAGAGGCAGCTTATTGGTTAACCATAAGCAAGTTGATCCAGCCAGACCCTCACAATCAAAACGCTCTGGCAGGCTGACGTAAATTGTTCATCAATCAGCAAAGGCGCACTTCTGCTAAAAGAGGTTCGAACACATAAGGCTGTATACCTTCCTGATCCTTCATCAGATGAAAAGGTCCAAAGGTCAGTCCGTGAAGACGGTTAAGTAACGTCAGAGAATCAATGCTCATGAAACTAGTCAGTACTATCAGAAAAACTTTGTATGCGTTTCTGTAGACGGGAAATTTGTCCTGTTATATCTGCCGTCCTTTCCGCAAGTCCTCTGATAGCACTGGCAATTACGGAGAAGCCACGCCCATGTATACCCGCCCTTGCCGCTTCGATACTGGCATTGAGAGAGATAAGTTTGATCTGTGCAGCAATATTTCCGTTCTCTGAGACCAGTTCGGCAATTTCTTTCGCTGCTTCAGCTGTCTGAATGTTCCTCCTGACCTCGCTATCTTCATGCAGCCGTCGGTCTTTTCGGGCCTGAATATCAATCAGCGCCCCGACGGCACGGAGCGGAGTACCGTCGTGCGCGCGCTTTGTCTGACCGCGAGCCTGAAACCACCGGTATTCACCACTGCGAAGCTTAAGGCGATATTCTATATCGAAACCTGTCTTGCCGCTGTAGTCCATCAGGTGCTTAACGAAAGCGTCAAGTGCAGCCTGCCTGTCATCGGGATGAAGGCGTGAAGCCCAGCTGTCCATCACGTCCGGAAATTCTTCGACAGTTTCAAAACCCAGCAGTTTTCTGAACTGCGGTGACCACCAGAAGACGTTATCAGGATTAAGCGGATTGCCTCCAATGATATCAAGATCCCAAAGTCCGTCGTTGAGCATTTCCCGCGACAGGTCAAAGCGCGTGGAAACAATATCAAAAAGACGTGCCTGAGTGGTCTGCTGTTCAATATTTTTGATAATGCCTACTAAGCGCGGAGGCGAAAATTCCACACAGTACTTTGCCTGAAATAGAAACCACTGAAAATTGGTTTTGTCAGTTTTGACCATGCACTGAAGCGGTTTTTTAGCCGGACCATGGCTGAGTGAAGAGAAAACGAAATCTGTGAAAGCATCCTGATGCTGTGTATGAACTCTCTGCATAAGAGAATGCGTTCCGACTTCTTCATCAGGGGTCAGACCTAAAAGACGACGGGCTGAGTGCGATAAAAATACGGGCGAATCACTGTTCCTGTCGGGTGACTGAATGTACCAGACGGATTCATGCCCTATCTCCATCACACACTTCAGTAGTTCAGTGTCACTGTGATATGCGTAGTGCTCTTGAATATCTGGTACTTCAGATATAGCTAATTTAACCTGTACTATGGCAGGCTTTTTTTGTAGTAATTTTTTGAACATTATTTCTCCTGGTTAATTTACATCGGCACAAAATAAGACTGATATGTCATATCGGCGCCTACAGTCAGAAGTTCAGTGAATTAAATTAAGTTGTAACAATAACTGTATTAAAATGGCCTTATCATGCACTTGTCGTCAGCGCAGGATTTCATAATTTTTCTGTTGATAATAATGCCCTGCAGCTAAAGCAAACAGCTCGGGTTAACAGGCGTTAGTTCTCCTGCAACGCTACCTACTGTTCATCGATAAGGCAGTCATGACCCTGAAATCCCAGTACTGAAAAAGTCACTGTTTATTTATAATTTAAGGTTTCTTTGGGCTAATTTTAGATACGAAGTTTCTTCAAGGTCTTATTCATTGATTACTAAAAATTAACATCGGCGATGGTGTGCCCCCGAGGACGCTGGATGAATGGAGTATCAGTGTCGGACATTTAGAAATTAACGCTATGTACAGTTTTATGAATCCAAAATAGATAAATGACTGTGCTGTTTTCTATAAAATCTTCAACTTTCTGACTCTGGACAATTGATGAAAATACCATTTTTGAGATTGATTTTTCCTGTTAAAGCAGGACAGCTATCCGTAACAAGTCAGCTAATTTTAACAGTATTAGCTTGTCATATCTGTTCTGAGCATTTTATGTGCAGAAGATTCAGATTCATAAATATTAACTATAAGAACTCGGGAAAGCGCTGGCGTACCAGCGCTTATGATAAACCTGTTTTTAAAGAATAGCCGGAGAATTTAAAAACTTTCCCAGTTTACTTTACTCACATTAGCAGCAATCACATCAGGCATTTTTTGCAATTGTAATTTTTTTCTGATTACCGGCCTGACACTTACCCCGGCATGGGCCTGATTTTTATCAAGGATGAAAGTGGACACCAGTCCTGACAGTGTTTCAGCCTGTTCCTGGAGTGATTTTGAGGCTGAAGAAGCCTCTTCAACCAAAGAGGCGTTCTGCTGGGTGACCTCATCCATCTGCCCGATGGCCAGATGGACCTGCTCGATGCCCTTGCTCTGTTCAGATGTTGCGGCCGCAATCTCATTAACCAGGTCTGCAACTTGCTGAATCGCACTGGTGACGTTCTCTGTGTTACCGCCAACATGCGTTGCCTGCTGAAGCCCTTGTTCGACCTGAGAAACGGAAAGTGAAATCAGGTCCTTTATCTCACGTGCAGCAGTAGAAGAACGCTGCGCCAGATTACGCACCTCAGAGGCAACAACCGCAAACCCTCTTCCATGTTCACCGGCGCGCGCGGCCTCTACCGCAGCATTAAGCGCCAGAATATTGGTCTGGAAAGCAATTCCTTCAATCAGTCCCGTAATTTCAGAAATTTTTGCTGAACTCCCGCGGATATCGGACATGGTTTCCAGCATCCCACTGACTGCGCTCCTGTTCTGACGGGATAAATCATTAGCATTGTTTGCCAGTGTGCTTGCTTCAAAAGCTCCCTCAGCATTCTGCCGAACAGAATCGCTCAGGGTAGCCATGCTTGCAGAAGTCTGTTCCAGCGACGCCGCCTGTTGTTCTGTACGAGATGAAAGATCCTCGTTTCCTGCGGCAATCTGTGTTGACCCCGTACTGACTGAGTGTGCCGCCTGGTTCACCGATAAAAGCGTTGAGGAGACCCTTTTGAGCAGATTGTTAAACGCCGATGCCGTCTTTCCTACTTCATCATTTCTGATCACGGAAGCCACTTGCGTCAGATCAAGGTGGTTGCTGACGTCAGTTATTGTATTTTGAAGATTGTTCAGGCTGCGCTTTATACCCAGAACGATATTGATACAAAATATGCCAAGAACCAGGATAACTCCTGCCGATACAGAGGTCATTATCCAGAACGTCTGAGAATAAATTTTCTTATTAACGACTCGTAGTCCATCACCAATTTGAATATTTAAATCAATTTGTTTAGTGAATTGTGACTCCATTTCTCTCGTGGCAGCACCCACACCTTTGTCCCCCCTGAGTAGAGCCAAGGAAGCTGCATCATCATTATTACTGCCTGAGGCAGCTAAGAACGCGGGTAGGGCAGCACGAACGGCATCAATGTTACGGAATGCCTGCTCAGTCATAGCCTTATCTTCGTCACTGGAGATATCGTTCGCCATGTAATAATCAGTAAGTGACTTCAGTGTGTGAAGCAGGTCGTTGATCCTTTCTTGTGCGGCGTCTTGGTCAGCTTTCGTTAAAGCCGTCTGATGACGGTACAGCGCAATACCCAGCTGATTCGTGGTACTTATGGATTTGTTCAGGTCCTTGATACTCGGTATCGCATTGGCCTGTACATATTCGAATCGCGCCTGGAAGCCCGAAATCACTGCAAGTGAAACGGCAACAATCGATAAGAGAGATACAGCCAACAAAAAAAACGCCATCAATAATCGCTGTGTAATGGTCATATGAGCCCTGGTATAAAAGTTAATAAAAAATCAACAATGTATTATCGACGTAATCTCAACAGGCTTTAATAGATTATTTTTTCAATATCTACTGAGAGAGGCTTGATGTTTATTAAAGATCCGCTAAGCAGGTTACTATTCTGTTGTGTTATCTGACACCGAGCGGCAGATTTTGGCTTCCATCCTTCAGCAGATAAACTGGAGCTATACCATGCTGCGATATACATACGTAAACTCTGTCTGAAGTACGACCTCCGCTTCTGCGCATGTTAAATTCCCACTTTCATAGTCATGACCGATAAACACATGCTTAGAAAACAATGTTCAATGTAGTCAACATTTAAGCTACATCGAACAGCGTGATCATGGCTGTTCGAGGATTGCGGATGGAGGGAATTTTCGCAACGCAAAAAATCAATAAGTTCTCCTTTATGTTTCATCGTGTAAATTTGGCTTGTTCTTTACCAGTAACATCTTACTTTCATTAGGTACGTTTCAAACATATCAACTGAAGAGGAATATTTATGACTACGCATCATTTTCTTAAAGTAATTGAGATTTTGGGAGTTGTGATTTTCGCTCTGTTATTAGCCTGCCTGGCAGTTACCGGGACTCTGTCATCTTTAGGCATTGATCATTCCTGGGCATACCCGCACAGATAACTGACTTTTGCACTAGGGAAATTGAGAGCGCGATAAAAAGATATAAGACCCTGTGTTCATGTATTACGAAGGGTGAGGCCATGTTGCTCAAATAGGAAATTGAATTCATCAGGAAAAGATGTGTTCGGCGGCTATAACCTGTTGAATTTCATTAGGTTCAGCCAGGATAAACGTAGCCTTCCCCATAACAGGCGGGCATACATATGTTTTGCCGAATTCAGTTTATGTATCATCAGATATTGCAGCGCTTTTCTGACACCTGAGTGTGTTAAACGAAAACCAGAACGCAAGTAATAGAAAACTAAAAGACAAATAAATGCTAGAGAAACCATTGTCCGGTAAGGCACTGGCTTAATCTGAGGGTATCGACCCTAATGAACCGCTTCCGGTCATGACCGCCGTAATCAACAATCCAGAGTCATCAGCGACAGGTAAAGCACGCTTTGCCGAACTGAAGCTTAAGATTTTCATCAGTCGTGCTCTGTAATAACAGGTCCGATTATGCGCTTAAGGCATATCTTCGTGAAATGACTGACGTCATTCTAGGATATCTATAATGACCCAATGATATTTATAGCCGGATCCGGACACATCTGAAGTTCAAACCAAACTTACTGGCAGGTGATGTCAGACTTGCGGTTAGCTATGAAAGTCACTCCGGCCTAAATGAAATCATATGGAGAGAGACCAATGAAAGCAGTACTTGAAGCAGGTTGCGTTGCCCTGGTTATTGACTCAGTAAATCCTGAAAATATCGGTAAATCTGTCACATTAATCAGTTGGTGCGCGGCTGGAGAGCTGTTTAATGCACCTGACGGTACCTGCGGAAGAATGCCTGCAAACACAGGTGGGTGGCTATGCGCAGGTGAAATTGTGTGTGGTGGAAAAATGTCCGTCTCGATGCGGGATTTCAGACGTTATGGATGGTGCGTTTTCCCACCTCAATACCTCATGCCAATGAACGGCGACCCTTTTTGGCATCTTTATGACGGTCATAAGGAGCTGTATAATACCTGATACGCGGGAAATACTGAAAGCGACAAACTGTTGAAAATGCAATCAAGCTATAAGATCCTCACACTTTATCAGTAGTGGTGATGCAACGATCGACAGAATGCACTGATAGAACGACTTGCAGCAGAACCAGGCAGAAGAGATTACAACAATAGTAAAACTCACAAAAATGAAGCGGGTCGTAAAAGCTCACGACAGGATCAGTGAATTAACATTACAGCCCATTAACCATCACATATTAAAGCTCAAAGAATCTATCCGTATACAGGTTGAGGGGTATACTTTCGCATTAGTTCTGGAGGAAAGGTGCGGAATAAAATCTATAAAAAAATGCTCTTAAAGAAAATGTTTCGGGCGAATCACTTAAATACACAGCATGGCCTCTGACATATTACTTGTAAGGTCGAGAGTAAAGCGGACAGAGCACTGCCATCAACAGTTAGTGTTTGCCCCTCAGTAGTCAGGTGAAGGCACTTTGTAGTTGCTATAAATCAATGAGAAAGTTATTAGATATTACTGATATGGTATGTTTAAATATGTTGTTAAAAACAACAAATGCAGTGTATCATGCTTTTAATTGGTGAAAATTTTGTGCGTTTCTGCACTATATGTCTTATTTCCCACTAGTTAAGAACTTTCTTGGTTTAAGATTTGTCTTAGTAGTTCGTTTGGCATTTTTGGAGTAAGGGGTATTGAAAAACATAAGAAGAAAGACATGGATAATGGTTTTTTTATTTTGTGTTTTATTTTGGGGGGTGGTATTTACCGCTATCTCATTCGCCAATGAGAACGGTAAGAATAAACCAGTAGCCCAAGTGAATGGGCCCACTAAGCTCGTTGATATACAAAAAATAAAGCAACTTAAGCTCAATGATAAGCAAAAGAAATTTATCGAATCGCTTATTGAACCCGCTGATAAAAAATCAGATTAACTTCTAAGCCGCGTTGCGGCTTTTTTCGTGTACATTGTAAGTGCTGGCACACTCGTTCTGATTCCCCAACGATACCAGCGAGTAACAGCCTCCGATTGTTGCTGCGGGAGAACATTGTTTGAGGCATAGGAAATCCGTGGCGGGGAAGTATGCCGCTAAAGAAAGGTCGAACGAACCTTCGCTGTCAAAATTTAACTGGCGCAGTTTTGCCGTGCCGTTGAGACTGGCCACAGAGTAGCGGTTGACCGGGCGCCGTCACAGTCGGGATGATGCCTCAATCGACAGCGGGGATTTCTTCTGCAGGTGGTGAGGTCAGTTCTTATATCTTCCGGTAGTCTCTTCGCTTTTTCCGCTGTTATTTTTACTCCCTAGAGTGTCGTGTCCGCTGAAACTGGCAATGTTAGAGGGGGGCGTTTAAGGCCTGAGGCTGGCCAGTACCGTGTACATTGCCCTGACTTTTCGGTTGGGCCTTCCCGCTCCATCTGATGCAGTACCGTCTGCATCTCATCTCGCGACGCATAAGCTGCTCTCATAACATGTAGATATCGTATTGCAGTCAGAGTTAACAGCGTATGTTCAGGCGTACATTGTTGGTCACGTTATATATGTGGCGATGATAGCGCTCTCAGCCAGAACCTCGTGGTCAGTGCGCGGCAGAAGGGTAAAAGTTAATAATTCGAAAGATGCTGTGGGCGCTCGTGATCATCTGGCACTAGCGACATATCATAACTTTGATGCATAATCGTTTTTATTAGCTAAAGCGGTTTAGCACAGATCGAGAGGAATGACGATGACGCGTGTTTGGTGTCTGGGCGATGCGGTAGTTGATTTATTACCTGATACGGATGGGCGCTTGCTGCAGTGTCCGGGCGGCGCGCCCGCAAATGTAGCGGTAGGTGTTGCACGCCTTCGCGGTAACAGTGGCTTTATTGGGAGAGTAGGAAGCGATCCCTTCGGACAGTTTATGAAAAAGACATTGCAGCAGGAGAATGTTGATGTCTCTTACATGCGAACAGACCCTGCGCAGCGTACCTCAACGGTCTTGGTATCGCTGGACAGCGCGGGAGAACGCACATTCACCTTTATGGTTCGACCCGGTGCAGACCTGTTCCTTGAAATTGATGACCTTCCCGATTTTCAACCTTCAGAGTGGCTGCACTGTTGCTCAATCGCGCTGCTGAAAGAGCCTTCAAGAACAGCTACGCTCACCGCCATGCAGCGTATACGGGATTCTGGGGGCTTTGTCAGTTTTGACCCCAATATACGTCTGGATCTGTGGCCTGAGAAAGCGGCGCTCCGACATTGCATTGATCAGGCGCTACAACTGGCGAATGTGGTGAAACTCTCTGAAGAGGAGCTGATATATATAACGGGTTGCACGGAGGTGGATGCTGGTATTGCGCTTCTAGCGAAGCGCTTACCGGTTACCTTACTGCTGGTAACCCAAGGTAGCGCCGGCGTGCGCGGCTGGCACAATGGTACGCTCACTCACCATCCCGCTAAAGCGGTCAACAGCGTGGACACCACAGGAGCAGGCGACGCTTTTGTTGCCGGCCTGTTATGGGGACTGGCGCAGTATGGCATGCCTGCTGATGGTGATCAGCTTACCGATCGTCTGCTGTGTGCTCAGATCTGTGGCGCGCTGGCGACTATGGCCAAAGGAGCTATGACGGCTCTGCCTGACTATCATCAACTCCAGGATCACCTCTCCCGATAGATCTACCCCTTCATGTTTTGCGACTTACTTCACATCAACTAAATCGGTTTAGCAAAATTCGTTGCGCTTACAAAATTGGGGCGACTATGATGCAGGGCCTAAACCGGTTTAGCAACATTACAAATAGTTGATGACAGCCTTTCCTCTGGGATGCAAAACAGTGAATAAAACTCTAATTGCTTTAACCCTTAGTACGTTATTTGCTGCTGACTCAGCATGGGCGGCGCCCGATACCCAGAGTATCGAAGCACGCTTAGCGGCAATGGAAAAAAGACTGGCCGCGGCTGAACAGCGTGCCAGTGCAGCGGAATACCGTGCGCAGGAAGCGGAAAACCAGGTACAAAAGCTCGCCACTGCACAGCAGCAGAACCCTGGCATTAACGGTAGCGTCGTGCAGCGTCCTGTCAGACCGGAGCAGAACAAGCCCATCGGAGGTAACAGCGGAGAAGGTGAATTTGAATTTCATGGATACGCCCGCTCCGGGTTGCTGATGAACAGCTCTGCTGCAAAAACGCAGGGCGGTCCCACCGTTACCCCAGCGGGTGAGACCGGCGGTCACACTGGCCGTCTTGGCAATGAGCCGGATACCTACGTTGAACTCAATCTCGAACACAAGCAGGTCCTGGCCAACGGTGCCACTACCCGTTTCAAAGCGATGCTGGCCGATGGTCAGCGAACCTATAACGACTGGAGTGCTGCCAGCAGCGATCTCAATGTGCGGCAGGCGTTTGTGGAACTTGGTCAATTACCCACGTTTACCGGTGCGTTCAAAGACAGCACTGTCTGGGCTGGTAAGCGCTTTGACCGTGACAACTTCGACATTCACTGGATCGACTCCGACGTGGTGTTTCTCGCCGGCACCGGCGCGGGCATCTATGACGTGAAGTGGGCCGATGAAGTGCGCAGCAATCTGTCAGTTTACGGGCGCACTTTTGGTGATATCGAAAACAACGAGAATACCGCGCAAAACTATATTCTGACGTTGAATAACTTTGTTGGCCCGCTGCAGCTGATGGTGAGTGGGATGCGCGCAAAAGATAACAATGCACGTAGTGACATTGATGGGAACCGCGTTAAAGGCGATGCGGCAAACAGTGGTTTGCATGGATTGATCGGCCTGCGCAGCGACAGCTTCTATGGCCTGCGTGAAGGCTCAGCAAAAACGGCGCTGCTTTACGGCCATGGACTGGGTGCCGAAGTAAAAACTATAGGTGCCGATGGGGCACTCCTGCCGGAAGCGGATACCTGGCGCCTTGCCAGCTTCGGAATGACGCCGCTCGGTGGCGGCTGGCATATCGCCCCGGCGCTGCTGGCGCAGAGCAGTAAAGATCGATACGGCAGAGGCGACAGCTATGAGTGGGCTACCGCCAACCTGAGGCTGATACAGGAGATCACGCAGAATTTCGAAATGCAGTATGAGGGCTCTTACCAGTATATGGACCTGCGCCCTGAAGGCTACAACAACCGCAGTGCTGTCAGCGGTAACTTCTATAAACTTACCGTGGCGCCAACGCTGAAAGCTGGTGACGTGGGTGAATTTCTGAAACGCCCGGAAATCCGCCTGTTCGCCAGCTGGATGGACTGGGATCACCGCCTGGACAACTACGCAAGCGATGATGCCTTTGGCAGTAGCGGCTTCAGCGCCGGTGGCGAGTGGAACTTCGGCGTGCAGATGGAAACCTGGTTCTGATTATGCGGCCCCCCCCGGGGCCATGTTTCTCACTGATGGCATAAAAACGAAAAACTGAGGTCATAATGGATTTTGAACACATCTCCCGCGCGCTACTGCCGCTGCTCGGGGGTCGGGAGAATATTGCCAGTGCAGCACACTGTGCAACACGACTGCGACTGGTACTGTCAGACGATGCAAAAGCGGATACCGTCGCGATCGGCAAAATAGAAGGTGTGAAGGGATGTTTTCGCAATGCAGGACAGCTGCAGGTGATCTTTGGCACTGGCGTGGTGAACAAAGTCTATGCTGCCTTTATTCGCGAAGCCGGTATCAGCGAAGCCAGCAAGTCAGAAGCCGCTGACATCGCCGCGCGTAAACTTAATCCTTTCCAGCGTATTGCGCGTCTGCTGTCGAATATTTTTGTACCCATTATTCCGGCTATTGTGGCATCTGGCCTGCTGATGGGCCTGCTGGGAATGGTAAAAACCTACGGTTGGGTGAATCCTGATAATGCGCTTTATATCATGCTGGATATGTGCAGCTCAGCAGCCTTTATCATTCTTCCTGTCCTGATTGGCTTCACCGCCGCGCGCGAGTTTGGAGGCAACCCGTTCCTCGGCGCTACGCTGGGTGGCATCCTGACTCACCCGGCGCTGACAAACGCCTGGGGCGTGGCTGCCGGATTCCACACCATGAATTTCTTCGGTATAGAAGTGGCGATGATTGGGTATCAGGGCACCGTATTCCCGGTACTGCTGGCAGTGTGGTTTATGAGCGTATTGGAGAAACAGTTGCGCCGGGTCATCCCGGATGCGCTGGATCTGATTCTGACGCCATTCATGACGGTGATTATTTCCGGCTTTGTTGCGCTGCTGGTCATCGGCCCGGCGGGGCGTTTACTGGGGGATGGTATTTCTTTTGTGCTCAGCACACTGATTGCTCATGCTGGCTGGATGGCAGGATTACTGTTTGGCGGTCTTTACTCGGTGATTGTCATTACGGGTGTGCATCACAGCTTCCACGCGATTGAAGCCGGCTTACTCGGTAACCCCTCAATTGGCGTAAACTTTTTGCTGCCGATCTGGGCAATGGCCAACGTGGCACAAGGGGGTGCCTGCCTGGCGGTATGGTTCAAGACCAAAGACGTGAAGATTAAAGCTATTTCATTGCCATCCGGTTTCTCCGCGCTCCTGGGCATTACGGAAGCAGCCATTTTCGGTATTAATCTGCGCTTTATGAAGCCATTTATTGCTGGACTGGTAGGCGGTGCACTGGGCGGAGCCTGGGTGGTTTCCGTAAATGTTTCAATGACCGCAGTGGGGCTAACCGGCATTCCGGGTCTGGCCATCGTACAGGCAAGCTCAATGCTCAATTACGCCATAGGAATGGTTATCGCGTTCAGCGCCGCGTTTATCCTATCTTTACTGCTCAAATACAAAACGGACGCAGACTAATGGACTCCTCAGCATTGCTCCCCGCCATCCTGCATGCCGTGATGCGCGGTCAGCCAAAAGCGATTAGCGACTCGTACTATCCCGGCTTTCATCTTGCCCCGGTGACCGGGTTACTCAACGACCCGAATGGGTTCATCCACTTCGCAGGACGCTACCATCTGTTCTATCAGTGGAATGCGCTGGGCTGTCAGCATCAACATAAGTGCTGGGGCCACTGGAGCTCCGGCGATCTGGTTCACTGGAAGCATGAGCCAATTGCGCTGATGCCCGATCAAGAGTATGACCGAAGCGGCTGTTACTCCGGGAGCGCCGTCGATAATAGTGGCGTGCTGACGCTTATCTACACTGGTAACGTCAAGTTTGACGACGGTTCACGCACTGCCTGGCAGTGTCTGGCCGTGCAAAATGAAACGGGCTGTTTTGATAAGCTGGGGCCGGTTATCCCGCTACCGGCGGGTTATACAGGCCATGTCCGCGATCCAAAAGTCTGGCAGCATGCTGGTCAGTGGTATATGGTGCTGGGCGCACAAAATAACCGGAAACAGGGAACAGTACTGCTGCTACGCTCTGCGGATTTACTTCACTGGCACAATCTGGGTGAGATCGCAGGCAGCGGGCTGAACGGACTAACGGATGCCGGGTACATGTGGGAGTGCCCTGATATGTTTAGCCTTGATGACACGACTTTCCTTATTAGCTGCCCGCAGGGCATTAAGCGTGAGGAACACCGTTTTCTTAACGCGCATCCTTGTACGTGGACCGGCGGCACTCTCGATTATGCAGCGGCCAGTTATACCCATGGACCACTGAATGAACTGGATTCAGGTTTTGAGTTCTATGCGCCACAGACCACGCTGAGCACTGACGGGCGGCGCCTGCTGATTGGCTGGATGGGCGTGCCGGATGGTGAAGAGATGCGCCAGCCCACTATCGCGAATGGCTGGGTCCATCAGATGACCTGTGTTCGACAGCTCGGGACGCGGGAGGGGCGCCTCCTGCAGCGGCCGATAGAAGAACTGAAGGTGTTGCGCGGCGAGGAACATTACTTCCAGGGGCGGGCAGCGGAGGCGCCGGTGATTAGCGCGCAGCGCCTTGAGATAATGATTGCGGCACAGGGTAAAATCACGCTGGATTTTTCCGGCACCTTGCAGTTGAAATGGCACGAGGAAGGATTACGCCTTGCCCGGCGCAGCCTTGAAAGCGGTGAGTGGCAATATAGATACTGGCGGGGCGCCGTCAGCAATTTGCAGATTTTGTGTGACCATTCCAGCGTAGAGATCTTTATCAACGATGGAGAAAGCGTAATGAGCAGCCGATACTTTCCTGCGCAGGCGGCGCAATTAACCCTGAGCGGAGACGCAGAAGTAGAAGCCCGATACTGGCCGTTGCGTCACACCGTGATAGAATAAGTCATTGTTTCATTGACTGATGCATTGACGTGAGAAAAACAAAACGCGTTACCATTGCTGATATTGCTTCGCTGGCGGGCGTTTCTAAAGCGACTGCCAGCCTGGTGCTAAACGGGCGGGGCAAAGAGCTACGTGTAGCAAAAGAGACGCGGGAGCGTGTGCTTATGCTCGCGCGCGAACATCATTATCAGGCCAGCATCCATGCGCGGATGTTACGTGATAATCGCAGCCACACATTGGGGCTGGTGGTGCCCGAAATAACCAACCATGGCTTTGCGGTTTTTTCTCATGCGCTGGAAAACCTGTGTCGCGAGGCGGGCTTACAGCTACTTATTTCCTGTACGGATGAAAATGCTGGTCAGGAGCGGGTCGTGGTGGATAATTTAGTGGCGCGACAGGTCGACGGACTGATTGTGGCGTCTAGCATGCTCAGCGACAGCGATTACGTGAAACTGAGCGAGCAGCTCCCGATCGTGTTGTTTGACCGCTATATGGGTGATACACAGCTACCACTGGTAGTGACGGAAGCTGTAACGCCAACTGCAGATCTGGTCGAGCGGCTGGCCCGTACTAACCCCGATGAGATCTATTTTATAGGCGGACAGCCTCGTCTTTCACCTACCAAAGACCGTCTTGCTGGCTTTAAGCAGGGGCTGGAGAGAGCAGGGATCACGCCGCGCCCGGAGTGGATCATCAACGGCAACTACCATCCCAGCAGCGGCTATGAGATGTTCGCCGCGCTCTGTGCCCAACTGGGGCGTCCTCCTAAAGCTATATTCACCGCTGCCTGCGGCCTGATGGAAGGGGTGCTGCGCTACATGAGTCAGCACCACTTACTTGACTGTGATATCCGCGTGGCCAGCTTTGACGACCACTATCTCTATGACTCGCTTTCTATCGATATTGATACCGTTAAGCAGGATATTCCTCGTCTGGCGCAGGAATGCTTTTCTCTGGTAACGGCGCTTATTGCTGGCGAGGAGCCTGACTTTACCCGACGTTTTCTTACTGCGACATTGTGTTTACGTCACTACCAAACCAATTAAAGTGCGCGGTTTGTGCCTAAAGATAGGGGTACAACGCTGCTTAAACTTTCATTTTTGCGACCGTTAAACTGATTTCACTCTGGTGTACAGGCCGTTTTTTACCTACCGACTGTTCAGGCTAATTTTTTCCAGCAGCTGCTCTGCACCCTTGTCTACCCCCGTTTCTGCCGCACTCATTGAACCGAATGTAGCACCCACGTTCATGGCGTTAGGATACTGCTCCGCTACGTAGGCAAGGAGAAGCTCGCCCGTAGCGTCGTCTTTTACTTCAACGGCATAGTTAACGTACCCGCTCATCAGTCCGCGCCCGCCTCGCACAGACTGAACGATGTTATACGGCCCGCCGGCAAGGTCGAATTTAGTAAAGGTGCCCACAACCTGTGGCGTGGTCTCCGCGCCGGTCAGCGACAGCTTCAGGCGGAGTGAGGGAGCAGTGCCGGCACTGGCGTTGACTGTAAACTTCTGCGCCAGCCCCTCTGCAAACTTCTTCTGCATATAGTCGGCCAGATTTCGCCGATCTTCCTGTGAAAGGTCATTAAACTGCGCGTCGCTGCCGCCATAGATTTCTATGGGGTCCAGTATGATGTTGCGGTATTTACTCCAGTCAACGGGGATGGCGTAGCGAAAGGGGATTCGGTCGCTGTCGTCAGCCGTGTTGGGCGTCATTCGGGACGTGGCCCCGATGCCGGTATACTTTACTGGTGAAGTGGAAGAACACCCCGCAGCGGTAATGACGGCGGTCAGAATAAGCGCGTGCGAAAGCTGTTGTGTCAGACGAACCATAAAATCTCCGGTAAGTTTTTTTCATAAATGAACTGTACGGTATAGTTAATGGAGTTTATTATGACTCTGTCAAGAAAA
This sequence comes from Enterobacter cancerogenus, assembly GCA_000773965.1. Lineage (GTDB taxonomy): Bacteria > Pseudomonadota > Gammaproteobacteria > Enterobacterales > Enterobacteriaceae > Pantoea > Pantoea communis. The sequence continues at coordinate 67,653 of JRUP01000010.1, forward strand.
TGTTTCAGTTCGTGTCTGTAACTTTCAGAAGAGGAGCGCGGCATGCTTTACATTTACCCGGATCTTTCGTCTTCAGACATCAGCTACGGTTCACGAGCCCGGCAGGTGATCAGGCCGGCGAGGAGTGAGGAATGGCCGGCACCTGAATTCAAAGAGAACGATGAAAGCGGCGGCTTTATCTGGAGTCTGCCTCTCCGCTATTCCGGCCTGCCGGTGCGGCGAAGGTTGATAAGAATGATGCTGGCACTGCAGAAGTGTGGAGACGCTATGGGCAGAGATGATTCCCGGAACCGGTACTCCTTTACACCAGCAGCGGACTATGCGCGCAGCGTTATTGATACGGCGATGCTGCGCGGAGAGTTGCGTTGCCGCCCCTCCGGTGAAATGGCGCGCGACTACCTGGCGCAGGCGGAGGCACTAATGAAAGTAATGAACGGCACTCATCAGCACAAGTCGCTGCTCCGTAAAGAAGTCAGGCGAAGAACGGCTGATTTTCTGCGGCGTTACGCGGCGGGAGCAGAGGCATGAAGGTGTTACTTATCAGAGCTGCTCTGGTACTTGTTTTTATGGCTGGTGGCTTCCTCACCGAATATGGCATCCGTTTTGCCTGATGAATGAGTGGCTGTCAGCGAATGACCTGGAGAATCTGTCGCCCCGGCAATGGTTCTCGAAAAGGGTCATGTTCCTGACCGGGGCGTGCACCTTGCTACGGGCCGTATCCCGCCTCCGGGAGATGAATCGCCTTTGCCGGCCCGTGCAGCGTCGGGCACGGTATTATGCCGTAAGAGAGTAGGGGGCCGTCAGGGCCGTTGCGAATATTTCCGGGGACAGAATGCCTTGCAGTCAATGCGCTGTGCGCGCTGACTATGCTGGTTCTCAGTAACGTCACCCTTATATGAATGCTATACGCACTATCAGTATGGTAATCACGGGTATGGCCTGCAGAAGGCTTCAGCGACTTTAAAAGGGGAGGATCCAATGGTAGAAAAGCTGTCGGGAATCAGAGGTGACACATCCTGGATGGACTGGGGCATGATAAGTATCCTGATTTTATTTGGCACTCTTACTGCAACCGTCATGATTATGTGGTGGCGCGTAATAAGTAATATATCCGAAGTCATCCGTATCAGGCGCCTGAAAGCCAGTCGCGGGCGAAAATATGCTGAAGGTGCCTGGGGAACCCGCCAGAATTCACTGATAACGCTGCTTCTCGCAGAAATTCTGGTGGCTCTGGCCATCAGCGGTCTGATTGTACTCATGCTGGCGGGCGCGTCATTTTAGCTGCTAACAGTCAGCATTAAAAAACCCGCCTGGAGGGCGGGCTGATAAGGTTCAGATGTGGCTGCCGATGGAAAGACACCCGGAGAGCATCATCACGGCTATACCCGTAACGAGACTGTAAACAAGACTCATGTCAGCTCCTCAGAATAACGAAACGCAGCCGCTCAGTAAAAGCGAACTCAAGGCCAGGACGGCCACCACTACAAAGCGATATGACATCGTTGCACCCTCATAAGTAAACTGTACGTATCAGTTTACTTATGCCTTATGATTAGTCAATCACTTATGTTAAAAATTAAGCCAGTCTGACGTTATCAGCGAGGGGAGGCGCCCGCTACGAAGATCTCCACAGCGCTTTTCACCATCGTGATGATGTCGCTGCGCGTATACACCGGCATACTATGCAGGAGAAAAATTTCATCAGCCTCGGCCCTGACCAGTGCAGAAAATTGTTTTGCCCTGAGATCTGGCTGGGCGGGCAGCAGGTCGCCGGCTTCAATGTGGTGCTCCATCAGTGCCGCCAGAGCGTTCATGCTTTCACGGACGCCGGACTCATGGAAAATATCTCCGATGTCCGAGTGACCTGCCTCGCCGATTACCATGCGATACAGCTGTAATCCCTTCCAGTCCGACGTCATGGCACCCAGCATGCCTTCACCAAAGCGCTGCAGCCTGTCAGATAAAGGGAGATGACGATTTTTATGACTGTATATATCGTCTGCCGCCCGTGTCAGAAAATTGGTGCCGTAGGTCCTGACAACGGCTTCAAGGAGACTTTCTTTGGAGGAAAAGTAATTATAAAGCGTGGCTTTGGAGCACCCTGCAGTTCTTGCTACAGCCTCCATGGAGGCACGCTCGTAGCCCTGCTCGAGAAAAACGGTCGTGGCCGCATTCAGAATGTCAGTTCGTTTCTGTTCAGTCAGCGTTCGCATGTTAATTCTCCCTGTTTAGATTTTTATTTTAACAGAACCGTATAGTTCATTAAACGTGTACATTTTTTAGTTTAAAAACAAGGACGGCAGAATTAGTTTTTCAAGACAAGGTTATGCAAAGCCGTTTTAAACCCCCTTTGAAAATTCTTAGGGTCAGCAGGGATTGTGCATATTCAAAAATCTGGCTGAACTGATCCTTTGTTAAGCTTCTCGCTGGCTAGAATATGCTTTAATAAGCAGCATCCACCGCAGTCACTCAGTTAAATTAATATTCCTGCTCTTTTTTAGCCGGTCGAAAATATCGAGACACCCAGCATCGAGGTGGGTTGCTAGTTGCCTGTCGAGAATGTCCCTAATTACTCTAAGCCGGTTAACTTCTTTTATAGTAAAAGCCCACTTCAGAAGCCACTATATCGGGATCTTCAATAGGGAGCCTGAAGCTGCCAAGTGAGTCTTGCATATTTTTATAAATTCATTAATTAACTGGGTATACATAATTTCGCTAAGCGAATGTTATTTTGAAAACTGCAGGTTATTCTATACATCAAATTCGGTTGTTATATGTCAACTACAATAAATCGATCCGCCCGGGATCCCTTTTGGATCGGTTTTCCGGCTTTTCTCGCGTATACGGAGAATAACCCGGACGGCGTGGAATAAAAAGCGGGGCAATCGCAGGCGCCTCCAGTGTAAAAAGTCACGTAACCCTCTGATGGTAAATCGAAGTTACGCCAGATGGCCCAGCGGCGATTACACCAAGCACTCTACCCTCCATGCCTAGTGAGAACGGGATAATGCAAAATCACTCCGGAAGAGAGAGAAGGCTGACGTCAAAATGATCAGGCATCTTCCCGGTAGCAGAGGAGATGTTGCTGATCAGCTTCTGATCCACGACGGAAGCCTGCTCCATGTTCCGGATCCATTGTTTTACGGTAAAATTTTCATTAATGGTAATCATAATATGTATCCCAGTAAGCCGGACCTGAAGGGATTTTTAACCTGCTCAATATATTACTGAATAAATGTAACGTCTTTTCCTCAATTTTCCGGCTGCACCGTAGCCGGAAAAAATCCAGGTAGAGCCTTTTTCGCGTACCCACCGCCTTCGTTTCGCTGATTGACGACCAGCGCCAGTTGTTCTCGTCCCGCTACGGTCTGAACATCACCGGCACCGCCCGCAGCGTCGCCTTCTGCGACCACACGCTGGCGCAGGGGGAGATCCTCTGCGTCCCGGATACCCTGGACGATCCGCGCTTTCGCGACAGCCCGCTGGTGCACGGCTACCCGCACATCCGCTTCTACGCGGGGGTCCCGCTGACTACCCCGGACGGGCACCACATCGGCACCGTGTGCCTGACCGACACGCAGCCGCGGCCGCCGCTCACGGACGCGGATCGGCAGCATCTGGCCGACATTGCCGCGCTGGTGATGGACCGGATGGAGGTCCACCGGCTCGAACTGCTGCGCCACGCCAGCCAGCAGCGGCTGGAGTCCATTTCGGCCACCTCCCCGGACGCCATCATCTGCACCGACCTGCGCCGGGGCATTACCTTCTGGAATCCGGCCGCCACCGCGATGTTTGGTTACGGTCCGGAGGAGATGGCGGGTCAGTACGTGGCCGGGCTTATTCCCGAGCGCTGCCAGACCGACTACCGCAACGAGCTGGAGCGCCTGACGGCCGACGAGGCGGCGATTTCACTGCCGCGCACGCTGCAGATATGGGGGCAGCGGCGCGACGGCCGGGAGTTCCCGGCCGACGTATCGTTCTCGGGCTGGCGGGAAGGCGGCGAACGCCTGGTGGGGATGATCATCCGCGACGTTACCGCCCGGCACGAGAGCGAGGCCCGTCTCTGCGAGCTCGCCTCGCTGGACATGCTGACCCGCCTGGCCAGCCGCGGCGCGTTTATGCAGCAGCTGGG
>JRUP01000099.1 GCA_000773965.1 Enterobacter cancerogenus
TTAATAGGCGCGCAGCGTGCGGAATACCGCCGCGACTTTACTGGCATCTTTGATACCGGGCGCAGATTCAACGCCGGAGTTAAAGTCCAGCCCGGCGCAGCCAAGTTGGGCAGCTTCTACGCAGTTGTCTGCGCTTAATCCGCCGGCCAGCAGCACGTTGCTCAGGTCTTCACCCTGTAGCACTGACCAGTCAAATCGCTGTCCGCTGCCGCCCTGGCCATTATCAAACACGTAACGATCCACATGCGGCCAATCGCGGGCTGGAAGACTGCCGCTGATGCTCAGCGCCTTCCAAATTTTCACCTCTTCTGGCAGGGCGCCGCGCAGTTCTGCGACGAACGTCTGATCTTCATCACCATGCAGTTGCACAGCGGAAAGTTTAAGTGAACTGGCATGCGTGACAATGTCACTTACAGAGTTATTGCGGAATACGCCGACATACTTAAGTGGTGCAGCCGCTATGAGGTTTTGTGCTTGTTCAGCGCTGACTTTACGCGGTGAACCTTCGGCGAAAATCACACCGCCATAAATCGCGCCTGCTTCGTGCGCAATGCGCGCATCTTCAGGGCGGGTCAGGCCGCAGACTTTGTTGTCGCCGAGCAACACGCGACGCACGCCAGCATTGAGATCGGCTTCTTCCATCAGTGCGGAGCCAATCAGGAAACCGTTGGCGAAATGGCTCAATTCACGCACCTGAGCATAGTTATGAATGCCCGATTCGCTGATGACCGTCACACCGTGGCTTAAACGTGGCGCCAACTGACGGGTACGATTCAGATCAATCGACAGGTCGCGCAGGTCGCGGTTATTGATGCCGACCACTTTTGCTTCCAGGGCAATGGCGCGTTCCAGTTCTTCTTCATTACTGACTTCGGTCAGTACGCCCATTTTCAGGCTGTGTGCCACCGCGGCGAGTTGACGATATTGCTCATCATCCAGCACCGACAGCATCAGCAGAATGGCATCGGCCTGATAGTGGCGCGCCAGGTAGATTTGGTAGGGATCGATAATAAAGTCTTTGCACAGTACCGGTTGAGTAATCGCGGCGCTGACGATCGGCAGAAACTCAAAATCACCCTGGAAATACTTCTCGTCAGTTAAGACGGAAACGGCCGAGGCGTGATGACGATAAACGCCGGCGATGGTCGCAGGATCAAAATCTTCGCGAATCAAACCCTTCGACGGGGAGGCTTTTTTGCATTCCAGGATGAACACGGTGCGCGTGCCGCGCAGCGCATCGTAAAAGTGGCGTCCTGCAGGCTGCAAGCTGTTCTGGAAGGTCGCCAGCGGCTGCTGTGCCTTGCGTGCTTCAACCCAGACGGCTTTATCCTGAACAATTTTCTCTAAAACGGTGCCCTTGATACTCATCTCATCCTCTCGCTGCCAGAGCAACAACGCGCTCGTAAGCCTGACCACTGCGAATTGCGGTGATGGCGCGCTGAGCGTTGTCGCGCAAATCTTCATTTCCGAATACTTTCAGCAACATTGCGACGTTCACCGCAACGGCCTGCTCATGGGCCGGCTGGCCTTTACCCTGGAGCAAACGCGCCAGAATGTCACGGTTTTCTTCCGGCGTGCCGCCCGCTAATGCCTCTTTATTATGGAAGCCAAAACCGAAGTCTTCAGGCGTCAGCTGATAACTGGTGATTTCACCGTCACGCAGCTCAGCGACCTGAGTCGCACTGTGCAGCGCCACTTCATCCATCCCGCCGCCATGCACGACTGCCGCACGCTGATAGCCGAGCACCTTCAGGGTTTGGGCAATTGGCAGCACCAGTTCCGGACTGTACACGCC
>JRUP01000100.1 GCA_000773965.1 Enterobacter cancerogenus
ACGCCAAAAAGATTAAAGCAATTCCCGCAGTTTGTAAGCAGGGGCTTCAATGTTGATGAACGTGCGGAGATACGATATCAGGCAGCACTGCATGCCCTTGATAAAGACATCAGTAAAATGACCGTGGCACTTCTGGCGGCGACAGCCACTCATCACCAGAAAACAGTCCTGGTGGATTACGAATTACCGGAGCATGCAGTGGGTTTTGTGATGGGCCACAACATGCTCGATGAGTACTGGGATACAGATGACCATTCATCCAGGCGTCGGGCAGGCAGCGTGGATGCGTATGCACCCAATATGGGAGCCAGCGGGTTTCTGCCGCGCCAGGATATCTCAAG
>JRUP01000101.1 GCA_000773965.1 Enterobacter cancerogenus
GCCCTGGGTGATTATGGTCACTGCGCCCGGATTTGCTGACACCGCCGATAAATTCGCGCTGACCAGTTCGCTACTACGCGTTACCTTTCCTTATATTCTGCTGATCTCTCTGGCGTCGCTGGCCGGTGCGATACTCAATACCTGGAACCGCTTCTCGGTTCCGGCGTTTGCGCCCACATTATTAAACATCAGCATGATTGGCTTTGCGGTGTTTGCTGCCCCGCATTTCCATCCACCGGTGATGGCGCTGGCATGGGCTGTGGTGGTCGGTGGGGTGTTGCAACTGTTCTACCAACTGCCGCACTTGAAGAAAATCGGCATGCTGGTGTTGCCGCGTCTCAACCTGCGTGACGCCGGTGTATGGCGCGTCATGCGCCAAATGGGACCGGCAATTCTTGGCGTATCGGTGAGCCAAATATCGCTGATCATCAACACCATTTTCGCCTCATTCCTCGTCTCGGGGTCAGTGTCGTGGATGTACTATGCTGACCGTTTGATGGAGTTCCCGTCGGGCGTATTGGGTGTCGCACTGGGCACGATTTTGCTGCCATCGTTAGCGAAGAGTTTCGCCAGCGGCAATCATGATGAGTACTCGCGTCTGATGGATTGGGGCCTGCGCCTCTGCTTCCTGTTGGCCCTGCCGAGCGCCGTTGCCCTCGGCATCCTCTCTGGCCCGCTGACCGTGGCGCTGTTCCAGTACGGTAAATTCACCGCGTTCGATGCCGCCATGACGCAGCGTGCGCTGGTGGCGTATTCGGTAGGATTGATGGGGCTGATTGTGGTCAAAGTGCTGGCACCCGGATTCTATTCGCGTCAGGACATTAAGACCCCGGTGAAGATTGCGATTGTGACGCTGATCATGACGCAGGTGATGAACCTGGCGTTTATCGGCCCGCTCAAACATGCCGGATTGTCGTTGTCGATTGGATTAGCGGCTTGTCTGAATGCCGCGCTGCTGTACTGGCAATTACGTAAACAGGATATCTTCCAGCCGCAGCCGGGTTGGTTTAGCTTCCTGGTGCGTCTGATGATTGCGGTTGTGGTCATGGCGGCAGCGCTGCTGGGCATTCTGCATGTGATGCCGGCCTGGGAAGAAGGGCAGATGTGGTGGCGGTTACTGCGTCTGGCTGCAGTCTGTGCCATTGGCGGTGGTGCTTACTTTGTCATGC
>JRUP01000011.1 GCA_000773965.1 Enterobacter cancerogenus
CATCGCGCCTGCTTTGGGAGAACTCCACGAGCCGGTCAGATAAACCACCGACAGCAGACCCACCACCGCCTGGCTTAGCGACCAGGGTGCGCTCAACAAACGGTAGCCAATGTAATTAAACAGCGTCACAAACGCGCCCATCAGCAGGAAACCCTCAGCAAACAGGAAGGGTAACCCTTTGTCGCGCCAGTGCAGGCGGAAATTGATAAATAAACTGCGCGGTCGCAACGAAGCGGGACGGAAATGACGTGATGCCGGCAGAATCTTCCAGAACATCAGTGCGCCTGCTAGCGAGAAGCAACCGATCACCCCAATGGCTACACGCCATGAGAAGAAATCGGTCAGCACCCCGGTGAGCAAGCGTCCGCTCATGCCGCCAATTGAATTGCCGCTGATGTACAGCCCCATCGAGAAGGCAATAACACGGGGATGAATCTCTTCACTTAAATAAGTCATACCGACCGCTGCCACACCGCTAAGAGACAACCCAATCAGTGCACGCATCATCAAAATGCCTTGCCAACTGGTCATGGTGGCCGAGATCAACGTGCAAATGGCGGCAAGCATTAAGGCAGTGACCATCACCGACTTACGCCCGATGGCATCGGAGAGCGGGCCGGTCACCAGCAAGCCTAACGCCATCAACCCCGTTGAGAGTGACAATGAAATACTGCTCTCGGCGGGAGAGACACCAAACTGTTGTGACAGCACGGGCAGAATTGGCTGCACACAATACAGCAACGCGAAGGTGGCCAATCCAGCGGAGAATAATGCCAGCGTGACGCGCATAAACTGCGGCGATCCACGTTCAATCCATTCGGAGGAGGCTACGGTTGAAGCAGGCTTAACGGACAACTCGTCTTCATGAATTGTCACTGCCTGGGAAGAGCGACTCACGGAATATCCTTAGATGAGAAACGGTCTGATTACTGTAGGAAAATGGGAATAGGTTGTACAATATATTAATAATCTCAAATGAGACGTTTAAAGTATGAATATTGAGTTGCGCCATCTGCGGTATTTCATCGCCGTTGCGGAAGAGCTGCACTTTGGCCGCGCGGCACAGCGGCTAAATATCTCCCAACCGCCTCTCAGCCAACAGATTCAGCAGCTGGAGCAGGAGATTGGCGCACAGCTGTTTACCCGAACTAATCGCAGCGTGCAGATCACACCTGCCGGTCAGCTGTTTTTACAGGATGCGCGCGTCATTCTGCTACAGGTTGAACAAGCCGCCAGTAGGGCTGCGCGTGTGCACAGTGGACAAGAAGGGGAACTGCGGATTGGCTTCACCTCTTCCGCTCCCTTCACCGGATTGGTCTCCGATGCGCTGTATCAATTTCGTCAGCGTTGGCCGGAAGTGCACATTTCGATGCAGGAAAATAACACCCGCCAGCAGTTGGCACCGCTGCATGAAGGTCGGCTGGATTTGGGCGTGATGCGCAATACGCCATTGCCGAGCGATTTACAGCATCGGGTGCTGCTGCGTGAACCGTTGTGTGCGCTGGTGCACTGGGCACATCCGCTGGCAGATGCCGAATCGATCTCTATTCAGGCACTGGCCAACGAGCCCTTCGTGTTTTTTGATCCACAGGGGGGGACCGCGTTGTACGGTGAAACACTGGCGCTGTTGCACCGTTATCAAATCAAACCGTTTATTACACAGGAAGTGGGCGAAGCGATGACGATCCTCGGTCTCGTTGCTACCGGATTAGGAGTGTCCATATTACCGGCCTCTTTCCGGCGTGCGCGATTGGCGGATGTGGTGTGGATTCCTTTGCAGGAGCACGATGCCATTTCTGAAGTCTGGCTGGTCTGGTCAGCCACGCGGCAACCCACTGCGCAAATGCACAATATGATGCAATTGATGCTGCAGAATGCTGAAATTTAAATCGTCTGACGAATGATGGCCCGATCTTTATGTGCGATAAATCACATTTCTAATCAAATATTTGACGCTGCCTGCCAATCTGCATCACCATAGCTGCTGTTTATTTAGAAGCGCGAAAATATCCGGGAGCAGGGCGTGAATCTGGACAGTCAGCCTGGCCACATTGACCAAATAAAACAGACCAACGCAGGTGTGGTTTACCGACTGATTGACCTTTACGGCCCGATTTCGCGTATTGAGCTTTCTAAACGTGCCCAGCTGGCACCCGCCAGCATCACCAAAATTGTGCGTGAAATGCTGGATGCACATCTGGTGCAGGAAACTGAGTTTCAGGATCCAGGCAGCCGGGGCCGTCCGGCCATTGGCTTGATTCTCGACACCTTCGCCTGGCACTATCTTGCCATCCGTATTCAACCGGGACAGATCACGTTAACGCTGCGCGATCTTAGCAGCCGTGCGTTGCAGGAAGATCGACTGCCACTGCCTGCCAGCGCTGACCAGCCGCTGCTGCAAACGCTGCAGCAAATGGTTAATGACTTCTTCATCCGCCATCAGAACAAACTTGAGCGTCTTACCGCGATTGCCATCACGTTACCCGGCTTGATTAATGCGGCTTCCGGTGTAGTACACCGCATGCCGGGCTATGACGTGCAGGAAATGCCGTTAGGCGAAACGCTCTCCACGCTTACGGGGTTACCAGTATTCGTGCAGCATGACATCTCCGCCTGGACACTGGCTGAAGCGCTGTTTGGTGCTTCGCGCGGTGCGCAGGATGTGATTCAAATTGTGATTGATGAAACGGTAGGTGCAGGCGTGATCAGCGGGGGACAGCTGTTACATAAACGTGGCCGCGCGCTGGTTGAAATTGGCCATACGCAGATCGACCCCTATGGTCAGCAGTGTTACTGCGGCAATCATGGCTGTCTGGAAACCGTGGCCAGCACCGGCAGTTTATTGCAACTGGCGGCCCAGCGTTTATCCTCGCAGCCCGACAGTTTGCTGCATCGTGAACCGCTAACCATCGCCAGTTTATGTGCAGCCGCGCAGCAGGGCGATCGACTGGCGCGTGATGTGATTGCCGGAGTCGGCCACCACATTGGTCGTATGTTGGCGATGATGGTGAATATCTTTAATCCACAACAAATTCTTATTGGTTCACCATTGAATCAAGCGGCTGATGTGCTGTTTCCTGCCGTTAGCAGCACTATTCGCCAGCAGGCGTTGCCTGCATACAGTAATGAAATTCAGCTTGCACCCACCAGCTTCAGCGATCCGGGTACCCATGGTGCCGCCGCGCTGATCAAAGACTCACTTTATAGCGGCCATTTGCTGGTAAAACTGTTGCAAGGCTAATCACTGCTCGCCTTAAGTTTGCGCTAACGCAATCTGCCATCCGAGACATTTCCTTAAACTGCCTTCTTCGCAGGTTACACATCGCTTCAACGAAGGAGGAATAAGGTGAAAACAATCTTTGTCACCGGTACCGACACCGCGGTGGGTAAAACCGTCGTGTCACGCGCGCTGCTGCAGTGTTTCGCCAAAGCGGGTCTCTGTGCAGCAGGCTACAAACCTGTTGCTAAAAGTGCACAGCACACGCCAGACGGATTGCGTAATAAAGATGCTTTGCTGCTGCAGCAGGCATCGGGTCTTGAACTGCCTTACCAGGCGGTGAATCCCATCACCCTGGAAGAAGATGAAATCAGCACCAGCGCATCCGTGCGAATGGATTATCCGTTGCTGAGCCGCAGCCTTGAGCAGTTACAAAGCCGCGCCGCGCGGGTGGTGGTGGAGGGAACTGGCGGCTGGCGCAGTCTGATGAATGATCTGCAGCCGCTTTCCTCCTGGGTTCAGCAGGAACAGCTGCCGGTGGTGCTGGTGGTAGGCATAAAGGAAGGTTGCATTAGTCATGCTTTACTGACCGCTGATGCCGTTGCTCGTGATGGGCTGTCTTTGGTGGGCTGGGTCGCCAACCGGATTAACCCAGGATTGGCTCATTACGCTGAAATCATTGATGTTCTGCGTGAAAAGCTAGGCGCACCGCTGCTGGGTGAGTTGCCTTATCTGCCGCGTGCCGAACAGCGTGAGCTGAGTGGTTATCTGAACATTTCCCTGCTGGATGAGGCATTACTGCACGTTGATAGTGCACAGCCTGCGGCATGATGAAACGAAGTGATGCAAATGATCGGTGGCTGAATCTAAGGTTTCGGATTCAGCATCCGAGATTGATCTGCTTTAATCAGCTTATAATCATGCGGTTATAAATTTTTTCCTCAATGTGAGTGCCAATGGCGTGAATCATGCATCAGCCATGCTGATGAATATTCTGCCGGAGCACACACATGTCGCACTCCCCTAAAGGTTTATTGTATGGGCTTGATGCCCGTATTGGTCCTGTTCCCGCCTTTTTCGCTGCGTTGCAGCACGTCCTTGCCAGCGTGGTGGGGATCATTACGCCGCCACTGATTATTGGCTCAATCCTCGGATTGCAGACTTACATTCCGTATCTGATCAGCATGTCTTTGCTGGTTTCCGGTTTAGGGACATTTCTGCAGGCGCGTCGCTTTATGGGGATTGGGGCGGGCATGATTTGCCTGCAAGGCACCAGCTTTGCTTTTCTCGGCGTCATCTTATCTGGCGGTTTGATGGTGAAAGCGCAGGGCGGTTCACCGGAAGCAATCATGGCGATGATCATGGGCTGTAACTTTGTAGCCGCGTTTATCCCGATGTTGATCAGCCGTTGCGTAGCGCCGTTGCGGAAAGTGCTGACGCCGGTGGTGACCGGCACGGTGATTACCTTGATCGGCATCAGCCTGATTAAAGTGAGCATCACCGATTGGGCTGGCGGCCATAACGCCACTGACTTTGGTGCGCCAGGAAATCTGGCGCTGGGCGGGCTGACGCTGCTGGTGATTATTGTGCTTAACCGTTCCCAGAATCGCTGGATGCGCCTTCTCGCGGTGGTAGCAGGTATCGCCGTGGGCTGTCTGGCGGCGGCACTGACCGGCCATCTGCCCATCAAACCGATGATGTCCAGCCACTGGCTGGTTTTGCCTTCATTTTTCCGCTTTGGTTTCGACTTTAGCTGGAGCATTTTCGTGCCGATTGCGCTGGTATCGATGATTTGCGTGATTGAGGCGGTAGGGGATTTGACGGCGAATTGCCTGATTTCGCAGCAACCCATTGAGGGCGACGGTTTTCAACGTCGTTTGCAGGGTGGCATTTTGGCTGATGGGATTAGCTGTCTGTTCGCCGCGATGTTTTCGGCATTCCCTAATACTACCTTTGCGCAGAATAACGGTGTGATTCAGATGACCGGCGTGGCCAGCCGTTATGTTGGCATGGTGATTGGTGTGATGCTGTTGCTGTTAGGGGTGTTTCCGGTGATCGGCAATGTGCTGCAGCAAATCCCTGCGCCGGTACTTGGCGGCGCCACACTGGTGATGTTTGGCAGTGTGGTGGCGGCAGGCATTCGGGTGATGACGCAATCCCCGTTGGGACGCCGTGAGATGTTGATCGTCGCGGTGTCATTTGGCATTGGCTTAGGCGTTGAAGCGGTTCCCGAGGTGTTGAAGCAGTTGCCATCGCTAGTGAGTAATCTGTTTGGTCATGCGGTGACCACGGGTGGCATTCTGGCGATGCTGTTGAATATCGTGCTGCCATCGGAGCGGGGTGATGAGCGGGTTATCGGTGCGGTGGAGGAAAATCACTGATTTTGCGTGAGGAGAGTTGGAGATCTAAACCACTGGCTGTGAGTTTGTGCGTACGTTGGAAGAGGCGGCAGATCTTAAAGACGCCGTAAACCATCCCTGGGGCTCGGCCCGCGCCATCCCTGGCGCAGGACGCTTTACTCCTCTGCCGCCTCTTCCAACGTTTTAGCTGTTGTGCGGTTTGTCTGGATTCGGGCTGCTGTGCGATTTGCCATGAGATTCGGCCAATGTGCGGTTTGACTTTGAAATTGTGCGTGCGCTGGGATAGGTGGGGATCTACACCACTGGCTGTGAGTCGGTGCGTCCGTCGGAAGAGGCGGCAGATCGTAAAGACGCCGTAAACCATCCCTGGGGCTCGGCCCGCGCCATCCCTGGCGCAGGACGCTTTACTCCTCTGCCGCCTCTTCCAAAGTTTTAGCTGTTGTGCGGTTTGTCTGGATTTAGGCTGCCGTGCGTCTGGTTAAGGATTCAGTCTGCGGCGCGTACGTCCTGAGCTGAGATAATCCGCGATATAGTCCTGCGAAATCTCACCGCTGTAGCGTCCTTCCTCGTCCACGATCGGCATCCAGACGGTGTTGTGCTCATACAGCTTGGATAGCACCACGCGCAGATTCTCTTCAGCCTTTCCCGTCACTTTGAAGGTATGCAGCATCTCCTCGCAGCGTCCGGCAGCATTACGTGCTTCGCGACGCTTCACAAATCCCAGCGGCTTGCCATCATTATCTACCACGGTGACCGATCGCATGTCGTTGTCATCCATGGTGGCGAACGCCTCCTGCAACGGCGTGCTGCGCTGCACGGTGATAGTTGGCTGTTGATCGGTGACGTCGCCCGCCTGCACCAGCAGCAGGCGTTTCAGCGTGCGGTCCTGTCCAACAAAAGAGCCGACAAAATCATTGGCCGGTTTTGCCAACAGCTCGTCGGGGCTGGCGCACTGTACGATTTTGCCCTGTCCAAACACCGCGATGCGGTCACCCAGTTTGAGTGCTTCATCAATATCATGGCTTACCAGCATTACGGTTTTCTTCAACTGGCGCTGCATTTCGAGAAACTCATTCTGAATCACTTCACGGTTGATTGGGTCGACAGCACCAAACGGTTCATCCATCAGCAGCACCGGTGGATCAGCCGCCAGCGCGCGGATTACCCCGATACGCTGCTGCTGACCGCCGGACATTTCTCGTGGATAGCGATGCAGGAATTTGCTGGGATCGAGCGCCACCATGCTCATCAACTCGGTAGCACGTTCGCGGCAGCGCTTTTTATCCCAGCCCAGCATGCGCGGCACCACGGTAATGTTTTCTTCAATGGTCATGTTGGGGAACAGACCAATCTGCTGAATTACGTAGCCGATATTGCGGCGCAGCGTCACAGTATCTTGTCCGCTGGTGTCTTCACCGTTGATCAAAATCTTTCCGCTGCTGGCTGGGATCAGACGGTTGATCATTTTCAGCGTGGTGGTTTTGCCACATCCGGAAGGGCCGAGCAGCACACACATCTCTCCGGCAGGCACTTCCAGGCTGACGTTGTCCACGGCGTTGAAGGCCGTGCCGTTTTTTTGTGTAAAGGTTTTCGTCAGGTTTTCCAGTTTTATCATTATCGAATCCCCTTAGGAGTCAGCGCCGACTGCAAACGGTGCAGTAGCCAATCAAGCACAATCGCTAATAAACAAATCATCAGTGCACCGGCAATCAGCATGCGCACATCACTGCCGCTGATACCATCCAGCAGCTGTAAGCCCAATCCGCCTGCGCCGATGACCGCGGCAATCGCCATCACGCCAACGTTCATGACCACCGCAGTGCGGATACCGCCGAAGATCACCGGCAGCGCCATCGGAATTTCGACCCAGCGCAGGCGCTGCCAGAAGGTCATACCTATGCCGCGACCGGCTTCACGTAGCCCTGGCGAAAGATTTTCCAGTGCGGTATGGGTGTTACGCACAATCGGCAGCAGAGAGTAGAGGAATACCGCGCAGATAGCGGGCAGCGCACCAATACCCTGACCGATCATGGAAAACAGCGGAATCATCAAGCCAAACAGCGCAATGGTTGGAATGGTCAGTACGATGGTGGCGATACCGAGCACCGGCGTTGCCAGCCATTTAAAGCGCACAATCAAAATGCCCAATGGCACGCCAACAATGATGGCGAATCCCACTGCCACCAGCACCAGCCAGGTATGCTGCCAGGTTAAGGCCATCAGGGTGTGCCAGTTACTCATGATGTAATGCAAAGTCTCCATGACGCCTCCTTACAGCATGTTTTTCGATTGCAGGAAATCACGCGCCACCTGCTGCGGTGACTGATGATCGATATCAACACGTTTGTTCATCTCGGTGATCGCTTCGTCGGTGATCAGCGGTGAGAGTTGATTGAGGGCCGCATCCAGTCCCGGATGGCTTTTCAACACATCCTGACGTACGACTGGCGTGACGTTGTAACTCGGGAAGAAATGCTTATCATCTTCCAGCACCTTGAGTTCAAAGCCTTTGACTCGGCCATCGGTGGTATAAATCAAGCCCGCATCGACAAAACCATCGCGTACCGCGTTGTACACCAATCCCGGGTCCATCTGGCGAATCTGCGGACGATCCAGCGGCATGTTGTAGGCTTTCTGCAACGGCTTCAGGCCATCGGAACGGCCGGAGAACTCTAAGTCGAGCCCGAGCTTCCAGTTATGGTCGGGGTCGGTTTTGCGCACCTGTTCCAGTTTGGCAACCAGCTGTGACATGGTGCTGATGCCTTCTTTATCGGCGCGTGCACGCTGCATGGCAAATGCATAAGTGTTGTTCATTGGCGCGGGATCGAGCCACACCAGACCCAGTTTGGCGTCGAGTTGTTTAACGGTTTTATAAGCCTCTTCAGATGACATTGGTTTGTTGATGTGGTTGAAGATAATCAGCGAGGTACCGGTGTACTCCCAGGTCATGTCGATTTGCTTGTTGATCATCGCATTACGACCAATCGTGGTGGCGATATTGGTCTTGGGCACCACTTGGAATCCTTTCTTTTGCAGCCAGAGCACGGTCATGGCAGACAAAATATGCTGTTCGGTAAAGCTCTTGGTTGCCATCACAATCGGTGTTGCCGCGGCGGCGGATTGGCTGATGGCCAGTGTGGCGGCCAGTGCCAGCGCGGAGAGCTTCACCCAGCGCGATAAGTTATGCGTTATACCCATCACTTAGCTCCTTGTGTTAAGCCGCAGAGTGCGGGCTGAGGAATCGACCCAATGCTGCCAGCAGCAAATCGAGGATCAACGCAAACAGGGCGGTGGCCACGGCGCCGAGGATCAACGTAGGGAAGTCATTGAGGTAAATGCCGGGGAAAATCAGTTCGCCAAAACTGCTGGCACCAATCAGGAAGGCCAGCGGTGCCGTACCGACATTGATGGCGGTCGCAATGCGCACACCCGCCAGAATCACTGGCAAGGCATTGGGAATTTCTACCTGACGTAAACGCTGGAATTTAGTCATGCCGATGCCGTTGGCGGCTTCAATCAGCGAAGGCGGCACCGCGCTTAATCCGGAATAGGTATTACGCACGATAGGTAACAATGAGGCGAGGAACAGGGCGATTAAGGCAGGGCGATCGCCAATCCCGACAATGACCATGGCCAGTGCGAGAACTGCCAGCGGCGGCAAGGTATTCCCGACGTTAAAGATCTGCATCACATATTCAGCCCAGCGGCGAGCAAACGGGCGGCTGAGCAAAACCCCGCTCGGAATGCCAATCAGCAGGGCGAAAAACATTGACCAAAACACTAAAAACAGATGCTGCTGACCCAGATAAATTAAGTCTTCTTGCCGGTCGCGCAGCGTATTTAACCCGATTCCCCAAACCAGCAGGGCAATCACCGCGACGATGGCCAGTAGTGCCAGCCCGGCTCTACTAACGAGCGATGCATTTTGCATGCGAGAGTCTCCCTGATTCGACAAATTGTTCGATCTTGTTATGTCATTTCACGGTTGAGGGCGTAGTGGAGAACGAACCACATACGAAAATCCTTCACGCTATTAAATTGCAGATAAAATGACTGTTAGATACTGCTTTTCCAGTGAATAACTGGAAAGTGCTGTTAAAAGCTATAGCAATGCTTAGCGTATTGCGCCAGTTTTCACGGCAAAATCAGACAGATAGAAGGGCGGTTAAAACCTTCTTAACCCGCATGAAATAAGGCATCATCTGACAATAAAAAAAATTCATCGAATTGTGTGACATTGTCACATAATGGGCGCACGCAGAGGAAACTCGTCTGATGGAAAATCAGCTAGCCTTGAGAGAAAAAAGGGAGACGTATGACTGAAACTGCAGAATTGAACACGGAACATCGCCACTGGATCCTTATCGCCTGCATGCTCGCCATGTTTATGGCCGCGATTGAAGTCACCATTGTGGCGACCGCGATGCCGACCATTATTGCTGAACTCGGCGGTTTCTCGCAGTTTGGCTGGGTCTTCTCTATCTATTTGCTGACTCAGGCGGTGAGCGTGCCACTGTATGGTCGGCTTGCTGATATGTGGGGGCGTAAACGACTCTTTTTCATTGGCGTCTCGCTGTTCCTGATTGGTTCGGTATTGTGCGGCTTTGCGCATACCATGACGTGGTTAATTCTGTTTCGCGCGTTTCAGGGGCTGGGTGCAGGCGCAATTATGCCGCTCACCAGCACCATTGTGGCCGACATTTACTCCCCGCGCGAGCGTGCTCACGTGCAAGGCTGGCTTTCCAGCGTCTGGGGTGTCGCAGCTATCATTGGGCCACTGAGTGGTGCCTGGCTGGTACAGCATTTTAGCTGGTCGGTGATTTTCTGGGTTAACGTGCCGATCGGCCTGTTTTCCATGCTGCTGTTAGCGCGTTTCTTACCGGCGCGTGAACATCACAAAGGGGCAACGCTGAATCTTACCGGCAGCTGCTGGCTGATGATTTGCGTTACGGCGCTGTTAGTGGCGCTGTTGCAGGCGGATGCCCTTGGTTACTGGTTACTGGCATTCCTGTTATTGGCATTGCTGGCGGGCTGGCAATTAAAACAGCATGAACAGCGTGCTGAAGCACCGCTGTTTCCTCTCGCCATCTGGCGCAGCCGTCTAATTCTGGCAGGCAATGCCGGTAATCTGATCATCGGTGCCACCATGATGGGTATCAGCGCGTTTCTGCCAACCTGGATTCAGGGTATCACCGGCGGCACTCCGCTGCAGGCGGGTAGCGCATTGGCGATGATGTCGATTGGCTGGCCGCTGGCCAGTACGTTGAGTGGCCGATTAATGCTGATCACTTCCTACCGTTTTACCGCGCAACTCGGTGCCTTGTTATTGATTGCGGGCAGCGCGCTGCTGCTGCTATTGCGTACCGACAGTTCAATCATGCAAGCCGGGCTGACTGCTTTTGTCATTGGCACGGGTATGGGCATGACCAGCACCACCTTCCTGGTGTCGGTGCAAAACCATGCGCATTACGACATTCGTGGCATCTGCACCGCATCAATTATGTTTAGCCGCATGCTGGGTTCAGCGATTGGTACTGCGCTGATGGGGGCGGTACTGAACTTCAATCTTGCGCAGCGTCTGCCACAGGCCAGTGATCCGATGCAGCAAATCATGTCACATGAAAGCCGTCAGTCACTGTCCGAAGCGACGTTGCATCAGTGGACAGGGCAGATCGCTGCTTCGCTGCATTGGGTGTTTGTGGTGGCGTTAGTGATTGCGATGCTAACGTTGTGGATTGCGTGGTTGATGCCGCGTCAGCGGCCAGAGGCAGAATAGAAAAGGGCGGCCATCAGCCGCCCTTTCAGTATTACTGCGCGGGAGCATCCTGTGAACTGCCTGCGCTTGCCGGGACATTACTTTCACTGTCTCGACCGTTTTTCTTGTACACGATTTTCTGGCTGTCATTTTCGCAGTGACCCACTACCTGGCCGCCCGCTTGATCGGCCTGATCGTTAGGCACGATATCCAGCGTAAAGTCCGATTCGGCCACGCCGTTACTGACGATCTTCTTACTGATATCCGCTTTAACGGTTTCACAGGAAGCCTGCGCCAGCATCGGCAACGCCAGCATTGCCATCAACATCACTGCATTACGTTTTTTCATCACACTCTCCTTGGTTCTGAATTCCCTAGAAAACTATAGCAGCAACATAGAATTAAGGTGCGACCGTACGGCCGGTACGACGATCAAGGCAGCGCAGAGTGTTCGGTTCCCAATACGCATTGACGTTATAGCTCTTCTCGCAGCTATCACGGGTGTCGAAAGCTTTATCGGTTTTATCGAACTCTTTCTCGACGCGCGTGTTGACCTTATTGCGCAGATTCTTCGTGTCGTTCCACTGCTCTTTGCTTTGACGCGCGGCTTCGTTGCTGGAAGCACTGTTGCCGTTCTCAATGATCAGGCGGTCAGTTTGGGCCGATGCCAGCGGTGCAGTCATCAGCGCGCCGCAGGTTAACGTCACAGTCAGCAGGAGAGAAAACAGGTTTTTCATTGTGATTTCCTTTAGTTAACACCAGCACAGCCAGAAACCCGGCTGTCACAACCATGAGTGCTAGTATATCATCGCTGCAACTTTGCTCACCAGCGGTGAGCCTTTTGTTTAGGCGAGAGAGAGATTTTCTATGCTGGTGAAAACCACTTTACTGTTTTTTTTGACTGCGATTGCCGAAATTGTCGGCTGTTTCCTGCCGTGGCTGTGGCTGAAGAAGGGAATGAGCGCGTGGCTATTGTTACCTGCAGCGGCGAGTCTGGCGCTGTTTGTCTGGTTGCTGACGCTGCATCCGGCAGCAAGCGGTCGCGTGTACGCGGCTTACGGTGGTGTCTACGTGGTGACAGCGCTGATTTGGTTGCGGGTGGTGGATGGCGTCAAGCTCAGTACATGGGATTGGGTTGGCGCGTTGGTGGCGTTTAGTGGCATGTTAATTATTGTTGCCGGTTGGGGCCGGGCGTAGGCGATGGGCGCAACCTGTGCGCCCGTGACAATATTCAACCTTTATGCACTTTCAGACCCGCAAGCGTCTGGGAGACCGGCATGATTTCCAGCGTATTGATATTGACGTGTTTAGGCAGTGTCGTGACCCAATACACCGCTTCAGTGACATCTTCCGCTGTCAGCGCGGTGGTGCCTTCGTAAACGGCATCCGCACGCCCATCATCGCCTTTGAAGCGCACATTAGAAAACTCGGTGCCACCCACTAAGCCCGGCTCGATATCGGTGACGCGCAGCGCGGTACCGTGCAAATCGGTACGCAGATTGAGGCTGAACTGGCGCACGAATGCTTTGGTCGCGCCATAGACGTTGCCACCCTGATAAGGCCAGCTGCCCGCGATGGAGCCGATGTTAACGATGTGACCGACATTGCGCTCCACCATGGCGGGCAGCACGGCACGCGTCATATACACCAATCCTTTGTTATTGGTGTCGATCATATTTTCCCAATCTTCAATATTGGCTTTATGCGCGGGCTCGATCCCTAATGCCAGACCGGCATTATTCACCAGCACGTCGATTTCACGCCACTCTGCGGGCAGCGCAGCGATAGCTTCATCGATAGCGGCGCGATTACGCACATCCAACTGAACGGTATAAAGGTTGGCACCCAACTCATCTTTCAGCTCTTTCAGACGCTCTGCGCGGCGTCCGCTGGCAATCACTTTATGACCATTAGCGATGAAGCGACGGGTGATGCTTTCACCAAAACCGGCGGTGGCGCCAGTGACAAAAATAATCATCTCACTGTTCCTTAAACAATTGTACGTCAATGTTAACCAATTGATTTTAAGACTAAAAAACCAACTATAAAATACGAAAGGGGCATATAGGGGGCAAACTAAATTGCCAGCACAGTATTGAGCATGTCAACCTGGCTACCGCTCAACTCCCCAATCCAGGAGCCATAACCATCATAAACCATCTGTGCATTTTCATGGCCCATTTGCGTTGCTATGAACGTTTGATTAGCTCCTGCGGATAACATCCAGCAAGCGTAAGTATGCCTTGTCTGATAAGGATTCCTCCTTTTAATTCCCGCTCGCTTAGTTGCTGCCTTCCAGCGCGCGCTAATGCCGGCAGTGGAAAACCATGGATTATCTTTAGGGTCTAAGCGCCTTGGCACAAACACAAACCTGAGCTCCTGCACTTCAGTTTTACCGTATTCTCTTGGGTGAAACGTGATGGTGACGCCTGGTTTATGGCCGGTCAGTTCTCGCTGTGCGATCAATGCGTCAATAGCTGGCTCCAGCAGATGGATTGTGCGAATACCAGCATGCGTCTTCGGCGGTCCGAATCGCTGAACACTGGTAAGGTTGCGGCGAACATGTATTACGCCATTATCAAGATCCACATATTCCCAGGCCAGCGCGGCAAGCTCACCATGGCGTAACCCAGAGTAAACCGCGAAGGGCCATAGATTGTTAGCCTGTCCGCGAGAGACAATAATTAGTTGCTTCAATTCATGTTTCAGCAGCGGGTCTGGTT
Organism: Enterobacter cancerogenus; assembly: GCA_000773965.1. Classification (GTDB taxonomy): domain Bacteria; phylum Pseudomonadota; class Gammaproteobacteria; order Enterobacterales; family Enterobacteriaceae; genus Pantoea; species Pantoea communis. The sequence goes on from JRUP01000011.1 coordinate 14,056, forward strand.
TACCTTTAACTCTTCTCAGGGGTTTAATGCCTTCACGGGGCTTTTCATTTATGAAGCCGCAACGACATGCAAAATCCATTGAACGACCCATCATCTGCATATAGGACTGAACAGTGCGGACTGCACGACCTTTGCGGTTTTGGTTCGAACCGTCGGTATACAATCTCATGCCATTTAAGAATTCGCTGCGATAAAAAAAGAATATCGTTATGCCTGATATTTTTAATGAGAGTACTGTCACCGACAATATGGCGAACAACTCTGATGGTTGAAACGTACCCATTATGCGTGTTTGCCGATACTTCCGGTTTCTTGCTGGCAATCCACATATCCGCCAAATCGCCAAAAGTTTCTATTTTTTGAGTGGTATCAAACTGAGAGGCTCGGGAAGAGTTAGGGAAGCGATTCCGGTATTCAAACACCCCCAGACTAATTTCACTGAGAATAACAGCGCGAAGATTTCCGGCCTTTTTGAGGTTGGTTGAAGTGTTAGTCAAGCCTTTCAGGATCTCCCGGCATCTTTTACCACGGTACATAAACCAGATACAGATGCTTTTCCCTCTGATTTCTACGCCTGTAGGTAACGCCGCCATAATTACGAAGTCTAAATAAACATGTTAATCCATAGGTGGTTATACCAGGTCTTGCCGTGCTTGGTGTCAAGTTTTCCCTTAGGCGATACACGCTTCGTCAACATTCCGTAGCGACCTCAGAGAAGACCATGTTATATTCCTGAGCGAATAAACAACAATTTCTGGGGCATTAAATGGACGGAATCTACCTGATACTTATCATATTTGGCGCTGGAGCTTTGTGCGCTACCTTTGCTACATACAAAGTATTAAACAATAAGAACGCTGAGAAATTAAGAAAACTTGAGCTTGAAGCAAAAAAGTTAATAAACGAAACCATTGATGAGAAAGATGAAGCTATTGAGCGATACAAGAATCGCGATGTAGTAAGAGAGGCTGAGCATGGAAAGCTTTTGGCAGAACTCAATAAAACGATTGAGTTTCACAGGGGCAGGAGCAAATCAATCCTCAACAAGGCTGTAGATTTTGCTTTTGATTTCGAGCAGATATTTAAAGATCAACACCAGAATGCTCAAGTGGAAATTCAGCGAGTTCTTGATGATAGCTATCGCTTCAAAAAGAAAGTTTTGCTTAGTTCAGTATCATTAAAGAATTTTGAAAGAAAGCTTGAAGATATTAAAAAAGAGAGTTTCACATATCAATCATTAATTGCTAAGTATGATTATTTTGAGCTTGTTGATAATTCAGATTGGGATACGGTAGAAAAAGAATTTCGCGATAAGGTTTTAGAGTTACAGGCGGCTCAGGATGAACGCGAAGCTCAAAATGAGATAAAGCGTCAGATGCGAGAAGAACGCCAAAGGGCTGAAGAGCTTGAGCGCCAGCAGCAGGAGGCTGAAGAAAAAGAGTTGGAGTTAGAAGCGCGGCGCAAGGCAGTTGAAGAAGCGCTGTTGGCGGCTGATGAAGATCATCGGCTTGAATTAGAGGAAACTCGCCGCAAGCTTGAGCAAGAAATCGAAGAAGTTCATAGACAGTATGAGCGCGCCAAATCTATGGCCCAAATGACCAAGCAAGGTCACGTTTATGTTATTTCTAACATTGGCTCTTTTGGAGAGAACGTATTTAAAATTGGAATGACTCGCCGCTTAGAACCTCACGACCGTGTCAGTGAGTTAAGTGGTGCAAGTGTCCCATTTGAGTTTGATGTGCATGCAATGATTAGTTGTGATGACGCCCCAGCATTGGAGGCTAAATTGCATAATTTACTTAGCAGTGACCGCATTAATAAAGTCAATCTTCGTAAGGAATTCTTCAGAACTGATATTAACAAAATCATTAAGTGTGTTGAGGAAAATCATGGAATAGTCGAGTATGTGGCTGATCCGGCGGCGCTCCAATATTACCGTTCATTGGAAATAAATGACGATTCGTACTCAGAAGGCGAACGGTCATTCGCTTCTTGAAGTCCTAATTAAATAAACAAACCCTCTACGGAGGGTTTTTTTATGCCTGGAGAAAACATGTCAGTCCCCCCCACAATCGCTGGACGGTGGCGAACAGCAGTCTATGAAAGTACTGGCTGACTCCATCTTATCAATGCTGCGCGTTTCTCTGCCTGGCATTATCGAGTCCTACGACCCGATCGCTAATACATGCACCGTTTAGCCTGCGCTGAAAGGCCAGACCGCCGACGAAGGACGGAAGACCGCCTGATTGAGGGGAGCTACTGCAAGAAGTTGTAAAGATGAAAAGGGTGAAGGTAGAAGTCACCATAAACCTTCCATGCATATGGCCTATCACTGTTGCGGAAAATGTGGGATTAGCCTGTGCAGAAAATCGTTAGCCTAGGTAAGAATACAGTTTTATGCGCGGAAGAGAAGATACAATACAATGTGGATCGGCTTCTGCCCGCTGTTATCTTGCGTTGGGTCTTTCAGCGAACCTGGCATCGCGGTTTATCACCACGATGTCAGTCGCCTGTTTTGGCTCAGTGAATCAGAAAGAACTCCAGTTATCCTCCGGGGAGCTTCCTGCTGTAGCCAGCGCTGTACGCGATTTAAGCGGAGAGAGAACCGGCTTTTTCACGTGGCTTTCAGATTTAGGTATCACCGCATCAGCGTTATCCATCAATTTGAACGTGCTGACCAGTTCTGCCATTACGGCGGCCTGCTCGGACATGGACTGGGCTGCACTGGCGGACTCTTCAACCAGCGCCGCATTCTGCTGCGTCGTAGTGTCAATTTGCCCCATCGCGATATTGATTTGACCAATACCATCGCTTTGTTCGCGGCTGGCATGGGCAATTTCTTCAATCAGCTGCGTCATATTGTGGATATCAGACACAATACTGGTCATTCCGTGATCGGCTTTCACAACCAGCTCCCTGCCTGACGTCACGCGTGCAACCGTGTCATCAATCAGTGTTTTGATCTCGCGCGCGGCACCCGCGCTGCGCTGCGCCAGACTACGCACTTCGCTGGCGACAACCGCGAAGCCTCTGCCTGATTCTCCCGCTCGCGCAGCCTCAACAGCGGCATTCAGTGCCAGAATGTTGGTCTGGAAAGCAATGCCGTCAATCACCTTAATAATTTCGGACATTTTCTGCGAATCGTTCGAGATTTCCTGTATGCGTGTCGAAACATCGTTCATTACGGCACCGTTGTCTCTGACCGCGGAGGCCACGCCACTGACAAACTGGCGTGCCTGCTCAGTATTACTGGCGGTATTACTCAGCGTTGACGTCAGCTCTTCTAACGTGGCGGCCGTTTCCTCCAGGCTTGCTGCCTGTTCATCGGTACGAGAGGCCAGGTCATTGTTGCCTCCACTGATTTCTCTGGAAGCAAGCGCGATGTTGTTGGCACCTTCACGCACGCGCAGCAGCACGCCCGAGAGTTTTTCAACAAAGCGGTTGAATGCCGCTGATATCTGCGCCAGCTCATCTCCGCCACGCACTTCCAGGCGACGCGTCAGATCGCCTTCCCCGGAAGCAACGTCTTCCAGGGCGTCGCGTAAAATGGCGAGTCGACGCAACTGCTGATTGAACACCAGCCCGGCAATCAGCGCGGTAATAATCAGACTCACCAAGGTGATGAGGATGCTTTCACGTTGCAATGTCGTCAGCGATGCCGTCACTTCATCACGATCAACGGCAATCACCAGTGACCACGGCGTCCCTTTTACCGGAGAGGCATAAACGAACTGCTGTTCACCGCCGATAGTCAGTTCAGCATGTCCGCCCTGACTGGCCAGAGTTTGGATGACCTTGAGGTCGAGTGAAGGTGACAACTCAGTGACCGGCTTGAGAATAAGGTCTGACTTCGGCGCGGCAATCAATTTACCGCTGCTGTCCACCAGGAATGCAAAGCTCTTCTCCAGTGGATGAATCGCATTCACCGTATTTGAGACGGTATCCAGGTGCAGATCGCTGCCGATCACACCCAATGTTTTTCCGTTATCCACAATCGGCTGAGCAAAAGTAATGGTCAGCTTGCCGGTTGAGGCATCAACATAGGGGTCCAGTAACACCGGATGGCCAGCTTTTACCGTTTCCAGATACCACGGACGCTGGCTGCCATCATAGGTGGCTGGCATAGGGTGGACGAACACATGGGAATGAGGCTCAGGATAGACGATGTAGGCATCATCGAACTCGCCAGCTTCGATCGCCGCACGCAGAAAAGGGACCGCATCGTCATGACGACCAAAAGCCGTTTTAATCGAACCGGTGATACGTTGTTTTTCTGCTGCCCAGCCAGCCAGTTCAGCCGCATGAACGCGGGAGAGCTGGCCAATGCGCTCATCAATGCTTTCAAGTGTCTTTCCACGCACGGTGGTGTAGGTAAAAGTGGCAAGTGCGATAAGGGATACTGCCGTGATGACCACGCTGATAGCGATTAAACGCGAGCGTATTGTTTTAAACATGTTTTACCTTCCACCCAACTGGATCACATTAGAGGTTTGTTTTTTCCAGAATGCGTCCTGCGTCACTGAAAATACGGAATACGTTCTCTGTTATCGGTAATCCCATCTAAAACTGTAGGGAACCGATTGCGCGGTGGAAGAGTATTAAGGCACTAAAAAGGGAAGGGAGTCAGCGCGCCCGTCGTCCTGATAAAGAGAGACGGGCACACTATACTTAACGAAGCGAGCGCTCAAATGCACTCGCTGATACCGCTTAATTTAACGCGACGAGGGACAGCTGATGCGAGTCGGTATAACGGTCAGTGGCCAATGGCATCGCGTCCTCATCAACCTGGAACTGCGTCACCGACTGCTGCAAATTCACCACCTGCTGTTGCAGTGAGTTGGCAGCGGTTGCCACTTCAGCCACCAGTGAGGCATTCTGTTGTGTTACACCATCCATCTGCTGGATAGCGATGTTGATCTGCGAGATGCCGCGCGTCTGCTCGCCAGAGGCCAGCATCACTTCATCCATGATATCGACCACTTTTTTCACATCGAGCATCACTTCATTCATGGTGACGCCAGCATCTTTAACCAGTCCTGAACCCTGCTCAATATTGCTGAGCGAGTCATTGATCATCAGGCCAATTTCCTTCGCAGCGGTGGCGCTGCGCTGAGCCAGCACCCGAACTTCCGAAGCGACCACAGCAAAACCGCGTCCCGCTTCTCCTGCACGCGCGGCTTCAACTGCTGCGTTCAAGGCCAGCAGGTTAGTCTGGAAGGCGATGCCGTCAATCACACCGACGATGTCGCCGATTTTTGCCGAGCTTTTTTCAATGGAACTCATGGTGGTGACCACTTCAGACACTACTGTTGCTCCACGCGAAGCAGAATCTGAAGCCTTCTGCGACAATGCGTTAGCTTTGCGCGTGTTGTCCTCATTGTTTTTCACTGTCGCCATAATCTGCTCCATGCTGGATGCCGTCTCATCCAGTGAGGCCGCCTGTTGCTCAGTACGGCTGGAAAGATCGATATTACCGGTGGCGATCTCTTCTACGCCGGAGCCGATCGCATCGGTGCCACTGCGGACCATCAGCACCATGTTTGCCAGGCCATCGCGCATACGCTGTACCGCGGCAAACAGTTGCGCAATTTCATTTTTACCGGAGATGTCGATGCGCGCACGTAAGTCACCCTCGGCAATGCGATCAAACACATTGATCACATGATTGAGCGGCTTAACGATAAGATTGGTCATCACCGACCAGGCCAGCGCGGCCAACACCAGCGCACAGGCGATACAAAAGTACAGCGTAAACGCCATATGCTGAACCCGATCGCTGGAGTCACTATAGGCGACATCAATACTTTTAATTTTAAATGCCACCAGCGCTTTAGAGGCTTTATCAAAGGCACCGTATAACGCCGTTGATTTCCCTGCACGCTGGCGGTATTCATCAAGTTTGCCTGCTTCGAGCGCGGCAAAAGCCGGATCAATAAACTCTTTCATCAGCGCATCGCGTGTGGTGGCCATTTCAGCCGCAATCGGCTTCTCTGCGGAGGATTGTGGATATTTCAGGTATTCCTGCCATTTCGCACTGGCGTTGTCTATTTTACCTCTGGCGCGTTCAAGAGCGACTTTGGCTTTTTCGGCATCGCCACTGCCCACCAGTGATTCATATAAACGTAAATCCAGTCGTCCACGTAATAAAAGTTCTGAGCTTTCATTGAGCGCTACCAGGCCCGGCAAAACTTCAGTATCAACGGTGGCAAAGGATTTGTTACCGGACTGTACGGCAAATAACCCTAAAATACCGACGAACAGCAATAATGCTGTTAATGAAAAAACCATGATGCTGAGGGCGGTGCGGATCTTTATTCTACGAAACATAACTATTCCCTGAGAACGTTTAATTGAAAAAGATGAAGGTGTAGTAACAATGAATTTTTTATTAAAAGGGGAAGTCATGAGTGTGACTTCCCGTCAACAGGCGGATTTAACCCAAATACTAAGGCTTAGCGGTCTCGGCTAAAAAGGTCTGAAGTTTTTTATTATAAAACTTTGCTTGCATCATAGTGCCATGGCCGCTGGTTTCAGCACTGGCCGGAATAAGCAGTAATTCCGCTTTCTTTATCTTAGGCAATTCACTCTGCAAAATGCCGGTTTCAACCGGATTACGTTCATCATCTGCTGAATTAATAATCAGCATTGGTGCGGTAATACGGCTCAATCCAGGCATGGCATTATAATTTGCCGACGAACCCCAGATATAAATGAAGTCGTTGGCATCTGCGGTGACAGGCGCAGCAAGACGTGCATCCACCAGTTTGTCTGCCAGCGCGCGCGTCGGGGCTTTGTGTTGATAAGCCAGCGTGCCGCCGGTGGTGGCGATACTGAACATGATATTGGCGGTTTTAAGCGTAGGGGGTTGCTGTTGATAGTTGCCTTCAGCCCAGGCAGGATCGCCTTTGATCGATTCAATCAGCATGCGGCGTAGCATCCAGTTGCGGCCCGATAACTCATTTGGCTGCGACGCCATCGGGACCAGGGCATCCATCATGCCGGTATATTTTTCACCCCACAGCCACGTCTGCATGCCGCCCATGGAATAGCCCATCACCAGGCGTAAATGCGAAATGCCCAAACCTTCTTTAATCAGCCGATATTGTGCTGTCACCATATCGTCGTAATCGTAATGCGGGAAGGCCATTCTCAAGCCATCAGAAGGTTTGGATGATTTTCCTGAACCAATGCCTTCCGGGATAATAATAAAATACTTGCTGGCATCCAGCGCCTGTCCCGGGCCAAATAACTCCCCGGCAAATCCCGGTGCCAGTAAGGCACTCAGAGGTTGATTGGTTCCGTGCAGTAATAATACCGCTGGTTTATTCTTATCACCTAAAGTAATGTAGTGAATGCGCACATCTTTTAATTTTTCACCGCTATTAAAGCTAAATTCTTTTGCGATCCAGTCAGCTTCTGTCGGTGTGGGTAATGAACTGGCTGCGTGCGTTAAGGGTGATACAGTTAACAGAATGGCACTGGCCACTCCTGATATCATGCGATTAAACATAAACGTCGCTCTTAAGTGATGATATTCCCTGGAAGGCTGATATTAGTTTTAATAGAGATAAATCCCAATTAATATCAACGGGATTCAAGGAAAAGCAGACAATAATCTTCTTTTTTGAGTTTTAACGAGACGATTTTTATGCGGTTTTTCTTAGGCTAATACATCCGCATGCCATGACGATGTTTAACATTTCTGTATTAATTCTCTTATTTCATCTGTCTCATCGTATTCCCTCTCATTTGTTTTCACTATCAGCGCTTCTCAGCACACCCAAATCCTTCCTCTGCCACACCGGAATCTTCCTGAAGTAAAATCTGTGCACTACAAGCGTGCGGCGCTGCACTTAAATGGCGCGCAGTTCGTGTTGTCATTACGCTTGTTTCCTCAGACATCTCATACCTGACACGCTTTTTATCCCCATGCAATCGGTTGCTTATTTTAGCAACCGATTGCGCATTCGATTGCGGTTCCAAAGGGACATGAAATTGAATAAGGCGTGGGTAAGTTATTGATAGATGTCAATATTTTTATAAATCGTCATTGGCATAGCATTTGCAATAAACCTTTAAGGCAACTAATTGCACTTTTACTTATCAAGGAACCGTTATGCCTTACGTCTCTGAAACGCTATTGCGCGCCAGCTTTTTTGATTTCACCGCACTGACTTCTCAGCCCGATGATATCGCTGCGCATGCGCGCTACCTCGAAGACGGTTTGCTGACACTGCGCGAGGGTAAGGTGGTGTCGCTTGAAAACTGGGAGATTGCAGAAGGGCGCGTTGATGCTGCCACGGTGATCGATCTGCGCGGCAAGCTAATTGTGCCGGGCTTTGTGGATACACATATTCACTATCCGCAAACGGAGATGATTGGCGCATTTGGCGAACAGTTGCTGGAGTGGCTAAACCAATATACTTTTCCGGTTGAGAGCCAATATCACTGCCCGGATCATGCTGCGCAGATGTCAGCCTTCTTCCTGCAACAGCTGTTGTCTAACGGCACTACCACGGCGCTGGTGTTTGGCACGGTGCACAAACAATCGGTCGATGCGCTGTTTCATGCCGCGCAACAGCTGGATATGCGTCTGATTGCCGGAAAAGTGATGATGGACCGCAACGCCCCCGCGTATCTGACAGAAACGCCGGAAGAGAGCTATCAGGACACGCGTGAACTGATTGAACGCTGGCACCAGCGTGGGCGTTTAAGCTATGCACTGACGCCACGTTTCGCGCCCACCTCCTCGCCAGAATTGCTGGAGAAAGTCCGTCAACTGCGCAGCGAGTTCCCGGATACCTGGCTGCACACCCATCTGAGCGAAAATCAGCAGGAAATCGCGTGGGTCAAATCGCTGTTCCCGGCGCGGGACGGCTATCTCGATGTTTACCACCATCATCAGCTCACCGGAAAGCGCAGCGTCTTTGCACACTGTCTGCATCTGGAAGAGAACGAGTGGCAATGCCTGCACGACACCGATTCCTCTATCGCATTTTGTCCGACGTCGAACCTGTTTCTTGGCAGTGGCCTGTTCAATATTAAACGCTGCTGGCAGCAGGGTGTGCGCATGGGCATCGGCACCGATGTCGGCGCAGGCACCACCTTTAATATGCTGCAAACGCTGGGTGAAGCGTACAAAGTTGGGCAGTTGCAGCAGTACAAACTCAGCGCCTGCGAAGCCTTTTACCACGCGACGCTGGGCGGCGCGCATGCACTGGACATCGACGATAAAATTGGCAACTTCATTCCCGGTAAAGAAGCGGATTTCGTGGTGATCGACCCGGCGGTTTCGCCGCTGCAAAAGCTGCGTAGCGCTAATAGCAAAGATATCTGGGAGCGCTTATTTGTGATGATGACGCTGGGCGACGACCGCAACATTGCCCAAACCTGGGTTAGCGGCAAACCGGTGTGGCAGCGCGATCGAGAAGAGGCAACGGTATGATCCAGTTTCTGCTGAATAATCGGCTGGTCACCGAAACGGCCTTAGACCCGAATCTTACCGTGCTTAACTACCTGCGCAACCATCAACAGCGGCGGGGAACCAAAGAGGGCTGCGCGTCAGGTGACTGCGGCGCCTGTACGGTGACGCTGGGAAAAGTGGTGGCGGGGCGAATGCACTATCAGGCCATCAACAGTTGCCTGACGCTGGTTAGCAGCCTGCAAGGCAAACAACTGATCACCGTGGAGGATTTGAAACAGGGCCGTGAACTGCATAGCGTGCAGCAGGCGATGGTGGATTGCCACGGCTCGCAGTGCGGCTACTGCACGCCGGGCTTTGTCATGTCACTGTTCACTTTGCAGAAAAATACACAGGGCTGGAATCGGCAGCAGGCAGAACAAGCGCTGGCAGGCAATCTGTGTCGCTGCACGGGTTACCGGCCAATTATGGCCGCCGCACAGCAAGCTTGTGAGCAACCCGCAGAAGATAATTTTACGGTGGATGAGTCAGCACTGGTTCAGCGCTTACAGGCGTTGAATAACCGGGAAGTACACATTCTCGAAGCCAACGGCAGTCGCTGTTTCGTTCCCAAAACCCTGGCACAATTGGCGACGCTGTATCAGCAGTATCCTGAAGCGCGACTGCTGGCTGGCGGCACCGACCTCACTTTGCAAATTACCCAGCAGTATCAACGTTTACCGCTGTTAATCGCGTTGGAGCAGGTTGAGGCGTTAAGCGTCTGTTCTGAAGATGATCGAGAGATTCACCTGGGTGCCGCTACGCCGCTTCATTATTGTTATCATTTTCTGGCGGCGAGAATTCCTACCTTCAGTGCCACACTGGAGCGCTTTGCATCATTACAGATCCGAAATCAGGGTACGCTCGGCGGCAACATCGGCAACGCATCGCCGATCGGTGATTGTGCGCCCATGTTGCTGGCACTCAATGCGCGATTGGTGTTGCAGCAAGGAGAAAGCCCACGTGAAGTGCCGCTGGATCAGTTCTTCACTGGTTACAGGCAAACCGTGTTGCAGCCAGGGGAATTCATTCACTCAATAGTGATACCTAAAGTGACGGTGTCACCTGATTTCGTGGCATGGAAAGTGGCAAAACGTCTGGATGATGATATTTCGGCGGTGTTTATCGCCATCAACATTCAGCTTAAAGATGGCGTGGTGGTGCAGGCACGACTGGCCTTTGGCGGCATGGCCGCAACGCCCAAACGGGCAACCGCAGCCGAAGCTGCCCTTAATGGTCAGCCACTGAATCAAGCTTCCATTGAGCAAGCCTGCGCGGCGCTCAGCCAGGATTTCCAGCCGTTAAGTGATTTCCGCGCCAGCGCCGACTACCGCTTGCAGGTCGCACGCAATCTGCTGCGTCGTTACTACGCGCAAACCTGTGGTGAACTGACCCTTACCGAGGTGGCGCGCTATGTCTCATAACCGACCCGAACTCAGCGAAACGCTGTTAAAAAGCCAGTTTGCCAGCGAAATGAAAACCGGCGTGGGCCGCAGTCAGAAGCATGAAAGCGCCGATAAACACGTCACGGGCGAGGCGATCTACATTGATGACCGGCCGGATTTGCCTGGCCTGCTGCATCTTTGCCCGCGTCTCAGTGAACATGCGCATGCACGTATTACACATATCGATGTGCAGCCTTGCTATGCCGTGCCCGGCGTGGTGAGCGTGCTAACCTGGCGCGATGTGCCGGGCCTGAATGATGTCGGCCCGCTAGAACCGGGCGATCCTTTACTGGCAATGGATACCGTGGAGTATCTGGGGCAGATCGTGATTGCGGTGGCAGCGGATTCACCCGAAGCCGCGCGCGCCGGTGCTGCCGCCGCCATCATCGAATATCAGCCACTGCCGGCGATCCTGGATGTGCGTGAAGCCCTGGAGCAGCGTCACTTTGTGCAGCAACCGCACGTGCATCAACGGGGTGATGCTGAAGCGGCACTGGCGCGTGCGCCGCATCGTATTCAGGGTGAATTTCATATAGGCGGTCAGGAGCACTTCTATCTGGAAACCCAGACCGCGTTAGTGATCCCAGGTGAAGACGACAGCCTGCAGGTTTTCTCATCGACCCAGAACCCGACGGAAGTGCAGAAGCTGGTGGCCGAAGTGATGGATATCACCATGAACAAAGTCACCATTGATATGCGCCGGATGGGCGGTGGGTTTGGCGGTAAAGAGACGCAGGCTGCGGGTGTGGCCTGTCTGTGTGCCATTGCCGCGCGACAAACGCGTCGTCCGGCAAAAATGCGCCTGGCGCGACGCGATGATATGCGTATCACCGGTAAGCGCCATCCCTTCTTCGTCCGTTACGATGTCGGTTTTAATGAGGATGGCCGCTTCTGTGGCGTCAAAATCGATCTGGCGGGTAACTGCGGTTACTCGCTCGATCTCAGCGGATCGATTGTCGATCGTGCGATGTTTCACGCCGATAACGCCTATTACCTCGGCGATGCGCTGATCACCGGCTATCGTTGCCGCACACACACGGCGTCAAACACCGCCTATCGCGGCTTTGGCGGCCCTCAGGGCATGGTGGCGATTGAGCAGATCATGGATCACATTGCCCGCGAGCGCGGACTGGATCCGCTCGAACTGCGCAAGCGCAACTATTACGGCAAGCAGGAGCGCAACATCACCCATTACCATCAGCAGGTGGAGGATAATTTGCTGGTCGAGATGACGGAGCAGCTGGAAGCCAGCAGCAATTACGCCACGCGCCGTGCGGACATCAGCGCGTTTAATGCCAGCAACCGTTTTATGAAACGCGGTCTGGCCTTAACGCCGGTGAAGTTTGGCATCTCCTTTACCTCCAGCTTCCTCAATCAGGCCGGTGCCTTAATTTTGATCTACACCGATGGCACGGTGCAACTCAATCACGGTGGCACCGAAATGGGTCAGGGACTGAATACCAAGGTGGCGCAGATTGTCGCGGAAGTGCTGCAAATCGATATCAGCCAGATTCAGGTCACGGCGACCGACACCGGAAAAGTGCCGAACACTTCACCAACAGCGGCCTCCAGCGGTGCCGATCTCAACGGCAAAGCGGCCCAAAATGCCGCGCAGATACTGCGCGATCGCATGACGGAAATGCTGTGTCAGCAGCACCAATGCACGGTCGACGCCATCTCCTTTAGCAATGGCATTGTGCGCGTGGGCGAGCAGCACTTTACCTTTGCGCAGGTGGCGCAGCAGGCGTGGTTAAATCAGGTGCCGTTATCCGCCACCGGATTTTACAAAGTGCCCGGCATCCATTACGACCGCAGCGCCGGACGCGGTAAACCCTTCTATTACTTCGCTTATGGCGCCGCGTGCTGCGAAGTGCTGGTGGATACCTTAACCGGCGAATACCGTTTGCTACGCGCGGATATCCTGCATGACGTCGGCGCTTCGCTCAATCCGGCGCTGGATATTGGGCAAGTGGAGGGCGGTTTCGTGCAGGGTATGGGCTGGTTAACCTGCGAAGAGCTGGTATGGAACGATCAGGGCAAGCTGCTGACAGACGGCCCGGCGAGTTACAAAATTCCCGCCATCAGCGATGCCCCACATGATTTTCGCGTCACGCTAGTAGAGAACCGTAAAAATCCGCAGGACACGGTGTTTCATTCGAAAGCCGTGGGTGAGCCGCCGTTTATGCTGGGCATTGCGGTGTGGTGTGCGTTACAGGATGCCGTAGCCAGCGTGGCTAACTACCGCCGCCATCCGCAACTGGATGCACCCGCCACGCCAGAGCGCGTTTTCTGGGGCGTGCAGCGCCTCTCAGGAGCGGATGATGATTTATCATGACTGGATCGCCGTACTGCACAGTTTGCGCGAGAAACGTGAGAGCTGCGTTTTAGTCACCGTGCTGAGCCAGCGAGGATCAGTCCCGCGCGATCGCGGCAGTAAAATGGTGGTCAGCGCCAGCGATACTTATCTCACCATCGGCGGCGGTCATCTGGAATATCAGTGCATTGCGCTGGCGCGCGAGATGCTGGAGCAGCGTTGCCAGCAGCCGCGCAGCGAAGAGTTTGCCCTGGCTGCGCGCCTCGGCCAGTGCTGCGGCGGGCATGCCACGCTGCTGTTTGAACCACTGATGCAGCAGCAACCTGAAATCCAGCTTTACGGCGCAGGCCACGTCGGTCAGGCGCTGGTAAACCTGCTGGCAACGTTACCCTGTCACATTAGCTGGATTGATAGCCGCGCCGCCCAGTTTCGCCATGTGCCGCCGGGCGTCAGCGTGCGCCAGGTGGAAGACCCGACTGATTGCGTTAAAGAGGCCGCGCCGGACAGCTATTTCATTGTGATGACCCACGACCATCCGCTCGATCTGGCGCTAAGCGAAGCCATTTTGCGGCGCGGTGATTTTCGCTATGCCGGTGTGATAGGTTCGGCTACCAAAGCGCAGCGCTTTCGCTATCGGCTGGAAGGCAAAGGGATTGCTGCGGATGCAGTGGCGCGGCTGCGCTGTCCGCTCGGCCTGCCGGATGTGAAAGGCAAACTGCCAGCGGAAATCGCCGTGGCGGTAGCGGGTGAAATCATCAGTGTGTATCAGCGCCAGCAGAGCGGTTGTTGAGTGACGTTGAAACTGCCAGGATAGAAGCATCCCGCCGCACCGGTTGCGGCGTTGCTGATTATCAGGAGCGATAATGACTTCACGAGCCAATCCGTTTTTCACCGTCAGTGCATTGCCCTATCACACTCCGCCTTTTGACCTGATTCAGGAAGCCGATTTTCTTCCGGCGCTTGAAGCGGGTATTGAAGAGAAGCGTCAGGAAATTGCCGCCATCGCCACTAATCCTGAACCGGCTACTTTTGCCAACACCTATGAAGCTCTGGAGCGCAGTGGACAGTTGTTAAACCGCGTCAATCTGGTATTTGGTGCCATGACGTCAGCCAACACCAGTGATGTGTTGCAGGAAGTTGATGAGCTGATCACGCCTAAACTCACGGCGCTAAATGATGAAATCCATCTCAACAGCCAGCTGTTTGCCCGTCTCGATAACGTTTACCAGCATCGCGGCTCTGCCTGTCCGGATGCGGAATCGATGCGTTTGGTGGAAGTGACCTGGCAGCATTTCCAGCTGGCTGGGGCCAGCCTGAGCGACGCAGATAAAGAGCGGCTGCGTGCCTGCAATCAGGAACTCGCCACGTTGAGTACCCGTTTTGGCAATAAGCTGCTGGCGGCGACCAAAGCGGGCGCGTATACGGTGAGCAGCGCAGCGGCGCTGGCGGGATTGAGTGAAGAAGAGCTAGCGCATGCCAAAGGCGCAGCGGAGGCGCGTGGATTGCACGGCGAATGGCTGCTGCCGTTACAGAACACCACGCAACAGCCTGCATTGCAGTCACTGGAAGTGCGCGCCACGCGTGAAGCGCTGTTCAACCAGGCACTCACGCGCAGCGAACAGGGCGATGACAATGACACACGCGCGATTGTGTTACGCATGGCACAGCTGCGCGCCGAGCAGGCTAAGCTGCTCGGTTTCAAGACTTATGCGGAATGGAGCATGCAGGATCAGATGGCGAAAACGCCGGATGCTGCCTTTGCGTTTATGCGTAATATTGTTCCGGCGGCGCGGGCACGCGCTGAGCGAGAAGCGTCAGACATTCAGCAGATCATTGAACAACAGCACCACACTTTCCCGCTGCGCGCCTGGGACTGGAATTTCTATGCTGAACAAGTAAGAAAAGCCAAATACGCTCTGGATGAGAGCCAAATCCGCCCGTACTTTGAGCTGAATAATGTGCTGGAAAAGGGCGTGTTCTGGTCCGCCAGCCAGCTGTTTGGCATTCGCTTCCAGCAGCGTCACGATCTGCCGGTGTATCATCCGGACGTTAACGTTTATGAAATCTTCGATGCTGACGATACGCCGCTGGCGCTGTTCTACACCGACCTCTATAAGCGTGATAACAAAAGCGGCGGAGCCTGGATGAGCAACTTTGTTGATCAGACCACGCTGCTGGGCACCAAGCCGGTGATCTACAACGTCTGCAACTACACCAAACCGCAGGCGGGACAACCCGCGTTACTCAGCTGGGATGAGGTGATCACGCTGTTCCACGAATTCGGTCATGCGCTGCACGGTCTGTTTGCCACCCAGCGTTATCCAAGCCTGTCCGGCACCGCTACGCCACGTGACTTTGTCGAGTTTCCTTCGCAGATTAACGAGCACTGGGCCAGCGATGAAAAGGTGTTTGCCAATTATGCCCGTCATTATCAGAGCGGTGAGGCGATGCCTGTGGAACTGCGCGAGAAAATGGTGCGCGCATCTAAGTTCAACAAGGGCTACGACATGACCGAACTGCTGGCGGCGGCGTTGCTGGATCTGCAATGGCATTCGCTGACCACGCAGGACAACCCGCAGGATGTCAGTCACTTTGAACTACAAGCGCTGGCGGCAGAGAACATCGCGTTAACCACCGTACCGCCGCGTTATCGCTCCACCTATTTCCGTCATATCTGGGGCGGCGGTTACGCGGCTGGTTATTACGCCTATATCTGGACGCAAATGTTAGCCGATGATGGTTATCAGGCTTTCGTTGAACGTGGTGGGTTGAGTCGTGAGAATGGCCAGCAATTCCGCGATCATATTCTTTCACGCGGTAACAGCAGCGATCTGCAACATCTGTGGCTGGCATGGCGTGGAAAAGCACCGGAGATTGGTCCGATGCTGAAGAATCGCGGTTTAGAAGAGGCGTGATAAGCAGGGCGCACCGCGTGAAGTGAACCCCTGTATGGAGTCACTCCCGGCGGTGTGCCCTGGCGTTAACCCAGCGGACCACCTTCAATGGTGTCGCACATGCCGGCCAGCACTCGCTCGCCGGTTTCGTTTTTCAAATCGGCGTACCACGCAGCGGTCACTTCCGCATCTTTCGCATGCGTCACATCGCAGCGTTTGCGTGCTTTCAGCACCAAATCTTTGGTGCGTTCCACGCGACGCGCCTCGTAGCGCTGCAATCCATCTTCGATACCCAGCGAATGCGAGGCCAGCGTCTGCGCCAGCACCACCGCATCTTCCATCGCGGCACAACCGCCCTGGCCGATATCTGGCGTGGTGCTGTGCGCCGCATCGCCGAGCAAGGCCACACGACCTTTGACAAAACGGCTAAAGGGTTCGATATCGTGGATTTCGACCCGGTTGGTGGTGTCGGGATTAATGCTGTCGATCAGGCGCTGCACCGGATCGGCCCAGCCGGTAAAGTAATTTTTCAGATCCTGGCGCAGGGTGGAACGATCTTCTGCTAAGCCTTTGGGCAAAGGCACATCGAAGAAGAAGTAAAAACGGTTGCCGCTCACTGGCATCAGGGAGACGCGCTTGCCTTCACCGACAAAGGTTGTCCACTGATCGGCTGGGGCGATGTTTTCATCGATGGACACCAGACCGTTCCAGTTAACGTAACCGGCGTAACGTCGTTCTACATTTTCACCTAGCACATAGTGGCGGATCACGGAATGCGTACCGTCGGCGGCGACCAGGAAATCACCTTCAGCCTGACTACCATCATCAAACCAGGCGGTGACGCCAGTGGTGCTTTGCTCGACGTGGGTCACGCGTTTACCGAACTGAATGCGTGAGCGACCATAGGTATCGATCAGCATTGCCTGTAACTCGGCGCGAGCGACCGGATAAGGGTATTCGCCCACCTGCTGCACCAGTGGGGACAGGCTGAAGCGGGTCAGGGTGCTGCCACTGTGCGCATCGTTATAGGCCATAAACGCCATATTGCCGCCCAGTGCCTGCAGTTGCTGTTTCATGCCGAGCGCGTTCAGGCATTTTACGCCGTTGGGCCAGATCGAGATCGCCGCACCGACCGGCTTCATTTCTTTGACTGCTTCAAAAACGGCAGTCTCGAAACCCGCTCTCTCCAGCGCAATCGCCGCGCTCATGCCGCCAATGCCCGCTCCAATCACAATCGCTTTCATCACTTTCTCCTTTGTCTACCTGATTATCCCTGCAACTTTCGTACCATCAGGTTTGTTGTGAACTATTTCTTCGTAAAGAATTGATTATTAATGGGTGTTTTTAATGGTCTGATGCGTGCATTGCACCGTTAGTGCGCAACGCTTTGCACAACAAGAGGGCGGTGAAAGCAGGGCTTGAATCAAATGTTCCAATATGGCGTTTGGCAGAGAAGAGGCCATACTGTTTAGAACCTTTTCGCGAGGAATTTCCCATGAAGTGGATAATGGTGTTGATGATGCTGTTCAGTGCGGGTGCAATGGCGCAAACCCAGTGGCATCCAGAAAGAAAATCGTCCGTGGTGCAACTGACGCCGGTGGCGGCCAAATGCGATCTCTCGTCCTGCCAGCAAAACTGTTATGTACAGCAATCACAGTGCAAAAATGACAACGGCGGTGGATGTGGATCGCTCGCACAAATTTGCGTACAAAACTGTTCGAACGAGTGTCGATAAATGAAATAAATCTGTCATAACAGGGTGCTAGCGTGTTTCCCCGGCAAGGTAATGTTCTGATAACAGAGGAAAATAATGAAAACCCGCTATACACTGATTGCAACGGTTTTACTGCTCGCTCAACAGGCCCATGCGACAACACTGCCGCAGGCGGCCGCACTGGCTGCACAAACGTCTACCGGTTCAACCCCAGGCTATACGCAGCTGGAACAACAGTCGTTGCAGGCTCAGCGCGCCTGGCTGCAAGGCGACAGTGCGTCACTGAAACGTGAGCAACTGGAAAAAGCTAAACAGACCAGCACGCAGGCAGACAAAGCCTGGCTCAAAAACAGCGGTTACGATTTCAACGTGAAGCAAAATCAGCAGGCTGGCATCGCGCTGTTATCAGGTTTCAGCACATTGCCAGACAGCGTATTGACGGCTAACCGCGCCACCGTGACTGATATCAACCTGAATGCCACGCAGAACGTGCGTCATCAGGCATTGCAGGATGCGGAAGCGATCGGCTCGCTGTATTTCCTGTCTGATGCCATGGGACCGCGTCTGGGTAAAGCCTTCATCGCCGCTTATGACAAAGGCGAACTCAGCAAAGCCGCTGCGCTGATTAAAGCCAGTGAAGTCAGCACCAGCGCCGCCAAAAAACACTTCAACTATCCGCGTCCGTTCCTGCATGAAGGCAACACCATTCATCTGGTGCCCGATGATGTGGTGGTGAAAGACAATGTGCGCTATACCGCGGACGGCGGTTCGTTCCCGAGCGGCCACACCAATACCGGTTACACCGATGCACTGCTGATGGCTGAAATGGTGCCGGAACGCTTTGAGGCACTGGTCACCCGTGGTGCGCGTTATGGATATTCGCGTCTGGTGTTAGGCGTGCACTATCCGCTGGACGTGATGGGTTCACGTATGGTGGCAGAGCGCAACGTGGCGACTTACCTCAACGATGCACGCTATCAGGTGCTGTTCAAAGAGGCGCGCGATCAACTGCGTGCCGCGCTGGAGAAAGAGTGTGGTACTTCACTGGCTGAATGCGCACGCACAACCGGCAAGGACGATCCTTACCGCGCGCCGGATATGAAGCAGTTCTATCGTTTCACGCTGAGCTACAATCTGCCGAAAGCCAATGTGAAAAACACGCCGATTCAGGTGCCGCAGGGCGCGGAGATTCTGCTGAAAACCGCGCTGCCAAAACTGTCTGATGCGCAGATTCGTCAACTGATGGTGAAAACCGCTTTGCCAAACGGTTATCCGCTGTCGGGCAATGCTGAGCAATCCTTCTGGCAGCGCGTCGATCTGACCGCCGCTTACGCTATGGCGAAGTAATACTGAGGCGGGCACTGTTCGTGAACGGCAGCGCCCGCGTTTTACAGAGAGATATCGAAGGTTTTAACTCAATATAACAGTGGATTGCATGACAGAAGTCGCGACCGAAAATGGCTGGTTCCAAAAGCGTCATCGTATTTGCAGGGCAACATTCCCGGCACTTTTTCAAACAGCGCATAGCCCTTCAAACGTCAATCGACAATAAATAACTTTGCACCCTGTGCAGTGGAAGAGCGGTGCGCTTCGGCATTATCGGCCACCTGATAGCTCACGCCAGGCGTCAGGGTGAAGGTGCGGCCATCTTCCAGTTCGGTGATCATTTCTCCTTCCAGACACAGCAAAATGTGGCCTTTGCTGCACCAGTGATCGGCGAGATAACCCGGAGAATACTCCACCATGCGCACGCGGATATCGCCAAAACGCTGAGTACGCCACAGCGCAAAACCGCTGTCACCCGGATGTTTTTCAGTTTCGAGGGTACTCCAGTCGGTAATGCCAAACGGTAGTTGATTGATCTGCACGACGCTATCCTTATTGAATTCGACGAGAACACAACATTACCGCCTGGCAAAAAAATAACCAGTGAATTCAACCGACTTCATGCCACATTTCGCTCATCGCCAGCTCCAGCCTTTTGAACACCCGATAACGTGCATCATGAAACGCAAAGCGTTCCGGGCGTGGCTGTAACTCGCCGGGATTAAGGCATACTGCTTGCTGTGCCGCCGTGGCCAGATCGGGCCAGACACCTACGCCGACGCCCGCACAAAGTGCAGCACCCAGCGCGCCAGTCTCTTTGCACTCAGCCACGCGAATCGGAACGCCCAACACATCAGCAAACATTTGCGGCCAGATGCAGCTGCGCGCCGCGCCACCAGAAAGGGTCGCGTGGGTAAACGAAATCCCTGCTGCGCGCAAGCGATCGATGTGCGCGCGATGGGCAAATGTCACGCCTTCAAACAGCGCAAACAGCATATCTGCGCGCGTATGCCAGCCGCTCAAGCCATAAAACCCCGCTTTTGCGGGTTCAGATTTACGACCGGAATAGAGGTAAGGATGATAGAGCGGCAACTGCGGGTTGGGTTCAACATGGGCCACGGTATCACTGCTGTGCGCCGCGCCGTTGCCAGCGCGTCCATCATCGAACTCACGCAGGAACCAGTCGAGATTGGCGGCCGAGGTGGCACTGGCTTCAATCGCCATAAAGCGGTCATTTTCGATAATTGAATTCATAAACACCGGACGCTGGTAATCCGGGTTGTCCACCACCACCTGATTGATGCTCCAGGTTCCTGCGACGATGGAAGCCTCGCCGGTTTTGACCACGCCGGAGCCAATGGCGCTGGCCACTACATCAAAAATCCCGGCCACCACCGGAATACCTGACGGTAATCCGGTGAGTTGCGCGGCGCGCGCGGTCACGTGCCCGACCACCGCACAAGACTCGCGCAGAGGCGGCAGCAGGTTAAGCGCCTCTTCAATGCCATACAGCGCCATCAACTCGTGGCTGTAATTGCGCTGTCGATAATCGATTAATCCGGCTCCGGCGGCATCGGAAACCTCAGCGCTGATAGCCCCGCAGAGGAAATGGGCGATGACATCTTTAGCACACAACAAATGGCCGATCTGCGCCCAGCGATCGGGCTGATGCTGTTTAATCCAGCTGATCAGCACGGGCGTGGCGGCGGGCCAGGGCTTCTGCAGCGAAAGTTGATAGATGGCTTTATCGGTACCGCTGGCTTCCAGGCCCTGCACGGTTTCGATGGCACGATGGTCGATAGATTGAATGCCGAACAGTGGCTGCTGCTGTTTATCGAGTGCATACAAGCCGTTACCGTGACCCGCCGCGCCAACGGCGATCACCTCGCTTGCCGCGCTGCCCGCTTGTTGCAAGCAACGACTCACGGCCTCGCTAACGCCGTGCCAGATATCTTCCACTGGTCGCTCGGCATAACCTTCCTGCGGCTGGTGGGTTTCTCCGGCGCATTCTGCTACCGACAGCACGCGACCACTCAGATCAAACAGTACTGCCTTGATCATGGTGTTACCGGCATCAATGCCGAGTAGTTGACTCATATCCGACTCCGATTCACAGACGAAGACGGCGCACCGCTTAAGCGCCGGTGCAGGTAAAACTCAACCCTGCTGATAAATGTCCAGGGCTTCCGCGCCGCTGGCGCCCTGGTGGATGATCGCCATCAGCGCTTTCACCACGCGAGACGGATTATCGTGTTGATACACGTTCCGGCCGTACACCATGCCGCTGGCACCTTGCGCCATTAACGCCGCGCTTTTGGCCAGCACCGGTGCCAGTTCGCCTTTGCCGCCACCGCGCACCAGCGTCGGACAGCGCGCCGCTTCCACCACGCGGTGAAAATCTTCCACATTCTCCGTCGGATCGGCTTTGATGATGTCGGCGCCGAGTTCACGCGCCAGACGCACCAGCGGCACGATTTTCTCTACATCACCGATCGAACCGTACGCCGCGCCTTGTCCTGCCGGGGCCATCACCAGAGGTTCAATCATCAGCGGCATGGCGTAGCGATCGCACGCCTGACGCAGACGGCCGATGTTCTCCACGCACATGCGGAAGATGCCGGGTTCATCGGGGATCAGATAGAGATTCACCACCACCGCAGCCGCATCCATCTGCAACGCGGCGAGGATTGGCTCATCCGGGTTGTGCAACACCGCCCACATTTCGCGATGTCGCGCCGCGTTGTAGGCGTTGCCGACATCCGTGCGCATCACCAGCGCCGGTTTCCGTCCCGCGACCTGCTGCAACAGATCGGCCTGACCGTAATTCACCTGAATGGCATCCGGCTGCGCGGCGATCAGGTTCTCCATCACACCTTCGATGTTCTCTAACCCAATCAGAAAGTCGGGCTCATTCGCAATACCGTGGTCGATAGCCACATCAAGGCACTTACCGTGTTGAAACAGACGATTCATGCGGACTTTATTGCTGACTAACATGGCGTGTTTCCTCCTGGAAAAGAGTAGGGTTAAGATCGGTCAGGCCGTGCTGTCGCGCCAGACTGGCGCAACTGCTTTGCAGATGGTTTTGCAGTTGAGTGGCATTCCAGCCGCGCAGGTCCGCCATCAGTTGAGCAATTTCGGCCACCAGTGAAGGCGTCAATTCGCCGCAAATCGCTAGCGACGTGCGGCGCACCAGCAGGTCTTCAAGTTGTTGAATCTGCTCATGCTCAATAAGGTAACGAAGTTCCAGCGCGCTATACCCCGCATGATGCTGCAGCGGCTGCTCCCCCTGTTGCTGGATCAATTGCAGGATTGGCAGGGCGCGGCTGCCATAACGGCGGACTAACTGCGATACGCGGGACAAGGGCAGTGAATGTAGATGCGCGAGTTGGGCAAGCCACGCGGTTTGCCCGGAAGGTGCAGGGAAGTCGCGTCCACCGCCGATGGGCAGATCGCCGCTCGATATTCGCCGCTTTTCTCCGATCAGACGCAATACCCGATCCGCGGCCTCTTCACCAAACTGACGAAAGGTGGTCCATTTGCCGCCGACCAGGCATAGCAAGCTGTAAGCATGTGCGGCATCAGGTGGCAGCAGCACCAGCGAGTGATTACGGGAGATTTGCCCGTTAACTTTGGCGTTGCTGGCCGGAAGCGGACGCACACCGCAGAAGGTGTAAAGAATGGATGATTCCGGCACCACGACGTCAGGAAAAACAAAGCGCAGCGACTCAAGAATGTAGGCTTTTTCCTGCTCTTCACACACCACGCTATCGGGATCGTCCACGCGGATATCCGTGGAACCGAGCAGCACCTTGCCAAACCACGGAAACATAATGCAGACGCGGCCTTCCTGGTTTTCGAAATAGACCATTTCCCCATCGAGCATCTGTAACAGTTTGGGGTGATCAATGATCAAATGCGAACCCTTGGTCCCGCCAATCAGTTTGGTGAAATGTTCCGAGGGCGCCAGACGCTGATTGAGCTGATCTATCCACGCGCCGCCGGCATTCACCAATACGTGCGGCTGCAGAGTAAAGTGCTCACCGCTGAGTGCATCCTGTAACGTAACGGATTCGCCATCGGCGCTCACCAGCTGCAAGTAATTCAGCGCCAGTGCCTCCGGACAAGCACGCTCGGCATCTTCAATCAATTCATACCCCAGTCGTTCCGGTGCACTGATCCACGCATCGTAGTAGCTGGCGCTGTACTTCACCCAGGGGGCAAATCCTGGCCAGCGGTCGCGCGTGGCTGCCTCGCCGCGCACCTGATGTTTGGGCATCGATCCGTACTGCCTGGTGTAGACATCGTAGAGACTGAGGCCAGTTTTGATCAGCAGAGCGCCGCGGCGTGTGGGTTTGTCGCTCAGACGCAAAAAACGCCGCGTGGCGTTGAGCAGCCCGCCACCAAGGTTGTCGATCGGGACGGTGGTACGCAGCGGAAAAACATAGTGCGCCGCGTTTTTCAGTAGCCGGTCACGCTCTATCACCGACTCTTTGACCAGCATAAACTCGCCGGTTTCCAGATAGCGCAGTCCGCCGTGGATCATACGAGACAGCGCGCCGCTGGCCGCCTGGCACCAGTCACCTTTTTCCACCAGAACCGCCGGAATACCCTGCAATGCCAGTTCGCGAAAGGTGCTGATGCCGTTGATGCCGCCACCGACAATCAACACCGGTGTGGACGTGCGTTGTCGTAAAGCGCTAAGTCGCTGCTCGCGTGTTGCATTATTCTCCATGGATTGCTCCCCGGCTCTTGGCCATTTCGAGTACGCCTGCTGCGGTGGATTCGTCGGTGACCATGCCTTTTAGCCACTGGCCTTGCAGCGCACAGTGAATGGGATCCACTTTGTCGCGTCCGGCCACCACCGCCATAGAAAAGGGAATACGTTGTAGCTCCGATAAGGTCAGCCCAACCAGTCGCTGATTGGCGTCAAACGGCGCGGGCTGGCCTCGTGCATCGAGTAACCAGGCTAGCAGTTCGCTGCGTGCGCCACTGGTTTCGATGCTGGCGGATGCATGACGAGCTGCCAGATTCAAATCGTAGTAGCTGGAACTGTCGCTGTGAATAGAACCAAGACCGACCACTGCCAGCGTAGCGTTACGCGCTTTATCCAGCACCCGGTCTACGGCACTGATTCTCATCAACATGTCACGTTCAGCAGCAGAGTCAGTGAAGAGCGGGGCATGAATCTGCCAGGCATGGCCGCCAAGCCGAGCCGCCATTTCAGAGGCAACATGATTCACGTCGGTATAGTGCTTTCCTTGCACGCAACCCAATGCAGGCACGACCTGAACATCGTATTTGCGCGAAGGATGCAGTGCCTCCACCAGAGCGCTCACGCCTTTGCCACCGGTGATCGCAATAACGTCGCCATCTTTAAGACGTGATAGCAAATAATCCGCCGCCGCCGCGCCCACCATCTGTAAATTCTGCTCATCACTGCGCGCGACATTGGGTGCCACCACCACCTGTTGCAGTTGACCCCATTGCTGCAGATCACTTTCGAGTTGGTGGGCCGACAGCCAGGGCGATTTAATAGTGATTTCCACCATGCCGCTCTCTTTGCCCTGACGAATCAGGCGATTCACGCTGGCGACCGACAATCCGGTTTCCACCGCAATCTCCGACTGCTTTTTGCCGTCGAGGTAATACATCACCAATACCTGATAGATCTGGCGTGCACTGTGAAATGCTGGATGTTCGCTGGCGAATTCCATCGATGATGCGTCCTTATGCTGCCCGATATTTATTCAGCAGGTGGTCAATCGACACCGCCGCCAGCAGAATTAAACCTTTGATCAAGTCCTGCCAGTAGACGGAAACATTAATCAGGATCAGTGAGCTGGTCACGATGGAGAGCAGTGCGACACCTAAAACCGCGCCCAGAATCGAGCCAGTGCCGCCTTTCAGGCTTGCGCCGCCTATCACCGCCGCCGCTATCACGTTCAGTTCCATCCCTACGCCAAAGGTCGGGGTAGCTGAGCCTAACCGCGCCATATAAATAATGCCGGCTACACCTGCTAGCGTTGAGGTGAGTACCGTGACCCACAGTTTTATGCGGTTGATGTTGATGCCGGAATAGGCCGCCGCACGTTCATTACTGCCGGTATAAAACACTTTGCGGAACAGTGTGGCTTTGCGCAGTAGGAAATCGAACAGGGCGACCAATATAAAGAACAGCAGGATGACAAACGGAATGCCCCACATGGCACCCTGGCCAATGAATTTGAAACTGACGGGAAGTGTGAACAGCGACAGCGGCGTGCCCTGGGTGATGATCATGCAAAGCCCGCGCACAATCACCATCGCGGCCAGCGAGGCAATAAAATGACTCAGGCCGATTTTGGTCACTGTTAAACCCATCAGCAAGCCCACCAGTGCGGCGGCAGCTATTCCTCCCAGGCTGGCCAGCCAGGGATCCACCCCACTGAGAAACAGTTGTCCCGCGACCACCATAGAAAGGCACACCACGGCGCCGACCGAGAGATCGAGACCGCCGACGATCAACAAGATCGTCATACCGATCACCACAATGCCTTCAATCGAAAACGACAACAGCATCGCTTTCATATTGGCCCACGTCAGGAAGTAGGGTGAGGTAAAACTCATCACGATAAAGATTAACGCGATGATCGCAATCAAGCCGATTTCCCGCTGCTTGTGCAGGCCGCCAAACAATGACAGCCGGGATTTGCCTGCTCCAGGCAAGGTCGTATTCATGGTCATAGCGCCTCCACTTCAGGGGGAATGCCAGCAGCCAGTCTCATCAGATTCTCTTCGGTCATTGCATCGCCGGTCACTTCACCGGTGATGTGACCTTCATGAATCACGATAATGCGGTCACATAAACCAATCAGCTCAGGTAACTCTGATGAAATCACCATCAGTCCGACACCGTTATGTGCTAATTGGGCGAGGATCTGGTAGATCTCTGCCTTGGCGCTGACATCAACACCGCGCGTCGGTTCATCAAGAAAGATGATATCGGGGTGCACCGACAGCACGCGCGCTAGCGCCACTTTTTGCTGATTGCCGCCAGAAAGCGATGACACCGGGTCGCTCAATTTGCCGCGTTTCAGTTTGACCTGGTGCGCCAGCGTTTCCGCCTGCGCACGCTCGCGGCTCGGGCTTAGCGTCAAACCGTGATGGCTAATCGCGCGGACATCCAGCGCCGAGATGTTCCAGTCAATCGGCATTGCTAAAAACAGCCCGGCGTCCTTACGATCTTCGGACAAATAAACCATGTGCTGTTGGATACTGGCGGCGTAATTTTTCAGGGTTGCTGGCTGGCCTTTGATACGTATCGTGCCGTGAGTTACCGGCTGCAATGCGCACACGCCCTGAGCGATTTCGCTACGGCCCGCGCCCATCAAGCCACCTATGCCGAGAATTTCGCCGGGATACAGCTCGAAATTGACATCGTAAAAACGCTGACTATCGCTAAGAGATCGTACCTCCAGCAGCGGTGCGGCACGATGAGAGGGGCGTTTATCGGGATAGAGTTGCGACAATTCGCGACCGACAAGGCGCGTAATGACTTCATCCGGTGTCATGCTGTTCAATGGCGCACTGTGCACCGTCCGGCCATCGCGCAGAATGGTGATGTGCTGACAAAGCGCAAAAATCTCGGCCATACGATGACTGATATACACCACCGTGATGCCCTGATCGCGCAGTTGACGCACGATGGTGAACAGCGTCTGCGCTTCTGGTTCCGTGAGCGCTGCAGTGGGCTCATCCAGAATCAGTAAACGACAATCCAGCGTCAGCGCTTTGGCAATCTCCACCAGTTGCTGTTGTGACAACGACAGTTCGCTAACCTTTTTACTCACTGGAATCGGCGCAAGGCGATTCATGACCTGCTGCGCTTTTTCCCTCAAGGTTTTATGCGGAAATAGAAAGCCGCGCTGCTGATGCGCCATCCAGATATTTTCATAGATAGTGATATCCGGGCACAACGCGATCTCCTGGTGCACCAGCCCGATGCCTAACCGCTGCGCCTCACGCGGCGAGCGAATGGTTACGGATTGCCCCTCCAACACTATTTCACCGCTGTCGGGGCGCAGAATGCCATCAATGATATTCATCAGAGTAGACTTACCCGCGCCGTTTTCACCGGCCAGCGCATGAATTTCACCGGACCTTAGCGTAAGATCAACGTCCTGTAACGCCTGTACTGCGCCGAAGCGTTTGCTGATGCTGCGTAACTCAAGCAGTGCCGTCATCATCTTTCCCCTTACTCGTTGATGCCTTTGGTTCCACGACGTTTCAGGTAACGGTCCCAGCGGAAATCATCGGCATTTTCTTTAGTCACCACGGCATAACCATTGTCGAGGATTGGGAACGAGAAGGGATTCACACCGTTGCGTTTGGCATCATTCATGGGGTCAATCAATTCTGGGTGGGCGGCGAGGAACAGCGTCATAAAGCCCATGTAGCCCTGTATTCCCTGATTGGGGTTGATGGCACCAAACACCTCGCCGCTTTTAATCATATCCAATACTTTGGCGTTGACGTCCACCGTCATCACTTTCACTTTGCCACCGTTTTCCACCACTGCCTGTGCGGCACCGATTGCTGAACTGGCTTCAGGCATAAAGATGCCTTTCAGGTTTGGATTCGCTTGGAGCATCGACAGCACGGCGTTGTAGGCTTTTGATGGATCCTGATTAGTGGCGGCGCGCGCAACCAGCTTGCTGTCAGGAAACGCGGTTTTCATCTCATTGATAAAAGCCGTAACCCGACGGTCATGATTATCCTGCCCTGGATTTTCCAGCACCGCATACTCCGCGCCTTTGCCCATGGCTTTACCGAGTTCATCGGCGGCGGCTTTACCTTCACGGAAGTTGTCTGAAGTGATGTAAGCGACACGCTTGCTGTTGGGGGAATCAGCGGCAAAAGTTACCACCGGAATGCCCATCTCTGCCGCACGATTAATTGGCTCGATAAAGGGGTCGGGATTCATCGGATGGAGGAAAATCCCGGCGGGTTTCTGCGCCAGAATCTGTTCGAAACTGGCTAACTGCTGGTTGACGTCGTAAGCGGGCGTGCCACCATAAACGGTTTTGCAGCCCAGCTGATGCGCAGCTTGTTTAAACATCTCGTACACCGGAAACCAGTATTCAACACCGGTCACCATGACGTTCATATAGTAAGTTTCGCCAGGTTTGCAACGGAACTGTGGTGATTCATCGGCGGCACGTGCAGTGCTGGAGAGTGTGCCCGCTAACGCAAGGCTGGAGAGAAGGATGGCGATTTTTTTCATGTTTTTCCCCGGAGCAGACGCTGAATTTGGAGGCTCAGCCGTGACGACTTAACGCGGAAAAACGAGCCGGGGTACGTTTTGAAAATTATTTCTGATGCGTGAAATAATTTTCATAAGCTATAAAAGCTGGCGGGGAAAAGATCAATTAATGGTTAATAAAATGTTTCTCGCTTGTGATCGCCTTCACTTTCCCGCGGATAGCAGAATATTTGGTTAGGTGAAACCGTGACGGAATTTTATAATCACGTGCTGAAATTGTGGCTTAACTGAAATAAAAGGAATTTTTATGCGCTTATCTCTTACTGCGCTAGCGCTGCTGGCAAGCACCAGCGTCCTCGCACAAACCCCTTCACCTGACGCCATCATCAAACCGTTGATGCAGCAATATCAAATCCCTGGCATGGCGGTGGCTATTCTGCACGGTGGCAAAACCGAGTTTTACAACTACGGTGTGGCGTCCAAAGAGACTCAACAGCCGATTACTGCGCAGACCTTGTTTGAAATCGGGTCACTCAGCAAAACGTTTACCGCTACCTTAGCGAGCTATGCGGCTCAGCAGAAAAAAATGCAGTTTAGTGACAAAGCCAGTACATGGTTGCCCGAACTGAAGGGCAGTGCGTTTGATCAGGTGTCACTGCTAAACCTTGCCACTCACACCACGGGCACGCCGCTGTTTGTGCCGGACGATGTCACCAATCAGCAGCAGTTGATGAACTGGTACAAAAACTGGCAGCCGCCGGCTCAGCCGGGCACTCAGCGTGTCTACTCCAATCTGGGGATTGGTATGCTCGGCATGATTGCTGCCAAAAGCTTGCATCAGCCGTTTATCAGCGCGATGGAGCAGCAACTGTTACCCGCGATGGGCATGAAGCACACTTATATTCAGGTGCCTCAGTCAGAGATGGACCAATATGCGCAAGGTTACAATAAACAAGACAAGCCGGTACGTGTGACGCCAGGCCCGTTGGATGCTGAGTCGTATGGGTTGAAATCGACATCCGCTGATCTGATTCGCTGGCTGGCGATTCAACTGGATGAACAGAAGGTCGCGACGGAGTGGCAACAGGCGATCGCCACCACGCATCAGGGCTACTACAAAACCGAGGCGTTTACGCAGGCGATGATGTGGGAATACTATCCGTTGCCTGTCTCATCAAAGCAGTTGGTGGAAGGCAACAGCGGTCAGCGCATCATGAAAGGGATGTCGGCCACGTTGATCACGCCACCGCAGGCTGCGCCACAACAGGCGTGGTATAACAAAACCGGTTCGACCAATGGTTTCTCGACCTACGCGGTGTTTATTCCGTCACAGAAGATTGCGGTGATTATGCTGGCGAATAAATGGTTCCCGAATGACGATCGCGTCATCGCGGCGGACAAAATCATTCAGACGTTGGCTCACTAACGGATTGTTGGGCGCGCCCCGACGCGCCCAATTAAATCGCAACTTACTTTCGTGCATCCAATGCGAGTTTGACGGCCATGCCTGCCAGCACCGTGCCCATCAGCCAACGCTGCAAACGCTGCCAGCTGGGGCGCGTCAGTAAAAATGTCGACACCTGGCCAGCGGTAGTAATGAAAATCGCATTGACCGTCAGGCTAATCACAATTTGGGTGACGCCCAATATCAGCGACTGCATCAGCACACTACCGTGATGCGGGCTAATAAACTGCGGTAACAGCGACAGAAACATCATGGCGATTTTTGGGTTCGCGAGGTTGGTGAGGAAACCCATGGTGAACAATTTACGCGGGTTGTCGGCAGGGAGATCGCGCACGGCAAATGGCGAGCGGCCGCCAGGCTTGAGTGCCTGCCACGCAAGATACAGCAAATAGAGCGCGCCACCGAAACGCAACGCGTCATAGGCCCATGGAACGGCAAGCAGCCACGCGGTGATACCCAGCGCCGCGCACAGCATATAAAACACAAAACCTAACGCCACGCCGCCGAGAGAAATATAACCCGCCCGCTTGCCCTGACACAGCGAACGCGAAACCAGGTAGATCATATTGGGGCCGGGCGTGAGCACCAATCCCAACGCCACCAATGCAAAGGCTAACCAACTCGACAGTTCAGGCATGCAACACTCCTTGCGTTATTTTCGCGATTATGGCGCGAACCAGGCATATCAGGCAACGCACGTTTTCAGACTGACAACAGGAATAAGCTGCGTTAGTTTGGCTTGGCTTATTGTATTTAAAAGGGAGATGAAGATGACCGTTCCTGTAGTGGCATTGCTAACGGCAAAACCGGGTTGCGAAGATCAAGCTGAGAAATTATTTCGTGGTGTGATTGACGAGACGCTGCAAGAAGAAGGGTGTATTACCTATCAGCTAAACATTGATAGCAAAAATCCGCGCCGCTTTGTCTGGACCGAAGAGTGGGCGAGCCAGGAATTATTGGATAAGCACCTGAATGCCCCACATATCGTTAAATTGTTCGCGGATCTTGAACCGCTGTTAGAACACGCGGAAGTGGTGGCATTACGCAAAGTCGCGGGTGGCAATGCGTGATAAGGAATAAGCAGACTTCGGTCTGCTTTTTATTTGTTGATATCGAGATGAGATTTCGCGTCAGAATATAAAGGAAACCAGAATGAGAACACAAAAGCGTTGCATGGGTTACGTCGCTATTGTGGTCGATGATTATGACCGCGCGATTGAATACTATACGCAAAAACTGGGATTTCATTTAATCGAAGATACCCCACAGCCGGGCAAACGCTGGGTGGTGGTCAATCCTAATCCGCAGAGCGATTGTAACTTGCTGCTGGCGCAGGCATCGAATGAGCGCCAGCAAGGGTTCATCGGTAATCAATGCGGCGGCCGGGTGTTCCTGTTTTTACAGACGGACGACTTCTGGCGTGATTACCAGAAAATGAAAGCCAATGGCGTCACTTTCTGTGAAGAACCCCGCGAATAAGAGTATGGCACGGTTGTGGTTTTCGAGGATTTGTACGGCAACCGTTGGGATCTTTACCAGAACAAATGATCGACCGGTCTGACTCGCCTCAAAATCCAGGTTTCATACACCGGTTAAGCGGCCGATAATGGAAGCCTGAAATGACCTGGTTTCCCACTTTAAACAGGTAGATGCGGGCGGTGAAATTCTCGTCCGCCAGCGGATCAATATATTTCCCGATAGCGGGATCCTGCGTATCAGGACCCGCAATACGAAAAGATTTGCGAGTGGAAACCGTTACGGAATCAGGATGGTAGTCATAATCAAGATTCACGGTGCGATCAACATTAATCCGGCTTTCAAGCCCCTGCGGCGACATAAATGCCAGATAAGCATTTAAATGACCTTCACGACTACCGCTCAAAATATCCCAGTAGCCATGACTGACTACGGTCCGGTCAGGTTCATCATAGATGATATAGGTCTCGGCCCGGCAATCGCCAGAAAATGGCCGTACAAAATAGGGCAGCGAAAACCAACCCAGCAACAATGCCAACAGGCAACATGCCGCGGAAGCAGCCATTCTCATGGATGGTTTCTCCCGATAACCGCAAATGTCTGGCAAGAGGTTGTCGCCAGTTCAATTTCGCCTTTGCACACAAAGAAATTAATCGCGTTGCCACGATCGGCATTAATGTAGATTTTGCTGTGCGGCGTAATGGAAACCTGCATTTTGTTAAGCCAGTAACTCACGCGTCTTGCCGAGTCATGTTTGTCATTTTCCACGTATTGCGAAAACAGAAAGCTGTGTCCATCAAGCAGAAGTGGTTCGCCATACCGCAATGGGTGGATAAGTTGTTGGCCACGAATCAGAGCGCCCACGATAAAAAACAGGCAGCAAAGCAGCAGCGTAAGTACCCTGAATTTTATCTTTGTCGGTATATTCTTAAGCGCTGATTTCGATGTATCAGAAACAGAGATCGCTGATGTTTCTTGCTTTTGATTCAAACCATCCTGGCGTTCCGGTAACGAATAATTTTGTGAGTCTGAAACCAGAGTGATGCAACCGGGTTTTAAGCGATATCCCATGTATCCCAGTGTTTCAAGAATTTCGCCTTCTAGTTCCAGTGAGGCGAGTGATTTCCGGATGCGAAAAAGGGTTTGTCGTACAGTATTATCGGAGACCACAGCACCATGGTTTCTCCAGCAAGCGTCATGTAATGCTTCTTTGGAAACGATATTACCTTCATGCTCACACAGGTACGTCAGGCATATTTTACTTTGCCTGCTAAGAATAATCTCTTTATCTTCCAGCCTGATCAGACCGGTATCGGTAAAAAAAATAATGGTCACTTCTGCCTGATCCCCACGGCGCATCTTCAACGCACACTTTTCATGCGGCTGATTATAACACGGTCTGACAAAAGGGCATGCAGATGATGATAATCTGGTAGGTAACAGCTTTGTCACAGGATTATCCATATGATTAATATGTAGATTATCAACATGCTGGTGACTTTTAAGTGACATTTACGCCAGTATGTTGAAAGCCTTCAATCTAGCCAATAATATTCGCATCGGATTAATCGCATGGCATCGGCTAATATCGTTCAGATGAATCTGTAATAATTGCATATTGGCGTGATCACAATTGAGGAACATCAACAATGCATAGCGTCATTAAAATAACGACAAGCAAAATCAAAAATAAAAATATCGCTATTATGACACCCAGCGCGATCACCTATTATGGTATTCGCGCCATGTTGACAACATTGAATGCTGTGACGGTGACTCACTATCCCATCCAAACTCATGATGAACAGATCAACATCATTGATAGAGATTTGGATCTGATTATTATCGATACTGAGGTTGGCAATGCAGATGTTATTTCTATGCTGATAAAATCTTACTTGCCCACAGCATCAGTGATAATTTTAACCCGCGCATCGGATATCAGGCTATTACAAAAATATAAAAAATCAGGTGTGCAAGCCATATTAAACAGAAAAAGCAATCAGCGCGAGGTTGAAGATGCGGTGACGGCAGTACTTGAACATCGAGTCTGGGGATTTGAAGTCAAACCCACTGCACCGCAAAAGGGTTCATCTCTACGACAGGTATTCTCATCAAGGATGTATGAAGAAGCGATGCTTTCACTCAGTACCACGGAAAGGACGATCATCCGCTCCATCTATCGCGGCCGCACCGTAACGGATATTGCTGTTGCCAAAGACAAAAGTATTAAAACCATTAGCAGCCAAAAACAGTCTGCAATGCGCAAACTCAATGTAAAAAATCTGGCTGAACTCCATCAGCAGTATCACGCCTGGCTGGAATAGTACCTGCCCGGCCATTTCGTTCCCACATACCCCCGTCTTTTTCCTCTTGATTTCCCGACATTTCTCTTAATTTTCCGGCACCGGAGAGCCACTCCGGTGCACCTTCGGTTGGACGTTGTTCTCAGTTTTTTTGTGATGTGTTTCGTAAAATCGTGCGCTGAAGTTAGGTGAAATGTCGATAGGTTGTTATGAATGAAGCTAGTTTAAGTTTCATTCGAAACAATCGGAGCGACAAAATGAATACATCCTTTACCTCCTTACAACAACCTGAAGATGCAAAGCAGCATATTCGCTTGATGAAACAGGTGCTCAGAGCGCAAATCGGCGATGTTGAGGGCCTGTTTGAGCAGGTCAGAAGTAAAATCCTCAGCGAAATTGCTGCAGCTCGTGAGGAAGAAGCGCGAAACGGCACGGCATGGCCACAGGTACGTTGGGATGACATCGCCGCAGGGTGCATTTCCGATGAAGTGAAGGATCACATTCGTCGTCGCGGGTGTGTGGTGGTGAAACAGACCTTTACGCGCGAGCAGGCGCTGGGCTGGGATGCGTCGATGCTGGAATACCTTGATAAAAATGATTTTGATGCAGTCTACAAGGGGCCAGGTGACAACTTCTTGGGCAGCCTCGATGCCTCACGCCCTGAAATCTATCCAATTTACTGGAGCGAAGCGCAGATGTCAGCGCGTCAGAGCGACGCCATGGCACAAACCCAATCCTTCCTGAATCGCCTGTGGACCTTCGAATCCAACGGAACGCGCTGGTTTGACCCTGATGTCAGCATTATCTATCCGGATCGTATTCGCCGTCGTTTACCGGGCACGACATCAAAAGGGCTGGGCGCGCACACGGATTCCGGGGCGCTGGAACGCTGGTTACTGCCAGCTTACCAACAGGTGTTCAGCAAAATTTTTAATAACCAATTTGATCAATATGATCCCTGGGATGCGGCACATCGCACAGAAGTGAATGAATATCAGGCTGGCACCACCACCAAATGTTCAGTCTTCCGCACTTTCCAGGGGTGGACTGCGCTGTCAGACATGCAATTGGGTCAGGGCTTGTTGCATGTGGTGCCGGTTCCGGAAGCGATGGCGTATCTGTTGCTGCGTCCGCTGCTGAAAGATGTGCCAGAGGATGAACTCTGCGGCGTTGCGCCGGGCAAAGTACTGCCCATCTCAGAGCAGTGGCATCCGGAACTCATCAAGGGACTGTGTTCCATTCCTGCAATGGAAGCGGGTGATTCTGTCTGGTGGCACTGTGATGTCATCCATTCGGTTGCACCGGTTGAGGATCAGCAAGGTTGGGGCAATGTGATGTACATTCCGGCTGCCCCCCTGTGCGAGAAGAATGCCGCTTACGCCACTCAGGTTGCTGAGGCGCTGGCAACCGGTGCCTCACCGGGTGATTTCCCGAAAGAGGACTATGAAGCCAGCTGGCGCGATCGATTCACTTTGGACGCGTTAAACAGCAACGGTCGTCGCAGTCTCAGCTTAGAGTAAGTTTCTGGTAAGCTGGATAAAATTTTAATTGAAGCAGGCACTATGAACGCACGTCATCAGCACATTATCCAACTGGTCAGCGAACGCGGCAGCGTCAGCGTCAGTGAACTGGCGCAAACCACCGGCGTTTCCGAGGTGACGGTGCGTCAGGATCTGAATGTTCTGGAAAAGGGTGGCTTTCTGCGCCGCGTGCACGGGTCAGCCGTGGCGCCAGAAAGCGATGATGTCGGCGCACGCATGCAAACGCGTTTTGCCGTCAAAAAACGTCTGGCGGAGTACGCCGCCTCGCTGGTTAACGCGGGTGAAACGGTGTTTATTGAAGGCGGCAGCACCAACGCCTTGCTGGCACGCGAGCTGAGCGAACGCGGTGATATCACGATTATCACCGTCAGCCATTACATCGCGGGATTACTGCGAGAACAGGGCGGTGATGTGATCATTCTTGGCGGGCTGTTCCAGAAGAGCAGTGAGTCGGTAGTCGGGCCGCTGACGCGATTGTGCATCCAGCACCTCAACTTCCATAAAGCCTTTATCGGTATCGACGGCTGGGATGCCATCACCGGTTTTACCGGACGTGATATGCTGCGCTGCGACGTGGTCAACGCCATCATGGAAAAGCAGACGCACACTGTGGCGCTCACCGATTCATCAAAGTTTGGTCAGATACATCCCTTCGCTCTGGCGCCGACAGTGCCCTTTAAGCAGGTGATTACGGATAGCCAACTGTCGCCGGTGTATCAGGAAATATTGCGCCAGCAGCCAATGGAGTTAA
Organism: Enterobacter cancerogenus; assembly: GCA_000773965.1. Lineage (GTDB taxonomy): Bacteria > Pseudomonadota > Gammaproteobacteria > Enterobacterales > Enterobacteriaceae > Pantoea > Pantoea communis. Next base: position 49,992 of record JRUP01000011.1, read on the forward strand.
CGCTGATTTAGGGGCACTTTTCATCAGCGGCCACAATCATCATTGTCGTAATGAAGGATCACATGTTCCCTAACATCATCTCCAAAAGACTGCACTATCGCCAGTTAGTTGCCGATGACTGGCGATTCTTTCTCTCGCTGCAACAGGATGAGCGTGTGATGCGCTATGTGGCCGATCCGCAGCCTGAAGAAGAGATTCGACGTGACAGGTTCGAGATAAGATTGCCACGCTGGCAAAAAGGCAGCACCCATTGGCTGTGTCTGGTGATGATGGAACAGGGGCAATCCGCGCCGTTAGGTGTCACCGGATTTATCGATCGCGGTGACGGCGTGGCGGAAGTCGGTTTTTTGCTGGCAGCAGAAGCTCAGGGCAAGGGATTTGGTGCGGAATCACTTCACGATATTGCGCGTTATGCGCTGAATGAACTGGGCTTTCGCAAGCTGATTGCCACTGTGACCGCAGGAAATGAAGCCTCACGCAGGACACTATTAAAAGTGGGATTCCAGCATGAGGGCACCTTGCGGAAAAGCTATCATCTCGCGGGTGAGTGGCGCGACGATTGGGTATTTGGATTATTCGCGGACGAATGGAGTCCACTCTAACCTGCGATTAACGCCTGTGCCGTTAATTCATCGGTAATTAATCCCGTCACCAAACCGCTGGCCAATACCGCGCGGATCGCGTCGACTTTGCTTAATCCCCCCACCAGCGCCACAATCTCGGCGCGGTGGGCAAGCTCTAAATCCACCGAGAGCGTACGCGCTGTCAGGCTGTTGTGAATCATCTGCCCGCTGGCGTCAAAGAAATGACCGAGCAGCTCACCGACAGCGCCAGAAGCCGAGATATCGTTGATCTCGGCTTCATCAATCATACCGGCTTCAACTAATTGCGCGGCCGGTTCAACAGTACCGATCCCCACCAGTTTCACCTCACTCTGTGCGGCCATGGCAAACACTTCGCTGACGCCGCGCTGTTTGAGCAGCACCTCGCGGTCTTCCTGAGTATTGGCGAAGAACGGCACCGGCATCATATACGCCTGCGCACCGGTCTTTTCGGCAATGCGATGCATGACATCGTGGGGATTGAGCGCATAGTTGCGCGTCAAACAGCCCAGCAGCGAAACGAAGCGCATATGCGGCGCGTCAATGCGCGAGAGTTGGTGAATAGCGGCGGAAAGGGTGCGGCCGTGTCCCAGCCCCAGGGTGATCGCAGGCTGCGACATGAGGAGATTGCGCAGGTAATCCGCGCCCGCCATACCCAGCGTTCGCACTGGTAATCCCTCTTCACCAAGGTCAGGCGCAACGTGGCAAAAACGCAGTCCGTGCTTTTCGCGCAGCTGATCTTCCAGCGCCACGCACGCCATGATATCGCCATCAATCGACACCTTCACCGCACCCTCCGCGACCATTTTGGCAATCATGCGATGGGTTTTGACAGACGGTAATCCCAGACGTTTGGCGACTTCAGCCTGGGTCAGGCCGCCCACGTAGTGCAGCCAGGCGGCACGCAGGGCTAAGGAGTCATCGCGTTCAGCGGGAGTAGGAGCCGGTTTCATGTTTCTTTTCCTGATGATTAGGCTTAGGAAGCCAGATGCAAATCCTGCACGCCCGTATCAATGTGCGGTGCCCAAAACGCCACGCTTTCCGCGATATCCGCTACCACCTGACGGTCAGTGGGTTCTCGCTCTTTAAAACTCAGTTCGAGGCAAATTTCGTTATCCTGCGCGCCACCGCGCGCCAGCGCGTCCAGCAACGGCTGGGGCTGAATACGGCCGCCCGCATTGTACTGCAATGTGAAGGGTCTGTGGCCGCCTTTGTCCATCATGCTTTGTTTTATATGAATAATCGGCGAGTAGCGCGGCACCGCTTCAGCCCACGCGTAAGGGTCGTAATCACGCGGGTCGATTGAAGTGACATCGCCGTGATCGATATCCGCCATCATCCACATCGGCAGGGCAAAGGACTCACTGCTCAAACGCTGCTGTAACGCCAGACAGGCTGGAATGGTTTCACCAAACTCACGTCCGATGCTCATCGGTTCCCAAAACAGGTACTTCAATCCGGCGGATTGCGCATGTTCCGCCACTTCGGCCCAGCAATCTATCGCGATATCGATCAGCGCTTCCCGCCGCGTCACATCGTTGAAATCCTGCTGGGTAAAAATGGCGAACTGCGATCCGACGGCATCGCCGCCCAGTTCTGCGGTGATATCGGCGAAGGTTTTAAACCAGTCCACGTAGTAGCGTCGTACTTCAACATCCGGATGACCAAAATGATTGAGCCGACCATAAGGACCGGTCATACCCGACGTCACGCGCACCCCGGTTTCCCGCAACGCCTGCTGCATCCGGCGCGTCATGCGGGTAAGGGTCGCAGCGGGCCAGCCAGGATTGATAAATTCATGGGTTAACTGCAGATCGCGGATACGGATCTGATGTGCCACGGTGTGAATCAGATCCTGCGGATCGGCAAAACGATTCACCAGTGGGTTGGTATTGAGCGAAAGCGTTAAGGGCATGATTACGCCTCCTTACGCAGCGGCACGGCCGCAGCATAGGTCGCGTCAAACCATTGGCTAAAGGCCTGCTGCTGAACTTCGGTCAGATGCAACTTGTGCTTGGTGCGACGCCACAGCACATCTTCCGCCTGCTGCGCCCACTCATTTTCAACTAAATAACGCACTTCGGCTTCATACAGCTGTGCGCCGAAGTGGCGGCCAAGATCGCTCAACTCACCGGCATGGCCCAGTACTTTCTCAATGCGCGTGCCATACAGGCGCGCATAGTGTTTGCGTAGCGGCGCCGGTAACCATGGCCAGCGGGTTTTCACTTGCTCAAGGAAGCTCTCGAAATCGCCATTTGCCATATCACCGCCCGGCAAAGTGGCCTCGCGTGTCCAGTCTTCACCCATATCAGGGAAGAAGGGCGCAAGCTTCTGGATAGCGTGTTCTGCCAGCTTGCGGAAAGTGGTGATTTTGCCGCCAAACACATGCAGCAGCGGGGCGTTTTGCTGATCGTCGAGATCGAACACGTAGTCACGCGTCACGGCAGAAGGGTTGCCTTTGCCATCGTCAAACAACGGACGCACACCCGAGAATCGGGTAATCACATCGCTGGCGCGCAGTTTTACTTTGAAGTAGCGATTGACCACATCGATAAGGTACTGCTGCTCGCTGTCATCGGCGGTCACCGCTTCCGCTTTGCCCTGCCACGGAATATCGGTGGTGCCGATCAGGGCTTTATCGCCTTCATAAGGGTTGATGAAAATGACGCGTTTATCGGTATTTTGCACCAGATACGCCTGCTGGCCTTCCCAGAATTTCGGCACGATGATGTGTGAACCTTTAACCAGCCGCACGCTGCGGTTGCTTTTGGTCTGGGTGACCTGATTTACGATATCCAGTACCCACGGCCCGGCTGCATTCACCAGCACTTTGGCGAATACCGTGCGCTGAGCACCGCTGGCCTCATCCTGAATCGTGACTTCCCACTTGCCGCTGATACGTTTGGCCGACACACAGCGGGTTCGCGGCAGAATCGTTGCACCGCGCTCCGCAGCATCCACGGCATTGAGCGCGACCAGGCGTGCATCATCGACCCAGCAATCGGAGTACTCGAAGCCTTTGCTGTAGCTATCGAGGATTGGGGCGCCTTCGGGATCGCGCATCAGATCAAGCGATCGCGTGCCGGGCAGCTTTTTGCGCCCGCCTAAATTGTCATAGAGGAACAGCCCCAAACGCACCAGCCACGCCGGACGATCGGTCGGGCTATGCGGCAACACAAAGCGCATCGGCCAGATAATATGCGGTGCGGCATTCAGCAACACTTCTCGCTCGATCAGCGCCTCACGCACCAGCCGGAATTCATAATATTCGAGATAGCGCAGCCCGCCGTGCACCAGTTTGCCCGAGCGCGAGGAGGTACCCTGTGCCAGGTCATCTTTTTCACACATCATCACGGACAAGCCACGCCCGGCCGCATCACGTGCGATGCCCGCGCCATTAATGCCACCGCCAATGACAAACAGATCCAGCGTATTTTCACTCATGGTGTACTCCTTAAAACTTATTCAGTGCATGCCAGGCGGCAGGAAGATCGCTGCGGATCTGCTGATAATGGGGAAACAGTTGGTTATAGCGCTGCGACAGTTCAGCGGAGGGCGGTTCAGGCGCATCCAGTAGCGGGCGCACCCAGGTTTCCACGCACTGCGCCATGGAGGGATAGGCGCCAATCGCCACCGCGGCCATCATCGCAGCGCCCGCTGCACCGGCTTCATCACGCTGACTGATACGCACCGGTGCGCCAATGCAGGACGAGAGGATCTGGCGTAGCGGCTGAGAACGCACCGCGCCGCCGGTGAGACGAATCTCACCCGGCAAGGTACTGCCCATCGCCTGATAACAATCACGTGCGGCCATACCAATGCCTTCAATCACGCCGCGCACCAGGTCGGCAAAGTTGTGCTGATAGTTGAGTCCGGTGAAGCTGGCGCGCGCATCGGCGTTGACGAACGGCCCGCGTTCACCGGCAATTGAGATGTAGGGATGGAACAGCAGGGTGCCGGGTTCGGCTTTGTTGAGCCACTGGTCGATATGCGCCACTAGCCGCGCATGATCAATTTCACAGCCAAAACTGCTCAGCAACTCACTGGCCACATTCAACAGCCAGTCGAGATTGAGGGTAGACGCCATATTGGTTTGCACCTGCGTCACATAGCCCGGCCAGGGCAGCGGAATCACATAGCCAGTTTGCGCTGGATTCAACCACACCTCATCAATGGTCACACTGCGCAGATGCACCCCGGTAGAGCCGACAATTGAGCAGGCGGTATGGGCTTCGCCAGTGTGCACGCCTGCGCCCAGTGCGGTCATCGCCATATCCACGTAACCCAGCGAAATCGGTGTACCAGCACGCAGACCGGTGAGCGCAGCGGCCTCTGCTGTTAACGGATGAGTGATTTGCGTGCCATCGATAATTTCCGGCAGCAGATGGCGGCGATGTTCCAGTCCCAGCGCCGCGATGACGGTATCGTCATAACGCTGAGTGCGGAAGTTACCAAAAGTGAAGCTGGCCTCGGAAGGATCGGTGGCACGAATGCCTGTGAGATTCAGGTAAAGCCAGTCTTTGCAATGCAGCGCCACTTCACTCTTTTCCAGCAGCTGCGGAAAGTGCTGGTCCATATGCGCCATCTGTGAACCCTGCTGGCAGGTGTTCAGCCCGGTACCGGTCGCCTTGAATCGCTCGGCCGCCAGCGCGTGTTGGTTTAACGCATCCACGGTATGCGCTGCACGCGCATCCAGCCAAATCCAGGCATCCTCTACCGGCTGATTATTGGCGCCCACCAGCCAGGTGCCATCCCCTTGTGCGGTGACGGCCACGGCCACCACGCGGGAAGCGAGGTTTTCCACGCGTTCGCCCAGTTTTTTTATCGCGTCCACGGCATCTTGCCAGGTCTGCGACATGGATTGCTGCGCGGCACCGCCTTCGCTGCGGTAATAGCGGTTACGCACGGAGGCGCACGCCAGCTGTGTGCCTTCCAGATCAAACGCCACTGCTTTCACTACTGAGGTGCCGGAATCCAGACCCAGAATGATATCGCTGTTACCCACGTACACCTCCGAAGGGAAGAAAAGTTGACTCACCACGCCGTGTTAATTCCCTGTGATGAATTTGCTAAATAATGTCTTACACCACTTCCCATGGAGATAACATATCTCATGTATTATTTTTCGATAAAACAAATAAATTTCACCTCAGTTAGCGAGTTCGATCACGAAAATGAGGGTTATCACCCACAAAGTGAAATGAGATATCACATGAGGAAGGCTTGTATGGCGGGCATTTTTGGCGCGAATACGTGTGAGGGAAGGAATTTAGCGATCCAGATCGCGCTACTGAAAAATTCGTGTGCCTGCTGTTGACAATTTAGTCACATCAGCACAATTCTCATCACAAGAGTTATCACATTTATAACATTTAATGCGGCGATTATCGCAGCAGATAACAGTGAGAGGTCACGTTATGTCCGATGTCTCAATGCTGGCACAGCAGCTCTCCCGCAAGCGCATCCGCCGCTACAGCATTATCGGTGTTGTGGTGGTTGCGGTGATTGCCGCCATGGCCATCGACACCAAAGTGGTGAAAATCGGTTCCGAGCAAGATGTGCAAGAGCAGGGTTTCTCGCCGGATAGCTACGGGGAGAAAACCTTCCCCGGTATTCAGCAGGATGTGGAAGCGCGTGCGGTGGATGCCAAAACCCTCGCCGATGCGCTGAAAGCCAATCAACAGGAAGCGGTACAGAAATACGGTGTGGGTTCGCCGCTCCCGGTGATCCCCGTCAAGCTGGAAGGCGTGGTTCAGTCAGGGCAGATGGGCATCTTCCCACTGAAAGTGGCCGGTTTACCGGAAGGAAATGTGATTCGCCTGCAAACGGGCCCGGCCATTACCGGCACCGATTTACGTGATGCCAGCGGAAAAATCCAGTTCGGCGATTTTACCAACCAGATTGAGTATCAAAACGCCGGTTCGGCGATCAATCGCGCCATGAAAGCCAAAGTACTGGATAAGTTGGATCGCGATGCGCTGCCCGGTAAAACCGTGCAGGTGGTTGGGGTGTTCCGTTTGCTGGCACCGAATAACTGGATGGTGACGCCGGTCAGTCTGGAGGTGAAATGAAACCGTTCAACGTGAATCCAGCGCTACTAAAAGGCGAAGTGATCCTTGAAGCGCGCAACATCAGCAAGATCTATGGATCGACCCATGCACTTAAAGGCGTGAATTTTGAGATCCGTCGCGGTGAAGTCACCACGTTGTTTGGTGAAAACGGCGCAGGTAAATCCACGCTAATGAAAATTTTGTCGGGCGTCATTACGCCAACATCCGGGGAAATTCTCTACAACGGCGAAGAGAAAGTGTTTCGCTCCGCCACTGAAGCACGCGATTGCGGCATCTCAATTATCCATCAGGAGTTGAATCTGGCTCCCAACATGAACGTGCGCGACAACATCTTTATGGGGCGCGAAATCATGAGGCCGGGTGGGGTGGACTACGCGGAAGAAGCCCGCATAACCGCCCATCTGATGGCGGCGCTGGAGGAGGAAATTGACCCGCTGACGCCGGTGGAAAACCTGCGTCTGGGCCAACAACAGATTGTCGAAATCGCCCGTGCGTTGTCGGTGAATTCACAGATTCTGATCATGGATGAACCGACATCGGCGCTCAGTGCTGCGGAAGTCGCGGTGCTGTTCCAGGTGATCCGAGATCTGACCAGTCAGGGTGTAGCCATTGTATACATCTCACATCATCTCGAAGAGGCACTGGAGATCACCGATCGTGCCGTGGTGCTGCGTGATGGCGTGATGACCGCGTACGCGAAACGCGATGAGATCGATCTCGAATGGATCGTGCGCAATATGGTTGGCGATCACTTTGACCTGGGTTCGCCGCCACAAGGGTATGAGTTTGGTGACCAGGCGTTGACCGTGCAAGACCTGACGGTGAAAAGCAAAACCGGGATTCGGCTGGTGGATAACCTCTCACTGGCAGTGAAAGCCGGGGAAATTGTCTGCATCTATGGCCTGATGGGCGCGGGACGCACCGAACTGCTGGAGTGCATCGCCGGGCGTATCCATCAAAGCCAGGGCCGCGTTCTGCTGCAGGATACCGATGTCAGCGGGTTAACCATTCAACAACGTATTCAAATCGGCCTTGCGTTGGTGCCCGAAGATCGGCAACGCGACGGTTTGGTGCAAACCATGTCGGTGGGCGAAAACCTGTCGCTCGCCAGTATCAGCGAATTTGTGCGCGGTCTGGTGCTGTCACCGCGGCGTGAAAAGCAGCTGGTGACGGACAGTATTCGCAACGTCACGGTGAAAACTGCTGGCGGCGAGGCGGCCATCGGTTCGCTCTCCGGCGGCAATCAGCAAAAAGTGGTGATCGGCAAAATGCTGGCCACCCGACCAAAAGTGATCCTGCTGGATGAACCCAGCCGCGGCATTGATATCGGTGCCAAAGCGGAAGTGTTTCGTCTGCTGGCGGAAAACGCCAAAAAGGGGCTGGCGGTGGTGTACACCACCTCGGAAGTGGGGGAATGCCTGAGTATTGCCCATCGCATTGTAGTGATGAGCAAAGGGCGCATTAACGCCATCTTCGATTCCAGCGTGAGTAAAGAACGCATTATGGCCGCTTCAGGCGAGTCTCTGGTGGCATGACATGAAAAACGGAGCAAACGGTATGACAGACAGAACACACACGCTGGATTCGCCGCCTGTCGCGAGTAAAAAGAAGGCCGATAAAAGTCTCAATCTGGCGCGGCTGCTGCTGGAAGGGCGCGCCTTTATTGCGCTACTGGTGATTATCGCCACTTTTTCTCTGCTCTCGCCTAACTACTTTACCGGCGCCAACTTCCTGACCATGGCATCGCATGTGGCGATTTTTGGCTTACCGGCGATTGGCATGCTGCTAGTGATCCTGAATGGCGGGATTGATTTGTCCGTGGGTTCGACGCTGGGTCTGGCCGGGGTGATGGCCGGATTTATGATGCAGGGCATCAATCTCGAAGCGCTGGGCGTGGTGCTGTATTTGCCGGTGTGGGCGGTGTCGATATTAACGCTGGTGATTGGCGCGCTGGTGGGATTGGTCAATGGCGTGCTGATCGCCTGGTTCCGCGTTCCGGCATTTGTCGCCACGCTCGGCACCATGTATGTGGCGCGCGGTATTGCCCTGCTGATCACTAACGGACTGACCTACAACAAACTCTCTGGCACTGAAGCGCTGGGCAACACTGGCTTTGACTGGCTGGGCTTTAATCGCATCTTCAACATCCCGGTGGGTGTGCTGGTGTTGGGCGTGGTGGCGCTGGCCTGTGGTTTTCTGCTGAGCCGTTCGGCGTTTGGCCGTTGGCTGTATGCCTCGGGTGGTAACGAGCGCGCCGCCGATCTCTCCGGCGTACCGGTGAAACGTATCAAAATCAGCGTTTACGTGTTGTCGGGTATCTGTGCCGCGATGGCGGGGCTGGTGCTCTCTTCACAGCTCACTTCAGCCGGTCCAACGGCGGGCACCACTTATGAACTGACCGCGATTGCCGCGGTGGTGATTGGCGGTGCGGCCTTAACCGGTGGTCGCGGCAACGTGCGCGGCACGCTGCTGGGCGCTTTTGTAATCGGATTTCTCTCTGATGGCTTAGTGATTATCGGCGTCTCTGCCTACTGGCAGACGGTGTTCACTGGCGCCGTGATTGTGTTGGCGGTATTGCTCAACACCCTGCAATACGGCAAACGCAGTCGCTAACTCACGCGCGCTGTTTGGCAGCGCGCGGTTATCCGTAAAACCTGTACCCTAAATAATAACGGAGCACCTATGTTCACAAAACGTCTGTTTATTGCTGCCGCCGCTATGGCGATCACCACCTTCGCCGCACCGACCTGGGCGGACAACGGGTTGATGACCATCATCGTTAATGATCCCTCTAACCCATACTGGCTGACGGAAGGTCAGGTGGCGCAGAAAGCGGCTGAAAAACTCGGCTACAGCGCGAAAGTCAGCGCGCACAAAGGCGATACCAATACCGAAAGCCAGCTGATTGATACTGCGATCACCAACAAATCTAAAGCGATTATCCTCGATCCTGCCAATGCCGACGGTTCTGTGGGATCGGTGAAAAAAGCCATCGCGGCCAACATCCCGGTGTTTATCATCAACGCCGAGTTGAATCAGAGCGGATTGGCCAAAGCACAGCTGGTTTCTAACAATGCGCAGGGCGCGGCGGTGGGCGCGATGGAGTGGGTGAAACAGGTAGGCGATACCGCCAACTATGTTGAATTAGTGGGCCCGCCATCCGATAACAACGCGGCAACGCGTGCCAATGGTTTTGATACCGTGTTGTCACAGTACCCGACGCTGAAGAAAGTGGGTCAGGAAGTCGCCAACTGGGACCGTACCCAGGGCTTCAACAAGATGCAGTCACTGCTGCAGGCTAATCCAAACATTAAAGGCGTGATCAGCGGCAACGATGAAATGGCGCTGGGGGCGATTGCCGCACTGAAAGAAGCCGGTAAGCTTAACCAAATCAAAGTGGGTGGTTTTGATGGCTCGCCGGATGCCGTTGATGCCGTAAAAGCCGGTACGCTGGCGTATACCGTGATGCAGCCGGTGGCGCAGTTCGCGCAGAAAGCGGTAGAGCAGGCCGATAGTTTCCTGAAAACCGGCAAAACCGGCGCAGCATCGGAAAAACAGCTGTTTGACTGCATTTTGATCACCAAAGAGAACGCGGGCAATTTCGTATCACCGTTTGTATTGAAGCAGTAATGCATGACGTGCGGCTTTCGGGCCGCATACTGCTCAGCGGACGCACTCCGGTGCGTCGCTGTAACCGTCCTAACTTCACACCATTTGCAAAAGGCGCGTTTCCGCGTTGTAATCACCTGGAACCCGCATTTCTGCATCACTTTCTGGACGAAATATGGCGCACAACCCGCAGGACTCTTCTCTCAACGTCTTCATGGCCGAACCCTTACCCAGCGACAGTCGTCAGGCGCGGCAGTTGGCGCGACGCCAGTTGATCGCGGAAGCCGTGATGGCAGAAGGCGCTATTCGCATTGAAGATATTACCGACCGTTTCGGCATCAGTCTGATGACCGCGCACCGTGATATTGATGAGATGGTCGAACGCGGATTGCTGCATAAATCGCGTGGGGTGGTCTCCGCCACACCAACCAGCCTGGTCGAGTCCAGCGATATCTACCGCGCGACGCGTCAACTGGAAGAGAAGCAAGCCATCGCTGAGGTGGCGGCCACTTACCTGGAGCCAGGACAGGCGATCTTCCTCGATGATTCCACCACGGTATTGCAGATGGCGCGCTTGTTACACGCGCGCGCCCCGTTAACGGTGATCACCAACTCACTGACGCTGATGAATGAGTTGCGCAACGGGCGCGATATCACGCTGATGGGATTAGGCGGTCAGTTTTATCACTGGTGCAATGCGTTTATGGGCCGCATGACGCGAGAAGAAATTGCCAGTCTGCGCGCCGATGTGTTCTTCGTCAGTATGTCAGCGATCATTGATGACACGGTCTTTCATCAGTCAGCGGAAACCGTCGAAACCAAACGAGCGATGTTTGATGCTGCACAGAAACGTATTTTGATGATGGATAACACCAAATTTGAACGCCGGGCGCTGCATCGTTTTGCCCATCTCAGCGAGTTCGATGTGGTGATTGTCAACCAGGGTACGCCGGTGCCCATACTGCGACGGATGCAGGATCTGGGTGTGAACGTCGTTGTTGCGCCGATGAAGATCCACGCTGGATCGCGCGAAGAAGCCTGATTTCCCTGTAAATTAATTCCTTCAGATGACATGAGGCGCGCACTGTCGGCCGCGGCAGTGGTGCATCGGCCTGTTCAAATGCGTTTGACAATGCAATCTACCTACTAGTAGATTGATGGCTCTGCCACCGTGAACGAAGACGGTGCAATTGATTGCCACGCGCTAATCATTCAGCTCGGGTAACTGCCTTGTCTTAATTTATGCCATGTTGAGCGAACCTATGAACAAGCCTTCTCTTACGACCGGCCAGACACTCACCCGTCTGGCCGCTATTGCAGTGGTACCATTGATCATCATCGCGTTATTTCTCTGGGCTGGCGGCTGGTTAACACCAGATAAGTTGTCCTCCGATAAGCTCATTACCGTGCTACAAAAATCAGGCGGGGAGCATCCCGGCTACCGACGCAATCATGCCAAAGGTGTCTGCATAAACGGCAGCTTTGCCGCTAACGGCAATGCCAGCGTGCTGTCGCGTGCCGGGCTGTTTGCGCCGGGCGAAACCCCGGTGATTGGGCGCTTTGCTATTGCCGGTGGCAATCCAAACGCTCCGGATTATGCCGTGCCGGTGCGTAGCATGGCGTTAGCGTTTTACCAAAAAGATGGTCAGCAATGGCGCACCGGGATGAATGCCATGCCGATATTTCCGGTGAATAGCGTCGAAGGGTTTTACGACCTGCAAATCGCCACGCTGCCGGATGCCAAAACAGGCAAACCCGATCCCGCGAAAATTCAGGCCTTTGTAAAAAAACATCCCGAAATCAAACCCTTCTTCGGCTGGGCGCAGCAGTATGTTCCTTCCTCTAGCTGGGCCAGCGATCGCTACAATAGCCTTAACGCCTTCAACTTTGTTGATTCGGCCGGCAAGAGCCATGTGGTGCGCTGGAGTATGGTACCGCACAGCGAGTATCAGCCAATCAATGCTGCGGATAAGAATGACAGCAACTTCCTGCAAAGCGATCTGCAACAGCGTCTTGCCAAAGGGCCGCTGCAGTGGGACCTGATCATCACTGTCGCAGACGCGCAGGACAAAAGCAGCGATGCTTCGATTGCCTGGCCAGCGGACCGACAGACCATCAATGCAGGAACCTTGACCATCAACCAAACCACGCCGCAGCAGCAGGGCGCCTGTAACGATATCAATTACGATCCGCTGATTCTGCCCGAGGGCATCACCGCCTCGGATGATCCGATCCTCAATGCACGTTCATCGGCTTATGCCAAATCCTACAACGCCCGTACCCGTGAACAGGCAGGAGCACACTGATGAAACACACAGAGACTTTCCATCCGGCGTTGCGCGCGATTCACTGGTTGATGGCTGCCGCTATTATGACCATGCTGTTTATCGGCGTGGCCATGGTCGCCATCGTCTCGTCACTGCACAGCTTGCTCGTGGCGATCCATAAGCCGTTGGGCTTAATGATATTGCTGTTGGTGGTGGTGCGATTGTGGTTGCGTTTTACCACCGCCAAACCCGCGCTGCCGTCCACGCTATCAAACGCGCAAAAAGCGCTGGCACATGTTTCACATTGGGCGCTGTACGCCATGATGCTGGCCCAGCCACTGATTGGCTGGGCGATGCTGTCGGCGGCAGGCTATCCGGTTAATCTGGGCGGCAGTCTGCTGCTGCCACCGATTACGCCGATCAGTAATGACCTGTATGCCTGGTTACGTCCGCTGCATACCTGGGTTGCTTTAGCCTTGTTCGTCACGGTGATGCTGCATCTTGCCGCCGCGTTGTTCCATGCGCTGATTCTGCGTGATGGCGTATTCAGGAGTATGACCGGCCGCCGTAAGCGTTCTGAAGCGCCTTGACATCACCGCTGCAGGTCAGTAGGTTCAGTGCCAATTTACTGATTTGCAGCCATTTCATCTTTGCTGCCGGAGCCCTGCATGACCGTTGAACGTTCGCCTAAAGCCACTGAAATCATTAATCACACCCGAGCGCTGCTCACAGCTGGTGGTTATAAAAGTTTCAGCTATGCCGATTTGGCAGAACGCGTACAAATCCGTAAAGCCAGTATTCATCATCATTTTCCGGGCAAAGCCGATCTGGTGCTGGCGGTGGTCAATGATTATCGTCAGGAAGCGCGTGCCGGCATGGCCGCGACCAGTGAGCATTTCAGTGATGATCCGCTGGCTGAGCTAAACGGATATGTGAACTTCTGGGCAACCTGCATTAAGGAAAACAGCTCACCGTTCTGTATTTGCGTGATGCTGGCAGTGGAGCTGCCGACCTTACCGGAAGAGGTGGCGGCTCAAGTGACCGGACATTTCGCCGATCTGTCCGCGTGGCTGGCCGGTGTGTTGCATAAGGGGGAAAAGCGCGGGGTGTTTATTCTGCGTGAAGGGGCGGAAATGGAGGCCAAATCGCTGATGGCGACGGTGCATGGTGCGATGATTGCCGCGCGCGCGTTTAATAACCCCGAACTGTTCTTACCCATGATTAAACCGGTGCTTAACAGTCTGGTTATTTCCGTTTAATGACCTCGCGGCCATTTATCATCGCGACTCTTTCATCAGTAACAGAATCACTTTATCCACCAAATAAGGTGCCTGCTTATTTAATTCAGGATCGTTGCGTAATTGCGCAGCAATGTTCAACGCAAATTCGCGAACCTTCTGTTTATCCGCTTGCGTTGATTCACAATCTGAAGGACGGCAGTCAGGATATTGGTTAGGAAAATGAATCACACTCACAATGCCCCCTGAAATCGTTGCTAAGGTCAGCTGAATAATTATTAATCTACTAGTTGGTAGGCTGGCAGTCAAGGGAGGAATTTGCAGTAAAGCACAGCAGGTTTAAACCTCCGTGAGAGGCCGACCAGAGGCGTTGCGCGCGCTTTCTCACCGCTTCGCCAGTACCGCCTGAAAATAGGAATTTTTACCTTTCGTCGTTTCACAAATCCTCTTAAATTAGCGCCGACGAGCAGTGCAAGTCGCCAACGATTTGGTGTCTTAACAACAATCAAATTAAAAACAATTGCATTCCATTTTTTAATGGTAATGAGGATTTCGATGCTTTTAAAACGCAGCTGCAGTATCGCCATTGTCGCTTTAGTCTGTTTATCAGTTACCGCTTGTGGCATGTCGCATCGTGGTCGTAATACGGCAATTGGTGCGGGTGTTGGTGCTGTGGGTGGCGCGGTATTAACCGGCGGAAGCACCTTTGGTACGCTGGGTGGTGCCGCCATCGGTGGTTTGATTGGTCATGAAGTGAGTCGTTGATTCATCCTGCTGATCTATTTCGTCGCGCACTCAATGCGCGACGAAATAATAACTTTTAAACCTTCTTTTTATTCTCCGATTAAATTTTCTTTAACTGGCCAAATACCTGTTTGCCGTTATGGAAGCTTGCTATCACGGGTGCAACATGCGCCACCGCTTCGGCAGAACAACTCGCCGCCACTAACATCATCGTTGCGCTATCCTGCGCCTTCGGCCACTGTTGTTCACCCTGACTATTCAGCGGCAGCACTTCATTGGTGGCGATACCCAATGCGCGACTCAATGAGAACTCATCCGGGCCACGATACAACTGTGCATAGACATTGGCTTTTTCCAGCATGCTGCCGCTGCCAAAAGGTTGCCAGTGGTCGGCAATGGTATCGGTGCCGGACCATACCGGGACGCCCGCCGCACGCAACTGTGGCAATGGCATGATGACGCGCCCAATCGGCACGGTGGTGGCGATGCTGAACTGCTGCTCTTTGAGTTCCCCGATCATCGCATCCAGCTCTTTTCCTGATAACGTGCCCAGTGCAAATGCATGGCTGATGGTGACTTTACCTTTTAGCTGCGGATTCTCACGCACCGTTTTCAGCATGTAGCGTATCGCGGCCACGCCGTGCGGCTCGGTTTCGTGCAGGTGGATATCCACCGGCGCAGCAAAATCGAGTGCGATGCTGAACATCGTATCCAGCGATTTCTCCATCGCACCATCAACGTTGGTCGGATCCAGGCCGCCGACAAAATTGGCGCCCATTTTCATCGCTTCACGCATCATGCCTTCGACCCTGGACCGCAACAGTCCATGCTGCGGGAAGGCGACAATCTTCGCGGTAAAGTCCTGACGGTGGTAAGCAATCGCCTGTTGCAAGTGCGCCAACCCGTCCAGTTTGCTAATCGGGTCGATGTTGCAGTGGCTGCGCGCTTCGGTGCTGCCTTTCGATTGCAGCAAACCAATCAGCTTTTCGGCACGCATTTCTGAGGTCGGCACAATCTCAGGAAGAATCTGCTCCTCCTGATGAATCATATCGATAACGCTTTTACGCGGCAGCGGGGCGCGCCAGCCATCGCCATAAAAGGTTTTATCAAGGTGGATGTGCATATCGCGTGTTGCGGGCAGCAGAATATGGCCCGCCGCGTCCCAGGCGGGAAGGGTGCTGCTGAAACCTGCCGCGTGGATACCCGCGATAGTCGCGCCGTTCACCTCGATATCGTACAACCCGGTGCGTGTCGCGGTGATCACGTCGTGGTGACGTACGAAGGCTTCTTCCAGCCGCACATTGCGCAACAGATAGTGGCTGACATTGATGTGCGCCAGGTTTTCAGGTGTACAGGTTGCCGCCAAAGTGGTGCGACTCGTTAATCCGGCACCGAGCAGCGTACCTGCCGCCGTGAGTTTGATACCAGCAGAAAGAAAGTCCCGGCGGTTGCCGGAAGTCATGAGGCTCATCGATTATGTTCTCCTTGTAGGGGAGATTTACCCTAGAGGAGCGATAAGCGCTGTGCTGTGATTTTTTCCACTGATGACTATGGAGAAAAGTAATGACGCATCGGACAGCATCGCTATCCGATGTTCTGTAGAAGGGTTAATGATTTTGCGGTTTGGGCATCGGCGGTGTGCCATGAGTATGGAACGTCTCAATGGTTTTCAGGCCCCACGCCTGGCCTTTCTTGCGTTCGCTTTCCGTCCAGACTACCGTCTGCCAGTCTGGCGCGAGTATCAGTCGGGCCCCGGAATTGGCCAGCTCGACGCGATTCCCCGCCGGTTCCCAGACATACAGGAAAAACGTGCCCTGAATGGCATGCTTGTGTGGGCCGGTTTCAATGTGCACGCCGTTTTCCAGGAAGATGTCGGCCGCGCGCAGTATGTCTTCACGCGTGTCGGTGGCGTAGGTCACATGGTGCAAACGTCCATTGCCGCCACCGTGCTCTTCAGTACAGGCCAAATCATAGGTTTTATTATTGATGGTGAACCAGCCGCCACCAATCCGCCCATTATCCAGCTGAATCATCTCTGTGACGCGGGAGCCTAAGCAGGTTTCCATAAAGCGCTTGAATTCACTGACATCGGCAGCCAACAGATTGAGGTGATCCAGACGACGCGGACAGGCGCCACGCGCATGGTAACGCTGAGACAGGTTTTTCAGCGACGGTCGTTGGTCATCGGGTGCCTGATAACGGACCGTGTCGTAATAGATCTCAAAAATGTGGCCAAAAGGATCGGTAAAGCGAAATGCCTGTCCATGACCCTGATCGTCGTTGACCCACCCAAGCACTTCATAGGGGCTGGCTTCAATCGCCGCAACACGCCGTTCCAGCGCAGCCTGTGAAGCGGCGCGATAGGCAATGTGCCCCACGCCGGTCGTGTGATGACGCGTAAGCTTCAGGCTGTGAAACTCATAATCATCCCAGGCGCGCAGCCAGGCGTGATCGTTGTCCTGTGCGGTGACCGTCAAGCCATAAACATTGACAAAGAAGTTGAGGCTCTCTTCAAACTTGTCAGTGTAAAGCTCCACGTGAGCCAGATGCGCAATATCGAAGCAGGGTTCAGAAAGTTGAGATGTCATGATGCCATTCCTATTTATTGAGGGTTTGTGACAGCGCCGGAAGGTCATCCAGTGCTGCGCCCTTTATTTTCAGAGACAGAGAAACATTGCGATGAAGCACAATGCTGATCGCAGCCAGTAGCGCGGGTAGCGCGAGAATAAAGAAAATCGCCGACTGCGCCGGGAACGCACCCATCAGCAAGCCGCCAATCGAAGAACTGAGAATCGCACCGGTACGGCCTATGCCGTGCATCCAGCTCACGCCGGTGGCGCGCATTTCGGTAGGGTAATAAGCAGGGGAATAAACCTGTAGACCATTCTGTGCGCCATTAATACACATGCCGATAATGAAAATGAATACGCCCAGCGCCACCCCGGAAAACGCGAAGATGCCTTGTGCTAGCAAGCAGAGACAACCCAGCAGATAGACCACGCCAATCACTACTCTGGCGTTGCATTTATCCATCAATGCACCGACCAGAATACCGCCCAGCGGACCACCAAGCTGGAATAACCCCGCCAGAATCGCCGCTTGTTCGAGGGAAATACCGCCCGAGCGCATAATGGTCGGCAGCCAGCCGTTAAGCAGATAAATCACGAACAGCCCCATGAAGTATGTCACCCACAAAATGATCGTGCCGCGAGCAAAACCGTGGTGGAAGAGCTGGGAGATGGTGCTGTTGCGATTGATGCGGGGAGAGTTGAGCACGAACGCCGTATCCTGCTGAAACTGGCCGCCCATGCGATTAAGCAGCGCAGCAATCTGTGCGCGAGGTGCACGGCGCACCACCAAATTTAACGCGGATTCGGGTAGCAGATAACCTAATAAGGGCAGCAGGAGCAGCGGCAGTGCACCGCCGAAAATCAACACCGCATTCCAGTGATAGTGCGCCAGCAACGCGGCCGCGATAAAGCCCCCCAGACCGGAGCCGATGTTAAAGCCGCTGAACATCAGGGTAATCATCACGCCCTTACGACGCTCAGGCATATATTCTGCCAGCAGCGTGACGCAGTTGGGCATGACCGCGCCCAGCCCGAGCCCGGCAATGAATCGCATTATCGCCATTTGCAGCGGCGTGGTGGCGAAAGCGCAAATCAGACTGAAAGCGGAGAAGATCATAACCGCGAGCAGGATGATTTTTTTTCGGCCAAATCGATCGGATAAGGGACCCGCGATCAATGCGCCAATCGCCACGCCAAACATCGCCGCGCCAAGAATCGGCCCCATCGCGGCGCGTGAGATATGCCACTGCTCAATCAGCGCAGGCGCAATAAATCCCATCACGGCAGCATCGTAACCGTCGAACATAATGATG
This sequence comes from Enterobacter cancerogenus, assembly GCA_000773965.1. Taxonomy (GTDB): domain Bacteria; phylum Pseudomonadota; class Gammaproteobacteria; order Enterobacterales; family Enterobacteriaceae; genus Pantoea; species Pantoea communis. The sequence continues at coordinate 68,406 of JRUP01000011.1, forward strand.
ATCAGGCAGAGGAATAACACGCGCCACTGAAAGGCGGAAATGGGTCGTGAATCAATCCAGGCTTTGATGTCGACCAGCTTATTTGTATTCATACGTTCGCTCTCTCTTCGGGCACGCAAAGTCTATTGAATGACAAGTCATGATTAACTATTCCAGCTCCACGGTAAGCACCGTGTGGCAGGCTGTCTGTCAAAAAAGGCTTTTAGCGGTATGAGTTACGTTTATATTGTGAGCGAGTTGTCATAATCCACGGTGTAAATGCGGGTTTGTGCTGCCCGTGGGAAAGGGGGTAGGGGTAAACGGCGTATCAACATTGTATGAATTTCGTTTAGGTCGCTGTCGTATTAGCTTCGGCGTTGATGCACTTAATCAGTGCCAGTGTGGCCGGGGAATGCAGCGCACCCGCGCGCAACGTGATGCCGATATCACGACGCGTATCGGGCAGGGTGAAGGACAGAGGTTGGAGCACACCTGACTTCAATTCGTACTCCAGCTGGTGCCATGACACGGCTGCCACCATGTCGGAGTCCATTAATAAGCCTCGCACGATCGCCAGGTCACCGCTCTCCACCACCGGTTTGGGTGACGGGATGTCCAGCGTCGCAAAGGCGTGTTCTAAGAGATGGCGGGCCGGGCTGTTTTCACGCGGCAAAATCCACTGTGTGTCGGTGAGATCGGCAGCGGTTAACGTTCGACCGGCTAACGGATGTTGTGGCCTGGCGAGCAGTACCAGTTCTTCGCTGAACAGCCGACGATTATCGATATCAGTAACGTTGCTGTCATGACGCAAAGCCCCGACAATCAGATCAACGTCGCCGGCCCGGAGTTCGGTAATCAGCGTGCTAAAGGCACTTTCATTGGTCACGACTTTGATCGCCGGATGTGCCGTCACCAGACGGGCAATCGCGCGTGGCAATAACACACTACGACACAATGGCAGGGCACCAATATGAACGGTGCCCTGCAGAACACCTTGCTGGGCGGCAAGATCTTCCGGGATATGGCGAATTTCATTCAGGGCGCGGCTGATATGTGGCGCCATCTCACGTGCGGCGGCCGTCGGCTGCATACCTCGCGGCGAGCGCTGGAACAGCACGATATTGGCCCCTTTCTCCAGCACCTTGAGCGCTGCACTGACGGCGGGCTGGCTGATATCCAGCGAGCTGGCCACGCTTTGCGTGTGCTGCAGATGAAACAGCCGTAAAAATATCTGCAGGCGTCTGACGTTGAACAACCAAATCGGTTCGGCGTCATCCCGCATGGACTCGCGCAGTTTAAATCGAGCGAGAAGTGCAGGTATCTGTTTGAGTTCCTGGAGGGCACGCTGTGCGCGGGGCAGTACACATTTGCCATCCTCGGTGAGCAGCATCCCGCTGGCATGACGTTCAAACAAAGGCGTGGCAAGAGTGTGTTCCAGATCACGTATCGATCGCGTCACCGCCGATTGTGTGCGAAATAAATCTTCCGCAGCCTCCGAGACGGTTCCCCGTTCTGCAATCATACAAAGTGACCTTAGCTGCATGATTTTAATATGGTTAGTGTCTTCCTGTTCCTGCATGCCCTATGCCCCTGAACCTCTGATAATGATCACAACATAAATAAAAATCATAGCTCGCACAATGAAAGGCATTATTCGGTCACGGTGGTGCGTGTCAGGATGAAAAAAACGCAATAGCAGGGGAACATAATGGAAAACGCAGTGAAAAAGAGTGCCTTGGTGGTCAGTGCCCATTCCGCTGACTTTGTCTGGCGCGCAGGCGGGGCCATCGCGTTGCACAGTGCGAGCGGCTATGACGTGCACGTCGTCTGCCTCTCTTACGGGGAGCGCGGTGAGTCGGCAAAACTGTGGCGCAAAGGCAATATGACCGAGCAGACCGTCAAGCAGCATCGTCAGGCCGAGGCCGAACGGGCCGCGGATGTGTTAGGTGCCAGCATTGAGTTCTTCGATCTCGGCGATTATCCCCTTCGCGCGGATAAGGAAACGCTGTTTCGCCTCGCTGATGTGTTTCGCCGCGTGCAGCCTCACTTTGTGCTGACGCATTCGATTGCCGATCCTTACAACTACGATCATCCCCTGGCGGCGAATCTCACCCAGGAAGCACGTATCATTGCACAGGCAGAGGGGTATCGTCCGGGAGAACCAATTATCGGTGCACCGCCGGTTTACTGTTTTGAACCGCATCAGCCTGAACAATGCCTGTGGAAACCGGATGTGCTGCTGGATATCACCTCGGTCTGGGAAAAGAAATATCAGGCGATTCAGTGCATGGCCGGGCAGGAACACCTGTGGGAATACTACACGCGCGTGGCGCTCCAGCGCGGCGTACAGGCCAAACGTAATACGGGGATCACTTCCACGCGCGTCATCACCCACGGCGAAGGCTATCAGAGTCTGTTCCCACGGGTGACGGAGGATCTTTCATGAGCGGGGTTAACCAGAAAGGCATCGTGGTTACGCAAATTGAGCGGGCCGATTCCGCTCTGATTGCACAATTTGCCCGTGCCGGTGTCGCGACTGTCCATGAAGCGCAAGCGCGTCAAGGTTTGCTCGATGTGCGGATACGGCCAATCCAGCAGGGCAGCTCGATCGCCGGTAGTGCGGTCACGGTGCTGGTTTCTCCCGGTGATAACTGGATGTTTCATGTGGCCGTGGAACAGTGCCAGCCGGGCGATGTGCTGTTGGTGTCGCCGACCTCGGATTGCCATGACGGCTTCTTCGGTGATCTGCTGGCCACTTCATTAAAGGCGCGTGGCGTAGTGGCGCTGGTGGGCGATATCGGTATCCGTGACAGCCAAACCCTGCGTGAGATGGGTTTCCCGGTCTGGTCACGTGCGGTGTTTGCTCAGGGAACCGTTAAAGCCACGCTGGGGTCGGTGAATGTGCCAATTCTCTGTGCCGGTCAGCTGGTTCTTCCTGGCGATATCGTGGTTGCCGATGATGATGGCGTAGTGATTGTGCCGCGAGTGGATGCGAAAACCATCGCCGAGACCACCCAACAGCGGGTCGCCAATGAGGAGAGTAAACGAGTAAGACTGGCTGCGGGGGAACTCGGGCTGGATATTTATCAGATGCGTGGCGCGTTAGCGGAAAAGGGATTGCGCTACGTGGATTCTCTGGATGCCCTGCAAAAGAGTTCGCTATGAAACAGACGCTGATACCCTGTGTCTTAATGCGAGGCGGCACCTCTAAAGCCGCCTGTTTCCTTGCCAGCGATCTGCCAGAAGCGGGGCCGCTACGAGATCGCGTGTTGCTGGCCGTCATGGGTTCACCCGATCCCCGTCAAATTGATGGCATCGGTGGGGCTGATCCGCTGACCAGTAAAGTAGCGATAATTTCTCCCTCCACGCGGCCTGATGCAGATATCGATTACCTGTTTGCACAGGTTAACGTGGATCAAGCAGTAGTCGATTATGGACAGAACTGCGGCAATATCCTCGCCGCCGTGGCGCCTTTTGCCATTGAGAAGGGCCTGATAAGGGCACAGGGCGACATCACGCGCGTGCGCATCTTTATGGTCAACACCGGGCAAATCGCAGTGGCGCAATTTGCCACGCCTGATGGCACGGTGGAATATCAGGGCGATACCCAGATAGACGGCGTGCCCGGTTTTGGCGCAGAGCAAATTTTGCAATTCGAGGATATTGCAGGCTCCAGCTGCGGATCGCTGTTACCGACCGGAGAGGCGCGTAATCGGTTTGACGGGATTGAGGTGACCTGCATCGATAACGGTATGCCCGTGGTGATCCTGCGTGCTGAGGATGTGGGATGCACTGGACAGGAGACCCGCGAACAGCTGGAGAGTAATGCTGAGTTAAAAGCACGCCTGGAATCCATCCGCTTACAAGCGGGTCCGCTGATGAATCTCGGGGATGTGACGAAACGAACCGTGCCGAAAATGACCCTGATCGCGCCGCCCGCTAATGGCGGTGCGCTATCCACGCGGACATTTATTCCCCATCGCTGTCATGCTTCTATTGGCGTACTGGGCGCGGTGAGTGTGGCTACAGCCTGCCTGATCCCCGGTTCCGTGACGCAGGGCATCGCGCAGATCACCGATGCCAGGCAGCAGCGTCTGGCGGTAGAGCATCCCAGCGGCGAGTTTAGCGTGATGCTTACCTGTGATGAGACAGGGAAGGTGACGCAAAGCGGCCTGATACGCACGGCACGTTTGTTATTCGACGGGCGGGTCGCCATTCCAGGCTCACACTAAAACACGAATTACCCTGCACGCTGACGTTCTCCTGTGCTGACAACCTTATGGGTTGTCGGCATTCTTCATTCGCTCTGCAAAATCTTCGTTTCCACGCGTGACCGCGTGCTTCCACTCACACTGCCTGTCCAGACTCCTTATTTGCCTTAAATAAATGTCGCCAGATTCATTATTAATGTGACAAGTGTGCGCACGGTGTGTCTTTAATGTTACGAGTCGGTATATTTAATAGAGAAGTTTTTAAATATTTGATGGCGCAGAAATTAAGTGTTCTGAAAGTGATAATTGTATTTGGTTTGTTAAATTAAATCATTCTGGCTGTTATTAAAATACAATAACTCAATGCTTGTTAAAATTCCGTATTATTGATGTTGAGCGTATGTCTACGGTAATTGTAACTCTGCTAAATAATAAGATAATCGCATCATTACGGGCTGCACGCCGATTCTTTCACTCTTCAGCGCATCATAATTAACGCTCAAAACAACGCTAAGGCCTTGAATTAACTTGATTAAAATCAAGGATTCCTCATAAGTTAACGCTCTTATTACATTTAATTCACATGAAAATCATTCATTTATACAGCGAATTTTTTCTTTTTGTTACAAGTTGCCCCTTTAATTTGGATGCCTTTGTGTAAACGAAAATATAGAATAATTTACAGAAAAATTCTTATTACGAGCCGTGTCGATACCTACGCCTGCAAGTGTTATCGACTGACATTTCGTTAACAATCATGATTTATTTTCCCGTTCTTTCTCCGGAACGAACGCCGAAGTGAATATCCCATTTCCCAGACGTCACCTGTCTGGAAATTAAACTGTGGTTGTTGCTCGTGGTTAAGAGAAAGACGACAGTGCGGCACCGATTTCAACTTGTTATGCACGAGCTTGCTTCATCTCACTTCATAACATGTGAAACGGCGCTGGATTGCCGTTAACTAATTCGGTCACTCAAAAAAAGAAGATAGTCATGCTAAGTAACGATCTTACATCGCTGATCACGCGTATTGACTTCGCGCTAATTTCATCCATTCACATCATTTTTCCCCCGCTAACCATTGGACTGGCTGCACTGTTGTTCATCTCTGAACTGATGTGGGTCAGGAAGCAAGATGAGCAGTGGTATCGCCTGTGTCGCTTCTTTGAAAAACTGTTTATCGTTAACTTCGGTGCTGGCGTGGCAACCGGTGTCACCATGGAAATGGCCTTTGGTATTCTTTATGGTCGCTTCTCGCAGGCTGCCGGGCCGTTCTTTGGTCAGGTGCTCGGCTATGAGACCATCACCGCCTTTATGTACGAAGCCGGCTTTATCGGACTGATGATTTTTGGCTGGGGCAAGATCAGTAAAGGGATGCACCTGTTTGCGACCTTTAACGTAGCGCTCTCTTCTACGCTTTCTGCGATGTGGATCCTGGTGGCTAACTCCTGGATGCAAACGCCAACCGGTGTTGAACTGCATAACGGTATTTTCATCGTAACCGACTGGCTGGCCGCGCTGTTTAATCCGAATGCGCGCAGTGCTTTCCCGCACATGCTGTTGGCAAGCTTCGAGCTCTCGCTGTGCTTCGTGGTGGCGACCTGCGCCTGGTATGTGCTGAAACAGCGTCATGTTGATCTGTTCCTGAAGCCGCTGAAATATTCACTGATGGCGCTGGCCGTGGTCGCCGCCGTTCAGATCTATATGGGTGACGTGCTGGGTGAAGCCACGCTGGAACATAAACCGGCCGCGCTGGCAGCAATGGAAGGGCACTACGATACCTATGATTCTGCGGGTAACGTCAACAGTGCCTGGCACATCCTCGGTTGGCCAAACAAAGAAGGCACCGGCCTCGCATGGTCAATCGATATTCCGCACGGTTTAAGCCTGATTGAAACCAAAACCTGGAACGGTACGGTAACGGGCCTGAACAGCTTCCCGAAAGATCAGCAACCGCCTGTGGTGTTGCCGTTCTACGCTTTCCGCGCCATGTCAGGTGCTGCGGGTGCCATGTTGCTGGTGAGCCTCTGGGGCGTCTGGCTGATTGCTCGTCGTCGCATGACCGCTGAGCTGGCTCCGCGCAATAAGCTGTTCCTGGCGCTGGCCGTTATCATGGTAGTCCTGCCTTATATCGCAGTGATTGCGGGCTGGTGGACGCGCGAAATTGGCCGTCAGCCGTGGATCGTGTATGGCCTGATGCGCACCGAAGACGGTATGAGTCCTATGACCCTGGGTCTGGCGATCTTCTGGCTGGTGGGCTTCGCTATCTTTGAAACCGCTGTGGTGGCAGGCACCATCTGGTTCCTCGCTAAAGTGGTACGTATGGGACCTGATTTAACCAGCAAAATACCGGGCGAAGGGCATGAGCATTTAGGTCACCTTGATATGCCTGCCAGTGGTCACGCTGACCATCCTGAATATATCCGTCCGGTTTGATGGGAGAAGAAATCCATGGACATGCTTAATTCGACTCAGCACTTCCTGATCATCGCCTGGTGGTTAGCGTTTGGTATCAGCGTTCTTTTATATATCGCACTGGATGGTGCCGACCTGGGGGCGGGGATCTTCTCGCTCTTCGTCCGCGACCATGATGAACGTGGCGCGATCATGTCGGCAATGGCCGGCACCTGGGATGCCAATGAAACCTGGCTGATCGTCGCCGGTGGTATTATGTTCGGCACCTTCCCGTTTGTGTACGGTTCGGCATTTAGCTATCTGATGGTGCCAATGGCGCTGGTGCTGTGGGGCATTATGTCCCGCGCCGTGGCACTGGAATTTCGTCATCTGGCCTCGCCATTCTGGCAGAAGTTTTCTGACGGCATCTTCGGTGTCGCCAGCCTCGCGGTGACTTTCTTTGGTGGGATGAGCGTTGGCGCGTTGCTGCAAGGTTTCCAGATGGATTCGCCTGCACAGGGTGTACCAACTTACGTGGGTGGCGCATTTAACTTTATTTCAGCGTTCTCCATTTGGACCGGCGTGGCTTCCTGCGTGGCAATGACGCTGGCAGGCGTGCTGTTCGTACGTGCTCGCTTCGAGAAAAATGAACCGATTCGTCAGGATGCAGCACGTTGGACGGCGGTGATCTTCTGGTTAGCTATCGCTGCCGTGGTGATTACCTGGGTGTGGAGTGCGGTGATCTTCGACTGGGCACGTGCGAAATGGTTTGGTCCGCATTTCTGGATCTGGGGCCTGTTTGGCTTAATCGCTCTGGTCTGTATTGATCAGGTGCGTCGTGACACCCTGAAGGACAAAGATTTTGCAGCGGTGATGTGGTTCAATGGCGCGGCATTTATTCTGGGCTTCGGTATGTTACTGACCATGTTCCCGTGGATCGTGCCAGGCACCTGGACCATCTGGGCGGGCGCGAGCCCTCAGGTTTCGCTGATTACCTTCACCATGACCATGGGCGGTTTTGTTCCGGTGATGCTGATGTACAACTGGTATCAGATCTGGGTATTCCGCGGCCGTATCTCCAAGCTGGTTGGTCACGGGGGTCACTAAGACATCATGTCTGCTAGCTCTCCTCCTGGTGGAATGGCAGCCCGCCTGGCTGAACGTTGGCTTTCAAGCCTGCGTCGCCAGGCGGGCGGTTTATTTTCACTGTCCATCAGTATGGCGGCGCTCAATGCCATACTGATGATTGCACAGTGTTGGCTGTTAGCCTGGCTAATCAGCAACGCCGTCCTCGGTGGTAAAACCTTCACCGCGCTATTGCCTTATCTCTTATTGCTGCCGGTTGTGATGTTGCTGCGCGCGGGTATCGATATCCTGCGTCAGGGTTTTGCGTTTGAAGCCTCCGCACGTATCCGTCAGGGATTGCGCGGGATGTTGTTAGATCGCATCGCCACACTGGGTCCCGCCTGGAGCCAGCATCAACGTACGGGCAGTATCGCCAGCTCACTTGGTGAGGGCGTCGAAGCTATCGAAGCTTATTTTTCCGGTTTCCTTCCGCAAAAAATCATCATCGGCATTGTGCCGCTTGCCATTCTGGTGGCGCTTTTTCCTTTTGACTGGGTTTCCGGCTTGATCATGCTGATCACCGCGCCGCTGGTGCCGTTGTTCATGATCGTGGTAGGAAAGGGCGCGGAGAAAATGAGCCTCAAGCAGTGGCACAAGCTCAGCCTAATGAGTGCGCACTTCTTTGATGTGATTGCTGGCCTGACAACGTTACGCCAGACCAATGCAGCGCGTCGACAAGCGAACATTATCGCGGCGATCTCGGACAGCTATCGTCAGACCACCATGAAGGTGTTGCGACTGGCATTCCTTTCATCATTGGTGCTGGAATTTTTTGCCACCATCAGCACCGCGATGGTAGCGGTGTATGTCGGATTCCGTCTGTTCTATGGCGAAATGGGCTTCCTGCCAGGGCTGTTTGCCTTGTTGCTGGCACCGGAATTTTTCCGTCCGCTGCGCGATTTGGGCACGCACTATCATGCCCGAATGGATGCAATTGGCGCGACGGAAGGTCTACTGGCGATCCTGAATGCTGAAGCGCCGGAATCGTCACAGGGTAATGACGCGCTCCCGGCGAAACCTCGTGAAATCAACGTCGAAGGCGTGAGCTATCAGTATGAAGAGGGCGGCGGTGTCACCGATGTTTCCTTTACTTTGCGCAGCGGGGAAACACTGGCGATCGTCGGCACCAGCGGTGCCGGTAAAACCACCTTATCGCGAATGCTACTGGGCTTTATCTCGCCCAACTCAGGACGCATCGTCATTGATGGCAAGAATCTTTCTTCATTAGATCTTCCTGCATGGCAGCAACAGATTGGTTGGCTGCCGCAGCGGCCCACTATGTTTGCCGGTTCGATTGCGGAAAATATCCTGTTGTCGCGTTCAGGTATCAGCCAGGACAAGGTTGAAGCAGCAGCACAGCTGGCTCAGGCTGACACCTTTATCCAGTCACTACCGGCACAGTATGATTACCCCTTGGGCGACGGTGGGAAAGGGCTATCTGGTGGGCAGATCCAGCGTATTGCGATGGCACGTGCTGTATTGAGTGCGCCAGCCGTAGTGGTTCTCGATGAACCCACGGTGGCGCTGGATCGCCAGACGGCACAGCAGATGATTGCCGCCTTGGGTGATGCATTACCGGATAGCGCACGCTTGATAATCACCCACGATACGGAAATCGCTGCCACGGCCGACCGCGTTATCGTGCTGGAGAAAGGGCGGGTGGTTGAAGCTGGGACGCCGCAAGCATTGCGCGATCAGGCTGGCGTCTTCGCTGAACTCGAGCGTCTGCAAACAGGAGACCTCGCATGAAGGATCTTTGCCATCTCTTGCGCCTGGCGCGTCCATGGCGTTTCCGCATGGCGGTGGGAATATTGCTCTCTGTGATTGTGATTCTCTCCAACGTGGCGCTGCTCGCCTTATCAGGCTGGTTCATTACGTCCATGGCGCTGGCGGGCGTAGGCTCACTGGCACTGGAGTTTTTCACTCCGGCTGCAGCGATTCGTGGGCTCGCGGTATTGCGTACTTTCGCGCGCTATCTGGAAAGATTGGTGACGCACGATGCAACTTTGCGCTTGTTGTCGGTTTTACGTGTCTGGTTCTATCAGCATTTAGCCCATCTTGCGCCTGCGCGACTGCAGGATTTTCGCGATGGGGATGTGCTGGCGCGTTTTCGCGCTGATATAGATAGCCTCGACAATTTCTATCTGCGTATTCTGACGCCGGCCATTGCAGGGCTGATCTCGTCGCTCATCATTTTGGCAGGAATTTGCTGGTTCTCACCTTCAGTGGCCTTGATTGATGCGGTGGTGCTGATACTTGCGGGCGTGGTCGTGCCGTGGATTGTGGCCTCACTGACGCAAGCCTGTGGCAACCAGATCGCTACCGTGCGCTCATCCGTTCAGGCCGCATCCACCGATTTGGTGCGTGGATTAGCAGAGTTACAGATGGTCGGAGCCGTTAGTCATCAAACCGATCATCTGCGCCAGCTTTCTCAGCAACTGATCAGCGCACAGCGTCGGCAAGCCTGGATCAGCGCCAGCGGCGGGGCGATCTGCGCCTTAATGGGACAGCTCGGGTTATTTTTCGCTTTTATCCTGCTCTTCAACACTGGGCACGCAACCGGTATTACTGCCAGTGAAATCGTGATGTTGCTGTTCACCATCCTGGCGAGTACTGAAGCGGTGGCCGGGTTGCCCGCGGCCTTTGCTGCCCTCGGCACTACGCGCGCAGCTGCACGCCGTCTGTTCTCCATGACGGAGCTGACACCGGCGATTGTCCTGCCTGAAACCAGCCCGATACCGGAAAGCAGCGAGTTGTCATTTTCTTCCGTGACAATGCGTTACACGCCTGATGCGCCTAAGGTACTGGATAAGCTGAGCTTTACCGTGCCGGCCGGCCATTGTCTGGCGATTTTAGGTCCCAGCGGAGCGGGAAAAACCACCGTACTGAATCTGGTGCAAGGATTCTGGGAAACGACAGCAGGGGATGTGTCTATCGGCGGTCGCCCGGTCAGGACGCTTTCAGAAGATACGCTGCGCCAGATGATTTCAGTGGTTGGCCAGAAAACCTATCTGTTTAACGCATCGATTCGAGACAACCTGCGCCTGGTTGCACCGGATGCGGATGACGAGGCTTTATGGGATGCACTGGCGCGCGCCGCTTTAGACGACGAAGTCCGCGCATTTCCGCTGGGGCTCGACACCCTGGTGGGAGAGTTAGGAGGGCGTCTGTCTGGTGGTCAGGCCCGCAGGATTGGGATTGCCCGCGCGTATCTTTCCCATGCACCGATCGTGTTGCTGGACGAACCCACCGAAGGGCTAGACGCAGTAAATACCGAATTAGTACTTAACTGCTTGAAAGAACTTATTAAGGGTAAAACCACGCTGCTGGTGACCCATCAGATCCAGCCACTTTCCCTCGCGGACAGTCGGTTACTGCTCGATAAACAATAACAAGAGCAGGGATCTGTTTTTTGGTTTATTTACATCTGCTTAGGGTCAACCTGGGCAGATGCTTAATCAATACAAAAATAAAACTTGTGAGACAACTGACCAGGGATCACCATGGATAAAATGACAAACTCCAAAACCCGACGAAAGCATATTCGTTTTCCACATCTGCTGATTGATCAAATTGAAGAGAGTATGAAGAGCGAAAACATTCAAAACTTCTCGGCGTGGGTTGTCGAAGCCTGCCGTCTGAAAGCGCGGGACGCCGGCAACGGAAAGAAGTAATTCATCATTTCCCGTCGGTGGCAGGTCATCATCGCTGACGTGTCGCGGACGGGAAACCTCATCTGATTTGACGCTTCAAATTTTCATTTCAGGCATGTGTCCGATGCCAGAAACCGTCGCATTAGTGGAACGCTATAGAGCACATCCAGCTCAACAAAACGCACGTATTTCCCGGGAGGTCGCCTTAATTTAGCCAGATAATAAAAGTACGGATAATGTATATTATGTTAAATAAGGTATCGGGTTGCGCACTCCAGGCTCCGCTGGACTATCTCCTTTACTGATATTTGATTGCGTTGCTGTAAATTGCCAGCGCCCCATGCTGACGCAAACGACTTCCGATCCTGAATTGTCATCGAACCCTCCACTCTGCTCAGCCGTTCACATCGTAAATGGCTCAACATGGGCTGTGCCGCTTAACTCATGAAAACTGCTCACTCGTATGAGACAAGTACACATGAAAGCACCCTATATGTGTTCTTCAGGTAGACTTATTGTCACTCTCATCCTGAAAGGCGTGGCTAAGTTATCAATCCCCCCTTCATTAATCGTTTAAAATGCCGCCAAATTAAGGCGTCGCTACGCCAATCTTTGGCAATAATCCCTCACATAAAATCTCAGAATTCACGTAGCGACGTCAGAGAATGCAGCGTTCAGCCAGTGTCCTAAACCGACAATCATTCAAATCCCGATATGATTCTTAACCGCTATCTCAGGCGTTTTTCCTGCCATCAACTACAGTTAACTGATTCAAACCCCAGCAAAAAAAACATCATGCCCTTTTCGCTCACCACACATCTGTTCGCGCGGCTACGTCTGTTGATATCGATTGTTGCCGGGGTCGTCTGCTATTTCTTACTGCCTGCAAAACTGGGAGAACTGCAGCGCGTGCTGATTGGCTGGAATGTGCTGGCGTGGCTTTATCTGTGGTTTATTTGGTTTCGCATGCTGCGTACCGATGCTGGCGAGATCAAACGTATCGCTCAGATGCAAGATCAGAGCGCTGCGTTAGTTTTGGGTATGGTCATTGTGGCCTGCATGATCAGCATCGTGGCGATCATGAGCGAACTGCCGGCGCTCAAACATCTCACCGGCACACCACGCGTGTTACATCTGCTGCTAACGGCCATGACATTGATTGTCTCATGGGCATTACTGCCAAGTTCGTTTGCCATGCATTATGCGCATCAACACTATTTGCATCGCAGCCAGAATGTCACACCCATGATTTTCCCGGAAAAACCGGACGAACCGGCATACTGGGATTTTCTCTATTTCTCATTCACCATCGCGGTTGCATCACAGACCGCTGATGTGGCAACGGGCACCACCGAAATGCGCAAGCTGGCGCTGCTGCAATCGGTGATCTCGTTTATTTTCAATCTGGCCATTCTGGGATTGTCGGTGAATGTGGGCGCCGGATTGCTGAGTTAACGCCTAACGACGCCCTTTATTAATTGAGGCAGACCAGTTGAAGTCACTGACTTCGCTGGCAGATTGCGCTTCAGGTTTCTTGCGGCGCGCAGGTGTTTTCTTTGCTTTGTCCGCTTTGGCTTTTTCTTTGGCTAGCTTGCTGGTCATGACTTGCTGACGCGCATCTGCGGTATATTCTTTCTCTTTTTTCGCATCAGGCTCTTTACCACTGCGCTGGCGATGTTTTTCCATTAACCCTTTGAAGATTTCATCCACTTCACTTCGCTCAGCTTCATTGAACTGGTCGATTGAAATCATTTTCTTATCGCTCATCGCGTTATTTCCTCAGTAAATGGCTAAGCTCAAGTCTACACCATTGCTGCCGGCACGGCTTTCTTGTAATCTTGCCCGCCAATCATCCGCCTGCAAATTAGGACGTAATATGACCCCTCACTCTTCTAAAGATCCCATGCACGGCGTGACGCTGGAAATGATTGTTAATGCATTAGTGGCGCGTTATGGCTGGGTTGAACTGAGTAAACTCATCAATATCAACTGCTTTAAAAACGATCCCAGCGTAAAATCCAGCCTCAAATTCCTGCGTCGCACACCATGGGCGCGTGCTGAAGTGGAAGCGCTGTACCTGGATTCTCTGGATGAACCCGCCAAACAAGATTCAGCTGACCGCGACTTTAATCCCTGGACCCAGGGCCACTGATAATCACAGCGGCTGACCCTCTCCTCACCCTTTCCTATTGATGACAACCTTGCCAGCGTCATCACATTTTCCAATGACAGGCTGCCTTGTAACTTCGTTTCTCGCGTGACAATATCGATACATGTATATACATGTATCGCCTATTGCAAATACAACTGATAAACAAAAATAACATAACGCCCTGCGTTCATTGTTTCAGCGAGGAAACTATGTCAGCCGAATCACCTGCAGCCGATTATTCAGACACAGAAAACCAGCGCCTGTCTGAAACCCGTTCTATCGATTACATCCCGCACCGCGAACGTCATGGCCACCCTTTCAGCCAGTTCACTCTCTGGTTTGGCGGTAACCTGCAGATCACCGCCATTGTCACCGGAGCGCTCGCCGTGGTGTTGGGCGGCGATGTGGTGTGGTCGCTTGTGGGTCTGTTGGTGGGCCAGATTATTGGTGCCGCCATTATGTCGTTGCATGCCATTCAGGGCCCACGTCTTGGCTTACCGCAGATGATCACCAGCCGCATGCAGTTTGGCGTGTTTGGTGCGGTGATCCCGTTGGTACTGGTATGCATTATGTATGTTGGATTTTCGGCAAGTGGCACCGTGCTGGCCGGTCAGGCACTGGCAAAGCTGATTAATGTGAGCAACGCGACGGGTATGATCCTGTTCAGCGCCATCATTGTGGTGATTGCGGTGCTCGGATACCGGGTAATTCACAAGCTGGGTAAAGTGGCGAGTGTGATCGGTGTGCTGGCCTTCGCTTATCTGTTCATCACCCTGCTTTCCACGCATGATTTGTCCGCCGTATGGCAAAATCAGCACTTCACTATTGCCAACTTCCTGCTGGCCGTTTCACTTTCATCCTCCTGGCAGATAGCCTTTTGCCCGTATGTATCTGATTACTCACGCTACCTACCGGCTAACGTCTCGGCGAAAAAGCTGTTCAGTTCGGTGTTTTTCGGCACCGTTTTAGGCACACAAGCCTCCATGACGTTGGGCGTGATTGTGGCGGCGATTGCCGGAAAAGCGTTTTCCGGCAATGAAGTGGGATATATCGTGGGTCTGGGCAGTAGCGCGACCATGGCAATGGTGATCTACTTTGCTATCTGTTTTGGCAAGATTACCTTCACTACCCTGAATGCTTACGGCAGTTTTATGTCACTCACCACCATCGTGTCAGGCTTCCGGCAGCAAACGTCCCTCAGCCGTGGTGGTCGGGTTCTGTTTGTGGTGTTGATGGTCACGATTGCCTGCATCATCGCCCTGATCAGTGAACCGGCCTTCCTCAAGTCGTTTACCCATTTCCTGTTGTTCCTGCTGGCCTTCTTTGTTCCGTGGAGCGCAATCAGCCTTACCGATTTTTATCTCATCACCAAAGGGCGCGTGGATATTCCGGCACTCTCACAGCCTGATGGTCGTTATGGACGCTGGAACTGGGCAGGAATTGTGGTCTATTTCCTGGGTGTGATGGTGCAACTGCCGTTTATTGATAATCCGCTGCACCATGGCTCATTGACCTGGATATTTGCAGGCAATGATGTGTCGTGGATTATTGGCTGGTTTGTCACCGCATTGCTGTGGTTAGCCGCACGCAGACTGGATCGTCGGGGCACGTTGGCAGATTCTATCTATCCTGTAGAGTGACGTTGTCACGGCCGCCTGTTCAGGCGGCCGTATGACTTACTTATCGTTGGTAAATCGCCCCACAATGGTGGCAGCCCCCAAGGTATGGCCTTTCAATTTGGCGATCAACTCATCATGTGTCAGTCCGCCAGGCAATTGATTTACCGGCAAATCTGTCGCCACCATTACGAAGTTATAATGATGTATGCCACTTCCCACCGGCGGGCATGGACCGTAATAACTTGTGGTGCCCGGCGAATTCTTACCTCCAGTGTATCCTTCGCCTTTACTTAATTCGCCCTGCGCAAACTGCGTGCGATCCGCCGCGATGTTATAGGCCACCATATGTGTCACGCCTAAGCCTTTTCCTCCCACGGGATCGGTCAGCATCAGCGCAAAGCTGCGGGTGCCGGCCGGTGCATTTGACCAGCTTAGAGCGGGCGACACATTGTCGCCGGTGCATGACGGGTTACTTTTGTTGTTACCTGCAAAGGTTTTATCCAGCATGGCACTGTCGTTAAAATCCGATGATTGCAGCGTAAATATCGGGGCAGCCAGCACGGTTCCCGGAAGCAACGCCAATAGTAGTGCGCGTTTGAACATCATCATTTCTCACTCCTGTTGATGAAAAAATCAGCCAAAACATCAAGTATATAACCTGCTCACAATCATGCTGCAGGCTACACTGCTGAAAGTCCTCTTTGAAACCCCAGGAGCATCGGATGCCAGCCTCTTCACTCGCGTTGTTTACCGCCGCCACGCAGCAATGGTTTCGCGACACCTTTAAAGCGGCGACGCCCGCACAACATGAAGCCTGGCAGGCCATTTCGAGCGGTAAGAACTGTCTGGTGATTGCGCCCACCGGTTCTGGTAAAACGCTGGCGGCATTTCTCTATGCGATTGATGCCCTGTTTCGTGAACGCAGTGCCGAAGATCTCCCCGAACGAAGCCACAGAACACGCATTCTTTACCTCTCTCCGGTGAAAGCGCTGGCGGCGGATGTTCAGCGCAATCTGCAACGGCCTTTAGCGGGGGTGGCTGAAGAGCGGCGCAAACGCGGTGAAGCCGAGATCACCCTGGAGGTGGGCATGCGATCGGGCGATACGCTCAGCAGCGAGCGGGCAAAATTACAGCGGCGCCCACCGGATATCTTGATCACCACACCCGAATCATTATTTCTGATGCTGACATCAAAAGCCCGCGACACGCTGCGTGGCATCTCTACGGTGATTGTTGATGAAGTACATGCCATCGCGGGCAGCAAACGCGGCGCGCATCTGGCGCTCAGCCTTGAACGGCTGGATACGCTGCTAACGCACCCTGCGCAGCGTATCGGCCTCTCCGCCACGGTAAAACCGCCGGAGGCCGTCGCACGGTTTCTAGGTGGGAGTCGCGAAACGCTGATCGTGAATCCGGCCGCACAGCGTCCATTGCAACTCACCATCCGCGTGCCTGTTGAAGATATGACAGATATTCAGCAGCGCGCCGATAGCCGTTCGGTGCAGGATGCTACGCTGTCCGCCGGCTCCATCTGGCCACATATTGAAGCTGGCATTCTGGATGAAGTGTTACGTCATCGCGCCACTTTGGTGTTTACCAATTCCCGCGGATTGGCTGAAAAACTTACCGCGAGGCTGAATGAGCTCTACACGCGTCGCCTCGGAGAAAAGCCCACTGCGCCAGAAGAGTCCTTTGCCTACGGTTCCTTTACCGGCGGTACAGAGAAACGCACCGTCACACCGAATGACTTATTGGCCCGATCCCACCACGGCTCTGTTTCTAAAGAACAACGGCTGGAAATTGAAAACGCGCTCAAAGCGGGCGAGCTGCGTTGCGTGGTCGCCACATCAAGCCTGGAGCTGGGTATTGATATGGGCGATATCGATCTGGTGATTCAGGTGGGTGCGCCCCCTTCGGTTGCCAGTGCGCTCCAGCGCGTCGGGCGCGCGGGTCATCAGGTCGGCGGTACGCCGAAAGGCATCATCTGGCCGCGCACCCGACGCGATTTGGTGGATGCGGCTGTCATTGTTGAGTCGATGTTGGCGGGTGAACTCGATGCGATTACCCTGCCACACAATCCGCTGGACCTGCTGGCTCAGCATACGGTCGCCGCCGCCTCAATGGACACGCTGGAAATCGATAGCTGGTTTGAGCTGGTACGGCGTGCAGAACCGTTTAAAACGTTACCACGTCACGCATTTGACGCCGTATTGAATATGTTAGCCGGTCGCTATCCTTCAGAAGAGTTCGCCAACTTACGTCCACGCGTGATATGGGATAGGCAGAACAATACGCTTACCGGCCGACCCGGCGCACAGCATCTGGCTGTCACCAGCGGTGGCACCATCCCGGATCGCGGGATGTTCAGCGTTATGCTGCCCGAAGGTGTAGAACAGACGGGCGCACGACGCGTCGGGGAACTGGATGAGGAGATGGTTTATGAGTCGCGGATTAACGACATCATTACCCTGGGCGCAACATCATGGCGCATTCAGCAAATCACCCACGATCAGGTGGTGGTGGTGCCTGCACCGGGCCGTTCAGCGCGTTTGCCCTTCTGGCATGGCGACAGCCTCGGCCGTTCAGCGACACTGGGGGAAGCGATTGGCGGCTATTTACGATACGTCAGTCATGAGGCGTCACTACCCGGCGACAGTCTTGACGCCAATGCCCGACACAATATTAACAGCCTGATCGCAGAACAAATTCAGGCAACTGGCGAGTTGCCCACCGACCGCAGCTTGTTGATTGAGCGTTGTCGGGATGAAACCGGCGACTGGCGCGTGATCCTGCACTCCCCTTATGGTCAACGCGTGCACGCGCCCTGGGCGCTGGCGGTGGCAGAACGCATTGGTCGCATCATGGGGATCGATCCGGCTGTGGTCGCCAGCGACGATGGTATCGTGGCACGCTTCCCCGATAGTGACGGTCGGGTGCCGGGTGCCGAGCTCTTTTTATTCGAACCTGATGAACTACAACGTATCGTCATGGCATCAGTCGGGCATTCGGCGCTGTTCGCCGCTCGTTTTCGCGAATGTGCTGCCCGCGCCCTGCTATTACCACGCCGCAATCCCGGTAAACGTTCTCCTCTCTGGCAACAACGTTTACGCGCGAGCCAGTTGCTGGAAGTGGCGCGTCAGTTTACAGACTTCCCGATCCTGATTGAGACGGCACGCGAATGTTTGCAGGATGTATACGATCTGCCCGCGCTGCATCACCTGATGGCGCGATTACATCAGGGTGATGTGCGGTTGACAGAAGTCACCACTGAAACGCCCTCGCCGTTTGCCGCACCGCTGCTGTTTGGCTACGTCGCCGAGTTCATGTATGCCAGTGATGCACCGCAGGCTGAACGACGCGCTTCAATGCTGGCGCTCGACAGCAATCTGCTGAGTGATCTCCTGGGTCAGGCGGAGATGCGTGAGTTACTGGAACCCGCCGTGATTGCACGTGTTGAACGGGAGTTACAGCGCTGCGTGGCAGAGTATCAGGCGCGCACTGTTGAGGCTCTGGTGGATATGCTGCGCGAACTGGGTCCGTTATCATCCGAAGAACTTGTTGCACGCTTCAATGGCGATGAGCCCCTTGAGCCCGGCTTACACTCGCTGCAAAAGGCGCAGCGGATCGTCAGTGTGAAAATCGCGGGTATCGCACGCTGGGCAGTGGCTGAAGATGCGGTACGTCTGCACGATGCGCTGGGTTGCGTGTTGCCTACAGGCCTCCCGGCTGCACTGCTCGAACCGGTCGTCCGCCCATTGCATGATCTGTTGGGGCGTTATGCTCGCACACATGCGGTGTTTACCAGTTTGCAAGTGGCCCAACGTTTTGGCCTCGGCCGCGCCGTTGTTGATGAAACTCTGGAACAACTTCGCCAGCAAAATAAGTTACTTAAAGGCGATTTTCTCCCTTCCGGATCTGATGAGTCTGCGCAGTGGGCAGCAGAAAGCGTATTTCGCCGCTTACGTGT
This sequence comes from Enterobacter cancerogenus, assembly GCA_000773965.1. Lineage (GTDB taxonomy): Bacteria > Pseudomonadota > Gammaproteobacteria > Enterobacterales > Enterobacteriaceae > Pantoea > Pantoea communis. The sequence goes on from JRUP01000011.1 coordinate 87,506, forward strand.
GCGATCGTTACAGTCCGCGCGCGACGCCACTCAACCCGTTGCACCGGCCGCCTATGTGACGTTTCTGCTTGAGCGTCAGGGGCTGTTGAGCGATGCGGGCGCCCGTCAGACACAAGGTGCCTTCACTGGTCTGAATGGCGTGGTCAGCGTCATTGAACAACTGGCGGGCGTGGTGCTGCCGGTATCACTGTGGGAATCGCAAATCTTTCCTGTACGCATCCGTGATTATCAGCCTGCGATGCTGGATGAATTGCTCTCATCGGGCGAGATAATTTGGGTCGGTCATACTTCATCAAATGTGCAAGACGGTCTGGTTTCCCTGCATTTAAGTGAATTCGCCAGCGAAACCTTGCCTGCCCTGGACAATAAAGTGACATTGTCACCCATTGAGTCATCTTTACTGGCGCTGATGCAGGATGGCGCGGGTTGGTTCGTCAAACAACTGATCCCGCGCATAACCGAAATCCGGGACAACGGAGAAATGATCGATCCGACGGAGGTTTATCAGGCTCTTTGGCAACTAGTCTGGCGCGGCGTCCTCACCATTGATACCTGGTCGGCTTTGCGTAATCTCAGCCAAATGACTATCACCCCCAAACCACGCCCTGTACGTGCTCGTCATGGACGGCATAGTCGCGCCAGTTTTAGCGCCAGTCGCACCACAGAACCCCGTTTATCGCTGAATACCATGGCCGGTCGCTGGTCGTTGATCCCCCGCCAGCCGATTGCTGACACCGAACGTGCGCTGGCACTGGCAGAAAATATGCTGGATCGATTTGGTGTCATCACGCGTGGTGCCGCTATCGCCGAGCAGATACCCGGCGGCTTTCCGGCGTTGCAACCGGTGTTGCGCGGGATGGAAGATGCCGGGCGACTGCTGCGTGGGCGTTTTATTGCAGGTATGGGCGCAGCACAGTTTGCCGATAACCCTGCTATCGATCGTCTGCGTCAACTCGACGCTGGCAAGTCAGTGCGACATCCCCCTGTCGTATTATCCGCAGTTGACCCCGCGAACCCCTTCGGTTTAACACTACCATGGCCGCTCAGCCTCACAGGAGCCAAACCCACGCGCCGTGCGGGTGCTTTTACGGTCATCGCCAGTGGTCGTGTCCTGCTTTACCTTCCCTCTGGCGGTAAAGAGCTAATGACCTTTGATGCGCAGGATAGCGACGAAGACCTTCATGCAGCGCTGGTAGCGCTGGGCCACGCATTAAGGCGTGAGAAGCACCTTAATTTCATCCTCGAGCGCATTAACGATCAATCTGTCGGACAATCCGGTCTGCTCACTGCATTAAAAGAAGCCGGTTTCTCCCGCGTACCCAAAGGCTACAGCTGGGACGGCTACCATGCACGTTGACGATAATCCTGCAGTTGCATCCTTTCCAGCTGGCGCGGCGTGGCAACGGGCCACGGTTGCTGCGGGAACAGGTAGAGACGGATGCTAAACAGATGGAATAGCGGCGTGAGCAACCCGTCATCCTGCTTTGCCAGCCGTTCCAGCATCAGCAACAGCCAGTCGAGTTCATCGAGCAAATCCTGATGTGGCGGCGTTTGCAGCGATTTCAAACGCCGTTTCAGGAATAAGGCCAGCTCGTGAAACATCTGTCCGCTGTCCAGCTGATGTTTTGCCAGCAGATCTTTATGGCGGGCGTAGTAATCAAAACTGTTCACGCCCAGCCACACTTCCGTCAGTAACATCCCGGCGGTCGACATATCCGGTTGTGGATCCAGTCGTAAACGCGGCAGTACCACGTTGACCTTATCCAGCATCAAACTGATGAAACGCTGTCTGCCCAGCAGCGATGAACCGGTACGTTCAAGTTCCTTGATAAAGCGTAATAGCTCACGTAAACCCTGACGAACCGCACGACGCGCCGTCCATGAAGGCCGTTTATTACGCATCAATACAGTCATAATGACGGCAAATAGCACGCCAGCCAGCGAAGCAATCGCGTTGTTAATCAGCAACACCAGATCGGGCTTAAGATGGTGGCCTAAGCCAATAAAGCCGGGAATCTGGATAGCCACGCTGATACCGATCATATTGGTTGAGGGGCGCGCAATCATCAGGCCGAGTATCAGCAAGCCAGGCACGAGACAAATAATCAACGCTTCAAATGAGGTGGCCTGCGGCAACAGCAATGCCACATAAATCACGCTGATAACAATGGCCACAATCACACCGCGCACGAACAATTTCATCGAAGTCAGTGGCGTATCCATACTGGCAAAAAGCGAACTCAGGATGGCGGCCATCACGGGTGCTGAGGCACCATCGTGCCACCCCGTGCCCATCCACAGCAAACAGGAGCCAAAAATCGCGCAAAAGGCGGTTAAAGCAGAAAGCCTGATCAGCCCTTTGTCATAGAAACGATGAGTGCGTTTACCGCGTGCGGGTGTGGTGTCACCCGAGAGATCGCTGACCAACCCGCCGACGCTTTGATAAGCGCCCGCAATGCGCACAAAGTCCGCCATGCGCTCCAGCAAACCGGTAAACAGCAGGCAATGCTCAATCGGTAACTCCCCGTTACGCCAGGACTGATTGATATCATTCTGACAACGGCTTAATTCCAGCTGGATACCGCTGGTTTCGCCCACGGCTTCGCCATCGTTGAGCCAATGCAAAAACAGGCGGAATGCTACCGCGACGTTGTCCGGGAAGGTAATCTGCAATGCCGATAATCGCTGCAGGCGTAGTTCTATCGCAGTGAGCGTGGGGATCAAATAAGAGAGATGTTGATACTGCACGCTGACCAGACGAATCAAACGTCGCGCGGCATCGCCCTCGTAAACGCAGTGCGTGATCAAAATTTCCACTTGCTGTGGATTGGTCGCCATACGCGTCAGAATTTCATCGCGCTCGGGAGATTTATCGCCGGAGATGCCTGACAGCAAATCGTGGCACAGCTTGCGGGCATTCAAATACCATTGGCTGACACTCTGTTCCAGCAAGCTACGCATTGAGACCGGAAACAGGAGTGCGTGCACCATGCTGCTGCACACGGTACCGACTGCGATCTCTTCAATACGGGATAACACGGTATTGGTGATCGACAGCGGAGTCATCACCTCAGGAAAACCCATGATCGCGGCGCTGTAGCCTGCCAGCATGAACACATAACTTTTCGGCGTGCGATCGTGCAGGGAAAGGTACAGGCACACACTCACCCACAGCGAAATGATGAAGCTGAAAAGTAATGGGTGCTCAACGGTGACGGGAAAAACAAAGAAGATAAACACGCCGCCCAGCAAGGTGCCGAACATACGAAACAGTGATTTTGAAATGGTGGAGGCAGAATAAAGCTGGGAAGCGATGAAGACCGTGGTAATCGCCCAGGCGGGTTTATCCAGGTTGAGTTCCAGTGAGAAATACAATGCCAAAAAGGCAGCCAGACAGGTTTTTACAGCAAAAAAAACGGCGTTTTTTGAAAACCACTGCATGACAGTATTGAGACCAGACGGCGCTAAGTGCGGCGTATCCTGCCAGAATATTCAATCTACTCACGGCGATAAATATGTCAGATTGTTACAGCATCAAATTTGGTGATATTGGCAGGCAATCAATATCAGGATGATTGTTAAGGGTTACTAATGGACTAAATGCGAATTCAGCTTCTATTTACAGAAGCTCTATGATTTATAAGCCTATTGATTCAAGACCTGTCATCAGTCAGATAAATGTGTTCTGGATCACACTTTTCAAAATAACCCCTGTGATTACAACGGCTCCATAAAAACATTTCGCGCAACCTGGCGCAGAGAATTGCGCCAGATCATCGCAAGGGCGAACTCAGTCACTTAGCACCGTTACCCAGTTCGCATCTTTACCAGCAGGCGCTTCACCCACACGCTTTAACGATCCACTTTGGGCATCAATGGCGTAGCTTCCCGTCACTGCGCTTTTTTCACCGCTGGCGATCAGCCATTTGCTGTCCGGTGTTATGGCAATACTGCGCGGCTGCTTCTCTACCGGCCAACTACCTATCAGCGTCAGTTTGCCACTGTGTTGATCAACGCGGTATCCGCTCACTGTGCTGCTGGTGCGTTCGGTCACATACAGGAAATGACCGTTTGGCGTTAGATGAATATCGGCTGACCAGATGCGTGGCGTGGTATCGCTGTAACCTGCCGGCCGCTCGCGGCCGTGCTGCAACTTATACTCTGCGGCCACGGCGTTGGGGGTTTCGCTGACTTTGACCAACTCGCCACTCGGCTCGCGACGGAACTGGGTGATGATGCCACCCATCTCACCGACGTTATACAGAAAGCGTTGATCCGGTGATAACACCGAATGACGCGGGCCATTTTCGTCGGCGGTTTTCACATAACCGTTGCCCAGCGCGCTTATCTCACCCTCCTCGCTCAGCTTCAACTGCAATACGCGGTCAGTACCGAGATTGCCGACGTAGGCGGTTTTACCGGCATTATCAACAATCACCGAATGTGCCGCATGGCCCGTTTTGTAGCTGCCCACCGGCGGTGCTAACACCTTGCCATCTTTGGCTAGCCGATAGACATGCACTACATCGCCATCGTAGGAGGCACCCAGCAGGAATCGCCCCTGTTTATCGGTGCTGATATAGGGATAACTGGCCGTGGCAGGCACTGCAGTCCTGTGATTAAGGTCGCCCGTCGTGCGATCGATCTGCCAGCTCACCAGTTGCAGTGGTTTACTGCGAATGGCCGCGTATAAATGCTGGTGGTCAGCACTCAACGCCAGCGGCATCACTTTTCCGCCTGCCTGAGTGCGCCCCATCAACTGCAGTGCGCCGGTTTGTTCGTTAAGCGTGTAGCGGGCGATAGTGCCGTCATCCGCCTCTGAGACGTAGACAAAGGTTTTTGCCAGCAGCGGCGCGCTGAGGGCCATCACCGTGAGTAATGTGGCAACCTGAAATGTTTTCTTCATATAACTTCCTTAGCGAACCAGAGCCGGACGTTTGGCGTCAAAACGCCAGTTATCAATCAAAAACTGCATGCCCAATGCATCGTTGCGGTTCTTATCGGGCAGTGCGTTATAGAGCGCATGCGCCTGCTCGACGCGTTCCATATTCAGTTCAATGCCCAAACCTGGCCCCGGCGGCAGCTCCAGATAACCATCACGAATTTGCGGTGGCTGGTGGCTGAGTGGCTGGCCATCCTGCCATATCCAGTGCGTATCGAAGGCGGTTTGACGATCGCCAGGCGCTGCGGCACCAAGATGAGCAACCATCGCCAGTGAAACATCAAAGTGATTATTGGAGTGGCAACCGGTGGTGAGGCCCCATTCGTTACATAGCTGCGCGACGACGTTGGCATTGCGCATAGTCCAGAAATGGGGATCGGCGAGCGGGATGTCGATAGCGTTGAGCTGCAGAGCATGCTGCAACTGCCGCCAGTCATTGGCGATCATATTGGTGGCCACCGGCACGCCAGTGGCGCGACGGAATTCGGCCAGGGTCTCGCGCCCGGAATAACCCTGTTCTGCGCCACAAGGATCTTCCAGGTATGGCACTTTGCCTGCCAGTTGTTTACCAAAGCGAATCGCCTCATCCAGCGACCAACTGGCATTCGGGTCCACGGTGACGCGAGATTGTGGAAACCGCGACAGCAAGGCTTCCACGGTTTCGACTTCCTGCTCGCCATGCAAGACGCCGCCCTTTAGCTTGAAGTCCCGAAAACCGTATTGTTCTACTGCGGCTTCTGCGAGCCGCACCACTGCTGCACTGTCCATTGCCGGTTGATGACGTAACCGGAACCAGCCATCTGGTTCGTCATCACCCGAACGGTAGTCCATATTCGTGCGTTGACGATCGGCGACATAAAACAGATATCCCAACACCGGAATACGCTCCCGCTGTTTACCGCTGGCGAGCAGATCCGCTACCGGCAGATCGAGGAATTTACCCTGCAGATCGAGCAAGGCAGCCTCAATCGCCGCCGCCGCGTTGTAAAACTTCTCTGGATTCATCTGCGGAATATGAATGTCATTGGTGTGCGAGGTGTGTTGCTGCCGCGCGTCGCTGGCGAACAGTTGGCTCAGCGTGGCGTTAGCACGCATCAGTGAGCTACCGATAATCAGCGGGCGAAAATGTTCCAGCAGTTGCAACGTTGAAGCGTGGCACGGTGTTTCCCCCACGCCGCTGTTGCCCGCGGAATCAGTTAGGATCACCAGAATTCGGGTGAAGTAGCAGTTATGCGCCCCGCCGATGTTCAGCAGCATGCTGTCGTATCCGGCAACCGGAACGATGCGCATCGATTTAATGACTGGTGTGTCGGACATGGTTTCTCTCCGTGTGACCGAATGCAGGGGGAACAGGTTTGCGACGCAGCAGCAGCCAGACACCAGTGATGACTGACACGCTGGTCAGCGCATACAGCCCGCCGGTGGTACTGCCGGTATGAAGTTCGAGATAGCCAAACACGGTGGGTGCAAAGAATCCGCCGAGGTTACCGATGGAGTTGATGAGGGCAATGCCAGGCGCGGCGATTGAAGCAGGCAATTCACTTTGCGGCATTGGCCAGAAGAAGGCCGCGCTGACTTTCGAGCCAATACAAGCGACGATCATCGCGACAAAGCCAAACCAGGGTGTGCCGGTGGTGGCCATAAAGGTGCCGCAGGCGGCAATCAGCATGGCAAGACCCAGCCCTTTATCCAGCTTATCGCGATAGCGATCGGTAGTTTTACCCAGCAGGAACAAGGCAACAATGGCACATAACCAGGGAACGGCGGTCAGCAAACCTATTTCAAAACTGTTGTAACCCTGAATACGCTGGATGATTTGCGGTAGCCAGAACACCAGGGTGTAACCGGTCATGGTCATGGTGAAAAAAATCAGGCAATAGAACAGTAAGCTGCGATCGCGCAGTAAACCCCAGCGGCCGTACTCTTTGACATGTACGTCACGTGCTGCTTCCTCTAACGCTAACTGTGCTTGCAACGCACGTTGTTCTGCTGGGTTAAGCCATTTGGCATCCTGCGGTTTTGAGACCAGCACTAGCGCGGCCAGCAAACCGATCACAATCGATCCGCCCCCTTCCAGGAACATCACCCATTTCCAGCCGACCAGCCCGTTCACCTCATGCAGCATCAGAATGGCGCCGGTTAAGGGGCCGGAAAACAGAAAGGCGCTGGCGGTGGCACTCAGCACCATCGCGGTGGCACGACCGCGCCATGCGTTAGGCACCCACTGGCGGAAATAGAATAAGACGCCAGGGAAAAATCCAGCCTCTGCCACACCCAACAAGAAGCGCAGGACATAGAAGTGCAGCGGTGTGCTCACAAAACCGGTTAACAACACCACGATGCCCCAGGTAATCATGATGCGCGTCAGCCACACGCGTGCCCCGAGTTTTTTCAGCATCATATTGCTGGGCACTTCGAACAGCGCGTAACCAATAAAGAACAATCCTGCGCCCAGACCAAAGGCTGCGGCACTGATCCCCGCATCCGTCTGTAATTCGGCTTTGACGAATCCAATATTGGCTCGGTCAATCTGGTTAACAATCAGCATCAGCGCCAGCATCGGGATGATGCGACGGAAAAACTTAGCGATTGCGGAGGCGATATGCGCGTCGTGATCTGCTGCTAAATCATAAGATTGTTGAACCGTCATGCGTCACCTATTGGGTTAATTGCACCGCTATAGGTATACGCAGTCGATTAAAGAGCGGTTATGTGAGAATGCCCGAGACCGTTTGTGCAGATGTTGAAGGGGCTTTTATGTTCAATGCGTTAGCGGTTTTCCCAGCGTAAAGTTTTGTGTGGGTTTGTGCGCTGGCTCACTGGGAATAGTTTCTAGTACACTTGCCTGATTCAAATGAGTAAAGAGGTTTAGATGACGCAATCCCCTGACAGCAATCAAGCCTGGCTATTGGCATCGCGCCCCGATGGCGAACCGGTTAAAGAGAATTTCCGGCTTGTTGAACAACCTATTCCCTCCATCAAAACGGGTGAAATGCTGCTCCGCACGGTTTACCTCTCACTCGATCCTTATATGCGCGGGCGCATGGATGACAGTAAATCCTATGCGCCTCCGGCACAACTCGATCAACCAATGGTCGGCGGTACGGTTTCACAGGTGGTTGAATCGCAGCATCCCGATTTTAAAACCGGTGACTGGGTACTGGCAGGCAGCGGATGGCAACGTTATGCCGTCTCGGATGGCACTGGCGTGGCGAAAATCGGCGATCTGCCCCATCCATCCTGGGCGCTGGGCATTCTGGGGATGCCCGGCTTCACCGCTTACATGGGCCTGATGGACATTGGGCAGCCAAAAGCGGGCGAAACCCTGGTGGTCGCCGCCGCGACGGGCCCGGTGGGTGCCACGGTTGGGCAACTGGGCAAGCTAAAAGGCTGTCATGTGGTTGGCGTTGCCGGAGGTGAAGAGAAATGCCGCTACGCGATTGAAAAACTCGGGTTCTCAGCCTGTCTCGATCACCATCACGAGGATTTTGCTGAACAGTTGGCGAACGCCTGCCCGGATGGGATCGATATCTATTTCGAGAATGTCGGCGGTAAAGTGTTTGATGCCGTGTTCCCGCTGTTGAACACCGCCGCGCGCGTACCGGTTTGTGGACTGGTCTCAACCTATAACAGTGGCAAAACCCTACCCGCTGGCCCTGACCGTACGCCACAAATCCTGAGTGGGATATTGAAGCGCCGAATCCGTATGCAGGGATTTATTATTTTCCAGGATTACGGTGATCGATATCCAGAATTCCTGCAAGCGATGATGCCGTTGGTTGAACAGCAGAAAATTCACTATCGTGAACACATGATCGATGGATTAGAAAATGCACCACAGGCGTTCTTCGATATGTTGAAGGGTAATAACTTTGGTAAAACCGTGGTCAAAGTGGCTGAAGAAGAGTGATAAGGGCCGGTTATTCTTAACATTAAATAACCGGCTAAATAGCAGCGTTATCTCTGTTTGGCCTGCGGCAGCAAGAGTTCCGTCAAAATTTTATTACGCTATTTTTTGGTCAGCCAAAACATGCGTGGAACCCACGCCGGACGCGGCTGCGCGGCATAGAAATGCTGCATTTCATCTAAACAGGTTGCGTTGTTCATTGTTCCCTCCTTTGTTAAAAAAAGTATGGAGGGAAAAAACCGGAACAAATAGTGAGAGGATTATAAAATTTGTTCCGGGTTTAAACAGTCATGGCAAATCCAGGGAAAATTTAACGCCCTTTCTTTTTACGACCAGGTTGAGCAAAGCGCTGACGTCCTGCTGGTTTGGCCGCAGCTTTCTCTGGAATCTTTGCTCCGTTCGATGCGACTTTTTTCGCCGCTGCTGCCGGTTTCTTTTTCGCCTGGCTTTGCTGCGTTTTTTTGTCTTCGGATGAAGAATCCTCGATCAAGTTAAACAACTCAATCAATTCGTCATCAGTAAAATCACGCCATTCGCCCAGCGGGATGCCTTTCAGACTGACATTCATGATACGCGTACGTTCAAGCTTGGTGACTTCGAAGCCAAAATGCTTGGTCATTCGGCGAATCTGGCGGTTAAGACCCTGAACCAGGATGATACGAAACACAAAGGTCGACTCTTTCTTCACTTTGCATTTTTTGGTCACAGTACCCAGCATCGGCACACCCGCCGCCATCCCGGCAATAAACTCGTCGGTGATGGGCTTATCTACGGTCACCACATACTCTTTCTCGTGGTTGTTACCGGCGCGCAGGATCTTATTGACCAGGTCACCGTGGTTGGTGAGAAAAATCAGCCCTTGTGAGTCTTTATCCAGACGACCGATCGGGAACACGCGTTTACTGTGGTTAACAAAATCACCGATGTTATCGCGCTCACCCTCTTCCATGGTGGTAATAATGCCTACCGGCTTGTTGAGCGCAATCAGTACTAAATCTTCTTCGTTACGCGGCTCGATCAACTGCCCATTCACTTTCACTTCATCCCCGGCAAAGACCTGTGCGCCAACAGTCGCGCGCTTGCCGTTAATAAAAACGTTGCCTTGTTCAATGTAACGATCGGCATCACGTCGTGAGCAGATTCCGCTCTCGCTAATGTATTTGTTCAGGCGCGTGGATGAGTTGGGCAGCATGGTTCCTCCGAAAAAAAACGGACTATACAACAACCTTAGACGTTGTGTAAGACACGGTTAAACATCATTGTTCCAGCTTGTAACCTCATCACCGTTTGGTAACAGCACACTAACATTGTGGTTGTTCCTCAGGAATCGATCAGCGACAATCGCCATCCATCGCGTTTTCTTATGACAGAGTATGACCTTCATGACACACCTGCGTCGCGCCAGCTGGATAACATCGCTGCGGACTTTCCTTGCCCGTCTTTGGCCGCATCCGTTACCGGTCGCCAAAAAACAGAGAGTGATGGCCAGCATCGGTGCGGGCCTCGGCCTGATGATCACCAGCCTGACCAGCCATTGGCTGCTTGGTGAGGTCAACTTATGGTTTGTGGCACCGATGGGGGCGTCTGCAGTGCTGCTTTTCGGCTTACCGAATAGCCCGTTGGCGCAACCCTGGTCGATTGTTGGCGGGAATCTGGTCGCAGGCGTGATAGGCGTGACAACCGCGATGTATGTGCCCTATCCCGCAGTCGCTTGCGGCATTGCGGCTTGTCTCGCCATTGCCGTGATGTTTCAGCTGCGCTGCTTGCATCCTCCCAGCGGGGCGGTGGCGCTGACAGCGATTCTGGGCGGCAGTAGCGTTCAGCAATTGGGATATCAGTTTATTCTCTCTCCCGTGCTGCTAAATTCCGTGTGTCTTGCTGTACTGGCAATCATTTTTAATAATCTTGCGGGTCGCCGTTATCCGCATCCGCTGGCTGCAAACGAACCTAAAACGAATTCAGTGGCGCTTGAAGTGCCAATTACTCGCGATGATCTGCATCAGGCACTTGAGAACGGTCAGCTTCTCGACATTGACGAGGATGATTTGCAGCAGTTGTTACAGCGCGCTGAAGAGATTGCCCGTCGTCGGCAACAGTTACCGCCACAGCCCCTGAAGCGCGCCGGTTAAATTGCTGGCGATATGAGCCCCGCCGGCTGACCGCATTAACACAAACCTCGGCTTATCTCCCCGCCGAAGCCATGAATCCTTACACCATTATCATCCACTTCGACCACCGCAAAGGGTATTTCGCTTGGACCATCGAGCATGCCCTTCATGGTATAAAACCCTGTCTGACCGATGTATGCAGTGTTGCCGCGGTGGTCATGTCCTGAGAAGCAAAATTGTATGTTGTAACTAGTTAAGAGATCCACCAGCACACTGCCGTTCATCAGTATATGCGAGGTGTGAGGCGCCAGCGGGTAATGACCAAACACCCCCACTTTCTCCCCCCGTTGCTGAGCTTCAATCAATTGCTGTTCAATCCAGTTCAGCTGCTGCTGCCCTACGGCACCGTTCCATGGCTGAGCCTGCGGTTGTCGCTGCGCCTTTAATTCCGCCAGCAGGTTCTCCGCCTGGTAGTAGTCGTCACCATTCTGCGCGTTGCAGTACAAACTGACATCGTTACCGTCATAAACGATGAACCGCCACCCCGCTAAACGAAACGCGTAATAACTTTTAGGGAGTGCCGCACGATTATTCAGATGCTGAGCAAGGGCTTGCGCATCATGATTCCCCAACACTACCGCATGCGGATGCACCAACTGGTCATACAGCGGCAGAATGGCGGCATAGCTTGCCCAGTCCCGGTCAACCAAATCGCCCAGCGTCACCACAAAATCCAATGGCTGCTGATTCAGGGCTTCAATCGCCTGCGGCAACTTATTGAGAGCATGACGGTAATAGAGATTATTCGCGATATCAGCCTCAACATCGGCATACTGCGGATCAGCAATCAGGCCAAATCGCAGCACGTTATCCATCATTGCAGGACGTAAATCAGGTAAGGCATAAAGCTCGGCCACATCACCGAGGAGTTCGCGCTGTAAGGATGTCAATGGATGCGGAATTGTCACGAGAAGCACTCCTTAGCGAATACCAGCACGCATGAACGACTGAATAAACTGACGCTGAAAAATCAGGAACAGCACCAGCAGCGGCATGGTGGTCATCAAAGTTGCGGCACCGATTAGCGCCCACTGTACGCCCTGCTCAGGCGCCGAGAACAATTGCAATCCGACCGTAAGCGGTCTTACATTGACGGAATCGGTAATCACCAGCGGCCACAGGAAATCATTCCAGTGGAAACTGATCGAGACCAGGGCAAAAGCGATGTAGATCGGTTTCGCCAATGGAATGTAGATTTTGCGCAAGATATAAAACCGACTGGCTCCCTCCACAATCGCCGCCTCTTCCAGCACCAGCGGGATGCTTTTAAACGTCTGACGCAGCAGAAAAATGGCAAAAGCAGAGGCGAAATACGGCAATGCTATTCCCGTTAAGGTATCGCGCAGCCCAAACGCACCGATGGTTTTGTAATTGTTCAAAATCAAAACGTCTGGACTAATCATCAACTGCAGCAGGATCAGCGCGAAAATAACCCCTGAGAATTTCATTTTGAAGCGCACCAGCGCATAGGCCGCCATGGTCGCTAAAATCAACTGCACCAGCACAATCATCAGCACCAGCAAGGTGGTATTGAGGAAGTAGCGGGCAAACGGCGCGGCATGCCAGGCCTTGATAAAGTTATCGAAGGTCAGCGGCGAGAAAAGCGAAAAACTGGCCTGATCCGATGCCGGGTGGATCGCCACCCAAATTGCCACCATAATCGGCAGCAGCCATAGCAGCGCCGCCACCCAGATGGTGAGATTCAGACACCAGCCACCCAAGGCGTTCGTCTTATTCATTGATAATGGGCTCGCTTGTCCAGCAACGTAAATTTGATCAGCGCAATCGCCGCGAGGATCACCAATAACACCACGGTCATGGCCGCAGCAGCAGGCATATCCCAGAAACTGAATGCGGTGCGATAGATATAGAACAGCAGCAGACTACTGCTGTTGTTGGGGCCCCCGTTAGTCATGGCAATCACCTGATCGACAATGCGGAAGGCGTTCATCGAAGCATTGATCAACACAAATAGCGTCGTTGGCATCAACAGCGGCCATTGCACGCGACGGAAAAAGTAGCCGCGTGAAGCCCCTTCAATCGCTGCCGCTTCATTGAGGCGGGGATCGATCTGCTGCAAGGCAGCAAGATAGAAGATCATAAAGAAGCCCGCTTCACGCCAGACAGAAACCGCCATCAGACAATAAAGGGACGTGCCCGGCTCACCGAGCCAGTTCACGGCAGGCAGTGAGAACAGCGCCAGCAACTTATTCAACAGCCCCAGCTGCGGAGTGTAGAAAAACAGCCACAGGTTGGCGATGGCAATCATGGGGAGCAATGATGGAATAAAAAAAGCCGCGCGGACCAGCGAATTTGCCGCCAGTCGTCGATTAACGGCCAGCGCCATCATCAAAGCCAGCGTGACGGCCAGCGGAATGGTGATCAGTGCATACAACAAGTTGTTCCAGAGCGACTGGATGAAGATATCGTCATCCAGCAAGGCCATGTAATTATCCAGCCCAACAAAGTGGGCCGGATGATTATTACGGGAAGCGCTGAACAGACTCTCCCAGATCGTCGCCACCGCGGGATAATGCGTAAACAGCAGCAAAAAACTCAGTGCTGGCAATATCAGCAGGTAACCATAAAGCTGCGTCGACCAGAATGCGGGACGACGCTGCGCCGTACTGGCAATTATCGTGCTCATCGCGCTTCCATTACTGGTAGGACTTCAACAGGCGATCCGCTTGCTTCTGCGCACCTTCAAGCGCTTCTGCCGGGGTTTTTGCCTGGGTCACCGCTGCTTCGACAGCATGGTTCAACGCATCCTGAATCTGGACGCTATTGTAGGTCGAGAGTTCTGGCTGCGCATACTTCAACTGCTCACGCGCGACCAGCGCCTGAGGGACCTCTTTCACGTAATCTTTCATCACCGTGGTGTCCCATGCCGCTGGAGATGTCGCCACATAGCCGGTCGCGATACTCCAGCGCGCAGCTTGCTCCGGTGAGGTCACCCAACGGATAAATTCCATCGCGGCTTTTTGCTGCTCGGGTGAGGCATTCTTAAAGACGTAAAGGTTACCGCCGCCGGTTGGGCTGCCACGCTGGGTTTTCTCTGGCAGCATCGCCACACCAAACGGGAATTTGGCGTTATCGCGCACGTTGGTCAGGTTACCGGTGGTGGTGACCATCATGGCGGTTTTACCGCTGATAAAGTCTTGTGGCGTGGTGCCCCAGGCGATGGCGCCTTTTGGTGACACTTCTTCTTTTTGCCCGAGGTCGGTCAGCCATTGTAGTGTTTCAACGTTACCAGGGGTGTTGAAATGTACGGCCGTGCCTTTACCGTTATCCAGACGACCGCCATTGGTGGCAGAGAGTCCCTGGAAGTTCCAGTAACCGTTTGGCGTGGACGGAATCTCGATGCCCCACTGGCTCACGCCGTTAGCATCTTTGATAGTCAGTTTTTTACTGAACTCCACCACCTGCTGCCAGTTGGCCGGCGGTGTGTCGCCATTCAAGCCAGCTTTCTCGAAGGCCTGTTTATTCCAGTACATCACCACGGTTGAACGCTGGAACGGCACACCCCAGACCTTGCCATCAATGTGACGCAGAAATGCCGGGTAAAAACCGTCGATCCATTTTTTACCTTCATCACCGGTCGCCAGATCGCTGGCGGCGACAATCGCGCCCGCATCAATCAGGGAATAAGCCTCAATGTCGCCGATCACCGCCAACTGCGGTGCATTGCCACCCCGAAACGCGGTCAGTGCTTTAGTGACGGTTGTCGCATAATCACCGGTATACACCGGCTGAATGCTCACTTCCGGATGCACTTTTTCGAAATCAGCCACCAGCGCGTCAACGGTGTGGCTGACTTTGCCACCGACCGCGATCGGATAGTACATCTGCAATTTAACCGGATCGGCGGCAAAAGCGGAAACCGTAGTACAGAGCAGTAAAGCAGAGGCCAGGCGTGAGTAACGAATCGCAGACATGATTATCCCTTGGGCGAAAAACAACGGTTAAACAGCGTATTTTTTCTGTGAAACAAACATCTGTTGCTCGGCAGACAAACAGCGCTTGCCGGTCGTGGTGGAAAACAGATATTGACGGGTTGCGGACCACTGCAAGCCGACCTGGCTGTCCTCGACAAAATGCTGCATGCCGGGCACTTTCACGGTGATGGCATCGGACAGACCCGCGAGTTGGCACACCAGCAAGGTATCAGCACCCATGTATTCGTAGCTGATCACTCTGGCCTTTAAGGCAGCGTGTTCAGGTGAGATCAGCTGAATATCTTCCGCTCGTAAACCGAGACTCAATGCCACCTCATCGCAATGCTCAACCACCGGCGCCGGTAAGTGGCTCAGGTAATGACGGTTTTCTTTGTTGTGCAACGGCAGGATATTCATGGGTGGCGCGCCGATAAACTGCGCGGCAAAAACCGTGGCGGGGTTGTTATAGAGATCGTTTGGTGTGCCTTGCTGCTCGATGTGGCCGTCATTAAGCAGAATAATGCTGTCCGCCATGCTCATCGCTTCGGTCTGGTCGTGCGTGACATACAGCATGGTGAGCCCCAGCTTCTTCTGTAAGGCACGAATCTCACGGCGCATGCTTTGGCGCAGCTTGGCATCGAGGTTAGACAGTGGTTCATCCATCAGACACAGGTTGTTATTCGCGATAACCGCCCTTCCCAGCGCGACACGTTGCTGTTGGCCACCAGACAGTTGCGACGGCAGGCGATCAAGCAACTTATCCAGTTCCATCAGCTTGCTGACGTCATCCAGTCTGGCCGTAAAAGTCTGCTTATCTTCACCGCGTGCCTTTAAACCAAACAGCAGGTTCTCACGGACATTCAGATGCGGAAAGAGCGCATAGGATTGAAACACCATCGAGAGCTTGCGCTGCGAGGGCGGTAGATGAGTGATTTCAGCGTGTTTAAAGTGGATCTCGCCGCGGTCGGCGGTTTCCAGCCCGGCAATGGTGCGCAGCAGAGTTGATTTCCCACAACCGGAGGGCCCAAGCAGCGCAACAAAGCTCCCTTCTGCGGCATCAAAGGTAATGTCATTGAGGGCAATTTTTTCCCCCCAGGCTTTAGTGATGTGATGTAGCGAAAGGTGGCTCATGCATCCGCAGTCCTGAAAACAGAATGGCGGTAAGCTAGCTCAGGGAAATGAAGGATTTATGTTGCTGGGGTGACGGTTGGGTGACTGGAACAGGCTACCCTGCTGTTATAAGGGAGTGAAAAAACCTGCCGTGCAGTTTATATAAAGTCAAAAGGGCGGCGATAATTGCCGTGCAACTCAAACACAACAAACCAAAACTTCCATCTGGTTTGCTTAATTTGAAATTAACGGCGATAATTGCCGTCATATGACCATTATGCAAACCAAAAGCAATGTTGAACGCTGAAAGTCGTCAAAGGCTGAAACAGATACTTCCTGCGGGACTACTCGCAACTAAACCCTGGTTGGTGACACAGGGTTTAAATCCGCACTTCATTGATAACGCGGTCAAAAGCCAAACCCTGCTGACACTGACCCCTGGGGTGTACGTCCGCGAAACATCGCAGGTTAGCTGGAAAGGCGTTGTCACCTCATTGCAAAGAATGAGTCTCTTCCCCGTCCTTGTCGGCGGATTGAGCGCACTCGATCTGGAAGGACTCGCACATTATCAATCACGTAGCAAACATATCCACATCGAGCTATACGCAGAAACGGCATTGCCTGCATGGCTGAATAAAATTGACAGCAACATTCATTTTGCATGGCACAGCACCCGCCGGTTATGGCCAGCTTCACTGATGCAGGAAATACGCTATCTTCGTGAAGATCACTGGCGAGAGTCACTTCCGCCCTTGCTCTACTCTACACCCGAAAAAGCGATTCTTGAGGCCCTGGCCGGGGTTCCAACAGCAATGAGCTTTGAACATGCCGATCAACTGATGCAGAGCTTGCCTACTCTATCGCCCAAAAAAGTGGATGCGCTTTTGCGTGCCAGCTCCAGCATCAAGAGCAAACGATTATTTTTATGGCTGTCTCAGCAGCATAATCATGCCTGGTTCAAATACCTTAAGCCGGAAGAATATGATTTAGGTGTGGGTAAACGTGAAATAGCACGTGGCGGCAGAATGGATAAAACATGGAATATTACCGTCCCCAAGGAGTCGAATTAATGGACCGCCAAAGTGTTTATTATCAGCAAGTACAGCTATTGTTACAGGTCCTGCCGATTGTCTCACAGCATGACTGCTTCGCGCTGAAAGGCGGCACGGCAATAAATCTCTTTATTCGTGATTTACCCCGTTTATCCGTCGATATTGATCTGGTTTTTCTGCCGGTGATGGACCGTCAGCAATCGCTCATGACTATCCGCTCAAAGTTGGATCAAATCACAAAAGACATCAGTGCGAGAATAACTGACAGCAAAGTGATTAAATCTTACGAAGACAAAATGGATGCATTACGACTCACGGTCACGCGAAGTGGCATACAGATAAAAATTGAGTTATCTCCCGTGTTGCGTGGCACGGTTTATGAGCCCTCGGTTATCTCAGTGAGTGATTCCGTTGAGAACGAATTTGGTTTCGCAGAAACGTTCGTGGTCGCTTTTGCTGATCTGTATGCCGGGAAAATATGTGCTGCTTTGGATCGTCAACATCCGCGTGATTTGTTTGATGTTAAATTTTTGCTCGATAATGAAGGGCTGACAGAAGAATTGCGCAAAGCACTGCTGGTCTATTTGGTCAGCCACCCTCGCCCATTGTCAGAATTGTTAAGGCCACAGTTAAAAGACATTTCCGGTGTGTATGAGGGTGAATTTCGTAATATGGCGGAGGTTGATGTCCCAAGGAATGAACTGGAAGCAGCTAGAGTTCAATTAATTGAGACAATTAATCGCTCAATTACCGAGCAAGAGCGCCAATTCCTGCTGACATTCAAGGAGGGAACACCAGACTGGGCCCTGTTGGGATTAACAGGTGTTGAGCAGTTACCCGCCGTTCGATGGAAATTACATAATTTATCTAATATGCAGCCATCTAAACACACTGAGGCGCTGGCGAAACTCAAAGAGGTATTGCTAATAACCACTTAGCTAAGCCATGCAGCATGGCTTAGCCACGGAATAGGATTTACTGCGACATACTCAAAATCGTCCGAATATTTTGCGCCGTGGTCGCCACAATGTCGATCGCCCCGGTACGCAGTGCGCCGAGTAGTGCCATCGCTTTGGTATTCTCGGAGGCAATGGCAATCACGCAGGGAATTTTACGTAATTCCTCGATGCTAAGACCAATCACCCGGTCATTCATCACCGTATCCACATGCTGTCCCTGGGCATTGAAGAAGTCGTAACCCGCGACATCCCCGGTGACGCCCTGATTCACATGCGCATCGATGATCTCATGCGGCGTAAACCAACCGAGTTTCACCATATAGCTGTTTTCATTCATATCACCGATGCCCACCAGCGCCACATCGGCCTTACGTGCGCGATCGAGCGTCTCTTTGATGGTGCCGTTCTGCATAAAGGCATCGCGCAGTGCGCGGTTCTCGACATAGGCAGGTGCGTACAGGGTTTCACTGATACCACCAAATTTCTTGGCGAGTCGACGGCTGATGTGATCGGCGTTAATCGCATCACCAGGACGATGTGTTCCACCAATACCACTGATAAACAGACAATTACGCGTCGGCACCTGGCCAGGATAATCGGCAACAGCGGCGACGTTGCGCCCCTGACCTACAGCAACAATCGCATTGTCTTTTAATGATTGTGCCAGATGGGCTGAGACTAGTGCCGCTACCTGACGACGCTGTTCTTCATCGTCCGGCGAATCCAGTGCGATGAGAGCACGTTGCAGTTGAGGGAAACGGTTTTGCAGCTGTTGTTCAAGACGCGTACTGAACACCGGATGGTAGCGCACATTAATTTCGACGATGCCCTCTTCACGCGCACGTTTGAGCAGTCGGCCAACCTTAATGCGGGATATCCCAAACTTACGCGCAATCTCCTCCTGGGTGATTTCGTCCTGATAATAGGCCACCGCAATTTCTGTCAGCAGCTCGGAGTCCTGAGAAAGCGTGTTTTTTTCCATCCGTTACCTGTCTTGTATCGTGACACCTGATTTAGGGAAGGAGTTATATCATTGATACGACTCGCTTCGCCAGACAGCAGCGAGGCGAGTCGCAGGTTGCGTCACGCTTAACGCTTGATGGCGTCGATTTTCAGCATGCGAGCAATCACGATATCCAGCTCTTTCTGATCGAAGATCTGTTTCCAGTCTGGCTTCACAATCTTCTCGCGACCGTATTCCATGGCGATCATACAGGCATCAGAGAACGGGTTGGTGGCGCGGAAGGCCACGGCCAGTGCGATCTGAATATGGCCATACAGCATCGCTTTGGCCGCTTCTTCCGGCACGCCGCTGTGCTTAACGGTCTCATCCAACGCTTCTTTCATGAAAGCGCCCACCATGCAGGCTACGGTTTCTACCAGCGTCGGCTCAAGGTAGGCCAATTGCGTGACGGTAACCCAATGCACTTCTTCAACCGGGCCGTACATCACGCTGATCACTTTGCTCAGCTCAGCTTTCTGCGCATCGGAGCCGGTTTCATACGAAGCCGCGACGTGCTGTACCGCAGCGATACCACCGAAGGCATCCGCGTGCTCTTCTTTGGTGTAGCGCTCGAGGAATACGGATGGATGGCAAGGGTGCGCCACCGCATATTCGATGCCATCACGATGGGCGATCAGGTTTGCATAGGCTGCAGCCGGGTCCAGCGTCAGCAGGATCGCACCGGCCTTCATCTGTGGCACCACGCCCTCAGACACTTTGCCCAGCACGATATCCGGTACCGCCAGAATCACCACGTCACTGACCGGCACAACGGAAGCGGCATCAGACAACTCACGACCTTGCGCCGTCACTTGCTCCTGCGCCTTCGGTGAGTTCTCGACGTAAAACACCTGGTAGTCGCTTTTCTGGAAGTTAGCAGAAATGCGCATACCCATTTTGCCGCCTGCGCCAATTACGGTGATGGTTTTCAATGCATTGCTCATTGGTATAACTCCTGATCTTGTTTACTACGTAAGAATTCAACGGTACGGCGCGTCCATTCGGCTTCGCGCTCGCAGGTCAACGCGGCATCGTCCTGCCACGGCAACCAGTGTTCGACAATTTGGTTAATCTCTCTTTCGGCCGGACGTACGCTGGCGATCATCCGGTCATAATCCAGCAGGCCTTCGCCCATCAGGCAGCCAGCATAGGTAAAGCCGACCCAGCCATCACGACGCGTAAAGGCAAAGTCTTTAATGTGCAGATTGCCGACGCGTGCGGCGGTGTTGGCAATCACTTGCTCTGGCAATTCCAGGCCAGCCACGCAGTTAGCGGGATCGAGACACACGCACAACCACGGCGACAGAAACTTGTTAATGACCGACATCATCGCGCCGCTGTTGACCTGTTCATAGGTCTCCAGGCACAGACGCACCTGCTGACGGGCGAAATCAGGCAACACCGCACCAATCAACTCTGCCGCTTCATCCAGTGACGGACGGTGATCGGCGGTGTAGAACATGGAGCGCACCACATGGGCATCAAGAATGTTCGCCATATGCAGATAGCGACGCAGATGCGCAGTGCCTAAGCCACGTGTGCCTAACTCCAGTGTGATGCCCAGCTTGTCGGCCAATTGCCGAAGGTCCTGCAACTGCGCATCAGACCAACTTTCAATCGCCGGATAATCACATATCTGGAATACCGACACATCCATCTCGGCGGTCTGCTGCAGCATCTGCTCCAGCGTCAGCGGATTGGGCACTTTGCTGGACATGCGCCAGAAAAAGGCATAGGTACTGAGTCCGATACGGCTCATTAACGGATCTCCTTCGCCAGCACGCTGGCCTCTTCAATGATTTGCGCCAGTGCATTCGGGTCATGGGCAAAACGCCCCAGGAAAAGACCATGAACGTCTGACCCCAGGCGCTGAATCAGCCCCGGTCCGGCGCTGCCGCCGTAAATAATTTTTAAGGTGATACCCTCCGGCGTTTTCAACTGTTGCAGGCCCGAACACACTGCGCGGATATAGCTATCCGGTGCAGGTTGTGGTGCACCAATCGCCCACTGCGGCTCATAGGCAAAGAACACCTCGCCTTTTAGACCTTGTTGCACTGCATCAGCCAATGCTTCCGCCAGTTGCTGTTCGCAGAGTGCGATAGCCTGATCCGGCCCGGCCTGCTGTTCTTCGCCGATGCACAATACCGGCGTTAATCCGTGACGCAGTGACATGGCGACTTTCGCGGCGATCTGCGCTTTGTCTTCATGAAAATGGCGACGACGTTCGGCGTGACCGATTTCTGCCAGTGAGCAGCCCAGCTCCTGCAACATGCTGGCGCTGACCTCACCGGTCCAGGCGCCGTTCTCAGCCTGGCAAACATCCTGGCCGCCATAGCGAACCGCTGTTTTTGCGAAAATGTCAGCCACAGCAGGAATAGCCGGATAAGCGGGCAGTACAAACAACCCGACATCACCGTTTTTCACCGCCGGCAACTGAGCCAATCCGGCGACTTTGCGGCACCAGTCCAGTGTCTGCTGGTAACCGAAATACATTTTCAGGCTGACGCCGAGCCAGATTTTGGGCTGAGACATCATTACGCTCCTTGCTGAGAGGCTTTATGTTCTTTAAGCAGTTCGCCAACGGTATTGACGATCATCGCCAGTGAAATGGCTCCCGCATCTGGCGTACCGACACTTTTTTCGGCTAGCGGACGCGCACGACCCATTTTCGGCACCAGCTGAGCGGTGTCTTGTGCGGCCTTATCGGCTACCTGCGCCGCCGCCAACCAGGCATCGGTCAGTGAAGCACCCTCTGCGACTGCAGCGTTAAGGCTGTCGCTAAACGGCACCAACACATCGACCATGGTTTTATCGCCCACCTTCGCTTTGCCAAAGTGCATAATGCCCTCTTTGGCTTCGCGTACGCCGGTTGCGACGCGTTGCGCATTCGGTGACTGCTGATCGCCAATGGCCGTTCCCAGCGCAGTCAATGCCACGCCCCACAGTGCACCCGAGGTGCCGCCAGCTTTATCGGCCCAGGCATCCGCAGCACGGCACAACAGGCTGCCTGCACCTGCACCACGCGCAGCCACTTCACGCGCCTTCTCCACCGCGCCCAGCACGCCACGTTCCATACCGATACCGTGGTCACCGTCACCGGCCACTGCATCGATATCACCTAATTTTTTCGCGTTACGCTGTAACAAATCTGCCACTGATTCCAGGATATGTAACACGCGCTGTGCGCTCTGCTGTGACTCAGCTGAAGCCTGCGGCAATGCTTCTTCCGTGCTCTCTTCACGCTCTTCCGCACTTAGCGGTTCCGCGATCAGCACGCTTCCTTTGCGATAGGCTGGTGCATTCGCCGGCGCACACCACAGTGTCTCCAGCTCATCGTCCAGCCACATCAGCGTCAGCGATGCGCCCGCCATGTTGAAGCTGGTAACAAACTCACCGACATCGGGCTGAACCACTTTAAGTCCTGCAGCGTCCAGCAGTTGTGCCACGCGGCGATACACCACGAACAACTCTTCATACTTCACGGAACCCAAACCGTTGAGGATCACCGCCACGCGATGACCTTCAATCTGTTTGACGTCGGCAGGCACTTCGCCTAGCAGACGTTCAACAAACAACTCGGCCAATTCATCGGCACTGGGCACATCAGTCTCACTGATACCCGGCTCACCATGGATGCCCAGACCGAGCGCCATGCGCCCTTTCTCGACTTCAAATAACGGATGCGTGGCACCCGGCAAAGTACATCCGGCAAATGCCACCCCGAAAGTTCGCGTACGATCGTTAGCGTGTTGTGATTTCTTCAGCACGGTCGCTAAATCATCACCTGCCTCGGAAGAGGCGCAGGCAGCTTTAAACACGCACAAATCCCCGGCCACACCACGGCGCTTCGCCAGTTCGTCTTTGCTGGCGCTGGAGATATCATCCGTCACCGCCAGAATTTCACAGGCAATACCTTCGGCACGCAGGCGTTCGCAAGCCTGGCCGAAGTGCAGTACATCGCCCGCATAGTTTCCGAACATCAGCAACACGCCCGCGCCGTTATGCGCCGCTCTTGCCACGTTGTAGATCTGCTGAGCAGACGGCGAAGCAAACAGGTTCCCCATGGCTGCGCCGTGTGCCAGACCTTGTCCAACCAACCCGGCGAAGGCCGGATAATGACCGGAACCGCCGCCCACAATCACCGCAACCGTATTCGGTTGGCTGCGCGTGCTGCGCACCACACCACCGGTGACCTGACGAACTTTATCGGCGTTGGCGGCGACAAAGCCTTCAATGAGTTCAGCAGCAAAGGCTGAAGGTTGGTTAAACAGGTACGTCATTTTAGTGCTCCTGTGCGATAGAGGTCGGCTGAGACTGCGGGCGCTGGCGATTCAATAACAGCATAAGGACGGCTGACAGCAGCATGAAGCCACCGACCACGAACATCGGTAACACATAGCTGTTGGTGGCGTCGTGCAGTGCGCCAGTGATGTAGCCCGCGGAGAAGCCCGCCACGTTTCCTAAGGTGTTGATAAGTGCGATAGCCGCTGCGGCTGACGCGCCGGTCAGGAACTGCGTTGGCAGCGTCCAGAAGTTAGGCAAGGCAGCAAAGATGGAACTGGCAGTAATCGCGATCACCATGATGGTGGTGAACGGTGAATCCATATACAGCGCCAATGGCACGCTGATACCACCGGCCAGCGCTGGAATCGCGATGTGCCAGGTTTTGCAACCACGACGGGTGGCATCTTTTGACCAGAAGTACATCACCACAGCCGCAATCAGGTATGGCACGCCGGTGATCAATCCCTTCTGCATCACGTTAAAGGTAGTGCCGAACTGCTGCTGGAAGCCGCCGATAATGGTTGGCAGGAAGAAGGCCAGCGCATACAGGCCATAGATAAAGCCGAAGTAGATCAGGCACAGCGTCCACACACGGCCGTTGCCCATGACGGAGCGCAGGCTATGTTTCTTATGGCCCTGCTTCTGTTGATGCTCCGCTTCCAGCTCGTTGGTCAGCCAGGTCTTCTCATCTGCGGTTAACCATTTCGCCTGACGCGGTGAATCCACCAGCCAGAACAGCGCCACAATACCGATCAGAATCGCTGGGATCGAAACACCCAGGAACATCACGCGCCAGCCATCCAGACCAAACAGACCGTGTTGCTCAATCAAACCTGCCGCCAGGGGCGCACCGAATACGACGGTCAGCGGCTGTGCCAGATAGAACAAGGACAGGATTTTGCTGCGATGACGGCCCGGCACCCACATGCTCAGGTACAGAATCGCACCCGGGAAGAAGCCTGCTTCAGCGATACCCAGTAACAGGCGCAGCGTATAGAGGCCTTCGACACTGCTCACCCAGGTGAACAGCAGCGAGACGATACCCCAGCTGATCATGATGCGTGCCAGCCAGCGACGTGCGCCGAACTTATGCAACGCCAGGTTGCTCGGCACTTCCAGCAGGATATAACCGATAAAGAAGATGCCGGATGCCAAACCGAACTGCACACCTGTCAGACCGAGGTCCTGCGTCATGCCATTTGGGCCAGCAAAAGAAATTGCGGTGCGGTCAAGGAAGTTAATAAAGAACATCAGTGCCACGAAAGGCACCAGACGCCAGGAGATTTTGCTGATAGCGGATTTCTCAACCGCCGTCATGTTTTGCTGACTCATAACGCACCTCCGTGACGTGCGTGGTTAAAGCTGCTGTTTGGTGTTGACCAGACGCGAAATGAGCGCTGGCTGCAGGTGTACTGAGAGGTACGGTGTAAATGACACATGTTCGAGTCCTCAAGGGGTCTTCTTGTACATTGGTATCGTTATGCGAACAAATGAACACTACACGTATAAATGTACATCCCTCAACTGCAATGATTGAAAATGTGAGCCTGCTCATGAGATTTGATTTTGGCCCTGAATCGGAAAAATACGCAGAAATGCGGCGCAATCCGCGCGGTATCAGCGCCCTTCGCGCTTTGCATCACAACATCAGCACGCAAGACATATGAACAACCATTGAACATATGATTGAGTTTGTGGCAGGCTATCGATGAACATCTTCTCGCCTGCATAACAAACGTTCAGGCGTCAGAACTAAACCCTGCTGGAGAATGACGATGAAAACTATCGCAATTGGCGCCGATGATGCGGCTATCGAAATGAAAAACATCATTAAAAAACTGCTTGAAGAGAAAGACTTTCAAGTGACGGACTACACCAATGACGCACAAAATGACCGTCCGATGTACCCGGATGTGGCATTTGCGCTGGCAACCGCTATCCAGAAGAATGAATTTGAGCGCGGCATCCTGCTGTGCGGCACCGGTATCGGCGTGGCAATCGTGGCCAACAAAGTGGAAGGCGTGCGTGCGGCACAGTGCCATGACACCTTCTCTGCTGAACGTGCCCGTAAAAGCAACAATGCTCAGATCATGACCATGGGCGCACGCGTTATCGGTCCAGAACTGGCGAAGAACATCGTCAATGCCTGGCTGGCCTCAGAGTTTGAAGGTGGTGGCTCCACCGCCAAAGTCGAGAAGATCGGTTACTACGAACAAGTTTCACATACTAAATAATCACCGACTTCTTACCTCTGGAGAACCTTATGTCAACACGCCGGGAAAGAGCCAACGCCATCCGTGCTTTAAGCATGGATGGCGTACAACAAGCCAAGTCAGGTCATCCGGGTGCCCCGATGGGCATGGCGGATATAGCGGAAGTTTTATGGCTCGACTTTTTACAGCACAATCCAAACAATCCTAAGTGGGCTAACCGCGACCGCTTCGTCCTGTCGAATGGCCACGGTTCGATGCTGATTTACAGCCTGCTGCACCTGAGCGGTTATGATCTGCCACTCAGCGAACTGAAGAATTTCCGTCAGCTGCACTCTAAAACACCCGGTCATCCGGAATACGGTTATACGCCAGGCGTTGAAACCACCACCGGCCCGCTGGGTCAGGGCATCGCCAATGCCGTCGGCTTCGCGATTGCCGAACGTACGCTGGCGGCGCAGTTTAATCGCCCTGGCCACGACATCGTTGATCACCATACCTATGTGTTTATGGGCGATGGCTGCATGATGGAGGGCATTTCGCACGAAGTCTGCTCCATCGCCGGGACGCTGAAGCTGGGGAAACTGGTGGCCTTCTATGATGACAACGGCATCTCTATTGATGGTCACGTTGATGGCTGGTTCACCGACGATACCGCCGCCCGTTTCGAAGCGTACGGCTGGCACGTGGTGCGTGACGTAGACGGTCATGACGGCGACGCGATTAAGAAAGCGGTTGAAGCAGCCAAAGCGGTTTCGGACAAGCCTTCTCTGCTGATGTGCAAAACCGTGATTGGTTTTGGCTCACCGAATAAAGCGGGTACCCATGATGTGCATGGCGCACCACTGGGCGACGACGAAATTGCACAGACCCGTCAACAGCTGGGCTGGCACCACGCGCCGTTCGAAGTCCCTTCAGAACTTTATGCGCAGTGGGATGCGAAAGAAGCCGGCCAGGCGAAAGAGTCCGCGTGGGAGGCAAAAGTCGCGGCTTATGCCGAGGCTTACCCGGAACTTGCGGCGGAGTTTAACCGTCGTATCAAAGATGCGTTGCCGGATAACTGGGAAACTGAGTCGCAACAGTTTATCGAGCAGCTGCAGGCCAATCCGGCGAAAATTGCCAGCCGTAAAGCGTCGCAAAATGCGATTGAAGCCTTCGGCAAGATTCTGCCGGAATACCTTGGGGGTTCCGCTGACCTGGCACCCAGCAACCTGACGATGTGGTCGGGTTCTAAGCCGATCAATGAAGATCCCGCGGGGAATTACATTCATTACGGCGTGCGGGAATTCGGTATGACCGCGATCGCCAACGGTATCGCGCTGCACGGTGGTTTCCTGCCTTACACCGCCACCTTCCTGATGTTTGTCGAGTACGCACGCAATGCGGCACGTATGGCGGCGTTGATGAAAGTGCGTCAGATCATGGTCTACACCCATGACTCCATCGGCTTAGGCGAAGATGGCCCCACCCACCAGCCGGTTGAGCAGATGGCAAGCCTGCGCGTGACGCCAAACATGAGCTTATGGCGTCCGTGTGATCAGGTCGAGTCTGCGGTGGCATGGAAATACGCGATTGAGCGTGTCAACGGCCCTACTGCCTTAATCTTCTCGCGTCAGAATCTGGCGCAGCAAGATCGTACTGCTGAACAGTTGGCTAACGTGGTGCGCGGCGGTTATGTGTTGAAAGACAGTGAAGGGGTTCCAGAGCTGATCCTCATCGCCACCGGTTCAGAAGTTGAGCTGGCGGTTGCTGCGTATGAGCAATTGACGGGCGAGGGCCGTAAGGTGCGCGTGGTTTCGATGCCGTCTACCGATGCCTTCGACAAGCAGGACGCGGCTTACCGTGAATCTGTGCTCCCTAAAGCGGTGGCCGCGCGTGTGGCGATCGAAGCGGGTATCGCCGATTACTGGTTCAAGTACACCGGTCTGCACGGCGCGATTGTCGGCATGACCACTTTCGGCGAATCCGCGCCAGCGGAGCTGCTGTTCAAAGAGTTTGGTTTCACCGTGGAAAACGTGGTTCAAACGGCGAAATCGATTCTGTAAATGGTCAACGCCAAAAATGGCGTGCGCCTGGCTACATAAGATGTGAGATGCCCCCAGGGGCGGCAGGAATGCCGCCCTTTTTCAGCCATTTCAACACAGCATCGATTTTTCGCTCGGCGTGACATCATCAATGGCGTCCTCTGGTTGCAGGATGCGTACCTGACTCAACACGAAAATCACTCCGCTTATCTTTGCATCCGAATCAGCGTATTCTGTCCTCCGCTTGCCCTTTTCTCACGGAACTGGAGGAAACATGTCCACCCTACGTTTGCTGATCTCTGATTCACACGATCCCTGGTTTAACCTCGCGGTGGAAGAGTGCATCTTCCGTCAGATGCCCACCACGCAGCGCGTATTATTCTTATGGCAAAACGCTGAAACGGTGGTGATTGGCCGAGCACAAAACCCGTGGAAAGAGTGCAACACGCGTCGGATGGCGGAAGATGGCATTAAACTGGCGCGACGCAGCAGCGGCGGCGGTGCGGTGTTTCATGATTTGGGCAACGCCTGTTTCACCTTTATGGCCGGCAAACCGGAGTATGACAAAACCGTCTCAACGGCAATCATTTTGCAGGCGCTGGAAAAACTGGGCATGCCCGCCGAAGCCTCGGGGCGCAACGATATCGTGGTCAATGTGAATGGCGAGATGCGCAAGATTTCCGGTTCCGCCTATCGCGAAACGCCGGATCGCGGTTTTCACCACGGCACTTTCCTGATGAGCGCTGATCTGTCGCGCCTTGCCGATTACCTCAACCCGGACATCAAAAAGCTGCAGGCCAAAGGGATCACCTCGGTGCGTTCACGCGTCGCTAACATCGCGGATTTTATTCCTGATATCCGTTTTGCAGACATCCGTCGTGAGGTGATTGCGGCTTACTTCGCGCATTACCATGAAACCTGCGAGCCCGAGTTTATTTCACCGGAAGCGCTGCCTGACCTTCCCGGCTTTAAGGAGCAGTTTGCACGCCAGAGCAGCTGGGAGTGGAATTTTGGTCAGGCGCCCGATTTCTCACATCTGCTGCAAGAGCGTTTTGTCTGGGGTGGTGTTGAGATTCACTTTGACGTTGAGCGTGGCACCATTACCCGCAGTCAAATTTTCACCGATAGCCTCAATCCCGCACCGCTAGAAACGCTGGCGATGCAGCTGCAAGGTGTGGCGTATCGCCCGGAGTCACTGCAGGCTGAACTGCAGAAACTGATTGCGGCGTTTCCGGAACAGCAGAAGGAACTCACCGAACTGACAAACTGGCTGGTGAACAGCATCAGATAAGGTGGCGCTGCACCAGCGCCTCAATCAGTCCCTGCAATTCTTTTACGCCATCCAGTTGTCGTATATCGCCACACACCACAGCGTTTGAGAGGGCGTCTGCCGCGCCCAGTAAGCCCCACAGGCTGGATTGCGGCAGCTTCGCCTCAGTAAACCACAGACGAAGCTTTGCCATAAAATCGAGTTGGTATTTGCGCTTCACTTCAGCCAGTTCAGGCGAGCTATTGAGTGCTGACAGCACATCGGGAATTTCGCGCCCTTGTGTCAGTACACAGTTCACGTAACAAGCGGCTACCGTGCTGGCGCGTTCTGCCAGATCGTCTCCCGCTTTTGCCATCGCCGCGTCAATGACAGCGTTTTGCCGCACATCGAAGTCCTCATACAGCGCAGCGAGCAAACCGTGGCGGGTGCCAAAATGCTCATATACCACCGGCTTGCTAACACCCGCTTCGATCGCCACTCGGCCTAGGGTCAGGGCATCGCTGCCGTGCTCTCGCACCAGATTCCATGCTGTGCCAATCAGCTGCTCGCGGCGGGCATTAAAGGTCATACGCTGGCGCGTCGGTGAGTTCATGCAGATTCCTTCACAGTAAAAAGTCGCTGCCCCAGTTGCCGGGCAAGCGCGTAATGCGCATCAGGATAACCCTCATCGGAAGGCAACAACAGTTCGCTGGTGACTACCGGCGCGCCGCAATAACCAAATATTCCCTCATCGATCTGATTGCGCATACTGCTGAAATAGCCGCGACGCAGGTAAGTGCGCGTATTGGCCGCACCCAGTGCCAGCAGATGCACCTGCAGATGCCCCAACTTTTTGATCACCTTTTCGCCGGTATCGTCATACGCCCAACCCTGAGTAAACACGCGGTCAATCCACCCTTTTAACTGTGCCGGGAAAGACCACCAGTAAATCGGATACACCAATACCAGCGCATCGGCACGATTCAGACGCTGCTGTTCGGCCAATACATCCTGAGGCGAAACGGTTCCCGATTTGAACTGATCGACATCCGCCTGATTGAAGCGTGGATCAAAGTGCTCAGCCGCTAAATCGGCGATTTCAACACTGTGTTGGCCGCTCACTGAAATGCCTTTAACCAGCTGTTCAACCACAGCATGGGTGTGTGAATGGTGGTCAGGATGGGCCGTAACGATAAGCGTGTGCATGGGGTTAACCTCCGACAATGATTGACCTACTATTGGTAACTTACCAATGGTAGGCTGTCAATTATTCATTTGCTGTTGGACTTAAGCGTGGGATGACGGCGCAGGCTGTGATTGTCTGGGTGCGCAGGTGATGACGCATTCTGAAGCCGCTTAGGGGCTGACGTCCTCACGCCGCTGACGCGGTACCCTCACTTCATTCGCCTGCCTGACGGAACGGCGGGGGATGGCACATCCATGTGCCGCCCCGCCTTTCGCCCGCGTCCCTGCGGGCTATCCTGGCAGACTCACTCTGCTCGGCGCTGCGGATTGCCAGCCCCTAAGCGGCCCCAGCCTGCTCATTAACTTCGGTGCGTTCTGCCAAAAGGGCCGCCGGCTTGTTAGATTTAATGCGTTCTGTACAAAGGCCTGGCTTTCTCGTTTGATTCAGTGTGTGCTGTAAAAGGAAAAACGACCGGCTCGTTTGATTCAATGCGTGTTGTTGAAGGATTAATCTGCTGGATTGAATCAAGGCATCCTCTCAAATTGACCTAAGTCTGCTCGGAAGCTTCAGTGTGTTTTATCAAAACGGGCACCATATGAATGGCCGTAGCACCTCTGATGCTGCAAGGGCTATCCGCAGCGCTGAGGCTTTTACGTTGTGCCAGGAGATCCACGCAGGGATGCGTGGATCAGTTCGGGGCCGACCAGGGATGGTCGATCCCCGAACGTTCCGTAGGCACGACGTGGAAGCCGAGGGCACCGCGTCAGCGGCGCGAGGACTGCCCGGCAGCAGCAGAGGTGCTACGGCCCGCACCACCACACCAAAAAGCCCAAATGGACCTCGCATTCACAAGCTCTCTCATGATCTATGGCAGCCTGCACTCACACAAGCGTGACACTGTCACTCACCAAAAAAGCCATCACTGTCGCGTCACGCTCGCCTCGGACTGCAGGCAATTCGCCCTGCTCACTGATCGAATCCCCCTGCAACAGCCGCTCCTCGCCAACAGTCACAATGCCATCCAGCAAGGTCAGCCATGTTGAGTAACCGGCAAGATGTGGCACCTCAACCTGTGCGCCCCGCTCCACTTTCAGATCATAAATAAACACCTCCTGACCCAACGGCAGCGGTGCGTCGCTAGTTTCGGGTCCCGCCAGTAATGTCCAGGCGTTGAGCGCCACCCCATCAGCGCGAGTAAAATCCAGGGTGCGTGGTGCACCACCGCTTTTAGCCGGACGGATATAAGCCTGCAACATCTCGGTTTCGACAAAAGGCGCAGACTCTTCATAACGCACGCCACTTCCTGCACTCACCACCATGGCGCGTTTAGCATTCAGCGCGGTTTTGTCGCCATTTTCAGCAAGGTGCTGCGCCGAACCACGCCAGACGTAGCTGAAAATCTCTTCGTCCTGACGGGTGTGCAT
Organism: Enterobacter cancerogenus; assembly: GCA_000773965.1. GTDB lineage: Bacteria > Pseudomonadota > Gammaproteobacteria > Enterobacterales > Enterobacteriaceae > Pantoea > Pantoea communis. The sequence continues at coordinate 118,959 of JRUP01000011.1, forward strand.
CGGTATACGCGCATCCATTTTCAACGACATCTGATCAATAATCGTCAGCGGGCCAAAAGCCTCGCCAGGCCGTTGCCGGCGGATGGTAAAGGGACCGTATTCAAACAGTTGGTCACGCTGGGCACGCATTACGTTCATAATTTGCTCCTCAAAATGTGGCTATGCTCATCATGATAGCGACATGAAAATCCCAGAACAGGTGTGCAATTTGCTCACTTAAGTCAAAATTTTTGAACATTGATAACTAACAGCAATAATAAGAAAAAGAAACAATCTAAAGAACGCGACTATTTAGCATTCAGGATTAGTCAGGCTGCTTGTTTTTGCGTAAAATACGCTTTTCCGTGATGAGTAAATAATATGAATCGCAGCGAACAGATTCTTGATGCAGCTGAACAGTGCATGCGCCTAAAAGGGTTTCATCAAACGTCTATTCAGAATATTGCCAGCCAGGCAGATGTTAGCATTGGTTTAATTTATAAATATTATAAAAACAAAGATGCCATTATCGAAGCGCTGGTGACCAATGTGGTGCAACGCATGATCGCATTATTAAACGCTGATTTTGAACGAATTGCCCATGCGGGAGGCGTCACGCATTCGGTGCAGGACATTGTGCCGCCCGAAGTTGAGCACAGTATTGTCTTGTTGATGGAAGTCTCATCTGAAGCCACACGTAACGAGCGTATTCGTCAGATAATGAATGATGCGTGGTTGGTATTAAAAAACAACTTTATTGCTCAGGAGCAGACGCTCAATCCGGCGCTGAAAGCCGACGTCATCAACACCCGACTGCATATCATCTCTCTGGTGATTGATGGGATGATCATTCGCCGTTGCATGAAACAACGTGACGTGCCCGACGGATTTATGCCCTTTTTTGATGCCATCACGCGTGACATCAATCAGCATGATATGGCCTGAAATCAGCCAAACAAATGATGTGTGAGAATGCCATTGATCCTGCCCTGTTCGTGATGATCCAGGTTCTTATCACCAAATGCGCGGCAGGCAACACCGTCTACCAGCATTAACAAAAATTGGATACGCTCATTACGCTGCTGTGGACTCACTTGAGCATACTGGCGGCTAAACGCTTTTTCCAAATCAGCAATCAATAGCTGTTCTTCTTGTGCCAAAACTTCCCGCACAGATTGATTACGCGACGCTTCCGAATACATCTCCAGTAATAAGCAGCGGTCCTGATAGGGCCAGTCCTGCCAAAATGGCGATTCCGCATCAATAATATCGCGGGTGCTGCTTTGGTTCGGCAGATTATCTTGTAAAAAAACACGCCAACTCGTGGCTATACTTTTAATCGTTTCACTGACGATGAATTCTTTGCTCTCAAAATAACGATATATCTGCCCTGCACCCAAACCTGATTCCCGGCTTATATCAGCCATGCTCGCCCCGTGAAAACCGGAGCGACTAAAACATATTTTTGCAGCGGAAATAATTATTTGCTGTCGCTGTCGCACGAAGGCGTCATTCTCTGATTTGCTCAACATAACTCCTAAAAGTGGCCGGCGCGTAATTATTGTTTTTCCTATCATACGCGAAGGGATTTATAGCCGATATGCTGGCTATAAATCCGGTTACATTTTTTCCCTGGTCGCTAACGCATCGACCCGGGGCGATCATCACAGTTTCAGTTCAGATTCTTTCAACGCCGTACCACCACCCATCACTTTGTAGAAAGTATTGAGGTTCTGGTAGTAAGCCTGCTCAACGCTCACCAGGCTGGTGCGTGCTGTATACAGCGTGCGCTGTGCAGTTAACGCATTCAGATAGGTATCCACACCATTTTGATAGCGCAGATCCGCCAGGTGGTAATAGGTTTGCGAAGCAGCAACATTATTACGCTGACTGGTCAGCTGATCGTTGATGGTGCCGCGTCGTGCCAACGCATCGGCCACTTCTGAGAACGCCGTTTGGACCGCCTTCTCATACACCGCCACGTAATACTCTTTCTGCGCTTTGGTGTAGTTGAGGTAGGAAACGTTGTAGCCGCCTTTGAAAATCGGCAGCGAGATACTTGGGGCAAACGACCAGATTCCCGCACCGTTCTTGAACAGCGAAGACAAATCTGAACTGCCCACCCCACCGCTGGCGGTGAGGGAGATGCTTGGGAAGAAGTTAGCGCGTGCCGCCCCGATATTGGCATTAGCGGCTTTTAAGTTGTGCTCTGCCTGCAACACGTCCGGGCGATTATTCAGTGCATCCGATGACACGCCAGCAGGTACGGCTTTCAATGCATCGCCAATGGACTCAATGCTTTCAGGCAACAAATTATCTGGCACGCTTTTGCCTACCACCAGATCCAGCGCGTTTTTATCCTGCGCCACGCTGGTGGTGTAACTGGCCACATCCGCCTGAGCAGATTGATAAGTGGTCTCTGCTGACGCGACATCCACCATCGAATCCACACCGTTCTGCAGACGCTTGCGCGTCACTTCCAGTGACTGACGCGCACTCTCTGCCGTCTCTTTAGCGATCGCCAGATTGCTGCGATCGGCGGCCAGCTGCAGCCAGTAATCCACGGTGTTATACAGCACCGTCAGGCGCGTACTGCGGGCGCCCTCCAGCGTGCCGAGATAAGTTTCATACTGCTGGCGCGACAGACTCTGGTTCTTGCCAAACAGATCCAATTCAAACGAGCTGACGCTGCCCTCGGCTGAATAGGTATTGCTGAGCGCAGTTTGATTTCCCTCCCCGGTTAGCGCGCGTGAACGTGTGCCGCTCACGCCAGCGCTCAGGCTGGGGAACAAATCGGCACGCTGCTCACCATACTGAGCATGAGCCGATTTCACACTGGCCACCGCTTCACGCAGATCGCGGCTGCTGTCCAGCGCCATCGTCACCACCTGGCGCAGCTTCGCATCCAGCACATAATCCTGCCAGCTGATATCACGATAGTTAGCCGGTGTGCCTTGTAACGTCCGATAGGCATCGCCGGTGGGCGCGGTGGTATTCACCGCATCCTTTGGCCGATCGTAATGCGGATCGAGAGATACGCAACCCGCAAGGAAACACGGCAAAAACACCATTAAAAGTTTTGCAGACATATTACTCCTCCGCCTTCACAGCAGATTCGGTTGACTGTGCATCGTCATGCGGAATCGCCGGGAAAACGCGACGGACCAGAACAAAGAACAGCGGTACAAAGAAGATGGCCAGCAAGGTCGCGGTCAGGGTGCCGCCGATAATTCCGGTGCCGATAGCGATACGGCTGTTCGCCCCCGCACCGGTGGAAATCGCCAATGGCAGTACCCCAGCGGTAAACGCCAGCGAAGTCATGATGATCGGACGCAAACGCATGGTGGCGGCATGCACCGCGGCTTTCACCAGGTTCTCACCCTTGCGATAGTTCTCCTCAGCGAATTCCACGATCAAAATCGCGTTCTTGGCCGAGAGTCCAATGATGGTCAATAGCGCGACCTGGAAATAGACGTCGTTTTCCAGACCGCGTAGCGTAATGGCCAGCAAGGAACCGATGACGCCCAACGGCACCACCATCATCACCGAGAACGGCACTGACCAGCTCTCATACAGCGCGGCGAGACACAGGAACACCACAATCAGGGAGATGCCATACAACGACATCGCCTGGTTGCCGGAGAGTTTTTCCTGATAAGAGAGGCCGCTCCATGCATAGGTGGTACCGGTTGGCAGTTTGGCCGCCAGTTTTTCCATAGCGGTGATGGCATCGCCCGAACTCTTGCCCGATGCTGACGATCCTTCAATCTCATAGGAAGCCAGGCCGTTATAACGTGACAGCACATCTGGACCGTAAGCCCATTTTGAGGAGGCGAACGACGAGAACGGCACCATGGTGGTGTTGCTGCTGCTATCCGTTCCGCGCACGTACCATTGATCGATATCTTCAGGCTTACTGCGGAACTGCTGATCGCCCTGCATGTAAACCTTCTTCACGCGACCACGATCGGTGAAGTCGTTGACGTAACTGCCGCCAATCGCTGCACTCAAGGTGGTGTTGATGTCACTGATGGTCAGGCCCAGTGACTGCGCTTTGGCATCATCAATACTCACATCCAGCTGAGGCAAATCGGGTAACGAGTTGGCACGCACCGCGCTCAACACCGGATCCTGATTGGCTTCAGCGATCAGCTGGTTACGCATCTTCAGCAGTTGGTCACGATCGGTTGCGCCGCGCGCTTGCAGTTCAAAGGTAAAGCCGTTGGACTGGCCCAGTCCCGAGACAGAAGGCGGTGACAACACGAAAATCTGTGCATCACGAATACTGGACAGCGCAGCCATGGCGCGTCCTGCTATCGCATCGGCGCTGTTCTCTGTGCCTTTACGCTCACTCCAGTTTTTCAGCGAAATAAAGCCAATACCGGCGTTCTGTCCGCTGCCCGCAAAGCTGAAGCCGTTAACCAGCATGCTGACGTTAACGTTATCTTTCTCTTTGGTCGCGAAATACTGCTGAACCTGCTGACGGACTTCACTGGTGCGGTTTTCCGTGGCACCCGGTGCCAGCTGATACTGCACCATGATATAGCCCTGATCTTCGGTCGGCAGGAAGCCGGTCGGCAGGCGCAGATACAGCACCGCACATCCGATCAACAACACGCCGTACAGCAGCAGATAACGTACTGAACGGTGCACCACATGGCCGACGCCGTTTTGATAGCGCCCCTGTACTTTTTCATAGCTACGGTTAAACCAGCCAAAGAAGCCTTTGGTGCCGCTTTCGTGGTTATGCGGTTTCAGCAAGGTGGCACAGAGTGCCGGCGTCAGCGTCAGCGCGACAATCACCGACAGCACCATCGACGACACAATGGTAATGGAGAACTGGCGATAAATGACGCCAGTTGAGCCACTGAAGAAGGTCATCGGCAGGAACACCGCCGACAGCACCAGGGCAATACCGACCAGCGCCCCCGTAATCTCTTTCATCGATTTTTCGGTGGCCTGTCGCGGTGGTAATCCCTCTTCGCGCATCACACGCTCAACGTTTTCCACGACGACAATCGCATCATCGACCAGCAAGCCGATGGCGAGCACCATGCCGAACATGGTTAAGGTGTTAATCGAATAACCAAACAGCGACAGCACGCCAAAGGTGCCCAGTAACACGACCGGCACGGCAATCGCCGGGATCAGTGTGGTACGAATGTTCTGCAGGAACACGAACATCACGATGACCACCAGAATCACCGCTTCGATCAGCGTTTTCACCACTTCTTCAATCGAGATTTTTACAAAGTCGGTACTGTCGAGCGGATAAGCGATCTCATAGCCCGCAGGCATACTGCTGCGGAACTCATTGATGGTGGATTTCACCTGTTCGGCGGTGGAAAGCGCATTGGCACCCGACGCCAGCTGAACCGCGATACCCGAAGCGGGATGGCCGTTCGCCAACACGTTGGCACTGTAATCCTCATCACCCATCTCGACGCGCGCCACATCACTCAGGCGCACCACGGAACCGTCAGACTGGCTTTTCAGTACAATATTACGGAACTGTTCTGGCGTTTGCAGACGTGAACGCGAACGCACCGTTGCCACCAGTTGCTGCTCTTTACTGGCAGGCTGCGCACCCAACTGGCCGGAAGAGACCTGGGTATTTTGGCTCTCCAGCGCGGTGGTGACATCCGACGGCATCAGCGAATAGGAGGCGAGTTTGCTCGGGTCTAACCAGATACGCATCGCGTACTCTGCACCAAATACCTGCACGCTCCCGACGCCGCTGACACGCGCCAGCGTATCTTCCATATTACTGACCATATAGTCAGCCACATCGGAAGAACTGCTTTTATTGGTTTTATCGTACACCGCAAGGATCAGCAGGAAGTCGCTCTGCGCTTTTTCCACGGTGACACCCTGTGTGGTCACGGCGGTAGGCAGACGGCTTTCTGCCTGCTGAACCTTATTTTGTACCTGAACCTGAGCGATATCGGGGTCAGTGCCTTGCTGGAAGGTCACATTGATTTTTACCTGACCGGTTGACGCCGTGCTGGTGGAGTTGAAATAGAGTAAACCATCCAACCCGGTCAACTGCTGCTCAATCACCTGGGTGACACTGCTCTCCAGCGTTTCCGCCGAGGCACCAGTGTAGGTGGCCTGAATGCTGATCTGTGGCGGCGCCACATCGGGATATTGCGCCACGGGCAGGCTGTTAATACTTAGTAAACCGAACATCATAATGCAGATGGCGATAACCCAGGCAAACACCGGCCGACGAATAAAGAACTGAGCCAACATATCAGTTGCCCTCGCTGGTCGCGGCTTTATCGTTTGGCGTCACTTCTACGGCTTTAACACTCATGCCCGCCTGCACTTTACCGGTACCTTCAACAATCAGTTTGTCGCCGCTGTTGAGACCAGAGGTAATCAGCCACTTATTGCCGATCACGCGATCGGCCACTACTTCACGGCTCTCGACTTTGTTCTCTTTATCGACCACCAGCGCGGTGGCATTGCCTTTGGCGTCACGCGTAATACCCTGCTGCGGCGCGAGGATCGCATCGGTTTTAACGCCGTTAGTCACATTGGCGCGCACATACATGCCCGGCAACAGCTCATGTTGCGGGTTAGGGAAAATCGCGCGCAGCGTCACGGTGCCCGTCGCTTCATCTACCGACACTTCTGTCAGTTCCAGTTTGCCCGGATGGGCATAAGCACTGCCATCTTCGAGTTTCACCGTCACCGGCACGGCATCCGTGCTCTGCTGCAAGGAAGCCTGCTGACGTTTCAGCTTCAGCAGTTGAACGCTGGATTGGGTGAGATCGACATAAATAGGATCGAGCGCGCGAATGGTCGCCAGCGCGGTGGTCTGGCTGGCAGTCACCAGCGCACCTGGCGTCACGGAGGAAATGCCAATGCGTCCACTGATTGGGGCTTTGATCTGCGTGTAATTCAGGTTGATGCGTGCGCTTTCAACCGCAGCACGATACTGATCCACGGATGCGACATTTTGTTGGTAAGTGGCTAACGCGTCATCTGCATCCTGGCGCGACACGCCGTTCTCTTTCACCAGTGCTGCATAGCGCTCCGCTTTGAGTTTGCTGCTTTTCACCAATGCCTGAGCATTCTTTAATTGTGCCAAAGCCTGATCGTAACTGGCCTGATAGCTGGCCGGATCGATTTGATATAGCACCTGACCGGCTTTCACTTCATCCCCTTCGGTAAACAGGCGCTTCAAAATAATCCCTTCAACCTGGGGGCGCACTTCTGAGGTCATACTGCCCGTCACACGGCCCGCGAGCTGGCTGTCCAGCGCCACTGACTCGCTTTGCAAGGTTTTAACACCCACTTCGGTGGTCGGAGTGGCGGCTTGTTGACTGCTGTTTTGATCGCAGGCGGCGACTAACATCACCAGCCCGGCGATCACACTGCGCTGAAAATTCTTCATGAATTACCCTGTAGTGAACGTTCATTCTCAGTGTGCAGTCTAACAAATCATCCTGAGATCGACTGTCAGGAAAATGAAAAGAGAGCGATTGTCGCTAAGCTTAATGTGCGGCGGTGCAGAGGGAGCATAGAGAGAGGAGAAACCCATTCAGGTATCATTTGGAAACATGAACAAAATCGAACCAAAGAATGAAAGATTGTCATGTTACAAAACAACAACAGATATTAACGGAAACTACTGTGTTATTGATATTTTTCTGATGATATTTGCCTTATGTCGATCAAATCATCTATGCTAATTTCATCGTGACTTTTGGAAAGGCAATTCTCAATAAATAACCCACTGGTAAAGTCACTGCTGACATCTTCCCAAATTAATATCATCACCCGCCGCTATATTCCCTGACATGTATCCTTAAGCGAAACGTCTATTTCGTCATAATAAAAATTTATTTTTCGCTTCAAATTAAAGTCATATGAAAAATACAGCTTTCAATGACCACCGCGCAAGCCAATAAATATAAGGCCTGCGCTATTTGTCATACTAAAGATGACAATTTTAATTGATGCGTTATGTTTTCGTTAACAAAACGTTTAGGAAGTTTCTTATCTTCACAGAGTCCAGCAAATAATATAAAAACATCGAAAGATTTGTAAATTCGACAAATAACAAGGCGCTTCTGCTTAGGCAGAATTAATTGCGCCAAAGATTTTTATTGCCAATTTATTTCAGGATGCAAAATAGAGATTTTGCGATCCGTGCGGTAGCCATGCCGAAATAAAAAGAAAGGGTCATTATGGATCGTGTCGTCGTTGCGCATTCTCCTTTAGGTGAATCACTGTTATTCAAGAGCATGACGGGCCATGAAGCGCTGTCCTGCGTTTATCAATATGATATTGAATTTCTTTGCAAAGATAACAGCATCTCTCTACCAGACCTGCTGGGTAAACCGATCACGTTAGTGCTGAATCCACGCCCTGGCGTTACCCGCTATTTGAGCGGTATTGTCACTCGGATGGCCTTTCTCGGACATGAAAAACACCGCGAAGAATATTATACCTATCGTGCGGAGGTCAGACCTGAAATATGGTATCTGACTCAAAATCGAGGTTTTCGTATTTGGCAGAAACAAACGGTGAAGCAGATCATCGAAATGGTCCTGAATGACGCAGGCATTATCTTTGAGGACCGACTGACTGGCACCTATCGCGAATGGGAATTCTGCGTGCAGTATCAGGAGACCTCGTTAGATTTCATTCAGCGGTTGATGGAACATGAAGGGATCTATTTTTATTTTGAACACGCGATGGATAAACAAACGCTGATTCTGGTGGATGATCCCTCCGTGCATAAGCCTTTTCCCGGCTACGACAGCATTGAATATCATCAGGCCGCTGCGGGTGGCTATGTGAATCATGAAAGCATCAATATCTGGCAAGCCACTGCCGCCATTTCTCCCAGTCTTTATCAGCACGATGATTACAATTATCTGGAAAGTAATGCTGATCTTTCCGCAAATGGGCAAATCAGCCAGTCGCATGCGGAGAAAACGGCGACCCAGCGTGAATGGCCGGGACAATACCCGCAGCAAGGTGATGGGCAAAATTATGTCACGGTGCGTCAACAGGAGTTTGCGGCGCGCCAACTGGAGTCCGATGGCGTGGGTGATGCCTTTGGACTGGCACCCGGTTATACCTTCGCGTTGACTAAAGCTCCGCGCGCCAGTGATGAAGGCCAATCATTCTTAATTACCGCCGTAGATTATCAACTGGTGGAGAACAGCTACGCCAGTAACGACGAAGACTTCACACGGCACTGCTTTCAGTTTCGCGTGGTGCCGGCCACGGTTAACTGGCGCCCTGCTCGCACGACTCGCTGGCCACGTACCAGCGGGCCGCAAACCGCCGTGGTCATCAACGCTCCCGATGCCAGCAAAGGCGATAACAGTACGGTAGCCACCGACGAATACGGCCGCGTGCGGGTGAAATTCCTGTGGTTTAAACCGGATAACGAGCAGGATCTTTACTCCTGCTGGTTACGCGTAGCCAGTGGCTGGGCGGGCAGCCAGCAAGGTTATTATCAGATTCCGCGCGTCGGCGAAGAAGTGGTGGTGGACTTTATCAACGGCGATCCGCATCTGCCGGTGATTACGGGTCGCGTTTACAACAATCTGCAAACCCAGCCGGTAGGCGAAAGCCTGTTAACCATTGGCAGCGAGAGCGATGTCGCTGACAGCGATACCATCACCGCTGAAGCCGCCTCATCCTGGTCATGGTCGAAAAGCGGTTTCTGGACACGCTCCGTGGGCAATAGCGATGCCAGCAATGGCAACTTTATCTCGTTCGAAGATTTGTCCGGCGAAGAATCGCTGGATATTCATGCGCAAAAAGATCTCAACCTGTCAGCAAACAATGCCATCAAAATTTATGCCGCCAAAGAGGGTGACGGCGCACTGAAAATCTGGGCGCCCGGTAAAGTCACCATCCATAGCAATGACACGGTTTCAACCAGCGCACCCACCACCTATCACACCTCGCGTGGCAGCTACTACACAGTCACCGGCGCGAACTTCACCACCACCGGTATCGGCCTGACCATCAATGGCGTCAACGGAACGGTGAATGCGGTGAGCAACGTCGCGGCCACCACCACCGATTTTGCGGTGAAGGGCTTGAGCATGGATTACACCTACATCAAGCGCAGCAAAACCCAGGTCGAGTACAAAGCCGACTTGCAGCGCTTCGAGCAGGTGCCCTTTTACACCCTGCGCACCAACATGATGTCGATCATGAGCGGTGCGGTGAGCGAAGGCCTCGGCAATACCCTGCAAGAGAAGATCAAAAAGCTCACCGATGAGCGCGATGCACGTAAAACCATCAAACAAGAAGCCGACGACAAGAAGAAAACCGACTGGGAAAAACAGCGCGAAGAGAAGGTGACGCAGAAAAACAATCCGCAGACGCGTGAGCAGGCCGAACGACAGAATAACCGCGACGGACAAGACAACAACAACAACAACAACAACCAGAATAACGACCCGCCGGCAGATGAAAACGATCCGACCTTCAATCCATGGGCGGACGCATAATGCAGGTCATCAAACCTTCGCACCTCAGTGTGCTCTCACGCCCCTACCGCTGGCAGCAGCAGGATTATCTCGGTGTAGCGGTGATCGCACTGCTGGATATGGCACCCCAGCCTGCACTGCGCGATGAGCAAACACTGTGGCAGCGCGTCAGTGAGGTGCTGCAATCGCCCGATGGCGTGCTGGATATGGCGATACCCAAACAGTGCGCAGAATTCCTCGCCAGCGGTTATGGCTATGCTGCCGCTGACCAATCTGAGTGTGAAGTGGGGATTCAGGTGGCGGAGTTGCGTAAACAGCTGGCCGTGGGTTCGGGTCAAGTGGCACCGTTGCACGCCCTTTCCATTGATCATCCGATGCGTCAGGCCTTAATAGGCAAAAATTACGATGACCAGTGGCTGCAGCACGATTACCCCGGGTTTGCGCGTGATACCGACTGGCGGGTATTCAATCAGGCCCCGGCAGATCAGTGGTGGTCGGAACGCGATAGCCTGCCGCGCGGCGCGGCGTGGCGCATTGAGAACATGCATCCCGACCAGCCGTTGCAACAGGGAAAATTACCGCTGTGGCAGGCTCGTGCCTTTGTCACCCGCCAGCGTCAGGATGCGTTGATATTTGAAACACTGGTGATGCGAGCCACCACCCTGCACTTTCTGCCGCACTGCAACGAGCTGATACTGATTTGGCATGGCCATTGCGCCATTAACGAAGATGATGCGTTTGATGTGCAGTCACTGATGGTGGCGCTGGAGCGGGATGAAGCACCGCGAGGAGATGAGCACTATCGCCACATCCAGCAGCTGCGCACCACCGATGCCGATGCCGCCCTGCATGCGCTCCGCGAATGCGATTTAATTGATGGAGAGATTCTCGCCAACACCAGTACCCCAGAGATCAATCGCGATCCCGGCCCCCTGGTGCATAACCTTAATCGCTATGAACAGCAGCAGCGCCAGCAGTTTGATCAGCCAGTAGCGGCGAGTGCGCTCAGCGATTTCAAGGTGGAAGCGGATATAGCGGCGCAACTGGCGCGTCAGGAAGCTGAAAGTGAGCAACAGTATGAGCAGATGATGGCGCGCTATCAGCAGGAGTCGCAGCGCAGCGATGCGACAACGCTGCCGATGCCCGATGGTGCCACGCAGTATCGCCAACAGCGGGATGAGCTGCATGCCAACCGCCATCTGCTTGGGCCCCGTGCGAGCGATATTTCGCGCAGCGAGCAGGCGTTGCTCGACAGTTATCGCCTGACCGCACAGCAGCAAAAATCCGCTATCCGCCTGACGCTCAGCGAGTCAGAGGCACATCGTCAGTCGCTGATGGCCTGTATGGCCCGCGATAAAGATGCGCGCGGCTGGGATCTCACCGGCGCCGACCTCTCTGGCTTAGATTTGCGCGGCATGGATCTCGAAAATGCCCTGCTGGAAAACGCCGACCTTAGCCACTGCCAGCTGGACGGTGCCGATATGCGTGGCGCGGTACTGGTGCGGAGCGAACTGCATCACAGTAGCCTGACGCACTGCTTACTCGATGGCGCCAATCTGGCGCAGGCGCAATGCTGGCACAGTGATTTCAGTGACAGCAGCCTCACCAGCGTCGAGCTGGAGGAGACTGAGATTGAGCACTGCCGCTTTGAACGCGCCCTGCTGCGCCAGCTGTTTGTGCAACAGGCAACGATCAAGCACTGCAACCTGCAGCATGCCCTGCTGGATCGCTGCGATCTGCTGGATTTAACCCTTGAAGCGCTCGATTTCAGCCACGCGCAGTTCAGCCAGTGCAACCTGATTCGCTGTGAGTTGCGTGCCGTGCAATTTAACCATGTCACGGCGCAAGGGCTGTCGCTGGTGACCTGCCAGTCACAGGATCTTTGCTTTGACGACGCCAGACTGACCCGCTGCCTGTTTACCGCGCACAGCCAATTGCCGCATGCGCGCTTTCGCCGCACGACGCTGCTGGAATGCAATCTGCGTGACATCGATCTTCAGGCGGCAAACTTTGATCACGCCTCGCTAGACAACAGCGATCTGAGTGGCGCCGATTGCCGCCATGCCAGCCTGCGCCTATTACGCACCCGATTAAGCCGCTTTGTGCTTAGCGATCTGCGTCAGGCACGCTTTAACGGCAGCCTGTTACTGGGGGCTGACCTGCAAAAAAGCCAGCTTGCAGGCTGTGACTTCAGCGACTGCAACCTGTTTCGCGCCGATTTATCGCAAACCCTCACTGATACGCACACGCGCTTCAACGATGCGCTGACCGACAGCATGAAAACGCTGCCGCGTCGCCGCGAACAGCAGGTATAGCCATGACGCCAACTGAGATTCAGCAAGCGATCAAGTCGGGCAGCATCATTCATGCCGTTGCCCCTGAACAACGCAACTTTGCCGGTATGGACCTCTCTGGCGGCAGTTTCATCGCCGTCGACCTGATGGGCGCTGATTTTCGCGGCTGCAATCTGCACGAGACCCAGTTCAGTGAATGCGCACTGTCTGGCGCGCAGTTTGATGACGCACAACTGCGCGGCACCCTGTTCAGCCAGTGCCGCATGGTCGCCACGCAGTTTAGCGGCTGCACGCTGACCGACTGCCTGTTCAATCAGTGTCAGTTAATGGAGAGCGACTTCAGCGAAAGTATTCATATCAACAGCCAGTTCAATAAAGGCGACCTCAGCGACAGCAGTTTCCTGCTCGCGTCGCTGTATCAAAGCGGTTTTATCGAATTACCCGTGCACCAGTGGCTGCTGCGCCATGCCAGCCTGGAGCAATGCACACTAATGAGTCTTGACCTGCAACGTAGCGATCTGCACAGCGCTGGCTTCGCCCTGTGTACTTTCTACCAATGCGATCTGCGCGGTGGCGATTATCGTCGGCAACGTTTTGCACGCAGCCAGTTCACCGCCAGCAAGCTGGAAGAAGCGAGTTTCTTTGGTGCTGAACTCACACAATGCAATTTCAGCCAGGTGTCTCTGCGGGCGGCTGATCTGCGTCAGACCCAGGCCAGCCAGGCGTTATTCACCGGCAGCGATTTGCGTGAAGCGCGTTGCTCGGAGGCAAATTTCAATCAGGCAATCTTGATGCAGACACAGCTGGATGAGGCCGATTTCAGCCATAGCCAGCTATCACGTGCGGTGCTGCAGCAGGCCCACGCGCCACGCGCCAATTTCCAGCGCAGCCAGTTGCAATACGCCGACCTCTCTTACGCCACGCTGGATCATGCCGATTTCCGTGATGCGCACTTTACTCACACGCGTCTGCATCGTGCCAGCCAGCAGCAAAGTCACTTTTCCAGCCGTGACGGCATTATCGAACAGGACGAAGCGCTGTATGCCGCTGAAAACTGGCGACCGCACACGCGCTTAACACCGCACGAGGACCACCATGAATCACGCTGAAAAAACCGTTGCGATCCCGCTGGATTTACCGCTACAGGCGGAGGGACAGGTGCTGGCGCTTGACACCGATTATGGCGTGCAGGTGCTGATCGACGGGCGTCGCTGGCACTGCCAACGTGCCGCCAGTTGCCTGCTGTCGCCGCAAGTCGATGACCGCGTGCTGGTGAGCCGGGCCGGGGAACAACTGTGGTTGTTAGCCGTACTGGTGCGCGCCCAGCCAGAACAGACCGCTGAGCTGCACTGTGAGGGCAAATTGACCCTAAGCAGCAGCCAATCATTAAGCCTGCGCAGTCCGCAGTTTCAGCTGGAAGCAGAGCATGGCGACTGCCAGGTCACTGAGATGAGCTATCGCGGTGAAAAGGTTTCCGCCTGGGTCACGCTCAGTCGCGTGTTCGGTAAACGTTGCGAAAGCCTGTGGGAGAGCCTGAGCCAAATCAGCCATCACCTGCTGCGCCGCACCACCCATACCGAGCAGGTGCGCGCCGGTCAACTCGACATCAAAACCAGCCAGCTTACCCGTCTGCATGCACCCACCACGCTGATCAGCAGCGAATCGCTAACGCGTGTCGACGGTAAACAGATTCACATGGGTTAAGAGGAAACAGCATGTTTGCAAATTGTCAGTGTGGTGGCACCGATCAGGCCGTCGCCGATGTGTGTAAAACCCCGGCCCCGGTGACTTTCGTCAACCTGGCGCTCGGCAATACCGCAGTGCCGACCGCCAGCACCGTACTGTTTACCGGGATGCCGGCGCATAACCTCTCCACGATCACGCCAATCACCCAGGGCGATGAAGCGGGCGTGCTGGGCGGTGTGGTTTCAGAAACTTTTATGGGCCTCTCGCGCCATCTGACCGGCTGTAATTCGCTGCTGATCAATGGCATGCCCGCTACCCGCATGGGTAGCGTGACGCAGCAGAACGTTGCGAACGCACCCGGCGTACGTATCACCCCGAGTCAAACCACGGTGGCATTGCTGGCGACATAGCCATGCACATGACGACACAGCCCGGCAAAACGCGCGATCAACAGTGCTGCTTACGGCGCATAGCGTCACCGCACGCCGCGACCACTGCTACCCCTTTTGAAGACTGATGTTTTTACACAGGACGTTGATAAAAATGACAACACTGCACAGCAAACTGCCCTTTCTCGCTGCCCTTTTTGCCACCGCCATCACGGCGGGCTGCAAAGCGCCGCCTCCCATTGTGACGGCGGACACCCTTGAAACCAGCACCGTCAACGCGGTGCCGCTGGTGCATATGCACATCATCCAACCCCCACAGCAGTTCACACCGGTCAACGCCGCTTATCGCACCCTTTATCCGGCATCACTCATGAACCGTCCCGACTTCAGTGGACTGCGTATGGAGACGCTGGAAGCCGGTGCCACGCTGCAAGTTCTGGGCGAAGTGGAGAACAGCTGGCTGGCCGTTTCGACGCAAGATAATGGCCAGCTCAGCGGCTATATCCCTTATCGCGCAGCCGTGACGGCCGATCGCTACAGCGCCACGGTGAAAGCCCAGGCGGCACGTCCTCGTCGCGCCCAGCAGCAGTGTATTGGCGTCGGCGAAGGTGACAAAGCCTGCCGCAAAGGCAGCTCATCAACCTGGATTATTCAGTAATGAGCGCGCGCATCGCAGGATTGTTCGGACTGCTGCTGTTGCTCTCGGGCTGCATGTCATCGTCACGTCAGGTGCCGGCAAACTGGCAGTTAACGCTCAACAGCGACGCTAGCGCCAATGCGGGCGCGCCGCTGAAAGTCCGGGTGTTCGTGCTGCGCTCTGATGCCAATTTCCAGTCAGCTGACTTCTATTCGCTGCAAAACAACGCCTCTGCGGTGCTGGGCGGTGATTTGCTGGATACCCAGCAGCGTTTCCTCACCACGCAGCAGCCGCAACAGGTGCTGAACGGCAATCCGTCGCTGGAGGCGCACTATCTCGGCGTGATGGCTGAATACGCCAATATCAACGGCAAGGCCTGGCGCGTGGTCGTGCCGCTGCCCGCCCCCACTGAAACCAATTTCTACAAGTTCTGGCAGTTCTCGCCCGACGCGCTGCATGGCCGTATCAACGCCACCGCAGCCGGGCTGCATCTCACCGCTAATGACGAATAAACGAACTCAGGAAGGCGCTATGCACACCGCAGACAAGGTGATTTGGAGTGAAGGGATGTTTTTGCGTCCTCACCATTTTCAACAGTCGGAACGCTGGTTAGAGGCGTACAGCCGCAGCTGGGGCAAATTGCAGTGCCCGTGGCACTGGGGTTTTATGACCCTCAGCATCGATCAGGCGCTGCTACGCCAGGGCAAACTGGCGATTGCCGAGGCCAGTGGCCTGCTACCTGATGGCACGCCGTTTTCCATCACTGGCGCGGATAACGCCCCGCCACCGCTGGCCTTCAGCGATATTCAAGAGCCGATCGATGTGGTGCTGGCACTCCCGGAGCAGCGTCAGGGACAAACCGAAGTCATCTTCAGCGATGCCAGTGATTCCCTGGCACGCTACCTGAGCCAGGATCGCGAAGTCGACGATCTCAACGCCTCTTCAGTGGGCCGTGCGCCGATGCAGTTTGGCCGCCTGCGCCTGTGTCTGATGCCTGCTGCTGATTTAAATGCCGAATGGACCGCCATCGGCGTGGCACGCGTTAAAAGCAGCGGCAACGATCGCGCGTTGGTTCTCGACAGCGACTACATCCCACCGCTGCTCAATGGTCACGTTTCCCCGGCCATCAATGCCTTTCTTAACGATATGCACGGTCTGCTGCAGCAGCGCAGCGAGCAGATGGGCGAGCGTTTGCAACAGGCGGGACGCGGTGGCAACACCGAGATGATCGATTTCATGCTGCTGACGCTCATCAACCGCTACATCGGTCAGGTGGCGCACAGCCGCCGTTTGCCACAGCTGCATCCGGAACGCCTGTTCAGTGAATGGCTGCAATTTGCCACCGAACTCGCCAGCTGGTCGCCATCACGCCGCCCCAGCGAACAGCTGCCGGTGTATGACCACGATAATCTTTACCTCAGCTTCAGCCGCCTGATGATTCAGCTGCGCCAAAGTTTGTCACTGGTGATGGAAGAAAACGCACTCCAGCTCACGCTCACCGAACGCTCGCACGGACTCTATGTCGCCACCGTTTCCGACGTCAGTCTGATCCGCGATTACGGTTTTGTGCTGGCGGTGCGCGCCGATTTACCCGGCGAAATGTTGATCACCCACTTCCCGGCACAGATGAAAATCGCGCCTGTGACGCGCATCCGCGACCTGGTGCAACTTCAGCTTCCCGGTATTGGCTTGCGGGTGATGCCAGCCGCACCACGCCAGATCCCGTGGCACTCCGGTTATGTCTACTTCGAACTCGAGCGCAGTGGCGAGCTTTGGCAACAGATGGCGAAAGCGGAAGCCTTTGCCCTGCATCTGGCCGGTGAGTTTCCCGGCCTCGACCTGCAACTTTGGGCATTGCGCCACGCACGCAGCTAAGCACGGAGAGAAGCGACCATGATGCAGCCGCAGTCACTTAATGGCGAACTGGAAGCCAGCACGCAGCATGAAAATCCGCTGGTGGCGATTGCCAATCCCTTGATCAACTCCATTGCCCAGCTACGCCATTCGGTCTCCCACGACAATCCGGCGGGCCTGCGTCAGCAGTTAATCGATCTGGTGCGGCGCTTTGAGGTGGCGTGCCAGCAGGCACAACTGCCGTATGAAACCATTGTCGGGGCGCGTTACTGCCTTTGCACTTCACTGGACGAGGCAGCAGCACTGACGCCGTGGGGCAGCCGCGATGTCTGGCCGCGCAGCGGATTGCTGGTGACCTTCCATAACGAAACCTGGGGCGGCGAGAAGTTCTTTCAGCTGTTGGCGCGCCTGTCACAGCATCCGCAGCAAAACATCCTGCTGCTGGAGCTGATGAACGCCTGCCTGCTGCTGGGCTTCGAAGGGCGTTACCGCATCATGGAAAACGGCCGCACGCAGCTGGAAACCCTGAAGTTGCGTCTGCTGCAGTTGATTCGCTCGGTGCGTGGCCCCTACCCACCACCGCTTTCGCCACAACCACTGGATGAACCGGTGCTGCAGAAATTATGGAAGCCGCTGATTCCACTGTGGAGCTTTGCTGCGCTGCTGGCGCTGCTGGGATGCGCGGTCTACATCACGCTGAACTGGCGCCTAAATCATTTTACCGCACCGGTGCTCTCGGCCATTTATCAAACCGACCTGCCGAAAGTCGATATCGCGCGCCCTGCGGCTCCCGCTGCACCGGCACTCGACTTACGTCATTTCCTTGCGCCGGAGATCGCTGAGGGACTGGTCACGGTCAACGATGAAGCCACCCGCAGCGTGGTGCTGCTGCGCGGCGACGGTCTGTTTGACTCTGCGGCCACCACTATCCGCGATCGCTACCGCCCGGTGATCCGCCGCATTGCACAGGCGATGGACAACGTTAACGGTCAGATTCGCGTCAGTGGTTACACCGATAACGTTCCGATCCGCAGCGCGCGCTTTAACTCTAACTACGCGCTGTCACTGGCGCGCGCTCAGTCGGTGCAGGAGATGCTGGCCCAGGATCTGCGCCAGCCACAGCGCATCATCGTTGAGGGACGCGGAGAGAGCAATCCGCTGGCAGCGAACGATTCCGCTGCCAATCGTGCGCGCAACCGCCGTGTTGAAATCACGCTGCTGGTCGCGCCGAAACAGACTGAATCTGAACTCAACAGCGTGCATTAAAAGGAATAGCCATGATTCGCACTGTCTTTTCCATCGCCACCAGCCGTCTGATGTGGAGCGGCCTGGGCATTACAGCACTCTGTTTGCTGATCTGGACCGTGGGTCCACTGGTGGCGATTGGGGATTATCGTCCGCTAGAGTCGGCGCTGTATCGTTACATCGCCATCGCCGTGCTTTACGCACTGTGGATTAGCTACCGCGTCGTCCCTCGTTTGTGGCGTCGCTGGCAGAACCGTCGCCTGGTGCAAAAAATGGCACCGGCGCCAACGGCAACTGACGAGCACGATGAGATGTCAGCCGAACACCCACTGGCCGAGCGATTCAGTGAGGCAACGCAACTGCTGCGTCAGGCGCGTTTCAACCGTCCGGAGAGCCGCCGCTGGCCGCGCTGGATGCAGAAGCTCAATCGCCAGTATCTCTATCAATTGCCGTGGTACATGCTGATTGGCGCACCGGGTGCAGGTAAAACCACCGCGCTGGTCAACTCGGGTCTGCACTTCCCGCTGGCCGCGCAGTTTGGCAAAACCGCACTGCGTGGCGTCGCCGGTACGCGTCACTGTGACTGGTGGTTCACCGACGAAGCGATTCTGCTGGACACCGCCGGCCGCTACACCACGCAAGAGAGCGACCGTCAGCAGGATGCGCAAGAGTGGCGCAGCTTTATGGGATTGCTGAAAAAGTATCGCCCACGCCAGCCGGTGAATGGCGCGATCATCACCATCAGCGTCGGCGATTTACTTAGCGAGTCCGAAGAAGCGCGCCACCAGCAGGCCAGCGCCCTGCGTAAACGCCTGCTGGAATTACGCGATCAGCTGGCAATCCCCTTCCCGGTTTACGTATTGGTCACCAAATCTGATCTGCTCAAAGGGTTTACCGCCAGTTTTGGGGCGATGAACAAGGCTCAGCGCGATCAGATTTGGGGCTTTACCTGGCCATGGAGCGATCAGCAACTGGCGGTGGGAAGCGAATTCGAGCCGCAGTTTGACCGCTTGCATCAGCGTCTGGATGCCGGTCTGGCAGATCTGATGATCCACGAACATGACAGCGTAAAACGCGCCGAAATGTATCTGTTCCCACAAGAGTTTCTCGCCCTGAAACCCTTGTTGAAACACTACCTCGACGTGGTGTTTGCCACCTCCGGCTATGATGCAAAGCTGATTCCGCGCGGCGTCTACTTCACCAGCGGCACCCAGGAGGGCCTGCCGTTTGACCGCGTGATGGGCCAGATGAGCCGCGCGCTGGGCTTGCCCGCGCTGCGAGCCGCCAACAACGAACCGGCGCAACCCGGCCACGGTCAGAGTTTCTTCCTGCATCAAATGCTGACCGAAGTGGTGTTCAAAGAAGCCGGTCTGGCGGGCATCAATCGCTGGTGGGCGGTGCGAAATCGCCTGGTGCATCTGATCACCTACGGCGTGCTGGCACTGCTGCTGTTGCTGGCGCTGATCGCCTGGTTTACCAGCTATCACCACAACAAGGGTTATCTGGCTGACGTGCAGCAGCGTGTCCCAGACATTGAGAAGCAGAGCAAGGCGCTGTCCCCGCTCAATGGCGAAAACATCTTCTCACAGTTGCCGTTCCTTAATAGCCTGGCGGGCCTGCCCAACAGCGACAAGCTTACCGATTTGCAACAGCCGCCACTTAGCTGGCGTGCTGGCTTGTATCGCGGTGAAGAGGTCTCCACCGCGTCGGATTCGCTCTATCAGCGTGCGCTGGAACAGATGCTGCTGCCGGTGATTGCCCGCAACATCACCGACTGGCTGCGCAGCGACAACGGCAGTGACGTCGATTACAGCTATGAAGCGCTGAAAGCCTATCAGATGCTGTATCTGCCGCAGCATTACGACGGCAAGTTCCTCCACGCCTGGGTAATGCTCAACGTGCAGCGCACCCAGGGTGCCAATGCGCCACAGGCACAGCTCAAAGCGCTGGATTATCACCTCGGCCAACTGCTTGATGACAAGATCAACGCTTCACCGTTTGAGCGCGATGAACCCCTGGTAGTGCGACAGATCGAGATGATCAGCCGTTCCCCACTCTCCACGCGGGTTTACGGTCGCCTCAAACGCCTGCTGATGCCGCGTGTTAATCCGGGTGTTAGCGTAATCAACCTGAGTGGTGCGCAGACCGAGCTGGTGTTCAGCCGCAAAAGCGGGCAACCGCTGACCGAAGCGATTCCCGGCTTCTTCAACCCTGCCGGTTACTGGGGACCGTTCAACAGCAACATCAAGAATGTGGCAGCCAGTTTGTTACAGGAAGATCGCTGGGTGCTGACCCGTCGTGAAAGTGCTGATGAGCAAAACACCCTCGAAGAGACGGTGCGCCGACTTTACCTCGACGACTATATGCGTCAGTGGGATGCGCTGCTGCAGGATATTCAGCTGCAGCCAATCAATAACCTCGGCGAACGCATCAACACCGCACGCCTGCTATCGGGACGGACTTCACCCCTGCGCCAGCTGATCATTAACCTCAGCCGCAACCTGACGTTGACGCCACCGGAAGATGAAAAAGAGAAACAGGATAAGCCGTCGCTGCTGGAACGCAGCACCCACTATGTGAATAACAACGCCACCGCCACGCTGCAGGCGCTGTTCCGCGCACGCAAAGCGGCGCAGAGCGGCAACATTGAAGCGCCGGAACAGCGGGTCATGGCGCACTACGCCAGCATTATTGAACAGGCGCAGGTGAGCGACCCGAAAGAGAGCAGTATCCCGTTTGATGCGCAGTTGAAAGATATCGACGACCTGTATAGCTATCTCACTGCGGTGCAGGATGCCAGCAACAGCGGCATGTCGCCTCCTGACAGCAGCATCATTTCACGGATGCAGGCCGATGCCGGACGCCAGCCAGAGCCGTTCCGCACGCTGCTGCTGGAGCTGGCGGTCGGTGCCAGCAGCGACACGCAAAAGCGCACCATGAGCAATATGCAGAAGCGGGCGGGCGTGGAAGTCGGCAGCTTTTGCCGCAGCGCGATTGCCGGACGCTATCCGTTTAATCACAACTCCGGCACCGATGTCACCCCCGACGATCTGGCACGGATGTTCGCGCCGGGAACCGGGCTGATGGACAGCTTCTTCCGCGATAATCTCGCCAGCAAGGTGGACACCACCCACAGCAACTGGCGCTACGCTCCTGGCGTCGATGGAAAAACGTTACCCGGTGGCACCACGCTGTTGCGCCCGTTCCAGCAGGCGCAGGCGATTCGTGAAGCCCTGTTTGCCAATGGGTCGAACACGCCGTCCTATCGCCTGACCATCACGCCAATCAGCATGGACAACAGCATTCTCAATCTGACGCTGGATGTTGACGGCCAAATCATCCGTTACAGCCATGGCCCGCAAACCCCTCAGGTGGTGAACTGGCCCGGTAACGGTAATACCCAACAGGTGCGTATGCAGATTGGTCTGACCGACGGCACCACTAACACCCTGAATACCAGCGGACCCTGGGCGCTTAATCGCCTGTTCGACAAAGCCAGCCTGCATCCGGGCAGCAGTCAGCGTCAGCAGGCAACCTTCTCGCTCGGCGGCCATCAGATTGTATTGGCGTACACCCCTAACAGCGTGCGTAACCCGCTGCAACTGCCGGGGTTTAGCTGCCCATGATGACCTTAAACGACGCCTCTTTTGGCTGGTACGGCAAATTACCCGGCAGCGGAGACTTTATGCGCCGCCGCCTGCCGACGCGGCTGGTTAACAGCTGGGCACAATGGTTTCAAAGCAGTCTGCCACGTCTGGCGCAGCAGCCAGCAACCGGACGCGCGCCGGTGTGGAATTTCATTGTCCCTGCCACGCTCGGTGTCCCCATGATTCAGATGGGCTGCTTGTTGCCCACCCGTGATCGCGTCGGTCGCCAGTACCCGCTTTGCGCCATGCAGTTGTTTACCCCGGAACACTGGCACAACCTGCAGCTACACACGGCGGGCGACTGGTATTACCAATTGGGTAAAACCCTGACGCTGGCGGTGCAAAATCGCTACAGCGGCGATCAGCTGGATGCCGCCCTCAATGCCTTGCCGCCGCAACTGGCGCGGCCGCCGCAGTCAGATGTGTTTGATGTGATTGGCTACCAGGACACCCCTTGCACTCTCAACTGGCCGCAGGTGGTCCACTACTTCGATCCGGCGCAATACAGCAGCTTTTGGTGGAGTAATCAGAGCGACGGCAGTGCGTTTTATAGCCATTCACACAGCGGCAACTTCACTACCCAACTTTTTCTGCGCCTGTTCAATCCACCCCACGCCAGCCGCGGCGAACCGCCGCTGTTTGGCCAGTTTTAACGGTGAAAAACATGAATGTCGATGCCCTTCTTGAACCGCTGCGTGACGATGCCCCCTGTGGCGATGACCTGGAATATGACGCGGCCTTTATGGCGCTGGAACAGGCGCGCAGCGGCAAAGCCGAGCAGCAGTTTGGCAACACTATCATCCCCGCTGAGCCGCCAGACTGGCAGCAGGTGGCACAGCAGGCAGAACAGTTACTGACCCGCACCCGCGATATCCGTTTGTTGCTGATCCTCAGTGAAGCCTGGACGCACACCAAAGGCCTGAGCGGATGTGCCGCAGGACTCACGCTGCTGAGTGAAGCGCTGACTCGCTACTGGCCGACGCTGCATCCGGCGCTGGAGTTTGATGGCGAGCCGGATCTGCTGATGCGCGTCAGTGCCCTGGCTGCGCTCGGGCCGCAGTCGGGTTTCAGCCGTGCGCTGCGCAACTGTTGGTTGATCAAAAGCAGCACCGGCGAGATCACCCTGCGTGATGCCATTGCCCTGCTGGACGGCAGCAAAGCCGAAGTCAGCGATTTTCCTGGCGGCGTGCCGCGCCTGCGTGAGTCATTACAGCAACCTGACCACGCCAGCGCTGCCGCTATTCGCACCCTGGCGCAACACTTCACCACATTGCGCCTCTGTCTTGAGCAGCATCTGGATACCGCCGATATGCCCGACCTGGCCGCCACGGAGAAGGCGCTGGCGCTGCTACTGCCGTTGTTGCCGACACAAGCAGCATCGCCAGTGGAGGAGACCCCGGCGCCTGACACTGTGCAGGCAGAACCCGAGCATTCCACCCAATCGGCGCCCCTGTCCGCCGCGCTGAACTGGCAACAGGTGCCACTCAACTCCCGCGCGGATGCGGAACTGATGCTGGAAAAAGTGCGCCTCTACTTTCAGCAGCACGAACCGAGCCATCCGGCCCCGATCATGCTGGAGCGCGTGCAGCGCCTGATTCAGCTCGATTTCCTCGACATTATTCGTGACCTGGCGCCCGACGCCGTCACCCAACTGCAGGGCCTGTTTGGCCGTGCGGGCGAATAAAACGCCTGATGTCAGGCACATAACTCATGGAGAACACTATGGCTAACTTCCCCACCATTAAACGCGCCCGCAGTGGACAGAAGTTCATCTCGCGCAACCGTGCGCCACGCGTGCAGATTGAGTATGACGTGGAGATCTACGGCTCAGACCGCAAGGTTCAGCTGCCTTTCGTGATGGGCGTGATGGCTGATTTAGTGGGGCAACCCATCGAAGATCAGCCGGAGATCGCCGAGCGTAAGTTCCTTGAAGTGGATATCGATAACTTCGATGAGCGCATGAAAGCGTTGAAGCCCCATCTGGCGTATCACGTTGATAACACTCTGACCGGCGAAGGAAAAGTCGGTGTGGATCTGACCTTCAACAGCATGGACGACTTCCTGCCCGATGCCATTGTGCGCCGTGTTGAGCCGCTCAATGAGCTGCTGGAAGCGCGTACGCAACTCTCCAACCTGCTCTCTTACATGGATGGCAAAAACGGTGCTGAAGCGCTGATCGCCGAAGTGCTTCAAAACCCGACCTTAATGAAATCGTTGGCCACCGCACCAAAGCCAGCCACCGCCTCAAATCAAGACAGCGAAACGGAGAAACACGATGAGTAATACCGCATCCCAAAGTGCACGCCTGCAAACGGAAACCGTCACGCAGAGCGACTTCAGTGCGCTGTTAAACAAAGAGTTTCGCCCGAATAACGACCAGGCGCGTGATGCCATCTCGCAGGCAGTTCAAACCCTGGCTGAACAGGCGTTAGAAAACAGCCTGCCGGTGTCCGACGACGCCTACCGCACGATTCAGGCACTGATCGCCGAGATCGACGCCAAATTGTCGCAGCAGGTCAACGCCATTATGCACCACGAGAGTTTTCAGCAGCTCGAAGGCGCCTGGCGCGGCCTGCACTATCTGGTGAACAACACCGAAACCGACGAGATGCTGAAAATCCGCGTGATGAGCATCAGCAAACGTGAGTTGAGCCGCACGCTGAAGCGCTACAAAGGCGTGGGCTGGGATCAGAGCCCGCTGTTCAAGAAAATCTACGAAGAAGAGTACGGTCAGTTTGGTGGCGAGCCGTATGGCTGTCTGGTGGGCGATTACTATTTCGACCACAGTCCACCAGATGTTGAACTGCTGGGCGAACTGGCAAAAATTGGCGCCGCCGCGCACTGTCCGGTGATCACCGGTGCGGCACCGAGTGCATTGCAAATGGAGTCGTGGCAAGAGCTGGCGAACCCACGTGATATCACCAAAATCTTCTCCAACACCGAATACGCCGCCTGGCGCACGCTGCGTGAAAGTGAAGATACCCGCTACCTCGGCCTGGTGATGCCGCGCTTCCTGGCTCGTTTGCCGTATGGCGTGCGCACCAATCCAGTGGATAGCTTCGACTTCACTGAAGACACCGAAGGCGCCACCCACAAGAATTACACCTGGGCCAACGCGGCTTACGCAATGGCGGCCAATATTAACCGCTCATTCAAACAGTTTGGCTGGAGCACCTCGATTCGCGGCGTCGAGTCCGGCGGTTCGGTGGAGAACCTGCCGTGCCACGTGTTCCCGACCGATGACGGCGGCGTGGACATGAAATGCCCGACGGAAATCGCTATCAGCGATCGTCGTGAAGCGGAACTGGCGAAAAACGGTTTCATTCCACTGGTGCATCGCAAGAACTCTGACTTTGCGGCCTTTATCGGCGCGCAATCGCTGCAAAAGCCCGAAGATTACTACGATGCTGATGCCGCCGCCAATGCGCAACTGGCGGCGCGCCTGCCGTACCTGTTCGCCTGCTGCCGCTTCGCCCATTACCTGAAGTGCATCGTGCGCGACAAGATCGGTTCCTTCCAGGAGCGTGCCGACATGGAGCGCTGGCTCAACTCGTGGATTATCCGCTACGTCGATGGCGATCCGGTTAACTCCACGCAGGAAACCAAAGCGCGTAAGCCGCTGGCCGATGCCCGCGTCACCGTGGAAGAGCAGGAGGACAATCCGGGCTACTACGCTGCCAAGTTCTTCCTGCGTCCGCATTACCAACTTGAAGGCCTGACGGTATCTCTGCGTCTGGTTTCGAAATTACCTTCGCTGAAACAACAGCAAGGGTAAAACCCTCTGGGCGCACGTTCCCGCCCATTTTTTGCTTGAAAATGACTAAAGGAGTTCGACCCGCATGACCATCGCAATGTATCTGAAGCCAGAAGGCGTTGAAGGTGAATCTAAAGACTCGGCGCACACCGGCTGGATCGACATTCTCTCTTTCAACTGGGGTGCCAACCAGCCAAACAACATGAGCGTGGGCGGCGGCGGCGGTGCAGGTAAAGTGAATTATCAGGATCTGCACGTGCACGCCCGTATCGACAAAGCCACGCCAACGCTGATGCTGTATTGCTCCAACGGTAAGCATATCCCTACTCTGGAGTTCCATGTCACCAAAGCCGGTGGCTCACAGATCATCTACAACAAAATCAACCTGACCGAAGTGCTGGTCACCAGCGTGCAGTTCACCGGTTCACGTGATGACGACACCGTGGGCATCGAGTACTCGTTCCAGGCTGCGCAGGTGGAAGAGATCTACACCCAGCAGTCCGAAGACGGTGCCGCCGGTGCCGATACCACCTTCGGCTGGAACATCAAAACCAACACCGCGTCTTAATCGTTTCAAGCTATTTGCACGGGCGTCCCGAACGGGGCGCCCACGCAGACAATTTTGCAGGTAAAGCCTATGCGATTCACCCTTGTTGAAAGTAAAAACGGCGTGCAGCCGCCGCTGACCAGCGTCGATTTCTATCCGCCAGGCGGCACCATTGGCCGCAGTGAAGACAATAACTTTATCCTGCCCGACGACAGCCGCACCATTTCACGGCTGCAACTGCTGGTGCACACCTCTGCTGAGGGTGAGTGCCGCATTACCAATCGCGGCAACGTGATCAACGTCGATTTTAACGGTATCCCGCTGGAACATGGCCGTCAGGTCGAATTGCAAAGCGGCGATTTACTGGGGATCGGCGATTACACGCTGGAAGTCAGCGATATCGCGGGAGAAACCCCCGCACCACGCGTCACCGCATCTCAGGCCACGCAAGCCAAACCCTTAGTCCGCAATACCGAATCTGAAGTCCCTGGTGAGATCTGGGAGAGTTTGTCGCGCGACTTCTCCGCGCCAAAAGTGGCCCCGGCCGCGCCTGAAGCGCATCATCCCTTGACCCAACCGGCGGCGAAAGCGCTGAATCCAATTGATCCGCTGGCACAGGAAGATCAGCACACCGAGCTATCACAACTGGGCATTCGCGAAAGCGATCCCGCACGGTTGTTTGCCGAGAATGATCTGTTTCAGCAGCCGACTATTTTGCAGGATGCCACCCCCACCACGCTGCGCGATCAACCGCAGGTGGCGCATCAGCAACCGCAAACTGAACTCGACCCGCTGGCGCTGTTTGGCAGCAGTGGCAGTACTCATTCAGAAGAGAGCGATCCCTTTGGCCTGATGAATGGTCAGGCGCAGCCGTTAACCCCGCCTGACCTGTTTCAGCCGGAAGCCGCGCCGGCGATCGCTGCACAGCACACGCCACCCGCCGCTACGGTGGCTGCACCCGCGCCATTAGCAGCGTTAACGCCATCAGCCCCCACTGCAACATCACCTTCAGTATCAGCATCACCTTTAGCATCAGCTTCAGCAGCACCCATACCCACATCACCCTTGTCAGAAGTCTCGCCACCTGAGCCCGCGCCAATACCGACACCGCGCGTGCAGCAGGCCAGCCCGGAACACTCTAACGCCAGCCGCGCCAGCGGGCGAATGGGCATCGACCCGGTGAGCTACAAAACCGCCGCCCAGCGACGCGCCGCCAACACGCCGGGCGTTGATGCTGAGCTGCTGCAGGCTTTCCTCGACGGCGCTGACCTGGCAGACATTGATGCCAAGCCGCATCTTGACCAGGAGCAGATGCACCTGCTCGGCCAACTGCTTAGCCTGTTTTCACAGGGCACCGTGGCACTGCTCTCTTCCCGCACCATGCTCAAGCGCGGCGTCAATGCCGAAATGACCATGATCCTCGAACAGGCTAACAACCCGTTTAAATTGCTGCCCTCCGGCAAAAGTGTGCTGGTGCAGATGTTCAGCAGCCAGATGCCAGGTTTTATGGAGCCGGAAAAGGCGGTACGCGATGCGCTGGTTGATTTACAGGCGCACCAACTCGGCATGATTGCCGGTATCCGCGCCATCATCACCGCCATGCTGCAATCCTTTAATCCCGACAATTTGCAGCAGGAAGAGAGCGGCCGTCACCTGTTTTCCGCCTCGCGCAAAGCGGCACGTTGGGACAGCTTTGTGAAGCGCTACCAAACCATCGCCAGCGAAATTGACGACGATTTCCACACGCTGTTTGGTGAAGCCTTCCTGCATGCCTACGACGTCGAAGTGAATCATTACAAAGACCTGCAAACGCAAAAATCGGATAAATAATGAATATAACGTTCGCGTCCATCAGCCATCAGGGCAAACGCAGTAGCAATCAGGATCGACTGGCGAACGCATTGGGCGCACGTGCCGCCTGCTTCGTGATGTGTGACGGCATCGCGGGAGAGCACGGCGGCGACACCGCAGCGCGTCTGGCGTGCGACACCATCATCACCCAGTTCGACGGTGACCATCATCTTGATGCCCAGCGTATTCGCGGCTATATCGCTGCCGCCAATCACGCCATTAAACAGCAGCAGCGCAACCACGACACCCTGAAGAACATGGGCACCACGCTGGTGAGCCTGTTTATCGATCGGGATTATCAACTCGCCTATTGGGCACACGCCGGCGACAGTCGCTTGTACCATTTTCGTCGCGGCTATCTGCTGGAGATGACGCGCGATCACAGCCTGGCGCAACGCATGCAGGACGCGGGCTACCCCACGGATGCGATCAATCACAACCTGCTCTATTTCGCGCTGGGGATGAAAGAGGAACGCGAAGCCAGCTACAGCGACGTTCTGGCGCTGGAAGATGGCGACGTGTTTCTGCTGTGTACGGATGGCTTCTGGCATGAGATGGACGTCAGCGATTTGGAGCAGACGCTGCGGATGGTGAGTAATCCGCAAGAGTGGCTGGCGCTGCTGCAGCGGATGAAGCCGGACGACAACGGCGACAACTTCAGCGCCATGGCGGTGTGGATGGGCGATCCGCAGGAGTCCACCTTGCTCAGTTCACTGGGCGATGCCCAGCGTATTTTGTTGTCGCAGCGTGATTAGGGAGGCCGCCGTGAAAACTGCTTCTGCAATGCTGCTGTCGCTGCTGCTGTTGCCGCTGGCGAGTGAAGCTAAAAGCGTGCGCATCGTCTGGTCCCCGACGCTGCGTCTCAGCGCCTGGCTGGATAACGTGGTGGATGGTCGGGTGAAAAGCTGGTGCGACGATAGCGTGGCCCTGCACTTTGAACCTCAGGGAGAATTAAAACCGGATGCGCTGGAAACCTTTGTGCCGCAGGTCGGCCAGCTGCTAAAACGCCAGTGTCGCGGCCTCGACACGCTGCACTGGACGCTGATTGACAGTAGCGGTAAAGCGGTGCGCGAAGGCGATGTCACGGCCAAAGAGAACTGGCGTATCCCGCCAAAACTCAAAGTCGTGACCGCGCAGGCGGATACCACGCCGTGGCAGCGCTTCCGCATCAATGACACCTGCCAGTTGCGCACCTACTGGCCCAGCAGCGGCGATGTCCGTTTTACCTTTGATCAGCATCCGCAGTGTGACAAGGACGGTTGGATTAGCGGTGCCGGCTCGCTGCATCAGGACGCCACCACCACCGCACTTTGGTTCCTGCAGGGTTATCCGCTGATCGATCTGCCTGCCGGTGCGCACGATGCTCAGGTGGTGGCAGCGAATAATCAACGGCTGATCCTGGCCAGCGCTACCGACGCACAAAGCTGGTTACTGCTGCCGTGGGACCCTGCGCATTTGGCCTGGCGTTTTCACGGTGATGTGGTGGTGAAAACCCGCGAGGCGCAGCTGCATGATGACAACATCAATGCCCAGTTGATGGCCGATGCGCTACATCGCTGGCAGATCGATGCCAGTGCCAGCCAGCTCAACTGGCATCAGGTTGAGGCGCTGCATTTACAGCAGCGCGATCCCACGCAACCCGCCAGCTAAACCACGCACTGATGCTGATGAGCCGTTTCGCCCTTTATTCGCATCGAAGTATCAAGGAGCCTGAATGAAACCCCATCCCGACAGTTTCAACGGCTGGCAGGCGCGCAAACAGCAGCGTGTCACCGCTCAGGATGAGATGCGTCCCAGCCTGCTTGATCGTCTCACCGACGATCATCCCGAGCAGCAGAACATTGAGTTGGGGCGCCAGTCAGTGAGTCATCAAACCCTGCGCACCCAGGTTCTGCGCGACCTGCAGTGGCTGTTTAACTGCATCAACAATGAAAGCCAGCACGATCTCAAGCCCTGGCCGGAAGCACGTATGTCCGTGATCAACTTCGGACTGACGCCGCTGGCCGGTAAGCGCATGTCAGAGATTGAGTGGGACGATGTGCGCACGGCGCTGCGACGCGCCATGCTGCAGTTTGAGCCGCGCATCATCCCGCATGATTTGCAGATTCGCTGCCTGACCGACGTTAACGCCCTCAACAATCACAACACCCTCTCCATCGAAATCAGCGGCAATTTGTGGTGCATTCCCTGGCCGCTGGCATTTGTGTTTCGCACTGAACTCGATCTCGAACACAGCCGTTTTGACCTGAAGGACGCGGACGCATGAATCCACATCTGCTTGATTACTACAACCGCGAGTTAAACTATCTGCGCGAAATGGGCGCCGAGTTCGCCGATCGTTATCCCAAAGTGGCCGGACGTTTGGGCATGCAAGGTATTGAGGTCTCGGATCCTTACATTGAACGCCTGATGGAAGGTTTTGCCTTTCTCACCTCGCGCGTGCAGCTGAAAATGGACGCGGAGTTTCCCCGCTTCACCGAGCAGTTGCTGGAGATGATCTACCCCAATTATCTGGCGCCCACGCCTTCCATGGCGATCGTCGAGTTTCAGCCGGATCACATGAAAGGCAAGATCAGCAGCGGCTTCTCCATTCCACGCGGCTCGCTGATTGAAAATCAGGCGATGAAAAGCAAAGGCGTCAGCTGCAAATACCGCACCGCGCATGATGTCACGCTGCTGCCACTGCAACTGCGTGAAGTCTCGCTCGGTGGCATCCCGGCTAACCTGCCCGTTTCCGCTGCTCAGCTTTCCCAGCGCGGTGCGGTGCGCGCGCTGCGTATCCGGTTGCAAACCACGGGCAACATTCCGCTGCATCAGCTGGAGATGGAAGATGTGCGCTTCCATCTTAGCGGAGCCGAGCTGCCTGCCAGTGAGCTGATGGAACTGCTGATGGCGCACTGTGTCGGCGTGCTGTATCGCAGCCTGGACAACGCTCAACACTTGCTACTGGAACCGGAAGCCCTGCATCAGCAAGGATTCGCTGCCGAAGAGGCGCTGCTGCCCGATGACCTGCGCAACTTCACTGGCTATCGCTTATTACAGGAGTACTTCGCGTTTCCGGCGCGTTTCCTGTTCTTCCGCACCAGCGGGTTGCAGCCGTTAGTGAAACAGCTGCGCGGTGCCACCGAAATGGAAATCGTGCTGCTGTTGGATAAAGCCGACGACGATCTGGAAAGCGTGGTAGATGTGTCGCATCTGGCGCTGCACTGCACGCCAGCGATCAACCTGTTCCCGCGGGTTGCTGAACGTATCCAGCTTACCGAGGGCCGCAATGACTACCACCTGGTGGTCGATAACACCAATCCGCTCGAATATGAAGTGTACAGCGTCAATCGCCTGTACGGCAGCGGCCAGTCGTTGCATGAAGAACAGGTATTCCGCCCGTTCTGGCACAGCTTTGGCAGCGATCACGGCAATTACGGAGCCTACTTTTCGCAACGGCGCGAAGCACGCACGCTGTCGGATCAGGCCAAAATTTACGGTACGCGCACCGGTTACGCCGGTTCAGAGCTGTTCGTTACCCTGGTGGATGAGCAGCAATCCCCCTGGTCCGAAGCGGTGCAGTATGTGATGGCCGATGTGCTGTGCACCAATCGCGACTTACCGCTGTTGCTCAAACAGCAAGGTATGGATCAGTTCACCCTGCCCACCTCAGCGCCGGTGCTGGGTATTCATCTGCGCAAAGGACCGAGCGCGCCACGGCCGGCGCTGGCCGCTGGGGCCACCGCATGGCGCCTGATCAGTCAACTGCAGCTTAATTACCTCAGCTTGATGGAAAGCGACGGCGATCGAGGTGCGGCCTCACTGCGTCAGCTGCTGTCGCTGTATGCCGATACCGCAGAAGCCGCCACCTCGCGCCAGATTGAAGGCGTGCGCCATTGTGAAATGCGCCCGGTGTTTCGCCGCGTGCCCGAACCGGGGCCGATTGTCTTCGCGCGGGGGATTGCCATTACCCTGACCATCGACGAACAAGCGTTTGGTGGTGCCAGTCCGTGGCTGCTCGGCAGCGTGTTAGCCACGCTGTTCCGCCGCATGGTCGCCATCAACACTTTTACTGAGCTAACGATGAACAGCAGCCAGCGCGGCGAAATAGGTTACTGGCCGCCGCAAATGGGTAGGAGGTCATTGCTATGACCACGCTACGTAAAGGCTGGCGTATTGCCTGCCGCCTGCCGGATGATTTCTGGCAGCAACGCCGGGCGGCCCCTTTCCAGCATGACCTGTTTCAACTGCTGCGCCGTCTTGATGCGCAAGCGGGCAGCGCGTGGCAACTGGGACGCGCGCCGCTGCCGCGCAATGAACCGCTGCGTCTGGGGCAATCGCCGTCACTGGCCTTCGCACCGGCGACCTTAGCGGGCATTCGCCAGCGTAGCAGCGATGATCTGCACGAGGTGGATATCTGGAGTTTTGGTCTGTTTGGACCCAATGGTCCTTTGCCACTGCACCTCACGGAGTATGCCCATGAACGCGTTACCCATTTCGGCGACCGCAGCATGGTGGCCTTCTGTAATCTGTTCCATCACCGCCTTATCCTGCTGTTTTACCGCGCCTGGGCGGATGCGCAGCCCGCTATTGCCCTCGATCGTCCAGACCGTCATCAGTTCAATCACTATCTCTCCTGCTTAACCGGCGTCGGCCAACCGGCGCTGCAGCAGGATCGCGGCAGTCTCAATGAGCATGCGCGCTATGCCCTGGCTGGACACTTCACCCGGCAGACTCACGACGGCGAGGGGTTAACCCGCAGCCTGAGCTGGTATCTGCAGGTGCCTGTCGCAATCAAAAACAACATTCCGCAGTGGATGCGCATTGGCGAACGCGAACAGGCCCAGCTGCGCGCGGGCAAGCATGCGCCGCGCCTCGGTGAAACCGCGTTTCTTGGCGGCGCAGTGCGCGACATTCAACACAAGTTTCGCCTGCGTCTGGGCCCGCTGCGCCTCAAGGATTATCAGCAACTGCTGCCACGCGCGCGCCATGCCCTGCAGGTGGTGGATTGGGTACGCCACTACCTGGGTAACGAATACAACTGGGAAGTGCAGCTGGTACTGCACAAAGACGATGTGACAGGCGTGGCCCTCGGGGGCGAACAACCGCTCGGCTATACCAGCTGGCTCGGTGAGCAGCCTGATGCACGTCACCGTGATGATTTGATTTACCAGCCAGATGCCCGGCACTGATGAGCCGGGCGTTTGATCGCACGCCATTCGCCTTTTTCGCCCAAACCTGTCGGGCCGCTATGTATGGCGCCCCGGGAAAAAATTCGCGTAGATAAGGGAACACCATGTCAGATATTCGTCGCAACGTTCTGTTTAGCAAATTGAATCGCACTCTGTTTACCTCACTGGAAAGTGCCACCGCGTTTTGCAAATTACGTGGGAATCCGTATGTCGAACTGGTGCATTGGTTGCATCAACTCTGGCAACAACCCAACAGCGACTTACAACAGATTGCGCGACGTTTTGAACTGGATGACGCGCAACTCAGCAGTGATTTGGTCAGCGCTCTGGATCGCCTGCCGCGCGGAGCCAGTGCCGTGGCCGACCTCGCGGAACATATCGATAACGCCGTGGAACGTGCCTGGATCTACTGCTCGCTCAGCGTGGGAGAGACTCAGATTCGCGGCGGGCATTTGTTACTCGCCTTGTTGAAAACGGTGGCATTACGTCATGTTGTGATAGCGATCTCCGGCGAATTTGGCCGCATCAGCGCGGATCGTTTGCTGGAGTCCTTTAGCGATTACGTTCAGTCCAGCGATGAACAGCAGCAGAACGCAAGTGACAACGTCACCCAATCCACATCAGTTAATGCCAGCGGCGAAAATGTGCTGGCGAAATATGGTCGCGATCTCACCGCCGAAGCGCGCGCCGGGAACATCGATCCAGTGGTCGGCCGCGATGAAGAGATTCGTCAGATGATCGATATCCTGTTGCGCCGTCGCCAGAACAATCCACTGCTGACCGGTGAAGCTGGCGTGGGTAAAACCGCGCTGGCAGAAGGCCTGGCGCAGTGTATCGCCAGCGGCAGCGTGCCCCCGCCGCTCCAGCAGGTGCAACTGTGGCTGCTGGATATCGGCTTGCTGCAGGCCGGCGCCTCAGTGAAAGGTGAATTTGAAGCGCGCCTGCAGGCGGTGATCAACCAGGTGCAGTCCAGCCCACAACCGATTGTGTTGTTTATCGATGAAATCCACACGCTGGTGGGCGCTGGCGGCCAGCAAGGCACGGGCGATGCCGCCAATTTGTTGAAACCGGCGTTAGCGCGCGGGCAGCTGCGTACCGTGGGCGCCACCACCTGGGCGGAGTACAAAAAGTACATCGAAAAAGACCCGGCGCTGACCCGTCGCTTCCAGCCGGTACAGGTGGCCGAGCCAGATGAGCAAACTGCGATTTTGATGCTGCGCCACCTGGCCCATCCCCTGTCGCAACATCATCAGGTACTGTTGCTGGATGAAGCGTTACAGAGCGCCGTACGCCTTTCACAACGCTACATCCCGGCCCGCCAGCTGCCCGATAAAGCCATTGCCCTGCTGGATACCGCTTGCGCCCGCGTAACGGTGAGCTTGCACCATCAACCGCCAGAGTTAGCATTTTGCTGCCAGCAGCTGGCAGCACTGCAACTTGAAATTGACATCGCCGAACGTGAAGCCCGCCTCGGCTTCGACTCCGCCCCTGCGCGAATCGCCAAAGCACAACAGCAGCAAGTGATATTGCAAGATGAAGAGCAGCAGTTGGACCTGCGCTGGCAACAGGCGCTGGCTCTGACCCAGCAGCTGAGTGCGCTGCGTGCAGAGCTGCTGGTCGATCAGGATGCCGAACGCAGCGCGCGCTACCAGGCGCTACAGCAGCAACTGGACGACCTGCAAGGCGATACGCCACTGACCTTCCCGGCTGTCGACAGCAGCGTGGTGGCCAGTGTGGTCGCCGACTGGACCGGTATCCCACTTGGCCGCATGCTGCAAAGTGAACGCGATGCGGTGCTCAATCTTGCCGATACGCTGGCACAGCGGGTCATCGGTCAGCAATCGGCGCTCAACGCCATCGCGCAGCGCATCCAGACATCGCGCGCCGGACTCGACGATCCCGGCAAACCCATTGGCGTATTTATGCTGTGTGGCCCATCAGGCACCGGTAAGACCGAGACAGCACTGGCGCTGGCCGAGACCTTGTACGGCGGCGAACAGAATCTGATCACCATCAACATGAGTGAATTCCAGGAAGCGCACAGCGTCTCCACGCTCAAAGGCGCACCGCCGGGCTATGTCGGTTATGGCGAAGGCGGTGTGCTCACCGAAGCTGTGCGCCGTCGTCCCTACAGCGTGGTGTTGCTGGATGAAATCGAAAAAGCGCACCCCGATGTGCATGAGATCTTCTTCCAGGTATTTGATAAAGGCTGGATGGAAGATGGCGAAGGTCGACGCATCGATTTCCGCAACACGGTGATCATTCTGACCTCGAACATCGGCAGTGATGAGCTGGCGCACGCCTGCTCTCAGACTGAAGTACAGCCGGACACGGAGACAATGAATCGCCTGGTGCGCGCGCCGCTGCGCGAAGTCTTCCCCGCTGCACTGCTGGGCCGTCTGGCGGTGATTCCGTACGTGCCGCTCAGCGATGCCATGCTGATCCGCATTATCGATCTGCGGCTGACAAAAATTCAGCAGCGCTTACTCGATCGCCACGCCATCACCGCCGAGTTTACCCCGGCCGTGGCACAGCAAATTATGCAGCGCTGCACCGAAGGGGAATCCGGTGGACGCATGGTGGACGCGGTACTATCGCAGACACTGTTGCCACAAATCAGCTGTCAGTTGTTGAGTGAAGCTGCCGCAACGACGCCGCGTCGGCTGCGGGTGGATTATCAACAGACGGCGTTCCAGCTGGAATTCAGTGTGGAGGCAGAACATGAGTGAAGCCCGCAACAAAAACGCATCTCAGGCGCTGCCCATCGGTTATCGCTTTAACGAGTATGAAATCCAGCAGGTGATTGGTGAAGGCGGCTTCGGCATTGTCTATCGCGCCTGGGATAGCGAGTTGGATCGCACTGTGGCCATTAAAGAGTTTATGCCTGCTTCGATTGCGCTGCGTGATGAGAATCATCATCTGCTGTTACGCAGTGAGCGCTTTATACGCCTCTATCAAGCGGGTTTAAACAGCTTTATGCAGGAAGCTAAAACCCTCGGGCGCTTTAACCATCCACATCTGTTGCACGTGCTGCGCTTCTGGCAAGCCAATGATACCGCCTATATGGTGACGCAGTTCTATCAGGGTGAAACTCTGAAAAGTCGCTACCTGCGTGATTTTACCCCCTGCAGTGAAGCGGCGATGCGCGACATGCTGCCGCCACTGCTGAGCGCGTTGAAAACCCTGCATGATCACGACTATCTGCATCGCGACATCGCACCGGACAATATTTTGCTGCAACAGGATGGCGCGCCGGTGCTGCTGGATTTCGGTTCAGCGTGCAAAACCATCGGACATCTGACGGATAAAACCGAGATCATGCTGAAGCCGGGTTATGCGCCGATTGAACAGTACAGCGAAGGACGCGATGGCGATCAGGGCCCGTGGACCGATATCTATGCACTGGGCGCGGTATTGTATACGCTGATTTGCGGCGAAGCACCGCCAGTGAGCGTGGTGCGTTCGCTGAGTGATAGCTACCAGCCGCTGGCAGAACGAGAGCTGAGCGGTTACTCCCGCGGCTTGCTGCGCACCATCGACCAGATGCTGGCCTGCGAACCCGAGCAACGCCCGCAGTCAATTGTCGCCCTGCGCGATCTGTTGGTGGAAAACGACCGCGAGGTGCAGTGTGATGCGCCAGAACCGGAACTGACCTCTGCCCGCGAAGAAACCTTGTTGCCTGCAGTGGTGGTGCCGGAGATAGCCATCTCTGAACCGGCTGTCGTGACGCCACGCATACGGCGTCCGCTGTGGATTGGCGGCGGGATAGCCGCGGCGGGATTGGTGACCCTGCTTACGGTGCATGGATTGAAGAACAATAGCCCTCCACACGTGGCGGTCGCCCCCACAAAACCCTCGGTGGAAGTCGCAGAACAAAAAGTGACACCGTCACCTAAACCCGCTGTCGCGCCTGCCCCTGTTACGCCCGCGCAGATTTATCTGCGCGCAGCGGATGCCACCCAGCTGACTCAGGTGGAAATCAACGGTAAAGCGCAAAGCACGGATGATCAGGATGGCATGAAAAGGTTGAGTTTAGTTCCGGGGGACTATCAGTTGCAGGTGACGCTTAAGCAAGGCGGTCACTGGCAGCATACATTGCATATTGATGAAGGGAGCGGCACCTGGCTGGTGAATGTGCCGACTCCCGCAGGCTGATTTATTCGACCACGTTGCCGTTTTCGGAGAACAGCACTTTGTCCCCTTTGGACTGGTGCTGTGAAACCTGTAGCGTCCAGACGTGGTTGTCATCGTTACCCGCGCCTGCTGCCGGAGACAACACGTAACTGTAATCACCGTTGCGGAAGATGTAGCCACGGAAATCGTGCGACGGGCCAATATTCAGCGTCGATCCCTTCAGCGTCAATTGATGGTGATTCTTTTTATTGATCGAGTGATAAACAATGCCATCGCACTCCACATCGCCCTCAACGCATTTGCTGGTATCCAAAAACACCTGATAGCTTTTGCTGTCAAAAAACGGTTTTTTGGCAGCAGGCGTCTGTGCCATCGCGTGGAGTGAAAAACAGACCAGTGATAAGGCAAGTAACTTTTTCATAATTTGATATAAATTCCTTTGTGATATACGTTCAATTCACTTTTTCTGCGATTCACCAATCCCTTCATACGCACGCCGCGCGAATAAACAAACTGCATCCACGCGCGATCCAAATCCTCTGGCGATTCGCCATTAATCACTTTTAATGCCGTCGAGTAATATAAGCCTTTATGGTTCAGGTTATCACGTGTGCCAATATTAAACGCCAGCATGACTAATGCATCAAACTCATTTTGAGTCAGCGCGACTTTGGCATACTGTCGCACCGCATCAACAAACTTTTTTAAATCCTGGGAGAATAACGTTTCAGCAGCCGACTCTGAGATGCCATCTTTAAACTGGTCGAATTCGCTCTGACGACTGATCCAATGTCCGTAACCGATGGTCGCGCCCGTCGTCCAGCTACTGATGGTGTGAGAACTGTGATCGTCATACGGTAACGTGTGCAGCTGTTCATACTGCATCATCAGTTTAAGTACCTGATAACTCGGGTACATGGTCATTGGATTTTTGCGCGCACCGTTGGGGTTACTGCCGGTGGAACCGTGGGCGCGCGGCAAGCCACTACGCTGACCGGAGGACAACTGACTGAAGGTTTTTTTGCCGGGTGACACCAGGCCATCGGGATGATGATAAAAATGTTTTTGGTAGGTGATAATTGCTTTAGTGGTGTTATTCCCGCAAATGCCATCGATTTGTAATTGCGGAAAACCATTTTTATTTAATAATGTTTGCACCAGTTTGACATCTTGCGGTCGATTGGTTCCGCGCAGCCCAACACTTTCCTGAATCGTTTCCATTATTCGCCTCAAAAATTCTTTTCATGTGAGTAATTTTATTGACGCCTGAAGCACGTAGCGGATAATTATGCCGCATTTTTAACCGCAATAATGGGCTGGAAAGTTCGGATTGTTCTTAAAGTCTTAAATGACAATTACATGACAGTTCATTGTCACCTTTAAATAAAGATGATGCCAAAGAAATGAATTTCCTTGCTACGAACTTGCACTCTTTTTGGTCCAAAAAATAATCGTGGCGGCAGGCACTGTGTCTTTTCCCACTGCCACGTGTTGTCTCAGTGGATGGCGATAACGGCTTGCAGCGCCAGTGCTGGAATGGTCAACGGCCGGATATCCTCGGGCATGACGTTTGCCGCCGCCGCCATTGAAACCTGCGCCAGTGCTACGTTTTGTGCGCCCTGCTCGCGTCCCTGTTTTACCGCGTCAGCGATGAGCGCGTGGTAGCGTTGATGATCACCCGCTTTAAATGCGGCCCAGGCGTCAGGAATCAGAGCGACCTGTGGCTGTTTTTCAGATGGCAACGTTGGTGGACAGAACAACAGACGGGTAGCCGCTAAGGTTGATTCGGCAGCGCAGAGTACCAGCGCAGGCCCTGCCATTTGATGCAGGTGATCTGCCAGCATCCGATCTGCACGATATACCGGGCAGCCCGATTTTTGCGGCTGGAAGGTGTCGGCTACTGGCCCCAGCGTTGAACAGGTAATGACTATCGCATCAAACCACGGTCCCATACTGTGCAACAGCTGAGCCAAACGTTGCTGTTGCTCCTGCGTCATACCGCCACTTTGCTCGGCTTCAGCCAGCAGGTGCGGCATCACAATATGGCTCAGTGTGTGGGGAGGTAATTCAAGGGCGTGTGCCGCGTGATCGACCAGCGCGATATTACTGGCGGCGGTATGCAGGCAAGCGATGGTCATGGTCATCCTTATTGTTGTGCTATTTATAGGTCCGCTGAGTCCTGGCGGCGTGATTGCAGTGGTAGATTATTGCTTCACCGTCTAATAATATTCAAAATTATTTAACATTTCTCAGCCGTTACCCTCATGAACCTGCATGTGCTCGCCTTTATCATTGCGATCTTACCGGTGGCCCTGTCGCCTGGGGCGAGTTTCACCCTCGCGATGAATAACACGCTGGTGGCAGGCACGCGCGGGCTGGCGGCGATCATTCTCGGCACGGCTCTGGGTATTTATACCCATGCGCTGCTGATTGGTCTGGGCATCAGCGCCCTGCTGGTGCGTTCCCCAATTATCTTTAACCTATTAAGCGTGGCGGGTGCCGCTTATCTGCTGTGGCTCGGCGTACAGTTGTTGCGTCGAGGTCGTCATATCTCCCAACCTGTCGCCTCTTATCGTAGCGCTCGCATGGGGATTAAAGATGCCTGGCTAGCGAATGTGCTCAACCCTAAAGCGGTGATGTTGTATCTCACCGTGGTATCGCAATTCGCCGGGCGCGATCATGCCTTGTTGCATTATCTGCTGCTGGCCTCCATACACGTTGCCATCATGGCACTCTGGCTGGTGATCATCTGTTTTACGCTGCTGACTTCAGCGCG
This sequence comes from Enterobacter cancerogenus, assembly GCA_000773965.1. Classification (GTDB taxonomy): domain Bacteria; phylum Pseudomonadota; class Gammaproteobacteria; order Enterobacterales; family Enterobacteriaceae; genus Pantoea; species Pantoea communis. Next base: position 159,395 of record JRUP01000011.1, read on the forward strand.
AGTAATCAATATCCGTAAGCTGTCCATCGCCATCAACATTGGTGGCGGGCTGATACTGGTGTTTTTTGCTATCAGCAATTTGGTTCAGCTTTTTATGACATTAAAAGGATTTTCATCATGATGGCATTAAGCGACTTCGGCCCACGCATCTGCATTTTGGGGCCTTCAAACAGCGGTAAATCGACGCTGGCTAAGGCCATCGCCAGCAAGACAGCGCGCCCGCTGATCCACCTGGACCAGCTTTATCATCTCCCGAACACGCACTGGCAAGCCCGTGCTGAAGCAGATTTCCGGCAACTGCATCTCGACGCTATCGCAGGGGAAAGCTGGGTCATGGACGGCAATTATGTGCGCACGCTACCGGACCGCTTAACGCGTGCCAGCGGTATCATTCTGCTTGACCTGCCACCGACTCAAAGTTTCTTTCGTTATCTGCGTCGTACGCTGTTTGATGCCCAGCGCATTGGCGGTGTTGTCCCCTCACATCAGCGCGAGAAGTTGACCTGGGAAATGATGCGTTATCTGCTTATCACCTCCCGGCGCCATCGCCCGCGTAACCAACGCATGTATGCGGAATGGACCTTGCCCAAGCTGTTGCTTAGCTCCTCAGCAGACATTAACCTGGCCTATCGCGAATGGGGTCTTCGCTCAGAGCACCCTTCTATACGCTAATTCTGCCCTTCGCTCATCTCCCGCTTCGCCTGCAAGTTTGGCCTGCGCTGCTACCTTTAGTGGGTTGCATTAACCTTACAAAAGCTGGAGATATTATGAGCAATGACGATCGTAAACCGACCACCACGGATGCTGGCATTCCGGTAGCCAGCGATGAACACTCTCTGTCAGTCGGGCCAGATGGTCCGCTGGTGCTGCACGATCACTACCTGATTGAGCAGATGGCGAACTTCAACCGTGAGCGCATTCCAGAACGCCAGCCGCACGCCAAAGGCAGCGGCGCATTTGGCTATTTTGAAGTGACGGACGATGTCAGCCGCTATACCAAAGCTGCGGTATTTCAGCCGGGCACAAAAACTGATGTGGTGATGCGCTTTTCAACCGTTGCAGGGGAACGCGGCAGTCCCGACACCTGGCGCGATCCGCGCGGTTTTGCCCTCAAGTTTTACACCAGCGAAGGCAACTACGACATGGTGGGCAACAACACGCCGGTATTCTTTATTCGTGACCCGATGAAGTTTCAGCACTTTATCCGCTCGCAAAAACGCCGCGCCGACAACAATCTGCGCGACCACGATATGCAGTGGGATTTTTGGACGCTGTCGCCAGAATCGGCGCATCAGGTCACCTGGCTGATGGGCGATCGCGGTATTCCCAAAAGCTGGCGTCATATGAACGGCTATTCCAGCCACACCTACATGTGGGTCAACGCGCAAGGTGAGAAGTTTTGGGTGAAATATCACTTCAAAACCGATCAGGGCGTGGAGTTTCTGGCGCAGGAAAACGCGGATACGTTGGCCGGTCAGGATGGCGACTACCACACCCGCGATCTGTTTAACGCGATTAAAAACGGTGAGTTCCCCAGTTGGACGCTCTACATGCAGATCATGCCGTTTGCCGAAGCTGAGACCTATCGCTTCAACCCGTTCGATCTCACTAAAGTCTGGCCGCATGCCGACTACCCGCTGATCAAAGTCGGCAAACTACAGCTAAACCGCAATCCCACTGACAACCATGCACAGATCGAGCAAGCTGCATTTGAGCCAAACAATCTGGTACCGGGCATTGGTTTGAGCCCTGACAAAATGTTGATTGGTCGTGTATTTGCCTATGCCGATGCGCACCGCGCGCGTTTGGGCGTGAATTACAAACAGATCCCGGTCAATGCGCCTCATTCTCCGGTGCACAGTTACAGCAAAGACGGTGCGATGCGAATGAATCCGGTCTCCGACCCGGTGTATGCACCTAATTCTAAAGGCGGTCCGGTGGCGGATGGCGATCGTTATCCCACCGACTCCACCTGGGAATCACAAGGCAACATGGTGCGTGCGCCGTATACGCTGCGCAAGGATGATGATGATTTCGGTCAGGCGAATACGCTGGTGAATAAAGTGATGGACGATGCGGCACGCGACCGTCTGGTGAACAACGTCAGCGGGCATTTGTTGGATGGCGTGGAAGAACCGGTGCTGTCACGCGCGTTTGCCTACTGGCGCAACATTGATCAAACCATTGGCGACCGTATTGCACAGCAGGTGCAGAGTGAGCGCGCAAAACGCTAAATAAAAAGGGGCGCCGCTGCGGACAGTGTGCGCCCCTCTTCATGACTTCACTACCTCATTACTTCAAACGGAATGCCACCACACTGTCACCCGCCTGGGTGCCCAGCGAACCGTGACCGCCTGCCGCAATCACCACGTACTGCTTACCGTCTTTACCCATAAAGGTCGACGGTGTGGCTTGTGCGCCCGCGCTCAGCTCGGTCTGCCACAGCAGTTCACCGGTGGTGCTGTCGTAAGCGCGGAAGAAGTTATCCGCGGTTGCGCCATGGAACACCAGGTCACCCGCTGTCAGCAATGGACCACCGTGTGCCACCATGCCCATCGGGAAGCCGATTGGGAAGCGGCCCGGCAGGAAGCTGGTTTTCAGGTTTTTGGTCACACCCACACGGCGCAACCACTCGGTTTTCCCGGTTTTCAGGTCTACGCCCACCATACGACCCCACGGCGGTGCGATACACGGAATGCCGAGGCCAGAGGCCAGCTGCTGAATGTGAATCGCGTAGTCACCCTGGAAGTTTTCATTCCAGTATGGCTGACCATCTTTGGTGAACAGACGCTGCGTTTCGGTCTGCGGCGTACGCTTGATCAGGTTGTATTTGTAAGCCAGGCGCACAGGCGCGGCAATCAGCATCTGACGCTGCGGATCAACCGCCACAGAACCCCAGTTGAACACGCCAATGTTACCCGGGAAGATCAGCGAACCGGCTTCGGTGGCTGGCGTCCATGGGTTGCCATCGTAACGCAGTGAACGGAAGTCCATGCGGCATGACATCTGGTCAAACGGCGTGATGCCCCACATCGATTTCTCAGTCAGCGGGTCTGGAATGAAGTTCAGGCTCGAAACCGGCTGCGTCGCGGCAAACTTCTCACCCGGCACACCACCTTCAGTGGAAACCTTCACCTGATTAACCGGATACACGGGCTGCCCGGTCAGGCGATTCAAGACAAACAGGTTGCCGGTTTTAGTTGGCAGGATCACCACAGGCTGTTTCTGGCCCTGATAATCGATATCCAGCAATGACGGCTGTGATGGGTTATCGCGGTCCCACAGATCGTGGTTCGAACTCTGATAACGCCATTTGAACGCACCGGTTTGCAGATCCAGCGCCACTAATGCATCGCGGAACTTCTCGGTGTTGCTATTGGCATCACGTTCGATACCCACTTCATCCGGTGACGCGTTACCAAACGGCACATACACCAGACCATTTTTCAGGTCAGCACTCAGCGTACCCCAGGCGACTGGCGTATCCTGCGGATAATTCTGTCCCGCAGCAATTGGCGCCGTATTTTCTGGGTTCGATGGATCAAAGTTCCACACCAGACGACCGGTTTCAGCGTCATAAGCACGAATCACACCTGACGGGTTACCACTGTTGAAGCCGTTGTCCATTACTGAACCACCGACAATCACCAGCTTGCCGGCCACCAGCGGTGCGGCGGTTTGCATCAACGCATGTGGACGTACTTCGCCCATGTTGGCATGCAGATCCACCACGCCATTGGTGCCGAAATCAGCACAAGGTTTGCCGGTATCGGCATCCAGTGCAATCAGCTGTGCATCGGTGGTGGCGTTGAAGATACGCTTACGGCAGATGGCTGGCGCTGCAGCAGAATCCTGCGCAGCAACCGGGCTTTGCTCGTAATAGCTCACGCCACGGCAGGTCTGGTGCTGCTGCAGGTAAGAACGATCTTTATTCGGCGTGTACTTCCACTTCACTGCACCGGTTTCGGGATCAAGTGCGTGCACTTCGTTATGCGGGGTACAGAAATACAGCATGCCGTTGGCTTTCACCGGCGTCGCTTCGAAGGTGTATTCGCTGGCATCCGCATCCTGACGCAGGTCACCAGTGTGGTAAGTCCAGGCCACTTCGAGGTTTTGCACGTTTTCTTTGGTGATTTGATTCAGTGAAGAGAAACGCTGGCCATCAGTGGTGCCGCCGTACGCGGTCCAGTCGTTAGCGGCGCCCTGCTCGCTAGCTTGTTCACGCGCATTGCTAATCGTGCCCGCCTGCGGTAACGGATCGTAGAAGCACAGACCGATCACCACCACAATCATCACGATCACCGTGCCACCCAGGAAGGTGTGGAAGCGGCGTTCGCCCTGATACAGCGGTTTCACCACCCACGGCATCGCCAGCCACAGGCCAATCACGCCGAACAGGTCGCCGCGTGGGATCCACTGCCATTTATCAAAGCCCACTTCCCAGATAATCCAGGCCAGGGTAATCCACATCAGAACCGCATACAGCGCCAGCGCACTACGCTGGTTTCTGAACAGTAAAATGGCGGTGATCAGTAAGCCCACCGCCATCAATGCATAGAACGCGCTGCCGCCCAGCATCAGCAATTTCCCGCCCATATAGAGCAGTGCCAGTGCCAGAATCGCCAACACGATGCTGGTT
>JRUP01000012.1 GCA_000773965.1 Enterobacter cancerogenus
CTGATAAATTGTTAAAGAGCAGTGCCGCGATTTCTCAAGCGGCGCGGGATGCGTATATTACGCTTTCCGCATTCTCAGTCAAGCATTTATTTTTGCTTTTCTGAAGGTTGCCTTGAAGACCACCTCCTGAACACTTCGCTTCGTAAGCCGTTGTTCCGTGTCAGTGGAGGCGCAGTATAGGGATTTCTTTTTGGCTGACAAGCGCTAAATGCAAATTAAATTCTGAGTGTTGTTTTTTTCGTCGAAACCCCACTAAATCGCCAGTTTTTCCAGCAATGGAAAGCCATAACGCCGTAGAACCGGTGATAATTGCACCGCCTCCTCATCCATAAGCGTGCAGAACGCCATATTCTGACCAGAAGAAACGGCGTGCGGCGCTTCATGTTCTAATAACCATACTGTGCGGCGTGCAATGGCTGCACCGGAATCCACTAACCGCGTGCCTTCAGGCAGTACCATTTGCAGCTCGTCACGCAATAGAGGAAAGTGCGTACATCCCAGGACGACAGTGTCAGGTGGCTCTTTCATGCGCAGCCAGGGTTGTACAGCACGGCGCACATCAGCCAGCTCAACTTCTTCGCCATGCAGCTTCGCTTCCGCTAACTCAACCAGTTCAGCCGAACCCAGCATTTCGATTTTGCACTCGCGCGCAAACTGCGCCACCAGCTCATGAGTATAAGGACGTTTTACCGTGCCGCGCGTTGCCAGCAATCCCACGACACCATTACGCGTGAGACGCGCAGCAGGTTTAATCGCCGGCACAACACCGACAACAGGAAACTCGAATCGCTCACGCAGTGCAGGTAAAGAAACGGTGCTAGCCGAGTTACAGGCAATAATGACTAATGCCAGCGGGAAGCGTTTTGTAATCGCCTCAACCACAGCAACCACACGCTCGACAATAAAGTCTTCGGTTTTTTCACCGTAAGGGAAACCTTCATTATCGAAGGCATATAAATAGTGAAGATCCGGCAATAACTGCCGGACCTCATCATAGACGGAGAGCCCACCGACGCCGGAGTCAAACACCAGCACGGTAGGACGCAGATCAGAAGCTGTAGCTGGCGCTGAGGTAATACTCCGTTCCTGGAGTTGGATAGCCATACACTGTCTCGTAGTCTTTATCGAACAGGTTGGCAATTCTACCACGAACGGTGAGCTGTGATGTGACCGGATACGACACTGCGAGATCCCATAAGCTCACGCCGCCCAATTTCACGCGCTGCGGAGTATATGAGTGGTTGTAATCCGTATCGTAGCGGTCGCCGAGATAGTGATAGGTCACGGACCAGTCAAAATCATAGATTGTCCAGTCGAGTTGGTATTTCACCTGCTGCTTAGCACGGCGTACCAGTTGTTGATTGGTCTCTGCATCACGCGCATCAACATAATCGTATGAGATTTGATGGCTCAGCGGGCCAGTATCAAAGGATGCTGTGGCTTCCACCCCTTTGATGCGAGCTTTGTCGATGTTGTAATAGACGTAGGTGCTTGGGTCGCTATCAATCAGATTGTCGATATCATTGCGGTAGCCGGATACACGCCAGTTTACCGGGCCCGTCAGCCCCTCAAAGCCCCCTTCCCACTGCTTGCTCTTTTCTGGCTTCAGATCCGGGTTACCATACGTCTGGCTGTAAAGCTGTCCCAGATTCGGTGATTTGAATGCCGTACCGTAAGAAGCGAAAACACGGTAGCCGTCAACAAACTCCCACGCGGCACTGCTCTGCCAGGTGTTGTGCCAGCCAAACGCATCATTGTCGTCGCCACGCACCGCCCCTTCCAGCGTTACGCTGCCAAATTGCTGCTGTGCAGTGGCATAAATACCGGTATTACGCTGCTCCTGTCCTTCAATGGTGGAGTTAGTACCCGGTTCCGAGGTCTGTTTCTGCCAGTCCACGCCACCACTAATGGCACCGTGCCCGACCTGAACAGTATTGCCCCACTGTAGGTTGTACTGCTGCACATCATTTAATGAGGCAGTCGCATCATACTTACCGAGTTGCGGGCTGTAGTTGTAATCTTTGGTGTGGCTGTAGCTGGCGATTAACTGGGATGAGTAGATACCCTGATTGAAGCGCAGACCGGTATCCCAGGTTTGGCTGTAAAGCTGGCGAGTATCGACAAAGGTGTTCGGCTCTACATAAGTAGGGTAACCATCGTAAGCCGTTCGGTTGTCGAAACCATAGCCACGCACGAAACCGCTGAATTCATCGTTAAATTGATGCTCCAACGATCCATACAAGGTTTTGCTCATAAAGCCGTCACGGTCTTTCTGCGCGGGATCGCCGTAAACGTCAGGCAAGTTGGCCACCACGTCGTAACCCTTGGTGTAGGTATAATTACCCGCCATGGTGAGTTTGGTGGCATCCCCCAGCATTTGCTGCGTGGAACCATCATAACTTTGGTAGCCATTGGAACCGACACCCGCCGTCAACGTGGTACCTGCTTTATCGCGGCCGGTAATAATGTTCACCACCCCACCAATCGCATCCGAACCATAAACCGCTGAACGCGCGCCACGGATATATTCGATGCGCTGCACCAGTGACAACGGTATCTGGCTTAGATCAGACGAACCAGAAATACCCGCCTGATTGAGACGAACGCCGTCAATTAATATCAGCACATGGCTGGAGTTAGTACCACGGATAAACATCGAGCTGGATTGACCAAGGCCACCGTTCTGCGCGATATCCACGCCCGGTAAACGGCGCATCACATCCGTCAGGCTTTTCGCCTGCCAGCGATCGATCTCTTCACGGGTGACTACCGTTGTCGGTGCCAGCACAGATGAAACCGGTTGAGCGAAGCGGTTGGCGGTAACGATTTGCGTATCATCATCCTGAGCGTAGCCATATGCAGCCCAGAGTGAAAGCGCCGTTGCACTAAAGGCACACAGCGTAGTTTTGCTTTTATTCATTGTTGTAAGCATCCAAAAGACGAAGCAGGATGCCGCAGGCCTGCAACCGATAGCACGCGATGGTTGCAGTGATTGCGACGACACACCGGCAGGTCTTCGGGCTGAGAATCATAAATGGTGAAAAACTTCCCATCCCTCAGGACAGTGTTTATCGATCGATCACCATGACATTCTTTTACCGCTGCGCGTCAGCTCCAGATTCACACTGGATTCCCTTTTAACTCAAGGAGGCCGGCAGTCGCAGTCTACGGTTAAGCAGGTCGCGAATCCAGACTGCCAGCCATCAACTTCTCACAGAACTGGACATCAGCAGGTGAATGCCTACAATCGCCCGGCAAGCTAGCTTATTACCAGGATTAAAGATGACACCCGAACAGCTCCCGATTGAACAATACGACGCGCAACTGGCGGAAAAAGTCAGCCGTTTACAGGCGATGATGTCTCCGTTTGCGGCGCCTGACGTGGAGGTGTTCCGCTCACCGGTCAGCCACTACCGTATGCGCGCTGAATTCCGCATCTGGCATGATGGCGACGATCTGTACCACATCATCTTTGATCAGGAGACCAAGCAGCGCATCCGAGTGGATCAATTCCCTGCTGCCAGCGCGTTGATCAACCAGTTGATGCCAAAGTTGATCGATGCGATCCGTGATAACAAAGCGCTGCGTTTCAAGCTGTTCCAAATCGACTACCTGTCGACCATGAGCAATCAGATTGTGATTTCGCTGTTGTATCACCGCAAGCTGGAAGCGGACTGGACGGAAGCCGCCACCGCGCTGCGCGACACACTGCGTGCTGAAGGCATTGATGTACAGCTGATTGGTCGCGCGACCAAAACCAAAATCTGCCTTGATCGCGATTACGTCGATGAATGCCTGCCCGTAGCGGGCAAAGAGATGATTTATCGTCAGGTGGAGAACAGCTTCACCCAGCCGAATGCGGCGATGAATATTCAGATGCTGGAATGGGCGCTGGATGTCACTCAGGGCTCACGTGGTGATTTGCTGGAACTCTATTGCGGCAATGGCAACTTCTCGCTGGCGCTGGCACGTAACTTCCACCGCGTACTGGCGACGGAAATTGCGAAACCTTCGGTAGCATCAGCGCAGTACAATATTGCCGCCAACCATATCGATAACGTGCAGATTATCCGCATGGCGGCGGAAGAGTTTACGCAGGCGATGAATGGGGTGCGCAGCTTTAATCGTTTGGAAGGCATCGACTTAAAGAGCTATCAATGCGAGACCATCTTTGTCGATCCACCACGCAGTGGCCTGGATGAGGAAACCGTGAAGATGGTGCAGGCGTATCCACGCATTCTGTATATCTCCTGCAACCCGCAAACCCTGTGCGACAATCTTGCCACGCTGGGTGAAACACATGACGTGTCGCGGCTGGCGCTGTTTGACCAGTTCCCTTACACCCATCATATGGAATGCGGTGTCTGGCTCACGCGTAAAGCGTAAAACAAAACGGGAACCCTGCGGTTCCCGTTGTTGTATTTAGCTTTTGTTCCTGGCGCGGCGGAAGCGAGTGGCAATCCAGAACACCAGCGCCACCATCAAAATGGTCGGGATGAAGTTGGAACCGATATCTGGATATTCAGCACGCACCAGCGCGCTATACACCAGAATACCCAACAGGAAAAACGCCGCGGCCAGTGAAGGCATGCCATCGGGCATGTTGCGGTTAAGATAACGCTGGTGCAGACACCAGGCTGCGAGGCCAAGGGCGATCAGCGGGAATATCGAAAAAGGCACAAACGTACTGAACAGCACCGAAAAGGAGCCGTTGATCGCTAAACCGGTGATAAAAGCCAGTAACAGGGTTCCTTTATCGCGAGGGTTTTGCTCAATCATTTCATTATCCTTATCACATTACTCTTCGGGTTTTTCCAGGGTTACCGCCAGACGTTCCTGCTCCCGGCGATACCAGTAATAAGCGCCTTTAGCGATCATACGTAATTGCAGCACCAGGCGATCTTCCAGCTTGCGACGCTGTTCGATATCCACATCCAGCGCTTCCGCACCGGCACTGAACACGATGGTCACCATGGCTTCGGCTTGCGCTTCGGTAAAGCTGCGCGGCATCCGATTTTCCAGCTCAAGGTAATCCGCGAGCTCAGCAATGAAGTGCTGAATTTCTCGCGCAACTGCGGCACGGAACGCGGCCGATGTTCCGGAGCGCTCGCGTAGTAAGAGACGAAAAGCGTTGGGATTGTTCCCGATAAATTCCATAAATGTGGAAACGGAAGTCTTAATGATGCTGCCGCCCTTGGCAATGCGCTGGCGTGCCTGGCGCATCAACTGGCGTAACATCAGGCCGCTTTCGTCGACCATGGTCAAACCCAGTTCATCCACATCTTTAAAGTGACGATAAAACGAGGTAGGTGCAATCCCGGCTTCACGCGCAACTTCACGCAAACTCAGGCTGGCAAAACTCCTTTCTGCACTTAACTGACTGAAGGCTGCTTCAATCAGCGTACGTCTTGTACGTTCTTTCTGTTGCGCCCTGACGCCCATTTTCCCGGCCTTTTGAGTGATCTGGAAGGCACTATAACAAACTTTTCAGCGTACAGTGGCGCAAAGTTTGTGACCGCCTGTGTACCTCACGCTTTGTCAAAACTGGGGATTTTTCGCTGTTAGAATTCAGAAGTGCGCGGTGAGATGTTAGAATCTCGTTGTAAAAATGTGATAGAAAAATAGGACGTACTGGTATGCAAAAGTCTTACGATTACGATGCCATTGTGATTGGCTCAGGTCCAGGCGGCGAAGGTGCGGCAATGGGCCTGGTGAAGCAGGGAGCGCGCATTGCAGTGATCGAACGCTACCATAATATCGGCGGCGGTTGTACTCACTGGGGGACCATCCCCTCCAAAGCTTTACGTCACGCTGTCAGCCGTATTATCGAGTTCAATCAAAACCCTCTTTATAGCGATCACACCCGACTCCTGCGCTCCTCATTTGCTGACATTTTGAATCACACCGAAAACGTTATCAGTCAGCAAACGGCAATGCGTCAGGGATTTTATGAGCGCAACCGTTGTGAGCTTTATCAGGGCGATGCCCATTTTGTTGATGCCAACACCATCGAAGTTGAACAGCCCGATGGCACCCGCGAACGCTTAACCGCAGAAAAATTCGTGATTGCGTGCGGTTCACGTCCTTACCATCCTGCAGACGTCGACTTTACGCACCCACGCATTTACGACTCCGACTCCATCCTCAATCTGCATCATGAACCTGGCCATGTGATCATCTACGGTGCCGGTGTGATTGGTTGCGAATACGCATCGATTTTCCGTGGCCTGAACGTCAAGGTGGATTTGATCAACACGCGCGATCGTTTGCTGGCGTTCCTCGATCAGGAAATGTCAGATTCGCTCTCCTATCACTTCTGGAACAGCGGCGTGGTGATTCGTCACAACGAAGAGTTCGAGAAGATTGAAGGTGTCAGTGACGGCGTGATCATGCACCTGAAGTCGGGCAAGAAAGTGAAAGCGGATTGCCTGCTGTACGCTAACGGCCGTACCGGTAACACCGATTCACTGGCGCTGGAAAATGTCGGGCTGGAAGCTGATGGTCGTGGCCTGTTGAAAGTGAACAGCATGTACCAGACTGCGCAGCCGCACATCTATGCAGTTGGCGACGTCATTGGTTATCCGAGCCTGGCTTCAGCCGCCTACGATCAGGGCCGAATTGCGGCACAGGCGATCATCAAAGGTGAAGCCACAGCTCATTTGATCGAAGATATTCCCACCGGGATTTATACCATTCCGGAGATCAGCTCAGTGGGTAAAACCGAACAGCAGCTGACTGCGATGAAAGTGCCTTACGAAGTGGGTCGTGCGCAGTTCAAACATCTGGCGCGTGCGCAGATTGTGGGGATGCACGTGGGTAGCCTGAAGATTCTGTTCCATCGTGAAACCAAAGAGATTTTAGGTATTCACTGCTTTGGCGAACGTGCGGCAGAAATTATTCACATCGGGCAAGCCATTATGGAGCAGAAGAACGGCGGCAACACGATAGAGTACTTCGTGAATACCACCTTCAACTATCCGACCATGGCCGAGGCCTATCGCGTCGCGGCGCTCAACGGCTTAAACCGCCTGTTTTAACGACGTGTCCAGATAACCCTGCATGTGGGTTTTGATTGCTTCTGCCAGCTGCTCATAGCGGCTGCGCAGAGGTGATCCTGGGCGATAAACCAAAGCAATCGTGCGCTGTGGAACCGGCTTATAGCACGGCAGATAGCACACGCCATCACGCACTCGCTCATTCGGCACCGCCAGCGAAGGCAGCAAAGTAATACCGCTTCCTGCCGCGACCATGTTGCGCAGCGTTTCCAGACTGGTGGCGCGGAAATGGGTATCTTCGTCCGCACCAGCTTCGAAGCAGAAGCCCATGGCCTGATCGCGCAAGCAGTGGCCATCTTCCAGCATCAGCAGCTTTTCACCAGCCAGATCTGACATCGGCACACGATCGCGATCGTGCCACGGATGATCCTTGTAGATCGCCAGCTTCATTGGCTCATCAAACAGCGGTACCTCAATAAAGGCTTCGCTCTCTTTCACCAGCGCCAGAATCGCACAATCCAGTTTGCCACTGTCGAGCTGCGCCAGCAGTTGCTGCGTTTGCGCTTCATGCAGGTACATTTCGAGTTTAGGGAAGGTTTGATGCAGCATTGGAATGATCTGCGGCAGCAAATACGGGCCAGTGGTCGGAATCAGACCAATATGCAGCGGTCCGGACATTGCTTCGCCCTGTTGGCTCGCCATCTCCTTCAGCACTTTGACTTCGCGCAGCACAGTTCGCGCCTGATCCACCAGCAACAGTCCAGCCTGGGTAAATAACACCTTACGGCTGGTACGCTCCAGCAGCATCACACCGAGCTCATCTTCCAGCTTACGAATCTGACCGCTCAAGGTAGGTTGGCTGACATGACACGCATCAGCTGCACGCCGGAAATGGCGATGCTCCGCAAGCGAAACCAGATACTCCAGATCACGAATGTTCATTGATTTCCTCCAAACCACGATAGCCCGTGGCGATAGATAGAATAGCAATGAACGATTAGCCCTATCAAGCGATGAACAGGAATAATACCGGCCATAGCAAGCAATGTTGAAAAAGACGCTGAGATGACGTCGAGCATCACCTGCAATCAGCGGTAAAAATCAAAGTGTTGGCCGGGAGTGCCAGCCCTTGATGATGTGCCTATAACAATATGTATTTCTGAAGCTAGAGGTTGGCGGGCTACCGAAAAGGAGCCCGCTCTTTTTTTAGCCTAAACGCTTTTTAGCTTCAGCGATGGCAAATGCGACTTGCTGAGGCGACACCCCGCCCTGTGCATTACGCTTGTCGAGGCAGGATTGCAGCGACAGAATCGGATAAACGTCATCCTCAATCACCGCACTGAACTGCTTCAATTGCGCCAGGCTTAACGCTTCCAGCGCCACGCCCTGCTTGATCGCTTCAACCACGGTTTCACCGACAATGTGGTGCGCTTCACGGAACGGTACACCTTTGGCCACCAGATAATCCGCCAGTTCGGTGGAGTTGGCGTAACCCTGCTCGGCCGCTTCCTGACAGCGTGGGCGTTTTACCTGAATGCCATCCAGCACCAGTACCGACATATGCAGGCAATCAACCCAAGTGTCGAGCGCATCGAACAGCCCTTCTTTGTCTTCCTGCATATCTTTGTTGTACGCCAGCGGCAAGCCTTTCAGCGTCATCATCATGCCAGTCAGTGCGCCCTGAACACGGCCACATTTGCCGCGAATCAGTTCTAATGCATCCGGGTTTTTCTTCTGTGGCATCAATGAAGAACCCGACGTTACTTTGTCAGACAGTTCAAGGAAGCCCGCTTCGCCAGTGTTGAAGAAGATCAGATCTTCAGCAAAGCGTGAGAGGTGAATCATGCCGATAGAGGCATCGGACAGCAGTTCCAGCACATGGTCACGATCAGACACGGTATCGAGGCTGTTGCGCGTAGCAGACGCGAAGCCTAACCAGCCGGCCAGCTGCTGACGATCGATTTCATACGCGGTGCCGGCCAGTGCGCCACAGCCCAGCGGACTCACATCCAGACGCTTCAGCGTATCCTGCAGACGGCTTTCGTCACGCGCCAGCATTTCGACATACGCCAGGCACCAGTGCGCAAAAGTCACCGGCTGCGCGCGCTGCAGGTGCGTATAGCCCGGCATCACCGCATCCTGATTGGCTTCAGCGGTGGCAACGAGGGCTGTTTGCAGTTCACGCGTGGCGTCCAGCAGCACTGCGACCTGCTCTTTGCACCACAGTTTCAGATCGGTGGCCACCTGGTCGTTACGGCTACGGCCAGTGTGCAGTTTTTTGCCCAGTGCGCCGACTTTGTCGATCAGCTTGCCTTCTACCCAGCTATGGATATCTTCGGCATCGCTTTGCAAAATCTGCTCTGGATTGGCGCGCACTTCTGCCAGCAGTTCATTCAGTGCGCCTTCCAGCTGCTGCTGCTCATCGCTGCTCAGCACATTCACGGTAACCAGCGCTTTAGACCACGCTACCGAACCGGTGATGTCCTGCTCCGCCAGACGATAGTCAAAACGCAGTGAATCGTTGAACTGTTTGAACCGTTGGTCTGCTGCCTGCGAAAAACGTCCGCCCCAAAGTGCCATCTGCTTTACTCCTGAATGCTGTTATAGAAAGGGCGGCCCGAAGCCGCCCTTGCAAAATGTGTTATCTGCCGCGGTATTACTTCTTCTGCTCGTTCAGTGCACGAATGCGTGAAGAGAGAGAGAACAGACGGATGAAGCCGCCCGCGTGGCTGTGGTCGTACACTTCGTCTTCGCCGAAGGTCGCGAACTCTTCCGAGTACAGGCTGTTCGCCGAGGTTTTCTGGATAGCAGTCGCCTGGCCTTTGTACAGCTGCAGTACCACTTCGCCGTTCACTTCTTCTGCCAGTGATTCGGCAGCGGCCTGGATAGATTTACGCAGCGGCGCGAACCAGCGACCGTCGTAAACCACGTAAGACATTTCATGGCCCAGCTGCTCACGCCATTTGAAGCTGTCACGATCCAGTACCAGCTGCTCAACCGCACGCAGTGCGTTGACCATGATGGTGCCGCCAGGGGTTTCATAGCAGCCGCGAGATTTGATACCGACCAGACGGTTTTCCACGATGTCGATACGACCCACGCCGTGTTTCGCGCCCAGCACGTTCAGTTTCTCCAGGCACTGGAACGGGCTCAGCTTCTCGCCGTTTACCGCAACGACACGACCTTTCTCAACGGTCACAGTGACGTTCTCTGGCTGATCTGGCGCTTCCAGTGGATCAACGGTCCACACCCAGCAATCTTTGTTCGGTGCATTCGCTGGGCTTTCCAGCACGCCACCTTCAGTAGAGATGTGCCACGCGTTCTCATCACGGCTGTAGATTTTTTCCAGTGATGCCGTCGTCGGGATGTTACGCACTTTCAGGTAATCCAGCAGCGCTTCACGTGAACGCAGATCCCACTCACGCCATGGCGCAACCACTTTCAGCTGTGGAGCCAATGCGGTGTAGGTGGTTTCGAAACGCACCTGATCGTTGCCTTTACCGGTCGCACCGTGGCACAGTGCATCTGCACCCACTTTCAGTGCCAGTTCAACCTGCGCTTTGGCGATGATAGGACGAGCCATTGAGGTGCCCAGCAGGTAAGTGCCTTCGTACAGCGCACCGGTTTGCAGCACGGGGTAAACGTATTCGCTGATGAACTCTTCACGCAGGTCAGCAACGTGACACTCAGATGCACCAGACTGCAGCGCCTTCTTCTCAACGCCTTCCAGATCGGCTGGGTCCTGGCCAATGTTGGCCACGAATGCTACCACTTCACAACCGCCGTAATTCTCTTTCAACCATGGAATGATGGCCGAAGTATCCAGACCGCCAGAATAGGCCAGAACGATTTTTTTGATGTTTTGCGAGCTCATATCTTAAATCCTTGATTATGCGAGAATCCGGGTGCCAATCGACACGCCGTTGAAAAGGGTTGGCAGCTGTTCAGCATGGCGCCAGCTGGCGATATCAACCGGACGACCTAAAGTACGTGCGGCATCGAGTGCCGCGTTCACTTTAACGATCATGCCATCAGTAATAATGCCCTGATCGATCAGCTGCTGTGCTTTATCGGCCGTCATCTCTTCGATACGTTGACCTTTGCCATCGAGAATACCGCTGACATCTGAAAGCAGGACTAAATCAGCACCAATGGTCGCTGCCAGCGCGGTCGCTGCCTGGTCAGCGTTGACGTTCATCAGATCGCCGCCGTCAGTAATACCGATGGAGCTGATCACCGGCATATAGCCCGCGCTCAACAAGGTATTCACCAGCGCTGGATTACCTGGCGTCGCGTTGCCCACATGGCCAAGTTCCTCGTCGAACTGCTCCACGTTTACCAGGCCCGCATCACCGAGGCATAAGCCAACGGCACCAATGCCATATTTCTTCGCCCAGGCCAGCAAGGTCTTGTTCGCTGTACCCGCCAGGGCACCAGTAATAATGTCAATCTGATCGGCTGGCGTCACGCGCAAACCGTTCTTCTTTTTCACTGGCAGAGCGAGCTTCTTCATCAGCTCGTCCACCAGGCAGCCGCCGCCGTGCACAATGATCAGCGGACGCTGATGTTCATTGCGGTAGGCCAGCAGCGCATCAAACAAGCGGGCCAGCGCTTCTTCGCTATCCAGCAATACGCCACCCAGCTTAATAATCAATGGATTCATTGCAGTTTCCGTCCGTTAAATCAGAGACAATGTTTCAGGGTAGCCGAAACGAATGTTTAAGCATTGAACCGCCTGCGAAGAGGCACCTTTCAGCAGGTTATCTTCGGCCGCCACCACAATCAGGTGCTCGCCCTGCATGGCAAAGCCAATATCGCAGAACGGCAAGCCGACCACGGCTTTCAATGCCGGGACACCTTTGTCATACACACGCACCAGCGGTTTGTCGTGGTAAGCCTTGTGGAAGGCATCCGCCACGTCTTGCTGCGTCACGCCCGCTTTCAGGCGACAGGTGGTGGTCGAAAGAATACCGCGCGGGAAGCTACCCAGATGCGGGGTGAAAATCACAGGCGTACCGAGATGCGCCACGATTTCAGGATGATGACGATGATTGAACAAGCCATACGGCTGCAGGCTCACTTCACAGAAGCTGGTGCCGACGTTGGCTTTACGCCCTGCGCCGCTCACACCACTGGTGGCATTGATAACCGGCCATTGTGCATCGTTAAGCAAACCGGCTTCGACCAGCGGCTTCAATGACAATTGTGCAGCCGTTGGGTAGCAACCCGGCACAGCAACCAACTGTGCATCTTTGATTTTGTCATGCTGCCATTCGGCCAGGCCGTAAACGGCTTTATCCAGCCAATCCTGATGTTGATGGCTGAAACCATAATATTGAGTATAGAAAGCATCGTCGTTGACACGGAACGCACCGGAAAGGTCGAACACCACGCAGCCTGCTTTGAGGAATTCGGGTGCCAGATCGTGGCTGACTTCATGCGCGGTCGCGAGGAACACCACATCGACTTTGTCTGCCCACTCGGAAGCCTCACTCAGCGGCTGCAGCGGCAAATCGACAATGCCTTTCAGCTGCGGATGCAGATCGGAGAGTAATTTTCCGGCGTCCGGGCTTTGCGCTGAAACCGCCAAAGCGGTTATGTTCATATGCGGATGGCGATTCAGGTAAGTGGCAAGCTCTACGCCAGCATAACCACTGGCACCAACGATCAGCGTATTCAACATCAGGCTGTAACCCTTTTTACAGTCACTCATTCCGGGTCGCGGCTTTGCCCCGTTGCCCACGATGCCGTTTGCAGATGATTTTACGCTTCACTTGCAAACGACGTTATTGTATTTTTATTCACTATTAATGCATGAATATTGATACATCCTAACCCAAGGACCGTCAACAGTGAAGACAAAATTACCACCTTTTATCGAACTCTACCGCCAGCTGATTGCCACACCATCGATCAGCGCCACTGACAGCGCGCTGGATCAAAGCAATGAAACTTTAATCAATTTGCTGGCGGGCTGGTTCCGCGATTTAGGCTTCAGTGTTGAAGTCCAGCCAGTACCGGGCACGCGTCATAAATTCAATATGCTGGCACGCAGCGGATTGGGCGCTGGCGGCCTATTGCTGGCGGGCCATACCGATACTGTTCCCTATGATGATGGCCGCTGGACGCGCGATCCTTTCACCCTGACCGAGCACGACAACAAGCTATATGGTTTAGGTACGGCGGATATGAAAGGCTTCTTTGCCTTTATTCTGGATGCGATGCGTGACGTTGACGTGACCAAACTCAGCAAGCCGCTGTACATCCTTGCCACCGCCGATGAAGAAACCACCATGACCGGGGCGAAGTTCTTTTCAGAATCCACCCAGCTGCGTCCGGATTGCGCCATCATTGGTGAGCCAACCTCACTGAAGCCGGTGCGCGCGCACAAAGGCCATTTGTCGAATGTGATTCGTATTCAGGGTCAGTCCGGTCACTCCAGCGATCCTTCACGCGGTGTGAACGCCATTGAGCTGATGCATGAATCCATTACCCAGCTGATGCAACTGCGCAATACCCTGAAAAATCGCTATAACCACGATGGATTTGCGATTCCTTATCCGACCATGAACTTTGGTCACATTCACGGTGGCGATGCGGCAAACCGTATCTGCGCCTGCTGCGAATTGCACATGGATATTCGTCCGCTGCCGGGCTTAACTCTGAGCGATTTGGATGGCTTGCTGAATGAAGCATTGGCGCCAGTGAGCGAACGCTGGCCGGGGCGTTTAACGGTAGGTGAACTGCACCCGCCGATTCCTGGCTACGAATGTCCGGCCGATCATGAGCTGGTGAAAGTGGTAGAGAAACTGCTGGGTGTGCCGACTGAAGTGGTGAACTATTGCACCGAAGCGCCTTTTATCCAGCAATTGTGTCCAACGCTGGTTTTAGGTCCAGGATCGATCAATCAGGCGCACCAGCCAGATGAATTTATCGATACCTCATTTATTAAGCCAACTCATGCGCTTATCACGCAGGTTGTTCAGCATTTTTGTCACTGATTAACAATAGATGGGGCAATTCACTGTTAAAACAGTAAATTGCCCGGTCATTGTTCGGGATTTGATAATAAGAATAACTTATCTCGCTTCCCCCCAAGTTAATTCTATGAATTTCCGGTAGTTAGCAGCGAATTATCGTCAATTTAAGTCAATTGACGAATAGGAAGAACCGTGGCTAGATAAAAGACGATGTTATGCCCGTTGGGTGTAAGGGTACTTTCAAGACGATAAGGGTGTCAGGGTCAAATGAACGAACAATATTCCGCAATGCGAAGTAATGTCAGTATGCTCGGCAAACTGCTCGGGGATACGATAAAGGATGCACTGGGAGAGAACATCCTCGATCGGGTGGAAACCATCCGCAAACTCTCTAAGTCCTCCCGCGCAGGCAATGACACCGATCGTAAGGAACTGCTGAACACGCTGCAAAACCTGTCTAATGACGAGTTACTACCTGTTGCACGCGCGTTTAGCCAGTTCCTCAACCTGACCAACGTGGCAGAGCAGTATCAGACCATCTCCCGCAGCGGCGATGGCGCGAATAATCCGGAAATCCTGAAGAAGACCTTTGAGCGTCTAAAGCAGCAAAACGACATCAGCGAAAGTTCGATTCGCCAGGCGATTGAAGAACTGTCGCTGGAGCTGGTGCTGACCGCTCACCCAACGGAGATCACCCGACGTACGCTGATCCACATGCTGGGCGAAGTGAATAGCTGCCTGCAGCAACTCGATCACAGCGATCTCTCCGATTACGAGCGCACGCAAGTCATGCGTCGCCTGCGTCAGTTGGTCGCACAAGCCTGGCATACCGATGAAATCCGTAAGTATCGTCCAACACCGATTGATGAAGCCAAATGGGGCTTTGCCGTGGTCGAAAATAGCCTGTGGCAAGGCGTACCGGCATTCCTGCGCGAGCTGAACGAGCAGGTTGAAGAGACCTTTGGTATCAAGTTGCCCGTCGATTTCGTGCCGATCAAATTCACCTCGTGGATGGGCGGCGATCGCGACGGTAACCCGAACGTCACCGCGCCTATCACACGCCATGCGATGCAGTTGAGCCGCTGGAAAGCCGCCGATCTGTTCCTGCGCGACGTGGGCGTGCTGATTTCTGAACTGTCGATGTCCGAATGCAGCGATGAAGTGCGCGACCTGTGCGGCGATCCAGAAGCGCTGGAACCGTACCGCATGATTCTGAAGCGTATTCGTGGCCAGCTGATGACCACGCAAGCATATCTGGGACGCCGTTTGAAAGGCGAGCGCCTGCCGCGCCCTGCCGATCTACTGGTCTCGAACGATCAACTGTGGCAACCGCTGTTCGCCATCTATCAATCTCTGCAACAGTGCGGCATGGGCATCATCGCCAATGGCCAGTTGCTGGATACGCTGCGCCGCGTGAAGTGCTTTGGCGTGCCGCTGGTGCGTATTGATATCCGCCAGGAGAGCACCCGCCACACCGAAGCGATTGCCGAAGTGACGCGCTATCTGGGATTGGGGGACTACGAAAGCTGGTCAGAAGCCGACAAACAGGCGTTCCTGATCCGCGAACTGAATTCCAAACGTCCGCTGCTGCCGCATCAATGGGAGCCGGGCGACAACACCCGTGAAGTGCTGGACACCTGTAAAGTGGTGGCTGAAGCGCCGCAAGGTTCCATCGCCTCCTACGTGATTTCGATGGCGAAAACGCCGTCGGACGTGCTGGCTGTGCACTTGCTGTTAAAAGAAGCCGGTATCCCTTACGCGATGCCAGTAGCGCCACTGTTCGAAACCCTCGACGATTTGAACAACGCCAATGACGTGATGACGCAACTGCTGAATATCGATTGGTATCGCGGTTTCATCAACGGCAAACAGATGGTGATGATTGGTTATTCCGATTCGGCGAAAGATGCCGGCGTGATGGCCGCCAGCTGGGCGCAGTACGAAGCACAGGATGCGTTGATCAAGACCTGTGAGAAAGCCGGCATCACGCTGACGCTGTTCCACGGACGCGGCGGTTCCATCGGCCGTGGCGGCGCGCCTGCACACGCAGCACTGCTGTCGCAACCGCCGGGCAGCCTGAAAGGCGGCCTGCGCGTGACCGAACAAGGCGAGATGATTCGCTTCAAATATGGTTTGCCAGAAGTCACCATCGCCAGCCTGTCGCTGTATACCGGTGCGATTCTGGAAGCCAACCTGATGCCACCGCCCGAGCCTAAGCGCGAGTGGAAAGAGATCATGAACGGTTTGTCAGCCCATTCCTGCGCCATGTATCGCGGCTATGTGCGTGAAAACCCGGACTTCGTACCGTATTTCCGTTCGGCCACGCCAGAGCAAGAGCTGGGTAAACTGCCACTCGGTTCACGTCCGGCGAAGCGTCGTCCTACCGGCGGCGTGGAATCACTGCGTGCGATTCCGTGGATCTTCGCCTGGACGCAGAACCGTTTGATGCTGCCAGCGTGGCTCGGTGCCGGTGCGGCGCTGCAGAAGGCGATGGACGAAGGTCATCAGGATCAGCTGGAAGCGATGTGTAGCCAATGGCCGTTCTTCGCCACCCGTCTGGGCATGCTGGAGATGGTGTTCTCGAAAGCTGACCTGTGGCTGGCGGAGTATTACGATCAGCGTCTGGTAGATAAATCACTGTGGCCGCTGGGTCTGCAGTTGCGCGATCAGCTGGCTGCGGACATCAAAGCCGTGTTGACCATCGCCAACGATGCGCATTTGATGGCTGACCAGCCATGGATCGCCGAGTCTATCGCGCTGCGTAACGTTTACACCGATCCGCTCAACGTGTTGCAGGCTGAACTGCTGCATCGTGCACGTGCGCAGGAAGAGCGTGGTGACGAGCCGGATGCGCGTGTTGAACAAGCGCTGATGGTGACGATTGCGGGTGTGGCAGCGGGTATGCGTAATACCGGCTAGTTGCGGTATGCGCTAATCATGAAGGGGCCAATCTGGCCCTTTTTTTATGGGCGGTGCGCGTCGCGGGAAGAGGCGGCAATTACGTAAAGCCGCTGTCTCGTCCCTGATCGCTCGGCGTGCGCCATCCATGGCGCCCACCGCTTTACTCCATTTGCCGCCTCTTCCCGCTGGGTAACATGGTGCCAATGAAAAGAGGGCACATTGGCCCCCTCATAATTCTATTTAATAAAATCAGGTCGTTAAGGTCGGACGGACACCCAGCGTGTGACAGATAGCGTAACTCAATTCTGCGCGGTTCAGCGTATAGAAATGGAAATCTTTCACCCCTTCGCGTGACAGGATTTTCACCATGTCCATGGCGATGTTAGCGCCGACCATTTTGCGCGTTTCTGGATCGTCATCCAGCCCGGCAAACATCGCGTTCATCCAGCCCGGCACGCGCACGTTAGTCATGGTGGCAAAGCGCTGCAGCTGTTTGAAGTTAGATACCGGCAAAATGCCTGGCACAATTTCCACATCAATCCCTGCGGCGACACAGCGATCGCGAAAACGCAGGTAACTCTCAACATCAAAGAAGAATTGCGTGATGGCGCGATTGGCACCGTTATCGACTTTACGCTTCAGGTTAATCAAATCTGCCTGTGCACTTTTCGCTTCAGGATGCACTTCCGGATAAGCGGCTACGGAGATATCAAAATCGCCCACTTCTTTAAGCAATTCAACCAAATCAGCGCCGTACATCTCAGGCTTGCCGCTACCCGGAGGCAAATCGCCGCGCAGGGCCACGATGTGACGGATACCGTTATCCCAGTAATCGCGCGCGATGGTGCGTAACTCATCACGCGTGGCATCAATGCAGGTCAGATGAGGAGCCGCTTCCAGGCCGGTGCGCTCTTTAATGCCTTTGATGATGCTGTGCGTACGGTCGCGTTCGCCAGAGTTCGCACCGTAGGTGACAGAGAGGAATTTCGGTTTCAGGATGCTTAGTCGATCAATCGAACTCCACAAGGTTTCTTCCATTTCACTGGTGCGAGGCGGGAAAAATTCAAAAGAGACATTAATTTGCCCGTTCAGCTCAGCCAGGCTTTGGTTCAACGCTTCGCGCTGATTGGCGTGAAAGAAACTCATCCAGATTACCTCGTCGTCACATATCGATTAACTTGCGGCCTGCGAACATCTATACGTTTAGACGTCCAGATGCACAAAATGAACCATTAGCGCGTTAGCGTCAACTTAAAATTAATGTACAGGCGTGACAAATATTCAATCAAGTTGAAAGAGTTTCATGTTCGCGCAGAGGGTGAAAAGCGCAGACGGCGGGCACCGTCTGCGTTGCAAGGCAGACTACAGCAGTTGTGCGAGGCGATTGATATCCGATTGTAACGCACCGGCTGTCACATCACGGCCGGCGCCCGGCCCGCGGATCACCAGCGGATTATCACGATACCAGCGGCTTTCGATAGCAAACACGTTATCGCACGGCAGCAGTGAAGCCAGCGGGTGTTCCGGACGCACCGCTTCCACCCCCACACGGGCCTTTCCGTTGGCATCGAAACGTGCCACATAGCGCAGCACCAGGCCCATCTCCTGCGCCGCTTCAAAGCGTTGCAGCATTTGGTCATTCAACTCGTCGGCATTCTCGAAGAAGTGGTCAATAGATTCTTCTTCGCAATCCGACGGCACCAGCGATTCAACACGCACCTGATCCGGCTCGATGTCATAACCGGCTTCACGCGCCAGAATGACCAGCTTGCGCATCACATCCTGCCCCGACAGGTCTACGCGCGGATCGGGTTCGGTGAGACCTTGCTGCCAGGCCTGATCCACCAGCTCACTGAACGGCACGGTGCCATCAAATTGCAGGAACAGCCAGGACAGCGTGCCGGAGAAAATACCACTGATGGCCAGAATGCTGTCGCCGCTTTCGCGCAGATCGCGCACCGTATGGTTCACCGGTAATCCTGCGCCTACCGTGGCGTTGTATAGCCAGTGACGACCGGTTTTGGCGAACGCATCACGAATCTGCCGCCAGCTCTGGCTGCTGGATGCGCCTGCGACTTTGTTCGCGCTAATGACATGGAAACCGTGGCTGGCAAAATCAAGATATTGCTGTGCCAGCGGTGCGCTGGCGGTGACGTCCAGCACCACTAAATCATCGAACGGATGGGAGCGCATCCACAGGAACAGCGACTCTTCATCGCGTTCTTCGGCTTCGTCATCAAAAAAGGCGAGCGCACGGCTGGCTTCCAGACCTTCGTAGCTCAGCAAACTACGACTGCTATCCGCCACGCCTGCCAGCACATACTCAAAGCCGGTACGCGCCGATAAGCCTTCCTGCTCGCGGGCAAACAACTCCAGCCAGCGTGAGCCGATATTGCCTTTACCAAACAGCATCAGACCGATGCGCTTTTCCGCGCGGAACAATGACTGGTGCAGCCCCTGAATCAGGTGCTGCGTCGGTCCTACGCGCAATACGGCAACAACACTGATGTGATCTTCTGACTGCCAGACAAACTCAACCGGCTGGTCTTTGATCTGCTGCCAGAATCGATGGCTGTGCAGCGGGTTACGCGTCACGCCTGCACCGACTAATGCCACCAGCGCTAAGCCATCTCGCAACTGCAGATGGCCCGGCAGCGCAGCATCCTGCAGCAGATTAAAGGCGCTATTAACCACTTCAGAGGTATAGCAGAGTTGCAGCAAGCGGCGATCGGGATGGACACCCATCGCCAGCGGACGCAGTTGCGCGCGCTTCAGCAGCAGATCGATCTCTTTCTGCTGCGTTTTGAAATCGTGGTTTTCGGGGATGTGAATCTCTACCAGACACACATCGTCGTGGCTGGTGACGATTCGCGCGCCGGTGCCGGAAGCCAGTACGCGCTCAATGCGCGTTGAGCCCTGCTCAGGTTGATAGCTGCAACGCAACTGCAGATCGATATCGCTATTCGACACGGGCTGCAGCGTACGTGTATGCAATACCGGTGCTGCCAGACGCGCCAGCTCACTGGCCTCATCTAAGCGCAGTAAAGGCAGTAAACAGGCGTCGGACACTTTACGCGGATCGGCGCTATAGACACCGGCCACATCGCTCCAGATGGTGACACGGTTTACGCCTGCCAGCGCACCGATCTGCGTGGCTGAGTAGTCCGAACCATTGCGACCCAGTAACACCGTTTCGCCGGCGTCGCTGCGGCTGATAAAGCCGGTTACCACCAAACGCTTATGAGGATGCTGAGCCAGCAGCGCCTGTAGCAATGGCCAGGACTTGCCTTCATCGACCTGTGGCTGCGCAGCACGTT
Organism: Enterobacter cancerogenus; assembly: GCA_000773965.1. Lineage (GTDB taxonomy): Bacteria > Pseudomonadota > Gammaproteobacteria > Enterobacterales > Enterobacteriaceae > Pantoea > Pantoea communis. The sequence continues at coordinate 20,194 of JRUP01000012.1, forward strand.
CGGCACGCAGAAAGTCACGCGCGTCCAGCCATGCAGACTCGATATCACGCTGGCTCAGCACTGCCGCCATCAGGCGTGCCGACCAGATTTCACCGTGCCCCACCACTTCGGCATACACCGCATCGGTGATAGCGCCGTCAAGCAGTGCCGCCAGACGTTCCAAATCGCGAATAAAGGCAGCGGTCAGCGTTTCAGCAAATTCAACAGGCAACAGCGCAGCGATCAGTTCGCTGTGAAAACGGCGTAAAGCTTGTTGCACCTGATGGGCAGATAAGCGATCGCTCTGGCTCAGTTTAAGCCAGCTAATCAGCTGGTTGGTGGTGCTGCCTGCGGCAGAGACCACCATTAAATCGCCCGGCTGGCTGTAATCCGCCATGATGCTGGCGACACGCTGATAACAACGTGCATCCGCCAGGCTACTGCCACCAAATTTATGCAACTGCTTGTTCGGCGTTCCCGCGCCTGCTGAACTTGTCATGCTTACTCCTCGGCTGCGATCCGGAATGCATTATCCAGATCGGCGATTAAATCTTCGTGATCTTCAATTCCGACAGAAATACGCAACAGCGTTTCTGAAATACCCGCTGCCGCGCGCGCTTCCGCAGACATGCCGGCATGCGTCATGGTCGCGGTGTGCGAAATCAAACTCTCGACACCACCCAGCGATTCCGCCAGCGTGAACAGCTCCAGCGCCTTGAGGAAACGGCGCAGACGCGCTTCGTCAGCGTCGAGTTCAAAGCTCAGCATCGCACCAAAACCACGTTGTTGACGCACCGCGTACTCATGTCCGGCATTTTCCGGCAGAGACGGATGATACAGTTTTTTCACCAGTGGTTGTTGCTTCAGGTAATCAACAATCGCCAGTGCATTACGCTGCGCTGCCGCCATACGCGGCGCCAGCGTGCGCAGACCGCGCAGCAGCAGGTAGCTATCAAACGCTGCGCCGGTTACACCAATATTATTCGCCCACCAGGCAAGATCCGTGGCCATCGCCGGATCTTTAGAAATCACCGCTCCGGCCACCACATCCGAGTGACCATTCAGGTATTTGGTGCAAGAGTGGATAACCAGATCGGCTCCCAGCGCCAGCGGATTTTGCAATGCCGGACTCAGGAAGGTGTTATCCACTACACTGATCGCACCCGCTGCACGCGCCGCCTGGCAAATGCCGGCGATATCTACCACGCGCAGCAGCGGATTGCTTGGGCTCTCCACCAACACGAGTTTGGGTTTCTCGGCCAGCGCTGCGGCCAGCGCGGCTTTGTCACCCTGATCGACAAATTTCACGCGATAAGCGCCGCGTTTGCTCAGGCTGTCGAACAGGCGATAGCTGCCGCCGTAGCAGTCATGTGGGGCAACCAGCAGATCGCCCGGCTTCAGGAACACGGTGGTCACCAGATGAATCGCTGACATCCCGGTATTGGTTAATACCGCGCCCGCACCGCCTTCCAGTTCTGCCAGCGCGCGTTGCACCACATCACGCGTCGGGTTACCGCGACGTGAGTAGTCATGTGCACGCGGTTCATTAAAGTCGAGGAAGTTGTAGGTGCTGGAGAGGTGAATCGGTGGGACAACGCAGCCATATTGCTCGTCATCATTCAAACCGCTGCGTACTGCGATGGTTGCCTGTTTACGCGTCATGGTGCTTACTGTTCCTGAAGTGTAATAAGAAGTGGCAACAGGATAACATTCAGCGCATAGACGTCAATACATCTGGACATCTAAATGTCTTTGCGTATAGATTGAGCAAATCATCAATACCCGCTAAAATTACGCGTCATCGCCTGGTGTTCAGCGCGCTTTCCTGTGAAAAGCGATGCGTAAGCATAAAACCGGCAGTTTAAGCGGTCAGGCATCGAAAAATCGGGCATAATCAACGGATTTCCCCATATTCAACTTTTATTGATTAAGGTAACCCATGGCTGAATGGAACGGCGAATATATCAGCCCTTACGCTGAACACGGCAAGAAGAGCGAGCAGGTTAAGAAGATTACAGTTTCTATCCCGCTGAAAGTGCTGAAAATTTTAACGGATGAACGCACGCGCCGTCAGGTGAACAACCTGCGTCATGCCACAAATAGCGAATTGCTGTGCGAAGCCTTTTTGCATGCTTTCACCGGGCAGCCGCTGCCAAATGATGTCGATTTGCGCAAAGAACGTAGCGATGAGATTCCGGAAGAAGCTAAGCAGATTATGCGTGAGATGGGCATCGATCCCGACACCTGGGAATACTGAGTCCAGAAACAAAAAAACCCAGCCAAGGCTGGGTTTTTTCTTGCTGCCGAATCCGAAGATTCGATGGCAAATAATCTTATTTCTTGCTGCCTGGGATGCTGAAACGCTTGTTGAAGCGATCAACACGACCACCAGAATCAACAACACGCTGCTTACCAGTGTAGAACGGGTGGCATTTGCCGCACACGTCCAGGTTCAGGGTACCAGTCATGGTTGAACGGGTGTTGATCACGTTGCCGCAAGAGCAGGTGATGGTCACAGCTTCGTATTTCGGGTGAATACCTTGTTTCATGGGAGAACCTCATAAAAGGCCGTGTCGCTCTCCGTGCCAGGCGAACCTGCACAGCACCACACGCGGTTAATAATTAAGTGTATCTTTGACAAGTCATCTCATCAAAGGCGGCATAGTATACAGAAATTGACCGCACCAGGCAAATATCAGCTGTTTATTCTCTGAGCCTCTGGGAGGCAGTAAACGTCCTCATCCCAGTCCATCTGATGGAAAGAGCGTGCGCAGCCAATGTGTCTATGCGCGGTGGCGGTAGCGGTGGTGTGAAGTATGACGAGGGTTGCATCAGCGTGTACACTACTTCTCCTTATTACAGTACCGGATAGAGATCGACATGCCCGTTGTTCAGGTTGCCCTGCCCGTTCCGCTGCCTCGCCTGTTTGACTACCTTCTGCCCGCCGATGCGGCGCAGCCGGTGGTGGGTGCGCGCGTCAGCGTGCCGTTTGGCAATCGTAAAATGATCGGCATTGTGGTGGCGATAAAAGTAAGCAGCGACCTGCCTCTGGCTCAGCTCAAACCGCTGGAGAACGTGCTGGACGATCAAAGCCTGTTCTCTCCGGCACTCTGGCGCATCCTTAACTGGGCCGCCAGCTATTACCATTCGCCGCTCGGCGAGGTGCTCAACCATGCGTTACCGGTGCTGCTGCGTCAGGGCAAACCGGCGCAGGAAACGCCGTTGTGGCAGTGGGTGGTCAACGACACCGGACGCGAAGTGGCCATGGAAAGCCTGAAGCGTGCACCCAAGCAGCAGCAAGCTTTAGCGGCACTGCGCCAGCAACCTCTCTATCGCCATCAGGTCAGTGAACAGGATCTGACTGACGCCGCGCTGCAATCATTGCGTGCCAAAGGTCTGTGCGATCTGCGTGAACACGCACCGCAGATGCACGACTGGCGCACCACCTTTGCGGTGAAGGGCGATCGCCTGCGTCTCAATACCGATCAGGCGATGGCCGTCGGCGCGATGCGCAGCGAAGATGATCATTATGCAGCGTGGTTGCTGGCAGGCATTACCGGTTCGGGCAAAACCGAAGTCTATCTCAGCGTGCTGGAGAATGTGCTGGCGCGCGGCAAACAGGCGCTGGTACTGGTGCCGGAAATCGGCCTGACACCGCAAACCATCGCCCGCTTTCGTGAACGCTTCGATGCGCCGATCGATGTGCTGCACTCGGCACTCAATGACAGTGAGCGTCTTGCGGTATGGCTGCGTGCGCGCAGTGGCGAAACCGCGATTATCATCGGTACGCGTTCCGCGCTGTTCACACCGCTGGCGCGTCCGGGGGTAATCATTATTGATGAAGAACACGACAGTTCGTACAAGCAGCAGGAAGGCTGGCGCTATCAGGCGCGCGATCTGGCGGTGTTTCGCGCTCACGAAGAAGATATCCCGATTGTGATGGGTTCTGCCACACCGGCGCTGGAAACGCTGCACAATGTGCGCGTCGGCAAGTATCGACAGCTCAATCTCACCAAACGCGCGGGCAACGCCAAACCGGCACTGCAACAGCTGATCGACCTTAAAGGCCAGCAGCTTAAGGGTGGGCTGGCGCCCGCATTGCTGGGCAAAATGCGCCAGCACCTGCAGGCCGATAATCAGGTGTTGCTGTTCCTGAATCGTCGCGGGTTCTCGCCAGCATTAATGTGCCACGACTGCGGGTGGCTGGCGGAGTGTCAACGCTGCGACAGCTATTACACGCTGCATCAGCATCATCGTCAGCTGCGCTGCCACCATTGTGACAGCCAGCGCCCATTGCCTAATCAGTGTCCAGGCTGTGGTTCAACGCATCTGATGCCGGTTGGTGTCGGCACAGAACAGCTGGAACAACAGCTCAGCACGCTCTTTCCCGGCGTGCCGGTTTCGCGCATCGATCGTGATACCACCAGCCGCAAAGGTGCACTGGAACAGCATCTGGCGGATGTGCATCGCGGCGGCGCCCGCATTCTGGTGGGCACACAGATGCTGGCCAAAGGGCACCATTTCCCGGATGTGACGCTGGTTTCCCTGCTGGATGTCGATGGTGCCTTATTCTCCGCCGATTTCCGCGCCGCCGAACGCTTTGCTCAACTCTATACCCAGGTGGCCGGGCGCGCCGGACGAGCCGGAAAACAGGGTGAAGTGCTGCTGCAAACACACCATCCCGAGCATCCGCTATTGCAGACTCTGCTGCATCGTGGCTATTTCGCCTTTGCCGAGGAAACCTTGCTTGAGCGCCAATCGGTGCAGCTGCCGCCGTGGACCAGCCATGCACTGTTCCGTGCGGAGGACATGGACAATGCGCAGGCCGCGGAATTCCTCACGCAGTTGCGCAATTTACTCGAAGCCAGCCCGCTGAAAGATGAGGCCATGTGGCTAATGGGTCCGGTTCCGGCATTAGCACCAAAACGCAGTGGGCGCTGGCGCTGGCAATTGCTGCTTCAGCACCCTTCGCGTAAACGCCTGCAACAACTGCTGAGCAGTTCACTCCCGCTGATCTCCACCCTGCCCGCCGCGCGCAAAACCAAATGGACGCTGGATATCGATCCCACCGAGAGTTAAGCCACATGACATCTGCGAGCCAGATCGAAAAAAGTCGCACAAGTCACAATTTTTATGCAAATTAAGTAACAACCTCACCCGACGTTGGGTTATCAATAGTGCCCATCCCGGCTGAAGCCCGGCAATGTCTGAAAATCAATGCGCTGTACCGCGTCAGGAGTTATACGTTGGACCAGAAGCAACCTTCATCTGCTGCCACCATGAAAGATGTGGCCGAGAAAGCCGGCGTCTCTACCGCCACGGTTTCTCGCGCGCTGATGAACCCGGAAAAAGTCTCGGCTGCCACCCGGCAGAAAGTAGAACAAGCGGTGATTGATGTCGGCTATGCGCCACACGGGCTGGCGCGCAATGCCAAACGCGGCGAAACGCAAACCATATTGGTAATAGTGCCGGACATCTGCGATCCCTTCTTTAGCGAAATCATCCGTGGCGTCGAAGTCACCGCGGCGCAGGAAGGCTATCTGGTGTTGATTGGCGACTGCGCACATCAGGATCAGCAGGAAAAAACCTTCCTCAACCTGATGTTGACGCGCCAAATCGACGGCATGGTGCTGCTGGGCTCGCAACTGCCGTTCGATGCAGGAATTGAAGATCAGCGTAACCTGCCGCCGATGGTGATGGGCAACGAATTCGCCCCGGAAATGGCTCTGCCTACCGTGCACATTGATAACCTGACGGCGGCATTTGAAGCTGTCAATCATCTGCTGCAACTCGGTCATCGCCAGATTGCCTGCATTACCGGGCCGGAACATATCCCTCTCAGCCAGTATCGTTTACAAGGCTACATTCAGGCTCTGCGCCGCAGCAGTATCGCCATTGATCCCACAATGATTGTGCACGGTGATTTCACCTTCGAAGCTGGTGCCAGTGCGTTGAAACAGCTGATGAGCTTACCGCAACCGCCGAAAGCCATTTTCTGCCACAGCGACTTGATGGCATTGGGTGCAATGAATCAGGCACGAAAGCTGGGCATGCGCATTCCGCAGGACCTTTCCGTGGTGGGATTTGACGATATCGAACTGGCGCAGTATTACGATCCCCCACTCACCACCGTTGCACAGCCGCGATTTGCCATTGGCCGTGAGGCGATGCTGCTGCTGCTGGATGAACTGCAGGGCAAACGCGTCAACAACGGCTCACGTTTGCTCGACGCGGAATTACGCGTGCGTGGCAGCACCGCTCCCGCCACAAAAACGGGAAAAATGGTCTAGGCTTCACTGCATTTTCAGCGGATTCTGAAGGCAGACTCTGCTGGTCAAAGTTCCAGCCCTTGAGTAACATGACGCATTCGTTGCCGGGCAATTAACAGAACTTTTACACCCGTCTTAATTTAGGGTTTCGCCCATTGGCATTTTTTTGAAGGGTATCAGAACGAAAGTGGCACAGAGAGATTATGTAGGCCGCGGGCGTTCAACAGGGACGCGTCGCAAAAAACCCGCTGCAGGCCGCAGTAAGAAAAGCAAAGGCGGCTCCGGCACGTCAAAGTTGATGATCGTACTGGCCGTGGCCGTGCTGGTCACCTTTGCCGGTGGTTTATGGTTCATCTCTCATCATAAAAAAGAAGAGACTGAGGTCATTCCGAATCATAAAGCCAACGGCAACGGCCTTCCGCCTAAGCCGGAAGAGCGCTGGAAATACATCAAAGAGCTGGAAAATCGCCAAATCACCGTGCCGACGCCGACGGAACCGTCTGCAGGTGGCGGCGTGCAATCCCAAACACAACTGACGGATGAGCAGCGCCAATTGCTGGAGCAGATGCAGGCTGATATGCGCCAGCAGCCGACGCAGCTCAACGAGGTGCCGTGGAACGAGCAAACTCCGGCACAGCGTCAGCAAACTCTGCAACGTCAGCAGCAGGTGCAAGTGCAGCAACAACAGATGCAGCGCCAGCAGCAACAGTTACAACAGCAGCAGCGCCAACAGCAGTTGCAGCAACAGCAGGCGACGCGTCAACAACAACAGCCAGCGCCGATAACGCGTGAACCAGTGCAACAGCCGAAACCGCAGGAAACGGCAAAAGCGAAACCGGAAGAGAAAGCCGCTTCGCAGCGCTGGATGGTGCAGTGTGGCTCGTTCAAAGGCACTGACCAGGCGGAGTCTGTGCGCGCAGGTCTGGCTTTTGAAGGTTTCGAGAGCCGTATCACTACCGGCGGGGGCTGGAATCGTGTGGTTATCGGGCCGTTTAAAGATCGCAGCAGCGCTGACAGCACGGTCAAACGCTTACACAGCTCCGGGCACAGCAGCTGCATTCCTCTCGCTTTACCCTAAGCGATAAGTGCTCACCCCTCTGAGCTTACATCTGTAAGTCACAGGGGTGAGTGCACCTCACTAACGCACTTGCCCTTTCAAGTAAGACAAATCTCGGGGTTGAAACCCTTCAAACCTACCCCATATCTGGTTGCATGATACTCCGCGCTCTGTGCGCGAAGTTCCTTATCCACTGCAACAAGGGGTCTGCCCGTGACAACAATAGTAAGTGTACGACGCAACGGCCGAGTCGTGATTGGCGGTGATGGCCAGGCTACGCTCGGCAATACCGTGATGAAAGGCAACGTGAAGAAAGTGCGTCGTCTCTACAATGACAAAGTGATCGCTGGTTTTGCTGGCGGCACCGCAGATGCCTTCACCCTGTTTGAACTGTTCGAGCGCAAGCTGGAAATGCATCAAGGCCACCTGGTGAAAGCCGCGGTCGAGTTGGCGAAAGACTGGCGTACCGATCGCATGCTGCGCCGTCTTGAAGCGCTGCTGGCGGTAGCTGATGAGAACTCCTCACTGATCATCAGCGGTAATGGTGACGTCATTCAGCCGGAAAATGATCTGATTGCTATCGGTTCTGGTGGGCCTTACGCCCAGGCAGCGGCTCGCGCCCTGCTGGAGAACACCGACATTGGTGCGCACGATATCGTTGAGAAGGCGCTGAACATCGCTGGCGATATCTGCATTTACACCAACCACAACATCAACTTTGAAGAATTACCGTCTAAGGCTAAGGACTAAACATCATGTCTGAGATGACTCCCCGCGAGATTGTCAGCGAGCTTAATCGCTTTATCATCGGCCAGGACGGCGCAAAGAAGGCCGTGGCGATTGCACTGCGTAACCGCTGGCGCCGCATGCAGCTCGACGAAGAGCTGCGCCATGAAGTGACGCCAAAAAACATCCTGATGATTGGCCCGACTGGTGTCGGTAAAACCGAAATCGCGCGTCGTCTGGCAAAACTCGCCAATGCGCCTTTCATCAAAGTCGAAGCCACGAAATTCACCGAAGTGGGTTACGTGGGTAAAGAAGTCGACTCGATTATTCGCGATCTGACCGACTCTGCCATCAAAATGGTGCGTAGCCAGGCAATCGAGAAAAACAAATACCGCGCCGAAGAAATGGCGGAAGAGCGCATTCTTGATGTGCTGATCCCACCGGCGAAAAATAACTGGGGCCAGGCTGAGCAAACTGCCGAACCTTCTGCGGCCCGCCAGTCATTCCGCAAGAAACTGCGTGAAGGCCAGCTGGATGATAAAGAGATTGAGATCGATCTGGCCGCATCCGCAGCCGGTGTTGAAATCATGGCGCCTCCAGGCATGGAAGAGATGACCAGCCAACTGCAGTCGATGTTCCAGAACCTCGGCGGCCAGAAGCAGAAAGCGCGCAAGCTGAAGATCAAAGAAGCCATGAAGCTGCTGATTGAAGAAGAAGCGGCAAAACTGGTGAATCCAGAAGAACTGAAGCAAGACGCCATCGAAGCCGTTGAGCAGCACGGTATCGTGTTCATTGATGAAATCGATAAGATCTGTAAGCGCGGCGGCCAGAATGCGGGCGGCCCGGATGTATCACGCGAAGGTGTACAGCGCGACCTGCTGCCACTGGTGGAAGGCTGCACCGTGTCCACTAAGCACGGCATGGTGAAAACTGATCACATTCTGTTTATCGCTTCTGGCGCGTTCCAGGTCGCCAGCCCGTCAGATCTGATTCCAGAACTGCAGGGTCGCTTGCCGATTCGTGTAGAGCTGCAGGCGCTGACCGTGAATGATTTCGAACGTATTCTGACGGAGCCAAACGCTTCTGTGACCGTACAGTACAAAGCGCTGATGGGCACTGAAGGCGTGAACGTTGATTTCACCGAAGACGGCATCCGTCGCATCGCCGAAGCCGCATGGCAGGTGAATGAAACGACTGAAAACATCGGTGCGCGTCGTCTGCACACCGTGCTTGAGCGTCTAATGGAAGACATCTCCTATGACGCCAGCGATCGCAACGGCGAATCCATCACCATCGATGCTGATTACGTTGGCAAACACCTGGACGAATTGGTGGCTGACGAAGATCTCAGCCGCTTTATTCTGTAAGGGTTCCATCGTTATCCGCTGCCCGGCCACTGTGCCGGGCATTTTTTTACGCAGGATATTGATGCAGCGCTTTTTTTAGCGGGTGATGATTTTGCCAACAATCGTCAGATAGCGATATACTTACCGCTCCTGTGGCAAACAGACGATACCCTCATGAAATACGATACTTCCGAACTCTGTGACATCTACCATGAAGAAGTGAACGTGGTTGAACCGCTCTTTTCCAATTTTGGCGGACGCACCTCATTCGGTGGGCAAATCACCACAGTGAAATGTTTCGAGGACAACGGCCTGCTTTACGATCTGCTGGAAGAGAATGGCCGGGGTCGCGTGTTAGTGATTGATGGCGGCGGCTCGGTACGTCGTGCTCTGGTTGATGCGCAACTGGCGCGTCTGGCAGCGCAAAACGAGTGGGAAGGCCTGGTGATCTACGGCTCAGTGCGTCAGGTGGACGATCTGGAAGAGCTGGAAATTGGTATTCAGGCGATTGCCGCGATTCCGGTCGGTGCGGCGGGCGAAGGGATTGGCGAAAGTGACGTGCGCGTTAACTTTGGCGGCGTAACCTTCTTCTCTGGAGACCATCTTTATGCTGATAACACCGGCATCATTCTGTCGGAAGACGCCCTCGATATCGAGTAAGCCTCAACAAAAACGGGTGCCGCAGCACCCGTCATGGGTTTAAGCATAGACGCTTAAACCTCTTCCATTTTTCCCAACAGTGCACGCAGACGCTCCTGCCACACATGCTGTTCTTCTTTCAGATGCTGGTTTTCACGCACCAGTGCATCCTGGTTGCCGGAAGCCTGGCTGGCTTCGTTACGCAGCGTATTATTCTGATCTTTCAGCTCTTCAATTTCCATCTGCAACAGGGTGATGGTATCAATCGCCTGCTGTACTTTCGCTTCCAGTTTCTCGAACACTTCAAATGACATCTTTATGACCTCTCCTAAATCTCTTGCAAGGCGTTGATGGTGCTGGGACTGCCTTGTTATGGTGCGTCCAGCCACGATGTCCCGATTGTATGTAGCCACACCCCGCAAGTCCAGCGGCACAAGGCCTGCACGGGCAGTCTGTAACACTTTTCAGTTAATGCTTAAAAAAACGCTCACGATCGCGCATTTTTGCGCGCGGTCACGATATTGGACTTAGGTAAAGCAGGGTTAATGGGCCTTAAAGAAAGGTAAAAGACGCGAAAACGCGCATTTTTATGACGGAGTACACATATTTCGATTTCGCTATTTCTCGTTTATGCTCGTTAACGATAAATTCACATCAGCCCTACATAAGAGCTGGGTGACTCATGGATTGAGAACAAAAACTGATAAAATTTAACCTCGCTTCAGGAATGCCATTATGAGTCAGACAACGAACACACTAAAAGGTCAGTGCATCGCCGAGTTTCTCGGTACCGGTTTGATCATCTTTTTTGGTGCAGGCTGCGTCGCTGCATTAAAACTGGCTGGTGCCGCATTCGGTCAGTGGGAAATCTGTATTATCTGGGGTCTTGCTGTCTCCATGGCCGTGTATCTCAGTGCGGGCGTATCCGGCGCGCATTTAAATCCAGCGGTAACGGTCGCGCTGTGCCTGTTTGCTAATTTTGAAGGCCGCAAAGTGCTGCCTTACATCCTGGCGCAGGTTGCCGGTGCCTTCTGTGCGGCGGCGCTGGTTTATGGTCTCTACTACAATTTGTTCTTTGATTATGAAGCCAGCCATCAAATGGTGCGAGGCAGCGTGCAGAGCCTCGATCTGGCCGGTATCTTCTCAACCTACCCTAACCCGCACATCAGTGTCGGTCAGGCGTTCCTGGTTGAGATGGTGATTACGGCGGTACTGATGGCGGTGATCATGGCGCTGACCGATGACGGCAACGGTGTACCACGTGGTCCACTGGCTCCGCTGTTGATTGGTCTGCTGGTTGCCGTGATTGGTGGTTCAATGGGCCCGCTCACCGGCTTCGCACTTAACCCGGCGCGTGACTTCGGTCCTAAACTGTTCGCCTTCATCGCAGGTTGGGGTGATGTGGCCTTCACCGGCGGCAAAGATATTCCTTACTTCCTGGTTCCGATTTTTGGCCCACTGGTGGGTGCTTGCCTCGGAGCCTTCGGTTACCGTTCACTGATTGGCCGTAACCTGCCGGTCAACGTGGCGGAAGCCAGCAAAACAGAAAAACCGGTCGCACGCGCTGAGCAGCGTAAAGCGTAAGTTTCATCGTTAATCATCAGGAAAATAAAATGACTACGACTGATAAAAAATACATTCTCGCGCTCGATCAGGGCACTACCAGCTCACGTGCTGTGGTACTCGATCATGATGCGAACATCGTCGCCGTCTCGCAGCGCGAATTCACCCAGATCTACCCGAAAGCGGGCTGGGTAGAACACGACCCAATGGACATCTGGGCGTCACAAAGCTCAACGCTGGTCGAAGTGCTGGCCCATGCCGACATCCGTTCTGATGAGATTGCCGCGATTGGTATCACCAACCAACGTGAAACTGCCATCGTGTGGGATAAAGAGACCGGTAAGCCGATCTACAACGCCATCGTCTGGCAGGATCCACGTACAGCGGACTATTGTAACAAGCTGAAGAAAGAGGGTCTGGAAGAGTACATCCAGCACACCACCGGTCTGGTGATTAACCCTTACTTCTCAGGCACCAAAGTGAAGTGGATCCTCGACAACGTTGAAGGTGCGCGCGAGCGTGCAAAACGTGGCGAGCTGCTGTTCGGTACCGTTGATACCTGGCTGGTATGGAAAATGACCCAGGGGCGTGTGCACATCACCGACCACACCAACGCCTCTCGTACCATGATGTACAACATCCACAAGCTGGAGTGGGATGAGCGTATGCTGGAGATCCTCGATATTCCGCGCGAAATGCTGCCGGAAGTGAAAGGCTCTTCTGAAATCTACGGCCAGACCAACATTGGTGGTAAAGGCGGTACGCGTATTCCAATCGCGGGTATCGCGGGTGACCAACAGGCAGCCCTGTACGGCCAGCTGTGCGTACAACCGGGTATGGCGAAAAACACCTACGGTACCGGCTGCTTCATGTTGATGAACACCGGCACCGAAGCCGTGACCTCAACGCACGGCCTGCTGACTACCATCGCCTGCGGCCCGCGTGGCGAAGTGAACTATGCACTGGAAGGTGCGGTGTTCATCGGCGGTGCCTCCATTCAGTGGCTGCGTGACGAGATGAAGCTGATCAGCGATTCAACCGACTCTGAATACTTCGCCCTGAAAGTGAAAGACACCAACGGCGTCTACATGGTGCCTGCGTTTACCGGTCTGGGTGCGCCTTACTGGGATCCGTATGCCCGTGGCGCCATCTTCGGTCTGACGCGTGGTGCCAACGCGAATCACATCATCCGTGCAACCCTGGAATCGATTGCTTACCAGACGCGTGACGTGCTGGAAGCAATGCAGAACGATGCTGGCACCCGTCTGCAATCTCTGCGCGTGGACGGCGGTGCGGTCGCCAACAACTTCCTGATGCAGTTCCAGTCAGACATTCTCGGTACCCGCGTTGAGCGTCCGGAAGTACGCGAAGTGACCGCGCTGGGTGCGGCTTACCTTGCTGGCCTGGCGGTGGGCTTCTGGAGCGATCTGGAGGAAGTACGTGCGAAAGCGGTCGTTGAACGTGAGTTCCGCCCAAGCATCGAAACTACCGAACGCAACGTGCGCTATGCAGGCTGGAAGAAAGCCGTGGCGCGTGCGCAAGCGTGGGAAGACTCTGAGTAATACCTTTGACCCGCGGCACCCTGCCGCGGGTTTTTCTCCCCGCCCTACTTTCCCCTCCGTGTTACACTGCCTGCCTGTTTTTTTATCAGGTGCAACCATGAAACGAGAACTCGCGATTGAATTTTCCCGTGTGACCGAAGCCGCTGCATTAGCGGGCTATCACTGGTTAGGACGCGGCGATAAAAATGCGGCCGACGGTGCAGCCGTCCACGCTATGCGCATTATGCTCAATACCATTGATATCGACGGTCAGATTGTGATTGGCGAAGGCGAAATCGACGAAGCGCCGATGCTCTATATCGGTGAAAAAGTCGGTACCGGCCGAGGGGATGCAGTGGATATCGCTGTAGACCCTATCGAAGGCACACGCATGACGGCGATGGGTCAGGCCAACGCACTGGCAGTATTAGCCGTTGGCGATAAAGGCAGCTTCCTGCACGCACCTGATATGTACATGGAAAAACTGATTGTCGGGCCTGGCGCGCGCGGTGCTATCGATCTCAACTTGCCGCTCGAAGCCAATCTGAAGAACATCGCCATCGCCCTGGATAAACCGCTCAGCCAGCTGACCGTATCGATTCTGGCTAAACCGCGTCACGATGTGGTGATTGCTCAGCTTCAGCAGCTCGGCGTGCGTGTGTTTGCCTTCCCGGATGGTGATGTGGCAGCTTCGATTTTGACCTGCATGCCTGACAGCGAAGTGGATGTACTTTACGGTATCGGCGGTGCGCCAGAAGGTGTGGTGTCCGCTGCAGTGATCCGTGCAATGGATGGCGACATGCAGGCGCGCCTATTGGCACGTCACCACGTCAAAGGCGACAGTGAAGAGAACCGTCGTTTGGGCGAGCAGGAGCTGCAACGTTGTGCTGAAATGGGCATTAAAGCCGGAGAAGTGCTGAAGCTGGAAGAGATGGCGCGTAACGATAATGTGATTTTTGCCGCCACCGGTATCACCACCGGTGACCTGCTGAAAGGCATTACACGTAAAGGCAACATCGCTACCAGCGAAACCCTGCTGGTGCGCGGTAAATCACGCACCATCCGCCGCATCCAGTCGATCCATTATCTGGATCGCAAAGACGCGGCGCTGCATCAGTTTATCCTGTAATCGCCTGTTTGCCGCTCTCCGGATGACGTGAGAGCGGCCACCAGCACAGCAGCATCACCAGCGACGTGACAAACATAAGCATGCCGAGGCTTGACTGATCGTGCTGCGGCAGCAGCGCCGACAGCCAGGCAATTACGCCAGAGCCAAGATTCTGTATGCCACCAATCAGCGCGCCCGCACTCCCTGCTAACCATGCATACGGCTCCATCGCACCGGATGTTGCCAATGGGAACAGCATCCCGGCCCCAAAGAAGAACAGTGCGGCAGGCACCAGCAGTGTCCAGATATTCATGATGCCGAACCATGCCGGAATCCACATCAGCAGACCCGCCAGCAAGCAACTGTTCACGCCGTACCACATCAGCGTATGCCAGGACTTCTGCTCGCGTCCGGCAAACCACGCACCAAAAAAGGCGGCCGGGATCGGCAGGATAAACAGAATGCTGACGGTGATGCCATCCAGACCGAGCACGCCACCCATCAACACGCCACAGCTGGCTTCAAACACTGCGATGCCTGCCAGGGCGCCCACCAGCAGCAGCAGATAGCGGACAAAATTCCCATCGCTAAGCAAGGTGGCATAACGGCGCAGAAATGGTGTGGCAGGCGTATCCACGGGACGTGTTTCAGGTAGCCAGCGCGCCATGGAAGCTGTGACGCCGACACACAGCAACAGCAGGAAGGCAAAACAAGCGTGCCAGCCAAACAGGTGCGTCAGCAGCGCGCCAATCACCGGTGCCAGCAGCGGGCTCACCAGAATTCCCATATTCAGCAGACTATTGGCCTGGCGCAGGGCGATACCGGAATAGAGATCGCGCGGCATAGTGCGCGCCATCACCCCCGCGACGCCAGTACCCAAACCCTGCACCGCGCTGCCCAGCACCAAAATCTGCAGTGATGGCGCAAACATGGCGATCAATGCCCCCACGGCAAAGATCGTCATACCGATAAGGATCACCGGACGACGGCCAAAGCTGTCTGACAACGGACCATAGATCAGTTGTGATCCACCATAGGTCATCAAATAAGCGGCCATGACCTGCTGCATGCTGCCACTGCGTACGTTCAGGGCTTCGGCCATGTTCGCCATCGCCGGCACATAGATGGTTTGCGCCATCTGTCCGACCGCCACCAGCACGATCAGCATGAATAACAGGAAGCGGTTTTGTGTTTTATTCTTCAACATGGAACAAAATGTCTGCCTGAGAAACAAAATAAAAGCAGCACTAAAAAGGCTGCTGGCGATTAATGGCGGCAAAAATATCAGGATTGCGTGACAAATCGAGAGGTGAGCGCAAAGCGACTGACGCCGTGGTGTCAAGATTACGTACCGGGTCGTAACCCGACCGCTACAGTTGATGTGGAGTGCGCATGATTTGTCGCTGAGAGCCCTTTACTCTCAGCCGGGCTGGAAATCTGTGAGAGGGCTGACGATGATAGTGACACGCCTGAATAATCAATAATAAGGAGCGATCATGGCAGAGTGGATCAATGCGGAAGTGAAAGAAGTGAAAAACTGGACCGATGCACTGTTCAGCCTGCGCGTTAACGCGCCGATTGATACCTTTACCGCCGGGCAGTTTGCCAAGCTGGCGCTGGAAATTGATGGTGAACGCGTGCAACGCGCCTATTCATATGTGAATGCACCGCGCGATCCCTCACTGGAGTTCTATCTGGTCACGGTGCCAGAGGGTAAGCTCAGTCCACGTTTGCAGGCATTGCAGCCTGGCGATCAGGTGATGGTGACCAAAGAAGCCGCCGGATTCTTTGTACTCGATGAAATTCCCGACTGCAGCACGCTTTGGATGCTGGCCACTGGCACGGCGATCGGTCCTTATTTATCGATTCTGCAACAGGGCGAAGATCTGGAACGCTTTGATAACATTGTGCTGGTGCATGCGGCACGTTTCGCCGATGACCTGAGCTTCCTGCCGTTGATGCAGAAGCTGCAACAGCGTTATCAGGGCAAATTGCACGTTCAGACGGTGGTGAGTCGCGAAGAGATCGCCGGTTCACTGCACGGTCGTGTACCGCAGCTCATTGAGAGCGGTGAACTTGAACGTGCGGTGGGTTTGTCGATGACCGCTGACACCAGCCACGTGATGCTGTGTGGTAACCCGCAAATGGTGCGCGATACCCAGCAATTGCTGAAAGATACGCGTGAGATGCGCAAACATTTCAAACGCAAACCCGGCCATATGACCAGCGAGCATTACTGGTAATCCATGCGGTGTGAAGAATGTCAGACTTTTCCCAGTGCGGGTTTTGACTTTGGTCGGTAAAAACCGTTCTAATCGTGGGCTAAGTGAATGATTTAGGGCCGAAGCAATGAAGAACCTGCCAGTCGCGCTGCTCTTGAGCGTCGCGCTGACATTTCCCGCCTGGGCGGAGGATGCGACACCGCAGGATCGAAGCGATCACCTGCCTGCCGCCCCTTATCTATTGGCAGGTGCCCCCACCTTCGATATGACAATCGCGCAGTTCCGCGAGAAGTACAACGCAACGAATCCGGACCTGCCGTTGCAGGAATATCGTGCGATTGATAATCGAGACGATAAAAGCAACCTGACGCGCGCCGCCAGCAAGATCAATGAAACACTCTATGCTTCTACCGCGCTGGAGCAGGGCACCGGAAAAATCAAAACGCTGCAAATTACCTGGCTACCGGTTCCCGGCCCGGATATGAAAGCCGCGCAGGCACGTGCGATGGATTACATGACAGCATTATTGCGATTTTTTGTCCCAGGTTTATCGCCTGCAGATGGACGCAAAAAGCTTGATGCACTGCTCAGCGCAGGCAAAGGCGCACGCTATTTTGCCAGTACTGAAGGCGCATTGCGTTTTGTGGTCGCGGATAACGGTGACAAGGGATTAACCTTCGCGGTTGAGCCGATAAAACTGGCGCTCGCGACCCCTTGATCACCGCGGCAAAAATGACGAAAAGCAAAGCCAGCGACACGTTTGATCTCTATACTGTCTGGCAGACATCGCTGCCCGATGGCAGCGCTATTTCATGAATCGCGTTATGCGGAGGAAAGAATGCGACATCCACTGGTTATGGGTAACTGGAAACTGAATGGCAGCAAGCACATGGCAGGCGAGCTGATTGAAGGTCTGCGCAAAGAGCTGTCTGGTGTTGAAGGTTGTGGCGTAGCAATTGCTCCACCCACTCTCTATCTTGACCTGGCAAAACACGCCGTCTCCGGCAGCCACATTGCACTGGGTGCACAGAACGTTGACGTTAACCTGTCTGGCGCATTCACCGGTGAAACCTCCGCAGAAATGCTGAAAGATGTCGGCGCGAAATACATCATCATCGGCCACTCTGAGCGTCGTACTTACCACAAAGAAAGCGACGAGTTCATCGCGAAGAAATTTGCTGTGCTGAAAGCAGCCGGCCTGGTACCAGTACTGTGCATCGGTGAAACTGAAGCAGAGAACGAAGCGGGCAAGACTGAAGAAGTGTGCGCACGTCAGATCGACGCCGTGCTGGAAACTCAAGGTGCTGCTGCGTTCGAAGGCGTGGTTATCGCTTATGAGCCAGTCTGGGCGATCGGTACCGGCAAATCCGCTACACCTGCGCAGGCCCAGGCCGTGCACAAATTCATTCGTGACCATATCGCGAAGAAAGATGCGGCGATTGCTCAGCAGGTTATCATTCAGTACGGCGGTTCTGTTAACGACAAAAATGCCGCAGAACTGTTCACCCAGCCAGATATCGATGGCGCGCTGGTTGGCGGTGCTTCACTGAAAGCCGATGCGTTCGCAGTGATCGTGAAAGCAGCTGCAGCAGCGAAAAACGCCTAAGTTTTTAGGTGTTGAACAAGGCGGCTGATGAGCCGCCTTTTTTGTTGCCAGAGATTCGTACTGATTTGCGCTAAGACATGTGGCTTATACGCTGAGCCTCAACACCCGGCCCCCTGAAGCTGTAAGTTTAAAGCCATGATTAATGGTTCAAAATCTGGCATTGATGATCCTGTAATTCCTCCGCAGAACCACTGTTTAGCATCAGCCAATTGCGTTCCAACGCCAGCAACGCTAAGCGCCCATCCGGCAATTCCGCCAGTGCCATCCCATATTTTCCCATCTCGCTGCGCGCATTAGGCACTTCAGTCGCCAGACGAATAAAGACACTTTGCTGCGCCAGTTCAGCCGTCGACAGTGTGCGAATCAAATAGCGATGTTTGCGCAGCGTGGCTGGCTGCCACTGTTCGTTGAGCTTAGGGCTTAACGCATCAAGCCGCTGGCGCACATCAGGACGCAGACAGGAGATGTGGATGTGCAGTTGATTCTGTGTACGGCCATACTGCGCATTAATCGCCAGCGACAGCGCGCTATCAGCAATCGGTGCACCGCGTTTTTTGGCCAACAGACTGCGCTGCAGCCAGGCGGCGGCAAACAGATTGGGCGTGGTGGGTTCGAGAATAATCGGGCTTTCCATGCCAGTGATTTTTTCGATCGGCATCAGTAAATACTGCAGTGGACCGTTGAGGTCTTTCAGCGTGACATACCCCCGTGCCGTATTCACTTGCTGACAAGGGGCGGGATTGCCACTCTTCGCCAGATTGGGCACGCACTTTTCACTGATGATCTGCCAGAGGGCATTGGAGTTTTTCTGGAAATGGAAGGCGCTGACGATCAGTCCGACAATCAGCACCAGCAGTAAAACGGTTAGCAACTTCAGGGTGCGACGACTTCCCTGCATGGCCGAATTCCTCTGTTCATCACCTGCCAGCATCCTCGCCTGCCGTCTGGGCAATGTCACGGACTTTTACTGCTCTGTAATGCAAAACGGCCAGCATCAGGCTGACCGTTTCAGTTTGATGCGATGACAATTACGGTTTCATGACCTGATCGTAACTACCACCATCGGCGAAGTGTGCTTTCTGCGCTTGCGTCCAGCCACCGAACTTGCTGTCGATAGTGAACAGTTTCACCGGCGCAAAGGTGCTGGCAAACTTTTTCGCGACTTCAGGATCGCGTGGACGATAAAAGTTTTCCGCTGCGATGGTCTGGCCTTCTGGTGAGTAGAGATACTTCAGGTAATCTTCGGCAACTTTACGCGTGCCCTGCTCATCCACCACCTTATCGACCACCGAAACGGTTGGTTCTGCCAGAATCGATTCGCTTGGCGTGACGATTTCGAACTTGTCTTTACCCAGCTTGTTCACTGCCAGATACGCTTCGTTTTCCCAGGCAATCAGCACATCGCCGATGCCACGTTCTACGAAGGTGTTGGTCGCGCCACGTGCACCCGAATCCTGCACTTCTACGTTCTTGAACAGCGCCTTCACATACGCCAGCGCTTTGGCCTGGTCACCGTTGTTTTGATCCAGTGCCCAGCCCCATGCGGCCAGATAGTTCCAGCGTGCGCCACCTGAGGTTTTCGGGTTCGGGGTGATCACCGATACGCCGGGTTTAATTAAATCGTTCCAGTCATGAATGCCCTTCGGGTTGCCCTTACGGACCAGGAACACGATGGTGGAAGTATAAGGGGCGGAGTTGTCTGGCAGGCGCTTAATCCAGTTTTTATCGATCCGTCCACGGTCAGCAATAGCATCCACGTCAGATTGCAGCGCCAGGGTCACGACATCAGCACGAATGCCGTTGATCACAGAGGTCGCCTGCTTCCCTGAACCGCCATGAGACTGACGGATCACCACATTGTCGCCCGTTTCCTGCTTGTAGTGTGCGCTAAACGCTTTGTTGTACTGCTCATACAGCTCACGCGTTGGATCGTAAGAAACGTTTAACAGCTGGATATCCTTTGCCAAAACACTGGTGGAAGCCAGTAACAGGGTGACACCAATACTCCACTTGTTCATTGCTTGCTCTCCCGAGGTCGTTATAGAACAAGACTGACATAAACCAATTCAATGATTAAAGAATTAAAAATAAGTGGTTATAACTGGAGAGAATATAAGTGGGAATAAAAAAGGGCACGGTGGAGGCCGCGCCCTGATTCAGTTTGATTAGTAGAGTTTTTTCGCCGTATCCAGCCAGTCGCGCTTGAATGGGCGCTTCATGTTTTCAATCGCGTCAATGATGTCGTGATGCACCATCTTCTCATTCTGAATACCGACACAACGTCCGCCGTAGCCCTGCAACAGCAGTTCGATGGAGTAGGCACCCATGCGTGAAGCCAGAATACGGTCGTAAGCACATGGCGCACCGCCACGCTGAATATGCCCAAGCACAGTTGCACGTGTTTCGCGTTTGGTTTCTGCTTCGATGTAATGCGCCAAATCGTCGATATCACAGATGTGTTCGGTAATGGCCACAATGGCATGTTTTTTACCTTTGGCGATACCCGCTTTGATCTCTTCGACCAGTTCTTCACGGGTATAAGGAATTTCCGGCAGCACGATAAATTCACAACCACCGGCGATGGAAGCAGCCAGAGTCAGATCGCCGCAGTAACGACCCATCACTTCCACGATGGAAATGCGCTGATGCGAAGAGGAGGTGTCGCGCAGACGGTCAATCGCTTCAACCACGGTTTCCAGCGCCGTGAAGTAACCGATGGTGTAATCGGTACCGGCAACGTCATTATCGATGGTGCCTGGCAGACCAATGCACGGGAAACCCATTTCCGTCAGACGTTTGGCACCCATGTAGGAACCGTCACCGCCGATGACCACCAGCGCGTCAATGCCGCGCTTCTTCATGTTCTCAATGGCAACCTGACGAACTTCCTCATTACGGAAATCCGGGAAGCGCGCAGAACCGAGGAAAGTGCCGCCACGGTTGATCATGTCGGACACGCTGTAACGGTCGAGGTTGATCATACGGTCTTCATACAATCCCAGATAGCCGTCGTAGATACCAAAAACTTCAAGGCCTTCACTCAGCGCGGAACGGACAACTCCGCGGATGGCTGCGTTCATGCCTGGGGCGTCACCGCCGCTGGTCAGTACTCCGATTTTTTTGATCATGACAACCTCTGGATTGTTCAAAACTAAGGATTATTCCTGCCTGCCGACCGGTGTAAACCCGCTCACGATCGTGCGGCTTAATAGTTGCAGATAGTATATCAAAGGCTTGATGCTGAATTGATTCAGGTCAGACAAGTTTTCGCTATTTTTTTACAGAGTTGTTAGCGTTACGTCATTTTTATAACGCAACGCCATGATATTTAAACGCTAAAACTGGAAAAAGCCTTGCTGATTTTCAGGCACCACCGAACAGGGATCCTGATGGATGATAACATCCGAACCGGGAAACTTAAGCCGGAGTGCTTGCTCGATCTGATCCGCTACCTGATGCGCCTGCACCAGCGGCAGGTGGTCATCCATTTCCAGATGAAGCTGGATAAAACGGGTTGGCCCGGATTGACGCGTACGCAGTGCATGGGCACCGCGCACACCTGGCCAGTCGCTAACCAAATCGATAATCGCCTGCTTCTCTTCTTCCGGCAATGCGCGGTCCAGCAAAGATTGCACCGCTTCATAACCCATGCGCAAAGCGTTATAGAGGATGTACACCCCAATCCCCAGCGCAAAGAGCGCATCTGCCCGGACAAAACCATAGCTGCTTAACACCAAAGCCACCAGGATCGCGCCGTTCATCACCACGTCAGATTGATAGTGCAGCATATCCGCACGTATCGCCTGGCTGCGTGTCCGACGCACCACCCAGCGCTGGAAAGTCACCAGTAACAGGGTGGACAAAAGGGCGACCACAGTGACGACGATACCGACCAGCGGCGCACGTAATATATTGGGTGAGGCCAGATGCTGAATACCCGTGAGAAATAAAAACAGTGCCGAGCCGGAAATAAACATGCTTTGTGCCAGTGCGGCAAGCGACTCCGCTTTACCGTGGCCGAAGGTGTGATCAGCGTCCGCAGGCTGGAGTGAATAGCGCACCACCAGTAAATTGGTGAGCGATGCAGCGATATCCACCAGTGAATCGACCAGGGCGGCCAACATACTGACTGAGCCAGTCAGCCACCAGGCAAAAATTTTCACGATCAACAGTAATGTCGCCAGCGTCGTTGCCGCCAGCGCCGCGCGGTTGACGAGTTTCGCGTAGGAGGGATCCATGCCATGCCTCATAGAAGCGTCTGCTCAGCGCAACGCCTTTAGTCACATAATGGCTCAAGTTTATCATCGGCAAGCGTAAGCTGCGTGAATTGAATATTAAGGTGATGATGCAGCACAGGATTGGCAGATAAAAAAAACCCCCGCATCATGCGGGGGAAGACAGGGATGGTGTCTATGGCAAGGAAAACAGGGATACTATGTTACTGGTTACTGCTGGTACTACTCACTGCATGCAGCGGTGATGATGGCTGCAATCCTGAGAGCTGACGCATATCATTAAGTCGCCGCTCATAATTCTTCTGCAATGTCGCTTGCTGTGCAGGCGTTAGCAGGTGATACATCTGGTTGCGAACCCGAGCCATCTCAACTTGCAGTTCTATCTGCGCGCGGGCTTGTTTCTCTGCCTGCTGTCGGATAGCCGATTCGTTAAATTTGTCTGCAATGACAAGGTCATGCATAGTTTCAATATCCTGAACGCTCATAGCCGGGCGCTCATGTCGTGCTTGCTGCATCAGGTCTCGCATCTGTTGCCGCTGTTGTTCAGTCAGCTCAATGCCATCGAACATGTGGCTTTGCGGATTTTGCGTCATACTGCCTGTCGTCAATCCGCCGTTATGATGCATCTCGTCAATCGTCGTCGTGTCTGCTGCTTCTGCGCTGGCGTGACTGAGAACCATCGCTGAGGCAATGACGACGGCGGTTAAGTAGCGCATCGTTTACTCCCAGTTCGTTCCGTTTTGCGATTCAACGAGAGCTAGTGTACGGCGATAGCTGCAAACATCCGTCAGGGGGTGTAAAACTACGTAAAGCGTTGGATTGCAAGTCAAGGAACACGGTATTTTGCCTGCGGAGGGCAACAAAAAATGAATAAAATCCTGTTGGTTGATGACGACCGCGAATTAACTTCGCTGCTTAAAGAACTGCTTGAGATGGAAGGTTTTGAGGTGATTGTCGCCAGCGATGGCGAGCAGGCGCTTAACCTGCTGGATAACAGCGTTGACTTGTTATTACTCGACGTCATGATGCCGAAGAAGAACGGTATTGATACGTTGAAAGAATTACGACAACAGCACCAAACTCCGGTCATTATGCTGACCGCTCGTGGTAGTGAGTTGGATCGTGTTCTTGGCCTTGAGCTGGGCGCGGATGACTATCTACCAAAACCGTTTAATGACCGTGAACTGGTGGCGCGTATTCGGGCTATTTTGCGCCGTTCAAACTGGAGCGAACAACAACAGCAGCATGACAATAGTTCACCCACGCTGGAAGTGGATTGCCTGCGCCTCAACCCAGGCCGCCAGGAAGCCAGCTTCGATAGTGAAACGCTGGATCTGACGGGCACGGAATTCACTCTGCTCTATTTGCTGGCACAGCACTTAGGTCAGGTCGTGTCGCGTGAGCACCTCAGTCAGGAAGTGCTGGGTAAACGCCTGACGCCGTTTGACCGCGCGATTGATATGCACATTTCAAACCTGCGTCGTAAATTGCCGGAACGTCGTGATGGTCATCCGTGGTTTAAAACGCTACGCGGACGCGGCTATCTGATGGTTTCGGCATCATGATTGGAAGTTTGACCACCCGCATCTTCGCCATTTTCTGGCTCACCCTGGCGCTGGTGTTGATGCTGGTTTTGATGGTGCCCAAACTCGACTCACGCCAGATGACTGCACTGCTGGAAAGTGAGCAACGACAGGGCACCATGATTGAACAGCATGTTGAAGCTGAGTTATCGCAAGATCCCCCTAACGACCTGATGTGGTGGCGCAGGCTCTTTCGCGCCATCGACAAATGGGCCCCACCCGGCCAACGCTTGTTATTGGTGACCAGCGAAGGCCGGGTGATCGGAGCGCAGCATAATGAAATGCAGGTGATTCGTAACTTTATCGGCCAGTCTGATAATGCCGATCATCCGCAGAAGAAAAAGTATGGTCGTGTGGAAATGGTGGGCCCGTTCGCCGTGCAGGATGGTGAAGATAACTATCAGCTCTACCTGATCCGCCCCGCCACCAGTTCTCAACTGGACTTCGTCAATCTACTGTTTGACCGTCCGTTATTGCTGCTGATTGTCACCATGCTGATTAGCTCGCCACTGCTGTTATGGCTGGCGTGGAGCCTGGCGCGTCCAGCGCGCAAACTGAAACATGCTGCCGATGAAGTGGCGAGCGGAAATTTACGCCAGCATCCTGAACTGGAATCCGGTCCACAGGAATTCCTGGCAGCAGGTTCAAGTTTCAACCAAATGGTGAGCGCACTTGAACGCATGATGACCGCACAGCAGCGTTTGTTATCCGATATCAGTCATGAATTACGCACGCCACTGACACGTTTGCAGTTGGCTACCGCCCTACTGCGCCGTCGCAATGGTGAAGGTAAAGAACTTCAGCGTATCGAAACGGAAGCCCAGCGGCTTGATGGCATGATTAACGATTTGCTGGTGCTCTCACGCACTCAGCATAAAAATGCCTTAGTCAGTGAAGCGATGAAGGCGAACCAGCTGTGGAACGGTGTACTGGAAGATGCCAAATTTGAAGCCGAGCAGATGGGTAAAACCATGGATGTGCCGTATCCGCCTGGTCCGTGGCCACTGTACGGCAACCCGCATGCCCTGGAGAGTGCACTGGAAAACATCGTGCGTAATGCGCTGCGTTATTCCCACACGCATATCAGCGTGAGTTTCTCGGTGGATATTCAGGGTATTACCGTTCACGTTGATGACGATGGCCCAGGCGTCAGCGCTGAAGATCGCGAGCAGATTTTCCGCCCCTTCTATCGCACTGATGAAGCACGCGACCGTGAATCTGGTGGCACCGGTCTCGGACTGGCGATTGTGGAAACAGCCGTGCAACAGCATCGCGGTTGGGTGAAAGCCGATGACAGCCCATTAGGAGGCCTGCGGCTTACACTCTGGTTGCCGCTGTACTCCGCTCGGCAATAATTTGCTATGCTTCGGCCCTCGTTTCCGGGGGCCTTATGCTGAACATCGTTTTATTTGAACCAGAAATTCCGCCAAATACCGGCAATATCATCCGCTTGTGTGCCAATACAGGCTTCCAATTGCATCTGATTGAGCCACTGGGCTTTGCCTGGGATGACAAGCGTCTGCGCCGCGCCGGGCTCGATTATCACGAATACACCTCACTCAAAAAACACGCCAATTACACTGCGTTTATCGAGTCTGAAGCACCACAGCGTCTGTTTGCACTCACCACCAAAGGCACACCTGCCCACAGCGCTGTGAGCTATCAGAAAGGGGATTATTTGATATTTGGCCCCGAGAGCCGTGGCCTGCCGGCAGAGATACTGAACGCGCTGCCAGCAGAGCAGAAGATCCGCATCCCAATGATGGCTGAAAGTCGCAGTATGAATCTGTCGAATGCGGTATCTGTGGTGGTTTATGAAGCGTGGCGCCAGCTTGATTATGCTGGCGCACTGATCAAGAGCTAAATTCCGTCGCCGTACTCGAAGCCCGCGCCGTTGAAGAGTTGGTCCATATCCATCGAAGGTTTATCACTGGTGGGTTTGCCAACGATACGCGCAGGCACACCGGCTGCCGTGGTATGCGGCGGCACCGGTTGTAGTACCACCGAACCCGCACCAATTTTCGCGCCGCGTCCCACTTCAATGTTACCGAGAATCTTGGCACCTGCACCAATCATCACACCTTCACGGATTTTCGGATGGCGATCGCCGCTGGTTTTTCCGGTACCGCCTAGCGTTACCGACTGCAAAATCGACACGTCATTTTCCACTACGGCGGTTTCACCAATCACGATACCGGTGGCATGATCGAGCATAATGCCGCGACCAATACGGGCAGCCGGGTGAATATCCACAGCGAAGGAGACGGAGATTTCGTTCTGCAAATAGACGGCTAACGCGCGGCGGCCCTCTTTCCAGAGCCAGTGGCCGATGCGATAAGCCTGTAAGGCATGGAAGCCTTTCAGATACAGCAATGGCGTTGAATACTTATCAACGGCAGGATCGCGCTGGCGCACGGCTTGAATATCGTAAGCTGCAGAGACAATCATCTCTGGATCTTCGCGATACGCTTCCTCAACGATTTCGCGTACTGCAATGGCTGGCATGATCGGGTTGGCGAGTTTGTTCGCCAGCATGTAGCTTAGTGCGCTGCCAAGATTTTCGTGCTTGAGCAAAGTCGCGTGATAAAAGCTGGCCAGCATGGGTTCACAATCAGCCAGCGCTCTGGCTTCAGCTTTGATGTTGTTCCAGACCAGTTCTAACTCTTCTGACGACATTGCTCTGTGCTCCCGATAAAAAAAGCGCCTGAGAGGCGCTGCAGGTGATTTAGCTGAGCGTCCTGCTTCAGCTTTGGCTGTTTTCGTCCTTCCTTGCACGGCCAAGTAAACTCAATGCTGCCTCTCGCGCCGATTTTTCGCAATACAGTACCTGATAAATCTGCTCGGTTATCGGCATTTCAACACCCATTCTCGCCGCCAATGCTTTGACTTCTTTGGTGTTTCGGTAACCTTCTACAACTTGTCCGATAATGCGCTGCGCCTCATCAACGCTCTCGCCTTGTCCCAGCATCATGCCAAAACGACGATTGCGGGATTGATTATCGGTACAGGTCAGCACTAAATCGCCCAGCCCCGCCATGCCCATAAAGGTGGTGGGATCGGCTCCGAGAGCGGCGCCAAGGCGACTCATCTCCGTCAGCCCACGGGTAATCAGCGCGGTTCGTGCGTTAGCACCAAAACCAATTCCATCGGAAATGCCGGCACCAATCGCAATCACGTTTTTCACCGCGCCACCCAATTGCACGCCGATGAAGTCCGGATTGTTATAAACGCG
Source organism: Enterobacter cancerogenus (assembly GCA_000773965.1). GTDB lineage: Bacteria > Pseudomonadota > Gammaproteobacteria > Enterobacterales > Enterobacteriaceae > Pantoea > Pantoea communis. Next base: position 47,300 of record JRUP01000012.1, read on the forward strand.
GAAGCTTTTACCGCAGTGCAGTTTTTGCTGCAGATCCTCAGCGAACTGAGCATCAGTGGCCGCCAGCGCTATCGCTGTAGGCATGCCCGCTGCAAGTTCTTTCGCGAAAGTTGGGCCGGAAACCACGGCCAGCGGAATTTGATCGCCAAGGATTTCACGCGCAACATCCTGCAAAAGACGGCCAGTCTCTTTTTCGAGACCTTTGGTTGCCCAGACAATACGTGAGTCTGCACGCAGATGCGGCTTCAACTGGGTGAGAACGTCGCCAAATACGTGGCTAGGCACCACCACCAACAGATCGCGGCTGGCATTCACCACCGTTGCCAAATCGGCTTCGGGAACAAGATTGTCAGGGAAAGGTACATCAGGCAGGAAAGCGGCATTACATCGGTCAGCCTGGAGCTGCGCCACGCTTTGCGGATTGTGGCCCCAGAGCAGAACCGGATGGCCGTTACGGGCCAGCGTAATGGCCAAAGCGGTGCCGTACGAGCCGGCACCGATGACGCTAATCGAAGCGTTGAGTGTAGTCATCAGGCATCCTGACGTGGCGCTTCGCCTTCACCTTGCTGCTGCAGATAGTTCATGAACAGGGCATCAAAGTTAACTGGCGCCAGATTGAGCTGAGGGAAAGTACCACGAGACACAAGGCTGGTGATGCATTCACGTGCATACGGGAACAGAATGTTCGGGCAGTATGCACCGAGGCAATGCGCCATCTGAGTGCCTTCGATTCCGCCGATAGTGAAGATACCTGCCTGCTGAACTTCGCACAGGAATGCGGTGTCTTCGCCAACGGTTGCTGTCACGGTAACGCGCAGAACAACTTCATAGACTTCATCAGCCAGCTGAGATGAAGCGGTGTCCAGATCCAGTTTCACTTCCGGTTCCCACTCTTTCTGGAAAACCTGAGGTGCATTTGGCGCTTCGTAAGAAACGTCTTTGGTGTAAACACGTTGAATCTGGAACTGCATTTCGTTTGTGCTATGTTCTGACATGTTACTAAATCCTGTGAGTTAAATTGTCTGACCGAAAAATTATGCCTGGAGTAAGGGATCCAGTCCCTGACGCCCATCCAGCGCGTAAAGATCGTCACAGCCACCAATGTGCTGCGCATCAATAAAAATCTGTGGAACTGTCGTACGGCCGCTTCGCTGAATCATCTCTTCACGTTTCGCCGTGTCCCCATCAATGGGAATCTCCTGGAACGATACGCCTTTCTGATCCAATAACGCTTTTGCCCGGTGGCAATAAGGGCATGTAACTTTGGTGTAAATCTCAACATTAGCCATGCAGTTACCTCTGAGAATTATTTACCGCGTACCAGTGGCAGATTCTCTCCACTCCAGCCACTCACGCCATCTTTCAGCACGGAAACTTTTTCAAAACCTTCAGCGCTCAATTTAGCGGCTGATTCACCCGCGCTCTGGCCGGTGGCACATACCACAATTATGGGCTGCGACTTGTGCTTTTCCAGTTCGGCAAAGCTACCTTTTTTGATATCAGCCGCTGCAATATTTACCGCACCTGAAATGTGCCCTTTGCGATAATCATCGCGCGAACGCACGTCTACAACCACCGCATCCTCTTTGTTGATCAGGTGGGTTGCTTCACCACGGCTGATGGTTTTTACCTTAGAGAACATTCCTTTAACGGTGGTCACAATCACCAGAACGAGTAAAACAACCCATGCCAGACTAAGGATGGTGTGATTGCTTGCAAACTGCATAATTTCTTGCATGAGGGGTAACGACTCCAGACCGGGCTAATAAGCTAAAACAAGGGTTCTGAGTATACCTGCGCCACTTAGCATGTACAGTCGCGAAGCGGGCAGAGTTACGATTTGTGCGTCATTTTCCAAAAAAAGTGTTCTAATCGCAAAATTGAGTCAAGGTTTATGCCGCTAAGCTCGGCACCGACATCTTTCGTAAAGCAAAACCCGCCCGGGATAACTGGTAAGCGGCTGTTCATCGTGGAATAATTATCGACTATGAAGGGAAAAGCGACCGTTACACACACAAGGACCCGTCACAACGGCCCAGCGCATCCGTTGTTATTTCGCTGGTCCGAAATCTCCCTGAGCTTGCTCTGCGCGGGCGCACTGTTATTGCCCGTTTACGCGCACAGTGCGGATGACAGTAAAACCCAGCTCAAGTCCATTCAGCAGGATATTGCTGACAAAGAGAAAAGCGTTAAAGCGCAGAAATTACAGCGCAGCAAACTTCTCGATCAACTGCAAAGTCAGGAAAAAGTGATTGCGCAAGCCAGCCGGCAGCTTAGGGAAACGCGCAATAGTTTGACCGCGCTCGACGGCGAAATCACGCAAATTACCACCTCCATCTCTCGTCTGGAAAAACAGCAGGTTCAGCAGGAAAAACTGCTGGCTCAACAATTGGATGCGGCTTTCCGACAAGGCCAACACAATGGGTTACAGCTGCTGCTGGGTGGTGAAGAAGCACAACGCAGTGAACGCATACTTGCCTATTTCGGCTACCTTAATGCTGCACGCCAGAAAAACATCGACGATCTCAAACAAACTCAGCAACAGCTGTCCGAGCAGCGTCAGGCATTGCAAGGTAAGCAGGAACAACAAAAGTCCCTGTTAGCCCAACAGCAGTCGCAGCAGGCCAAACTGGAAACCGCCAGTGCGGCACGTAAGAAAACCCTGACAGTATTGGAAAGCTCGCTGGAAAAAGATCAGGCCGATTTGGTTGAGATGCGAGAAAACGAAAGCCGTCTGCAGGATAAAATTGCCAAAGCCGAACGCGAAGCGCGTGAGCGTGCCGAACGTGAAGCACGTGAGGCAGAAAAAGTACGCCAGCGTCAGGCGCAGGCAAAAGCCAAGGGATCAAGTTATCAACCCACACAAAGCGAACGTGAGTTGATGGCGCGTACCGGTGGCCTCGGTAAGCCTGGTGGGCAAGCCGTATGGCCGGTGAATGGACGTATTGAACACCGCTTCGGTGAATCCATGCAGGGTGAACTGCGCTGGAAAGGTCTGGTGATTGATGCACCAGAAGGCACCGAAGTGAAAGCCATCGCCGATGGACGCGTACTGATGGCCGACTGGCTGCAGGGCTACGGCCTGGTTGTGGTATTGGAACATGGTAAAGGCGATATGAGTCTTTATGGCTACAACCAAAGTGCGCTGGTGAGCGTGGGTACTCAGGTGAAGGCAGGACAGCCTATCGCCCTCGTGGGTACCAGTGGCGGCCGCGGCACGCCTTCGCTCTACTTTGAAATCCGACGTCAGGGACAGGCCGTCAATCCACTACCGTGGTTAGGAAGATAAGTGTTGTTTCAGCCTCAAAAGCTCTCAATTGCGTTCTGCGCACTGTTTTTCACACTATCAGCTCAGGCAGGTAAACTCTCAATTGTGATTGATGACTTCGGTTATCGTCCGGTTGAAGAGAATAAAGTGCTGCAAATGCCCGCTGCGATTTCGGTCGCTGTTCTACCGAATGCACCTCATGCTCGTGAGATGGCGACAAAAGCACATCAGGGTGGTCATGAGGTGTTGATTCACTTGCCAATGGCACCGCTCAGTAAGCAGCCGCTGGAAAAAGATACCTTAACCCCAGAGATGAGCAGCGAAGAGATCGCACGCATTGTTCGGGATGCCTCGGGTAAAGTGCCCTTCGCTGTGGGGCTGAACAACCATATGGGCAGCAAAATGACCTCCAGCCTGCCTGGCATGCAGAAAGTGATGCAGGTGCTAAATCAGTACAATTACTACTTTCTCGATAGCATGACGATTGGCAATAGCCAGTCTATTCCAGCGGCACAAGGTACGCATGTTAAGGTGCTGAAACGCCGGGTATTCCTTGACGATAGTCAGAATGAGGCATCGATTCGCGAACAGTTTACCCGTGCCGTAAAACTGGCACAGCGCGATGGCTATGCCATTGCGATTGGTCATCCGCATCCTACCACCGTTCGTGTGCTGCAACAGATGCTGCCATCTCTGCCACCCGATATTACGCTGGTACGCCCGAGTCAGTTGCTGAATGAGCCTGTGCATCAGGGTAAAACACCAGTGCTAACCGATAAATCTCCGGGACCGAAATTCCGTGCTCCAGGCGTGTGTAAGGTCAGTAAACCACTGACGCCAGTGCCGCAGAGCAAGGCCATCAATTTAGTCATTGAAAGCATTCTGGAAAGCTCTGTTATCAGTAAGTTGAGAAGATATTTTTAAAACGTTTAACAGATATTGAGATAATAAAGCGGATCTTACAGAGGTCCGTTTTTTTTTGATATCATCACGAAATCATTCTGTACGCAAGGTGTCAAAACATCAGTTTCTAAAGGCAGATTATTGCAATGAAAAAGATTTGGAAAATAAAAGTCATCAATAAAGTGCTTAGTATCCATGCCAAGATGAGTCACATTGATAAAGATAAGACGCCGCTGAATTCAAACCAGGAGTTCTCACGCATTGTTATTTTTTCAACCACCGCTCTGGGTGATTTGTTATTCAATACGCCAGCCATTAAATCCATCAAACGACGTTTTCCCAACGCTAAGATCATGTTGGTATCCAGTAATAAAAATCGTGATTTAGTCCAGGAAAGTGAATGGTTTGATGAAATAGTCATATGGGATAACAAAATTGTGAATTCCCATCGCGTGATCGGTAGAATGAGAAAGTTCAAGCCTGAAATGACCGTATTGCTGCATTCGACTTTAGGCTATGACATCTTGTGCGCACGCCTGGCTGGTTCAAAATATATTATCAGAGATAATTTTAGAAATGACAACACTGTTTTTAATCACTGGATAGACCATTATTCATCGGAGACGGATGTTCACATTATTCAACGCAAACTTGACCTGATTAGTATTCTCGGATGTGATGCAACAGATACCAGGATGCAATTCCCTATTCCAGTTCACTCTACAGCGCGTGAAAAATATCGACCTGTAATTGGTTTTCAAATGGGAGCGTCCGGGAAAAACCGTTGCTGGCCAGTTGAGCATTTTACTGAATTAGCAGAGCGTATTTTAGATAATTATAAAGATGCAAAAATAATATTAACAGGCGCGACTCAGGATGAGGACATTGAAAAATCGTTCTTCGAATTATTAAAAAACAAACACCATTCTCGAGTTACCACTTACATTGGAAAAACGCGTTTATATGAACTCTTGCAGATAATTAAAAACCTTGACGTGTTAATAACGGGTGATACCGGACCATTACATATTGCTATCGCTTCAGAAACGCCTACTGTGAGTCTTTATGTCAGCGCAAATCCAAGACATACGGGGCCTTATCAGGATTTGCACATTCATCAGACTATTAGAATTGAGCCCGAAACCAACGATGACCCACATTATCCCTTAAGAAAAATAAGCGTTGACAAGGTTTATGACACGATGGTGAAAAAAATTTCATTTTAAAATTACACCACCAGACACAAAAGTGTCTGGTGGTAGTGTTTCATCTAAGCCTTACGGGATGAAAAAACTATTGCTAATGGCAACCAGAATAATACCCAAGTTTCTCCAGGCCCACCAATTACAAACATCCCTTGAGTAACAAAAAACATAAGGGAGAATAGATAAATTGAAGCTTCCAGCCCCATGCCTTGATGATATTTTTTATAGGCTTGATATAAGCCTGCCATGATAAGTGAAAACATGAATAATACACCCACCACCCCACCTTTTAAGAAAGCCGATACATAAATACTGTGGGTAGTGATGACATGTTGACCGATACTATTTACAAATCTCAGTTGCTTATCAAACCCCCAACCGAAATAGGGGTGAACAAGTGCTTCTGAAATCGCATGATGCCAAATTCCAAATCTGATAAAACTCTGTGCATAAGAGGAAATAATACGTTCGTAAAACTCACTGCCATAATCGGTAAAGTAAAAAAATAGAGAAATTACTGCAATTGAAATTAAAATATAAAAAACATGTCGAAGATGAACATGCTTATACTTAGCAAGCAAAACAACAAGAGAAACGAGTAAAGCTAATAACGGACCTCGACTTTGCGTCAAAACCAAGCCAATAAATAACAATGATGCAGGCAAATAAATCCAATGTCTGCCCGACTCACGGGCAATAATCAATGCGCTTAAAATCCCAAGAGCAAAGTACCCACCAAGATCGATGACATTCTTAGGTGCGCCAAAAAAACCGTTTTCAAGTCTATTAGTCAATATAGTATTCTTGTCTACTAACATAAATGTCAAAATAAGAACAACAAAACACCCTGAAAAAATAAAACTATAAACTTTTAATGATCCATAACGATTTATACAGAAATCAAACATGTACACAAAAAACAGTAGATAAACAGTGTGTTTTAGAGTCGACACAATATTTATCGGATCATTTGTCCATAAGTTTGTAACACTGTAATAAATGAGGAATAGTGCAACAACACTCATCGACTTCCAGGTATACGACTCGGGAAAACTGATTTTTTTTCGCTGGATAAACCAAAATATCATCATCGCTGTAATCGAAAGATGAAATAAGTTATTTACTTTTCCAACACCTGTAAATATGGTCATTAGAAATAGAAATGCCATAAAAGAAATAGATGCAATAGCTTCTAAACTTTCAGTTCTTTTTAAAAATGACATCTGGCGTCGCCTTCTCGAAAATTTCCTCAGTCAGTCCACTATTCATAGACAAATTGTAAACTTTTATCCCTGCATGATTAAGCTCGCTGCTGGCATTCAAGAATGCGGGCTTAATCACTTGAGTAAAGTTTTCCCCTAAAAAGCTTTTCTGCTTATTATTTTCATTTTCATAAAACCGTGGGGATGAAAAGTTATTCATATCAACCCCTGCTAACAGTATGCGATTTGAGCTGAGCCATACGGCTATTTGCAAAGCCCAATAGGCCACTGTTCCCGCATCAAAAATACCCTGTCGGATATCCCAAGAAAAACCAGATAATGGATCAGTCGGATAAACGGACAATCCTTTATTATCATTGAAATTCAAAGCATACTCAGCAGGTACTACTGATTTTCGAAATATCTTATAACTCAGATCTTCAATAATAGCCAAACGACACTTTATCTTATCGACTCCAATGCAATTCAACATGTCATTGAGGCAATGAACTGTTGTAAAGAGCGTCAACTCAGGGTCGTCCAGTACTTTTGCGACAATATCAAAACGGCTCTCAACAAAACCGCGATCGACTATAACATAATATGAAAATACGACTTTATCTCGTAGGTGATAAGCGCCATTAACACCAATAAATGTCGTTTCTGAAAGTAAGTCAAAATTCAGATCATTAACTGACGGGCCAGTTGCCAGTATCGTCATATCATTGGTAACGGTTTTACGTAATGAATCTAATGCTTCAATTTTTATTTCATTTTTTCGCCAGACTAGCCGTTCAATATGGTCTTCTGCCCCACGTTGAATCGTGATATGAGGCCAAAAATTTTCATTGTGCCGATAAGCTCGTTCATGGGTATAACGATAGATTTGTTTAAATATTGATCCCATTCAAAGCAATTCCCGCAATTTTTCCATTACGCTCACGGCGGATATAGCCTGCATTGTGCCACCTGCGCCGCGTAGCTCATGCTGATTCTTACCATACCCTCCAATCAGCCCCGGATCGGTTGGACCAAACAGCGTTATGTTCGGGCGGTCCAACGCGGCGGTCAGGTGACTCAAACCCGTGTCGACCGAAACGACAGCGCGTGCCCCCGCCAATTGCTGTGCCACTTGCTCCAGCGCTAATTTTGGCAGCACCTCAACGTGGTCAAAACCTTCCGCCATTCTTAATGCACGTTGATGCTCATGTTCAGCACCCCACGGTAGTTTCACCCGCAGACCCGTCGGCTGCACCCGTTCAATAAGTTCGCGCCAGTGCGCCTCTGGCCAATGTTTGTTATCGCGGGTGGTCGCGTGCAAAAACACCAGGTATTGATGTGCATCGTTGGGCAGCGCGGAAAGGAAATGTCCCGCAATGGCATAATCACCCTGGGTCTCCGGTTTCGCATAATCCAGGCTTTTAGCAAATAGCTCACGCGTGCGTTCAACCGCGTGTTGCTGTTTATTAATTTCATGGCGTTTGTCATACCACCAGCTGGCAAAGGGTTCCCGCGCGCTGCGGCTGTCTTGCCCATGCTTTACGCCTTTAGCCAGTCGCGTCACCAGCGCAGCGCTTTTGATCAACCCCTGGGCATCAATCACCACATCATACTGGCGCGATTGCAGCTCACGTTTGAACAAGACGCGCTCTTCACGCTGCTGGCTGCCAAACCAATGTTTACGCCAGCGACGAATCGCCACCGGCAGCACTTTATCCACTGCCGGATGCCAACTGGGGATCTGGGCAAAATTCTCTTCGACAACCCAATCAAAACGGATGCCGGGAATAGCCTGCATCGCATCAGTGAGCGCCGGTAACGTGTGCAGCACGTCCCCCATTGAGGAGGTTTTTACAATCAAAACGTGCATGGCTACTCCTGCACCAAATGCAGCAGCGTGCTGAGTTCCTGATGAACTCGAGCCGGCTGAATATCAATAAGACTTTGGTGATAACCTTCTTCGGCATCACCTTTACGTACTTTGTGATAGCCGGAGATTAAACGAATAACGCGCGCCTGATGAGACAACGGTGGTGTGAAATCCGGGCTACTTGGACCATACAAGGCGACCAAAGGACGGTTCAGTGCGGCAGCAATGTGCATCAACCCGGAATCATTACTGACGATAGCCGCGCAATGTGCAATTAAGATAACCGCTTGTTCTAATTGCGTATCGCCGGCCAGATTTTTGCAGTGCGCTCGTGCTGATTCCGATAACGTCTGAACAATAGTGTCACCGGTTTCGCGATCTTTCGCCGACCCGAACAACACCACCTGGTACCCTTCGCCAATCAGTTGCTCGGCAAGCGCCGCGTAATGATAGTGCGGCCAGCGCTTGGCTGGGCCAAATTCAGCGCCAGGGCAGAATCCAATCGCAGGGCGATCGGCCGACAAAGAAAATTGCGCTGCTGTCATGCGCTTTTCATCTTCATCGACACGCAACTGCGGCCACAGTAAGGGCTGCGGCAACTGTTGTGCGGAGGCGATGGGTTTGTCGTAGCCCAGTGCAACATAGCGCTCCACCATCAGCGGAAACGCGGCTTTATCCAGCACACGCACATCGTTCAACACGCCATAGCGCATCTCACCACGCCAGCCGACACGGCGCTTAATACCTGCAAAGAACGGCACCAGCGCTGATTTGAACGAATTCGGCAGCACATAAGCACGATCATAGCCGCTGGCCTGAAGGGATTTCCCCAAACGACGCCTTTCACCCAGCGCCAACGCGCCATGGCCCAGCGGCATTGCCAGCGCCTGATTGACTTCCGGCATACGCGACAGCAATGGTCGGCACCAGGCGGGCGCCATCACATCAATAACCGCATCCGGGTGCTCAGCCTTGAGCGTGCGATAGAGACTTTGCGACATCATCATATCGCCGACCCAGGAAGGGCCAATGACCAGAATTTTCATCGCTGGTGCCGGTTTCCTTATGCGTTACGATTGAGCCAGGTCATGTATTCACCCACGCCCTGAGCAACGGTTTTAAATGGCTTGTCATAACCCGCTGCGCGCAGATTGGTCAGGTCCGCCTGAGTGAATGCCTGATAGCGGCCTTTCAGTTTCTCAGGGAACGGGATGTATTCAATCTGGCCTTGCTGATGGAACTTCAGTACTGCATCGGCGACTTCCTGGAAAGATTCCGCACGGCCAGTACCACAGTTGTAGATGCCAGATACCCCGTTTTCCCAACACCACAGGTTTACTGCAACGACATCGTCAACATGGATGAAATCGCGGCGGAAGTCGTCGCTACCTTCAAACAGTTTTGGATTTTCACCGTTGCTGATCTGCGTGTTGAGGTGGAATGCCACGCTCGCCATACCGCCTTTGTGACCCTCGCGAGGGCCGTAGACGTTGAAGTAGCGGAAGCCACACACGGGAGAATCGGCTTCCGGCAGAATCTGACGCACGTAGTGGTCGAACAGCATTTTTGAATAGCCATAGACGTTCAGCGGCTGCTCATACTGGCGCTCTTCAATAAAGTTTTCATTGCGGCCACCGTAAGTGGCCGCTGAAGAGGCGTAAAGGAAAGGAATTTCGCGTTCCAGGCAGAAATGCAGCAAGTCTTTCGAGTACTGATAGTTGTTATCCATCATGTACTTGCCGTCCCACTCGGTGGTCGCCGAGCAGGCACCTTCGTGGAACACCGCTTCGATTGGACCCAGATCTTCGCCGGACATGATGTAAGAGAGGAACTCTTCTTTGTCCATGTAATCCGCGATATCCAGATCTGCGAGGTTCACGAATTTGGTGCCATCTTTCAGATTATCCACCACCAGAATATCGGTAAGACCGCGATCGTTCAGCGCTTTCACAATGTTGCTGCCAATCATGCCAGCGCCACCGGTTACGATAATCATATGCTTTGCCTTTAAAGAGTTGGGGTGAAACAGGAGGTTTCACGCACGAATGCCTAACATCATAACATTTCAGCCCGAGACAGGCAGCCAGATGACTCCGTAACCGCTGCACAATTTGCATCCATCGCGTGAACTATGCTGCAAAACGAAGATTTCTCTGGCGGAAATGTCGGCACGATGCGTACTGATCAGTAATATGTTCCAAAATTTTGCTATCTGAGGAGCAGAATCATGTCCAGTCAGTTTTATTCGCAAATCCGTCAACAGCTTGAGACAACACGTAGCGATGGATTGTTCAAACAAGAACGTACCATCACGTCGGCGCAGCAGGCTGAGATCCACGTCGCTAATAGTCCTCCGGTGATTAACTTCTGCGCCAACAACTATCTCGGTCTGGCGAATCACCCCGCGCTTATTCAGGCCGCCAAAGAAGGCATGGATTCCCACGGTTTCGGCATGGCATCCGTGCGTTTTATCTGCGGCACACAAGATATCCATCAGCAGTTGGAACAAAAGCTGGCGGCCTTCCTCGGCATGGAAGATGCCATTCTGTTTTCCTCTTGCTTCGATGCCAATGGCGGTCTGTTTGAAACGCTGCTCAGTGCGGAAGATGCCATCATCTCTGATGCACTCAATCATGCCTCAATTATCGATGGCGTACGCCTGTGTAAAGCCCAGCGCTATCGTTATGCCAACAACAATATGTCTGAGCTACGTGCTCGGTTAGAGGAAGCGCGTGATAAAGGTGCACGCCATATTCTGATCGCCACAGACGGTGTATTCTCGATGGATGGCGTGATTGCCAATCTGCAAGGCATTTGCGATTTGGCCGACGAATTTGACGCATTGGTGATGGTTGATGATTCCCACGCGGTCGGTTTTGTCGGGGCCGCTGGACGTGGCACCCATGAATACTGCGGCGTAATGGATCGCGTAGATATCCTGACTGGCACATTAGGCAAAGCGCTAGGTGGTGCTTCTGGTGGCTATGTGGCTGCGAAAAAAGAGGTGGTTGAATGGCTACGCCAGCGTTCACGCCCTTACCTATTTTCCAACTCCCTGGCACCTGCCATCGTCGCCGCCTCGCTGCGGGTGTTAGACCTGCTCAGTGAAGGCGATGGATTACGCCAGCGTTTGTGGGATAACGCCCGCTTCTTCCGCGAAAAAATGACCGCAGCCGGCTTTACGCTGGCGGGTGCTGACCACGCCATCATCCCGGTGATGCTTGGCGATGCAAAAGTGGCTCAGCAGTTTGCCAGCCTGCTGCAAAAAGAGGGCATCTATGTCACAGGCTTCTTTTATCCGGTGGTGCCGCAAGGTCAGGCACGCATCCGCACTCAGATATCTGCAGGCCATACGCAGGCACAGTTGGAACATGCCGTTGCCGCCTTTACGCGCATTGGTCAACAGTTGGGCGTGATCGCAGGAGCAGAACGATGAAAGCACTGGCCAAACTCAAAGCAGAGGAAGGTATCTGGATGGTGAAGGATGCCCCGATTCCGGAACCTGGTCACAACGACCTGCTGATTAAAATTCGTAAAACTGCAATTTGCGGCACCGATGTTCACATTTACAACTGGGATGATTGGTCGCGTAAAACCATTCCCGTACCGATGATCACTGGCCATGAATATGTCGGCGAAGTTGTCGGCATGGGCGAGGAAGTAAAAGGTTTCACTATTGGCGATCGCGTCTCTGGCGAAGGTCATATCACCTGCGGTCACTGCCGAAATTGCCGCGCCGGTCGCACTCACTTGTGCCGCAATACCGTGGGTGTCGGCGTCAATCGTCAGGGCTGTTTCGCCGAGTACCTGGTCATCCCTGCATTTAACGCTTTCAAGATTCCCGACAATATCTCTGACGAGCTGGCAGCGATTTTCGATCCCTTTGGCAACGCCGTGCATACCGCGCTCTCGTTTGATCTGGTCGGCGAGGACGTGCTGATCTCTGGCGCTGGCCCTATTGGTATTATGGCTGCTGCGGTGTGCAAACATGTGGGCGCACGCAATGTGGTCATCACCGATATCAATGAATATCGCCTCGGCCTGGCACGCCAGATGGGCGTAACACGCGCCGTAAATGTGGCGCAGGAAAATCTGCGCGATGTGATGGCTGAGCTGGGTATGACCGAAGGTTTCGATGTCGGGCTGGAGATGTCTGGCGCGCCTCCCGCGTTTCGTACCCTGCTGGAGGTGATGAACCATGGTGGGCGTATCGCCTTACTGGGCATTCCGCCGGGCGAGATGGCGATTGACTGGAATCTGGTGATCTTCAAAGGACTGTTCATCAAAGGCATCTACGGCCGCGAGATGTTTGAAACCTGGTACAAAATGGCCGCGTTGATTCAATCCGGCCTCGACTTAACGCCCATCATCACACATCGCTACCACATCGATGAATTCCAGCAGGGATTTGACGAGATGCGATCCGGGCGTTCAGGAAAAGTGGTATTGAGCTGGGATTAAGGATTCACAGGGAGGCTTTTGGGCCTCCCATGACTTCACTTAATCAGCGCCAGATATTGCTGACAGATTGCCGCCGTATCAAATTCGGCAAAGGCATCCGCTGCTAACAACGGCGGGTGCTGATGAATGTCACACATTGCTGTTGCCAGCGATTCAGGATTGAGATCCGCCAGGCCGCGCGCTAAATCACCTTGCAACAGCCACATCGGGCCACCCGGACAACGCGTACTGACAACAGGCGTGCCACACAATACGGCTTCGATCAGCACATTACCAAAACCCTCGCTATCCGAACTGACGATCAGCATTGCCGCCCGGCTGATCCATGCATAAGGGTTTTGTGTAAAGCCCTGGAAAATAACACGATCGGCAATCCCCAGCGCTTGTGCCTGGGCTTCTAAAGCGGCTTTACGTTGTGCCGATCCCTGCCCCAATAACACCAACGGCAACTGAATATTACTTAATGCGTAAGCCTTTAACAGGCGATCATGCCGTTTAGTTTCGTGGAAGCGCCCGACATGCACCAGAAAACCAGACTCAGGCACTTCGGCGGGCTCTGCTGCCAACTGCCGAATCAGTGCAATATCGAACGGATTGCCAATTACCGCTTCGCCTGTGAGCTTCACAGCAAAGGCCTCTTTCAAATCCTCCAGCACGGCGGGTGAAACGCCGACTACGTTACGCCCCTGATAAACCTGCTGGATTTTACGCGCCTTTAACCAGCGTGATAATCCGGTGCGATGCCCAAGATAGGAGGCTGAAAACACGCCATGCAGGCAGAACCAGGTTTTCTTCGCATCCAGCGCGCGACTTCGACGCACAATACGGTCGGTTTTGTGCAGATGAGACACCACAAGATCAAATTCACCTGCCGTTTTCTCCGCCTGTTGTACTGCTTCGTCCAGCAAACGGGCTCGACGACTCAGCTCGGTGAGTTTGCGCCAGGGTCGACGATTGGTGTCCAGAATGACCTGATAATCCACTCCCTGCGGCAAGGGGTACTCGCACACTCGTCGCAGGGAAAACAGTGACACACGGTGCCCCTGTGCCAGCATCCCGGTGACCAGCGTCAGAACCACTTTTTCAGCGCCGCCGCCCGGCAATCCATCTATCACCATGAGTATGCGTTTTGACAAAATATTCTACCTGTCTGAATGAAATAACATGTGATTGCCTGCAGTCCCGGCCAGGATAGTAGCGCAGATCCTTCGTGCTTTTCGCCTGTTTCCTGCCCGGGCAAATAGTTTTGCGTCACTGAATGGCTCAGCGTAACATTGCGATTTTATTGGCTTCAGGCGGCGAACATGACCCGGCACGCGTTCCTTATTACCATTGACACTGAAGGCGACAACCTTTGGCGCAATCACCGTTCAATCACCACCGAAAATACCGGCTATCTGCCACGTTTTCAGGACCTGTGCGAGCGTTATGGTTTTAAACCCACCTGGCTGACCAACTATGAAATGGCGATGGATCCTGCTTTCGTGGAATTCGGCAAAGATGTCATCGCGCGCAAACAAGGTGAGATTGGCATGCATCTGCATGCATGGAACAGTCCGCCAGAAGCTCCACTCACCGATGATGACTGGCGTTGGCAGCCTTTCCTGGTCGAATACCCGGATACCGTGCTGCGCGATAAAGTCGTTTATATGACTGATCTGTTGGAAGAAAAGTTCCAGACAAAAATGCTGAGCCATCGTGCAGGGCGCTGGGCATTTGATGAACGCTATGCTGCCATTCTCACCGAATTAGGCTATCAGGTGGATTGTTCCGTTACCCCGCGCGTGAACTGGTCCTTCACTCGCGGCGCACCACAGGGTAAAGGCGGCACAAACTATACAGATTTTCCGTTCAAACCTTATTTCATCGATCCGCAGGATATCTCACGCAGCGGCAACTCTTCACTGCTCGAAATTCCTATGAGTATTCAATACAAATACTCGCCTTTGATGAATACCTTCAAACAAAGTCTGTATCGGCTGCGCGGCAAGCAAAAAAGCCCCGCCGTACATTGGCTGCGGCCGTCCGGGGGTAATCTTGCTGATATGCAGCGAGTGGTCGAAATGTCGCTGGCAGAAGGGAACAATTACACGGAATTTATGTTGCATAGCTCAGAGTTTATGCCTGATGGTAGTCCTACATTTAAGAATGAGCGTGACATAGAAAAGCTCTATGAAGACCTGGAAGCACTCTTTAGCTGGCTAGCACCACGCTTTGAAGGCCAAACGCTGGCTGAGTATTACTGCAAATTTAACCAGCGTTAAGCAGTGCCTCAGTGATTCGATAAAGAAGAAACGCAGAGCCACTGGGGATTCCGGCGCGTGCTTCTTTATTACTTCTTCAATTAGACTGATTTTGAGCATTTCATTTTATGTATTCAACTCAACCGCCCCTGCTTAGCATTATCACCCCGATGTTCAATGCTGGCAGTATGTTCGATGATTTCATGCAGGCGCTCCTCGCACAAACGCTGACTCAGATGGAAATTATCATCGTCGATGATGGGTCTACGGATGAATCGGGTGAACGTGCAGATACTTACGCACAGCAATACCCGCACATTCGGGTCATTCACCAGGCCAACGGCGGCGTGTCGCGTGCGCGCAATGCCGGGCTCGCAATGGCGCGCGGGAAATACGTTACTTTCCCGGATGCCGATGACACCATGAACCCGGCGATGTATCAAACGCTGGTGGAGATGGCAGAACGAGATGATTTAGACGCCGCGCAGTGCAACGCGGAATGGTTTTTCAAAGCCAGCCAGACAACCAAACCGTTGATTCCCCTGGATCGCTTAACCAGCACAGCGGTGTTAAGTGGACCAGAATGGCTCAACAAGGCCTTGAAAACCCATCGATACATGCATGTGGTATGGCTGGGTATTTATCGCCGTGAACTGATTGAACAAAACAATCTCACTTTCGAACCGGGGTTACATCATCAGGATATTCCCTGGACCACAGAGTTCATGTTCAACGCCAAACGCGTGCGCTACACCGATCAAATGCTCTACCGCTACTACCTGCACGATGCCTCCATCAGCAACCGCAAACGTACCGGCCAACGAAATGTCGAGTATCAACGCCATTACCTGAAAATCGCGCAGATGTTGGAAGAGATCAATACACGCTACCGCGATAAAGTTAAAATCTATCCCGTATTCCATTATCAAATTACGCGTGAAGCGCTCAGCGTCTGCCATTCCATTCGCCGTGAACCGGAAGAGAGCGCACGGCAGGCGATGATTGCGGATCTGTTTGCCACGCAAACCCATAAACGTATGCTGCGGAATGCACGCGGCGCGCGGCAGTGGTATCAACTGCTGTTATGGCTGAGTCGGATTTATCGCTGGCGTAACAAATAAGCGTCGCGGCTGGCTTTCGCCCTATAGGGGTTTGCCCTACAATCAGCTCACTGAAATTTGAGATCATTTGAGTATGGCAAGCCCGATTCCAGCCCAATTTGCACCGAAAAATATTCTGCTGATCAAGCTGCGCCATCACGGCGATATGCTGCTGACCACGCCCGCTATCAATGCGCTCCGTCAACGCTATCCGGACGCCAACATCGACGTCCTGTTGTATAAAGAGACACGGCCGATGCTGGAAGCACACCCCGCTATTCGCCAGTTGCACATCATTGACCGCAACTGGAAAAAAGAGGGCGGTTGGCAGAAATTCCGTCATGAGATGGCTCTGCTTTCAGCTGTGCGCGCCTGTCATTATGACGTGGTCATTAACCTCGCCGACCAGTGGCGTAGCGCCATTATCACACGTTTTTCTGCGGCTCCGGTGCGCATTGGTTTTGCCTTCGCTAAACGTGATCACGCCCTGTGGCGCTGGTGCCATAACTATCTGGTTTCGACTAAAAACCATAATCAGCTCCACACCGTTGAGCAGAATATGGCAGCGTTAGAACCGCTGGGTATCAGTGCGCAAGATGCAAAAGCCTCAATGCACTTTAGTGCGGCAGATAAACAGAAAGTGCAGGATGCATTGGTTCAGCAAAAGGTCAGCGGGCCGTTTATCGTGTTACAGCCAACATCGCGTTGGGTATTCAAATGCTGGGAAGATGAAAAGGTCGCGCAGCTGATTGATACGCTCGCCGCTGATGGCCATACCCTGGTTCTTACCGCTGCCCCAGACCAGAAAGAACAAGCAATGATTGCCCACATTCAGTCGCTGTGCCACAGCCAGAATGTGGTTTCACTTGCCGGGCAGCTTTCATTGCCGCAATTGGCGGCATTGATTGATGCCGCGCAGCTGTTTATCGGTGTGGATTCTGCCCCCATGCACATGGCCGCCGCACTCGATACGCCCTGTCTTGCGCTGTTTGGCCCCACCAAACTGCAACACTGGCGTCCGTGGGGTGAAAACAATCGCGTGATCTGGGCCGGTGATTATGCACCGCTGCCTTCGCCAGACGACATCGATACCAAAACAGAACAGCGCTATCTCTCAGCCATTCCGGTGGATGATGTGGTGGCCGCCGCCAGGAGTTTTTTGCATGACTAAGTTACGCCTGGCGATTGTCCGGCAGAAATATCGTCCGGATGGCGGTGCCGAGCGTTTCATCTCGCGGGCGCTGGAAGCACTGGACAGCGAGCAGCTCGATCTGAATATCATCACACGTAGCTGGCAGGGCACACCCAATCCGGCCTGGCATCTGCACATCTGCAATCCCGCCAAATTTGGACGCGTATCGCGCGAACGCGGTTTTGCCCACGCGGCACGTGCATGCTGGGAACGTGAGAAGTTCGATATCGTGCAGAGCCATGAACGCATTGCGGGCTGCGATATTTTCCGCGCCGGTGATGGCGTCCATCGCGTGTGGCTGGAACAACGTGCGCGTATCGTCTCACCCTGGCAGCGTTTGAGTGCCAGCCTGAGTCCTTATCATCGCTATGTTTTGCAGGCTGAAGCAGAGATGTTCAATGCAGCATCTTTAAAAGCAGTGATCTGTAATTCTGAGATGGTGAAGCAAGATATTTTGCGTCATTTCACGCTAGATGCCAGCAAAATCCATGTCATTCACAACGCCATCGATAGCCAACGTTTCCAGCCAGCAACTGAAGCTCAGCGCTACGCCATGCGCCAGCAATTGACGCTGCCACAGGATGCCACGGTCATGATCTACGTGGGTTCAGGCTTTGAGCGTAAAGGCTTGAAAGCCGCCATTGAAGCTCTCGCCCACAGCGATCGCTATCTGGTTGTGGTTGGCCAGGACAAACAACTTTCACGCTATCAGCAGCTGGCTAACCAGCTTAATTGCCTTGATCGCTTGCGCTTTGTTGGCGTGCAGCAGGATGTGCAGCCCTATTATCACGCCGCTGACGCCTTACTGTTGCCCACGCTTTATGATCCTTTTCCGAATGTGGTGCTTGAAGCGATGGCCTGCGGTTTGGCCGTGATTACCAGCACCGGCTGTGGCGGCGCAGAATTTATTCAAGCCGGACAGGAAGGCTTCATTTGTGATGCATTGGATATCAAGGCATTAAATGACGCCATTGTCGCCACACCTGCACTTTCGCAGAATTCTGCCATGGGAGAAGCCGCACGCCGCAGAATCGAACCTTTTGGTCCGCAGCGACTGGCGCAGTCCCTGACTTCACTCTATCAGCAAGTGCTGAAGACCAGCTGACGAAGTGGTATGAGCAGGCGGTCAGTTTCTGATAACATGCCGCCTTTCATGTGTTTTTTGACGCGAATCTGTCGTAACGATAACTATGACAACTCTATACACAGCCCTGCTCTATTTAATACAGCCACTGATCTGGCTGCGCCTGTGGCTGCGCGGTCGAAAAGCACCGGCCTATCGTAAACGCTGGGCGGAACGCTACGGCTACTGTGCGGGCAAAGTTGAACCGCACGGCATTGTGCTGCATTCGGTTTCTGTGGGTGAAACACTGGCCGCCGTGCCGCTGGTGCGCGCATTGCGCCATCGCTATCCTACTCTGCCGATCACCGTGACTACCATGACGCCAACCGGTTCCGAACGCGCTCAGTCCGCGTTTGGTAAAGATGTGCATCATGTCTATCTGCCCTATGATTTGCCCGGTTCGATTAACCGTTTCCTCGATACCGTTGATCCTCGTCTGGTGATCATCATGGAGACCGAGTTGTGGCCGAACATCATCCGTATTCTGCATCAGCGGCAAATTCCGCTGGTCATTGCCAACGCCCGTCTGTCAGAGCGTTCGGCCAAAGGCTATAAAAAACTCGGTGGCTTTATGCGTGATTTGCTGCAGCGCATTACGTTGATTGCGGCACAGAACAACGAGGATGCTGAGCGATTCCTCAGCCTCGGCCTTAAACGAACGCATCTCGCCGTCACCGGTAGCCTGAAGTTTGATATCTCTGTGACGCCAGAACTGGCGGCCCGTGCGGTCACCCTGCGCCGTCAATGGGCATCGCGCCGCCCGGTGTGGATCGCGACCAGCACGCACGAAGGCGAAGAGACCATCATCCTCGATGCGCATCGTCGTCTGCTGCAACAGTTCCCCGATCTGATGCTGATTCTGGTGCCACGCCATCCTGAACGTTTCAAAGATGCCTGTGAACTGACGCAAAAGCGCGGTTTCAGTTTCACTCTGCGTAGCAGCGGTGAAATTCCGTCTGGCGCAACGCAGGTCGTGATTGGTGACACCATGGGTGAATTAATGCTGCTGTACGGCATCGCCGATATCGCCTTTGTTGGTGGCAGTTTGGTAGAACGCGGCGGTCATAATCCGCTGGAACCCGCTGCCCATGCCATTCCGGTGCTGATGGGGCCGCATATCTGGAATTTCAAAGATATCTGTGCCAAATTGCAGCAGGCAGAAGGCCTGATCACCGTCACCGACGTGGTTTCGCTGGAGAAACAGGTGGCCAACCTGCTGCAGGATGATGATTACCGCCGCTATTACGGCCGCCACGCAGTCGAAGTGCTGCATCAAAATCAGGGCGCATTGCAGCGTCTGCTACAGTTACTCGAACCACATTTGCCGCCACGAGCTCATTAACGCATGCCACAACGCCAACGTCTTTCCGTGGTGATGATCGCCAAAAACGAAGCTGAATTGCTACCGGAGGCGCTGGCCTCAGTGAGCTGGGCAGAAGAGATTGTGCTGCTGGATTCAGGCAGCCAGGATAACACCGTAGCAGTGGCCCGCGCACACGGCGCTCAGGTGCATCAGGCTGAAGGCTGGGCTGGCTTCGGCAAGCAGCGCCAGCGTGCACAGGCCCATGCAAGCGGCGATATGATTCTGATGCTGGATGCCGATGAGCGTGTCACGCCCGAGTTACGCCGCGCGATTGAAAACGTGCTGGAGCAGCCGCCTTCCAATACCGTTTATAGCCTGGGACGCAGCAACTTGTTTCTTGGTCGCTTTATGCGTCACAGCGGCTGGTATCCGGATCGCGTGATGCGCCTCTACCCTCGCGTACTCAATTACAATGACAATCTGGTGCACGAATCGCTGGAAACTCAGGGCGCACCGGTGGTGACGTTACCAGGCGATCTCCAGCATCTCACCTGCCGCGATTTGATCGCTTTCCAACGTAAACAGATGAATTATGCCGAAGCCTGGGCGCAAGAACGTTTTCAGCGAGGCAAGCGTTGTGGCGTCTTCTCGATTTTCAGCCACACGTTAGGCGCATTCCTTAAGACGTTGCTGCTGCGCGCCGGATTCCTCGACGGCAAACAGGGCTGGATTCTGGCCGTCGTCAACGCGCAATACACCTTTAACAAATACTCAGCGCTCTGGGCGCTGCATCACACCTCAACACAAGGTCGCGTATGAGCACCAAAGCGATTTATCCCGGCACGTTCGATCCCATCACGTTGGGCCATGTGGATATTGTGACGCGCGCGGCGCAGATGTTTGATCGCATCGTGGTTGCTATTGCCGCCAGCCCCAGCAAAAAGCCACTGTTTACACTCGATGAGCGAGTGGATTTGGCACGGCAGGCTACTCAGCACTTAGCCAATGTTGAGGTTTTGGGTTTTAGCGATTTGATGGCGAACTTCGCCAAAGCGCAAAATGCCAATGTGCTGGTGCGAGGACTGCGTGCGGTGTCAGATTTCGAATATGAGCTGCAACTGGCACAGATGAACCGTCATTTACTACCTACACTGGAGAGCGTGTTTCTGATGCCGTCCGAAGGCTTCTCGTTCGTGTCATCATCGCTGGTGAAGGAAGTGGCGCGTCATAAAGGTGATGTGCAGGCATTTCTGCCTGCCGTGGTGCATCAGGCACTGCTGGCCAAGCTGGCGCAGCCCTGATTAATGCTGACAGCGTGGGCACCAAAAGGTGCTACGCTGGCCGTGTTTACCGCTGACGATCGGCGTACCGCAGGCTCGGCAGGGTTCGCCCGCCCGGCCGTACACCTGCAATTCCTGGGCAAAGTAGCCAGGCTTTCCATCCGTTTGCAGAAAATCACGTAGCGTGGTACCGCCCTGCTCAATCGAACGCAGCAAGACGGCCTTGATTGTCGCCACCATCAACTCCGCTTCATCACGACTCAAACTCATCGCCGATCGATCGGGTAAGATCCCGGCGGTAAACAGTGATTCACTGGCATAAATGTTGCCCACGCCAACCACCACTTTGTTATCCATCAGCCACTGTTTAATGACCGTGCGCTTTCCACGTGACTTCTCAAACAGATAAGCACCATCGAATTCGCTGCTTAGCGGTTCAGGACCAAGATGTGCCAGTACGCTGCTGCCTTCAAGCTCAGAGGCCCACAGCCATGCACCAAAGCGACGTGGGTCGGTGTAACGCAGCACCTTGCCGTTGCTCATCACCAAATCGACGTGGTCATGCTTAGCCGCGGGTTGCTCACCCGGTAACATGCGTAAACTGCCAGACATGCCGAGGTGAATAATGATCCAGCCATGTGGTAGTTCCAGCAGCAGGTATTTTGCGCGCCGTTGCACGCTCAACACTGGTTGGTCGCTCAGCGCATGAATTTCGTGCGAGACCGGCCAGCGCAGGCGTGAATTACGCACAATCGCATGCAAAATCGTTGCGCCCACCATATGTGGCTCAATACCACGTCGGCTGGTTTCTACCTCTGGTAATTCAGGCATGTCATCTCCTCAACAAATCGCAGAAACAAAAAACCCGGCCGAAGCCGGGTTTTTCGCAAGAACACCAAAATTACTTAATTTTGGCTTCTTTGTAGATCACGTGCTGACGTACAACCGGATCGAACTTTTTCAGTTCCAGTTTCTCTGGTTTAGTACGTTTGTTCTTCGTGGTGGTATAGAAGTGACCTGTACCAGCAGAGGAAACCAGCTTGATCTTCTCACGAATACCTTTAGCCATGATTCAATTCCTTAGTACTTAGTACTTCTCACCACGGGCGCGGATTTCGGTCAGAACCGTATCAATGCCCTTTTTATCAATAACACGCATACCTTTAGCAGATACACGCAGAGTAACGAAGCGCTTTTCGCTCTCAACCCAGAAACGGTGAGAGTGCAGGTTCGGCAGGAAACGGCGTTTCGTCGCGTTCATTGCGTGGGAACGGTTGTTACCCGTTACCGGACGCTTTCCAGTTACCTGGCAGACTCGTGACATTTCTATTCTCCAAAAATCAAATCAGCTCGAGCTTTAAAAACTAGGTTTTGGCCGCCTCGTCAGGCCTTAGCCCGCCCAAGCGAGTTCCATGTGAACCCGCTAAGCTGGCCCAAACGCCAAACCCGAGATTCTCAAAGGTGGCGTAGTATACGCCGCTCAGCCCAAGTGCTCAAGTCCCGAACAAATAAAGATCCCGATGGATCGCGCGAAAATGCATCATTTCTGCGCAATCGGATGGTTATTTTACAGCCAACCGCGCTCAGCGAAGGAGGTATACTCGCCGTGACCGATCACCAAATGATCAAGTAAGCGAATATTCAGCAGCGCGCAAGCCTGTCCGACTTTACCGGTAATATCACGATCGGCGCGACTGGGCTCGGCTATGCCGGAAGGATGATTATGCGCCAAAATCACGGCGGCCGCGTTGAGTTTTAACGCTTCGCGCACAATTTCACGTGGATGCACTTCGACACTGGCAATACTGCCGGTAAACATCTTTTGCGCCTGCAAAACCCGATGCTGATTATCCAGGAAGAGCGCCATAAAAACCTCTCGCTCCTGATGCGCCAGCACGCTTTGCAAGTAATGCCTTGTCACCTGTGGATTCTCCATCACATTTTCTCGTGCCAGCTGACTGGCGAAAAAACGTCGCCCCAGTTCAGCCACCGCATGCAGTTGGGTAATTTTGGCCGTGCCTACGCCTTTAATCACGTTCAGTTCTGTTTCATTTGCGGTCATGATGCGATATAGCGAGCCAAACTCGTTAAGCATTTGTCGCGCCAGCGCCATCACCGGAATACCGTGGCTGCCGGTGCGCAAAAAAATCGCTAACAGTTCTGCATCGCTCAATGATTCTGCGCCTGTGATGGCCAGTTTTTCTCGTGGGGCCAGTTCCGTCATGACATTCTCCTTCCTGGGTCAGGGCGATTGTGCGTATTTGCCAGGAGGCATACCAGCAAGCCGGTCGCGATTTCAGAGCCATCTCGCAAAGGGCGCAGGCCGTGAAAAGGCGGTCGCTGGATTTTGTGATAAAGTTGCCTGCATCTGCCGCATCACAGCGGCAATCCGTTTTGAGTTGAGGCAAAGAACATGACGGGATTAGCCGGAAAAAAAATTCTGCTCGGCGTCAGCGGCGGTATTGCTGCTTATAAAACACCCGAGTTGGTTCGTCGTCTGCGCGATCGTGGCGCAGAGGTGCGTGTCATGATGACTGATGCAGCGAAAGCCTTTATCACTCCGCTCAGCTTACAAGCCGTTTCCGGATATCCGGTGCTGGATGATTTACTCGACCCTGCCGCTGAAGCCGCTATGGGCCATATCGAGCTGGCGAAATGGGCTGATCTGATTGTACTGGCCCCCGCGACCGCCGATTTGATTGCACGCATCACGGCAGGGATGGCTAACGATTTGGTGACCACCGCCTGCCTCGCCAGCGCAGCACCTCTGGCGATCGTGCCGGCCATGAACCAGCAGATGTACCGCGCGCCGATTACCCAGGAAAATCTTCAGCGTCTAAATCAGCGAGGCGTTCTGATTTGGGGGCCAGACAGCGGCAGCCAGGCCTGCGGCGATGTAGGCCCCGGCCGCATGCTTGATCCGCTGGCAATTGTCGCTCATGCGCTGGAGTGGGCCGCGCCCGTCAACGATCTGCAACATCTCAACATTATGATCACCGCCGGCCCAACCCGTGAGGCGCTGGACCCGGTTCGTTACATTAGCAATCACAGCTCCGGTAAAATGGGATTCGCCATTGCCGCCGCCGCCGCAAAACGTGGCGCAACGGTGACACTGGTGGCGGGCCCGGTCACACTGCCTACGCCCGCTGGCGTCACGCGCGTTGATGTGGGGAGTGCACTGGAAATGGAAGCGGCGGTGATGACGCAAATCAGCCAACAACATATTTTCATTGCCAGCGCTGCCGTGGCAGACTACCGGGCGGCAAACATTGCCGCAGAGAAAATCAAAAAACAGGGTGGCGATGATAACGTCACGCTGCAGTTGGTGAAGAACCCGGATATTGTCGCAGGCGTAGCGGCATTACAGAACCATCGCCCTTATGTGGTGGGATTTGCTGCCGAAACCCAGAATGTGGAAGAATACGCGCGGCAAAAACGGGTGCGAAAAAATCTGGACCTGATCTGCGCGAACGATGTGGCGCAGGCAGGACAGGGATTCAATAGCGACACCAATGCTCTTCACCTTTTTTGGCAGGAAGGAGAGAAAGTCTTACCGCTCAGTGATAAGACGCTCCTTGGCCAACAATTAATAGACGAGATTGTCAGCCGTTATGATGAAAAAAATCGACGTTAAAATTCTGGATGCGCGCGTGGGTAACGAATTCCCACTGCCAACTTATGCCACCTCGGGTTCTGCCGGTCTCGATCTGCGTGCTTGCCTTGATGGTGCACTGGAGATCTCCCCAGGCATGACCACGCTGGTGCCAACTGGTCTGGCGATTCACATTGCTGACCCTGCGCTGGCCGCTGTGATTTTGCCCCGCTCAGGTCTGGGCCATAAGCATGGCATCGTGCTGGGCAACCTGGTGGGCTTAATCGACTCCGATTATCAGGGCCAACTGATGGTCTCCGTCTGGAACCGTGGTCAGGATAGCTTTACGCTGCAGCCTGGCGACCGTTTGGCGCAATTGGTCTTTGTGCCGGTGGTTCAAGCCGAATTCAACCTGGTGGAGGATTTTGACACCAGCGATCGCGGCGCCGGCGGTTTTGGCCACTCTGGTCGTCAGTAACACGCGACACTTTTCGCAAGCCATCTTTTTATCTCTCGTCGCTACGGGCCAAACCGCTTGTGGCTGACGAGGCAGTATTGCCTGTTTTTGGTGAATTTCAGGGGTCTTGAAGGTCATGGCAGAAAAAAAAGCCGCGAAACGGAATCGTCGCGAAGAGATTTTGCAGGCGCTAGCGCAAATGCTGGAGTCGGGCGATGGCAGTCAGCGAATCACCACCGCCAAGCTGGCAGCCAATGTAGGCGTTTCGGAAGCGGCACTCTACCGCCACTTCCCAAGCAAAACGCGTATGTTCGACAGCCTGATCGAGTTTATTGAAGACAGTCTGATTACCCGCATCAATCTAATCCTGAAAGATGAGAAAGAAACACTCGCGCGACTGCGTTTAATCGTGCAGCTGATTCTGGGATTTGGTGAGCGTAATCCGGGGCTGACGCGTATTTTGACCGGCCACGCGCTGATGTTTGAACAGGATCGCCTGCAAGGGCGTATCAATCAGTTGTTCGAACGCATTGAGGTGCAGCTGCGTCAGGTGATGCGAGAGAAGAAAATGCGTGATGGTGAAGGCTTCCAGACTGATGAAACGCTGCTGGCGAGCCAGTTGCTGGCGTTCTGCGAAGGGTTGCTTTCCCGCTATGTGCGATCTGAATTCCGCTATCGTCCAACAGCTGATTTTGACAGCCGCTGGCCACTGATTGCTGCACAGTTAGTGTAGCGATTCATCAGGCGCGCCCATAATTGGGCGCGCGATAAAATACCTTAGTCCATCATCCGGTCGCCAGCGATGGCGGCCGTGATAAAGCCGCGATGTTAAATACCGTACTCTTTACGATACGCCCGCACTTTCGCCAGATGGTCTGCCATTTCCGGCTTCTCTTCCAGATAATCAATCAGTTCCGCGAGCGTAATGATCGCCGTGACTTTGCACTGATAGTCACGTTCCACTTCCTGAATGGCGGAGATATCACCACGGCCGCGCTCCTGGCGATCCAGCGAAATCATGACGCCCGCCAATGTGGCATTGTGCGCGCTGATGATGTCCATCGATTCACGAATAGCGGTACCCGCGGTGATCACATCATCCACCAGCATCACTTTACCCTGCAGCGGGCTACCGACCAGCAAGCCGCCTTCACCGTGATCTTTGGCTTCTTTACGATTGAAGCAGTAAGGCACATCGCGATCATGATGATCGGCCAGTGCGACGGCCGTGGTGGTGGCAATCGGAATCCCTTTGTAGGCCGGGCCAAACAGCAGATCAAAATCAACGCCGCCATCCACCAGCGCCTGCGCATAGAAACGTCCCAGCAGCGCTAAGTCACGGCCGGTATTGAATAAACCGGCATTAAAGAAGTATGGGCTTTTACGACCCGATTTCAGGGTGAACTCACCAAACTTCAGCACCCCTTTGTTCAGGGCGAATTCAATAAACTGACGCTGCCAGGCTTTCATTTCTCACTCCTCAAATAAAGAAAAGGCGACTCTCTGGTCGCCTGTTATATCAATTTGTTAGCGCTGCTTTTTGCGCCTGAATCAACTGCTCAATGCCGCCTCGCGCCAGCGCCAGCAGCTGCAGTAATTCTTCATGGCTGAACGGCTCGCCTTCGGCGGTGCCCTGTACTTCAATCATGCGGCCATCTTCAGTCATGACGACGTTCATATCGGTTTCAGCCGCAGAATCTTCCACGTACTCCAGATCGCACAGCGCTTCACCGCCAACGATACCGACCGAAATCGCCGCCACCATGCCTTTTAACGGGCTGGCTTTTAACTTGCCCGCCGCAACCAGCGCATTCAACGCATCGGCTAACGCGACGCATGCACCGGTAATCGACGCAGTACGCGTGCCACCGTCGGCCTGAATCACGTCGCAGTCCAGTGTGATGGTGAACTCGCCCAACGCATCCAAATCCACTGCGGCACGCAGCGAGCGAGCAATCAGACGTTGAATCTCCAGCGTACGGCCACCTTGCTTACCTTTGGCCGCTTCGCGCGCCATACGGCTGTGGGTGGAACGCGGCAACATGCCGTATTCCGCAGTGACCCAGCCCTGACCTTTACCTTTGAGGAAACGTGGCACACCTTCTTCAACGGTGGCGGTGCACAGCACTTTGGTTTCACCGAACTCAACCAGCACAGAACCTTCTGCATGTTTGGTGTAGTGACGAGTGAGGGTGACGGGACGCACTTCAGATGCGTTACGGCCTGCTGGACGCATGGTTTCTCTCCGGCTTGCTTAGGTTTGGCTGCGCATTATACGGACTTCGTGCGCGGCTGTCCTGCCTACATGCGGCACTTTTCCCGGATGAAATTTCGCCTCAGCTGTGGCTAAATGCGCCCTTTCCTCCAATAAAAAGACAAATGATGACAGCGATACTCCATTTCCTGCTGGCGCTGGTGGTGATCTTCGCCCTTGCGCTGTTGGTCAGCCATGACCGCAAACTGATTCGTCCGCGTTTTATTATTCAATTGCTGGTTGTTGAAGCGGCACTGGGTTGGTTCTTCCTGCATTCAGCGGGCGGCCAGTCAGTGGTAACGGCTGTCGGCGGCTTCTTCGAAACCTTATTGACCTTTGCTGCGCAAGGTACCGATTTTGTGTTCGGCAATATGGCGAAGCAGGGACTGGCGTTTATTTTCCTCGGCGTGCTCTGTCCGATTGTGTTCATTTCCGCCCTGATCGGCATCTTGCAGCACTGGCGTATTCTGCCGTTGTTGATTCGTCTGGTCGGTACCCTGCTGTCGAAGGTGAACGGGATGGGCAAACTTGAATCATTCAATGCCGTGAGTACGCTGATTCTGGGTCAATCGGAGAACTTCATCGCCTATAAAGGTATCCTCGGCGATATCTCCGCACCGCGCATGTACACCATGGCCGCAGCTGCGATGTCGACGGTGTCGCTATCGATTGTCGGTGCTTACATGTCGATGATTGATGCAAAATATGTGGTTGCCGCACTGCTGCTGAATATGTTCAGTACCTTCATTATCTTGTCGATCATCAACCCGACACGCCCGGAAAATGAAGAACGCATTGCACTGGATAAGCTGCACGAAGACCAGAGCTTCTTTGAGATGCTGGGCGAATACATCCTGGCAGGTTTTAAAGTGGCGATGATTATTCTGGCGATGCTGATTGGATTTATCGCCCTGATCGCCGCCATTAACGCTCTGTTTGCCGCGGTATTTGGCTACAGCTTCCAGCAACTGCTTGGCTATGTCTTCTATCCGTTTGCGTGGTTGATTGGCATTCCTTCTGCCGATGCCCTGCAAGCGGCAAGCATCATGGCGACCAAACTGGTAGCCAATGAATTCGTGGCCATGATTGAGCTGAAGAAAGTCGCTGCGGGAATGTCACCGCGCGGTCTCGGCATTCTGTCCGTGTTTTTAGTGTCGTTTGCTAACTTTGCCTCAATTGGCATCGTGGCGGGAGCGATTAAAGGACTGAATGAGCGCCAGGGCAATGTGGTATCGCGCTTTGGCTGGAAGCTGGTATATGGTTCCACGCTAGTGAGCCTGCTGTCAGCCGCGTTTGCAGGATTGTTCATTTAATCACAGCGGAGCGGCCTGCTAGCCGCTCTTTACAGGGCCGCGCCCATCAAAGCGGCCCTGTTCTGCTTTAGAACGCGACACACACCAGCGAATCGACACGCATCACCGACTCCTGATCGAAGCGCTTTTTATAAATGTCGCGCAGCGCATTGATGCTGTCAGAACTTGCACGGTCCGGCTGATGTATCAGCATTAACGCTTTGCTGTTTTCACGCGCCAGCTTTCCACCCTTTCCCAGCCACTGACCTTTACCGTCATACACTGAAAGCCCATCTTTGAATCGTGGCGTGACATCATTATCAACAAATTGCTGCCATTCGCTGCTGCTGATGACGCCGCCTTTCGGCTTGTTCATCCCGAACCACAGGGTGGTTTGCATCATGATGTCCCCTGAGCCGCACACAGCAACAGGAGCGGTATTCGGTGGGATCTGTTCAGGAGGTGCAGCGGTTGTCTGGCATCCGGCCAGAAAGAAGACGAACGCCAACGGCATCGCCAATTTATTCAGCATCATAGCCTCAGACTGTTTAGGTATCACACAGGACATCATAGGGTGTGAAAGGTGGATACGTCATCCTTTTCACCGAAAGTTGCGCGCTGCGTTAGCTCATTGCGCTTATGCCTATCATGGTTCGGCTGCCATCACTATAATGCGATGAACATTCCTGAAAATGAGTACAAGCTTATGATCCGCAGCATGACCGCTTACGCCCGCCGCGAAGCAAAAGGCCACTGGGGCAGCGCAGCCTGGGAAATCCGTTCGGTAAACCAACGCTATCTGGAAACCTACATCCGTCTGCCGGAACAATTTCGTAGCCTGGAGCCGGTGATTCGCGAGCGTATCCGTAATCGCCTGACGCGCGGTAAAATCGAGTGCAACCTGCGCTTTGATGCCGACCCCAGTGCACAAGGTGAGCTGCAACTGAATGAAGCCTTAGCGAAACAGCTGGTGCGATCCGCCAACTGGGTGAAGATGCAAACCGACGAAGGCGCAATTAATCCACTGGATATTCTGCGCTGGCCTGGCGTGATGTCAGCTCAGGAACAGGATCTGGATGCGATAAATACCGAACTGCTGACCGCACTCGACGGCGCACTGGATGACTTCATCATTGCTCGTGAAAGCGAAGGCACTGCGCTCAAGACCCTGATTGAGCAGCGTTTAGAAGGCGTGTCGCTGGAAGTCAGCAAAGTGCGTGCGCAGATGCCGGAAGTGGTGAAGTGGCAGCGTGAACGTCTGATCAGCAAACTGGAAGAAGCGGAAGTACAGCTGGAAAATACGCGCCTTGAGCAAGAACTCGTCATGATGGCGCAGCGCATTGATGTGGCGGAAGAGCTGGATCGTCTGGATGCGCACGTCAAAGAAACCTACAACATTCTGAAGAAAAAAGAAGCGGTTGGTCGCCGTCTCGACTTTATGATGCAAGAGTTCAATCGTGAGTCGAACACACTGGCCTCTAAGTCGATCAATGCCGATATCACGGCGTCAGCTATTGAGCTGAAGGTATTGATTGAGCAGATGCGCGAGCAGATTCAGAACATCGAATAACACCTCATTCGGCTGGTGTTAAAAAAAGCCCGGTGATCCGGGCTTATTTGCCCGCTCAGCATCCCAACACCTTTCGTTTATCCATTAGACCAATTTGCAGACTTTGCAATGTAAAGATTGTGAAAGCTTTGATGATGATGCATGTCAATGGCTGACTAAACATGACTGTGAATCAACCTTATGGACTATCACAGTAAGAAATTATGTTGTTGTTTATCATCAATTATTTTTTTTCATTCCATGAATCTTCCGTTGAAAATACGCTTCCTCAATGAAACCTCTCAATCCTAAAGATTGCAGAGATTACGTTTCTTTGAGGGCACTATTTGCTAATCTACTGGTCGTAATTAACACAGTCGTACCGCCAGGAATTCATGGACACCCTTCTTTGTGCGATACACCCACTCTCTCCCTGAAGGCGTTATGAAGAAAAACGGGCAGTTCAATTCTAAACTTTTGCATCCCCGCTACTGGTTTACCTGGTTTGGGCTGGGTGTGCTGTGGCTGCTGGTGCAGCTTCCCTATCCTATTTTAATTCGGCTTGGCGCCTCTGCCGGCAAGCTGTCGCGTCACTTTCTGAAGCGTCGTGAGCGCATTACCCGCCGCAATATTGAACTCTGCTTCCCGCATATCAATGAGGAAGATAAAGAGGTATTGATCGCCGGTAACTTTGAATCCCTCGGCATGGCGCTGGCAGAGACCGGTATTGCCTGGTTCTGGTCGGATGCGCGCGTCCGCCGTTATTTCCAGGTTGAAGGCCTGCACAACCTGCAAAATGCGCAGCAAAACCATCGCGGCGTGATGGCGATTGGTGTGCATTTCATGTCGCTTGAGTTGGGTGGCCGCATTACCGGACTGTGTCAGCCAATGATGGCGATGTATCGCCCGCACAACAATCAGGCAATGGAGTGGGCGCAGACGAAAGGTCGCATGCGATCAAATAAGGCGATGATTGATCGTCGCGATCTGCGCGGTATGGTGCAGGCTTTGAAACAGGGCGAAGCCGTCTGGTTCGCGCCGGATCAGGATTACGGCCCGAAAGGCAGCGTGTTCGCTCCGCTGTTTGCTGTCGAAAAAGCGGCTACCACCAATGGCACCTTCGTATTATCGCGTCTGGCTAAACCGGCCATGCTAACGATAGTGCTGATCCGCAACAGCGATAAGAGCGGTTATCAGCTCATCATTCAACCGGAGTTGCAAAACTATCCGTATGAAGATGAAGCGGCTGCTGCGGCTTACATGAATAAAGTGATCGAGAAAGAGATCCTGCGCGCACCTGAGCAGTACTTATGGCTGCACCGCCGCTTTAAAACTCGCCCACCGGGTGAAGCGTCACTTTACGTCTAATCTGTTGATGCAGCAGGCCTTCGCCTGCTGCCCCTTCTGCACTGCTCACATTTACCAACCATTCTTAACGAAAAACAGGTTTGTCAAAAATTGCACAGACTCATGTAATGGTCTGCTCTCTTCTATTCTGACCAAAAACATGAACCTGCAATTTACCACTAAACCACGCGCGCTGCTGGCGCTTGCCGTGGCCAGCGCACTGCTGGCTGGTTGTGCCAATCCGCACGGCTTACATCCTCATAACGCTTTGCTCGATGCCAACTCACTGCAAGCCAAAGCATCCCTTAGCGGCGCGCATTTCAGCGCAGCAAACTGGCCGAAAACCGAATGGTGGCAGGGATTTAACGATCCACAGCTAAATCGGCTCATTGCTGATGCCATGACTTCAAGCCCGGACCTGCAGGTGGTGAACGCGCAGGCAGACAAAGCCAATGCGCAGGTCATTGCTGCCGATGCTGAACGCTATCCCGATGTGGATCTCAATGCAGGAATCACGCGTTCACGTGTGGCAAAAGTCGACGACCCGCTTCTGCAAGGGAAAAGCTACAGCACGCTGCGCACGGCCAATATCGGCATGAGCTACACCTTTGATCTGTGGGGCGGCAAGAAAGATGCAGCAGAAGCCGCGCTGGGTCAGGCGCGCGCCAGTGAGTTGGATCGCCAAGCCAGCCAGTTGACGCTCGCCGTCAACGTGACGCGAGCCTGGAATAACCTCAACCTGGCCTGGTCGAACGCTGAACTGGCAAAACAGAATGCCGATCGTTCCAGTGGCATCGCCAAAATTCAGCAGCAGTATGTCAGCGCCGGTTTGACGTCCGACTATCAATACAAGCAGGCGCTATCGCAGCAAAAAACCGCTGAAGCGACTCTGACTGAAGCCAGACAGAATATCACCGATGCCGGCATTCTACTTTCCACGCTAATTGGTAAAGGGCCGGATTACTGGCACCAACTGAAACCAGCGAAAATGAGTGTCCCCATTGCCGCCACGCTGCCGGGTAATATTCCAGCGGAGCTACTGGGTCGTCGCCCGGATGTGGTGGCAGCACGCTGGCGCGTAGAAGCAGCATCAAAACAAATTGCCGCAACGAAAACCGAGTTCTATCCCAACATCAACCTGGTGGCGGAAGCCGGTACCCGTTCACTGCTCGGCGATGCATTTTTCGGTGCACCCAGCCGATTCTTTAACGTGGGTCCAAGTCTGTCTCTGCCGATCTTCGATGCCGGCAAGCGCCGCGCCGATTTAGCGGAAAGTGACGCTAACTATGATCTGGCTGTCGCGCAGTACAACAAGCTGCTGATTGGTTCCCTGGGGAATATCAGCGATACCATTACGCAACTGCAGTCGATTCAGGATCAGCTGGCGCAGCAGCAGAGCGCGAATCAACTCATTCATAGCGCATGGGATGATTTAAACCGTGAATACACCGCAGGATTGCGTCCGTACCTTGATGTGCTAACCATCCAGAACCAACTCATCGAGTCCGATCAGAAACTGGTGGCGTTGCAGGCGCAGCAGATCAATCTGGCAGTGGTATTAATTGAAGACCTGGGCGGCGGATTCCAGAACACTGACACTTCAGTGAAGGGATAAGCTGACGGCTGGCATTCTGCCGCACATTGATGAATGATAGTCCGCACCTGGAATACTCTGCGGACTATCATGATGGAACAGAATGCCAATGCCGGCTGGTTACGCCCGCTTATCGCTGACCGACTGACACCTTACCTCGAAATTGATGCGACGCGCCTGCAACGCAATCTGCAACACATGCAGCAAAAAGCCGATGCCGCAGGTGTCACGCTGCGTCCACATATCAAAACGCATAAAAGTGTCTGGATTGCCGAACAGCAACGCCAGTTAGGTGCGCGTGGTATTACCGTGTCAAAACCTAGTGAGGGTGTTGCCTTTATCCTCGGTGGGGAGCGCGATTTGCTGCTGGCTTATCCCGTTGTTCACGCCGATACACTCACTGAATTACTGGCTGTCGCCGTGCAATATCAGGCGCGTGTCACCTGTATTGCCGACTGTACTCTCGGCGTCACGGCAATCGCTCAAGCGCATCGCCAGCAGCCTGCCAGTGAGTTGTCCATTGCCATCAAAGTCGATGTGGGATTGCATCGCGTGGGAGTGGATCCACACAGCGGTGAAGCCGTGGCATTGGCGCAGCAGATTAAAGCAGCGGGGTTAACTTTTGCCGGGCTGATTTCACACGCCGGCCATGCTTACGGCGCAGGTCATGCCGTGGCTATCGCTGAAGTTGCACAGCAGGAAATCATCTTGATGCGTCAAGTTCAGCAGCAATTGATCGCTGCAGGCTTTGCGCGTTGCCCCATTTCCGTGGGCTCCACGCCTACAGCACTGGCCGCGCCGGTGGCTGAAGGCAGCGACGAAATTCGCCCGGGAAATTATGCGCTGCTGGATCTTACCGCCTGGCGCCTGGGGCTGTGCACGCCCGATGCACTGGCACTCAGCGTGGTAACGCGTGTAGTGGCGGTGAATCCGCATTTCGCGATTATTGATGCCGGCTCCAAGATGCTCAGCTCTGATAAGGGTCCGCACGGCACTAACGCCAGCGGTTTCGGTATCGGCGTTGATGAGCAGGGCAACCAATACGAAGTTCTGAAACTTTCGGAAGAGCATGGCTTTCTGCAATACGGAGATCATGCTCCGGCGCGTGGGGCTCTGCTGCGCATCTTCCCCAATCACAGCTGCGCGGTAGTGGCTCAATCTGACCGCTTTGTTTTACGCCATCAGGATGGCACAGCAGAGACGAAGGATATCCAGGGACGCGGCAAGTTTATCTGATAGCAGGATTTTTACTGGAAACCTCTGTTGCAGCACACTTCCACTATCCTGCCATTTGCAGCGGAATCCCCTTCAGTTAAGGTACTCTTTGCTGTAGGCAGTCTCATTATTCTGTAGGGTACGGCCTTAAGACCGCCATTTTACTGTGGCGGCCATCATTCATCTCCAGAAGCCACCCTTACGGATTCCCTGCCTTTCATTCGCCTAACGGAGGTTCCATGCTGCCATCTCAGACAGTCACGCTGACCATTCCCCGCAACTGGTTAGATTTATATGAAACCATCTGGAAACCTGAATGCTTTGCCAAATGGGCCAGTGGGCTAAGTGCCAGTACGCTCACGCAAGAGGGTAACTACTGGAAAGCCAAAGGACCTGAAGGTTCCGTGAAAATCCGCTTCACGCCACACAACCCCTTTGGCGTCATGGATCATTGGATCGATACCGGCAGCGGTAAGGAGATTTATATGCCAATGCGCGTGATTGCTAACGAAAAGGGAGCCGAAGTGGTGATGGTGGTTTATCGCCAACCCCTTATGTCTGATGAAAAATTTTCTCAGGATGTTGCCTGGGTAAAACGCGACCTGGATCAACTTCTTCACCTGTTAACTCATTAGAATCAATGCATTATAAAAATCGTAATGCTTTAACTTTCGCTGGAAGTAATCCATAAAAAAGCCAATTTTTTCCACGTAATAGCGTTTAACTGTTTAACGAAAATATCTGTTCCTTTTCGTGCTAATCACCAGTCTGGCTAAAGTCTTCTCACCAGGAAAATTCCTGGTGAGAGCACGCCCCCTAAGTCTTAGCCCCTCTGATTTATCGGTGTTTTTTCTTACTTATTCAAATGGCTTGTTTAATCGCCGATCAAAATGTCTAACAGGACTTATTAATCGCTCATCCGTCCCCTTATCTATTCTGATGCAAAGTCTGAAACCATTTATTTCTGAAGTTCATTTATAGGAGTTTTCTTATGGTGTTAATTTAATTAAAACACGGTATAACTCATTCACACACAGCAATACCCGATAATAACAACAGCAGGGAAATAACATGGATCGCTCAACCTATCCTTTGTTGTCTGAAAAAGAATTTGTTGAGATTGCCAGTAGGATACTGGCCGGGGAATATAATAATTCAAAGGGATTTTATAATGATCTTGCGGATTTCCTCCGAACAGGAGGAGATACCGCTGAGACAATGAAATATTTACGCGCCAGGGGCATCTCTTTAAATTCAGAACATCATTTAATTGAATGCATCTTTACGTGGCAAACTCTGAAAGGCATTTCAGGGCTGCGCCAGGACACGCTGCATTGATGTAATCTGTACTCTGGGCAGGCGCCCGGGTGAACCCTTAATTGCATTGGTACATGTACCATAACGAGCAGAACATGGCGATAAGAGAAAAAAGTTTGGCCAGCGCCAAATGGTCAATTTTGTCATCCATAAAAATCGTCGGCATTGGTGTTTTACAACTTTCACTTCTGGCACAAATACTTCAGGCAAACGAGTTAGATTTACTCGCGATTGCCATTGTGATGTTATTGATTATTGATACGCTTGCCGACCGTGGATTTGGCAATTCAGTTATCAGAAGTATAAACCTTAATAACAGCGAACTTTCCATTCTCTACTGGGGAAATGTATTAAGTGGCATGATAATATTCGCCGTGCTGTTTATTGGTAGTGATTTATATAGCCGAATCATGAACCAACCGGAAATGGCGATTATGCTGGAAATGATTTCGGTGATTTTCATCATTATTCCACAAGGGCAACATTATCGCGCCATATTACAGCGTGAGAAACAATTCTCGCGTATCGCCTTCACAGAAACCTCATCGGTGCTGGTTGGCCTGGGTGTCACACTGTTTACCGTATGGCTGACCCCTTCAGTGTTGTGCGCTATATGGGGCTACCTGGCCATGGTATCCATCAGAATGCTGGTCTACTGCTACTACGGTCGTTCCTGGTTCCAACCAGAATACCGTTTTAGCCTGAAAAGTTTCGCTAACGTGCGAGCAAGAAACGGATAATAAAAACAAGTCTGTATGGTGGGCTCTGGGCATCTGAGAAGATGCGTTCGCGTGCTGGTCGCCAGCACGCTTTTTTCTTTTTTTGATACGGTTAACATCTCTTCTTCACCCGTCCTCTTACCCCTCGGACCTGCACGATCACACGGATCACATCATATTTTTTTATGCGAAAACGTAACGCACTCCTAATTTATCAAGCGGGTTAAGCCTGTTAGCATGAGCGGCATCAAAACAGCTAATCCGATGACGTCTGCTTTAGAAATACTCAGTGGTCGATAGCTGAGGAAATCTTTAGGCTGGCCGCCGATCTTATGGAGTGCTCTATGTTATTAACCGTTCTCTACATTATTGGCATCACCGCCGAAGCCATGACCGGTGCGCTGGCCGCTGGTCGCCGCAAAATGGATCTGTTTGGCGTCATCATCATTGCGTCCGTCACTGCAATCGGAGGCGGCTCGGTGCGTGACATCCTGCTCGGGCACTATCCATTGAGCTGGGTTAAAAACCCGGAGTACATCATGATTGTGGCCGCCGCTGCAGTAGTGACCACTTTTGTTGCCCCTCTGATGAATCATCTGCGTAAAGTGTTTCTGGTACTGGATGCGCTTGGCCTGGTGGTGTTCTCCATTATTGGCGCGCAGGTCGCGCTGGATTCTGGCCATGCCTCAATCATTGCCGCTATTGCCGCCGTGATCACCGGCGTATTTGGTGGCGTATTACGTGATATGTTCTGCAACCGCATTCCGTTGGTATTTCAAAAAGAGCTGTACGCCGGTATCGCGTTTGCCGCAGGCTGGCTCTACATTTTGTTGCTCAAAACGCCGCTTCCGCATGAAGCCGTGGTGATCATTACGCTGTTGGCTGGCTTTTTTGGCCGTTTATTAGCACTGCGCTTCCGCCTTGGCCTGCCGATCTTCAACTATCCCCATCCCGAACATTAAGGTGCATCAGGAATCTCCTGCAGCTGTAAAAAGCGGATCAGTTGCTGTAATTCCTCATCCTGCAGCATGGTAACAATCCGCTCTGCCAGCGTGCGCCCGACACCGGGCAACTGCTGCCACTCCTCTGTCGAGCGAGCCAGTAAAGCTGTCCAGTCATTATCCGGTAAGGCCTGCAACGCGGCACGGGGGAGCGGTAGACCTAATGCGCTCACCCAGCGCCGAAAGGGTTGCTGACGTGTCTGTTGGAAACGTTGCCAGATCTCCTGTGCCCGCGCGGCGGATATTCCGCTGTCCTGCGCAATCTCTTCAGGCGTTAACGTCAGCCAGGAGAACAGATGGGTGATCGCGCCATTGTGCAGTAACCGCTGCCAGCTACTACGTTGCACGCCAGGGATGTTCAGCACCGATTTCTGACTGAGCCACGTGAGGCGTGATAAGAACTGAAGCCGGCAATCCTGATTGAAATGCAAACATGACAGCGAGTTAAATTCGCCCTGCTGTGGTGCTACTGGATATTCACGCCCTGCCACTCGCCAGATCACTCGCTCTAAGCGGGGAATTCCCTGACCGGCTAACGTCACTATCACCTGATCGCCAGCGATGACATCCAGCTCCCGCCATCGCCGCAGCGATCCAAGATTCACTCTACGCACGGTTTTATCATCCAGCTGAACAGGGATGAGGTTGAGCACAACAGCAATTTTCCCGGTGCGCCCAACGTTGAAATCCACGGACAACACTTCACTGCTGATTTCAACCGGCTGATATTTCCACGCGGCCGACCAATGTCCCTGGCCAGGCTGCCAGTCCCGCCCGGCACCGACGGGTGATTGATGGATCACGACGCCATCTGTGACGAACGGCAAAGATGCACGGAACCAGCGATCGCGCCACACCTCCGCCTCCTCTTCGTTCTTGATTGGGCGGCTCCAGTCCTGCGCCAGACCGAATCCCCAGCGTGATAACTGCGCGAGTCGAGCGGGCATCTGGATTGAACCATCGGGCCATGCCCAGATAAAAATGCCGAAATCTGCCAGCAGCGGAGAAGCTTCATGACGCATCATCGCACCCGCCACCTGCGCTCTGGCATTTCGCCCTCCGTCACGTGCTTGCTGATGATCGGTCATAAGCAGAAACAGCTCGCCTTGCAGCACCACCTCTTCACGATCGGTTTCAATGTGAGTAGGAATCGCCGGAATATGGCGGGCTTTGGATATCCACTCTTCGCCACGCAAGCCATCGCCGCGACTCACCAGGGAAACCAATTGCCCGCGTCGATACACCAGCGTTACCGCCACGCCATCGACTTTCGGCTGTATCCACAGTGGCGATTTATCCTGCATCCAGTAAGCCACCGCCAACTTGTCACGCAGTTTCCGTACCCCTGTGTGTGCCACCGGATGTCGGGTACTACCGTTCGTTGTGGGCTGCGCTTGATAAGCCCGTTGATCCGTCGCGAAGCAGCGCTGCCAATGCAGTAAGCGTTGCTGCAGGCTGTCATAGTCCCCATCGCTAACCAGAGTCGTGCCTTTGCGATAGTAGGCATCATCCCAGTGCCGTAGCTGGCTATGTAAATGAACCATCTCTTGTTCGGCGCGCACCGGTGACCAGTTAGGGCACAGCGCTTCAGCCCCGCAAGCCGCAGTGAAAAACCAGCAACACAACCACCACCATCCTTTCATCGTGCTCTCCTTTTTGTCTATTGGAGAGTGCGATGAGGGCAATGACCAGTGCTGAAGGTGATAAAGAGCAAACGTATTCCCGGTTTTTTAAGCCGTTTGCAGCGGCTTACCGCGTTATCTGGCGCGGGTTCACAGAAAAAGAATTACCTTAGCCCAACGGCAAACGCTGCGTGGCACCGTTAAGCCGTGTATACTGTGCAGGAAATCGACTCCGCTCTTTACTCAATTCAAGATAACCATGGCTCAAGGCACGCTTTATATTGTTTCCGCCCCCAGTGGCGCGGGTAAATCCAGTCTGATTCAGGCTTTATTGAAGACACAGCCGCTGTACGATACGCAGGTGTCTGTTTCCCATACCACTCGCGGCGTGCGTCCCGGTGAAGTTCATGGTGAACACTATTTCTTTGTCTCCAAGCCTGAATTTGAGACCATGATTGCCGCTGAAGACTTCCTCGAACATGCGGAAGTGTTTGGCAATTACTACGGTACCTCGCGCGCCGCGATTGAGCGCGTGCTGGCGACCGGTGTCGATGTATTTCTGGATATCGACTGGCAAGGTGCTCAGCAAATTCGCCAGAAAATGCCTGCCGCACGCAGCATTTTTGTGCTGCCGCCGTCGACTGAAGAGTTAGATCGTCGCCTGCGTGGCCGTGGTCAGGATAGCGAAGAGGTTATCGCCCGCCGTATGGCTCAGGCCGTGGCGGAAATGAGTCACTACGCTGAATACGATTATCTGATTGTGAATGATGATTTCGACCTGGCACTGACCGACCTGAAACACATTATTCGCGCAGAACGTCTGCGTATGAGTCGCCAAAAATCGCGACATGATGCTTTAATCAGCAAACTATTGGCAGTCTGAAGTCACTTTCAGTATTATGCCCAGTCATTTCTTCATCATCTGTGGAGTAGCACACCTATGGCACGCGTAACCGTTCAGGACGCAGTAGAGAAAATTGGTAACCGTTTTGACCTGGTGTTGGTCGCTGCACGTCGTGCACGTCAGATGCAGGTAGGCGGTAAAGATCCGCTGGTTCCGGAAGAGAACGATAAAGCCACCGTTATCGCCCTGCGCGAAATCGAAGAAGGCCTGATCACCACCCAGATTCTGGATGTGCGTGATCGTCAGGAGCAGCAAGAGCAGGAAGCCGCTGAGTTACAAGCCGTTACCGCTATCGCTGAAGGTCGTCGTTAACAGCACTTCGCAGGTCAACCTTGTATCTGTTTGAAAGCCTCAATCAACTGATTGAAAAATACTTGCCTGAGGAGCAAATCAAGCGCCTCAAGCAAGCTTATCTCGTCGCGCGTGATGCCCACGAGGGTCAGACACGCTCCAGCGGTGAACCTTACATCACCCATCCTGTTGCCGTTGCCTGCATTCTGGCCGAGATGAAACTCGACCATGAAACGCTGATGGCAGCGCTGCTGCATGACGTGATCGAAGATACACCCGCCACTTACCAGGATATGGAACAGCTGTTTGGCAAAAGCGTGGCCGAACTGGTGGAAGGCGTGTCGAAACTCGACAAGCTGAAGTTCCGCGACAAGAAAGAAGCGCAGGCTGAAAACTTCCGCAAAATGATCATGGCGATGGTGCAGGATATCCGCGTCATTCTGATCAAGCTGGCTGACCGCACGCACAACATGCGCACGCTCGGTGCGTTGCGACCGGATAAGAAACGTCGTATCGCACTGGAAACGCTGGAGATTTACAGTCCTCTGGCGCACCGACTTGGTATTCATCACCTGAAAACAGAGTTGGAAGAACTCGGCTTTGAAGCCCTCTATCCAAATCGTTTCCGCGTGATAAAAGAGGTGGTGAAAGCGGCACGCGGTAATCGTAAAGAGATGATTCAGAAGATCCTTTCTGAAATCGACGGGCGCTTACAGGAAGCAGGCATTCCCTGCCGTGTCAGTGGCCGCGAGAAGCATCTTTATTCGATCTACCGCAAAATGCACCTGAAAGAGCAGCGATTCCACTCGATCATGGATATTTATGCCTTTCGCGTTATCGTGAAAGACCTGGATACCTGTTATCGCGTGCTCGGTCAGATGCACAGCCTGTACAAACCGCGTCCAGGACGCGTCAAAGATTACATCGCTATTCCCAAGGCCAACGGCTATCAATCACTGCATACATCAATGATTGGCCCGCACGGCGTGCCCGTTGAAGTGCAAATCCGTACCGAAGATATGGATCAGATGGCGGAGATGGGGGTAGCGGCACACTGGGCTTATAAAGAGGCCGGTGAAAGCGGCACGACCGCACAGATTCGCGCCCAGCGCTGGCTGCAAAGCCTGCTGGAGCTGCAACAAAGCGCTGGTAGCTCGTTTGAATTTATCGAGAGCGTGAAATCCGATCTCTTCCCGGATGAGATCTACGTCTTCACGCCGGAAGGACGCATCGTCGAACTGCCTGCTGGCGCCACGCCGGTAGATTTCGCTTACGCCGTGCACACCGATATTGGCCATGCCTGTGTGGGCGCCCGCGTCGATCGCCAGCCTTATCCACTGTCGCAATCGCTAACTAGCGGCCAAACCATTGAAATTATCACCGCGCCAGGTGCCCGTCCTAACGCGGCGTGGCTTAACTTTGTGGTGAGTTCAAAAGCGCGCGCCAAGATTCGTCAGCTGCTGAAAAACCTGAAACGCGAAGACTCCGTTAACCTTGGCCGTCGCCTGTTGAGCCATGCGCTCGGCGGCAGCAAGAAGCTGGCAGAGATCCCGCCGGAAAATATTCAGCACGAGCTGGAGCGCATGAAGCTGACCAGCATTGACGATTTGCTGGCGGAAATCGGCCTCGGCAACGCCATGAGCGTGGTGGTGGCGAAAAACCTGCTGCAGTCTGGCGCTGAGCAACCGCAAAGCAACAGCAAACGCAAAAAGCTGCCGATTAAAGGTGCTGATGGCGTATTGATCACCTTTGCCAAGTGCTGTCGTCCGATTCCTGGCGATCCGATTGTCGCGCACGTCAGCCCGGGTAAAGGTCTGGTGGTGCATCACGAATCCTGTCGTAACATCCGTGGCTATCAGAAAGAGCCCGAGAAGTTCATGCCGGTTGAGTGGGACAAGGTTATCGACCAGGAGTTTGTCGCGGAAATTAAGGTTGATATGTTCAACCATCAGGGCGCACTGGCGAACCTGACGGCAGCGATCAACACGGCGGGTTCCAACATCCAAAGTCTTAACACGGAAGAGCGCGACGGCCGTGTTTACAGCGCCTTTATCCGCCTCACCGCGAACGATCGCGTCCATCTGGCTAACATTATGCGTAAAATCCGCGTAATGCCGGATGTGATTAAAGTTCACCGTAACCGTAATTAGTGCATGAACGCTCAACGTTTTGCTCGTATCCAGGAAATGCTGGCCATGCGCCAGCACGACCTCACCGTCTGCATGGAGCAGGTCCATAAGCCGCATAATGTCTCGGCGGTGATTCGTACTGCTGACGCGGTCGGCATCCATGAAGTGCACGCCGTCTGGCCTAGCGTGCGCATGCGCACCATGGTGTCTGCTTCAGCGGGCAGCAACAGTTGGGTGAAAGTGCAGACGCATCGTCATATCGCAGAAGCCGTGCGTCACTTGAAAGATCAGGGGATGCAGGTGCTGGCGACCAATCTGTCGGCCAATGCAGTGGATTTTCGCGAGATCGATTACACCAAACCGACCTGCATTCTGATGGGGCAGGAAAAAACCGGCATCACCGCTGAAGCGCTGGCGCTCGCCGATCAAGACATCATTGTGCCGATGGTGGGCATGGTGCAGTCGCTCAACGTTTCCGTCGCCTCCGCGCTGATTCTGTATGAAGCGCAGCGTCAACGGCAGAACGCCGGCATGTACAAACGTCAGCACAGCTTGCTTGATGCCGATGAACAGCAGCGTTTGCTGTTTGAAGGCGGTTATCCGGTGCTTGCACGCGTGGCGAAGCAAAAAGGTCTGCCTTATCCGCATATCAACGCCCAGGGCGAGGTGGAAGCCGATGCCGACTGGTGGGCCACCATGCAATCCACAGGTAAAAAATGAAAGGCCGTCTGCTGGATGCCATACCGCTCAGTACCCTGACCGGCGTCGGCGCCAGTCAGGCGGGAAAACTGGCTAAACTCAGCCTGTTCACTATTCAGGATTTGCTGCTGCATCTGCCGCTGCGCTACGAAGATCGCACCCAACTCTACAAGATTAATGACCTGCTGCCGGGCGTCTGGTCTACGGTGGAAGGTGAAGTGCTGCACAGTGAGATCACCTTTGGCCGCCGCCGTATGCTGGTGTGCCAGATCAGTGATGGCAGCGGCGTGCTGACCATGCGCTTCTTCAATTTCAATGCCGGGATGAAAAACAGTCTGGCGCCAGGCCGCCGCGTCACCGCTTATGGCGAAATTAAACGTGGTCAGCGCGGTGCTGAAATTATTCATCCCGAGTATCGCGTGCAGGGCGAACAGGGCGGCGTCGAGCTACAGGAAACCCTGACACCGGTCTATCCCACCACTGAAGGCATTCGTCAGGCCACGCTGCGCAATCTCACCGATCAAGCGCTGACGTTGCTGGAAAGCTGCCCGATTGCCGAGTTGCTGCCGTCAGAACTGAGCGGTGGCTTGATGAGTTTGCCGGATGCCCTACGCACGCTGCATCGTCCGCCGCCCGATTTACGTCTGAGCGAGCTGGAAACCGGTCGCCATCCCGCACAAAAGCGCTTAATCCTTGAAGAACTGCTGGCGCACAACCTCAGCATGCTGGCGGTTCGCGCCGGCGCTCAACGTCATCATGCGTTACCGATGCCTGCTAAGCACAATCTGGTGGATCAATTACTGGCCGCGCTGCCCTTCTCACCCACCGGCGCGCAAAAACGCGTGGTTGAGGAGATCGAGCGCGATTTAGCCAACGACTTCCCGATGATGCGTCTGGTGCAGGGCGATGTGGGATCGGGCAAAACGCTGGTCGCGGCGCTGGCGGCACTGAATGTCATTGCGCATGGCAAACAGGTGGCGCTGATGGCGCCGACCGAGCTGCTGGCCGAGCAGCATGCCAACAATTTCCGCCAGTGGTTTGCGCCGCTGGGCATTGAAGTGGGTTGGCTGGCTGGCAAGCAAAAAGGCAAAGCACGTGAAGCCCAGCAGGAAGCGATTGCCAGCGGACAGGTAGCGATGGTGGTCGGCACGCATGCGCTGTTCCAGGAGCAGGTCAAATTCAACGGCATGGCGCTGGTGATCATTGATGAGCAACATCGCTTCGGCGTGCATCAACGTCTTGCGCTATGGGAAAAAGGTGAAGAGCAGGGTTTCCATCCGCATCAGCTGATTATGACCGCCACGCCGATTCCGCGTACCCTGGCGATGACCGCCTATGCCGATCTCGACACCTCCACCATCGACGAATTACCGCCTGGCCGCACACCGGTCACCACGGTGGCCATTCCTGACAGCCGTCGTGGCGATATTATCGAGCGGGTGAAAAACGCCTGCCATGAAGGTCGCCAGGCTTACTGGGTGTGTACGCTGATTGAAGAGTCGGACGTATTGGAAGCACAGGCGGCTGAAGCCACGTGGGAAGAGCTGAAAGTCGCGCTACCGGGCTTACAGGTTGGGCTGGTGCACGGCCGCATGAAGCCAGCGGAAAAACAGGCGGTCATGGCGGCCTTCAAAGCCAACGAGATTCAGTTGCTGGTCGCGACGACGGTGATTGAAGTCGGGGTAGACGTGCCCAACGCCAGCCTGATGATCATCGAAAACCCGGAACGTTTGGGCCTGGCTCAGCTGCATCAGCTGCGCGGCCGCGTAGGCCGTGGCGCAGTCGCCTCGCATTGCGTGCTGCTGTACAAAGCACCCCTCAGTAAAACCGCGCAGAAGCGTTTGCAGGTACT
This sequence comes from Enterobacter cancerogenus, assembly GCA_000773965.1. Taxonomy (GTDB): domain Bacteria; phylum Pseudomonadota; class Gammaproteobacteria; order Enterobacterales; family Enterobacteriaceae; genus Pantoea; species Pantoea communis. The sequence continues at coordinate 92,284 of JRUP01000012.1, forward strand.
GCGTGACAGCAACGATGGCTTCGTCATCGCTCAGCACGACCTGGAAATTCGCGGTCCCGGTGAATTACTTGGTACGCGCCAGACCGGTAATGCGGAGTTTAAGGTTGCAGACTTACTGCGCGATCAGGGCATGATCCCGGAAGTGCAACGCGTGGCACGCCATATCCACCAGCACTATCCAGAACAGGCGCAGGCATTAATTGAACGCTGGCTGCCAGAGACTGAGCGTTACAGTAACGCCTAAAGGTGAGCATTTACGGCATGTTGGGTCATCAGCAGCCCCAATGCTCAACCCTGCTCTTTACGATCGATTGCCATAAAATCCCCGACAAATTTTTGCAACAGACGCGCCAGCTCGGTGCGTTCGTTATCCTGCCAGTTCTCAAACAGATGCTGATAAATCTGTGCCCGTGCGGCATCGATTTTATCGGTCATCGCTTTGCCAGTGGCGGTAATGACCGCTTCGTTTACGCGTTTGTCTTTGGCATTTTTCTGTCGTTGCGCTAACTCCAGCTCTTCCAGTTTCGCCACCTGACGGCTCACGGTGGTGTAATCGCGTCCGGCGCGCTCTGCCAGTTCCACCACGCCAATCGGCCCAAAGCGGCCAATCTGAATCAGCAACGGAAATAGCGCACGATCGAGTTGAATATTGGACTCTTTTATTAGTAATTCATCACGTTGCGGGCGATTGAAGGTACCCACAATCATCAGCAGCGCATTATGCAGATCGTCGAACTCTGTACTATTATGTGTATTTTGCACACTTTTCATTGACGTTATCCCGAGGCAGAACTAATGTGTGCATATTACACATAGTTCCCGATTATCTGAAGGAGAAAGCATGAAAGCAGCTATCGTTTCTGCAGCGGGCGAACAGCCGGTTTACGCTGATTTCCCTGAACCGCAAGCCGATGAACAACATGTGATAGTTAGCGTTAAAGCGGCTGCCGTCAGTCAGCTGGCGAAAGCACGCGCGTCTGGCAAACACTACAGCGCCACCACGCATTACCCTTTTATCACCGGCATTGACGGCACCGGTACACTCAGCAACGGCGATCCGGTCTATTTTCTCGCCTTTGATGCGCCTTGGGGCAGCATGGCGGAAAGAACCCTGGTTCCAGCCACTGCCATTGTGCCTCTGCCCGCCTCACTCGATCCGGTGCTGGCTGCCGCCATCGCCAATCCGGGCATGTCCTCCTGGGCAGCATTGACACGTCGGGCGCAGTTGCAGCCAGGTGAAACGGTGCTGATCAATGGTGCCACCGGCACTTCAGGTGGATTAGCGGTACGCATTGCCCGCCATCTCGGCGCAGGCAAAATTATCGCCACTGGTCGCAATCGTGAAGTACTGGATCAACTGCGTGCCCAGGGCGCGGACATCACCCTGACGCTGGATGAGTTGCCCGGCGCACTGCCCGCACTGATGAAAGAAGGCATCGATATCGTGCTGGATTACCTGTGGGGCCAGAGCGCGCTCGATATCATGCAGGCGGCTGTCGCGGGTGGAGAGAAAGCGGTGCGCTTCGTGCAAATCGGCTCGCTGAGTGGCCAGGAGATCACTCTGCACAGCAAGCTGTTGCGCTCATCGGGTCTGACATTAATGGGCAGCGGTCTGGGTAGCGTATCCGATGCGGATCTGATCGCCTGCATCAGCGAAATGTTGAATGCCGCGGCGGAGAGTGATTTTTCGGTCGCTTTCCAGATGCGCCCGTTGCGTGAAGTGACTCAGGCATGGCAGGAAGATGATAGCCGCAGCCGTACCGTGTTTACGCTTTAAATCAATGCAAGTGAAAAGGGGCATTGCAAACGATTGCTTTCACACCGCAACCGTTTAAAATCGCCCCTTTGTTGTCATTGAGAACGCGCACCATGTCCGTCAATACCGCTGAATCTCATCAGTCAGCCCGTCCAAAGAGTGAACTGATTTACCGCCTCGAAGATCGTCCACCGTTGCCACAAACGCTGTTTGCTGCCTGTCAGCATCTGCTGGCGATGTTCGTTGCTGTGATTACCCCTGCACTGTTGATCTGCCAGGCGCTGGGCTTACCGGCTCAGGATACGCAGCACATTATCAGCATGTCGCTGTTTGCATCGGGTGTGGCTTCGATCCTGCAAATCAAAACCTGGGGACCGGTGGGTTCGGGTTTGCTCTCCATTCAGGGCACCAGCTTTAACTTTGTGACACCGCTGATTATGGGTGGCATGGCGCTGAAAAATGGCGGCGCCGATGTCCCGACCATGATGGCCGCGCTGTTCGGTACGTTGATGGTGGCGTCCTGTACCGAAATGGTGCTGTCACGCGTTCTGCATCTAGCGCGTCGTATTATTACCCCGCTGGTTTCCGGCATTGTGGTGATGATTATTGGCCTGTCACTGATTCAGGTCGGCCTGACCTCGATTGGCGGTGGCTTCGCGGCGATGAGCGATCACACTTTCGGCGCACCAAAGAACCTGCTGCTGGCTGGTGCGGTATTGGTGGTGATTATCCTGCTCAACCGTCAGCGCAATCCCTACCTGCGTGTGGCTTCACTGGTGATCGCCATGGCGGTCGGTTATGCACTGGCCTGGGGGCTGGATATGCTGCCAGCCACCAGCGCGCCCACCGATCAACCGCTGGTGGCGGTGCCAACACCGCTATATTACGGCCTCGGTTTTGACTGGAACCTGCTGATCCCACTGATGCTGGTGTTTATGGTGACCTCACTGGAAACCATTGGCGATATTACTGCCACCTCGGATGTGTCAGAACAACCGGTGAGCGGCCCACTGTATATGAAGCGCTTAAAAGGCGGCGTGCTGGCTAATGGCCTCAACTCATTTGTATCCGCATTGTTCAATACGTTTCCGAACTCCTGCTTTGGGCAGAACAATGGCGTGATCCAATTGACCGGCGTTGCCAGCCGTTATGTGGGCTTTGTCGTGGCGCTGATGCTGATTGTGCTCGGCCTGTTCCCGGCGGTGAGTGGTTTCGTGCAGCACATTCCTGAGCCAGTACTGGGTGGCGCGACCATTGTGATGTTTGGCACGATTGCCGCATCGGGTGTGCGTATCGTTTCACGCGAGCCACTGAACCGTCGCGCCATTATGATCATCGCACTGTCGCTGGCCGTTGGCCTGGGTGTTTCACAGCAACCGCTGATTCTGCAATTCGCCCCGGACTGGCTGAAAACCCTGCTCTCCTCAGGCATTGCTGCCGGTGGTATCACCGCAATCGTGCTTAACCTCGTCTTTCCACAGGAAAAGTAACCCTTAAGGCAGGCTACGGCCTGCCTGTTATTTATCCGCTTTTACATCCAGGCTGTTGAGCTGTAACGGTAATTCAGGCATAACAACCTCTTACCGGATAAATATCGGGATGGATGGATGCGATGAAATTTTTAGGCAAGTTTTTCCTTACCTTACTGCTGCTGATTCTGCTGGGGCTGGTTGTCCTGTATGTCTTGCTGCAGACACAGTGGGGCGCAGGTTGGTTTAGCCGTTGGGTAAGTGACAAGACCGCCTGGCATCTCTCCCTCAGCAAGATTGAACATAACTTCTCTTCTCCCTCGCACATCATGCTGGATGATTTCAGCTTTGGGCACGATGGTCAGCCAGCGGTGTTGGTGGCCAAGCGCGTCGATCTTGGACTGGCGCTGGTGCAATTCAGTGACTGGCTGCATTTTGATAGCATCGACGTGCGTGATGGCGAGATTAACCTCGCGAATCAGACGCCCGATACCACGCTGCCTATCCAGGCCAATCGCCTGCAACTGAACAACGTGCGCATTGATAGCCCGCACAGCATGCTGCCGATGATCGCTGAACGGGTTAATGGCGGAATTATCCCGTGGAAACCGACCCCGACGGATATGCTGGGCAGCGATGCACAGTTCCAGATGAGCGCAGGCAAGCTGACGCTGAATGGTGTTCCGGGCAACAATGTGCTGTTGCAGGGAAGTGTGAAGCAGCACCGCATGATATTCAGCAATATTGGGGCCGATCTCGCGCGTGGTTCGATGACCGGCAACGCCGAGCGCGACGCGCAGGGTAACTGGAAGATTGATCAGCTACGTCTTAACGATATCCGCCTGCAGACCCATCAAAATCTGAGCGATTTTCTCAATCCACTGCGCGACGTGCCGTCAGTGAGCATCAATCGCCTGGATATGACCGATGCGCGACTGCAAGGGCCCGATTGGGCTGTCACCGACCTCGATTTAACCCTGAAGAACATCACGCTGCGTGGAGATGACTGGCAAAGCGATGATGGCTCACTGTCGATGAATGCCGGTAACTTCATTAATGGTGGCTTTGAGCTTAACGATCCGATTGTGAATGCCAACTTCTCGGCGCAGGGCATTGAGTTGGCCCAGTTCAGTTCACGTTGGGCCAATGGCGTGATCCGTGCCAGCGGCAACTGGACGCGCAGCGATAAACGCCTGACGCTGAATGATTTAGCCATTGCCGGGCTGGAATATACCTTACCGCAGAACTGGCGCGACCGCTGGCAGCAAGCATTGCCATCATGGCTGGATAGCGTGCTGGTGACGCACGCTACGGCCAATCGTAATCTGGTGATCGACATCAACCCTGCTTTCCCATTCCAGATGACCGCGTTGGATGGTAACGCCGATAATCTGCTACTGGCACGCCAGCATCAGTGGGGAATCTGGGGCGGTAAAGCGAGCTTTAACGCGGCGGAAGCAACGTTTAATCGCACGGATCTGCGCCATCCCTCCATTGCCTTTAATGCTAACGATCAGCAGATTCAGGTGACGGAAATGAGCGCCTTCAACGGTAACGGTTTGCTGGAAGGGACGGCGAGTGTTGGCCAGGATGCACAGCGTTCATTGGCGCTGAATCTCAAAGGTCAGGCGGTGCCAGCCAATGTGTTACAGAACTGGGGCTGGCCTGCGTTGCCTCTTAGCGGCAACAGTAATCTTTTACTACAGGTGAAAGGTTCATTGAGTGCTGCCGCGCCATTGCGCCAAAGTATTGAGGGTAATGTGTCAGTGACCACCGATACACAATCGGTGCAGCAGACGATGCATGCGGGTCAGGTTCAATAGATTGTCAGCAAACGGTAGCGATGCGAGGAATGCCGCGTATCAGTAGCGACACCCTGTCGCTCACCGATGCGCCATTCTTCGCGCTGCTACCGATTGAGGTTGAAGATGGCTACAACGTAATCTGCACGCATTAATTAATGCGTGCACCCGAGCCACCCTCTTCTAATGCCCCCTCTGCATCGGCTGGCAGTACGATATATACCCCTTCAAACACCGCTCCCAGCTCATCATCACCAAACAGTTCCACCTCCATCTGCACGCGTGCTTTACGACCACGCGCCAGACGGTCAAGGTCGCCACTCAGTGATCCAAGGTCGGCAATCGCACCCGGACGCCCACTAATGGGCTTACTGTAACGAATATGAGCATCGGCAAGGATGATAGTGCCGCCGAGATGCCGCTCGCGCAGTAATAGCCAAATCAGCCCCCAGCCTGTGAGCGTAGCCAGTGAGAACAAACTACCAGCGAATAATGTGTGGTGCGGGTTCTGGTTGCCGGTTTCTGGCATGGTAGTAACGAACTTCTGCCCGGTATATTGCAGAATGCGCACGCCCATTTTCTCACTGAGCGGAATATGCTCGTACCAGGCCTGCTGCAACTGACCACACCAGTCAGCGCGGTGCAGAATGTCATCCAGCGTCACCACCGGTTTGATCATCAGGAAATGGCGCACCGGCGTGGTTTGTGGCGCGGTGATTTCCCCCTGATTGACATAGCCCAGCTTGGCGAAGAACTCCACGGCGTCTTCACGCGCGCTACAGGTCACGCGCTTCGCCCCCTCCTGACGCGCAACGGATTCCAGCGTCATCGCCACCAGCGTCCCTAATCCTTTGCCCTGCACCGAAGGGTGTACGGCCAGGAAGCGGATGGCCGCTTCGTTTTCCGCATTGATATAGAGACGGCCAACCGCAACAGGATCGCCCTGCTCATCGACCACCATCTGATGATGCGCCAGTGCATCCCAGGCATCACGCTCAGAACCCTGCGGCTGACGTAGTGGCTTACGTAACATTTCCCAGCGGAACTGATAATAGGTATCCAGTTCTTCCGCCGTTTGCGGCACACGAAGATGATACATAAAGTGATTCTCTCGTTCGGAGCTTGCGTGGCTGATCCCTGGCCGCTCGGCTGAAAACCTCACACCTGCAACCAGAAGGTCACTGGGCCATCATTCACCAGCGAAACCTGCATGTTGGCAGCAAAACGACCGTTCGCCGTGGTCACACCCTGTGCCCGGCAACAATCGCTGAAATAGTGATAGAGACGCTCGGCTTCCGCCGGTTCGGCACCACCCGAGAAAGAGGGACGCATGCCTTTGTTGGTGTCGGCGGCAAGTGTGAATTGCGAAACCACCAGCACGCTGCCACCGGCCTGCTGTACGTTCAGGTTCATTTTGTCGTTCTCATCACCGAAGATGCGATAACCCAGCACGCGTTCAGATAAGCGCTGTGCCTTTTGCTCATCATCGCCCTTCTCCACCCCTAATAACACCAGCAAACCGGCGCCAATCTCGCCCACCGTCGCGTCATCCACCACGACGCTGGCGCGACTGACGCGCTGAATCAAAGCAATCATGTTTCCTCTCGTTCTTTTTCGCGTTCCTGCTGTTTTAGCTGGCGATAGTCATCCAGGGTGACGGTGATTTCCGCGCCTAACAACACAATACACCAGGTCCAGTAAACCCATAAAAACAGAATCGGGATGACTGCCAGTACGCCGTAAATTAATTGATACGAAGGGAACATCGTAACATAGAGCGCAAACCCTTTTTTGCCCAGCTCAAACAACAGCCCGGCGACAATCGCACCGATCAGCGCATCACGCGTTGGCACACGGCGCGTCGGGACTATGCTATAGAGCAACCAGAACGCGAGGATGGCGAGCACCAGAGGGAAGATGCGTAACACCTGATCGATAAGGCTGGTGACGCCGGTGACGTTGACCCAACGCAGCGATAATAAGTAAGAACTGATGGCCAGACTGGCACCCGCCAGTATCGGGCCGAGCGTCAGGATCATCCAGTAGACGGCAAAGGAGTAAACCATTGGCCGTGGTTTATCGCTGCGCCAGATCGCATTGAGCGCGCTGTCCACCGAGTGCATCAGCAGCAGTGCGGTAACGATCAATCCGACAATCCCGACCGCCGTCATTTTATTGACGTTGGCCACAAACTGATCGAGATAGCGCTGAATAACGTCACCGGCTGCCGGCATAAAGTTGCTGAAGATGAAATGCTTAAGCTGGACGCTAATCTCCGAAAACATCGGGAAAGCGGCAAAAAGTGCAAACACCACGGCGATCAGCGGCACCAAAGCCAGCAATGAGACGTAGGCCAGATTCCCGGCCTGCGTCGTCATGTTGTCTTCATCAACGCGGCGCCACAGCAGTTTGACCCACAGGAAAAACGCGTGCGCCGAATGGCGCAAGTGGTTACGTGTTACCACTCAGCGACGGCTCGCAAACCAGTCCGGCACGGTTTTCGCGTCTTCCACTAGCACGCTCTCGATCCCTAAAGCGCGCGCGGCATCGATGTTGGCGCGATTATCATCAAAGAAAACCGCTTGATCGGCGGTATAGCCTTCGTGCTCAAGCACATATTGATAGATGCGCGCTTCTGGCTTACGCATGCCTATGTCTTGCGACATATAGACGTGATCGGCTGCCTGTTGAACTTCCGGATACTGCGTTGGCCAGAACTCAAAGTGCAACTGATTGGTATTAGACAGGATTACCACGCGCTCACCCTTAGCGCGCAGAGTGTTCATGATCGCCAGCGTTTCCGGACGCACCCCGACAAACACCGCCTGCCAGCCCGCGGTGAATTGCGGATAGCTCAAGGCGATATCCAGTTGATCACAGATACGCGCCGCAAACTCGGGATCGCTGATCTCACCACGTTCGTGTTTCTCGAACGCTTCATCCATCTGGAAGCGACTTTGTAAGGTCGCCAGCGGCACACGTCCCAGGTCACTCCAGACGCCGAGCACACGATTAAAATCGATATCAACAATCACATTGCCTAAATCAAAGATGTACAGCATGACGCCTCTCCTTCTATTCCCTGGATCATTCACTTTAGCGGCAAAAAGCATGACTGAACAGGTACGATGAGGGGGAAATAAGCGTTCTGGAATCGGGGACAACTTTCACAAAGCGAGCGTAGCAGCGGGTTGCAGGCACAAAAAAGCCCCGCGATGCGGGGCTTAAATATCAGACTGTTTCGCTTACTCTTTACCGCCGCGAGACGCACGCTTACGGTCGTTCTCGGTCAGGTGACGTTTACGAATACGGACTGACTGCGGAGTCACTTCTACCAGTTCGTCATCATCGATGAACTCGATAGCCTGCTCCAGCGTCATTTTCTGCGGTGGAACCAGAGTGGTCGCTTCGTCAGTACCTGACGCACGCATGTTGGTCAGTTTCTTACCGGTCAGGCAGTTAACTGTCAGGTCGTTAGAACGGCTGTGAATACCGATGATCTGGCCTTCATATACTTCCGCGCCGTGACCCAGGAACAGCTTACCGCGATCCTGCAGGCTGAACAGTGCGAATGCGACTGCTTTACCCTGGCCGTTAGAGATCAGTACACCGTTCTGACGCTGGCCCACTTCGCCTGGACGCACATCGTCGTAGTGGCTGAAGGTGGAGTACAGCAGGCCAGTGCCTGAAGTCATGGTCATGAATTCGTTACGGAAGCCGATCAGGCCACGGCTTGGGATCATGTAGTCGAGACGTACACGGCCTTTGCCATCTGGATCCATGTTTTTCAGATCGCCTTTACGCTCACCCATTGCCTGCATCACAGAACCCTGGTGGGTTTCTTCGATGTCGAGGGTCACGTTTTCGAATGGCTCTTGTTTACGGCCTTCGAATTCGCGGAAGATAACTTTCGGACGGGATACCGCCAGTTCGAAACCTTCACGACGCATGTTCTCGATCAGAACAGACAAGTGCAGCTCACCACGACCAGACACACGGAATGCGTCTGAATCTTCGGTTTCTTCAACACGCAGTGCCACGTTGTGCACCAGCTCTTTATTCAGACGCTCCAGGATCTGGCGCGAAGTCACATACTTACCTTCTTTACCGCAGAAAGGTGAAGTGTTGACGTTAAAGAACATGGTTACGGTTGGCTCATCAACGCTCAGGGCTGGCAGCGCTTCAACCTTCTGCGTGTCGCAGATGGTGTCAGAGATGTTCAGCTCGCCCAGACCGGTTACAGCGATGATATCGCCTGCTTCAGCCTCGGCGCTCTCGATACGTTCCAGACCCAGGTGGCCCAGTACTTTACCGACTTTACCGTTACGGGTTTTGCCTTCGCTATCAATGATAGTGACTTGCTGGTTCGGCTTGATTTTACCGCGCTTGATGCGGCCAATGCCGATAACGCCCAGGTAGTTGTTGTAGTCCAGCTGCGAGATCTGCATCTGCAGTGGGGCTTCAACTTCAACCTGTGGTGGAGAAACACGATCCACAATCGCCTGATACAGCGGGGTCATGTCGTCTGCCATGTCGTTGTGATCCAGACCGGCGATACCATTCAGCGCTGACGCATAAATGATAGGGAAGTCCAGCTGCTCGTCAGTCGCGTCGAGGTTAACGAACAGGTCAAACACCTGATCAACAACCCAATCAGGACGCGCGCCCGGACGGTCAACTTTGTTGATGACTACAATCGGCTTCAAACCATGAGCAAAGGCTTTTTTGGTTACGAAGCGGGTTTGCGGCATAGGGCCATCCATCGCATCTACAACCAGCAGCACCGAATCCACCATGGACATAACACGTTCCACTTCACCACCGAAGTCGGCGTGTCCTGGGGTATCAACGATGTTGATACGGTAGTCGTTCCATTTGATGGCGGTGTTTTTTGCGAGGATGGTAATCCCACGCTCTTTCTCCAAATCGTTGGAGTCCATTACGCGCTCAGTCGCTTCGGTACGAGCATCAAAAGTACCAGACTGTTGTAACAGCTTGTCAACCAGGGTGGTCTTACCATGGTCAACGTGCGCGATGATGGCGATGTTACGCAAATTTTCGATCACAGCTTTGCCTCAGGCATTATAGAAATAACGCGGTATTGTACACGGATTAAGCGAAAGACTGAACATGATCACAGTATTCCCTTAAAGTTTATCTTAGTGCTGTTTTTTAGCACCAATAACGGTGCATTAATCTGCACTGTGATGGGGTTTTGCACCTTTTTGGGGCGATAATTGATCTATGAAGCACCAAATTAGTGCGCATCATCCATACTGGTGCAGTGACCGACTCACGAAAGAGCGCGTCACAGCGCCATTTTTACCATTGTAATAAAGTTGGCACAGAATTCGCTTTATATCTTTCAAGCGAAAACGACAGTTATACAACGGTTGAAAAGAGCTTGCCGAGATCTTGGTTAGGGGTGGTCAGTAAGCGTGACACATTCCAGGCAACGAAGTTCTCTCACCATGACGATTATGACCATTTCCAGGAGAGTTTAAGTATGTCCGCTGAACACGTCCTCTCGATGATGAACGAGCACGAAGTTAAGTTTGTTGACCTGCGTTTTACCGATACCAAAGGTAAAGAACAGCACGTTACTATCCCTGCTCACCAGGTTAACGCTGACTTCTTCGAAGAAGGCAAAATGTTCGATGGCTCATCCATCGGTGGCTGGAAAGGCATTAACGAATCAGACATGGTGCTGATGCCGGATGCGACCACTGCAGTTATGGATCCTTTCTTCGAAGATCCAACGCTGATCATCCGTTGTGACATCCTCGAGCCAGGCACGCTGCAGGGCTACGACCGTGACCCACGCTCCATTGCTAAACGTGCAGAAGAGTTCCTGCGTTCTTCAGGCATCGCGGATACCGTGCTGTTTGGACCAGAGCCAGAGTTCTTCCTGTTCGATGACATCCGTTTCGGTTCTTCTACTTCAGGTTCACACGTTGCTATCGATGATATCGAAGCGGCATGGAACACCGGTAAAGAATACGAAGGCGGTAACAAAGGTCACCGTCCAGGTCTGAAAGGCGGTTACTTCCCGGTTCCACCAGTCGATTCAGCTCAGGACATCCGTTCTGCTATGTGTCTGACCATGGAGCAGATGGGCCTGGTGGTTGAAGCTCACCACCACGAAGTTGCTACTGCTGGTCAGAACGAAGTGGCTACCCGCTTCAACACCATGACCAAAAAAGCTGACGAAATTCAGATTTACAAATACGTGGTGCACAACGTTGCTCACGCGTACGGCAAAACTGCAACCTTCATGCCTAAGCCAATGTTCGGCGATAACGGTTCTGGTATGCACTGCCACATGTCCCTGTCAAAAGGCGGCGTGAACCTGTTCTCTGGCGACAAGTACGGCGGCCTGTCTGAAACTGCTCTGTTCTACATCGGCGGTATCATCAAGCACGCTAAAGCGATCAACGCCCTGGCTAACCCAACCACCAACTCTTACAAGCGTCTGGTCCCGGGTTACGAAGCACCTGTTATGCTGGCTTACTCAGCACGTAACCGTTCAGCTTCAATCCGTATCCCAGTGGTTGCCAGCCCGAAAGCACGTCGTATCGAAGCACGCTTCCCGGATCCAGCGGCTAACCCATACCTGGCCTTCACCGCGCTGCTGATGGCGGGTCTTGATGGTGTTATCAACAAGATCCACCCTGGCGATGCGATGGACAAAAACCTGTATGACCTGCCACCGGAAGAAGAAGCTGAGATTCCAAAAGTTGCAGGTTCTCTGGAAGAAGCACTGAACGCACTGAACGAAGACCGCGAGTTCCTGACCCGTGGCGGCGTGTTCACTGATGACGCTATCGACGCGTATATCGAACTGCGTAAGCCAGAAGTTGACCGCGTGCGCATGACTCCGCACCCAGTTGAGTTCGAACTGTACTACAGCGTTTAATTTAAAAAATTTCAGCGCATTTCACGCCGCTGATTGGCGGCGTAAATAACCTGAACGTTTTTTTGTTGCCGTGGAAACTTTAGCCCATCTCCGGATGGGCTTTTTTCACCGCGAATTCATCGTTCGAATGATAGTTTTCAGTCCCAAAAGGCTATAATGCACTAAATTAGTGCAGAGGAACGCTGTATGGCAACTGGCACACTGCCCGACGCGGGGCAGATTCTTAACTCTCTAATCAACAGTATTTTGCTGGTCGATAACGATCTGGTTATCCATTACGCCAACCCGGCGGCGCAGCAATTACTGGCGCAAAGCTCACGCAAATTGTTCGGCACGCCATTACCGGAATTAACCGGCTATTTTTCGCTGAATATTGAGGTGATGAGCGAGAGTCTTGGAGCAGGCCAGGGCTTTACCGACAGCGAAGTGACGTTAGTGGTCGATGGCCGCGCGCACATTATGTCGCTGACCGCGCAGCGTCTACCCGATGGCCTTATCCTGCTGGAAATGGCGCCGATGGATAATCAACGCCGTCTCAGCCAGGAACAGCTGCAACATGCTCAGCAGGTCGCTGCACGTGATTTAGTGCGCGGACTGGCGCATGAAATTAAAAACCCGCTCGGAGGTTTACGCGGCGCCGCGCAGTTATTAACGCGTGCTCTGCCCGATCCTTCGCTGCATGAATATACCCGGATTATTATCGAACAGGCGGACCGCCTGCGTAATCTGGTTGATCGTTTACTGGGGCCCCAACAGCCCGGTATGCACGTCACACAAAGCATTCATCAGGTGGCTGAGCGCGTGGTCAATCTGGTGTCGATGGAGTTACCGGACAATGTCTCGCTGGTACGTGATTACGACCCGAGCCTGCCCGAGCTGCCACACGATCCCGATCAGATTGAGCAAGTGCTACTCAACGTAGTGCGTAATGCGTTGCAGGCGCTGGGTGACGAAGGTGGCACTATCGTGATCCGCACCCGTACCGCGTTCCAGCTGACGCTGCACGGCACCCGTTATCGCCTGGTGGCACGTATTGATATCGAAGATGATGGCCCTGGGATTCCTGCTCAGCTACAGGACACGCTGTTCTATCCGATGGTGAGTGGTCGTGAAGGAGGCACCGGTTTAGGTCTCTCCATCGCCCGCAGCCTGATCGATCAGCATTCAGGAAAAATAGAATTTAACAGTTGGCCAGGACACACCGAATTCTCGGTTTACCTGCCTATTCGCCAGTGAGGTTTCTATGCAACGAGGGATAGTCTGGATCGTCGATGACGATAGCTCCATCCGCTGGGTGCTTGAACGTGCGCTCACTGGAGCCGGTTTGAGCTGCGCGACATTTGACAGCGGCAATGAGGTGCTGGATGCACTCTCAAGTAAAACCCCAGATGTATTGTTATCAGATATTCGCATGCCGGGCATGGATGGACTGGCGCTGCTGAAACAGATTAAACAGCGTCACCCAATGCTACCGGTCATCATAATGACCGCGCATTCGGATCTTGATGCCGCCGTCAGCGCATATCAACAAGGCGCGTTCGATTACCTGCCCAAGCCGTTTGATATTGATGAAGCCGTCGCGCTGGTTGAACGTGCGATCAGTCACTATCAGGAACAGCAGCAGCCGCGTAATCAGCCGGTGAGCGGCCCGACAACCGACATCATTGGCGAAGCGCCGGCGATGCAGGATGTGTTTCGCATCATCGGCCGTTTGTCGCGATCTTCCATCAGCGTGCTGATTAATGGTGAATCGGGTACCGGTAAAGAGTTAGTGGCGCATGCGCTGCATCGTCACAGCCCGCGTGCCAAATCACCGTTTATCGCGCTGAATATGGCGGCCATTCCGAAAGACCTGATCGAATCCGAACTATTTGGTCACGAGAAAGGGGCGTTTACCGGGGCCAACCAGATCCGTCAGGGCCGTTTTGAACAGGCCGATGGGGGCACGCTGTTTCTTGATGAAATAGGTGATATGCCGCTCGATGTGCAAACCCGCTTGCTGCGCGTGTTGGCCGATGGCCAGTTCTATCGCGTGGGCGGCTATGCACCGGTGAAAGTGGATGTGCGTATTATCGCGGCAACCCACCAAAACCTTGAGCTGCGCGTGCAGGAAGGCAAGTTCCGTGAGGATCTGTTCCATCGCCTGAACGTGATTCGTGTGCACTTACCGCCTCTGCGTGAGCGTCGCGAAGATATCCCGCGTCTGGCGCGCTACTTCCTGCAGGTCGCCGCGCGTGAGCTGGGCGTCGAAGCGAAGATTCTGCATCCGGAAACTGAAACCGCGCTGACGCGCCTGCATTGGTCCGGTAACGTACGCCAGCTGGAAAATACCTGCCGCTGGTTAACCGTGATGGCTGCAGGCCAGGAAGTACTGATTCAGGATCTGCCGCCGGAGCTGTTTGAGTCGAGCACGCCGGACAATCCAGTGCAGTCTCTGCCGGATAGCTGGGCCACCTTGCTGGCACAATGGGCGGACCGCGCGCTGCGTTCCGGTCATCAAAACCTGCTCTCTGAAGCGCAGCCGGAGATGGAGCGCACGCTGCTCACTACCGCCCTGCGTCACACTCAGGGACACAAGCAGGAAGCCGCACGTTTATTGGGTTGGGGTCGTAATACCCTGACGCGTAAACTGAAAGAGCTGGGAATGGAATAAGTGAGAATCAGGGGAGCGCGATGCTCCCCTGATTTTTATATCACCCGCGAGAATTGCTGCATGCGAGCCTTTTGGCGCAGATAACGATCGAAGCACATGCAGATATTACGAATCAGTAAACGCCCAATTCCTGTGACATGCAGACTACGCCCGCGCCGTTCCAGCAAACCATCCGCCATCAAAGGCGCCAGTAACGCTAAATCTTCCGCAAAATAGGTTTCGAAGGTGATCGGCCACTGCGCTTCAATCGCCGCGAAATCTAATGAGAAATGACAGATCAGCGTTTTGATGACATCACGGCGCAGACAGTCATCGTCGCTTAGTGTCAAACCACGCCATAGCGCGTTCCCGCTCTGTTCCACGCTGGCATAGTATTCTTTCAATTCTTTTTGGTTCTGCGCATAACTGTCTCCCAGCATACTGATCGCCGAGACGCCCAATCCCACCAGCTCAGTCTCGCCTTGCGTAGTATACCCCTGAAAATTGCGGTGCAGTTCACCCGCACGTTGCGCAATGGCCAGCTCATCATCCGGTTTGGCAAAGTGATCCATACCGATGAACTGATAGCCTGCATCCGTTAAGGTGCCAATGGTTTGCTGCAGGATTTGCAGCTTCTGTTCCGCACCGGGCAGCTCTTCATCTTTGATTTTGCGTTGTGCAGCAAACAGCGTCGGCATGTGCGCGTAATTGAATACGCTGAGACGATCGGGATTAAGCGCGATGACTCGCTGTAAGGTGAAGGCAAAGCTTTCGGGCGTCTGGAGCGGCAGGCCGTAAATCAGATCCAGGCTGACTGAGCGGAATCCTCGCGCACGCGCACGCTCAACCAGCCCGAAGATAGTCTCTTCATCCTGCACGCGATTGACGCGCTCCTGCACCGCCTTATTGAAGTCCTGCACACCCATACTCAGGCGATTAAAACCTTCAGCACGCAGATGATCGATCATCGCCAGCTCAATTTCGCGTGGATCGACTTCGATCGACATCTCAACGTCA
Organism: Enterobacter cancerogenus; assembly: GCA_000773965.1. GTDB lineage: Bacteria > Pseudomonadota > Gammaproteobacteria > Enterobacterales > Enterobacteriaceae > Pantoea > Pantoea communis. The sequence continues at coordinate 107,876 of JRUP01000012.1, forward strand.
TCAGCAATCTCAAAATGGCCACGCAGCAGCGCCACCAGCCGGCTGACCTGAGCTTGATTGAGAAAGGTTGGCGTACCACCGCCCCAGTGCAACTGCGTGACGCGGCGTCCGGCAAACAGCGGCGCACGCTGGCGGATTTCCTGCTCCAGCACGTCCAGATAGCGATCGGCCTTGTGCAGCTGGCGCGTCACAATCTTATTACAGCCGCAGAAGTAGCAAAGGCGATGACAGAACGGAATATGGACATACAGCGACAGGCAACGTTGAGGATAGCGTTCAACCGCAAACTGGAAGCTTGCCTCGCCAAAGTTCTCATTGAACTCTAGCGCAGTGGGGTATGAGGTGTAACGCGGACCTGCGTAATTGTATTTTTCGATCAGCCGCTGATCCCATTCAATCTGCTGCGATGACATGCTCACTCCTTACGGTGACGTCGTTTGAGGGAGGGTCGCGTTGCAGAAGAGGAGAGATAGCGGTGAGCCGTACGCCGGCGTAAACGCGACTTCAGACGCGACAGGCGACGAAGTTTAAACAATAACCACAGGAGATAACATGTCAGCAGCAGCGCTAAAATTGATCCAGGCCAAAGCATCAGCGAATACCTGTTTAGCGCGGCATGCGCAAATGCGCATGCCGATCAAAAATGACTTAGTTGCCTTTTAACAAGCGCATCATATCGACTTCGGCTTGTTCATCTTCAGCACCGTCATCCAACGCGATACCGAGGGTTTCCATCAGTTCGTCAATGCGATCCAGCGTCTGATCGAGCCATGCCTGATCTTCAGCGCTGAGTGTCTCACCACTTTCCAGACGGTCCAGTAAGGTGTCGAGGCGTTCATCATTTTCCAGCTTCGCCAGCTCTTCTTCCGGTGTCAGACGAACCTTCTCCGCTTTCGGTCTGGCTTTCGCTACCGGCTTTTTCTCCGGTACGGTTTTACCATCGGCCACCAGCGCAACCGGTTTTTTACTGCCAGTACGTGGATCGGCATTTTTCTGACCCTGGCCTTTGCCAGCGCCTTTGGTTTCCGGGTTAGCACGGCTGCCCGCTTTATGGCCGCTGTGCTTTTTATCGCGTTTACGATCGCGTGCTTCCTGGTTCAGTTCTTCACGCGATTTGCGTTTGGCTTTAGCAGCAGGTTTGCCACGCTGGGCTGGTGCAGGTTGCTTCATGGTGTCCGGTCTCGGCGATTTTTCTTCAGTATAGAATTGCGGCGAAATCTAGCAGAAAGATGACAAAGAAAAAAGGCGATAGCCTATGCTATCGCCTTATTTCGCACCTTCTACTGAAGGAATAACGGTATAAATCCTTTACAGCTCTCAACGTCCCGGTTGCTCCTTCGCCTCATCGCTCCTGCGAGTAATCCTTTTCCTTGTCCGACTCATACCTGAATCACATCCTGCCATGCTCCTGGTCATCCCCGACACTCCTGAGCGCATCATCCTGATGGGTGCTGCCGTGCACTGACACCAAATGTAGACCAATCAGTAAAATGAACAAGTGAGACATGTCTTTAATTTAGAGCGGTAATTTTCAATATCTATTTATCTTATTGAAAATATTACGATATCCAACATATGAACATTCTATTAATCGGTAATGACTGGCAGTAATTATCGTCGATCTCTTACAAAGTGGCGCGTTAAGACGCTATCGGGCACTTTTGCGCCATAACAGGTATAATCAGCCCAATTGAACGAATCACTTTGCTGGAGCTTTACTTTGTCTGCTTTGAATTATCACATGACCCACTTCGTGCTCAGCGCCCCGGATATTCGCCATTTACCGGCAGATGTGGGCATTGAGGTCGCGTTTGCCGGACGCTCTAACGCAGGCAAATCCAGCGCGCTGAATACCATCACCAACCAGAAAAGCCTGGCGCGTACCAGTAAAACGCCAGGTCGTACTCAGCTCATCAACCTGTTCCAGGTCGTCGAGGGGAAAACCCTGGTCGACTTACCGGGCTATGGCTACGCCGAAGTTCCGGAAGAGATGAAGCGTAAATGGCAGCGTGCGCTGTCTGAATATTTGCAGAAGCGTCAGGCACTGAAAGGCCTGGTAGTGCTGATGGATATTCGCCATCCGCTGAAAGACCTCGATCAGAATATGATTGAATGGGCAATCCAGAGCGGTATTCCAGTACTTGTACTGTTAACCAAAGCGGATAAGCTGGCATCCGGCGCACGTAAAGCCCAGCTCAAACTGGTGCGTGAAGCTGCATTGGGCTTTATGGGTGATGTGCAGGTTGAGATGTTCTCATCACTCAAGAAGATCGGCGTTGATATCGTTCGCCAGAAACTGGATAGCTGGTTCAGTGAGCTGGAACCGGCGCAGGAAGATGAAGAAGCCCCTTCTGCGTAATGTTAAGTGCGGGTTTACGACCCGCTTTTCAGAAAAAGCCCAATAAAAAACGCCCCAGTCATAAATGACTGGGGCGGCTAAATATTCAGCCAAATCCGATTACGTGAAGTAAAAGGTCTGAAAGATAGAACATCTTACCTCTGTACCCTACGCGATGAACTTTACCTGATTTTTCCTGACCAACAAAGGGTTTTTTGTTGTTAAGTTTCAGGATTCCACATCTTTTTTACCGGGTCCGTCACACTTTGGCTTAAGGCGTGTAGTTTAATTACTAAAAAAATGCTTAGCCGATAGGCAGTTACAAAATGCGCATTTAACAAGCGGCTTTACATCGTTGCTGAACCGATTAAGTAAACTTTTTTCTTATGACGATGTCAGCGGCGTAGATATACCGCCGACAACGTTCCTTAGTGCGCCTGGTCCCAGTTATCGCCCGTTCCCACTTCAACCTGCAGCGGTACATCAAGTTTCATGCTGCTCTCCATCAGCTGGCGGATCGTCGCACTCGCACTCTCTACCGCGTCTTTGTGGATTTCAAACACCAGTTCATCGTGTACCTGCATGATCATCTTCACAGCGTCATCCTGCTGTTGCAGTAACCAGCCATCTACAGCGATCATCGCGCGTTTGATAATGTCCGCTGCGGTGCCTTGCATCGGGGCGTTAATCGCCGCGCGCTCTGCCGCCTTACGACGAATGGCGTTGCTTGAGCTGATGTCCGGAAGCCACAGGCGGCGACCATCCAGTGTCTCCACGTAGCCCTTCTCCGCCGCCTGAGTGCGAGTCTCTTCCATGTAACGCAGTACGCCCGGATAACGCTCAAAGTAGAGATCCATATACTTTTTCGCTTCGCCAGCACCGATATTCAACTGGCGCGACAGACCGAAGGCGCTCATGCCATAAATCAGGCCAAAGTTAATTGCCTTGGCACTGCGGCGTTGCTCACCTGAAACCTTGCTCAGCGCAACACCAAAGACTTCTGACGCTGTCGCGCGGTGAATGTCTTCACCCTGCGCAAACGCATCCAGCAGGCCTTTATCCTGCGACAGATGCGCCATGATGCGCAGTTCAATTTGCGAGTAGTCAGCCGCGACGATGCGATTATCTTTACCTGCGATAAAAGCCTGACGAATACGGCGGCCTTCATCGTTGCGCACCGGGATATTTTGCAGGTTGGGATCGGTAGATGAGAGACGTCCGGTGGCCGTGACCGCCTGATGATAAGAAGTATGCACGCGGCCGGTAATCGGATTGATCATCAAAGGCAATTTGTCGGTATAAGTCGACTTCAGCTTAGACAGGCCACGATGCTCCAGAATCACTTTGGGCAGCGGATAGTCCAGCGCCAGTTCAGCCAGCACTTCTTCGCTGGTTGACGGTGCGCCACCCGGCGTTTTCTTAGTGGGCTTGATGCCCTGCTTTTCAAACAGAATGGTTTGCAGCTGTTTGGTGGAGGAGAGATTAAACGGCTCGCCTGCCAGCTCGTGCGCTTTCAACTCCAGTTCCGCCAGACGTGCGGTCAGCTCCTGCGAATGTTTGGCCAGGATGTTTTGATCGATCAATACGCCGTTGCGTTCAATGCGTGAAATCACGGTCACCAGCGGCATCTCGATATCGGTGAAGACCTGCTTCGGACCCACTTCCTGCTCCAGCTTCGGCCACATCTGCAGATGCAACTGCAGCGTGACATCTGCGTCTTCTGCAGCGTAATGAGCGGCCTGCTCGATAGCAATCTGGTTGAAGGTCAGCTGATTTTTTCCTTTACCGGCAATCTCTTCGAAGGTGACGGTTTTATGGTTCAGCCAGCGCGAAGCCAGGCTATCCATATCATGTTTGCCGCCGACGCTGCTCAGGCAATAAGATTCCAGCATGGTGTCGAATTTAATGCCGTTCAGCTCAATATCGTAGTTCTTCAGCACGCCACGATCGTATTTGAGGTTCTGACCGACTTTTGCAGATTTAGCGTCTTCCAGTAGCGGTTTTAGCTTTTTCAACACGTCGCTGCGGTCGAGTTGTTCTGGCGCATCAAGATAGTCATGGGCCACCGGAAGATAAGCGGCTTCACCGGGCGCAACCGCAAAGGAGAGGCCGACAATGTTGGCACTCCAGCTATCCAGAGAATCGGTTTCCAGATCGAAGGCAAAGAGTTCTGCTTTTTTCAGTTTTTGCAGCCACTCGTCGAAGGTTGCCTCATCCAAAATGGTGACGTAGCCGTCAGATGACAGCACGCTAGCGGTTTCCGCCACCGCAGCCACAGGTTCAGTCGCCAGCGATTTCTGTGCCTGCACATTGCTCTTTTTGCCCTGCAACCAGGTGCCGTCCTGTAAATCGCTGATCCAGCGTTTAAATTCATAGCGGCCGAACAGATTCTGCAGTTTTTCAACGTCCGGCTCGTTGACGGTGAGTTGCTCACAACCCAGTTCCAGTTCTACGTCAGTCTTAATGGTCGCCAGCTGATAGGACAGGAATGCGACTTCGCGGTTCTGCTCCAGCTTCGCTGCCATGGTTTTCGCGCCACGGAATGAGAGATCCGCCACTTTATCCAGGTTGTCGTAAATTGACTGCATACCGCCTAAGCCCTGCAGCAACGCCTGTGCAGTCTTCTCACCCACGCCAGGCACACCCGGAATGTTATCCGAGCTGTCACCCATCATGGCGAGGAAGTCGATAATCAGTGAGGGTGGCACCCCGTATTTTTGCTCGACCTCTTCCGGGCCCAACACGGTGTTGGTCATGGTATTGATCAACGTAATGCCCGGCGTGACCAGCTGCGCCATATCTTTATCGCCAGTGCTGATCAGCACCGCACGGCCCTGCTTTTCTGCTTCCAGTGCCAGAGTGCCAATCACATCATCAGCCTCAACGCCGGTCACCGCCAGCAGCGGTAATCCCATCGCTTTGACCATCTCGTGCAGCGGCTCGATCTGTGCACGCAGATCGTCGGGCATTGGCGGACGGTGCGATTTGTAGTGCTCGAATAATTCATCGCGGAAAGTTTTGCCTTTCGCATCGAAGACCACGGCCACATGGCTCGGCTGATACTGCATCAGCAAACTTTTCAGCATGTTGAGCACACCGTACATCGCGCCCGTGGGCTCGCCTGCACTGTTGGTCAGCGGCGGAAAGGCATGATACGCCCGGTAGAGATAAGAGGATCCGTCTACCAGAATCAGGGGATTTTCTGCAATTTGCGCCATAGGTTCGTTTTTTCTTCGTTGCGATAATGAGGGCTATAAGGATGCCACAACCAGAGAGGAATGTTGAATCAGAGCAAGGATGTCAGGATCTTTTTCGTTGTTACGCGGAGTGGATCGCAAGGATCAGGCTGTGGATAACTTTGTGCGTAAAAATCATAACGTATTGTTATTTACGTTAATTGCAATCATTTTACTGATAAAAGTTATTACTTTTCAATTTGTTATTAACTTACCGTGATGAAGCGCGCCTTTTTGAAAAGGTGATCGTCCATGTGGATATTAAGCGGAGGGTTAACGGGGATATCATTATTACGTCATGGGAAAGGGAGTAAAAACGCCGACATCGCCGGCGTTTATTTGCGCTTAATTACTTCTTCTCAACCAGGAATTTCACTACGTTGGCATAATCGGCAACGAAATTGTCCATAGAGCTGGTGTCCAGGCCGCCGTTATTCACCATGTATTTGCCGTTAACGAAGATAGCTGGCACGCCCTGCAGATTAAGATCGGCTGCCGCTTTCTGCTGCTGGGCGACCAACGCTTTTACCGCAAAGCTATTCCAGGCTGCATCATAATCTTCTGATGAGATGCCAGCAGCCTGGATGAAGGTGGCTTTCAGGCTCGCCGCATCGGTAATGGTTTGGGTTTTCTGAATACCGTCAAAGATCGGTGCAGTGACTTTGCTTTCCACGCCCAGCGCCATCGCGACCGCCCAGGCTTGAGTCACAACAGGACCGAAGTCTCCGCCGAGGAAATCAACGTGATATTTAGTCACTTTAGTGTCTGCTGGCAGGTTCTTTTTCACGGCATCACTCACGTGATAGACGCGTTCGAACTGGTAGCAGTGCGGGCAGAAGAAGGAGAAGAACTCCAATACCTGTGGCTCACCAGCAACCGGCTTTGGCAGCGTGACGAATTGTTTGCCGTCATTGAACTGTGCCGCTGAGGCGCCAAATGCCAGCATTAAACCTACCAGCGCAAACATAATCTTTTTCATCGTGAAAAAATCTCCTGAGTACTTCATTAAAATTGCGGGCTAAGCTGCAACGGGGGTTGATGTAACAGCCTCTCCTGCTCGATAAATAGTGCAATCTGTCGGCGCCAGAAATCCTCATCGGTCATCCAGGGAAAGGCGCGCGGAAAAGCCGGGTCCTGCCAGCGGCGTACCACCCAGGCCAAATAATAAACCATGCGCATAGCGCGTAAAGGCTCAATCAGTGACAATTCATGTAAATCAAAGTCACTGAATTCATTATAAGCTTCCAGCAGAATATCCCACTGAATCAGCTGTTCCTGACGATCGCCGTTTACCAGCATCCACAGATCCTGCACTGCAGGCCCGTTGCGTGCATCGTCAAGATCGACAAACATCGGGCCATCGCGCCACAGGATATTACCTGGATGGCAGTCGCCATGCAGCCTGAGCGGCTGCCATTTATCATGCCAGCGCTGCTGTAAGGTGCCGATAAGTTTATCAACGGCGTTCAGCAGCGCATCCTTCAGGGCAGCTGGTACCAGCGTGCTCTGCTCCAGTTCCTGACGTGGTTGGAAGACGTATTCCTCCAGACCGAAGGTTGGGCGCTGTTGAAACAAGCTCTGGCGACCCGTTTGATGGATGCGACCAAGAAAGCGGCCCACCCACTCCATCTGTTCTTCATTATCGGTTTCATACTGTCGCCCACCCAGGCTTGGGAAAACGGCAAACATAAAACCGCCATGGTGATTCAGCGTACTGCCCTGCAGAGCCAGTGGTGCTGCAACAGGCACTTCATCGGCCAGCAGATCATGCGTGAACTGGTGCTCTTCGAGAATTTGTTGCGCACTCCAGCGTTGTGGGCGATAGAACTTAGCCACATAGCGACGTTTGTCGTCATCGCTGAACTGATAGACACGGTTTTCGTAGCTATTGAGGGCGGTTAAGCCGGATTCGACACGCAGACCCGCATCCCAAAGTGCATCCAGGATGACATCGGGGTCCAGCGTCTGGAAATTAAAGGCGGCTTCGCTCATCATTTTGCCTGTGTGTTATCGTTGCAAGGAATGCGCAAGGATAACACTACTCATCATCCTTAATCACACCGCGTGCACGTAATAGCGCGGTTTTGAAGTCCACTTCATAATCCTTTTTCAGTCCGGGAATTTCCGCATCGCGGCCAGCGTCACGCATTTTGAGATGGTAAATCAATATGTCATCGGTTAATTCACTTAATGGGCCACTGAAGCCTGATTCCTGCGCCAGTTTCTGTAAAAATGCCAGCAGGTTAAGGTCAGACTCCTTTTGCCAGGCCGGTTGCAGGAGTTCGAACAATTCATTAAGTCGGTGATATTTCATCATTGATTCCTCTATGCAGTGGTAGGCTGCCGTTATGCAAGTATCGTCCAGTATGATCAAGGAGACGAAAATGACCGCATTTACCGGCGTGATCCTCGCAGGTGGGCAAGGCAGTCGTATGGGTGGCCAGGATAAGGGGCTGCTGGAATTGCAGGGCAAACCGCTTTATCAGCACGTTCTGCAGCGATTGATGCCGCAGGTCAATATTGTGTTGATAAGCGCCAACCGTAACATTGATCGTTATCAGGCCAGCGGTTGTCAGGTCGTTACCGATTCAATGCCAGATTATCCTGGACCGCTGGCTGGCATATTAAGTGGTTTGCAGCACAGCAAAACCGAGTGGGTCGCCTTTTGTGCCTGTGATACGCCCTGGTTACCAGAGGACTTCGTTGCACGTTTATGGCAGCAGCGCGGCGATGCGCCTGCGGTTTGGGTACGATCAACGCAGCGTGATCATCCTGCATTGGCACTGGTCAATCGATCACTGGCCGACGATCTGGAAGCCTGGCTGCTTCGTGGTGAGCGGCGTTTAATGCAGTTTCTGCGTGAACATGGTGGGCATGCCGTGACGTTCACGGATTCTGAGTCAGCATTCCGCAACATTAATACGCCCGACGATTTAGTTGATGGGGAAAAGCAGTGATGAGCGTGCCTTTACTGGCGATCGTTGCGTGGAGTGGCACCGGAAAAACCACTTTGCTTCAACAGGTGATACCGCTGCTTAAGGCTCGCGGTATTCGTTCTGGGTTAATCAAACATACCCATCATCAAATGGACATTGATACGCCGGGAAAAGATAGCTATCTGCTGCGAAAAGCAGGTGCCGATCAGGTGATTGTTGCCAGTACTCAGCGCTGGGCATTGATGTGCGAGACTCCTGATCAGCCGTTGAATCTGGCGGAACTGGTCGCGCGGATGGACAGTTCCGCGCTGGATCTGGTGCTGGTTGAGGGCTTTAAAGATGAGCCAGTACCTAAAATCGCGCTGTGGCGGCGTGGTGTCAAAGGGGAATTTGCTGATTTACTGGATGAATACGTAGTTGCGCTGGCCAGCGATGAGAATTTAACGATCGACCGGCCTCTTCTCGATATTAATCAGCCGGTTAAGGTTGCTGATTTTATTGAAAACTGGCTGAGAAAAAGCCAGTAGCCAGGCGGTTTTATGATCGTCTGGCTAAACTTCACACGTCAGTTTCAGACGTAAAAAAACCCTGAACTTTCGTTCAGGGTTTCTTCACTTGTTTGATGCCTGGCAGTTCCCTACTCTCGCATGGGGAGGCCCCACACTACCATCGGCGCTACGGCGTTTCACTTCTGAGTTCGGCATGGGGTCAGGTGGGACCACCGCGCTAAAGCCGCCAGGCAAATTCTGTTTATTCACGCCGTTACCTTACTTTCGTAACCACGCGAACCAATCCGTCCGAACAAAGCTGAAAATCTAC
>JRUP01000013.1 GCA_000773965.1 Enterobacter cancerogenus
ATTCTGGCGCTGGCGTTTGTCGCGGCATTGGGGCCAGGCATCGAGAATGCGATCATCGCGATTTCTCTCTCCGCCTGGCCGCCGATTGCCCGCCTTGCGCGCGCCGAAACTCTGGCCATCCGTAAGATGGATTACATCGCCGCGGTTCGCTTACAAGGGGCATCCGCCTGGCACATCATCGTGCGACATATCATCCCCATGTGCCTGCCTTCTGTCATCGTGCGCGTCACCCTTAACATGGCGGCGATTATCCTTACCGCCGCTGGACTGGGTTTCCTGGGGCTTGGCGCTCAAGCGCCTAGTCCGGAATGGGGCGCAATGCTGGCTTCCGGCCGCGAGTTCATGCTGAACAATGGCTGGATCGCTGCCATCCCTGGATTAGCAATATTGTTCACCAGTCTCGCCTTCAACCTGTTGGGTGATGGCCTGCGCGACGTAATGGATATCCGCCATGAATAATCTGCTTCAGGTGAAAAACCTCAATATCGCATTTCGCAGCGCGCACGGGGAGCACCGCGCGGTACGTGACGTCTCTTTTCATGTTGGACGTGAGAAAGTGGCGATTGTCGGTGAATCCGGTTCGGGAAAATCACAGACCTGCCGTGCATTGTTACAGCTGACGCCCAAAATCGGTCGCGTCACCGCCGACCAGATGCAGTTCGGTGATATTGATCTGCTCAACAGCAGTGAAAAGCAGATGCGCCAGATTCGCGGAAATCGTATTTCAATGATCCTGCAGGATCCCCGCTTCTCGCTTAATCCGCTAATGCGCATTGGCGATCAGGTGGCGGAAGCGTTCAGGTTGCATCGCCGGGTGAGTAAAAGCGAAGCCAGAGATCGCGCGCTAGCGATGCTGGAATCGGTGCATATTCGCGACGTGGCGAAAGTGGCACGCCTCTATCCCCACGAGATTTCAGGTGGTATGGGCCAGCGCGTGATGATCGCGATGATGCTGATCCCCGAGCCGGATTTGATCATCGCCGACGAACCCACCTCCGCATTGGACGTGACGGTGCGCCAGCAGGTGTTGAGCATCCTGAATGAACAGCTGGCGCGGCGTCAAACCGGCCTGCTGTTTATCAGTCATGACCTTAATCTGGTCTCTCGTTTCTGCGATCGCGTGCTGGTGATGTATGCCGGGCGCATCGTTGAGGAGATTCGAGCCGATTGTCTGGAACAGGCGCAGCATCCTTACACGCAGGCATTACTTGCCAGTCAGCCACGTCTGCATCATCCCCTTGATACGCTGCGTGTGCCGACCCGAGATGCCAGTTGGCTCACCGGACCTTGTTTTCGTGATGGAGTCGCATTATGAATCCCATTCCAACCGCACAACGCAGCATTGAAATGGTGGATGTCAGTATTGCATTCGGTCAGGGAGCACATCGGCGACAGGTGGTTGATAACGTTAGCCTGACGCTGGCACAAGGAGAGTGTTACGGCCTGATTGGTGAATCGGGTTGTGGAAAATCCACCATTTTGCGCGCGCTGGCTGGCCTGAATCACGATTATCAGGGCCATATTCTATTTAATAATCGTGAACAGCAGCCGCAGCGAGATAAAGCCTTTTATCGCCAGGTGCAGATGGTGTTTCAGGACCCTTACGCCTCGCTCCATCCACGAAAAATGGTGTGGGCCAGTCTGCGTGAACCGCTGAAGCTGCATGCTATGGACCACCATGAAGCGCGCATCAGCGATGTGCTGCATGCGGTCGGACTTTCCGATGCCTACCGTTATCGTTATCCCCATCAACTTTCTGGTGGTCAACGTCAGCGTGTGGCCATCGCGCGGGCCCTCATTCTGGAACCTTCCGTGCTGTTACTGGATGAGCCAACTTCGGCACTGGACGTCTCTGTTCAGGCTGAAATCCTCAATTTACTCAGCAGCATGCAACGGCAGCGCAGCCTCACTTATTTAATGGTGACGCATGATTTGGCGGTCGTGACACACCTGTGCCGTCGCATCGGCATCATGCATCACGGCAAATTGCTGGAAGAACTCAGTGCGGACAGCGTGCGTCAGGGCGGAGCGCGGGAAACCTATACCCGCGAGTTTCTGGCGGCGAGTGAGGCGTGAACCTCTGATCCACACTAAAACGATGAGGCTTTGCCATGTTTGAATCACTTCAGCAACAACTCGAAGGCCAGGCCACTGCCGTGCTGCTGGTGGCGCAGGGTGATGAAATCCTGTTCAGTTACGGCGATGCTGCCCAGCGTTACCCCTGCCACTCGATGCGCAAAAGTTTTCTTAGTGCGCTGATCGGCTGCGCAGTGGCAGAAGGCCGTTTTAATCTCTCCTTAACCTTGCAGACGCTGGGAATCGATGACCGTGAAGGACTGAGCGTCAGCGAGAAACAGGCCACGCTATACGATCTGTTGACCGCCCGTTCTGGCATTTATCATCCGGCGAACTATGAAACCGCCTGGATGCAGCGTATTAAACCCCCGCGCCACCTGCATGCGCCAGGCGAGAACTGGTGCTATAGCAACTGGGATTTTAATGTGCTGGGCAGTGCCTACCGTCAGCTCACGGGAGAGGAGATCAACCAGGCGTTTGCGCAGCGCATTGCCGACCCGCTGGGGATGCAGGATTATCGCGTTGATCAGGACAGTTGGCTGGAACCCGGAGAATTTTCTGATCACCCTGCCTACCCCTTTACGCTCTCAAGTCGCGACCTGCTGCGATTCGGCCAGCTCTTTCTGCAGCAGGGGCGCTGGGGCGATCGACAAATCATCCCGCAACAGTGGGTTCGCACCAGCACCTTGCCTGTTTCGCATGCGGGCGATCGCGGGGGCTACGGCTATATGTGGTGGATCACGCGCGATGGCGTGGCCTGGCCAGAGGTGATCCTGCCAGCGGGCAGTTACTCAGCGCGTGGTGCAGGCGGTCACTTCTGCCTGGTGATGCCGCAACAGAATAGGGTGATCGTGCATCGTGTTGACACCCGCACGCCGGGGAACGAGGTGAATCGTTTCCAGATTGGCTCGTTGTTGCACAGGCTACTCACCGTATTGGACAGGGAGACATCATCTTGACGCTCATCGAATCTCTGGCACAGTGGTGTGCCAATCCCCCCCCCTTTTCTCTTCGTGCTCGTGAACTGGCGATTGACGCCATCATCGATACCCTGGGTTGCATGGTAGCTGGCCGTAGCGACTTTTCTAGCCATGCGGTGCAGCAGGCATGGCCTCAGATACCCCGTAGCCAGGCGCTCGATGCGTTGTTCAACGCCACGGCCGCTCACGCTATCGACTTTGACGACAACTTTGCACCGGGCATGAGCCACGCATCGGCCGTGTTGGTACCGGCACTGCTGGCCGTGGCGCAAAACAGCGACGGCGCATCGTTGATACGCGCTTATTTAATTGGTCTGCAGGCACAAGCCTATATAGGCGAAGCCATCGGCTATCAGCACTACACTGCTGGCTGGCATGGTACATCCACTGTGGGTTGCATTGGCAGCGCGGCAGGTGTTGCTGCCCTGCTCGGCCAGGATGCAGCAGGGATTGCCCGTACGTTGAGCATTGCGGTAAGTCTGGCCAGTGGGGTCAAAGGCCAGTTTGGCACGCCTCTGAAACCGTTTCATGCCGGAATGGCGGCGCGCAATGCCGTTGAAGCCGCAACGCTGGCGCAAACCGGCATGCAAGGTCGTCTGGATATTCTTGAGTGCGCACAGGGTTTTGCGGAACTCTATGCCGGTCTGTTAAGCCAACCGTCGCTGCCCGGCGCTGAGCAGCATGTCATTGAACAAATCGGTGTGATGCCGAAAAAATATCCGTGCTGCGGGTCTACCCACCGCATTCTCGATGCGATTGCCGATATCCAGCAACAGCAAACATTGAAGATTGACGACATTGAAAGCGTGCACTGCCAGGTGGGGATCGCCAACTGGCGCAATCTTGCCTACCACCAGCCGCAGGATGAAATGCAAGCACGCTTCTCAATGCAATATTGCGTTGCCATGATGCTCAGGAATGGCACGTTGAGCGTGCAGGACTTTACAGCCGCCAGCGTAAAACAACAGGCAGATGTACAACTGTTGGCGATGATTACCCTCGCGCCATGGACAGCGGAACAGGAGGCTGAAGACAGAAACTTGCCGCATATCCTCACTTTGCGTTTCAGGAATGGTCAGGAAATTGTCCACGCCAGATTGCGGGCGCGTGGTGCGTTAGACGAACCTTTCAGCACCGGCGATCGCCAGGCAAAGTTCTTAGATTGTTGTGCAGCGCTACCCCAGGCAGAATCGCTTTATCAGCGCCTAAAGGAATTAGCGCAGCAAGCTGATTTAACGTTTATACGTCAGCTTATGGTTTAACCCTGACAGTATGGGCAGCAGCCATCGTTGGATGGTGGCTCCCTTTCATCGCAGCAGAATACGCTTCGGGAGCAGCGGTGAATCGGATCGGTAGAACGACACCGTATCACCGCTAAATTTATAAGCTCGGAAAATATTTTCATTTTATTGGCAATATTCACATCGCTCATTCGTCTACCTCAGTACGAGCCAATATCGGCTACTGTAATGAGGAATAACAATAATGAGAGATTTCGATATGCGCAGACAACACCGCCGTGACCACCATTTTGGTGGTCATCGCATGATGAAACCGCTGTTGCTCGGCGTGGTGATTATCGCGGCACTTGGGCTGCTGGTGATGTCGCTGTGGAATGCCGTGCTGCCAGCCATCATCGGCGTGAAGGCGATTGGGTTCTGGCAGGCGATCGGGCTGCTGGTATTGTGCCGCATACTGTTTGGTGGCTTAGGTTTCCGCCCCGGCATGTTTGGTATGGCACGTCGTCGCATGCACGAACGCTGGATGCAGATGACCCCAGAACAGCGCGAAGAGTTTATGCAACACCGCCGTGAACGTTCGCACCGTGGACGCCGCGATCGCTGTGACTGGCATGGCCGTCGCGATGATGCGCGCTCACCCTCCGACGAGGCTCCCGCTAAATCGTCAGACGCAGAGTAAACGCCATGGCGCAGGATTCTCTGCTGATGTCCGCGTTAAACGCCTGTCGGGCAAAATTGAGCGCATTTATTCGCGGCCGCACCTCGATCCGTGAAGATGCCGACGATATCCTGCAGGAAGTGACCTACAAACTCATGCAGGTTGAGCAACCGGTGGAAAATGTCGCGGCCTGGTTATTCCGTGCCGCACGCAATGAGATGACCGACCGGGCGCGAAAGAAGCGTGAACTGCCGCTAGCCGATATGATGAACGGCGATGAGGAGGCGGATTTTCCCGAAGATGAGCTGGCTGAAACGCTATTTGGCGTGCCGGAAACGCCGGAAGATGAGTATCTCAAAGCACTGCTATGGGAAGAACTGGAGGAAGCCTTAGCGGAACTGCCACTCGCTCAGCGCGAGGTGTTCGAAAAAACGGAGTTGTTGGGTTACAGCTACAACGACCTGTCTGAAGAGAGCGGCGTCAGCGTCCAGGCGCTGTTATCACGCAAACACAAAGCGGTGCTTTCCCTGCGTACGCGATTGCGCAGTCTTTATGATGAGCTTACCGCTGAGTAATGAAAACATGCCGTTTTACTGACTGAATCGTAAAAAGAATGGCTGCTACTTACCGTAAATAGCAGCCTATAATTCCATTTACCACCAGACCGCTTCTTCCCTTGGTTGCACAATGTTCACGGCTTGTCCGATGACCGGTAAAGACAATTTAATTTTTTGCTCACGCGCCAGCGCCGCTATTTGTATCAGGGGATCATTCCAGTGATGGAAAGCAAGATCGAAGGCCGCGTTATGAATGGGCATTAACCATTTTCCCTTTAGATCCTGAAACGCCCGGATGGTATCCTCTGGCATCATGTGAATATCCGCCCACCGGCTGTCATAAGCCCCATTCTCCAGGCAGGCAACATCAAATGGACCGTATTTATTGCCGATTTCTTTAAAGCCCGGAAAATAGCCGGAGTCACCGCCAAAAAATAAACGAAACTCATCGGTGATGATGCTCCATGAACACCACAAACGTTTATTGCCGTCAAACAAACCACGCCCGGAAAAGTGCTGCGACGGTGTGGCGACAAAATACACCTCGCCCACATCCGTAGATTGCCACCAATCCAGTTGGGTGATCTTCTCCTAAGCCACTCCCCACTTCGCCAGTAAATCGCCGACGCCCAGCGGAGCGAGGAAATAGCGAACACGATCTTTCAACTGCATGATCGTCTGGTAATCCAGATGATCATAATGGTCATGGGACAAAATAATGCCCTCAATAGGCGGTAAATCGCTCAGCTCGATGGGCGCAGCCTGAAAACGCTTTGGCCCGAGCCACTGAAAGGGAGACGCTCGCAGATTAAATACTGGATCAGTCAGCCAATACTTGCCTTTCAATTTGAGCAGCAGCGATGAATGCCCCAGTCGAAACACACTGTTTTCGGCGGCCATGGCGAGCGCCTCGGACGTGATGGGCTGCACAGGTAATTGCTGCTGAGGTACGGTCTCTTTTGGCTTGTTAAACGCTAAATCCCAGAACATCTTCATATATTCGCTGAATTTCAACGGCTGCCGGGGAGCAGCATTGGTGAAACGCTTGCCATCGAACTGTGCGGATTGCGGATAACCCTTGATGGCACTGCGGGAGATGCCTGAACAATTCAACATTGATCTTTTCCTGGCCGGATACGATGGCTCACAATACCGTGTTTTAGTGAACCCTATATGGCATAACGGGCGGTCTGGTCATGATATTCAACCTTCAGATGACTTTTCATTTCCTGAGCGCTAAAGTCACTCTTTTGTTTGATTTTTCGAGGGAAAATGAAACCTTTATTTGTATACGGCACCTTGCAACCTGGTCATTCAAATGCGCATATTCTGGACAGTATCGGTGGAGAGTGGCTGCCCGGAACGGTCAACGGCATCTTCTATGAACGCGGCTGGGGCGCGGCAGCGGATTTTCCCGGCATTGTGCTGGACAACAATGCGGGCCTTGTCAAAGGCTCACTCTTCTTCTCAGAGCATCTGACCGCGCACTGGACAATGCTGGATGAGTTCGAGGAGGGTTATGATCGTGTTGATGTTGAAGTCACCACCCTCGAAGGAGAGAAAATCACAGCGTGGATTTATCAGTTACAGCCGCCACAGGCCTAATCTGCCCTGCTCTTTTCCAGCCTAAGCAAGCGCAACACCCACGATACCTTGCGAGATGAGAATACATCTGGCTACTGCGGCACAGGTATTCTCTGCGGTATGGGTTGCAGCACGCTCGCACTTAATAAGCCAGGCTAGAATGAATGCAAACCGCATCATGGAGCATTCAGATGAGCAAACTCTGCACCGCCTGCAGTACTTCTTATGAAGATGATCCAGGCATCTCACATTGCAAAATTTGCGAAGACGAGCGGCAGTTTGTGCCTGTCAAAGGGCAGCAATGGCTGGCATTCTCGGATCTGCGTGCCACACATCAAAATAAATGGCAGCAGCATCTAAAGGGATTATTCAGCCTGCAAACTGTCCCAAGTTTCGCCATCAACCAACGTGCTTTTTTACTGCAAAGCGCGCAGGGGAACATTCTCTGGGACTGCATTGCGAATCTGGATGACGCCACGGAATCATTAATACACGCACTCGGCGGTATTGATGCCATTGCCATTTCTCATCCCCATTACTACAGCACCATGCAAGACTGGGCTGCGGCATTTGATGCGCCCATCTATTTGCATGAGGATGATCAGGAATGGATTATGCGCCAGAGCCCGCATATTCATCTCTGGCAAGGTGATGAATTGGATTTACTGCCCGATGTCACGTTATTACGCCTGGGTGGGCATTTTCAAGGAGGCTGTGTACTGCACTGGTCGCAACATGATGGCGTGCTATTGAGTGGTGATGTTGTACAAGTGACACCCGGTGCAAATTCCGTGTCATTTATGTGGAGCTATCCCAACATGTTGCCGCTTTCTGCTGCTACGGTGAAAACGCTCATTCACCGACTGGATAAGGTCACCTTCTCGCAGATTTATGGCGCTTTTGCCGGTCGGGAAATGACACAGCAGGCACAATCCATTGTCAGACAGGCAGCTGAACGTTATATCCGCTGCCTGCAATAATTAACCTGCCAGCCCGGTATTCACCCGTTTACCGATTTCTTTTAGCTGAGAATACTTTTCCAGCAAGGACGGGCCATCATCAAGGCTCATGGCAAACATCCATAAATAAGTCATGACCGAATAAATATGGCCTGCACTCATACCGCCTTTTAACGCCATCACGCTGATCGTGATGCCAAACAGCAGTGCGGAGGCAATACCAATCGACAAATAGCCAATCGCTTCGCGGTCAGACAAGCGAATCCGCACTTGCGCCAGAAAGTGATAATGGCGATTAAGCTTCTGTTCGCCTGCGGTACTGACAAAACCCACTTCCCGCTCCAGTCGATCATTCATCCGCCCGATAAGCGATTCATTTTTTCGTGTGTAGCCCGGCAAGAATCCGGCAAACAGCAGCAAAACCGCTAAACACGCCAATCCGGCCCAGGGTTCAATGGTGAGTAACATCACCACGGCACCACACATCGAGGCCGCGGAGGTGATCAACATCGGAAGATGCGTTTCAAAAAAATCCACAAACTGGCGTGAAAGCGTCACCCTTGCCGCAATGGCGGAATGGCTGTGCGCCTCTTCACGCTGAGCGAGGATCACGGGCACTGCCAGACCGGCATAAATGCGTGCAAAAGTACGGGTATCCATGGTGCGGCGCGCTGCGCCAATCAACCACATAATCATCACTAAACCGGCATAAAACAGGCCGTGAAGTGCGTTGCCATGCATGATGGCGTTGATCGCGAAACCCGCCAGCAACGGGTAAAGCAGGTAAACCACATTTTCAGCGATCACCAGCATCAGGGTTAGCAGTAATTTTTTCTTATTACGTTTCGCCAGCACTTTCAGTGTATTAAGGGCGCTGCGTGAGGCCCCGCTTGGTATATTTTCAGGTATGATTTGCATTAGATTACGTTCAAATTGCCACTTTTGAGCGGTTGCTCAAAAGTGGCAAAAGTGTATTTGAGCACTTGCTCAAAGTCAACGGCGGTGGTGATGAAAGAGACAACAGCAGAATTGCGTGAAAAGATTCTGGATACAGCGGTGGCACTGTTCATCGAAAAAGGTTTAGAGAATGTGAAAACCCGCGAACTGACGACACAGTTGGGGTTATCCCGTAGCCACATTTATCACTACTTTTCAGGCTGGGCGTCATTGAGTCTGGAGGCGTGCGCGCGCTTCGCACAAAAAGATCTTCAGGAATTTACGCAGCAAATTGGAATGCTGCCCTTTCATGAAAGACTGGAAGCCTTCATTGCCGATTATCTGCCGCTGGAACCGGATGCGGTATGGCAGCTTTACAGCTCACTTTGGCGAAAAGCCACTACGGAAGTCGACTATGCCGAACTGGCCACTCAGGTAACAAAGCAGTGGCATGCACTGATGACCGACATCATACGTGATGGGATAAATGCAGGTGTTTTTCGTCAGGCTGATGCAGAACAGGTAGCGCGGCAGCTCAGTGCTATGCTGAACGGCTATGCCGATTTACTCATTGTGGTGCAGGAAGCTGAAGCGCGGGAACAGGCAATCAGCGATCTGCATGCCTTTATTAAACTCGCGCTTTGAATAATAGAGATTTCTCGATTCAGGACGTGGTCACTGAACTGTCCGATTTGGCGACAAAATAGTTATCGTGTTTTTCAATCGTGACACCGCGTTCACGCCAGTATGCTGCCATATTGAAAAACGCATCACTGGTTAAATTGAAGCCAATAATAACTGAAGGGTGTTTACCGCTACTCAAAAACGAGTTTAACTGCTCCATATCCAACGCTTTAACAGACTCCATCATCTTCTCCCGATCTATAACAAGATAATCTGCTTCAACAGATTATCTTGTAAGTCTCTTGATGCACAATGCAGTTATATTAATATTACAATCTGCAAAAAATCCGATGAAGGATTGCGGCCACCCGCTTTCAAACCCGCAGATTCTCTGATTAATGAGATCGATCTCAGCTCTGCGGAGTGCAATTTACCCCTAAAACGAAACGTAAAACTGTGGGTTTTCTGGATGATTGCATGCTGGATATATCAACAACACGCAACGTCACTCACCGATATTAATTATTATTTGCTATACATCGGTGCTTTTTAGACCGGACAAAATTTCGACGAACGAATCATTTACGGATGTACAGACGTCCAGACGTATATTATAGTCCGTCTCCTACGTTACCCAGGGACTCGTACTATGAACAAATTACTCGTTACCACCCTTCTCGCCGCTGCGGTTTCACTGCTGAGCGCCTGCGACAACAACAAAGACAATGCTATCAAAGTCGCCATTAACACCGGTCCTGACGAAGCGCTCTGGCAGACCGTTAAACAGGTCGCTCATGATAAATATCATCTGGATGTCGATGTGGTGGCATTTAACGATTATGTACAACCGAACGAAGCCCTGTTCAATAAAGATGTCGATGCCAACGCCTTCCAGAGCCTGCCTTATCTGGAAATGCAGTCGAAAGAGCGTGGCTATAAGTTCGCCGTGGTCACCAACACTTTTGTGTTCCCGATTGCCGGCTATTCCCGCAAGATTAAAACGCTGGATGCACTGCCAGATGGCGCGACCATCACCATCTCCAACGAAGCAACCACTCTCGGTCGCAGCCTGCTGCTGTTACAAGCTCAGGGGCTGATCAAGGTGAAACCTGAAGCCGGCCTGCTGCCTACCACGCTGGATATCACTGATAATCCGAAGAAGCTTAAAATCGTTGAAGTGGATACCCCGCAACTGGCTCGCACCCTTGACGATCCGCAGGTATACATCTCCATCATCAATAACAACTTTGCCGCGCTGGTTAACCTCTCCGCGTCGAAGGATGGCATGTTTATGGAAGGCAAAGCGTCGCCGTATGTGAATGCGATTGTGGCGCGTGAAGATAACAAAGACAGCGCAAATGTGCAGAAGCTGAAAGAGGCTTTCCAGTCGCAGGAAGTGCTGGATAAAGCTAACGAGATTTACAAAGGCGACATTATCAAGGGTTGGTAATAGCCGCTTAAAAAGCCGCGCAACATGCGTGTTGCGCGGCTTTTTATTACTTAAAATCCACTGCCATCAATTCAGCGATGGTTGAATCCTGTGTCGAGCTCACGCAGCGGTGCAGATAATCAGTAAATTTCGAGGAGGGCGGCATGCCTAACTCCAGCAACTTCTCATTGCAGAACACCACGTTGAGTTTTGAGAAATGGCCGTAAAGATTCATGGCGCGCAACACAATCCGCTCATTGCACGGCCCAAATAACGACGCAAAGTTTTTCTTACTTTCGGCCAGTTCGCGATAATTCACTTTCTGATAACTTTCGCCCACCGGCGCATTGCCCGAGGCTTTCGCCATCGCTTTATCAATCTCCGCGAAGGTGACACTGCTGTTAAGCCCCGCCGAAATGTGAATAATGCTTTTATCGACGTTTTCAGCGGTCAACAACAGCTCCAGCGCATCTGCACAATAATCCACAGGCACCACATCAATACGATCGTCCAGCTCACACATAAACTTACCCAATGTCAGTGCCATGCGGAACACCCAGAAAATACTCGGCGATGGCGTGCAGCCATGATCGGAATGGCCCACCACAATAGAGGGACGCGCAATAACCAGCGGCAGTTCGGGCAACATCTCGCTCATCATTTTTTCCACCGTGGCTTTACTCCAGGTGTACTCAACAATGTGCTGATCGCGCAGCGTATTCAGTTTGCTCTCGGTCACCAGGGTGTTAGCTTCCGGCGCACAAGACATTGCCGTTCCGACATGAATAAAGCGCTTAAGTCCGCTGACCTGATTCATACGACTGGCGAAGGTGAAAGTTCCTTCAACGTTAACTTTCCAGATGTAAGGATTCGCCCCAAACGAAGCCACAGCCGCACAGTTGAGCACATGTGTAACGCTATCCAGACGCGGGTCGGCAGTAAACCGCTCTGGTTCCGCGAGATCGCCAATAAGAATGTTATCTGTGGTCAGTGTATCCAACAGATTTTGTGCCACGCCAAATTTAGCCAGATTGGATTGCAACCGACTCAGTCCTTCGGTGGGTGAATCACCGCGCACCAGCAGTAACAGTCGATTATTCTCGCTTTTCTTCAATAAGTTAACCGTTACTGCTCCGCCTAAAAATCCGGTTGCGCCAGTAATTAAAATCGTATTCATAGTATTCAGCTATCAGTTGGTTTCTGGACGAAAACGGTCCATTGAGCGTGGCTTCGAATGTATGCCAGCGAAGATAAATGGCGAATAAATGCGATCTGCACAAGGTGAGGGAAAAAGCGGTCCAGTTAGCTTTCGTTTATCTCTGATAACCCTCCGTCATTTTATTTCTCACCGTTCGTCTATTCTGAGATTAAAAAACCGCCGCGATATAAAAATGTCGTAAAAATTTCGCTGCCAGGCGTAAAAATGCAGGTCACAAAACCACCACCCGCTATTAACCGTTCGGGTAAACAGGTATGTTCGCCGTCATAGACACAGCCATCGCCGTTCCACGCTGATAAGAAACAGGAAATATATGAGTCAGACCGAGAAACAGTCTCTGCCTGCTGGCATGTTGGCCGCCGCAGGGATCGTGTTTGGGGATATCGGTACCAGCCCGCTTTACACCCTGAAAGAGTGCCTGTCGATCCTGCCGGATGGCTCGATCTCAACCACTGCCGTGATGGGTTTTCTGTCACTGATTTTCTGGGCGTTAACCCTGATCGTTACCCTGAAATATGTCTGCTTTGTCATGCGTGCCGACCATGATGGTGAAGGCGGTATTTTAACGCTGATGTCACTGGCGCGTCGTAACGTCGGTCCGAAGATTGGTCACATCATTATTCTGGCCGGTTTGACGGGTGGCGCCTTCTTTTACGGTGATGGCATCATCACGCCGGCGATTTCGGTGCTCTCCGCCATTGAAGGGATTGAGGTGGTATCACCCCAACTCGACAAATACGTGGTCCCACTGGCGGTACTCATACTCACGCTGTTGTTCTTCATCCAGAAACACGGTACGGAAAAAGTCAGTAAAGTATTTGGGCCGGTGATGTTTGTTTGGTTCGTCTCGATTGGTTTACTGGGTATTCGCGGGATTGCGCTCAACCCAACGGTCTTGCAGGCGCTGAATCCCAGCTACGCGCTGACCTTTTTGCTGACTCATGAAGCGCTCGCCTTTGCCGCGATGGGTATGGTGGTACTGGCAGTTACCGGTGCCGAGGCGCTGTATGCGGATATGGGACATCTCGGCAAAGCGCCGATCCGCCTGGCGTGGCTGGTGATTGCCATGCCTGCCCTGGTGCTCAATTACTTTGGCCAGGGTGCACTGGTGATTGCGGATGCGAAGACGATCAATAACCCGTTCTTCAACCTCGCGCCGGGCTGGGGGCAAATTCCCCTGATAGTGCTGTCAACGCTCGCCACTGTGATCGCGGCGCAGTCGGTGATTACCGGCGTTTACACGCTGACGCATCAGGCGATACGTCAGGGTTTTCTGCCACCCATGCGCATTGTGTTCACCTCGCATACTGAATCAGGCCAGATCTACATTCCGGTGGTGAACTGGCTGTTGTTTGTGGCGGTTACCGTGATTGTGCTGGCATTCCGTCAGTCCTCGGCCCTCTCCTCCGCTTACGGTATTGTAGTGACCGGCACCATGGTGATCACCGCCTGTCTGGCAGGCGTGGTGGCGCTGCGTAACTGGAAATGGCCACTGCCGCTGGCGGTGATTTTCCTGCTGTGTATGCTGGCCATTGATGTGCCGTTGTTTGCAGCCAACCTGATGAAACTGCTGTCAGGCGGTTGGGTTCCGGTACTGATGGCGCTGACCATGATGGGGTTGATGCTGATCTGGAGCACCGAGCGTAATCGGTTAATCAAGAAATTGAACAACGATCCGGAAAGTCTGCAGGCGCTGGTGAAATCACTGGAAACCAACCCGCCGAGTCGCGTACCGGGTACCGCCATCTTCCTGGCACGCAAAGAGTTTGAGATTCCGCAGGCGTTGCTGCATAACCTCAAGCATAACCGGGTGCTGCATAGTCGAGTGGTGTTGCTGAACATCCGCACCACAGATACCCCGCGCGTGCATAATCAGAAGCGCATCACTATCACCCAACTGTCGCCGTCCTTTTGGCAGGTGACGGCAGCATACGGCTGGCGAGAAGTGCCTTCGATGGCGGAAGTTTTGCACCTGTGCGGGCTGGAAGGTTTTGGCTGTACAGTGAATGAAGCGTCTTTCTTTACCTCACACGATACTCTGGTGATGAAAAAACGCCGCGGACTGGCAAGAATAAAAGGCGGTATCTTCCACTTCTGCCAACGCAATGCGCTGCGTGCGCATGAGCAATTTAATATTCCACCCAATCGTGTTATCGAGTTAGGTGGCCAGCGCGAGTTTTAACAAAATGGGGCGTTTATTACGCCCCATTTGATTTATTGTGCCGCGATAAATGTAACCAGATGAAAGAATATTCCCGAAAGTTTATCAGAGTTGTGGCTGAACTTTTCTTAACAACTAATTAGCAATTTTAGCTAAAACGCATAACCTCAAAAGGTGTTTATTAAGCCTACCGGCACCGATTACCTGCCGTGCGCAACTGTCGGAATCAATAAACAGACTATCAACAATAAAACGCGTAGCTTTTAAATCGGCTCAGTAGTTTTTTTGAGGAGTAAGACCATGAAAGAACTTATTAATGATGTTATCTCAATTTTCACACCGCAAAATGTTCAGCCGGTTTTGGTTCGCGCTGATTTAACTCATCGTGAATTATCATCGATCCATCCCGTGGGCTTCACTTCTGTCAGCTGGGCTACCTCAATGGAAGAACTGACCGATGCGATTGTGAAAAAAACGCTGGCAGCAGGTGCCGTGGGTTATCACATTACCGATGTTGAATCCCATGAGCCGGGCCACGATGGTCAGCATGTGATGGCGGCTACCGCAACCCTGTACCACATCAATAGCAAAGTGGCGTACGGCTAATGTTAACCACCCCTTCGCTGTTGCATTTAAGCCTGCCACTCCCGTGACAGGCTTTTTTCTACAAAGTACTCAGCGAGAAAATCGATAAACACTTTCATGCGCGGCGATTCCGATGTCCGTTGCGTATACACCGCCCAGATATTCGCCTGCTGATACCACTGAGGTAAAACATGGACCAACTCGCCGGTCTTAAGATAAGGAGCCACATCCCACGCTGAGCGAAGTGCAATCCCGTGTGACTTCAACGCCCAATTCAAAATAACTTTGCCACTGTTTGACGAATAATGGCTATTAAGGCGGCACAATACCTGTTGTTCACCGTCAGTCAGCGCCCAATTGCCGAAGGAATTGTTCTTTTCATTAATAATAAGGCAGCTGTGATTAATTAAGTCATCCAGCGAATTGACGGCACCTGAACGGGCTAAATATTCAGAGGATGCGCAAAGAATACGTTGGTTTACGGCCAGTTTACGCGCGATGTAGGAATGATTCAGATTATCGCCAACCTGTATATCCACATCGGTGCCGGATTGCATCAAATCAATCTCACGATCGCTTAAAATGAGTTTGATATTTAAAGATGGATGCTGAGAAATAAAGGCTGAAATGGCATCAGATAAATACGCCTGACCAAATCCCAGCGAACAGCCAACGGTCAACTCACCGGTTAATTCACCGCGCCACTGCTGAAAATTATTCAGAAACGCATCCATTTCCTGTACCACTTGCCGCGCGCCCTCCAGCGCTTTCTCACCCTCTGGCGTCAGTCGCATCACCCGATTGGTGCGGAAGAAAAGCCGGGTGTCGAGCTGTTTCTCAAGAATGGCGATACGTTTGCTGATATACGATGGAGACTGGCCTAGCTCCACGGCAGCGCGAGCAAAGCCACCATGACGCGCCACGCTGATAAACACATAGAGGTCTTCGACAGAGGGCCAGCCCTGTAGCGGTTTCTGAACGTTTTTCCCGGCAAGCAAGAGCTTCATACTATTACGCAGTTAGCCAACATCGAGCGGTTATAACACAGAATCGAGAAAGCCCTGAAGCTGAGCTAAAAATACCGCCGGGACTTCTTCCTGTGGGGAATGCCCACAAGGCAGTGCCTTTCCCTGCACATTAATGGCCTTCTCCTGCCAGGTTTCAACCACATCGTATAGCTGACCGACCGTACCCATTTCACCCCACAGCAATTGAAGCGGACAAACGATGCGTTTTTCGCTGTCCTGTGCATCGTGCTCTAAATCCACCGTGGCGGCCGCGCGATAATCTTCGCAGACGGCGTGGATCATCTCGGGTTGCTGATAGCAGCGCAAATAATCATTGAATACCGCTTCTGAAGTCGCCCCCGCTGTCTTGAGTTGACCGTCAATATGTTTTCGCAGGAAGAAAGCCGGATCGTGGCCGATCATTGTCTCCGGCAGTGGATAAGGCTGGATCAGAAAGAACCACCAAAAATAGCGCGTAGCAAACGCCTTATCGGTCTGCGCATACATGGTGGCAGTCGGGGCGATATCGACAAAAGTGCAGCAGGCCACTTTTTCCGGATGGTCGAGCGCCAGGCGATGACCCACCCGCGCACCGCGATCGTGCCCGACAAACGCCACACGCGAAAGTCCCAACGCATCAATCAACTGGCTGATATCTTCAGCCATGGCGCGTTTTGAATAGGCCAAATGGCGTTCGTCGCTGGCGGGTTTGTCGCTGTCGCCGTAGCCGCGCAGATCAGGCAGGATCACCTGGTATTTTTGCGCCAGCTGCGGAGCGATTTTACGCCACGCCAGATGATTTTGTGGATGCCCGTGCAGCATCAGCAACGGCGGTCCTTCCCCCCCGATTGCCACGCGTAGTGTGATACCGTTGTTCAGCGTGACCGCTTTCAAGGCAAATCCGTCGATAAATGGCGATGTACCGCAATCCTTAATCTCACTCATGCTGTTTGTCCTTTAACCCGCTGCAGCCAGGGGCGCTGAGCAAAGTGCTGATGTTCAAACTGCGTAATGTCAGTCTCGTATTGGAGCGTCCAGTCTACCGCGCTGCCGCCACCCATTAACATCTCACGTTTGAGCGCGCTCACCTCAAAATGCAATACCTGCTGGTTGCATGTGATGGTCTTATCTTCCAGCGAAACCGTAATTGAATTGTGCTCTGCGTCAGTCGTGGCCGCACTGAGCTGCTGATAGGCTTCTTCAGTCAACGTTAGCGTCAGCACGCCGTTGCGCTGACAGTTATCGTCAAAGATGCCGGCAAAGCTGGTGCCGATGAT
Source organism: Enterobacter cancerogenus (assembly GCA_000773965.1). Taxonomy (GTDB): domain Bacteria; phylum Pseudomonadota; class Gammaproteobacteria; order Enterobacterales; family Enterobacteriaceae; genus Pantoea; species Pantoea communis. Next base: position 17,294 of record JRUP01000013.1, read on the forward strand.
GGCGCGGATGCCCAGCTGATTGAGTCCCCACACCGCATGTTCGCGACTGGAACCACAGCCAAAGTTGGGTCCTACCAGCAAGAATGCCGCGTTCTTTCCGGCAGGCTGGTTGAGGATAAACGCGGGATTCGCACTGCCGTCGGGCAAAAATCGCAGGTCAAAGAACACGCCCCGATCCAATCCCTGGCGATCGATGCCTTTCAGAAACTGCTTTGGCATGATCACATCTGTATCAATGTTGGCCGCCGGTAAATGGGCAATACTTCCGGTGATGCTGTGAAAGGCGTTCATATTAAACCTCTGCTGTCTTGAAGTTGCGTACATCGACCAGATGACCGGCCACCGCAGCGGCGGCGACCATCGCCGGGCTCATTAAATGGGTTCGTGCTCCTGCACCCTGGCGGCCCGCAAAATTGCGGTTGGTGCCTGAAGCACAGCGATCGCCGGGTTCCAGGACATCTTCATTCATTGCCAGACACATTGAGCACCCCGACTGCCGCCACTCAAAACCTGCATTGATAAAAATGTCGGCTAAGCCTTCAGCCTCTGCTTGCTGACGCACCTGTGTGGAGCCTGGCACGATGATCCCGCGCACGTGTCGGGCGATTTTGCGCTCGCCAATCACCGCTGCTGCAGCGCGTAAATCTTCGATTCTGCCGTTGGTGCAGGAGCCAATAAAGGCATGAGTGATGGCGATGTCAGACAAGCGCATACCGGGTTCCAGCCCCATATATTTCAGTGCTACCAACATGGCCTGCTGTTTGATCAAATCGGGTTCCTGTTGCGGATCGGGCACACAGCCGCCGATGGCACAGGTCTGATCCGGGCTGATGCCCCAGGTCACTTTAGGTTCAAGGTCGCTGCAATCCAGCTCAATCGCACGGTCAAATTTAGCCCCGGCATCACTGCGCAAAGTCATCCATTCGGCCTTTGCCTGCTCCCACAATGCACCTGTTGGCATTTGCGGTTTGCCCTGGATGTAAGCGAATACCTTCTCATCTGGCGCAATAATCGCTCCTCGAGCGCCGGCTTCGACCGCCATATTGCACAGCGTCATGCGCCCTTCCATACTCAGCGCGTCAATCGCCGGGCCATCAAATTCAATGGCATAACCGGTTGCCCCTGAGGCACCAATATCTTCAATCAACGCCAGAATGATGTCTTTCGCTGAACAGCCATAAGGCAGCTCACCCGTTACCGTGACTCGCATGGTTTTGAGCGTGCGATAAATCAGAGTTTGCGTGGCGAGAAGATGTTCAATTTCTGACGTTCCGATGCCGAAACCCAACGCACCAAATGCGCCATAGGTGGTGGTGTGGCTGTCACCGGCGGCAATCACCATACCGGGCATGACCAGCCCCTGCTCATGCGCGACCACATGTTCGATGCCCTGGCGCGGGTCCATGACATCAAACAGTTCGATGCCAAAATGGGCGGCATTTTGACGGAAGTAATCCACCTGCAGCTGCCCGCCTGCATCGGTCATGGCATCGTCACGCTCAGGACGCGTGGGATTAACATGATCGACATTAAGTAAGATGGTCGCCGGATGGCGCACTGGGCGATGATGTTCACGCAGTCCGCTAAAGGCCTGCGGGCTGGTGTATTCGTTGAGTATTGATCGATCAATATAGAGCAACACATGCCCTTCATCGTCTAACTGACGTACCACATGCTGATCGATCAGTTTTTCATACAGTGTTTTGTTAGCCATGCGATTGCCCACATAAAAGTATCAACAAGTCATTAGAGACTCTAGGGTAATACAGTTGTGGTTAAGACTATGAACACAGTACGTGAAGTGATGGTTTATGAAGTGTGTTTAATGGGCGACCTTAACGCCGCCCGTAAAGGGATGACCTACTGCAGACGCTCGAAGCGATAAGGTTTGGGATCGATAAGCGGTGTATGTCCGGTCACCAAATCTGCAGCTAACTGCCCGGCTGCGGGTGATGTCCCGAAACCATGCCCTGAAAAGCCCGTCGCCAAAGTTAGCCCGGGCATCGAGGCGACAGGACCAATCACCGGGTTCGAATCCGGGGTAACATCTATCACGCCAGCCCATGATTCTGCCATCTCCGCCTGATGGAACACTGGCCACGCCGCGCACAGGTTGCGCATCGCTTCCTGGTTCAGTGCCGGATTGGCAAGAGGGTCCAGCGTGCGGACCTGCTCAAAGGGTGAACGCCGATCGTTGCGCCAGCGACGTGCCAGTGCAAGATCCTTCACGAAGTATTTGCCCAGCGAAATCCGCAGGTTGTCACGCGCCTGACGTAGCTGAGGCATATAACGTGTGCCGATCAATAGATGATCAAGCGTTATTGGCGCATCCAGCGCACCGCGTTGAGTGATAATAAAGCCACCGTCCTGGTGTTTTCGGAATGAGAAGTCAGGAGCGCCCACCGCTAAATTGGCCGGGCCTTCCAGCGGTTTAGTGCGCATCACCGAACAAATCAGCGGCAGCGTCGGCAGATTAATACCGTGATTGCCAAGAAATCGACGCGACCAGGCACCTGCCGCCAGCAACACCTGGTCACATCGAATCTCACCGCGCTCGGTGATTACGCCACTCACCTTACCATTGCTGGTGGCTAAGCCGCGGACGGCACAGTTTTCAAGGATAACCGCACCTCTGGCGATGGCAGCATTCGCGATTGCGCTGGCAGCCAGCGTGGGTTCAGCCCGCCCGTCAGATGCGGTGTAAATCCCGCCTGCCCATTTCTCCGCACCGCCTGGCACTTGTGCTGCAATTTGTGCGTGGCTGAGCAAGCGCGTATCCAGGCCAGCGGCACTTACCCCGCTTAACCATTTTTCATGCAGTGACATCTGCTGCTCGTTGCGAGCCACAAACATAATGCCAGCCTGACGATATCCCACGTCACTGCCAACCCGCGCGGCCATCCCCGCCCACAAGCGGTCAGCGGCCTGCGCCAGCGGAATATCCTCCAGCGCACGGCTGGTTTTACGGATCCAGCCGAGATTGCGGGAAGACTGTTCGCCCGCAATACGCCCCTTTTCCAACACCACGACGGGAATATTGCGCTCCGCCAGCGTCAGTGCGGCGGTCAACCCTACAATCCCGCCGCCAATAATTACCACCCTGGTGGCATCCGGCAACGTTGGCGAAGGCGTAACCGGAGAAATAACAGGTGCCATAGCGCGTCTCCCGCCCTTAAAGGGCTACGGTAATTTCCTGAACCTGAGCGTTACCGGCGCCGCGATAGGCCGTGACTTCCAGTTCAACTTTATAAACGGTCGATCCCAGCGGTGGGCAAGTGACCGTTGAAGCGGGATTAACTCCACGGAATTTCTCACCAATGATCGCCATCACCGCAGGCACATCCGCCGGATCCTGAATAAACACGCGCGAGCACACCACATCCAGTAATGAGGCATCGATGGCTGCCAGAGCTGCTTCGATATTGGCAAACACTTGCAAAGTCTGCTCGCGCAGGTCTTCGGGAATTTCCTTGGTTTGTGGGTTGCGACCGGCGGTGTTGGAGACATAAATCCAGTTATCCACGGCCACGATGCGCGAATAACTCGCCTGCTCTTCAAATTTAGAACCGGTTTTTACTTTAATGATATTGGTCATGATGTTTTCTCTATTAATAAATTAATTAGCTTAAAACCGGTGATTCCCACAGGTTGAGTTTGATGCCAATGCCTTTTTCCAGGGCATTGCGATACAACACCGTGCCCCAGGCCACATCTTCCACCGGCATACCACCCACAGACATGATGATGATCTCGCTATCGTTTTGGCGGCCAGGCGCCTCGCCGGCGACGATCTTGCCAATATCTTCCAGTTGCTCCGCCTGCAGCTGCCCTTCAGCGACCATATCCATAAAACGCACACCGATAATCGGCACGCAGCGATGCGCAGGCTTGGGAACTTCATCAAACCAGGCATGATAGAGTCCGGTGTTATCCAGCACCTTACGCACATCCGACTGCTCCATGCCTTCATCGATATTGCACAGCGCAGGCATGGCGAGGAACGCGCCAGCTTTCACCCATTCACGTTTCACCAGCGGATAAGTGGCGGGATCACCGACTTCACCTGAGCTGCAATAAGTGACAATGTCACTGTCGCGCACCACCGCTTCCAGCGAGTCGACAATTTCTATCTGCTTAATTTGTGGATAGGTCTCATGCACCCAGGTAATGAAGTTATCGAGGCTGCGCTGACCACGCCCTTTAACTTTGATGGTGTCGATGTGCGGACACACAGCAATAAACGCCGCCACCGCGGTTTTCCCCATCACGCCCGGTCCGAGCAAACCGATTACACGAGAATCCTTTCGCGCCAGATGACGTGCGCCGACGCCCGGCACCGCTCCGGTGCGATACGCCGACAGCAGATTGGCTGACATATGCGCCAGCGGCGCGCCGGTATCGGCATCATTGAGGGTGAACATCAGAATCGAGCGTGGCAGGCCTTTCTCGCGATTGGCGATGTTGGAGCCATACCACTTCACACCGGCCGTGCCGAACTTGCCGCCAAGATAGGCAGGCATCGCCATCATGCGGCGATCGGCAGTGGGTTTGGGCATCGTCGGGAACGGCGAATTTTCCGGGAAGGTCACCATCGCGCCGTGTGAATCATTATTGGATCCGGCCATGCGATAGTCGCCGTGATACAACAGGCCAAACATCTCTTCCATGGTATCGACACAGGCGGCCATATCGGTCACGCCCGCACGAATCATGTCTTGCTCCGACAGGTAAATAAAATCAATCCGGGTTGAATCACTCATAAGTCGCCTCTTCAATCAGTCTTTTGGTCTATTTCCCGCCGTGGCGAGCGCTGCCATAAATAGCGATTTCACTGGCTAAAACCGTCTTAGGTGTCGATGGTCTTCGCTGCGTGAAATAGAAATAGCGCGTCAGTTAGCGAGCTGTATTGAATATTTGCGACATGACGAAATTCGTGCGTGGCACAGCACTTGCATTACTTAAACAGTAAATAGCCCGCAGCGGAGCCCGCCATGACACAATTGCCTCTCTATCGCCACAGTGGATTTCAACCTGAGCAGCCATGGTTTGTGCTGAACGCCGCGCAGCATTACTCGCTGATTGCGTCAGACAACCCGGCTATTTCTCATTTCTACAGTTTTGATGTGGCGCAGAGTGCCAGTATGACGCTGGCGATTCCCGACGGCTGCGTGGATATCGTGTTTGATTGCGATGCGCAGCGTCCTGCTGCACGCGTGTGTGGCACCACGCTGGAGGCGCGCGGTGCCGATATGCAGCATAACCACCACTATTTTGGTGTGCGCTTCGCACCGGGCATCATTCCTGATTTCCTCGATGTGATGGCAGAAGAGATTCCCGATCGTGAATTCAATTTCCTCGATGTGGTGCCGGATGCAAGGTTAGCCTTTGAACAGATCGTGCAGACGCGTGATTTTTCGCGGCAGATTGCTTTGTTCAACGCCAGTTTCACGCCGCGCCTGGTGCGCAAAGCTTCCGCCGTCACATCCTTGATCATCCACACCATGCGCCAGCAGAAAGGCAACATTCGCATTGATCAACTGGAAGCGCTGACCGGCTACACCTGCCGCACTATCCAGCGCCAGTTTCGCCAGGATACCGGGATGTCACCCAAGGCTTTTAGCCGCATTTTGCGCTGCCAGTCGGCGCTGGGCAGCATTCACTTACAGCAGGAAGTATCGTTTAGCGATCTGGCCTTTGATCTTGGATTTAGCGATCAGTCGCACTTCCTGCGCGAGTTTAAAAAGTTTGTCAGCACCACGCCCTGTGATTATCAGCGGCGTATTTCGCATGATGCCTATTTCCATCGTTTGCGTTTCCACTGAGCACTAAAAGGGTGCAGCGTTGCACTGTGACGCTGTCCGATTTTTTCTATCCGCCAGATGCTCAGCTGAGAAATGATGCTGCTATGTTACCTGCCTCAGGCGGCACAGATTGCCTGAGAACTTTCTCTTAGCGGTTGAGGGCTTTGGCGATGAATACGGATTCCGGCTTACGCAAAAACACGTTGGGTTTGTTTTCTCTGGTCTTTTTTGTCGTCGCGGCAGCCTCGCCGCTGACAGGCGTGGTGGGCGGCTTGCCGGTGGCGATTATTTCCGGCAACGGCGGTGGCATTCCGGTGTTTTATATTCTCTCGTGTATTATTTTGATGTTATTCGCCGTGGGCTTTATTGCCATGAGCCGTCATGTCAATAATGCGGGGGCCTTTTATACCTATATCTCTAAAGGAATGGGCGAAAACTGGGGCGCTTCCGCGTCAGTATTAGCGCTGATGGCGTATATCTCTATTCAGATTGCCATCGTGGCAATGCTGGGATTCTTCACGCAGTTATTCATTGAAGAGCACTTTTCTGCCCATATTCCCTGGTGGGCATTGAGCATGCTATTTGTGCTGGTATGTTGGGTATTGAGCATTAAACGCGTCGAAGTCGGTGGAAAATTACTCGGCATATTAATGCTGGCGGAAGTGGCTATTGTGTTACTCACCGACGTGATGCTGTTGATCAAAAAAGTCGGACCCTACAGCTTCCAATCGTTTGAGCCGTCGGTGTTTATGCAGGGCAACCTCGGCATCGCCTTTATTTTCACCATCGCCGCTTTTATCGGTTTTGAATCTACCGCCATATATGCGGAAGAGTGCCGTGACCCACATAAAACCGTGCCGCGTGCCACGGTATGTGCTCTGTTGCTCATCACGGCATTTTTCTGTTTCACCAGTTGGTCACTGGTGCAGGCATACGGTTTTGATCAGATTGTCGCGATTGCCAGTAAGGATCCCGGCAACTTCGTGTTTAACATTACCCGGCAATATGTTGGACAGTGGGCCGTAGAAACCATGTCGGTATTGCTGATCACCAGTTTATTTGCGGCGGCGCTGGCGTTTCATAACAATATTTCACGTTATTTGTTCAGCATTAGCCGCGATGGTTTGATCTGGAAAGAGTTGTGCAAAACTCATCCCACTAACGGCACGCCACATAACGCCAGCCACGTTCACAGCGTGATCATGCTGATGCTGCTGGCAGGTATGGGCAGCGCGGGATTGGACCCGATGGTGCACATCTTCGCTATCGGTTCTGCCGTCGCCACACTGTGTATTTTGATTTTACAACTGGGCGTTTCCGCTGCCGTGATACTGTTCTTCCGTCGGATGGACAATAGCGAAAATCCATTCACCGTATTCTGGGCGCCGTTACTGTCAATGGTGTGCATGAGCGTGACGATTATTTTGGTGGTCAATAATCTGCAATCCTTAAGCGGCAGTGATTCCAGCGTGGTGAAGATGATTCCCTGGTTCATTGCTGGCTGCGCCTTGATGGGATACGGCATGTCGCTGAAACGCAATTTTAAAGTTCGCGCTTAGTCATCGTTGCGGTGCGCAGCAATGCGCACCCAGTTAGCGAGTAAATATTTAACCTGGCGTTATGGTGTTTTATTTGACCTAAGTCGCGATGCTCGCTATAAAGAATAACCGCGCAGTACTCACGGATATATCTCCCTACCTTTCGCATTCATTGCTTAAATTCCCGCCACATTGGTTTTATGTAAGTTAAGTAATTAACATCAATACTTTATTAACTAAAAACAAGTTAATCTTTTCGTAACAATCTTTTAATTTGCAAACCGAAATTTTAACGTTCACCTGCAAAGTACAAAGATCAGGATCAGAATGACTCACTCTAAAAAAATCGTGTCTGCCCTTTCACTGGCAGCGCTGCTTGTTTCTTCAGTGGTCCACGCTGAAAACGCACCAGAAAAAACCGATGTTCTGTTGATTGGCGGCGGCGTCATGAGCGCCTCACTGGGAACCTGGCTACAGGAACTGCAACCGGGCTGGAAGCAGCTGATGGTTGAGCGTCTGGATGGCGTCGCACTGGAATCGTCTAACGGCTGGAACAACGCCGGTACCGGTCACTCTGCGAACATGGAACTGAACTACACGCCAGAGCGTGCAGACGGTTCAATCGACGTGAGCAAGGCTCTGGAAATCAACGAAGCTTTCATGATTTCCCGTCAGTTCTGGACCTCTCAGGTACAGCGCGGCGTAATGCATGACCCGCGTTCATTCATCAACTCCACCCCGCACATGAGCTTTGTCTGGGGCGATAAAAACGTTGAGTATCTGACTAAGCGTTACGATGCATTGCAGAAAACCACCCTGTTCCAGGGCATGAAGTTCTCTACCGATCACAAGCAGATTGAGCAGTGGGCTCCGCTGGTAATGGAAGGTCGCGATCCTAATCAGAAAGTGGCGGCCACCTGGACGCCAGTCGGAACTGACGTTAACTACGGTGAAATCACCCGTCAGTTGATTGGTAGCCTGAAGAAAGATCAGAACTTCAAATTAGAAACCTCTTCAGAAGTCACTGATTTCAAACGTAACAGCGATAATTCATGGCACGTCACCATCAAAGATGTGAAGAGCGGTGAGAACCGTTCGGTTGACGCGAAATATGTGTTTATCGGTGCAGGCGGCGCGGCCATCAAACTGCTGCAGAAAACCGGTATTCCTGAAGCGGATAACTACGGCGGCTTCCCGGTCGGTGGTTCGTTCCTGATGACCGAGAATCCAGAAGTGACCAGTCGTCACCTGGAAAAAGTGTATGGTCAGGCTTCAGTTGGCGCACCTCCGATGTCTGTTCCACACATCGATGCCCGTAACCTGGATGGAAAGCGCGTGGTGCTGTTTGGGCCGTTCGCGACCTTCTCTACCAAATACCTGAAAAATGGCTCACTGTTCGATCTGTTAAGCGCTACCACCACCAGCAACATCATGCCGATGACTCACGTGGGTATTGATAACTTTGACCTGGTGAAATACCTGATTGGTCAGGTGATGCTGAACGACGACGATCGTTTTGCCGCGCTGAAAGAGTACTACCCGAACGCACGTAAAGAAGACTGGAAACTGATCCAGGCGGGTCAACGCGTACAGATCATCAAGAAAGATGCGGATAAAGGCGGCGTGCTGAAACTCGGCACCGAAATCGTGACCGATCAGCAGAAAACCGTGGCGGCCCTGTTGGGTGCATCACCAGGTGCTTCTACTGCTGCGCCAATCACCCTCGACGTGATGAAGAAGTTGTTCCCGGAGCAGTTTGCTTCTCCTGAATGGCAAGAGAAGATTCGCGGCATTATTCCAAGCTTCGGCCAGAAACTGAACGGTAACACCGCACTGACTCAGCAGGTCTGGGACAACACGGCAGCTACGCTGCAGTTGACCAAACCACCGGTCATCAACATGGGTGATCAGTCCGTTGCCCCTACGCAGGCTAAGCCTCGTGCAGAATCCGCTAAGCAGGATATGGCGCTGTAATTCTCCCTCGCGCTAATGAAGAAAGCCGGACAATGTCCGGCTTTTTTTGCCGCATGCCAGGCAAAGTCACGCTTTATTCATCCCCCAAACCAGTGCCTGTCTTGCATGGGCAATACGCGGTTGGCGCAGCGCGCTGGGTAACCAGATAAGGTGATAACGAATCTCTGTATCCCCCACCGGCGCGTCCAGCACCACCAACTCCCCTTGCGCGATTTGCGCCTGACATAAAAATGCCGGTATCACCGACCAGCCAAATCCGCCGCAGAGTAAACTTCGCAAACCACGTAAATCCTGCCCAACTACCGCAGGTAACAGCGTCTGGTATTTAATGCGATTTTTATCCAGCCAATGATCAATTAATGACAGTTTCAGGTCATAAGCCAGCAGAGGTTCTTTAATCAAATCCGCGGAAAAATCTGCACTGTTGTGTAAGCGAGCCGCCACGACCGGTGCAGCCACAGCAACCACTCGGTCTTGAAAAATCACTTCCCCCTTTAAACGTGGATCGGTCACCGGATGTGCCGTCACGCCAAGATCACAGTGCCCTTCAATCACCATCTGCGCAACGAGCGGACCATCACCGCTGTGCATATGCACGCGAATGCCGCTTTCAAGCAGAGGCAGCAATTCAGCCGATAATTTCTCCGCCATAAAATCAGCATGTCCAATGATCTGCAACGTTCCACTCACATCCATCGATCGGGCACGCGCGGATGATAAAGCGGACTCTGCGGTATCCAGAGAGTTGCCTATATCAGCGGCCAAATCGTCGGCAGCGGCCGTCGGCATTACTCCATGGGCCTGACGTTCAAACAGCGGTCGACCCACTGCGACTTCCAGGCCGCTAATGTGTTGAGAAACCGCAGGCTGCGTCAGATTCAGTGCGCGCGCCGCACCGGAAATTGAGCGCTGGCGATACACTTCCATAAACGTTCGTAAGCGAACCAGTGACATAGTGCCCCATAAATTATTTTATACCCCTGCCAAAATAGCCTTGTTAGCCGTCAAACACCAGCGCGAGTAAGCTGCCCACATCTTGAAACGCACGGAAAAAAATCATGTCACTTCAGCAAGAATTACTGCATGTGCTGCACACAATGAAACAGGCTCATCTGCAGAACGAACCTGCTAGCGCCGAACTTCGCCGCGATCGCTTATTACGCAGCGTGGCATTAATTCGCGAGAATCATGCCGCGTTTACTGCGGCTATCAGCGCCGATTTTGGTCATCGCAGTGCCTATCAAACCCAGGCGGCCGACCTGATGACCACCATCAATATGTTGCAGCACTCCGCCGAGCATCTGGAGCAGTGGATGCAGCCGGAGATTGCCGAAGTCCCGGTTGCAGGTATGCAGGCGCGCATCGAACCGCAACCTTTAGGTGTCGTTGGCATTATAAGCCCGTGGAATTTCCCGATTAACCTGGCATTTGGCCCGCTGGCCGGTGTGTTTGCTGCGGGCAACACTGCGATGCTGAAACCCTCTGAACTGACACCCCACACCTCCGCATTACTGGCGGAATTAGTGCCGCGTTACTTCGCCGCTGATGAGCTCAGCGTGGTTTTGGGTGACGCCAGCGTGGGACAAGCGTTTAGCGCTCTGCCATTCGACCATCTGGTCTTCACCGGCAGCACCGCCGTCGGTAAGCATGTGATGCGTGCAGCGGCAGAGAATCTGGTGCCTGTTACGCTGGAACTGGGTGGAAAGTCGCCGGTGGTGATCGACGCAGATGCGGATGTGGTAATGGCGGCAGCCCGAACCTTGACTATAAAAACCTTTAACGCCGGGCAAATTTGTATCTCACCGGATTACCTGTTACTTCCGTATGCCGCTGAAGCGGAATTTATCACCGCGTCACAGCAGTACATGCAGCAGACGTACCCAACGCTACAAAGCAACGTGGATTACACCGCCATAATCAGTGCTCGTCATTATCAGCGACTGATCGATCTGATCGAAGATGCCCGAGCTAAAGGTGCCCGAATCGTTAGCCTGGCCCCTGTGGGCGAGCCGGATTTTGATGCGCAAAGCCGCAAAATCGCGCCGCATTTGATCCTCAATGTCACCGAAGAGATGACGGTCATGCAGGAAGAGATTTTTGGCCCGCTGCTGCCAGTCAAAAGCTATAGCGGAGAGGTAGAGGAAGCGATTCGTTATATCAATGCGCATCCACGTCCACTGGCCGCCTACTATTTTGGCCACGATGAACAGCGTCAAAAGCTGATGGCTCAGCACACCACTTCTGGCGCACTGGTGATAAATGATGTCATGACCCATGCTTCTCTCGACAGCCTGCCATTTGGTGGCGTGGGCGCTTCCGGTATTGGTGCTTATCACGGGATTCACGGATTCCGTCGTTTCAGTCACGCCAAGCCGATTGTGATCCAGGATGAGGCGGGCACCACAAATTTACGGCTGCGTGCGCCCTATCAGGACAAAAGCGCAGCATTGACTGCATTACTGAATAACCAACATTAATCGAGGACAGACAATGAAAATTTTGATGGTTCTGACATCCCATGACGCGTTGGGCAACACCGGCAAAAAAACCGGGTTCTGGCTGGAAGAGTTCGCCGCCCCCTACTTCGTGTTTAAAGATGCGGGTGCCGAAATGGTGTTGGCTTCTCCGGCTGGCGGACAACCGCCGCTGGATCCAAAAAGTGATTTACCTGAATTTCAGACTGCTATGACCGAACGTTTCAAATCTGATGCGGCGGCACAGCAGGCGCTGGCCAATACCGTGAAGTTAGCATGCATTGATCAGCAGGATTTCGATACGGTCTTTTATCCTGGCGGCCACGGTCCACTGTGGGATCTGGCGGAGTCAGCAGACTCCATCCAGTTGATCGAATCTTTCGATCGTGCGGGTAAGCCGATGGGTTTTGTCTGCCATGCACCTGGCGCGTTGCGTCATGTGAAAGCTGCGAGCGGCGCCCCGCTAATTCAGGGTAAGCAGGTCACCGGTTTTACCAATAGCGAAGAAGCAGCCGTTGAGCTGACCGACGTGGTGCCTTTCCTGATTGAGGATGAGTTCATCAAACTGGGTGCGCATTATCAAAAAGGCGCTGACTGGGCACCGTTTGTCGTACAAGATGGTCATTTGATCACCGGGCAAAATCCGGCCAGCTCAGAAGATGTTGCCAAAGCGCTGCTGCTGCAACTGGCAGCACAACAGCCTTAATCGCGTTAAAGCGCATCACTGCTCTGGCGATGATGCGCCCTCGTCTTATTAACCCTCCCATTAATGAATTTTGCTCATAGGTGCTAGTAGACTGGCGCACCTAATCAATCCCTTCTGCCTTTGTTAAGCTACTCCACAACCCCTTTTCCATCACTGTATTTAAGCCCTGTCACCGCACAGGTCCTTTCCTTTGCTCATAAAAAGACACTATGGATATCAAAACTGCAACGCATCCTCCGGATATGAAAACCGGCATCGCTTTTATAGTCATTCTCAGCGCGTTGATGGCATTTACCTCGCTCTCAACCGACATCTATCTTCCGGCGATGCCCGCGATGTCAGCCGCGTTACACGGCGATTCGGAACTGACCGTCACCGGATTTCTGATTGGCTTTGCCATCGCACAGCTAATCTGGGGCCCGATTAGCGATCAACTCGGCCGCAAAACACCGCTATATATCGGGATGATTATCTTTGCTGTCGGCTCAGCGGGATGCGCACTCTCCAGTGACATGCCTCAGATTGTCTTCTGGCGTGTCATTCAGGCCGCTGGCGCCTGCACCGGCCCGATGCTGGCGCGTGCCATGATCCGCGACCTTTTCACCCGCACGCGTGCTGCGCAGATGTTGTCGACGCTGATCATTGTTATGGCAATTGCCCCTATCGCGGGGCCATTAATGGGTGGGCAAATCATTCGTTACTCGCAATGGCCGGTGATTTTCTGGTTTCTGGCGGTAGTCGGTGCATTAATGTTCATATCACTGCTCTGGCTTCCTGAAACACTGCCGGCAGAAAAACGGGTAACGGCGTCACCTCGGCAAATAATGGGTAATTATCGCGCATTGTTGCAAAATAAAAACTTTATGCGTTTTACCCTGTGCGTGACTTTTTACTACGTTGCCGCTTACGCCTTTATTGTCGGTTCGCCTGCGGTGTATATCAGCTATTTCGGCATCGATCCGCAACATTATGGTTGGCTTTTCGCCATTAATATCCTGGGACTGGTGACGGTGAGCACCGTCAATAAACGTTTAGTGCAAAAGGTACGGCTTGAGACGCTGCTGAAATCTGCCTCTTTTATCGCCGTACTGATGACATTAGTGATGTGTTTTGTTCTAAAAACGCATCCGACAGCGTTGGCAGGATTGGTCATCTGCATCTTCATTTTCTTCTCAATGAACGGAATTATTGCCGCCTCCGCTACCGCAGCCGCGCTGGATGCCGTGCCGAATGCCACCGGTTCAGCCTCCGCGCTAATAGGTTCATTGCAATACGGCAGTGGCATTGTCTCCTCATTGCTGCTGGCAGGGCTCAACAACGGTACGCCCTGGATTATGGTGAGCATTATGACAGTATTTACCCTGCTCAGTTTTCTTAGCACGCTTGGCGGAGGAAAAGCCCAGCCCAAAATGGCAGAAATTTAATGCTGAAGTGAAATATTAAATATGACATTAAACATTTGGTGCGGTGAGCCCAGCATGCAATTGCTAAATTTAAAATAGTCGGTAACGTCGTGGTTTCATCTGCTAATAAAAATAAGCGAGCTTAATTAATGAGCAACATCCAGTCTTCATTCCTTTCTTACACCGTGGACAACGAGACATTTGAAGGTTATTTAGTTTATCAGGCTGATAATAACCCTGCTCAGCCAGGCATTGTTATTGCGCCCAATTGGATGGGGGCCACCACTGATGCTGCTGAACAAGCCAAAGCCATTGCCGCCCACGGCTATGTGGTGCTGGTGGCTGACCTGTACGGTCAGGGTCAACGCCCCACTAACGGCGAAGAAGCGGGTGCGATGATGATGGCAGTGAAAGACACCCCCGCCGAAGTGGCGCGCATGCAGGCAGCCCTCAGCGCATTGCGCACCCAAACCACCGCCCCCGTCAACGCGGATAAGGTTGCGGCTATCGGTTTCTGCTTCGGCGGCCATTGTGCGCTTGAACTGGCACGTAGCGGCGCGGACATCAAAGCGGCCGCCTCTTTCCACGGCACGCTGGATACCCAGGGCGCTTATGACAGTCATACTATTCAGGCTTCACTGCTGGTACTGGACGGCGCGGCCGATCCCCTGGTGCCGCGCGAGCAGCTAGCGGCCTTCGCCAATGAGATGAACAGCAAAGGCGTTGACTGGCAACTGGTGAGCTTTGCGGGTGCGGTGCACTCATTCACCGATCCGAAAGCCGATAATGCTGGCGTGTCGCAGTATCACCCGGAAGTCACTCAGCGTGCCTTCAAACGCCTGTATCAATTGCTGGATGAAGTGTTTTAAACCTTAGCTTTCTCAAACCAGCGGCACATTAAAAATGAGCCGCTGGTGCAGAGAATGGCTGGCACCAGATAGCTGTGATCCATCCCCGTAAACTCCAGCAGCAATGCGACCGCGGTCAAGGGCATTTGCATTGACGCTGCTAAAAAAGCGGTTCCCCCAATCAGGGCGAAACTCCCGCTATGACCTCCCGGAACCAGATGCTGCCAGACGGCACAAAGAATCAGGCTGAACAATGCGCCAATCGTTAACCCTGGCGTCAGTAATCCCCCCTCTGCGCCGCTGCGCAGCACCGCCAAAATGACCAGCATCTTGAGAATGACCAGGCTAATAAACAACGCTATGGGCATTGCACCGTCCAGCGCCAGTTGCATCGGACCTTTACCGTTACCAGGAAGTTGCGGGAAGATCACACTCAGTCCGCCAAGTAAAGCAAACGACAATAGGCAAAACAGCGGTATTTGCAGTGAGTTTTTTACCTTACTCCGCGCTCGCTGCGTGAGCTTGCGAAACAGCATCGCCGCCGCCCCCAGAATGGGGCCACAAATGATCGCCCAGGCAGTGGTAGATGCAGGTGCCGCGCCGACTAAAAAGTGATATTGCACTTCATTGCCGAGTCCTAAAGTGGCGACACCCGCAGCAATGGCTGAGGTGATTAACGCTGCGACGGCACATTCCCAACGAAAGGTGACCAGCAACACCTCAAGTGTAAAAAGTGCACCCGCCAGCGGCACATTATAGACCGCCGCGAGTCCAGCCCCAGCTCCACAGGCAATCAACACTTTGCGTGCATCGGCATCGAGGCCTAATACGTTGGCAATCAGCCCGGCACCTAACGCACCCGCTTCACGCGGTGCCACTTCACGACCGAGTGGAGAGCCGAGCGCCACGGTAATAATTTGCAATAGTGCGTGAATGGCTGTCGTGGCAAGTGGCATTGGCTTGTTCGGATGATTGACGGCTTGACTGACTGAGACGCGTTGACTGCCGTAACGCCCCAGTAACCACCATCCCCAACCCGCGACAAGGCCACCGCACAGAATGGCGGAGAATCGACGCCAATCTGTGGCCGCCGTGACGCCGGACAAAAATGACTCATTGCTGATCACCGCATCCAGGCTGTAACCAAAGGCTATGTGCTGGATAAAATGCAGCAGCAATGCCAATAACATGCCGCAAATTCCCGCTACGATACCGGTAAATATCAGGGCCAGTGCCCAGCGTAATGGCTGAGTGACGGGTAAATCCTTGTTCATCCCGCTTGTTCCTTATGAGCTTCATCTGAAAAGCATAAGACATAACGGTAATACCCCGCGTATACACCCTGACTCAACAGGCGTCAGCCTTTGGCTAGCAGTTCTGCTGCCGGACATTTCATCGCCGTCCGGCATCACTTTGATACATCTACGCATTTACCCTGCGGCTCTTCTGCGATATATACACTTCTGACCAATGTAACCCTCAGTTTAGGATGCAGAAATGTTCGTTAAACACTATGACGTTGATGAAAACCATATTGATTTCCAGGGCGTGGTAGATGGCCTTTATTATCCGTTCTATATGGAATGGACTCGCCATGCATTTATGCGAGAAGCGCTCGGGATAGATATTGAAGAAGAGTTCAAACAGGGCAAACTGTACATGGTTCTTGAATACTCTTTGCGCTTTCGTAAGAGCCTGGTAAAAGGTGACAATGTCGAAGTGACATGCGCGCTGGAAAAAAATGAAAAGCGTAACCGGGTGAATTTCGTCCAACAAATAAAGGTCAATGACGTGGTTTACGCCGATGCAACTTTTGTCGCCACCTGTCTCAGTAATGGACGCCCTTCTATGCCTGAAGCCGTGTTGAATGCCCTGGCACCCGAGTGAATCAAGGGTGACTTATCACCCTTGAAAGCAGCTTCTCACTCAAAAATAGCGCCTGCTGGTGAGAACACATTTTATGTGCGACCACCTCTTCAGCTGCTGCTTATTCACCCCTGCCATTCACGAACTAAGGTCTTGATCAGCTCACCCGCAGGCATTTCACGTGCCAGCGCCGCTCCCTGCCCAGCCCACTGCGCGCCAAAGCCGTGGTGCTGTTTCGCCGCAGCGGCTGCGGCCAGCGCTTTGCCCAGTGAATAGGTCAACGGATAATCCGGCACATCACTGATGGCGAAGTCACGACTAAAATCGCAGAAATCATTGCGTAAACAGCGCGCCTGACGTCCAGAAATCGCAGCAGTCAGCTCGGTGCCGGTTGCACTGGCCTGCTTCATTGCCGCGCGATACGCCGCGTTTGCCGCCGATTCCGGGCATAACACAAAGGCGGTGCCCAACTGCACACCGGTTGCGCCCAGTTGCAACATGGCCGCGATACCCGAGTCATCCATGATGCCACCCGCCGCAATCACCGGATGCGCAGTTTGCTGACGGATCGCCTGTACCAGGGTGAAGGTCGACATTTGATGGTCGAAAGCCTGAGGGTCAAAATGCCCGCGATGCCCGCCTGCTTCAATCCCCTGCGCCACGATGAAATCAATGCCGCTGCGCGCTATGGTCAATGCTTCTGCCACACTGGTCGCGGTGGCCAGCAACACGATCCCACGTTCCTTGAGTCGTTGAATCACTGCCGCGGAAGGGATGCCAAAATGAAAGCTCACTGCTGCCGGCGCCGCCTGCTCAATCACACTGAGCATCGCGTCATTATTCTGGAAGGTTTGATAGATCTCCGAGAGAACCGAAGGTAACTCGGCTTCATAACGCGCAAACAACGGCGCAAAGCGATCGATCCATGCCTGCTCGCGTTCAACGTCGCGTACCGCTGGCGCATGGCAAAAGAGGTTGACGTTGATGGGGCCTCGGGTGAGCGCCTGCGTTTGCGCGATCATCACCGCGGCCTGTTCGGGAGTGGAGGCCCCCACACCGATAGAACCTAGCGCACCGGCATTGGTGACGGCGGCGGCCATTTCAGGGGTGGAGACGCCCGCCATCGGTGCCTGAATAAGCGGGTATTGCAGCTGAAGCGCCTGACACAGGGCGTTCGTCATGTTGCTATTCCTTTGATTTTGCAGTTGGGCACAGCTAAATTCCCCTTCTGCGGCAGAGAAATCAACCCAAAATTTGGACCAGGAACCTCAACAGCACAGCGTGCAACGTAGAACGGTAAACCAAACGAGGGAATGAGACTAAATCGCAGGAGATAAACAGAGAGGGCAAGTTGCGCCCTCTGGAGAGTTAATAATTGAATTTACGTTTCTCTTCATCTTTTGCATTGGGCGCGGCAATTAAATTCCACAGCGCTTTGCCGAGACGCAACAGGCTTTTACCCGGTTTGATGTAGGAATTTTCAATGATGCCATTACTTACCGCGCAGAATATCACATCAATTTTCTTCACACTTCCTTTGGCGCGATGCCTTCCATATGCCTTATGCGGGAGTGCCGTGCGCGCTATCAGATTACAGGTTGACCCTTTCATTTCAGCCTCACAGTATATCCGTGAATTCGTAAGGGAATAATTGCACCAGCACGCAATGTTGGTCAACCTGACACCAAAGTGGAAATAATATAAAAATTCACAACAATATAATGTTTATCACCCACCGCCATATAAAAACCTGATTAATCAACAAGATAATTAATTAACAATTCATTCATATCCTTTTCTTATTTTTGTGAAATGGGACATGATTGATGTTTTTCTTTATACCCAACCTCACGCTTTGAAATTCAGTCGAGTAGTGAAAATAATAAAGCCCACTCCGCATTGATAGCGTGTGGGCTTTACATCAAAAAAGTGAGGGTTATTGAATTAATCTTTCAACATCCCGCCGTCGTTTGCGATAATCGGCGGGCGTTTCACCATACTGTTTTCGGAACCAGGAAATAAGATGTGAAGCATCAGAAAAACCGCATGATTTCGCGACACTGTTAATACTCACATTACTGCTGGTCATTAATTTGCGCGCATGCTCCAGCCGCATTTTACGCCAGTGAACGGCCGCGGTATCACCGGTGCTGTGTAAAAATGCCTGGTTCAGCTGACGAAGGTTAATCTGCATGGCATGCGTCAGGGTTTGCAACGGCTCAGGTGAGGACAAATGCTGCTGCATGTACGCAACGGTGCGCTTCACCAGCTCATCATCATAGTTTTTTAGCTCCCCGCCCATGCTGGAGCGTGCTGTGCTACTTTGCCGCTTTTTACTCTCTTCCACCAACAGGTACTTCTGCACTTTCTTCGCCCGCAACTCACCACAATGTTGCAGGATGATATCCATGGCCAAATCGCGCGCGGTGCCAACCGGACAGGAAATTATCCCGCCGTCACTCAGGTAGGTTTGATCGATCACCGGCGTCACGGAAGGGAAGCGCTGACGAAATTCATCGCGCGTCGTAAAGTGAATCGCACACTTCTTGCCTTCCAGCAAGCCAGCCTGGGCCGCCATAAAGGTGGCGCTGCACAGGGTAATAATGGGGATACGTCGCGCCTGCAGTGACCGCATCGTCTCCAGCAGCCACGCTGGCGAATCGCGCGTCTCATCGAGTAGGCCACCGGCAAACACCACGTAATCCCACTGATCGTCCAGGTTAAAAGGCGCGGTTGGCGTAATCTGCAAGCCACAGCTGGACGTCACGGGCTGATTATCGCTGCTCATCCACTCCCACTGACAGAAAATCTGACGACTGAGGAAAGACACATCCGCCGCAAAGCGGATGGGTTCGATCAGTTCTGACACGCAGTGCAGCGTGAACTTGTTGATCAGCACAAAGCCGATGCGAATGTCAGGTCGCAGCGGCAATGCCGGTTCGTCAGTGGCTGGATTGGGATAATTGTCCATCTCCACTGCACCTTACCGTGAGAACACCACGGTGCGATTTTCATACAGGAACACTCTGCGCTCGGCATAACACGAGACCGCATGTGCCAGCGTTAAGCGCTCGATGTCGCGCCCTTTATCCACCAGATCGTCGGCGTAATCGGCATGACTCACCACCTCGACTTTTTGGCTGATAATTGGCCCTTCATCGAGATCTTCATTGATGAAGTGCGCGGTGGCTCCCACCAATTTAACCCCTTTGTCATAGGCCTGATGATAAGGCCTGGCCCCTTTGAATCCGGGTAACAAGGAGTGATGGATGTTGATGGCACGACCCGACAGCTTCTGACACATC
This sequence comes from Enterobacter cancerogenus, assembly GCA_000773965.1. Classification (GTDB taxonomy): domain Bacteria; phylum Pseudomonadota; class Gammaproteobacteria; order Enterobacterales; family Enterobacteriaceae; genus Pantoea; species Pantoea communis. The sequence goes on from JRUP01000013.1 coordinate 37,209, forward strand.
TCCGCCGACATCACCTGCATGTAACGCGCCAGCACCACCAGTTCCGCTCCCGTCTCCTGCACCACCTGCCAGATTTGTTGCTCCTGTTCCGCGCGATTCGCCGCAGAGACCGGGAAATAGTGGTAAGGCAAACCATGCCAGGCCACGATGGGCTCCAGCAGCGGATGGTTAGAGATCACCGCTTTGATATCAATGGCAAGCTTACCGGCGCGATGGCGATATAACAGATCGTTGAGACAGTGATCGGTTTTCGACACCATGATCACCACCGGCACTTTATAGCCAGGTTCGGTAAGTTCGAACGACATGTCAAAGTCAGCCGCGCGCGTGCTGAATTCATCACGAAATGCCGCCGCATCAAAGCTTTCGGTCTGCGGTTCAAATACGGTGCGGATGAAAAATCGCTGCGCACATTTGTCATCAAAGCTGTGCTGCTCATTGATGTAACAACGCTGTTCTTTCAGAAAGCGCGTGACCACGTCCACGCTGCCCAGTTTACTCGAGCATTGGGCGGTCAAAATCCAGTTGGCATTACTACGACTCATAAAAGACCCTCACATCATTGGCAACTGAGCCGAATGGCGGTGACCTGCAGGCCACCGCGTAAAATTGACGACGATGTCCTATCAGGACAGCACGCTAATGCCATATTCCGCGCCAGCATCCAGCAGCCAGCGATAGCTGTAGTCCGCAAAACTGCGACGCACCACCAGTTCCCAACGATCTTCTGTGGGGCGACGCAGGATCACCGTGATGGTGGCAAAGCAGGTCATCACACCTTTACCTACCGGGAAATTCTGCGGATGAACGTCATACACCACCGATTTTTTCAGCAGATTGATCGCCTGTTCACCGCGCAGCTCCAGCAAGGTTTGCCCGCCGCCAATGTTGACAATTGCGTAGTGCGCATCGCCGAGCGCAGCCCGTAACTGCTGCTCAATCGCAAACTCTTCACCCTGCGGCACAATCAGCAGCCACTCGTCCGGTGACATCCACTGCGCGCTGTATGCACCGGCTTGCGTCAGAGACAAGGGCTGAGCAGGCAAGGAGAGCTGCAATACGGCACGCAGCGCCTTATCCAGCTCGATAGCCGATCCGCGCAGCGTCAGATGACCGAGGTCAGCGCGCTCGCGCAGTGTGATATCAGAGGCGCCCGTTACCGTGGGAACACCCGTTTTGATATAGCTCCACACCAGCGGAGATTCGCCCATCCCCGGCGTCGCAGGATGTGCATTAAAGAGGTTGGCAGTGAGGGTCTCAGACATTCTGGCGCTCTCCTTTTGGATCGATAAACACGGAGCTAACAATTTTGGCTTCAGTGAATTGGCCGTCCGAACTGGCAAGCCAGACGGTTTCGCCCATGCGGTGATGTCCGCGTGTCACCACTGCCATGGCAAAGCCGCTGTCCAGCGTCGGGCTGTAGTAACTGGAGGTGACGTGGCCATACATCGGCACAGGCACCGCGTGCTGCGGATCGAACACCACCTGCGCACCCTCTTCCAGCACCACTTTAGGATCTTTCGGTAACAGCCCCACCAGCTGTTTACGATCCTCGCGCAGTACATCGGATCGGGTGTGCGATCGTTTGCCGATCCATGAGAACGGTTTGTCGTTACCCACGCACCACTCCATGCCGAGATCGTGTGGCGTCATTGATCCGTCGGTATCCTGACCGCCAATAATGAACCCCTTCTCTGCACGCAACACGTGCATGGTTTCCGTCCCATAAGGGGTGAGGTTGTATTTCTTGCCGTGCGCGAACAGTACCTGCCAGACATGCAACGCATAGTTGGCTTGCACGTTGATTTCATACGCCAGTTCGCCGGTGAACGAGATGCGGAACACGCGGGCCGGAACATCCGCCACCTTGCCTTCACGCCAGTCCATAAATTTAAAGCTGTCACGCGCCAAATCGATATCACTGAATTCCGCCAGCAGTTCGCGGGCTTTAGGCCCGGTGACAGTGATGGTGGCCCAGTGATCGGTGACCGAGTTGAAGTAAACCTGCAGTTCCGGCCACTCGGTTTGATGCCAGAGTTCCAGCCACTCCAGCACGGTGGCGGCATTGCCGGTGCTGGTGGTCATCAGGAAGTGATTCTGGCCAAGGCAGCTGGTGGTGCCGTCATCAAACACCATGCCATCGTCGCGGCACATCAGGCCGTAGCGCACACGGCCCACCGGCAGTTTGGCCCACTTATTGGTGTAGACGCGTTCGAGGAATTCACGCGCATCCGGCCCCTGAATATCGATTTTGCCGAGGGTTGAGGCATCGAGTACGCCGACGCTTTCTCGTACCGCGCGACATTCACGCACCACCGCCTGGTGCATCGTCTCCAGTTGCCCGTTGACGCGCTGCGGGAAGTACCATGGGCGCTTCCACTGCCCAACATCTTCGAACATCGCACCCTTTTCCACGTGCCACTGATGCAGCGCGGTATAGCGCTCCGGCTGGAACAGCTCGTTGCAGTGGCGTCCGGTCACTGCGCCAAAGGCCACAGGCGTATAATTGGGGCGGAACATGGTGGTGCCGACTTCAGGAATGCTGCGGTTCAATACGCGCGCCGCAATCGCCAGGCCATTGATATTGCCGAGTTTGCCCTGATCGGTGCCGAAACCCATGACAGTGTAACGTTTGATATGTTCAATCGATTCAAAGCCTTCACGCGTAGCCAGCTCAATGGAAGCGGCCGTTACGTCATTCTGCAAATCGACAAACTGTTTCGGTGCGCGCATGGTGGTTTTCATGTGCGGCACCTGGTACAGCGCCAGCGCCGGGCCATCACGACGCGCCCGTGTTTGCGGCAGCGCCATCGGTTGCGGTGTGCCTCCGGTTTCTTCAGCGGCACGTTTTCCCGCCTCGAAACCGCTGCTGAGCACGTCTGGCAAGCTATAGATGCCCTGCGCGCCTCCCACTACCCTCATCCCTTTTACCTGCGGCGCCACAAAACCGAGGATATCGTCACGCCACTGCGGGCGCCCACCAGTATGTGATGCGAGATGGATGACCGGACTGTAGCCCCCCGAGCTAGCGACGGTGTCGCACACCAGACGCGTGGCACTACCGACCACCACAAAGCTCTCACTGTTGATACGGGCGATATCGACACTGCGCACGCGCGTTGCGCCTTGCGTTTCGATTACCGCGCTGCCGGTCATGATAGTGATGCCTTTGAGACGCGCCTGTTTTACCAACTCGCCGTCCGGACTCGGACGCGCATCGGCAATTGCCACCACTTCACGCCCGCTCTCCAGCCAGTCCAGCGCTGCACGGTAGCCGTCATCATTGCTGGTGGAGACCACCAGTTTGTTGCCCGGCACGACGCCATAGCGATGGATATAGGTGGAAACCGCACCCGCCAGATAGTTACCGGGAATGTCGTTGCCGCTGTACACCAATGGACGCTCATGCGCGCCGGTGGCCAGCACTACCCGTCCGGCACGTACCCGGTGCATACGTTGACGCGCCTGTTTGTGCCCCTTGATAACTGGCGCAGTGATCGACAGGTGATCGGTGCGACGCTCTAGCAGCGTGACAAAGTTGTGATCGTGATAGCCGTTGGCGGTGGTTTTTGCCAGCAGCTGCACATTGTCCAGCGCCTGCAAGGTTTGCAGCACATCGCGGGCCCACAGCGCGGCACCTTTCTCATCAATGATTTCGCGGCTATCCAGCAGACTGCCGCCCATCTCTTCCTGCTCATCCACCAGGATCACGCGCACACCACTGCGCCCTGCGGCCAGCGCCGCAGCCAGTCCGGCCGGACCAGCACCAATCACCAGCACATCGCAGTGCTGATTGAAGTGATCATAAATATCGGGATCGGCGACAGTTGGGCTACGGCCCAGACCGGCCCCTTTACGAATGTATTTTTCGTAGGTTTTCCACATCGACGCCGGCTGTTTAAAGGTTTTGTAGTAGAAACCTGGCGGCATAAAACGCCCACCGATTTTGCCTACCACGCCCATCAAATCGCGATCGACATTCGGCCAGCCGTTGGTGCTGGCGGCTTCCAGCCCCTGGTAGAGCGCTTGTTGGGTAGCACGCACGTTGGGGATCTGCTCCTGTTCCGCGCCACCGAGCTGTACCACGGCGTTCGGCTCTTCCGCGCCAGCCGCAACGATGCCGCGTGGACGGGAGTATTTGAAGCTGCGATTGACCACATCAATGCCGTTGGCGATCAGTGCTGATGCCAGGGTGTCACCGACAAAACCTTCCAGCGTTTTGCCATTGAAAGTGAAAGTGATTTTGCGGCTGCGATCAATGCGACCGCCCTGTTTGAGGCGATTGACCTGGCTCATGATGCGCCTCCGGCCTGCACTTTCACATTCTCGTTGGCCGCTTCTCGTGCTTCCTGGCGCACCGGTAAGGTCACCACCTCCGCCTGCACGTTTTTGCCTGGCTGCTCACCGATTTTGTAGGTTTCCAGGATCTCGTAGGTCACGGTATTGCGCGTGATATTAAAGAACTTGCGGCAACCCACCGCGTGCACCCAGAGTTCGTGATGCACGCCGCGTGGATTATCACGGAAGAACAAATAGTCGCCCCACTCTTCGTCACTGCAGGCTTCCGGATCTTTCGGGCGCGCCAGATGTGCCGGGCCTTTGGCATGAAACTCTTCTTCTTCGCGATGCTCCTGGCACCACGGACAATAAATATGAAACATGTTGTCTTTCTCCCGAACAATAATCAGTGCGCAACGGCTGCAGCGCCGTGCTCATCCACCAGAGCGCCGGTGTGGAAACGGTCAATAGAGAACGGTGCCGCCAGAGGATGCATCTCACGTTTAGCCAGACTGGCGGCAAACACATGCGCCGATCCCGGTGTCGCTTTGAAGCCGCCGGTACCCCAGCCGCAGTTGAAATAGAGGCCGTTGACCTTGGTTTTCGAGATGATCGGGCTGGCATCTGGCGTGGTATCTACGATGCCGCCCCATTGGCGGTTCATGCGCACGCGCGAGAAGGCCGGGAACATCTCAACAATCGCCTGCAGGGTGTGTTCGATAATCGGATAGCTGCCGCGCTGGCCGTAACCGGTATAACCATCAATGCCCGCGCCAATCACCAGGTCGCCTTTGTCGGACTGGCTGATGTAACCGTGTACGTGGTTCGACATCACCACCGTGTTGACCACCGGTTTGAGCGGTTCGGAGACCAGAGCCTGCAAAGGATGTGATTCCAGCGGCAGTTTGATGCCGGCCATATTGGCCAGCACGCCCGAGTTACCCGCCACCACGCAGCCCACCGTCTTCGCTTCGATATCACCGCGATTGGTGTGCACGCCGTAAATCTGGCCGTCACGGATCATCAGGCCGGTGACTTCGGTCTGTTGCAGGATATCCACGCCATGCGCATCTGCGCCGCGAGCAAAGCCCCACGCCACCGCATCATGACGCGCCACACCGCCGCGCGGTTGCCATGAAGCGCCCATGATTGGGAAACGTGCACGAGCGGAGCAATCCAGTAGCGGTTCAAGATCCTGTACGCCGCGAGTGTCGAGGACTTCACCGTCGATGCCATTCAGGCGGTTGGCGTTGACGCGTCGCTGGATATCACGCATGTCCTGCAGAGTGTGTCCGAGATTCAACACGCCACGCTGCGAGAACATCACGTTGTAGTTCAGCTCCTGAGTCAGCCCTTCCCACAATTTCACGGAGTGCTCGAACAGCGCGGCGGCTTCATCCCACAGATAGTTCGAGCGCACGATGGTGGTATTACGTGCGGTGTTACCGCCGCCCAGCCAACCTTTCTCGATCACCGCCACATTGCGGATACCAAACTCTTTCGCCAGGTAATAAGCCGTTCCTAAGCCATGTCCGCCCCCGCCGATGATGATCACGTCGTAGGACTTTTTCGGCGTGGGATTACGCCACATGCGCTGCCAATTTTCGTGATAACTCAGTCCGTGGCTAATCAGCCCGAAACCAGAAAAACGTTGCATACTCGTCTCCTAAAACTCCCGGCCTGAGCCGGGAAAAATGGTCAGGCAATGGCTTTTTTGGCGATAGCCTGCGGTGAATGTTCGCCATACACCGGATGTCTGGCACACAGCTCTGATACGTTGAAACGCACCCAGGCTTCGATGTTGTCGCTGTTCTGTTTCAACGCCAGCACGTCAAGGATGTCGCAAATCCAGCCCGCCAGGGTTTCACACTCTTTCTCACCAAAGCCGCGCGTGGTCACCGCAGGCGTGCCGATGCGTAAACCGGAGGTCACAAACGGGCTTTGCGGATCGTTAGGCACTGAGTTTTTATTTACGGTGATATGCGCGCGGCCCAGGGCTGCATCGGCCTCTTTGCCGGTGATCTCCTGACCAATCAGCGAGACCAGGAACAGATGGTTGTCAGTGCCACCTGACACCACGTCATAGCCGCGTTTGATGAATACTTTCGCCATGGTTTTGGCGTTATCGATCACTTTGGCCTGGTAGTGAATGAAGTCCTGCTCCATCGCCTCACGGAAGGCCATCGCTTTAGCGGCAATCACGTGCATCAACGGGCCGCCCTGCTGGCCGGGGAACACCGCAGAGTTGAGTTTTTTGTACAGCGCTTCATCACCGTTCGCTGAAAGAATCAGGCCACCGCGCGGACCGCGCAGGGTTTTATGCGTAGTGGTGGTCACCACATGTGCATGCGGCAACGGATTGGGATAACAGCGCGCAGCGACCAGACCGGCGACGTGCGCCATATCCACCATCAGCCAGGCGCCAACGCTATCGGCGATTTCGCGGAAGCGTTTCCAGTCAACAATGCGCGAGTAAGCGGAGAAACCGGCCACAATCAGTTTCGGCTGGTGCTCTTTTGCCAGGCGCTCCACTTCCTGATAATCAATCTCACCGGTTTCGGCATTCAAACCGTATTGCACGGCGTGGTAGTGCTTGCCGGAGACATTCGGCGCGGCGCCATGGGTTAAGTGACCGCCGTGCGCCAGGCTCATGCCGAGAATGGTGTCACCGGGTTTAATTAACGCCATAAACACCGCGGCGTTTGCCTGAGCGCCTGAATGGGGCTGTACGTTGGCGTAATCCGCACCAAACAGCAGGCAGGCACGCTCAATGGCTAAACGTTCGATGGTGTCGACATGTTCGCAGCCACCGTAGTAGCGTTTACCCGGATAGCCTTCGGCATATTTGTTGGTGAGCTGGCTGCCCTGCAGAGACATTACCTGGGAGCTGGCATAATTTTCCGAGGCGATTAATTCGATGTGTGTTTCCTGTCGCACCAGCTCGCCCACTACGGCGGCAAACAGTTGTGGATCGGCACTGTTCAAATCATTTGCATTCATTGCTACACCCTCATCATCAGGATTAGTGGCCAAATTCAGTACGTTTTCACACTACTGAATATCGCCAGGTGCAAGCTTGAACGTTTGCGACAATTAATATGACAAAATCGCGACAACCCTTATTTATCAATTGGTTATTTTTTGAAGCTGATTTGTATTGTTTGAGGTGCATCACGATTGGATAAGAAAATGTGATGTCTGATTGGAAAGGCTTAAATCGGGTGGGGGGAAAAAATTAAGTAAATCAGTGGGTAATCATTTTGTGCAGCAACAATGAAATAACGAGAGCGCTGAAATCAACGCCCTTCAATTGCACTATCAATATGAATAAAGAATGGATCGACATGCTGCTGATCGCGCAATGCGGCCTGCTTGCGTGCCAGGCTGGGAGGATAACCAAAGGCATCGCGGAAATGGCGGGAAAAATGCGCGGTATCGGAGAAGCCACAGCGCTCGCCAATTTCTGTCACTGTTTTCGCGCTGTACAGCAGTAGCCAAAGACCATAACGCAGTCGTAAGTCACGTGCGAAGCGTTGCGGACTGACACCCAGCTCATCTTTGAATTTACGCTCAATATTGCGTCGCGAGGTATTGAGGCGTTGCGCGAGTTGCTCAACCGAAATCACCTCGCCCATATGTTGGGAGATCACATCAACGGCACTGCGCACCATGCGATCTTTTATTTTTTCGAAGATCACCGGTTGCGGCTGCGGATGATGCGTGGTGCGCGCTTCATCAATCAGCATGATATGCAGACTTTTTATCGCCCATGCGCGCCCCAGATGGCGTTCAATCAGGTGCGCGGCAACATCCGCCGCCGCCACGCCACCGGCACAGGTAATCAGCTTGCCTTCATCGACAAAGATGCGATCGGCTACCGGGGTGATATCGGGAAAACGCCGCTGTAAATCGCCATGGTGATACCAGCTGACACAACACTCTTTTCCCTTCATGACGCCAGCCTGAATCAATGCAAAGACGCCGGTGCATAAGCCGACCAATGGCGTGCCAAACTGCGCGGCAAGGCGAATATAGTCCAGCGCACGATGGTCGGTTTTGTCCTTCTCATCCTGCACCCCGCCAATCACTACGATGTAGTCAAAATGTTCCGGGTTCTTGAGGGCTTCACAGGGCGAGATCACCGCGCCACAGCTTGAAGTGGCTTCACTGCCAGAGCTGGACATGAACGTCCAGCTACAGCGCAGCTGACGGCTGCGATCGCCTTCATCGGCGGCGAGACGCAGGCAGTCAACAAAAGCCGCAAACGGCAGCAGCGTAAAGCGGTTCAGCAGGACAAAACCGACCGACAGCGGCGTCGCCTGTTCATTGGGTTTGTTACGGGAAGTCATGGCAAGATCCTCGCTCCATCATTGCGATGCCGCCGCAAATGCACCCGGTGTAATGCCAAAATGGGCGCGGAATTTCTTGATGAAGTGGCTTTGGTCGAAAAAGCCCACTTCACTTGCGGTGTGCGCGGCATCGAAGCCTTGTGACAGCAGTCGTTTTGCCCGCATCAGGCGAATCTGCGTGAGGTATTGATGTACCGATAGGCCAGTCAGCTTCTGAAAGGTGCGCATAAAATGGTATTCGCTTAGCCCGGCGACGGCGGCGATTTCACTGACCGCCAGCGGCTGATGGTAATCGCTGTGCAGAAAATCGATCGCCTGCCGAATATCGGCGCGTAACGCATGCCGCTCGCCGCCTTTTAACGTGCGTTCGCCGTGTTGACGGATTAACGCGCTCAGCACCTGAAACAGCGCACACTCTTTTTCCACTGCATCCGGACTTTCTTGCATCACGGCGGAAGCCTGCAACATCTGCTGCGCCAGCAACGGATCATACCGCATCCCTTCCGCACCAAAATTGAGTTCACCTTTGCCGCCGATTTGTGACTCCGCAATTTCATTGACCAGTGTGGCGGAAGGATAAAACGCGCAGTAATCCCAGCCTTCCTCACGCTGGACCGCTTCACCGGTGTGCACCTCCCCCGGCAGAATCACCATCACCGTGCCAGCGGCGGCAATCCCCTGTTGACGGCAAATGCGGGTACGTTGTGCCCCTCGGGCAAACGCCGCGATCACGAATTCGTCGTGGAAGTGTGGCGGATAACTGTGCTCGTAGCAGCGTGCGCGCAGGATTTCCATGCCGCCGTGCATACCACGATCACGCCACAATTTGATGTCATCACGTTTTTCCTGCATCACAAATCCTTCGCTGATGTACTCCGGGAGCAGGATTTTACTATAGCCTTGCGCATCGTGGCTTAAAATTGGTGCATCTGTTGAGAAGGTTTTGGAAAATTGTCATGTCGTTGAATAGTCACACCCTGCCAAAACACAGTGATCCACTGAGTTTTCGCGCGGGTTTTATCGCCTGTTTACCCACCGTGCCCGGTTACCTGAGCATCGGTTTTGCTGCCGGTGCCATTGGCACGCTGGCCGGTTTCTCCGTATTGCAAACAGCGCTGCTGGCGACGTTGCTATACACCGGTTCGGCGCAGTTCTTATTTTATTCGCTATGGGCAGCAGGTGCGGAAATGACCTCGGTGGTGCTCAGCGTGATGCTGGTTAATCTGCGCTATTTGCTGATGAGTTCAGCGATTAGCGTGTTCTTCCGTGGCCAAAGTGGCTGGCAGAAAGTCGTCAGCGGCCTGCTGCTCACCGATGAGACCTTCGGCGTCGCGGTACAGCACGGCAGCCAGCATGGCAAAATCGCCTTTGCCTGGATGTTTGGTCTTAACCTGCCCGCCTGGCTGAACTGGATTATTGCCTGTGTGATTGGCGCTTATGCCGCATCTGCCGTCCCTGAATCGCTGATGGCCGGATTGAGTTTTAGTCTGGTATCGATGTTTATCGGGCTGATTCTAATGACGTGGTTTGCCAGCCGCCGCAAATGGCTGGAGACGCTGGCGATTGTGGTTGCGGTGCTGGTGACCTATTTTTCTGCGGGACATCTCGATCTCAGCGTAGTGGTGATCATCGCCGCCTCGATTGCCGCCAGTCTGGCCACGCTACTGTTACGCATGAAATACGAGGAGGGGAAATAACATGGAGCGTAATGTCCTGATGACCATTGTGGTTGCCGCGCTAATCACAGCGGTGATGCGCGTTGGCCCCATTCTGCTGCTTTCACGCTTCCGACTCGCCCCACTGGCGCAACAGTGGCTAAGCTTTATCCCGGCGGGCATTATGGCGGCTATTGTCACGGCTGAGTTAATCGAAAAACCGGCGTTAACCGCTTCAGGTTTGAGTTTATCGCTACTGGCGGCGCTGATTGCGGCGATCACCGGCATCGTGACGCGCGGCCTGTTCGCCACCGTGCTGGCTGGCATGGTGGCGTATACTGCGCTGCGTTATGGATTTGGTTTGTAACATGAAACATCGGGTGCGGGATTAACACCGCACCCCTTTCATCACCCCACTTCTGGTGCCGGTGTCCGTTTTCCCTTCAACATATTTCTCAACGCCGGTTCAAGATATTTGGTGATAAACCAGGCCAGATAATAGAGCCCTGCGGCGACCACAATCGGCATGAGCAGCATGACTGTTTCACTTTTGATCTGCACATTCATTTTTATCAGTATGGCAATCATGAGGTTTTCATGTATCAGATAGTAGGCGTAACTGGCAAAACCTATCGCAGTGAAAAATCGAACGGATAACAAACGTTCCAGTTGTTTTGAATAAAAACTGGCAATAAAGAAAAGCATGACCAGCAGTAAGGGAATGACCGTTAGGGTACCCGCATTTTTAACGTAGTAGCTGAAGTTAATGAGCATCGCGACAACCACAACCGCATAATGAAAGCCTTTGTCACGGCCATGCATTCTTTCATATACCAGGCAGCCGATCATAAACCACGCGTAGTGAATAAAACCAAACTTAGCAATAACATCAATGAAAATGGGATGACCTAAAGATTTTAATACCGAGGAGGCGGACAGCAGTAACATCGGCACCAGCAAGCCCGGCAAGCAATATTTCCGTCCCAGGGTAAAATAGATGGCACCAATAATCAGATAGAATACCGCTTCAACGTACAGCGACCAAAAAGAACCCGCCATCGATTTAAATTCAATACCGGTTATTTGTGTCAACGTTTCAGGATTAGTGAAGATCAGCCCAGGTAGCAAATTCCTGACATAGGGTGTCATAGCCGACCATTCCGGGAAAAACCCACCCACAGCATAGAGTAACAAACTGGCAATCAGCATTGCCGGAAACAGTCGCAGCCAGCGTTTTTTCAGGAAGCTGATATAGCTATCAGACTTATCCAGCGTCATAAATATGACAAAGCCGGAGATCATGAAAAATAACTCAACACCAAGCCAGCCGAAAGAAAAAACTGGAATATGTTGTGTGAGGTTTACATAGGGCAAGAGTTCTGGCCAACGTGCATAGGCGTGGTAACCAATCACCATTAAGATGGCAAGACCGCGCATTCCGTCAAGATGCTTGATGCGTGCGTGCATGATTCCCTCAGGAAAGATGTCCGGATGTGTAAATTCAACTTAGCACTGACAATTATTTACTCACAATAAGACTTATTCTGATTAAAACTTTTCTTAATGCACGTTTTTTAATGCTTAAAGGCATCAAGCATTAATTTCAACTGGACTTACCAATCCAGGATGGAGCAAATTCTAATCCTTTTATTACCCGGCACTTAAGACCATCCGACTGCTTAAAACCCCTTTGACTGGATATTGAACAAACCCGTTATAGTTAAAGCTTAAACGGGTTTGTTCATGATTCTTCAACAGTGGAGCTAATGAATTTAAAATGACATATTTAAAAAAGCACGATTTATTCCGGTGGCAACGCCTGCAAAATTCGCTGCGCGTCATTCGCCGTCAGCGAGTAGTCATAAAATTGTTGATAAAACGCTTGTGTAGCACTCACTAAATCAAGCTGTGGGAACAACGCCGGATGCAACTGTTTTGCGGCCCACTGAATCTGTAACGCCACCTCGGTGCCGTAACGATCCCACGGAAACACCCCAGCCGGATTCTGCCACACACGATGTTGCTGGACGGCTTTCACGCTGGCAAATAACGTCTTAAACTCGGAATCTGCCAGCGATCCGGCGCCCGCACCGATGATAATCACATCAGGATTCCAGCGAATCACTTCTTCAGGCGAGATGGGTTTCATATTGCCGACAATGCCTGCAGCGACATTTCGACCACCGGCGAGATTAATCCAGGTATCAATCAGCGTATCGCGCCCATCGACTTTCAATGGATGCAGCGACTGGATGTGCAACACCCGTGGTCGCTGTGCCTCACTTAAACCCGCCGTTTTCCCGCTGATGTCAGCAATGTGCTGATCAAGGTAGCGGTTATAAGCTTCTGCTCGCTTCGCCGCCTCGGGCGTACCCACCACTTGCGCCGTCGTGATCAGTGAACGCTTCATCGAAGCAAAATCATCGAAGTTCATTGCCAGTACCGGAATACCCGCAAGTCGATACGATTCCGCATCAGGATCATTCGCTGGCACGAAGATGGCGTCAACGTTGCGCACCACCAGAGCTTCACTGGCGAAGGTTTTACCCTTCGCCTGCAACGCCTGATTGAGGGATGGCTGAACCTTAAACATCCACGGACGATCGGCAGGATGATTTACCGTCGCCACGATGCGATCCCCCGCGCCCAACGTCATCAACAACGAGTGATGCGCAAACCAGGCGTCAGCAATATGCATCGCCGGTTTGCTGATTTCGACATGATTACCAGTGTCATCGATCACCGTTTGGGCTGAGGCCAGTGTACTCACCATCAATATCGGTAATAGCCGACGCCACATTTTGCTCATCATTCACTCCCTTAGAAGTTAAGTTGCATGGAGACTTGCACCATACGCGGCGCACCGAGAGAAGCGCTGGCGTAGCCTGCACCGCTATACCCGTTTAACCCACCGGGTACGATATTGGTCCAGTAATGGCGGTTGGTCAGGTTAGTGACATCAAGTCGGAAGGTGGTGGCGGTATCAAACAGCTGGGTCTTATAGGCTGCACCGGCATCCAGCATGGTATAGCTCCCCACCCAACCGTCATTTTGATTGTCGGTAGTGCGACGCCCAACATAGTGAATGCCGCCGTGAATATCGGTACCGCTGAACATCGGTAAATCGTAAGCGGCAAACAGGCTGGCGGTATAGCGAGGCAAGCCAACAATCTGCTTGTCATCGGTTTGTGTGCTGGCGGTGTCCAGCAGACGCGGATCTAACCACGTCATGCCGCCAAACAGATGCAGACGATCGGTGAGGTCACCATCCGCCATCAGTTCCAGCCCACGGTTACGCTGTTCGCCATCGATAGCGTAATCGCCGCTGGCGTTGGTGTAAGCGAACGGGCGTTTAATCTGGAACAGCGCGGCGGTCAGCAGCAGTTTATTGATCGCCAGCTTGCTGCCCACTTCCACCTGACGGCTGCGATACGGCGCCAGTATCGCACCGGCATTATTGGCCGTGGCCGGTGCGGAGTCCCCTTGCTGCAGACTATCAGCGTAAGTGACATAAAGCGTCAGGGGATCAATCGGCTTGTACAACAGGCTGGCGGAACCGCTGAATCCACTATTAGCAGAGTCACTGCTGCGACTGCCCGTTTTGCTGTAGTTGGACGAACTCAGCAGGCTCTCACTGCCCGCCAGTAACAGGCTCCATTGCGGGGAAAACTGCAGATTATCGCTGAGCAGAAATGCATGCTGGCTGGCAGTGGCGGAATGATAGCGGTCGGTAAAATCAGGGTAGTCCGGTTCAGCGAAAGCCTGGGGATTATCCAGCGAAGCGCTGCCCAGGGTCGAGGAAGCACCGTTGCGGGGGTTGTAATTCTTCCAGACAAAACCGCGCAGCCCGGTTGAAATTTGATGATGAATCCACCCGGTATCCACTTCCCCATTCACATTCGCCATGTAGCTATTAATCGTAAAGCGGCTGGCGGTGGCAGATGAAGTGGTGGTGGTGTAGTCGCCGTGGCTGTCGGTGAAGGTGTTGGTTACCGCCGTGGATTCGCGATCGGCAATCTGACGTAAAACGCCGATTTCACCCTGCCAGTTTCCGTCGAAGTCATGTTTGAGATGCAGGCCAGCAGTCAGCGTGTGGTTGTCATCACCTGCATAAGATTGGCCCAGGTGCGCCGTTTTCGGATCGGGTGCAGAGGGGAATGACAAGCCCTTGCCAAGCGCAAATTTACCCGGCAGCCCTTTGTCGTAGAAATGGTAATAGCTGAAGTTGGTTTCCAGCACCGTTTGATCGGTCAGATTCGCATCGAGCGCCAGGCTGAACAGCTGACGGCGAACTTTGCTGCCTTTCACATAGCCATCGCCCTCATCATCGAGGAAATTAAGGCGATAACGCAGACGGTCGTTGCTATCCAGCGGCCCACTAAAATTACCGGCCAGCTGATGGCTTAATCCGGTCCCCGCGCCCACAGTAATGGAGTGCATAGGCGTGTCACTGGCGCGTTTGCTCACGAAATTGAACAGACCTGCCGGATTGGCTGGACCATACAAGGATCCAGCAAGACCATTCAGCACCTCAATGTGATCAAACTGTTCCGCGGCGTAGTCGGTGGTCGATACCACATTCAACCCATCGATCATGCTGTTCTGCACCACACTGCCCTGCATACCCCGCGTTTGCGGGCGTGCCCCATCCCCCTGCACCGATGGCATGTAACGATACAAATCGCTGACGCTTTTCAACTGCTGGCGCTTCATCAACTCAGGTGACAGAGTTTGCACCGACCACGGCGTGTTGCGCACTTCCTGTTTGCCGAGATTGCCCAGCGTGGCTTTTTTATCGGTTTCTGCAGGAGGTTGATTCGGCGAGGCAGTCACTGCAATGGTCGGTTGCTCGGATGTGGCATACAGCGGAACGGCGGACAACAACATGGCACTGGTGAAACCTGTTTTCACCAGGGTGATACGCTTGATAAACATGACATTTCCAGGATGACTGACGAAAGGGATGCGCGCGTTAAGCTAGCGCTATATTTCCGATTATATATCGATAAGATTCGTCAACCTATTGTTTATCAGCGTTATATTACTGATCCGTAACTTTTTTTGATCAGGCGAAAGGTCCTGGGCCGACGGATTCTCGCATCATCACTTCACCCGCGAAGCGCTGGCGATTGCGCATTTCGCCCCCGTCGAGCATCGATATCAGCCTTGCAAGCGTTTCCTGAATCATCTCCGTCACCGGCATTTTCACGCTAGAGAGCGACGGAACGGTGAAGGGGGCCAGCGGAATATCATCAAATCCCAGCACGGAGACCTGAGCCGGAACCGCAATGTTGTGCGATGCCAATGCTCTTAACGCCCCTACCGCCATATCATCATTACTGGCCACCAGCGCGCTAAACGGACTGCCCTGGTTTAACAAGGTTTCTACCGCCGCTACGCCGTTTTGCGCCTGCCACTTCCCTTCAATAATCAACGCTTGCTGAACCGGAATCTGGTGTTTTGCCAGCGCCGATTGGTAGCCCGCCAGGCGCTCACGGCCGGTGGGCGAATCGAGCGACCCGGTGATAAAGGCAATGTCACGATGGCCCAGTTTGATTAACGCTTCGACAGCGTCGGCGCTGGTGCGTTGTTGATCGGCGTAAATACAGTAGCTGTCGTGTTGCCGCAGACGACGGTTGATCACCAGGATTGGATGCGAGTGCTGATCGATGATAGCGTCCATTTCTTCGATGGTGAGGAAACGCGGATAGATGATGACGCCGTCACAGCGTAAATCGAGCAAAAATTGAATCGCAGCACGCTCCTCTTCCGCGCTGTGTTTGCCATCCACCAACAGCAGTTGTCGCCCCTGCTGCTCCATCAGTCGGGCGGAATGCTGCATGAGCTCAGTAAAATAGCTGCCGGAATAGAGGGTGTTGGTGATCACCAGGCCAATAGTCTGGCTCGACTTGGTTGCCAGATTTCGCGCCAGTAAATTGGGGCGAAAACCGGTTGCCGCGATGGCCTTAAACACCAATTCCCGCTTCTCTTCGCTGACATAACCGTTGCCGGACAGCACACGTGACACCGTGGCTTTCGATACGCCTGCGACCTTCGCCACCTCAACTATGGTTGCCATTTTTCACTCTGATTTACGCTCGTATCGCTGAAGTTTACCTAAGTCGCGAATAATGCGGAGAATTTTTTCACCGTAATGTTTGCCCGCTCCTCACTTCGTTATCGATCACTATCACATTTTTAAACATCAAATTTTAAACTTCTTGCCTGTCTTTGATTTCATATACATGATTTTGTGAAACCGGTTTCTCATGACTCGCAATAGATATGCGGGCAAACGTACCCCTACTCAAAAAAATCAGAGACCTACAATCCATGGCTAAAAATTATGCTGACGTTTCACGCGCCATCGTGGCTTCGCTCGGCGGCTTGAACAATATCGAAGCCGTTACGCACTGCATGACGCGCCTGCGTTTCGTGCTTCGCGACACTGCCCTGATCGACAACGCCACGCTAAAAGCGATTCCGGGCGTGATGGGCGTGGTGCATACCGACACCCAATGCCAGGTTATCATTGGCAATAACGTTAATCTCGCGTACCAGGAAGTACTTAAACTCGGCACACCCAATAGCGACAACATCGCCCCGATAAAACGCAAAACCACCCTGCGCAGCATTGGCGCGGGCATTCTTGATGCGCTGGTGGGCACCATGTCGCCGCTGATCCCGGCGATCATCGGGGGATCGATGGTCAAGCTGCTGGCAATGGTGCTGGAGATGAGCGGTGCACTGGAGAAAGGTTCGTCTACGCTGGTGATCCTGAATGTGATCGGTGACGGCGCTTTTTTCTTCCTGCCGGTGATGGTGGCGGCTTCGGCGGCACTGAAATTCAAAACCAATATGTCATTGGCGATTGCGATTGCCGGTGTGCTGGTGCATCCCAACTTTATTGATTTAATGGCCAAAGCGGCACAAGGCCAGGCCGTGGAGTTCGCCTATATCCCGGTGACGGCGGTGAAATACACTTACACCGTGATCCCGGCGCTGGTGATGACCTGGATCCTGTCGCACATCGAATACTGGGTGGATCGCTTTACCCCTGCGGTCACCAAAAACTTCCTCAAACCGATGTTGATTGTGCTGATCGCCGCACCGATTGCCATTGTGCTGATTGGTCCACTCGGCATCTGGATTGGTAGCGGTATTTCAGCGCTGGTTTACACCATTCATGGCTATCTCGGCTGGTTATCCGTTGCGATCATGGGCGCGTTGTGGCCACTGCTGGTGATGACCGGCATGCACCGCGTGTTTACCCCGACCATCATCCAGACTATTGCGGAAACCGGCAAAGAAGGCATGGTGATGCCCTCTGAAATCGGCGCCAATCTGTCACTCGGCGGGTCATCGCTGGCCGTAGCCTTCAAAACCAAGAATCCGGAATTGCGTCAGACCGCGTTTGCCGCAGCGGCTTCAGCGATTGTTGCTGGGATCTCGGAACCCGCTCTCTATGGTGTTGCGGTGCGACTCAAACGACCACTGATCGCCAGCCTGATCAGCGGATTTATCTGTGGCGCAATAGCCGGCATCGGCGGTCTCGCCAGTCACTCCATGGCCTCACCCGGCTTGTTCACCAGCGTGCAGTTCTTTGATCCGGCCAATCCGATGAGCATTGTGTGGGTGGGTGGCGTGATGGTGTTGTCGGTGGTGCTTTCATTTGTTCTGACCCTGATTCTTGGCTTTGAAGATATTCCGGTGAGTGAAACAGCGCAGCCTAAACCGGTTGTGGATCCTGCTAAAGCCGTCAATGTGAATTGATTAACTGAGGTTTTTTATGTCTGAAGTGACATTTCCAGAGGGATTTTTATGGGGCGGCGCGTTAGCCGCTAATCAGTCGGAGGGGAGCTATCTGGCGGGCGGTAAAGGCTTAACCACGGTGGATATGATCCCGCATGGCGAACACCGTATGCCGGTCAAACTCGGGCTGGAACCGCGCTTCACCTTGCGTGATGATGAATACTATCCGAGCCACGATGCCATCGATTTTTATCGTCGCTATAAAGATGACATCGCGTTGATGGCGGAAATGGGCTTCACGGTGTTTCGCACGTCCATCGCCTGGAGCCGCATCTACCCGAAAGGCGATGAGTTAACGCCAAATCCTGAAGGTATCGCTTTCTATCGCAGCCTGTTCGAAGAGTGCCAAAAATATGGCATCACGCCGCTGGTGACGTTATGCCATTTTGACGTACCGATGCATTTGGTTACCGAGTACGGTTCATGGCGCAACCGCAAGATGATTGAATTCTTCGCCCGCTACGCCCGCACCTGCTTTGACGCTTTCAACGGGCTGGTGAAATATTGGCTGACGTTTAACGAGATCAACATTCTGCTGCACAGCCCCTTCTCTGGCGCTGGTCTGGTATTCGGACCAGAAGATAATCCAGAACAGGTGAAATATCAGGCGGCCCATCATGAGCTGGTCGCCAGTGCGCTGGTGACGAAAATAGCACACGAGATTGACCCCGAAAATCAGGTCGGCTGCATGCTGGCGGGCGGCAATTTCTATCCGTGGTCATGTAACCCTGAAGATGTCTGGGCGGCGCTAGAAAAAGATCGTGAGAACCTGTTCTTTATCGATGTGCAGGCGCGCGGTGCTTACCCTTCTTACGCAGCTCGCGTGTTCCGCGAGAAAGGCATTGAAATTGAGTGGCAAGACGGTGACGCAGAACTCCTGCGTCACACGGTGGATTTCGTTTCCTTCAGCTACTACGCGTCCCGCTGTGCCTCAGCCGATATGAACGAGAAAAACAGCAGTGCGGCGAACGTGGTGAAATCGCTGACCAACCCGCACATTCCCCGTAGCGCATGGGGCTGGGGCATCGATCCCTTAGGCCTGCGCATCACCATGAACATGATGTATGACCGCTATCAAAAGCCGCTATTTTTGGTGGAAAACGGCTTGGGCGCGCGCGATGAAATCGATGCCAACGGCGAGATTCATGACGATTACCGTATCAGCTACCTGAAGCAGCACATTCAGGCAATGGGCGAAGCGATAGCCGATGGCATCCCGGTGATAGGTTACACCACCTGGGGATGTATTGATCTGGTCGCAGCCTCAACCGGTGAGATGAGTAAACGCTACGGCTTTGTTTACGTCGATCGTGATGATCAAGGCAATGGTTCACTGGCACGTACCCGCAAAAAATCTTTCTGGTGGTATAAAAAAGTGATTGCCAGCAATGGCCGCGATTTAAGTGAATAATCTTTGCGATTCACTGCCGGGCGATGTCAGTTCGCCCGGCATGTTTATATAAATAATGCATTAAATTCTCTATTAATGATTGGATCTGATTATCCTGCCAGCGTAAATAGTCCGCGTTTTCCGCTATTGAACACCTGTACTCTTTTATAAATGCCGATGGTACTATTTGCGGGTTGAACCCAGCGGAATAGCGGCATGTTACGTTTTGAACCTCGTCTTCACCCTCGTGAAGTTTTATTTCTGCTTTTGGCTCAGCTTAAAGCCGCACTGATCTGCATCGGTTCGCTGGCACTGTTGATATTGCCGCTATCCCTGCCTGCCGCTGCGGCGCAAAACCCCGCGACGAAAGATGACAAAGCCAACCGTATTGTCAGCGGCATCATTAGCTTCACCCGCTGGCCGGCGTTGCACGACGCCCCACAGTTGTGTGTGTTCAATTCTGCGCGCCACGTCAATTTTCCTGCCAGTGCCACCGCGACATCGCTGCCCTTTAGCGTGGTCTATCTCAACAGTGAAACCGAGTTAGCCAGCAATCGCTGTGATGTCCTCTATTTCGGTGATCAGTCGCCGCAGCAACAGACCGAATTGCTCAGCCTGGAGAAAGGCCACGCCGTTCTCTCTCTGGCTGAAAATAATACCGATTGCGCCATTGGAGCCGCTTTCTGTCTTATTTTTAATGCCGATCATCCGATGTTTGCCGTAAACCTTGATTCACTGGCTCGCAGTGGCGTTCGCGTGAGTCCGGATGTGTTATTGCTGTCGCGCAAAGGAAGCCAATAAGATGAAATTTGAAAAAATTAAAAATGAAAAATCATCTATCCGCATCAGGCTGCGCAAGATCAGCATCATCAACTCCGCCGTTATTTTGTTGCTGTGCTGGCTGCTGCTGACCTCCACTTCGTTACTTTTCATCAAGCGTTATGAGAAGCGCAACCTGGAGCTGATTGCCGCGACGCTGAGCAACAGCCTGACCGCCGCCACCGTATTTGAAGACAGTTATGACGCCCACAAAAAAATTGCCATGTTGGGCAACGAAGGCATGTTTGCTTCGGCGAAACTGGTGACGGACGACCAAACGGTGCTGGTTAACTGGCAAGACCAACAGCAGCAGGATGGCTGGTATGAGAACTTCTTACGCGAATGGATCTACGCGCGCCCGCTGAGCGTGAATATCAATCACGCGGAAAATGTCGTCGGGACGTTGACGCTGGCGGGTACGGTCAAAGGGGCGACGGATTTTATCCGTTACTCAGTGATGATTTTATCCAGCGGTATGCTGTGTGTGTTGATCGTCGCCTTTATGCTAAGCGCATTCTTGCATCGGGGCATTTTGCAGACGCTACGCAATATCACCAGCTCGATTCATTACGTCATCAGCTCGGGTGATTTTTCGCTGCGCATTCCTGAAAGCCCGACCAAAGAGTTTCAGCTGTTTTCGGACGATCTCAACTCGTTGCTCGCAGAGATGCAATCGCTGCAAGCTTCGTTACTGCGAGATAACCGGTCGTTAGCGGCGAAGGCGTTGGAAGATCCGCTCACCGGGCTGGCCAACCGTGCCGCCTTTGTCACGCAGTTAACCCGATTGCTCGACGGCCAGTTCGCCCAGGAGCGCTTTGTGTTGCTGTTCCTGGATGGCGATCGGTTCAAGAGCATCAATGATAACTGGGGACATGCGGCGGGCGATGAGGTGCTGAAAGCCATCGGTTCCCGCCTGCTTGCACTGGCCTACAAACAGGATATGGTCGCGCGCCTCGGCGGTGATGAGTTTGCGATGTTAATAACCAGCCGCGCGACTGAGAAACAGCTGCTGCAGCTGACAGAGGAGATCAGGGAAGCCATTGCGCAGAAGATTATGATCGCGGAAGGCACACCGATCACCACCTCGGTCACTATTGGTTACGCCTGGTCGCAGCATGGCGATACGGTGCAATCGATTCTGGAACGTGCGGATATGCATATGTACAAAAACAAAGGGATAAGTAAGGTACGGGTATGAAAATCAAACTCTTTCTGCTGCTGTGTATTCTGGTTTGTGCGGGCTGTCAGTCTAAAGGTCGCTTCACCGCCGCGCAGATCGCGGCGATGCAAAGCGCAGGTTTTACTGAAAATATGGAAGGCTGGGGATTGGGTTTATCCGACAAAATCCTGTTTGGCGTAAATGAGTCTGAACTCACCGCGACCAGTAAAGCCAATATCGCCAATATGGCGAAAAATCTCTCAGCGACGGGCATTCAGCATGTCCGCATTGACGGTCATACGGATAATTACGGCAAGGCGGATTATAACCAGCAGTTGTCACTGAAACGTGCTGATGCTGTGGCAACACAATGGGCGTTGGGTGCGGATGTACCGCGAACCAACATCACCACCCGAGGCCTGGGAATGAGCGCCCCCATTGCCAGCAATAACAGTGCACAAGGCCGCGCGCAGAATCGCCGTGTGGCGATTGTGATTACCTCACCTTAAGCATTTTTTCACAACTTCTGGGCGGAATATTCTGCCCAATTGATTTGATTCTCATTCCCACTTCTAATAACATCCCGC
The DNA here is from genome assembly GCA_000773965.1 of Enterobacter cancerogenus. Taxonomy (GTDB): domain Bacteria; phylum Pseudomonadota; class Gammaproteobacteria; order Enterobacterales; family Enterobacteriaceae; genus Pantoea; species Pantoea communis. The sequence goes on from JRUP01000013.1 coordinate 59,258, forward strand.
CTGACAATTATTTCGCTGCATATTAAATTCATTGAATTGAGATACTATTTCATCCCTTCAGTACCAATATAAACTGCTTTTTTCATCACTATGACAGGAGTCACTATGAAACGACAGGTTGCTATTGCCGCACTATTCCTCTCTGGCTTTGCTCACGCTGAAATTACCTTATCAGGAAAACCTGACAATAATTTCACCCAAGACGCACATCAACATCAGGAATCACGACAGAAGTTGATCACTGAAGCCAAAATTGATCATGATTCATTTAGTCAAAAGGTGCAGAACACCTGCGACACTATTGCGCCACGCGATGCGGTGGCTAAATTTAAAAAAATGACCACGCAGCTACTTGGTTCCCCAATGTCTTTCGAAGATGCTGGATATACTGAGGAAAATTACCGTAAGGTCATCACATTCACCTGCTATAAAGGTGCTAACTGGACGATTAACGGCCTGGATAAGCAAATGGAATCGCAGATGTTGCAGTCGGTTAATGATCGTGAGGCTGCCGCAGTGACCACCAATGACAAAGCCGCTGCCGCCGGATTTAAGATCGCTATTGAGGCGACACAACAGGGTATTGTTGCTGCACGCAAATAAGTGAAAGGGTTAAGCCTGGTCACGGCTTAACCCACACCCTACTCTTTTCCCGTCATTGAATAGTGATATAAGCGCTCGACCGCCAGATTCTTCATTTTCACTTCGCACATAATGTCGAAGTCTTTAAATGACAGCGCCCAGTCATTTAAATCCTGATTGAAGTAGTAGTCAGAATGCGCACGCAGTTTGGTTTTTGCCACCGTTAAATCGCGCTGATCCGGGAAGCCGTGTTCTGGGATTAATCCTTCCTGCGCAATCGAATAATGTAATACCGGACGCACACCGCGCCACGATTCGATAATTAACGCAATACGCGCATCATCCGCTGGAATAAATTGATTCTCTTTTACCCAGTGATGGTGAATATCCAGTACCACCGGACAGAGATCGCGCGCCTGTAACACATCATCCAGCGAACAGGAAATTTCATCATTCTCAACCGTCAGCATATTGCGTGCTTCAGGAGAGAGACGCTGAAACGCCGCGCGAAACCCCTCGATGCCCTTTTTGCCGTTCATATGGATATTGATTTTGAAATCCTGAAACTGGCGACCATACCCCATTAACACGGCACACAGCGCATGATACTCCACATCCTCAATCGCCCGATCCACCACGCCTTCATTATCCGAAGCGAGTACCGAGTATTGTCCGGGATGGAATGAGAGGCGGATGTTGTTGGCGCGGGCGATTTCGCCACACCTGGCAAACAACGGTTTTAAATCGGGCATTAATTCGCTGTAGATGGTGGTGGCCTCTGGCACGGTATACAGCGGCAACAGGTCGCTGCCAATCCGCATCATGCGCATCGCATCTGGCAGTTTTGCCAGTTGCTGCAGCGTGAGGAATTGGTTTTCGAGGTTGTTGGTTGCCAACTGCGCCAGTAAACGCGCTTGTTCTTCGCGATCAAGACTCAGGAAACGCGTACGCGTGGTGATTTTAAACGGAAACGGCTGCTTAGCCTGTGCATCGAAATACTTACACGCAAAACCCAATTTCATTTCAGTCTCCCTTAGAGCAGGCTGAAAGTGTAGCTTGCTCCAGGGAAAGTGCACGGACAGCGGCAGGGCTGCCGCTGTCCGTGGGCTTACACGCTTGGGAAAGTGATATTGCTGCCCGGTGCTTCGCGATGCAGATGGATAAAGTTCAGGTGACGTTCGTACTGATCGAGAATATCGATGATCACCTGCTCCTTGTTGTAGTCCATCAAATCGTTGCCCTGGCTGCCTTCCAGCAGGAATGTCTCCAGACGGTAATAAGTCGATTTACCGCTGCGTGCCCGATAGGTAAAGCCCGGCACCGAATACTGCTGCGGCCAGATCTGATATACGAAGTCCTGCTCTTCACCCAGCAGCACACGCAAATCCAGATAGCCTAACGGATGGTCCTCTTCCGGCTCGACGCGCTCCAGTGAAACCCGACCGCCGCGCAACTCCAGTTCTTTCGCCACATCCTGCATCGCCGGGAACAAGACGTTCTCCATCATTTGCTGGGTGTAGCGTGTGCCTGGATAGTTCATCAGACGCGACAGACGTTTCTTCCAGCTCAGGCGATCGTTGCTGGCCGGAATGTACGGTGCCGTTTCACGACTGGCGCTGGCGCGGCGATGGTCTTCCACTTTGAGAGACTTATACAAACCGGCCATCACAAAGAAGATCACAAAGCTGAACGGCAGTCCCATGATCACCGTGGCATTCTGCAGCGCAGAGATACCGTTGGTCATCAACATACCCATGGTCAGAACACCAATCGCCACTGACCAGAAGATACGCAGCCAGTTCGGTGCATCACTGTTGATGTCTTTCAGCTTCGAAGTGAAGTTACCCAACACCAGTGAACCGGAATCCGCTGAGGTGACGTAGAACAGCATGCCGGTAATGGTCGCGACCGAAGCGCTGAACTTAAACGCCGGATACTGCGCCAGCAGGCTGTAGAAGCCACGTTCTGCATGCGCCATCACTTCCTGAGCAAAGCCGGCATCACCGTGGATAATTTCATACAGTGCGGCGTTACCGAAGACCGACAGCCACAACAGCGTGAAGGTGAACGGAATAATCAGCGTACCGAGCACGAACTCACGGATAGTACGACCACGTGAAATACGCGCCAGGAACAAGCCAACAAACGGGGACCAGGCGACCCACCATGCCCAGAAGAACAACGTCCAGCTGTTCATCCACTCTCTTGGCTGATCAAACGCAAAGGTGTTCAGCGTCATGCCCATAAAGCGGTTGATGTAATCACCGACATTGAGCACCAGCGCATTCAGCAGGAAGTCGGTTTTGCCCATGAACAGCACAAACAGAATAAGCCCCAATGCCAGCGCAACGTTGAGTTCCGACAAAATACGGATGCCTTTATCCACGCCAGAGGTCACGGAAATGGTGGCGATAATCACCGACAGCACAATCAACGCCGCCTGCGCGGTAAAGCCTTCCGGAATATCGAACAACACGTTCAGGCCATAATTGAGCTGAACCACGCCGATCCCTAGGGTGGTGGCGATGCCGAAGATGGTCCCCACTACCGCTGCAATATCCACGGTATGGCCAATCGGCCCGTTAATACGTTTGCCAAAGATTGGATACAGCGCAGAACGGATGGTGAGCGGCAAATTGTAGCGGTAGCTAAAGTACCCCAGCGCGATCCCCATCAGCGCGTACATTGACCAGCCAGTTACGCCGTAGTGGAACAACGTCCACACCATGGCTTGTCGGGCGGCTTCCATGGTTTGTCCGGCGCCTTCAGGCGGTTGCATGTACTGCGTGACCGGTTCGGCCACTGAGAAGAACATCAGATCGATACCGATACCGGCCGCAAACAGCATCGCTGACCAGCTTAATAAGCTGAATTCTGGTTTGGATTGCTCTGGCCCGAGCTTGATGGCGCCGTAACGTGAACAGGCCATGTAGATAACGAACACGATATACAGCGTCGCGGCCAGCATGTAGTACCAGCCAAACGTAGCGGTAACCCAGTTAACCGCAGTCTGAATCAAGCTGGCAGCCAGCTCGCTGTAAAAAATAGTGACAAGTGAAAATGTCAGAATCAGTCCGGCTGAGGTGTAGAACACCACAGGATTGATTCTGTCTTTTTCACTGGCAGGTGGATTAATCATCGATGACCTCTGGTTAATTTCCTGTATTGACTCAATGGATTAGCGTGACCTGTCTGCCAGGCCTTGTTGTTATCAGTACCCCTGTTATCCCTCCCTGTAGTGCTTTCTTCTGACGATGAGCCGCATAGCCCGGTTCACCGCTGCGCTTTTGTAACAATCGAAGCACAGTATCCTAACAAAATTCTTTTTTATATTGAACGTGCAATCAAAAAAAGTTTAAATAGTCCTCTGACATTGTGGTGGAGCTGGAGTCATGCCAAAGGTGGGAATGCAGCCGATTCGTCGTCGGCAGCTGATTGATGCAACCCTCGATACGATTAACGAGGTAGGAATTAATGACGCAACTATTGCGCAGATTGCCCGCCGTGCGGGGGTTTCGACCGGCATCATCAGCCACTACTTCAAGGACAAGAACGGTTTGCTGGAAGCCACCATGCGCGATATCACTCGTCAGTTACGTGATGCCGTGGCTGCCCGCCTGAAACCGTTGGCGGGCGCGAAGACCGAAGCACGCTTGCTGGCGATTGTCGAAGGTAACTTCGATGACACACAGGTGCACAGCGCGGCGATGAAAGCCTGGCTGGATTTCTGGGCCAGCAGTATGCATCAGCCGCAGTTGGGTCGTCTGGAACGGGTCAGTAGCCGACGCCTGTTTTCAACCCTCGCCGCCGAGTTTCACCGTGAATTGCCGCGTGAACAGGCGCGACTGGCGGCTCACGGATTGGCATCGCTAATCGATGGCCTTTGGCTGCGAGCTGCGCTAAGCGGTCTGCCCTTCAATATCGATGTCGCGAAAACGCTCACCACCCAATTTATCCGTCAGCAACTTGCTGGCGCACTGAATCACTGAGGAAGGAGAAATCATGTCCCGATTCACCGAACAGCAGCTGTATATCGATGGTCAGTTCATTGCGGCGAGCGCAGGTAATACATTCCAGACCATCAACCCGGCCAATGGCGAAGTACTGGCCGAAGTACATGAGGCGGAACAGGCAGATGTTGATCGTGCTGTCGCTGCCGCGCAAAAAGGCCAGAAAGTCTGGGCCGCGATGACCGCCATGGAGCGTTCACGCATTCTGCGCCGTGCCGTCGATATTCTGCGTGAGCGCAACGACGAGTTAGCCGCGCTGGAAACCCTCGACACCGGTAAGCCGCTGAGCGAAACCCAATATGTTGACATCGTGACCGGTGCTGACGTGCTGGAATATTACGCCGGTCTGATCCCGACGCTGGAAGGCCAGCAGATCCCACTGCGCGACACGGCGTTTGTTTATACCCGCCGTGAACCGCTCGGCGTGGTCGCTGGTATTGGTGCGTGGAACTACCCGATTCAGATCGCTTTGTGGAAATCCGCGCCTGCACTGGCAGCGGGTAACGCGATGATCTTCAAGCCAAGCGAAGTCACCCCACTTACCGCATTAAAGCTGGCAGAAATTTACACCGAAGCGGGTGTGCCGGCCGGCGTGTTCAACGTGTTGAATGGGCGCGGTGCGATTACCGGCCAACTGCTGACTGACCATCCAGGCATCGATAAAGTCTCCTTTACCGGTGGCGTGGCCAGCGGCAAAAAAGTGATGGCGAATGCTGCAGGCTCCACCCTGAAAGAAGTCACTATGGAATTGGGTGGCAAGTCACCACTGATCATTTTTGATGATGCCGATCTCGATCTGGCCGCCGACATCGCCATGATGGCCAACTTCTACAGCTCAGGCCAGGTCTGCACCAACGGTACGCGCGTGTTTATCCCGGCAAAATTCCAGGCCACGTTTGAAGCGAAAATCGCTGAACGTGTTGCACGCATCAAAGCGGGTGACCTCAACGATCCTGACACCAATTTCGGCCCGCTGGTGAGCTTCCCCCACCGCGATAACGTGATGCGCTTTATCGAATCCGGTATCAACGAAGGCGCGCGTCTGCTGTGCGGCGGCAAACGCCTGAGCGGTGCCGGGTTTGATAACGGTGCCTGGGTTGAACCGACCGTATTCACCGACTGCCGTGATGAGATGACCATTGTGCGTGAAGAGATCTTCGGGCCGGTGATGTCGATTCTGACTTACGAAAGCGAAGAAGAAGTGGTGCGTCGCGCCAATGCCACCGATTTCGGTCTGGCTGCGGGCGTGGTGACGCAAGACCTGAACCGCGCACACCGCGTGATTCACCAGATCGAAGCGGGTATCTGCTGGATCAACACCTGGGGCGAATCTGCCGCCGAAATGCCGGTGGGCGGCTACAAGCACTCCGGTATTGGCCGTGAGAATGGCCTGATGACCTTGCAAAACTACACCCAGGTGAAGTCGGTGCAGGTCGAGTTATCCCGTTTTCAGTCCGTATTTTAATTGAGCTTTAACCTGAGGAGCGACTAATGGAATTTGATTACATCATTATCGGAGCCGGATCCGCAGGGAACGTTTTGGCAACAAGACTGACCGAAGACAGCAGCGTGAATGTGCTGCTTTTAGAAGCAGGTGGCCCTGACTACCGCTTCGATTTCCGCACGCAGATGCCAGCCGCGCTGGCTTATCCGCTACAGGGAAAACGCTACAACTGGGCGTATGAAACCGAGCCAGAACCGCATATGAATAACCGCCGCATGGAGTGCGGACGCGGTAAAGGGCTGGGCGGTTCATCGCTGATCAATGGTATGTGTTATATCCGCGGCAACGCGATGGATCTCGATAACTGGGCGCAGCAGCCTGGGCTGGAAAGCTGGAGCTACCTGAACTGCCTGCCCTACTATCGCAAGTCAGAAACCCGCGATATTGGCGCCAATGACTATCACGGCGGTGAAGGCCCGGTGAGCATCACCACCTGTAAACCCGGTAATAACCCGCTGTTTGCCGCGATGATTGAAGCCGGTGTTGAAGCAGGCTATCCGCGCACGGAAGATTTGAACGGCTATCAGCAGGAAGGCTTCGGACCGATGGATCGCTTCGTCACGCCGAAAGGTCGTCGATCCAGCACCGCGCGCGGCTATCTCGATACCGCCAAAGTGCGTCCAAACCTGAAGATCGTCACCCATGCCACCACCGATCGCATCCTGTTTGAAGGCAAGCGCGCGGTGGGCGTGGAATATTTGCAGGGATCGGGCAACACGCCACATCAGGTGCATGCGCGCCGTGAAGTGTTGCTGTGCGCCGGTGCCATCGCCTCGCCGCAGATTCTGCAGCGTTCTGGCGTGGGCGCTGCTGCACTGCTGAACAAATTCGACATTCCGGTGGTACATGATCTGCCGGGCGTCGGCGAAAACCTGCAGGATCACCTCGAAATGTACCTGCAGTACGAGTGCAAAGAGCCGGTGTCACTCTATCCGTCGTTGAAATGGTGGAACCAACCGAAGATCGGTGCAGAGTGGCTGTTTAACGGCACTGGCATCGGTGCCAGCAACCACTTTGAAGGCGGTGGCTTTATCCGCAGCCGCGAAGAGTTTACCTGGCCGAACATTCAGTATCACTTCCTGCCAGTAGCGATTAACTACAACGGCTCCAACGCCGTTGAAGCGCACGGTTTCCAGTGTCACGTGGGTTCAATGCGTTCACCGAGCCGTGGGCATGTGCAGATTAAATCGCGCGATCCGCGTCGTGATCCGGCCATTCTGTTCAATTACATGGCGCATGAACAAGACTGGCAGGAATTTCGTGATGCGATTCGTATTACGCGCCAGATCATCAATCAGCCCGCGCTGGATAAGTATCGCGGCAAAGAAATCAGTCCGGGCCTCGATTGCCAGACCGATGAACAGCTGGATGAGTTTGTGCGTAACCATGCCGAGACCGCCTATCACCCGTGTGGCACCTGCAAAATGGGCAGCGATAGCATGGCGGTGGTTGATGGCGAAGGTCGTGTGCATGGATTGCAGGCGTTGCGCGTGGTAGATGCGTCAATTATGCCGCTGATCATCACTGGCAACCTGAATGCCACCACCATCATGATCGGTGAAAAGATCGCGGATAACATTCGTGGTCGCCAGCCGTTGCCGCGTAGCGAAGCAGAATATTTCGTCGCGGGCGAATTGCCAGTGCGTGGTGAACCGAAACGGGCCTAAGCGCCTCTCTCAGGGTGACGATCGCGTCACCCTGCTCTTTTCTTGCTAGCTTTGCAGATAGGCCATAATCAGCCGCTGTAATTCGACCTTGATCTCATCTGAGCCCAATTGATCACTTCTGGCGGCATCATGCACCACACCTTCCACCGCCGACGCGAGCACCACGGACATTATCGTTGCGCGATCGGAATCTCTGCTTAACGTTGTGACGACAAACTGCCGATAGAACTCAGCATATTGCTGCTCGAACTCCTGGTGAGCGCTGCGTTCAGAAAGCGGCACTTCATCCAGCAGCACACGATGGAGGCTGGGATTGATCAAGTGTGCCGCAATGATGCCTTCAATCAGACGTTCAACCCGTATCGCGAGTGAATCTTCCTCTGTCGCCGCGCCAGCAAGGACTTGCAGTATCGCCGCCAGATGCTGCTGGCGAATCGCCTCAGCCAACGCCAGTTTGTTGGGAAAATACTGATACAGCGAACCAATACTCACGCCCGCAATGCGCGCCACTTCATTGGTATTGAATTTTGCCCAACCGCTCTTTGCCAGGACGCGAGCCGCCGCCTGCAATATCACATCCACCATCACCTGCGAACGCCGCTGGCGTGGCGCTTTGCGCATCGAACGCGATGCGTCAGTAACACGAGTATTCATTGAGGACCCTCCGCCCGATAATACGAGTATTCACTCACATATGGAGGAAAACCGTGATGTTACCTGAAAAAATGCACAGCAAGGAGATTCGTCTTGCACAGCGCAGCCATGGCATGCCCACTCGGGATAATTTTAATGTGGTGGAGACGACTCTGGTCCAGCCGCCAGAGAATCAAGTGCTGGTCAAAAATCACTGGTTCCGCGTTTCCATCTCTACCCGATTAATGATAAGCGCGGAGGCCGAAGTAGTTAAAGGCATTCCATTTCCCCCATTGCAGATAGGTGACACACTGGCCGATGCGGCAATCGGCGAAGTCATGAGTGTGCCAGCAGGCAGTGATCTGAGTGTCGGTGACTTTGTTATGCACCCTTACGGCTGGCGCGAGTTCGCGCAGGTGGAACAGCAACAATGCGTACTTTTGGGCAAAACCTTATTGAACCCTGCCGCCTACCTTGGTCACGGCTGGACAGCTTATGCAGCACTCACGCGTGGAATTTCTGTGCGCGCTGGCGATACGGTATTGGTTACCAGCGGCGCAGGTGCAATCGGTTCGATGGCCGGACAAATTGCGCGTCGATTAGGCGCGACACGCATTATCGGCAGCACCGGTTCTGCCGAAAAATCCGCCTGGATGTGCCAGCAACTGGGCTATGACGCCACCATAGAACGTGGCAATGGCGCAATCGCCGAGCAGTTGCGTCTCGCTGCACCCGAAGGAATTGATGTGTTGGTGGATATTGTCGGTGGTGAACAATTGGCCGCTGCTGTTTCACAGGCTCGCGAGCAGGCGCGGTATGTGCTGCTAGGTGCCCTTTCCGCTGAATTGGCGACCAGTCATTCCAGCAAAGTTGCCCCGGTAGAAATTGACGGCTTTGACCTGATCGTCAAAGGCGTCACGCTTAAGGGCTACAGCGCCGATGAGCATCCTGAAGCGTTTAACGAGTGGCTTCAGCAACTGACGCAGCCCGGCTGGCAGGATCTGCATTTCGCTGCCAGCATCTATCAGGGGTTAGATTCTGCACCACAGGCGTTGGCTGATGCCTGTTCCGGCAAGGCGCGCGGCGTGGTGATGGTGGCGCTGTAAAAGAAGGGTAAAGGCAAAAATATCAGTCAAAAGGGACGTCACTTCAATCCGTCGGCTAAAAAGTCCAACATTTTGGCTCAATTTATCCAGACGCTCCCTTTTTCCCCCTGTTTAGCCAATAAGGCACGAAAGCCAGCATTTAGCGGGTTAATTCAAACTAAAAGTATGTTGTAACTAGTAACACATTTACTTAACGCTTCGTGGTAAAAATCATTCCCACTCTATCGCCTGCAGGAAGCGTTCAAGAATGGCATTCTGGCTGCGCCCTTTACGTGTCACTACAGCGATCTTACTAGTGAAATGAAAACGTTCCGGTGCGATGGCGTGCATCATCTTTTTCTCCACCCACTGTGCGGCATAGTGGTCAGGCAAGAAACCGATGAAGCGGCCGGTGAGAATCAAAAAGGCAATGCCTTCGCGGTCGGTTGCCGTGGCATTGCAATTGAGTTTCTGATGCATGGCAATCGCTTCTGCCGTCATGCGAAAAGCGGGTGCGATGGCATCACATCCCTTCAGTTGCGTTTCATCTGGCTCGAGGGAAAACAACGCATGGGTGTTGCTACAGTAAAGCTGCGACCGCTCATCATATAACGGCATGTAATCCAGTCCGGAAATCGGCGAAGTGACTGGCAGCGCACCGACGTGCAAGCGACCATCCATCAGCCCCCTTTCAATCTCTGCGGCCGTCATCATACTGATATTAAGCCGAATATCGGGACCTATCTCATGCAGTTTCTCCAGCGCATGAGTGATTTTCATGCGTGGTTGCGTGACCAGATTATTGATAATCCCGATATTCAAATCCCCGCGCAGCTGCTTGTGCATCTGATTAACTTGCAGGCGAAACTGCTCGATAGCCGCCATCATTCTTTCGCTGTGTCGCAGGATCTCACGCCCTTCTTCGGTCAAGGCAAAACCCGCCCGTCCGCGTTGACACAATCGCATGCCAAGTCGCTTTTCAAGATCGCCCATGTGCAGACTAATGGCCGATCGCGTCATGCCCAACAAACTTTCTGCTGCAGAGAAGCTGCCGCTCTCATTCACAGTTTTAAACAGGCGCAATAATTTGAGATCAAAATCGGTGACCTGCGCGAGCGATTTGCTTTTCATATAGGTGAGTAAATCAATAACTGAAGATGAATTAATAGGGATTTAACTTAACTAACCGTTAAATGCAAACTCTTCATACACCTGTCTGGAGAAACATCATGTCTGATGCTGTCAACACTACCGATCTCAATCTGCAAGCGCACTGGATGCCGTTTACTGCCAACCGGAATTTCCAGCGCGATCCCCGTATCATTGTCGGCGCACAGGGCCGCTGGCTGACTGATGATAAAGGACGGCAGATTTTTGATAGCCTTTCCGGTTTATGGACCTGTGGCGCGGGCCACTGCCGCAGTGAAATCCAGCAGGCGGTGGCGAAACAACTGGGTACGCTCGATTATTCGCCCGGCTTCCAGTACGGCCATCCGCTGTCATTTCAGCTGGCAGACAAGATTGCCCAGCATATGCCGGGTGATCTAAACCATGTGTTCTTCACCGGATCGGGTTCGGAATCAGCAGACACGGCGGTGAAGATGGCGCGTGCTTACTGGCGCATCAAAGGCCAGCCGGCGAAAACCAAATTTATCGGACGTGCTCGCGGTTACCACGGCGTGAATATCGCCGGAACCAGCCTGGGCGGCATTGGCGGCAACCGCAAGATGTTCGGTCAGTTTATGGATGTTGACCATATTCCACACACGCTGCAAACCGATCTGCCCTTCACTGCTGGCCAGGCCGAAACCGGCGGTGTGGCGTTGGCTAATGAGATGCTGAAATTGATTGAGCTGCATGATGCTTCCAACATCGCCGCCCTGATTGTTGAGCCTCTTTCCGGATCTGCGGGGGCGATTATCCCACCGGTTGGCTATCTGCAACGCTTGCGTGAAATCTGTTCACAGCACGATATCTTGCTGATTTTTGATGAGGTGATCACCGGATTTGGCCGCATGGGCCGCTGGAGCGGCGCTGAGTATTTTGGCGTCACGCCCGATATCCTCAATTTCGCCAAGCAGATCACCAATGGCGCGGTGCCGCTGGGTGGCGTAGTCGCCAGCAGCGAAATCTACAACACCTTTATGGCGCAAAAACTGCCAGAACACGCGGTGGAATTTGCTCACGGCTACACCTACTCTGCCCATCCGGTGGCCTGTGCGGCGGGCCTGGCGACGCTGGAGTTACTGGAACATGACGCGCTGATTGCGCAATCCGCCGAGCTGGCACCACATTTTGCCCATGCACTGCATGCGCTGCGTGAATGCCCGAACGTCATTGATATCCGCAACTGCGGTCTGGTGGGTGCCATCCAGCTTGCGCCTCGCAGCGGCGATGCCACCATTCGGCCGTTTGAAGCGGGCATGGCGCTGTGGAAAGCCGGTTTTTATGTGCGCTTCGGTGCCGATACGCTGCAGTTTGGACCGATGTTCAATACACAGCCTGCCGAGTTGGATCGCTTGTTTGACGCTGTCGGTGAGACGTTGTATCACATAGCGTGATGGCACAGTGCCCGCGCAGAGAACGGATTAATCAAAGCTGCGGGCGGCAAATCTCCAAAAGGCGTCCAGCGCGGGCGAAACTTCCCGGCCCGCAGCGCGAACCAAACCAAATCGCCTCACCGTGAGCGGTTGGATTGGCACGGCAATAACGCCTGTCATGTTATCGGGTAACGTGGATTCCGGCACTATTGCTATACCCATACCTTCTTTCACCAGCGCGCATGCGCTGGCCCAATCTCGCACCGTAATTCGCACATCGGTTAAGGCTAATCCTGCCTCTTCTACCAGGCTCCCGCCATTCACTTTGCAACCCCCGGTTGCCAGAATGAAAGGCTGTCGTTGGAGTTCCTGTAATGTCATACCCGCGCGGTGGCTGCGTGCCAGTTTATGCTGAGCAGGTAGTAGCGCCATCCAGCGATCTTGCCCGAGCAGGATGGCGTTATCTTCCAGCCGAGGATTTAATACCACGCCCACATCCACCTCATCACGCTGCAGCCAGGTGACGACCTCCTCGTCACTGCCCTCAATAACATTCAAATTGATGCCGGGGAAATCGTGCGCGAACTGCTTTATCAAATCAGGCAATAAGACTGAGACCACCGAAGGAAAGCACGCCAACCGCACGCGGCCCTGATCCAGACCCCGCGCCTGGTGAGCCAGCGAACGAATAGCGTCTAAGTGATCAAGCATTTGCTGCGCCTGCTGCACCACTTCACGGCCGACATCCGTCAGCGAGATGGCGATGCGGCTGCGATGGATCAACGTGACGCCGAGAGATTTTTCGAGCTGCGTAATGGCCTGGCTGGCGGCGGATTGCGTCATGCCAATTGCGGCCGCCGCACGGGTTAAGTTCTCGTGCGCGGCGACCGCGACTAAAAGTCGCCAATGGGTAAGATTCATCATGTCAGTAGCTCAGCTAATGATGAGGTAATTAAACATTAATTTTACTGACAACATGCACGTAAGCAAGATACATGCAGACAACAGCAACCGGGATTTTCGATGAAACTTTATTTTGCCCCTGATACCTGTTCACTGGCGCCACATATCGTTCTGCGTGAACTGGCACTGCCTTTCACGTTGGTTCGTGTCAACAACCAGTCAAAAAAGACCGAAGACGGACAGAATTTTTATCACATCAATCCCAAGGGTTATGTCGCTGCGCTGGAGATGGATGAGGGTTCGATCCTGACGGAAGGCCCGGCGATTTTGTTATACCTCGCCAGTTTACAACCCTCCGCACCGCTATGCGTGGCACCCGGCGGAATGGATTACATCAGGCTGCTGGAGTGGCTCAATTTTCTTGCCACTGAACTGCATGCGGGTATGGCGCCGCTGTTTAATCGCGCATTACCCCAGCAGGTACGTGAGGGATTTGAACAACGCCTTTTCCAACGTTTTGCATATTTAGAACATACGCTAAGGCCAGGCCTGTTTTTGCAGGGTGAAACGATCGGTTTGGCCGATATTTATCTGTACGTTCTCTGTGGATGGTGCAAATTCTTCGCGATTGATTTAGCACAATGGCCGAACCTGCAGGCACATTATCAGCGTATCCATGCGCGACCAGCCGTGCAAGCTGCCCTTTTGGCGGAGCAATAATTGATGCGTTTCTACATATAATCCAACATCTTCTTCATACTCTCTGCCGATTCTTCTGATTCAATACCCTTTTTGGATTCAGTCTGGATCGGCCATGCTTCGTCGCCACTTTCTTACCGGTTTACTGCTCTCCCCCTTAGTCGCATGCAGCGGCTTAAGTCTGGCCGCTACCGCGCCAAATCCCGCGCAAGTGTTGCCCTTGTGGCCAAAACAACCGCCTGGTGGCGGTGGACCTTTAGGGGCGATGACGTTTAGTGCCAAAGGTGCGCAGCGGAATATTGCCATGCCGACGCTCACCGTCTTCAAGCCTGTTCAGCCGAAGGGACGCGCTGTACTGATTGCGGCTGGCGGCGGCTATACGCGTATCGAAATGGGCAAAGAAGCCTGGCCCGCTGCCGCGTGGCTGGCGGCTCAAGGCTACACAGCGTATGTGCTGAGTTATCGCCTGCCGCAGGAAGGCTGGAAAGATGGCGCGTTAGTGCCACTTCAGGATGCACAGCGCGCACTGCGTATCGTGCGCCACCGTGAGAACAATGTCAGCGTGTTGGGCTTTTCGGCTGGCGGGCACCTGCTGGGAATGGCGGCGAACCGCGCGGACTTTCATGCTTATCAGGCCAGTGATGCGTTGGACAATCTCCCCGCAACGGTCGACCGTGCCGCGCTGATCTATCCCATTATCACGTTAGAGCCGCCTTACACGCACACCTCCACGCATAAAGTGTTGGTCGGGAAAGACGCATCACTCAGCGCGGATACCGCCTGGTCGGTTCAATCCTACGTTAATCCGCAATCACCGCCGTTTTTCCTGGTTCAGGCCGAAGACGATCCTGTTTCCGATCCGCACAATACTTTGATCATGGCTGCTGCATGTAAGGAACAGCATGTGCCGGTTGAGATGCATCGCTATCCCAGCGGGGGGCATGGTTTTGGATTGGGTAAGCCCGGCACACAAACGACTGAGTGGCCAGGACATTATCTGCAATGGTTAAACGCTTAACGCGGCGGAAGGTTGAGCCAGGCCCGCCAGCAACGTCTCCGAACTGGCCACCGCACCAAAAATACCGCCCTGCATGTGAATCATGCTTAGTGCCGCTTCGTGGTGTTTTAGCTCGGTCGCGGCGCAGCAATCGGACAGTACCAGACATTCGAAGCCGCGATCGTTGGCTTCGCGCAGCGTGGTATGCACACAGACATCGGTGGTAATACCTGAGATGATAAGATTACGCATCCCCCGACTGCGCAGGATCAGTTCAAGATCGGTGGCATAAAAAGAGCCTTTGCCTGGCTTATCAATGATGGTTTCACCCGCCAGTGGCGCCAGCTCCGGGATAATTTCCCAACCCGGCTCACCGCGCACCAGAATGCGACCACAGGGACCAGGCGCACCAATTTCCGCCTGCATCCGTTTTGAGCGCCAGCGTTTATTGGCCGGCAAATCACTCAGGTCAGGACGATGGCCTTCACGCGTATGGATGATCGGGAAGCCTAACTCCCGCATGCGTGCCAGCACGCGCTGCAAAGGCGCTATCGGAGCGCGGGTCAGTGCGATGTCATACCCCATGCTATCGACGTAGCCGCCCTTGCCACAAAAATCGGTCTGCATATCGATAACGATCAGTGCGGTATCAGCAGGCGTACACCGCCCATCAAAGGGCCAGGGATAAGGTGTTGAATCAATGGTGAACTCAGGCATTTTTCTGCTCCATCAGGCTCGCTGCGTTTTCACGTTTCAGTTTGACAATCAAAGTGTAACTGGCAGCAGCCGTCACCAGGCCAATCACCGCTTCACCAAACTGCGGGAATTCAATGTGGGCAATCACCGCACACAAGCTGCCAATCACCCAGGCGGCAAAAGCGCTACCGCGCAGACGACGAGTTTTGCGCTGCTCGCTGATTTTTGCCATGAAGATCAGGTCAACGATCATGACCGCACCAAACGGCGGTACCACGATGCCGAGCAAACTCAGCCACTCGAGGAAGTAAGACCACACGCCCGCCAGTGCCAGTGCCCCGCCGATGGCGCCGAGGATCAATGTCCAGACTCGCATCTTGCTGCTGAACAGATGGCTGAAGCCAACGGCGCCGTTGTACAAACAATGGGTACAAACCGAGCCGAGGTTAATGAAAACAAACAGGAAAGCGATGATGGAGAGTAACGTGCCATGGTTCATCAGCATTGGCAGGAAATTACCGCCATTATTGACCGGATCAACCGCCGCGCCCACCGCTACAATCAACACACCGAACAGATATGAGATGACGTTCGCCATAGGAAAGGCGGAAAACGCCGCGATAACCGCTGATTTGCCGTCTTTCGACCAGCGGGTAAAATCCGCGGTCATGGTGCCCGAATCGGCGAATCCTGCCACCACCATGGTCACCGCTGTTCCCATGCTCATAGCGCCGACGGCACTGGCACTGCCCTTGAACTGGGTGATGGTACTGAAATCATGGTCCTGTCCAATCAGCCACAATGCGACCAAACCGAGCACCACAAACAGCGGCGCGGCAATCATGCCCAGGATCGACAACGCACGTACGCCGAGGAAGGTGACGCCGGTATACAGCACCATGGCGATAGCGGTCACCGCGAGTGCGTTCCAGCCAAAGGTTTGGTTAATGACTGTACCGGTTAAACCCGTTTGAAACGCATACCAGCCAATCACGACGGTCGAGAGAAAACCGGAAACGAGGATATAGCCTTTAGTGCCAAAGGTACGCTTTGCCTGCAGGGCGAAGTTCATCCCGGTGTTACCTGCAAACCAACTCAGTGCGCCAACATAAGCGAACAGCACCAGATTGCCGAGCAGGATGGCAATCAGCGCGGGCCAGAAACCCAAATGCCAGGTAATAATGCCACCAAACAACGCGTTGGTAAGGATCATCGGGAAACCGAACCAGACAGCAGATACTGACCGCGTCGAGTGACGGTGACTTAAAGGAACCGGCTCGTGTTCAAATTCCTGCTCCAGCGCAGGGGATGATTTGTTACTCATGGGCAACTCCGATTGAGGCAGGATAAAGGTGATTCCACGGTTGGATGCGCTCGAAAGCGGCACTTGCCGCCAGCACCAGGCCATCGTCCAGATGACGACCCACGATTTGCAGACCAATCGGCAAGCCACTGGCGGTGAAGCCCGCAGGAATTGAGGCCGCCGGTTGGCCAGTGAAATTGAAGGGGTAACAGAACGACAACCAGTGATCGCTGCGCACCATGCGCCCATCGATGATTTCCGGTCCCTGCATGTTGAGCGGGAACGGCGGCACTGCTAGCGTTGGCGTCAGCAGCAAGTCGTAACGCTGCATAAATCGCCACAGCTGATTGCAGATCTTTTTACGTGCGGTATTGGCGTCAGTAAAGTGTTCAGCGCGCCATTCGCGTTGCAGCATGGCGCTCAGATGAGGTGACATGCGTGAACCCAGGTCGCTTTGCATCTGACGCATGCCTGTGAGGTCGCTTTCAAAGACCACCAGCGCGGCAAAGGTGGCGCCTTCATCGGCAATCCCTGGATCAACCTCTTCTAATTCCGCCCCCAGTTCACGGGTGAAATGTCGAGCGGCCTTAGTGACAACGTCACGCACCTCTTTATCGACGGCGATGTAGCCAAAATCGGCACTAAACGCAATGCGCAGCCCGTTTAAGGGTTTTTCCAGAGAGGAAATCCAGTTAACGTCGCTGCAGGGAATGGAGTGACGATCGCGCATATCCGGGCCTGCCATCACTGACATCATCAGTGCGCTGTCTCGCACCGTGCGTGTCATGGGGCCAATATGCTCCAGTGATTCCCAGCTAGAGACGCCGGGAAAGCGTTCATCGCGGCAGCCGGGCCATAACGGCACTCGCCCCATCGAGGCCTTGAATCCATAAACGCCGCAGTGCGCCGCTGGAATACGTACCGATCCGCCGCCGTCACTGCCCAATGCCATCGGGCAAAGGCGAGCGGCGAGCGCTGCGCCGGATCCGGCACTGGAACCGCCGGGCGTTTTGCTCAAATCCCAGGGATTGCGCGGTGAAGGAAACAGCGGATTGTGCCCAACGCCGCTATAACCAAACTCGGGCGCAGTGGTTTTCCCCAGCAGCACAGCATCAGCAGCCAGCAGGCGCTCGACGGTGATGTCGTCATCTTCAGGAATGAAATCGGCATAGGCTGCCGAACCGGAGGTGGTTTTCACACCCGCCGTGCAAATGAGATCCTTTACCGCCAATGGCACACCCGCAAAAGCCCCCAGCGCTTCACCGCGTGCACGCTTCGCATCCACCACTGATGCCTGCTGTAACGCCAATTCGGGTGATGCCGTACAAAAAGCCCGAATCAGTGGTTCGCGTTTTTCCATACGATCCAACGCGGCTTGCGTTAATTCGCGGGCAGACACCTCGCCATTGCGGATCAGCGCTGCCAATGTAGTAGCATCCTCATCCAGTAAAGCCTCAAACATGATTCATCTCCCGATTTGGTCACTTAACGGGATTAATGCAGTTTGCGTGCCAGAAGGTGCCAACAATCAGCGGCGAGGAGATAACGCCTGATGGGATACGGACTTGGATACAAGATCGAATACTTATGTTTCGTTTTAATGCATTCGGTTTAACCGGAAGCACAAAAATAGCGCAGCGATGCGCCATTTTGGTCATCACCGATGCAGGCTGCTTTCAGCGTTGCTAAATGTCACTGGCTGGATAAAACATCATCGGAAAATACAGCGCCACGTCATGCAGTTGTAACCTGCGTATTATTCGATTTTTAATTCAGTAAACATTTCATAAACGACATCACGAATAGGATAATACTTATCACGGCTAAAATGAGAAATGTGTCAGGGTGTGCGAGATTAAGTCAGGTCTCATTTCCCATTCTTTTATCTGAGGGCGAACGGGTGAATTATTTCGATGTATCCATTCTGGCCGTAATACAGGGGCTGGCAGAGTTACTGCCGGTTTCCAGCTCTGCACACGTCATTATGACGGAGAAACTCCTGGGGCTGGACCCTGCAGCCCCCGATATGACACTGTTGCTGGTGATGCTGCATACCGGCACGATGTTCGCGGTGATTGTTTACTTCTGGAATAACTGGCGGGAGACCTATTTCAGTTCGGGCCGTGCATTTAAGAAGAATGTATTTTTAATTATTCTCGCCACCGCAGTGACCGGCGTAGTGGGTTTGGCGCTGATGAAGCTGATTAAATATTTTTTCGCCGCAAACGCCGACACGTTTGAAATAGAGTCGTTGTTTAGTAACAGTAAAATAATCGCCAGTGGTCTCGCTGCCGCAGGCTTATTAATTATCCTCTCTTCACGTCTGAAAGAAAAAGATCGCGGCGAACTTTCGCCCTTAAGCGCTGCAGGTATTGGTTTCGTTCAGGGTTTATGCCTGCCATTTCGCGGTTTTTCTCGCTCTGGCGCCACGATTTCTACCGGTCTTTCCCTGGGCGTGGCACGTAAACGCGCGGAAGAATTTAGCTTTGCGTTAGCCGTGGTGCTGACACCGGCGGTGATCGTTAAAGAGGGTCTGCGCGCATTCAGTTCAGGTTCTGCTGGCACGGTTGCGGTGAGCAGCGGCGTGCTGCTGCCCAGCCTGGTGGGCATGCTACTGAGTTTTGTCGCTGGTCTTCTGGCGCTGCGCTGGCTCTCCCGCTGGCTGGAACATGATCGCTGGCATCTGTTCGGTGGCTATTGCCTGTGTGCTGCGGCACTGATTGGCTGGTTGGGTTGAGACATCATGGCTGTCTAAATGCTACCCGAAAACGGAAACAGCAGGTTTTCCTGCTGTTTCCTGGATATTAGCGCTGGGGATAAAATTAACTTTGTGCACTCACTAAGCGCACAGCAAAACCAAAGAACAACATGCCGGTGAGCATATTCCCCACTTTTACCAGACGAGTGCGGTTTTTCAGAAAGCGAACCATCACGTTGCCCGCCATCAGCAAAATCAGATAATAGCTCAGGCTGATCAGTTGAATCATCGAGCCCAGCACTGCAAAGGCAGGCGCAGTGTGAGTGACTGCTGGATCAATAAACTGGATGAAAAAGGAGACGTAGAACAGAATGGCTTTCGGGTTGGTCACGCCCAAGAGCAGTGCGCGCAGGAAATAATTTTCTATTTTAACGGCTTCAGCGGGCTGGTTACCTTCGCGCTTGCGCAATGCACCCAGAATGATCTTTACGCCTAAATAGAGCAGGAACATCGCGCCCAGATACTTCACCACCATAAAAATGTGCGGACTGGTGCGAATCAGCGTCGCGACACCGGCCCAGGCAAGGAAGATCAGAATCAGATCACCCATCATCACCCCTGCTATCGCCTTAGACGCCGCTTTAGCACCGCGGCTCATCCCGGTACGCAGCACGTATAAACTGTTTGGGCCGGGCAGCAGAATAATCACCAGCGCACCCGCCAGAAACGTCCAGACATTAATAATTCCTACATCGTGCAACATAACAACCACTACTCCACCGCCATGCAGGTTGATTCGCCCGATGGCTTTTGTTTTGATTTGACAGGTGAAAATTGACAGCGGATCGCGCTGCAATTGGGCCGATATAGTAGCAGATGACGCTGTGCCATGTCGTCCGACGACTGCGTATCACTGAAAGAGTCATAGGCGCCTGCCAATTAGCGCTATATAATCCATTGCATTACGCTGCAGGGATAACTCATGAACACAACGCTTAACCGCCTGATTCTGGCGGGCTTACTCACCTTTACCTCTTTGAACACCTTCGCCAGCCGTGTGGTGACCGACCAAATTGGTCGTCAGGTGAAGATCCCCGATCAGGTCGATCGCGTGGTGGTGCTACAGCACCAAACGCTGAACCTGCTGGTGCAACTCAACGCGACCGATAAGATCGTCGGCATCCTCGCGAACTGGAAGCAACAGTTGGGTGATGGCTACGCGCAGCTGGTGCCTGAACTGACACAGAAAGCCATGCTGGGCGATCTGACCCATGTGGATTTAGAAAAATTGGTGGCGCTGCATCCGCAGGTGGTTTTTGTCACTAACTACGCGCCAAAAGAGATGATTGACCAGATTTCGGCGCTGGGCATTCCGGTATTGGCTATTTCCTTACGCCATGACGATGCAGGGGAACAAGGCAAGATTAACCCCAGCATGCAGAATGAGAATCAAGCTTACGATCTCGGCATCAAAGAAGGGATTACCTTGATTGGTGAGGTGGTGAATAAGCAGCAACAGGCCAAAGAGCTGATTGCCGCGGCGTTTGCCGGACGTAGACTGGTGAGCGATCGTCTGCAAGGTTTAACTGAGCAACAGCGTGTTCGAGCTTACATGGCCAATCCTGACCTCACCACTTATGGTTCTGGCAAATACACCGGTCTGATGATGTCGCACGCGGGCGCCTACAACGTTGCGGCATCGACCGTTCAGGGTTTCAAGCAAGTCAGCATGGAGCAAGTTGTGTCGTGGAACCCTCAGGTGATTTTTGTCCAGGATCGCTATCCTCAAGTGGTGGATGAGATCCAACAAGATCCACGCTGGCGCACGATTGACGCGGTGAAGCATCATCGGGTCTGGCTGATGCCGGAATATGCCAGAGCCTGGGGCTATCCAATGCCAGAAGCTATCGGCTTAGGTGAGCTCTGGATGGCGAAGAAACTCTATCCGGAAAAATTCCGCGATATTGATATGCAACAGCAGGCTGATCGCTGGTATCAGCATTTTTATCGGACCGCCTATCATGACAACGCTGCACATTCTGGCAGCCGGTAGTCTGCGCGGTGTCTGGCCGGATCTGATGACAGCCTTTCATCACCAGTCTGGCCTGACGACTGACACCCACTTTGGCCCTGCAGGCTTACTTCGGCAGAGGATTGAACAAGGTGCACACTGCGATTTGTTTGCCTCCGCCAATCTTAAGCACCCGGCCACGCTGTTACAGTGCGGTCTGGCAATGCACACCGGCAAATTTGCCGCTAACAGCTTATGTTTGACCGCCAGACGTGACGTTGTCACCGAAAACGACACCTGGCTTTCACTTTTACAACGTGACGACCTGCGGCTGGCAACATCCACGCCGTCAAGCGACCCTTCCGGCGATTACACCTGGCAGCTGTTTGACAATATCGGACAGGTTTATCCAGGCTGCGGTGAAAGATTGAAACAGCGCGCGCGTCAGCTGGTGGGTGGCATCGATAGCCTGGCTGTCCCCACGGGCGAACTGGCAGCACAATGGTTAATCGACCAACAGCACGCAGATCTCTTCATTGGCTACGCCAGCTATGCTCCACGTCTAATCAATCATCCTCATTTGCAGGTATTGAGCATCCCGGAACCGTTCAACATTCAGGCGGAATATGGATGGGCGACTTTCACCCACTCTGCTAATCCCCTTGCCGCCTTTCTCAGTACAACAGCGGCCAGAGCCATTCTGCAACAACATGGTTTTGCCTGAACGCTGTTCAAAAACGGTCAACGTAACAAACTGCGCACGACCATCCGTGCGCCGAGCAGTTCGACTCTTAGACGATGAATGATTTTGCGATATCGGCTGGTTCGCTGCTGAGATTCCAGCACACGGCGCAGCAAAATGCAGTAATCCATCACCAGTCCTGGCGTCCACGTCATGCCTTCTGCGCGGCTGCGTACCAGACTCAACAACCAAAAGTCGGGGTTGAGGATGACCCAAAGCCCTTTCAAACCGTGTTCACCCAACAAGCCTTCAGTCGCAACGTCCAGCGCCTGCATCACGCTGGTTGAGCAGTTGCGGGACGTGAGGTTATAGCGGGTATCGGTTGAATTCGCGTGCCAGTAATTGCGCAAGGCTGCCTGGTTGTAATGTGTGAGAACCAGACGTTTATCAGGGCGGCACCATCTTTTAATTTCACTTTCCAGCGATGGCAGTAAACAACCCTCAACGTCAAACTCCTCTTTCGCGCGCAGCGTTTGCAGGAAACCGCGCAAGCTGCGTGAAACGTCATCAACCGGGTAGAGGCTGATATAGATTTCATCACCCATCTCTAACGATGTATGGCCGGTTGATACTTCACCACGATGGTCAATCGCTGCGACCCAACGTTCAAACCATGGACGTCGTCCCGCAACATCACCGGATCCCAGAGGTGTCCAGATGTAGATATTTAGCGGCACGCTGGCATGCCCGGCCTGCAGCGGCGGATGTTCATAATTCAATCCATGCGGCGCTCGTAAACCTTTACGGGTGAAGAGAGGAAGTGCGGCCACGCTGGTGTTCTCTGGCAACGCATGAATTTGCGCTCCCATGGACAAGAGATTGATGCCCCATCCCGCCAGCAAAAGTGCAAAACACAGCGGCACGATCACATGCGGAGCCAGCGGCCAATGGGTGGCAATCAGAACGCTGAATAGAATCTCCGCGCATCCGAGGCTAAATTTTCGCGTCCATCGCCGACAGCGCATCAGACTGCATGAAATGACACGGAACCCGCCATCCAGTAGAAAAATCAAGGCAAAACCCAGTGAGAAGCAGAGGCTGCCGTCATGCGGTGCAATGAATACCAACAGGCCAAACAGCATCAGCCCTGCAGATTTCATCAAAGGTGGCCAGGCAATGCCGGCAGGCGAATAGATTGCACTCATCGCTTCCGCCAGCCCTTCGACCGCAAGGAATACCCCTAACACATGCAAGGGGAACGATAAACTTCCATGTTGCAACAGATCCATCAGGATCCCGGCACTCGCACCAGCACACAGCAGGCCCAGCCCGGTCAGATAAGGCCAACCCGCTCTTAGCGCCGGTCCACCCATCAACAGAAATAATAGTCGCAGCAAAGGTACTCTCCAGCGGATAACACAGCTCAGCACGGTCTATAGACGCGGGCAGATAACAGGAGTTCTGTTACGCCTCGGCAATTCTGACTTCGTTTACTGATGGTTGTGACTGTGAGGGCACTCTACGTGGCGAAGATTAAAATTGGCTTAACGATAAAGTAAATATTGGCTTATTTTTTGAACAACACAATGCTGAATTTGTGGCGATTTCAGGCTGAAACCGCCACTGACTCGCGGGGCCCACCCATCTTAACTGATTGATTTAATTCATTGTAGTTGTCGCGCCGCAGATGATTATGCGGCTGGCGTAGGTTTCACACTGCTGCGTGTCGTTGAATCAGCAGCTTTATAAAACTGTTGAGGCAGGGATTGCGGTTATCGCTGCTCCAGGCAACGGCAAGATTAACTTGCGGCGCATCCGCCAGCGGTTTGAAGACGATGCCATCCATTTTGAGTTGTTGAACCGAAGAAGGCACCAATGCCACATAGCTGGCGTCATTGACCAGGCTAAGCATGGTGTGTTGCAGACGAACCTGTAGACTGACCATCGGTTCAAACCCATGCGCACGACAATAATCCATAATTACCGCAGTTAAACGGCTCCCCGCGCTGGTGGAAGTCATCACAAAAGGATCGTCGCGCAGATCTTCGATCTGCAATTTCCGACTTCTCGCTTTAGGATGTGTGCGCGACATGGCCACACATAAAGGCTCGGTTAACACGGTCAATGTCTGCATGCCCACGCGTGCAGTTCCTTCCACCAGTACCGCTAAATCGACTTCACCTGCCAGCACTTTATCTGGCAGGTCTTCAGTGACTGCCTCTTCCAACTCCAGAGCAATATTGGGGAAGTGATGGCGAATCAATCGCACATACTCCGGGATCACGCTGTGTGCAGAGTACATAGTGAAACCTACGCGCAATAAACCCGATTTGCCCGCGGCGGTGTCACGCGCCAGTTGTTGCGCCTGCTGGAGTGATTCGAGGATCTTACGTGCATCCTGGTAGAAGCTCTCACCGGCGGGCGTCAGCATTAGCTGGCGCGTATTGCGTTCCACCAGCTGTGTACCCACCGCTTTTTCCAGTGCAGCGATGTGACGACTTAAGGACGGCTGTGACAGATGCAGACGCTCAGCGGCGCGGTGGAAATTTTTAACCTCTGCCAGCGCGATAAAATAACGCAGTGGTTTAACATCGAGCATGATTCATTTTCCGTATCAATCGCGGTCAAATTTGCTATTGGATCTGCATCACTAAAGGCACTAGAGTCCTTCAGCTTACTGGGAGGACACAATGATAGCGACGTTTCTGATTCTTTTGCCGGTTTTCGGCTTAATTGTGGCGGGTTACGCTTGCCGCATGCTGGGTGTATTAGGGCCGACCTCGGCGACGGAACTGAATAAATTTGTGGTTTGGCTGGCGCTGCCCGCGCTGCTGTTTGACATCATGGCACACACGCCGTGGCACACCATTTATCAACCGGGATTCTTCTGGGCGTTTGCCCTCTCCTGCGCCGCCTCATTTGTTATCGTGTTTGCCTGTCAAAAATTCAAAGGCAAATCCACTGCCGATGCCAGTGTCGATGGCGTTGCCGCCGCCTATCCCAACACTGGTTATCTGGGCTTCCCGTTGTTGTTACTGATTTTTGGTAAAAGCAGCCTGATCCCCACCACCACGGCGACCATTGTAGTAGCGTGTATCCTGTTCGCGATTGCCATCGCGATGATCGAGATTGGTTTGCAGAGTGAGCGTGAATTTCATCGGTTGGCGATTAAAGTACTGCGCGCCATTTTAAAGAACCCGCTGATTATTTCGCCGCTGCTAGGCGCAGCATGCTCCAGCGCAGGTTTGACCATGCCAGGTAGCGTTGAAACCTTCCTGAAACTGCTCGGCGGTGCGGCCAGCCCTTGCGCGCTGGTGTGTTTAGGGGTGTTTCTAGCCAGCCGACAAAAAGCCAAAGCCAGCGAATTGCCCACCGCGGCGAAAATGAGTTTCACCACGGTGGGCCTGGTCGTAGTGGCCAAGCTGGTGATGCAGCCGCTGCTGACCTGGATTTTAGCCGTCTGGCTGTTTCACCTGCCGCAGGATCTCACCAACATGGCGATTCTGCTGGCGGCACTGCCCACCGGCACCGGGCCTTTTATGCTGGCTGAGTATTATCGGCGTGATGCGCAAATCACTTCTGGCGCGATCCTCATCTCCACGGTGCTGTCGATCGTTACACTGGTGGCGATCATGCACTTTATGCAAGTCACGCCCATCGCCTAGCGCGTCATTTCGCCGCTGAGCGTTGATCTCCAGCGGCGTAAAGTGTGCACGCCGCCTCTCCCTTCTCACGATACTGCTCGCAATATGCCAGAGCTTCATGGTTTGCATCCTGCTGGGTGCGAGCCCAGTACGCGCGGCCCCACACACCTTCGCCGTTGGTGGCGAACGCTTTCTCATAGCCGAGATCTGACAGATAGTGTTTGAAAGCCTGTAGACCTGATGACGTTAATCCTGCCGGTGCAGCAAGCTCGGCCTCAGCAAGGGACACCACTTCATGGCTCGGCAAATGTTGCTGGCTAAGAAACGACGAGACGCTGCGCCACCAGGATTCCTCTGGTGCAGAAATCAGTAAATCGTGTCCATCGTTACCGAAGGCCGGCAGAGTGATCAGCTTACCCTTAGCCTCTGCGTGGCGGTAAGCCTTAAACATCTCCTCGCCAAGCTGGGGTGAAAACGATTGATCATTGGCGGAGTAAAGCCAGAGCGTTGGGATGCGTGCAGTTTGACCATAAGATTTTAGCGCCGCCAGCAGTGAGGTTTTATCACAAACCTGGCCTTCACCCATGGCTCCGCGTCCACCTGAAAAGCTGATGATAGCCTGTACACCCGGTGGATTCAGGGCACTGGCGGCAAGCACGCTGAATCCGCCAGATGATTGGCCGACCAGCACCGCTTGATGTTTTGCTGCCCAGGGCTGCACCCGTATCGCCGTCAGTGCAGCAAGGATATCGTTTCGTGCCATCTCGCCTGCCAGTGCATGTTGCGGATGGGCACAGCTGTTCCCTTGATAATCGTTACGGCCGGTGGATTGACCATAACCCTGTCGCATCACCACTACAGCGGCATAACCGTGCCGGGCAAAGGTGATGGCGGCAGCTGAGAAACGGTTCGGCGTGAGATGCTGGCGATCGCTTTGCTCGCTGCCATCGGTGCCGTGGGTGATCAGTGCAACAGGAAACACACCGGGTTTGTCTGGTCGTGTGACATAAGCATCCAGCACTGCGCGTTGCCCGTTCGGCAAGATTAAGGTTAATGCGAGCGGCTCACGTATCAATCCCGCGAGTTGCGTAGCGCCGGCTGTCTGTGCTGCCACGCCAAAGTGACTGCCTCCCATCAAACCAAAGATGAGAACCCAGTAAGTAGCCCAGTGGCGCATCAGTTAATACTCCCTTATTAACGATCAGTGATATTTGCTGATGGATACTATCACCAATTTAGCGCTTACAAACTTTTCACCACCGCCATGATCAGTCCATCCCAGCCTTTTTCGCCAACCGTCTGCAGTGCCGTGGCTTCCAATCGATTATCCTGGTTGATCATATCGACGAACTCACGCAGGCCGCTGACATTAGGATCCTCACTATCCGCAGCGACTACCGCCCCTCCACGTACCACGTTGTCAGCAATGATCACGGTCCCAACACGAGCAAGTTTCAATGCCCAGTGAAGATAGTGAGGATTATTGACTTTATCGGCATCAATGAAGACCAGGTCAAACGGCGCAGTCAGCATCGGCAAGCTATCCAATGCAGCGCCAACGATCACTTCTGCGCGATCGTGAACACGTGCCAGCGACAGGTTGTGACGGGCAACTTCAGCGTGATGGGGGTTGAATTCCAGGGTGATAATTTGGCCGTTTTCCGGCAGCGCCCGAGCCATCCAGATTGTGCTGTATCCACCTAATGTGCCAATTTCCAGTACGCGCTTTGCACCTGTTATCGTCACCATCAATGCCAGCCATTTACCTTGTAAAGCCGAAACATCGTGCACCGGTAAGCCCTGAGCAGCGTTATGCGCTAATGCAGCTTTCAGCGCCACATCCTCGGCTGCCAATGCGTTTGCAAAGTAATTATCGACTTGCGCCCACTGTTCGTTATGTTGCGAAGGGTAGTCGGGAATGCGCATCTTGAGTTCTCCTTGCGTGTCAGATTCTCAAGACATAGCACAACTGTATGACGTTATGCATAAAGCATTTATGAAGCCAGTTGTTGTTGCACCGCATCAAGAAACAGACGTAGCGCGGCGGGTTGGCGTTCGCGCGACATATACAATCCATAAATGCCGAGGGTTTTCGGCGTAAAGTCCGGCAGTACACATTGCAACTGACCGTTTGCTATCCCGGCGCGCGCCTCCATTTCTGGCACCATGGCCAGCCCACATCCGGCGATGGCGGCATCGCATAACACCGATGAGATGCCGGCACTGAAATTGCCGCTTACGGCTGTGGTCAACGCATCGCCGTTGGCATCGTTGAACTGCCAACTCTGCCCGGCAAAGCGGCTGTAGTGCAGGCAGTTATGCTGGCTTAAATCCTGCGGCGTTTCCGGAATGCCATGCTTGCGCAAATAATCGGGTGATGCGCACACCACCGAAGCACATTCGCCAAGACGGCGGGCAATCGCGCCCGGTTCCGGATTGTCCGTGATCCTGACGGCTACATCGATGCGCTCTCCCACTAAGCTCACCGGCTGATTGTTGATTTCTAATTCAATTCGCAACAATGGATAGCGCGCCAGAAATGCCGGGATCATCGGCCCCAGAATATGGGTCGCGGTGGAGTGCGCACAGGCGACGCGCAATGTGCCCTGCGGTTCTCCCGGTTCGCCTTGTCCGGTGATTTCATCAGCCAGGCGAGCCAGCATGCGGGTTTTCTCCAGCACTTTTTCCCCGGCCGGGGTGATGGTCAGGCGACGGGATGAACGGTGCAGCAAGCGAGCCCCTGCCCATTTCTCCATTTCATCCAGATAACGGCTGACCATTGGCCGTGAGATATCCAGCGCCCGCGCTGCGGCACTCAGGCTGCCTAGTTCGCAAATGCGATTAAATACTGAAGCGGCTGTGACTCTGTCCATCTGATCTCCATCTGATCGTTTTATGAAACTGATCATCTCCATTTGCGGGAATTCTAGCAGACAGCAAAATCCTTACAATGATGTGCTTACCAGCCATGTTGGCACTGAAAGGAAAATGAGATGAAGATGAAGTCACTGACGTTGGTGCTCGCACTGGCAGCCGGCCCGGCGTTTGCTGCCCCATTGCAATTGGCAGTTTACAATCCGCAGGAACAAGGGGTGTTTCCGGTGTCGTCAACGCTGATTACCGGGCCACATGAAGCGCTGCTGGTCGATGCACAGTTCAGCCCGAAAGATGGCGAGAAACTGTTAGAGATGATCAAAGCCAGCGGTAAAAAACTCACGCAAATCCTGATTACCTCAGGTGACCCTGACTTCTACTTTGGACTGGAGCCCATCGTCAAAGCTTTCCCTCAGGTGAAAATTGTCGCAGCACCAACAGTGGTTGAGCATATCGAAGCCACTAAAGCCGCCAAGTTAGCGTATTGGGGCCCGAAAATGCCGGGTGGTGCGCCTACCCAACTTTATGTACCACAGACCACCCATCAGACTTCGTTTAGCGTGGATGGTGAACGTATTGAACTGCGCCATGCGGGTGATAAATCCGCTTATCTGTGGATCCCAGCGAACAAAGCCGTGCTGGGTGGCACCGCCGTGGCTGCGGGCATCCACGTCTGGACCGCAGACACCCAAACGCCAGCCAGCCGTGAGCAGTGGCGCAGCGTGCTCAAAGAAATTCAGCAGCTTAAACCGAAAGTGGTCATTCCAGGACACTACATTGGCTCACGTCCGGCGGGCGATGGCGCGGTGACCTTTACCCTTAACTATCTGCAGACTTTTGAAAAAGCACTCCAGCAGCACAAGGGATCAGCAGAAGTGATTGAGGCGATGAAAAAAGCCTATCCGAATCTGCCGGATGAAAGTTCACTGGAACTGAGTGCGAAAGTGAATACTGGCGAGATGAAGTGGTAATCGATGAGGTTAAAAGCCGCCATTAGTGATGGCGGCTATTTTCTTCTTATACTTCCATGCCTGCGCGGTATTGGCCCCACTTTAACACCGAGTTCACGCCAATCGACAGGAAAGGCTCCGCTGGCGTGAGGTTTGGACCCGGTGATTGGGTGAGGAAATCGATCAGTTCGTTTTTCTCACCGGCGATCATATCCGCAATCAATTTGCCGGTTGCCGTGCCGCGCGTTATGCCCAATCCGTTACAGCACAGCGCACCATAAACATTCGGTGCCAGTTTGCCAAAGAAGCCTTCGTGGTTTTCTGACAGGCAGATCGCTCCGCTCCAGGTGTATTCAAAATCCACCTGCGGCAGCATTGGGAAACGGCGTTCAAACGATTTGCGATGGTTTTCCAGATACTGCTTAAGGTATTTCTCGCGCGGTCGTCCATCCGGGTGGAAACTAAAACTGTTACGCACCAGAATACGATTATCCACTGTACGACGAATGGTGCTGCCAAACGGATGCGCCGGAATCACCCCCCACACCGCTTTGCCTCCTAAACGCGCTTGTTCTTCTTCAGTCAACTGACGTGACAGGCTGCCGTAAAGGAAAGTCGGTAGCAAACGGCGCTGCAGGAAACCAAAGTGCGACGCAAAACCGTTATTAGCCAGGATCAACGTATCAGCGGTGATGCTCCCTTTGTCATGCACCAACGTCACTTTGTCACCGTAGTCAATCGACGTGATGGGTGTGTACTCGTACAGCGTGACGTTCGCGGGCAGATTATCCGCCAGACCTTTTACCAATGCTGAAGGCTGCAACAAGATGGTGCCGGGAATAAACAGCGCCTGCTTGTAATAAGAAGTGCCAATGTGATCCGGCAGATCTTTACCCGAGATCATTTCGGATTCGCGCCCGATCTTTGCCAATCCGCTACGATAGGCTTCGAGAATCGCCGTGCCCTGCTCACCGACCGATGCCTGATATTTACCGGATTCGGTCATCTGACACTCGATGCCGTGTTCCTGCACAATCTGACGCAGATAGTTTTGCCCTAATGTATTCAGCTTGAGGACTTTATTCGCAATGGTGACGTCGCCAATATAATCCTTCGCGCCGATATCATGCGGTACATCGATGGCAAAACCGGCGTTACGTCCTGCCGATCCATATCCCACTTCCTGCGCCTCAATCAGCACCACTTCATCATTGGGGAAATTCAGCGCTAATTGTCGCGCAGCTGCCAGACCTGTTAAGCCCGCCCCCACAATCGCGAAGCGTACTTTTTTCTGACCAATATGCGCCGGGCGTGGCGTACGAGCGGCACTGGTATGAAACCAACCCGGCATCGAATCATCGGCAGGCAGTGAGGTGATCTTTTGCAATTCCGTTACTCCAATACACGTTTTCATTGTTTGTACTGGCGGATTGCCCGTACAACGTAGGGTTTTTTAGCGGTGTAAAGCGTAAGCATTTAGTGCATTTATCAGGTATTTATTATGTATACTTGATGTATAAAGTTTTACTGAATCTCATGAAATGTTGTCAATATGATCACGATACGATTGTGTTATGGATCGCAAAAAATCGGGGGTTCAGGCGCGGGGATTGGCATGAAAGTGTTAGAGGGATCCGGTGTGCTCAACTTACGCCACAGCACCGGACCTGAATTAAATTTCGGTGGCCTGAAAGGGGAATACCCATTGCTACGTCACAACGCTGACGCGTGAGAATGGGGCAATTAGCGCTGATGGGATCCTTCAAGCGATCGCAGTAAACCCGACAGGTGGCTATCCAGTGCCATCAGCACTTCAGGAGAGAGCCCAGACAAAATCTTTCTTTCGTTATCCACGTGTCTTTCTACCGCACGGTCGATTAACGCCAGCCCGTCCTGACTTAATTGCACCAGCATGCTTCGTGCATCCTCTGCATTTACCTGTCGGGTAATCAGCCCTCTGGATTCAAGACGTTTTAGGCGATGCGTCATGGTGCCCGAGGTGACCATTAGCGTCGAAAACAACTCGGTGGGACTCAGACTGTAAGGTGCTCCGGCACGGCGCAGCGTTGCCAGCATATCAAACTCCCACATGCTCAATTCAAACTCGGCAAAGGCCTCTTCAAGTCGCTGTTCAATCAGCGCCGTGCAACGCTTTAGGCGTCCAATCGGCCCCATCGGGCTGCAGTCTAAATCTGGCCGCTCGCGCTGCCACTGCTGAAGGATGAGATCGACGGCATCAGATAGGGTTTCAGATTGATCATTCATTTATCTTGACTTCAAGGTAATTGGTGGACACACTGATTTTATCTTGAATTAAAGACAAAGGCAAAATGATGCAATCCTCTTTCTCTCTTTCGTACTGGCGTGACGTGATATTGACTGCCCTGGCCCCTGCTATCTGGGGATCGACCTACATCGTCACCACACAATTTCTGCCACCCGATCGCCCTTTTACGGCGGCGCTGATTCGGGTTCTTCCGGCAGGGGTATTATTGTTGCTGTTCACTCGTCGCCTGCCCGCCAGCCGTGATATTGGACGGCTCATTATTCTTAGTGCGCTGAATATCGGTGTTTTCCAGGCGCTGTTGTTTGTCGCTGCCTATCGACTGCCTGGCGGGCTTGCTGCCGTATTAGGCGCGATACAACCGCTGCTGGTGATGTTACTGGCATGGGGAGTTGAACATCGGGCGCCAGCAAGAATCACTTTATGGGCAGCGCTGGCCGGGGTTGTCGGTATGGCCTTGCTATTACTCTCTCCGCAAACGGTGTTCGAACCCGTCGGCATTGTGGCAGCGTTGTTGGGCGCGACCTGTATGGCCACAGGCGTATGGCTGACTCGGCGCTGGAAAATGGATTTGCCGGTGATGGCTCTCACCGGCTGGCAGCTGATACTGGGTGGAATAATGTTGCTACCCGCAGCGTGGCTGATTGACGCCCCACTGCCCACACTGACCCTGCCACAATGGGCCGCTTATGCCTATCTCTCCCTGGCCGGTGCATTTGTGGCATACGCGTTGTGGTTCAGGGGAATTGGCCGCCTGCCCAGCGTTGCGGTGGCATCGCTCGGATTACTCAGCCCGATCACCGCCGTGCTGCTGGGTTGGATAGTGCTATCTCAGGTGATGAGCGGTACGGCTTTTGTCGGACTGGTCATCGTTTTAATCAGCGTGTTGCTTGTGCAGCGCACATCCCTTCGTGGCAATTAAGGTTTCACTCGACATTTTCCAGACGTCGAATCCACCCCCCTCTCTCCCTTTAATGAACCAGCCGGTTTTGTTAATATTTATCGCCGACAGAGGAGAGAGTGATGCGCACGCTAACCGAACAAAAGAGAACTGACATTATCAACGCCGCTTCAGCCGTGTTTCTGGAACAAGGATATGAGCGAGCTTCAATGGATAGCGTTGCAAAGCAGGCCGGTTGCTCGAAGGCGACACTCTATAATTACTTCGCTTCTAAAGAGAGCCTGTTTGAAGCTGTTGTCAGATGTTTTAGTACTAATTTTCTGATGCGTGCGGCAGATGAACTTAACCACCCGGAGACTCAATCCCTGTTGTTAAGTGAGAAGTTACAGCGTTTTGGTGAAGGTATGCTGGGCGCGCTGACATCAGACTGGAAGGCTCTGCAGTTGTACAGAATGGTGGTCGGTGAAGCGGGCCATTCCGATATCGGCGCGCTTTTTCATGAATCAGGTGTACGTGAGAGTATGAACGCCCTGACGGCGGTAATGGAGCATCACATCGCCAGCGGGGAATTGATCGGCGGCAGCCCGGCATTACGCGCCAAACAATTTTCAGCTTTAGTAAAAGCTGAAGTCGATGAACTATTCCTTCAGCGAACGTTGCCGAATTATACCAAAAGTGAGGTGACGACTATGGTGCAAAAAGCCGTTTCGTTGTTCCTCAGAGGTGCCGCTCACAACATCTGAATTCTGGCTGACAGAATGAAAATAAGCGCCACCACCACAATGGTGTCGATAATCAGCAGCATCACTAATGGTTTGAGGCGCGCCCCCCAAACCCTTACCGCATAAAAACGGCTTTGTTTTATGCCTGATTGCCATAGATAAATTAACTCCACGAGATTGCGGATGGCGCGGATGAGCAAAAATACAATTGCCGCAAATCCGGCCATCATTCCACCAGATCTCCGGTAAACCTTTCACTCGACACTAACGAACGTCTTTCATTCACCTCTCTGCCCCCGCATCACGATGTCACACCCTGAAACCTCTTCTTGACAGATTTATGCTAACTGATATTAACTAAACCGTACAGTTCATTTATAGCTTCTATCGGAGAGTATCAAGATGAGCCGTTTGTTCAGCCCGTTGTGTCGTAGCCTTGTATTAGCGGCCGCTTTTACCGCTGTCGGTTGTTCCTCCACCAGCCCGGTGAAATATGCTGGTATCGCGTCAGCATCACGCATGTCGCCGAATACGTCTGACGATAGCGATCGCATTCCCTTTCGTTATGCCGCTCCCGTGGACTGGAGCAAATATCGCAGCATCAGCATTGAACCGGTCGACATTTACAGCGGCAATGATGCGCAATTCAATGACTTGTCTGTGGATGATCGTCGTCAACTCGCTGAATATATGCGTAAGAAGTTTGAAGACGTGCTAGCGGAGAAATTCATCACCAATCCCCCTGCCGGGGCGGCTCCTGCGCTCAAATTGAAACTGACGCTGACCGGGGCCGATACCACGCCGCAAGTGATCGGCACATTCACAAAGTTTGATTTAGCCGGCGGCCCTTACAATATCGTTCAGTCGGTACGTGGAGGACGTGGCTTGATGAGTGGATACGTTAATTTCGCCGTGGAGGTGAAAGATGCGGGATCGAATGAACTCTTACTGGCGTACGTTGCGGAACAATATCCCAACGCCATGAACGTGGGTGCGACTTTTGGTTCACTTAGCGCAGCAGAGACAGGAATTGATAAAGGGGCTGAGCAACTTTTAGAGAAGTTACGCCAGTAAATTAAACGGTAAGGCTGCCAGCCTCTGTTCGGCATGCTGGCAGCATCAATGATCAGTGCCGATTATTTCTTCTTATTTAACATCGATTTTAAATCAGCAAAGGGATTATAGGTTGCTGCTTCTACATCGTTCTGCGCATCTTCCCCGGCCACCACTCTGGTGCCGTACATGTCAGCTTCGGTGTACTTAGAGTGCTCATGGTCGTGACAGAAGAGACACAACAACTCCCAGTTACTGCCATCTTCCGGGTTGTTTGTATGATCGTGATCGATATGATGCACGGTGAGTTCACGCAGGTTGGAGTAAACAAATTCACGTGAGCAGCGTCCACAAACCCATGGATAAATTTTTAATGCTTTCTCACGGTAGCCGCTTTCCAGCCGCGCATAGTTTTTCGGGATCAGTGCCATTGCCAATGTTACCTGTTTCGCAGAGATATTCGGGTGTTAGTGCAGCCAATATAGCGCAAAATCCTCAGCAAGAAGAGTGCGCTGTTTCCGCTGTGTTGAATCAGTGATTCCTGGCGAACCTCGAACAAGCATGACTACAATTGCCGCTGGTGTACTGTAATCCGCTGTGGGCTGGGAAAGAGGGTTTGGGCCGCATCAGGTATCATCATGGCAAGCGTTGTTCTGGTCCTGGGGTAAAAGGGTTTGGTAAGATAACTGCATTGTGAATAGCTGTATTTTATGACGAAAACGCTAATGCAATGTCCTGGCGATGTTCGTTATTCTAGCCCGGACCTAATAATGAAATTAAAAGGCATTTAAACTAACCTACCAGGTGATTTATGGACAATTTATCTGTTGAAGTATCTGCCGTTATTGAGCCCGAACATTTACAACCCATAGATGCTGGTCTGTCGGCCTTTAATATGGAGATAGCAGGTTACAATGACCATTCCCCTCTGTCTGTGGTTATCAGGTGCAATGACTCACAAAAAGTCCTGGGTGGAATACTTGGTCGCACCTATCTTGGGATGCTGTTCATCGATCTGGTGTATTTGCCCTCAGAACTGAGATCGAAAGGTTTAGGAGAAAAACTTCTTACACATGCTGAAGAAGAAGGTAGAAATCGAGGCTGTATTTCAGCTTTTCTCTATACCATTAGTTTTCAGGCTCCTGAGTTTTATAAAAAACACGGGTGGGAGGAGTTTGGCCGCATTGCCTGTCTACCGGAAGGCGCAAGTCGCATTTTCATGAAAAAAACGCTTTAGAAGCTTGGTACACATTCGCGACTGCTGATAAGTTGCTGTTACCTCTTTTGATAAGGAATATCGAATGCCTGAATATTGTTTTTATAAAAAAGGAAATCAGATCGTGGCGCTGCGAAAGTCAGACATTAAAGGTGCTACTCTGTTAACCCGTCAGGGATTCGAAAAACAGTTTGAAGAAGTCAGCGCGGCCGATGAAAAGGCAGCACTTTCACGTTTTAATGACATCCGTAAAGAAAAACACATAGATCAGCATAATTTTCGAGCGGGGGCTATCACGATGCCATTCATTGGGATATTAACCGCTATCGCTAATCTTTTTTTCCGAAAAAAATAACCGGCGCTAATCTGGCTTAAACTTTCCATACATTTTAAGAACGCTCAATTGAGGAATTCCGTGTTAGCCAATATCCTTGTTGCTCTCGTCGCCGTGATTCACATCTACATTTTGGTGTTGGAGATGTTTCTGTGGGAGACGAATACAGGTCGTAAAGCCTTTAAGCTCAGTGAAAACTTTGCGCGCGAAACCCGTGTGCTCGCGGCCAATCAGGGCCTTTATAACGGCTTTCTGGCGGCGGGTTTACTCTGGGGGTTATGGCTGGGGGAAAACGGTGTGCCTGTCACTCTGTTTTTCCTCATCTGTGTGTTGATTGCCGGAATCTTCGGCGCGATGACCGCCAGTCGAAAAATTCTCTATGTGCAGGCCCTTCCCGCTCTGATTGCCTTGCTGGCATTACTCCTGCGCTAATAGGTCGATTCATCGGGATCTCAAACCTCGCCGTGATCAGCCTTCGCATTACAGGTATAATCCGGCCAGGTTTTAACGGATTTTAGAGACGAAGATGACAAAACTCACCTTACAAGAGCAGATGCTCAAAGCTGGATTAGTTTCCACCAAGAAAATGGCCAAAGTGCAGCGCACTGCCAAGAAGTCTCGTGTGCAGGCACGTGAAGCTCGCGAAGCGGTGGAAGAGAATAAAAAAGCGCAAATTGAGCGTGATAAGCAGCTAAGTGAACAGCAGAAGCAAGCCACTTTGTCCAAAGAGTACAAAGCACAGGTTAAGCAACTGATCGAAATGAACGCGATCACCGTTGCCAAAGGGACGATTGATTTCAACTTCACCGATAGCAACTTAATTAAAAAGATCAGTGTGGATAAGACCACGCAAACACAGTTGATCAATGGCCGTCTTGCGATTGCGCGACTGGCGGCGGATAGCAGTGGCGAAAGCAAATACGCGATTATTCCCGCCAGCGTAGCCGATAAAATTGCGCAGCGTGATGCTGACTGTATTGTGTTGAACAGTGCATTGAGTCAGGAAGAGCAGGATGAAGACGATCCGTACGCAGACTTCAAAGTGCCGGATGATTTGATGTGGTAATTTATGCCGCCCGTGTCAAAACGGACTGGCATGACGCGCAGTGATGTTCTCCCCGCTCACGGGATGGACAAAATGTAATTCACTGGCGTGCAGCATCAGCCGGGGTGTTTTTTCCGTACCCGGCTGCAGCAATCCTCCATACAGATCACAACCAAGAATCGGATGGCCCAATTGCTGGCAATGGATACGCAATTGATGGGTGCGGCCCGTCTCTGGCAATAGCTGCACCCGCGTAACCGGCAATATCACGCCATTATCCCCTTCACGAGTTAAGCGTTCTATTACCTGATAGCGCGAACGCGCAGGTTTCCCCGTCTCGGCACAAATCGACATCAACGGAAACAGCGCCGGGTCTTTTGCTATCGCGACGTCAATCAACCCTTCATTATGGTTGAGATGTCCGCACAATAGCGCCGTGTAAATTTTAGTCACGCTGCGCTGGCTAAACTGCTGGCACAACAAGGCGTTGATCGCTTTGTTGCGCGCCACCACCATTAATCCGGATGTCCCGAAATCGAGGCGATGCACTAAGGTGCAGCCGGGGAATAACTTCACCAACCGGTGATGCACGGAATCCAGATTTTGCGGATTTTTACCTGAAAGGCTGAGCAGCCCCGTGGGTTTATCGATCAACACCAGGTGCTCATCCTCATAAAGGATCGAGATCTCTTCAGAACACGGCGGAGCTATAAAGGTATCGATAATGGTGGACATCGGACTGCCAGGCTGGGAAGTGGGTGCGGATGATAACCAATTTTCAGCGGGCTGACGAATTTTGCCCTCTTCTCACAGGCTCGCGCTCGCACAGCAGAAATTTATCGTCCAGACTTACAGCAAAGGCGTAGTCTGCGCAGGCAATGTGCTTTACACTGCGCGCTGCAAAAAACTGATTAGATTAACGATTAAGTAGGCGGTAATGGCGATGAACGGAACGATCACAACCTGGTTTGAAGACAAAGGTTTTGGATTTATCAAAGATGAAAACGGAGACAACCGTTATTTCCATGTGATTAAGGTCGCCAATCCTGATCTGATTAAAAAAGACGCGGCAGTGACGTTCGAACCGACCACCAATAACAAGGGTTTATCGGCCTTTTCGGTGAAAGTGATACCGGACAGCAAATACATTTTTATTGCCGGTGAGCGTCTGAAGCTCACATCGATTAAATCCTTCGTGGTTTACAGTGAAGAAGAGCCGGTTGATACCCGCATTGATAAAGAAAACACCGTACTGTCGGTGGGCCTTCTGATGAACAACATCAAACCCAAGACAGACGTTAAACCTGATGAAATGCGCTCAGTGAAAAAACTGGCGGTGACCACTTTCCAGGGGACGACGCTGATCTTTACTGAAGATGAGATCGACATTGATGCTGCAGTGAAAATGCTCAAAGTTTAAAGGGGAGCTGATAATGAATAACAATATTCCACTGAAATATTATGACATTGCTGAAGAATACGCGTCGGAATCTGAACACGATGTGAGCGAAGCAGAACTCGATGCACTGGCACACTACTTCCAGCTGTTACTGACTCGTCTTAGCAATAACGAAGAGATTAGCGAAGAGTCACAGCAAGAGATGGCCCGTGAGGCGGGTATTCAAGCGTTACGTATCGATGAGATTGCTAACTTTTTGAATGAGTGGGGCAACGAGTAAGCCCTGTTGTTTAAAAATACTCTGCGCATTTCAAGGCGGTCAAAAGGCCGCCTTATCGTATCAAAATCGACAACCCTGAAACTACAGCTTATCCCCTTCCGGTGACTGCACCAGATCGTCCGCTTTTAATCCCTGCGGCGCGATAAAGATCTCCATATTTTCGCGTGACAGTTCCCAATGTTCGAACACCAGATCCACCACCTTCTGCTCATCTCGCGCTTCAATCGCGCTGATAAAGGCATCGTGATGTTCGGCAGCTAACTGCAGGCGGCGCTCCATGTCTTCATTTTGCGGGCGGAAAAAGGTGTGGCCGATGCGGCAATGGTCTATAAGTAAGCGCCCCAGGCTAGGCTGTAAATAGGGATTGGCAGCCATCTCGCCCATGATCTCATGGAAACGATTATTCTCCAGTGCCAGCGCTTCGGCATCACGCGTCTGCACCGCTTTACGGAAGCGCTTTTGCGTCTCTTTCAGCGATTTCAGCTGGGAAGCTTTAAAATTCTGTACCGCCAGGCGACCGGTAGCGGCGTAGATCATCGGTGCGACGAGGAAGAAATTGCGCAGTGTGGAATGGCTCATCGGGATGACGCGCACGCCGCGTTTTTCGACGATTTCTAAGTAACCCTCTCCTGCCAGTCGCTGGAAAACTTCACGCACAGGCGTGCGAGATAAACCGTATTGTCCCGTCAGGCTGGCTTCATCCAGCAACTCGTCTGGGTCCAGTTCCATGGTCAAAATTAGGCGTTTTAAATCTTCGTATAACGCTGCTTTTCCCGATCTCAAAGTGACCTCCTGTGATGACATTCCGCATGCGATTCCTGCTTAACCTACAGAAAAAGTGTGTATACAGCAAAAATAATTGTGGGATAATTTTTGCATTCTGCGGTGGATCACAGAAAAGGGAATGATGATATTACAAGGAGTTACATAAGAAAAAAACGAGTCGTCTTCTGCAGAGAATTATCCTATTTCCAGGGGCATACCCGCCATCCGTGGCGGGTATTAAGCTTACTCAGCAGGCACATCAATCCAGATGGTTTTCAGCTCGGTGTACTGATCAAGTGCGTATACAGATTTATCGCGTCCACCAAAACCAGACTGTTTATAGCCACCAAATGGCGTGGTTGCATCACCTTCACCGAAACAGTTGACCGTCACCGTTCCCGCACGGACTGCACGTGATACGCGAATTGCACGGCTTAGTTTGCCAGTGTAAACCGATGCCGTCAGACCGTAATCAGTGTCATTTGCCAGTGCAATGGCTTCGGCTTCCGTTTTAAAGGTGGTGACACACAGCACCGGCCCGAAGATCTCCTCGCGGAACAGTGCGCTTTTCGGCGTCACGCCATCCACAATGGTCGGCTGCACGTAAATACCGCGATCGGTGAATCCGCCCTGAATGATGCGTAATCCTTCTTTGCGCGCGGTCTTCAGATAGTCACTGACTTTGCAGAAATGGTCGGTGGTGATCATGGTGCCCAGACGATTCTCTGGATCCAGCGGATTGCCCATGCGCCATTCACCTATCTGCTCAGCGATTTGTGCCAGCAACTTATCCTTTACCCCTTCCTGCACCAGCAGTCGGGAAGTTGCAGAACAGTTTTCACCCATATTCCAGAATGCGCCGTTTAGCACATTGGCGGCAACGCTGGCCAGATCTTCGGCATCATCGAACACCAGCGCCGGGTTTTTCCCGCCGCATTCCAGCACAATCTTCTTCAGATTCGATTCCGCGGAATAGTGCAGGAAACGACGTCCGGTCGCCGTTGAACCGGTGAAGCTCACCATATCAATATCAGGATGCAGGCCGATGGGTTCCCCCACCTCTTTCCCGGTACCGGTGACGATGTTGAGCACGCCAGCTGGAATACCCGCTTCATGCGCCAGTTCCGCCACGCGCAATGCCGTCAACGAAGTTTGTTCTGCCGGTTTTACAATCACCGAGCAGCCCGCCGCCAGCGCCGGACCGATTTTCCACGCCAGCATCAGCAGCGGGAAATTCCATGGCAGCACGCAGCCCACCACACCAATCGGCTCACGAACGATCATCGCCATCGCCCCGTTGCCGGTCGGCGCGGTCTGGTCGTACAGCTTATCGATAGCTTCCGCATGCCAGCGAATCACGTGAATCGTCTCTGGCACATCCACTGCCAGGCATTCGCTAACCGGTTTGCCGCTGTCGAGGCTTTCCATTACCGCCAGTTGCGTAACTTCGTTTTCCAGTAAGTCAGCTAGCTTGAGTAATACGGCTTTGCGCTCGCCGGGATGAAGCTGGCTCCAACTGCCTGACTCAAACGCGCTACGTGCGCCCTGTACCGCCAGGTTCACATCCGCGCTTTCACAAGCAGCGATGTGCGTCAGAATCTCACCCGTCGCAGGATTGGTGGTTTCCAGTGTTTTGCCGGAGACCGCCGCAGTAAAACGTCCGTTAATGAACGCCTGATCCGGGAACCGCAGTTCTCGCGCCACGTTCACCACATCGCTCAGCGTTTGTACCTGTTTCATGCGCACTCCTTAAAGCACTGCAACGGCTGCCACATTGCGTTTCACACCGTCGATCACGGCCTGCAACTGCGCTTTCTCTTCTTCTTCCAGTGCCTGCAGCGGTGCGCGCACCGGGCCTGCTTTCAGGCCTGCCAGTTCAGAACCGTATTTAATCGACTGCACAAATTTGCCGCCATCAAGGAAGTTCATCAGTGGCATCATCGCAGCCATGATCTTACGTCCTTTATCGAAATCTTTTTCCACGACGCAGGCGTTGTACAACGCGACGTGCTCACGTGGAATGAAGTTAGAGCCCGCACACACCCAGCTACGCGCGCCCCAGGCGAAGAACTCCAGCGCCTGATCATCCCAACCACAAGAAAGCGCGATGTTCGGGAATTGACAGGCCAGCAGATGCAGATTGTTGAAGTCGCCTGAACTCTCTTTAATCGCCACCACATTTTTCGAACGGCTCACTTCGCGGAAGTAAGTTTCTCCCATGGAGATACCCATACGGCCCGGATAGTTGTACAGCATGATCGGCAGCTGAGCGGCCTTGTCGACGGTCAGCGCATGGTGGGCGTTTTCCCGTTCGGTTGGCAGCGCATACGGCGGTGACGTCACCAGAATGGCATCGGCTTTATGCTCACGAGCGTGGGTTGCAAAAGCCACCGCGTCTTCAGTGCGAATAGCGCCAGTACCCACAATCAGTGGCAGACGGTTGCCAATCACTTTACGTGCATGTTCAACCAGAGACAGACGCTCTTCCGCGCTTTGTGCATAATACTCACCGGTTGATCCACCGATGATAATGCCGTGCACGCGCGCTTCGATCAGCGATTCGAGGACGTTGGCGAACGCCGCGAAATCAATGCTGCCATCTGCTGCGTAAGGGGTAATTGCCGGGGTGTAGATACCTTCAAATGTCATCACGAAATCTCCAGGTGAATTCAGGACCAAATGCAACGCCGTGTGGTTGCGTTTGTTAACAATTTGCATATCGCATGGAGAGAGGTCAATCGGGATAAGATTTTTGTATACCTGAAAAATACAAAGGAAATACTATCAGATGGAACATTTCTACCAGAAATAAACTTTTATTCGTTATTAATCAATAGTTAAAATTATTTTTAGTGACGTAATAATTTTCTAAATGAATTCAGATAACGATCACATTCCACAACTATCGTCCCCTCTGACGTATTTACACTGCGCGTCAGGCGGCATAGTTTTATGCTGGTTTTAACCTGAATTTAACAGGTAAGCTTGCACCGGCATTTCAGGTGAACATTGTGTAGAAGAGGTAGCGGGTGATGCCCCAAAAGAAAGCGACGCTCATAGGTTTGATTGCCATCCTGTTATGGAGCGCGATTGTTGGATTAATCAAAAGTGTCAGCGAAGGCTTCGGTCCGATCGCTGGAGCGGCGTTGATCTACAGCTGCAGTGCGATATTGCTGCTGTTCAGCGTCGGATTTCCCAACCTGAAAAAATTTCCCCGCCGCTATGTGATTATCGGCAGCGTGCTGTTTGTCTGCTACGAACTTTGCCTTTCGCTCTCACTCGGGTTTACCCATAGCGGACGGCAAGCGATTGAAGTGGGCATGGTGAATTATCTATGGCCAAGTATGACGATTGTGCTGGCGGTGATTGTTAACCGGCAAAAAGTCAGCCCGCTGATTATTCCGGGCGTGATTTTAGCCGTGGCAGGAATATGTCGCGTACTGGGTGGTGATCAAGGGTTTTCGCTCAGTGAAATGACGAAAAATATAATGGAAAACCCGTTAAGCTATGGTCTGGCATTTACCGGCGCAATCATTTGGGCCATTTATTGTGTGGTTACCAAAAGAATTGCCAACGGTAATAACGGCATTACGCTGTTCTTTGTTTTAACAGCATTAACGTTATGGGTTAAATACCTCATTTCGCCGCAACCCGAATTTGCCCCCTCTTTTAATACGTGGATTTCACTGGCGCTGGCGGCGATGGCGATGGGATTCGGCTACGCGGCGTGGAACGTCGGTATTTTGCATGGCAATGTGACGGTATTAGCCGCCGCGTCTTACTTTATCCCGATCATTTCGTCGATTTTAGCGGCCTTTATTCTCAGCTCGCACCTTACCCTGTCGTTTTGGCAAGGCACGGCGATGGTCAGTCTTGGGTCGTTAGTCTGCTGGTGGTCAACACGTACCGTGGTTACCAAAAGTGTCAGCAGTAAGATTTCTGAATAACGCTTCGGGAGGCGTGGTCGCCTCCCGCAAAAAAGCCACATCAAAATGATAAAGCTCTCAGTTGTATTTATCCGACTATCCTGCACCGGAGGAAATGATATATGAAACAATCCCGTTAGCGTTATCGATGCACTTCTTTTTTAATTTCTGTTCTGAATAACATTTTAATCACCGCTACAGGTTTAAATTTATCTGGCGTCCTGATGATGTTAAGCACCCATCGCAGATTGTGCT
The DNA here is from genome assembly GCA_000773965.1 of Enterobacter cancerogenus. Classification (GTDB taxonomy): domain Bacteria; phylum Pseudomonadota; class Gammaproteobacteria; order Enterobacterales; family Enterobacteriaceae; genus Pantoea; species Pantoea communis. The sequence continues at coordinate 102,916 of JRUP01000013.1, forward strand.
TAATTCAGTCGCATTGGCGTAGTGAAGTTCCCTCACGCCGAAAAGAAACAGGAGTAAAACATGTCCAATAACATGTCTGTTGAAGATGTTCCTATCAGCCGTTTCCACCGCTTATTAACGGTGCGCTCAGGCGGCGGCTCTTTCGTCGATGGCTATGTGCTCAGTATTATTGGTATAGCCATGACGAAAGTGTCGCCGGCCTTGGGTCTCAGCCCATTATGGGAAGGTCTGATTGCGGCTTCCGCCCTGATCGGGATTTTCTTTGGTGGCTTCATGGGTGGCGTACTGACCGATCGCCTGGGTCGCCGCATGATCTACTTCGTTGGCCCAATCCTCTTTATTGTCTGTTCGCTGGCGCAGTTTTGGGTACAAAGCGGGGAAACGCTCTTTGCCTTACGCTTTATGACGGGCGTGGCCGTGGGCATTGAATACCCGGTTGCTACCGCTTTTCTGGTTGAGTTTATGCCGAAGAAGTCACGCGGTCCCTGCCTCGCCACGCTCACCATTCTGTGGTTTGCCGGGGCGGCCACCGCGTATCTGGTGGGTGAAGCTTTGCTGAATTTTGGCGGTGCAGAAGCATGGCGTTATACGTTGGCGAGCACGGCAGTCATCGGCGCGCTGCTCTTCATTGTAAGAATGGGCACACCTGAATCACCGCGCTGGCTGATTAGCAAAGGACGACATCAGGAAGCAGAAGCCGTTATCCGCCGCGTCTATGGCGACAGCTTTAGTCTAAAGAACCTGCCCCCACAACCTGAAAACAATCACCTGTCATTCGGTAGCTTGCTGCATTCTGGCTATGGCAAACGCATGGCGTTTGTGACCATTTTCTGGACCTGCTCGGTTATTCCGGTGTTCGCCGTATACGCCTTTGCACCCAAAGTTTTGCAGGCGCTACATCTCAGTGGTGATTGGGCATCTTACGGTTCCATCGCCATTACCTTGCTGTTCGTGGTGGGCTGCATGATCGGCACGCGCCTGGTGAATTCACTGGGACGCCGTAAGTTGCTGTTGCACAGTTTCTTGTGGTCAGGTCTGGCACTGTTGTTGCTGGGTGCCTTGCGTGATGGCCCATCAATGATCATCCTGCTGATGTTTGGTGCTTACGCCCTGTTTATCGGCGGCGCGCAGGTGCTGCAGCTGGTCTATCCGAATGAGATCTTCCCGACTGAAATTCGCGCCGGAGCCGTCGGCATAGGCACCTCAATGTCGCGTATTGGCGCGGCGGTTGGGACATATCTGGTACCGATCTCACTACAAACCATCGGCATTGGTTCCACCATGTACATTGCTGCAGGCATTACGTTTATCGGCCTGATCGTGTCGTGGTTCCTGGCACCAGAAACCGCATCGCGCAATCTGGATGATGCGGCCTCGCTGGAAGAAGAAAGCCCAGCGCCATCCGTTTCTGGCAAACTCTCTAAGCATTCGCACTAACTAAAAGGGGCCATTTCGGCCCCTACTCCTTAACCAATCTCTCCACCACACGCCGCCGTTTACGAAACGAGCTGGGCGTTTCGCCATACTGCTTACGGAACCAGGCAATCAAATGTGAGGCATCGGCAAATCCTGTCGCGGTGGCAATCGCATTGATGCTGTTACTGGAATCCGCCATCAGCTTGCGCGCCTGCTCCAGACGCATACGCCGCCAGTAAACGGCAGCCGAATGGCCAGTGCATTTAGTGAAAATCAAGTTGAGCTGACGGAAGGTAACGCCTGCAAATTCAGCCACATCGGCCAGTGGAACCGGTGAATCGAGATGATGTTTCATAAATTCGATCACCTTATTCACCAGCTCGTTTTCATACACATCCGGCTCGTTAAGCGTGTTCTTTTGCTGTGTCTTTTTGACCGGTGCAGCGGGTTCTTCCACCAGCAAATACTTTAAGACTTTCTGTGAACGCACTAGCCCACAATGCTGGCGGATCAGATCGGCAGCGAGATCGATCGCCGTGCCACCGGGGCAGGAAATGATGCCGCCATCCTTGATATAGGTCTTGTCGATAACCGGAATCGCTTTCGGGAATCGCAGACGAAATTCATCGCGCGTGGTGAAATGAATCGCGCAATGCCGTCCATCCAGCAGGCCTGCGTTGCCTGCGACAAAAGCGCCGCTACACAGCGTGATGATGGGAATATTTCGCGCATGCAAGTCGCGTAACGCCTGTAATAGCCACGGAGGCGACTGGCGCGTTTCTTCCAGCAATCCTCCCGCCACGACAAAATAATCCCAGCGTTTGGTGAAATCGAGGTCAGCTGTTGGCGAAACCGGTAATCCGCAGCTGGCCGTGATCGGCTGGTTATCACAGGTCATCCACTCCCAGCGGCAAAAGATTTGGCGACTGGTAAACGATTCGTCTGCCGCAAAACGCAGTGACTCCACCAGCCCCGCGACGGAGGCCAGGGTAAAACTTTTCATCAGCAAAAAGCCGATGGTGAGATCCGGTTTCGGTTCGCCAGGTTGCTCGGCGAAAGCTGTTTGCGGCATGTTATTCAGGTTCCTGCAATCCACCCAGTTTGCTTAATAAGCGCTTCAGATCGGCGATATCCTGGCTGTCGAGGCCGGTGGTGATCATCTTCTCCGCGCTTTTTGCCTGCTCAATCATACGATTCAGCATCACTTCCCCTTCTGCGGTCATCGACACCAGTTTACGACGACGGTTGTTCACATCTGTCACTACATTCAGCAAACCGCTTTTATTCATGCGATCAATAACATAGGTGCCGGTGGCTTTATCAAACCCGGCACGCTGACCCAGCGTTTGCTGATCGCAGGCTGACTCCTCAGCCAATACCACCAGAATCGCGTATTGCACGGCTGACAGGCCGGTATCCACACATTGAGACCAGCAAAAAGTCGAGTGTTGTCCGGCACGCCTTACAAGGTGCATTAACGAACAATCGCCGTGCGGCCACAAGGGGGCGGCAAGAATTAAGTCAGGATTTTGTGACATCGGTGCACTTGACTCCTTAAATCGTCAAACTTATAGTTCGAACACAAACAGTTTGAACTTAAACTATATAATAATTCGGGATACATATGAAGCTAGTTATCGGGATGACTGGCGCAACGGGTGCAGCAATCGGCGTCCGCGTGCTGTCTGCGTTGCGTGAACTTGAAGTCGAAACCCATTTAGTCATCTCCAAATGGGCGCGCGCCACCATCCAAATGGAAACACCTTACAGTGTACAGGAGGTCGCTGCCCTCGCGACCAGGACTTACAGCGAACACGATCAGGCGGCGGCTATCTCCAGCGGATCATTTCGCGTGGATGGCATGATCGTGGTGCCGTGCAGCATGAAAACCCTGGCGGGTATCCGCAGTGGTTATGGCGATGGACTAATTACGCGCGCTGCTGACGTCACGCTCAAGGAGCAACGCAAGCTGGTGCTGGTGCCACGTGAAGCCCCGCTCAACGCCATTCATCTGGAAAACATGCTGGCGCTCACTCGCGCGGGCGCGTTGATGCTGCCGCCAATGCCTGCTTTCTACAACAACCCGCAGTCCGTTAACGACATCATTAACCACACCGTTTCTCGCATTCTCGATCAGTTCGGCCTGGATAACGACATTACCCATCGCTGGACGGGTCCACGTTCTACCCTGGCTTAAGGAGAGCCTGATGAAATATTACGGCGATTTACGCAGCTTTATCACTGCCCTCGATGAAATGGGCGACATCATGCACGTGCAGCGTGAAGTGGATGGTGATTTCGAACCCAGCGCCATCACGCGCCGCAGCTATGAAATCCAGTCACCTGCGCCGCTGTTTCACAAGGTCGCCGGTGTCGCGCCGGGCTTTCGTCTGTTTGGTGCGCCTGCGGCATTATCGTCGCGCAGCGATATGCCATACGCACGCGTCGCGATGTCACTGGGCTTAGCCCCTGAGTCCAGCGGCCCGGAGATTATCGAAGCTCTGTCCGCTGCCCGCTTTAAACCCGGTATTCCGCCTGTCCGCATTGAGTCTGCTCAGGCAGAGTGCCAGCAGAATATTTTACGTGGCGATGCGGCGAATCTTGACCGCTTCCCTATCCCGTTCGCTCATGACAAAGACGGTGGTCGTTACGCCAACACCTGGGGCACGCTGATTGTGAAAACCCCGGATGGAAAATGGGTCAACTGGTCGATCGCTCGTGTGATGAAGGTGGATGGCAAGCGCATGGTTGGTCTGATTGTGCCAAGTCAGCATATTGGTCAGATCTGGACACAGTGGGTAGCACGCGGTGAGCCGATGCCTTATGCCCTGGTGCAAGGTCCGGCGCCGGCGATCTCATGTGTGTCCGGGATTCCGATCCCAGCCCACGCGGATGAAGCGGATTACATTGGTACACTTGCGGGTGAACCGGTGCCGGTAGTGAAAGCCATTAGCCTCGATCTTGATGTGCCCGCAACAGCCGAAATTGTGATTGAAGGTCATGTTTCGATTGAGCGTGATTGTCAGGAAGGCCCCTACGGCGAGTACGGCGGCTACCTCGGCGAAGGTTCTTCAGCTCAGCCCACGTTCCACGTGGAAACCATTACCCATCGCGACGATCCGATCTGGCCGATGTCGATTACCGGTCGCCCCACCGATGAATCGCACACCTTATGGGCGATGGGCTTAGCGGCGGATGCGCTGACTTATCTGCGTGAAGCGGAACTGCCAATCAAAACAACCTGGATTCCGGAAGATTCCACCGTGCACTGGTTGCTGGTGGTGATGCCAGAAAACTGGCGCGAACTGCTGCCGGGTGTCAGCAGTGAAGAGTTGGCCCAACGCATTGGTGAAGTGCTGTTCAAAACCGATGCGATGGTATTTATCCCGAAAGTCTACGTGGTGGATGATGACTTTGATCCCACCAACCTGCGTGAAGTCGTTTGGGCACTCTCAACGCGCGTGCATCCGGTCGGTCGTCGTGCCGTATTTGACGATCAGCGCGTGATCCGCCTGCCGCAGTGCTATGACGAGGCCGAGTACGTTGCTGGTAAAGGGGCGAAAGTGGTGTTTGATACCTTGCAGACCAAACGTCATCTGCATGCGTCGTTCGCGCAAGGCTACCCGGAAGAAGTGCGTCAGCGCATTCTGGATAACTGGCCGGAATAAACACACTCCAATTAGCGGCGCAGAACTTTTGCGCCGCTAACGCTTAAATATTTTGCGGTAGTTTGAAGGCGTCATCCCGGTGATTTTTGTGAAGGCGCGTCGTAACACGTCGGCACTCTGATAACCACAAGCCGCCGGGATGGCCTTCAAAGGCAGCACCCCGGCTTCCAGCAAACTGCGTGCCTGTTCAATGCGCGCATTCTCCAGCCAACTGCCGGCCTGAATATCCATTTCCTGTCGAAACAGGCGTGCCAGATGGCGTGTGCTAATCTGCATGTGATCAGCGAGATCGTCCAGTGAGTTAATCTGTGCCAAATTGGCCAGTGCCCAGCGCTGCATCTCCTGGAACGCACTGCGTCCGGCCAGCGCCACCTGTCGTTTGCGGGCAAAATGCCCTTGTGTAACTGGTCGCTGGAAGAACATCACCAAATTAGCGGCGATATCCTGAGCCAGTTCACGTCCCAAATCCTCCTCAACCAGACGTAGTGCCATATCCAGCCCGGCAGTGACGCCTGCTGCGGTGCGCAGTTTTCCATCGGCTATATAAAGTGCATCGGCTTCGACTTGTGCACTGGGAATCAAAGCCGCTAATGCCGTCGCACATGCCCAGTGCGTGGTAACCTTTTTTCCCTGTAGTAATCCGGTTTGTGCCAGCAGCAGCGCTCCCGTGCACACCGATCCGTAGCGTTGACTGCCCAGACAGCGTTGCGTGATGTGATCAATATGCTCGGCCGATAACGACAACGTCATCGCATCAGGCGCCCCGGCAATCAGGAAAGTATCGGGTTGGTGAGGATCAGCGAGCATGACATCCGCCATTAAACGCACACCTGATGAGCATTCAACGGTAACGGAATCGAGCGACATCACGCGTAGCTGATACACCGCTCGATTCAGCAATCGGTTCGCTTCCGCAAACACGTCCAACGGCCCTGAGATATCTAACAGTTGAGTGCCAGGCACGGCCAGAATGGTGATGAGATGATTCATGTTGTATTACCGTCCGCATTCATCGCCATGTCCTTTTTCATCGTTAAACATCATTTTAAGACATTCTGCCCGCGCGCTAAGCTGTTTGCAACTTCACTGAACCGGGAGAACACCCATGAAATTTGAAATTAACGGCATCAAAATTCCTGACAGCCAAATGGCGCGTGACGCCACTCAATTTGTCCGTGATACCGAATCCGACCTGCTGTTTCATCATTCAAGTCGTGTCTTTTACTGGGGCGCACTGGCCGGCCAACGACTCAATCTCAAAGTGGACACGGAACTGCTCTACGTAGGCTGTATGTTCCACGACGTTGGCCTGACACATGAACACTGTAGTTGTGACAAGCGTTTCGAGGTCGATGGCGCCAATGCCGCACGCGACTTCCTGCAGCAATATGGGGTGGAACAAGCCGATATCGATAAAGTCTGGACAGCGATTGCGCTGCACACCACGCCGGGTATCCCACAGTTTATGGCACCGGAAATCGCGTTAGTCACTGCCGGCGTAGAAATGGATGTGCTGGGTATCAACTACGAGCAATTCCCTGATACCGAGCGCGAGGCCGTGGTGCAACAGCATCCGCGTCCAGCCCAATTTAAAGAAGAGATCATCCAGGCCTTTTATGACGGTATTAAACACAAACCGGATACCACGTTTGGCAATGTGAAGGCCGATGTCATTGCGGATAAACAATCGGACTTTGCACCGCTGAATTTTTGCAGCGTGATCCGTCAATCACGTTGGGTGGGATAAGGTCATTGGCGCATTGCGGGGCGATGCGCCAACCGTCCCTACTTAGTCTGCTAATTGATAAGAAATGGGTGAAGCGCGTTGAAGGCTACCGGGAGGTAAATCTCACGCCAGTCGGTAAACTGGCGCTTCAGCGCTGCTTTGGTGTGCAGTTGTAAACATCAAAATAACACTTCCGTCACAAATATAACCTTTATCAAATCAGCAAAATTAAATCATCGATCATTTTCTGTACTGAATGCGCATCGTTGCTAATATAGTGACGCAACACACAGCACTGCGTTGCCTACGAGAATTTTTCCTTGGTTTAATTACCCCGCCCGCTTAGCGGGCTTCTTTTTGTGCGATATCTGCCGTGTAAGGCAGCCAGAGAGAAAATCGCGTGCCATTCAGTTCCCCCGAATCGCACTTCACCTCACCACCATGTGCCACAATAATGGCTCGCACTACCGCCAGACCCAATCCGGTACCGCCACTGTGGCGTGAACGTGAGTCATCACCGCGAACAAAAGCATCCCAGATCGTCGCTACGACTTCAGCGCTAACACCTGGCCCTTCGTCTTCTACAGTGATCACCACCCCATCCTGCTGCTCCCGGCAGCTGATCATGACCACACCGCTGACTGCATAGCGACGGGCATTTTCCAGCAACGCCAGTAATGCCTGCCGCAGACGTGCGGCATCACAGGGAATCATCGCATCATTAAGGCGCAGCACTAACGAATGCTGGCTGACTTTGAAGTCAGCTTCTACCACGGCGGCAATCGCCTCGATTTCCTGCGGGACGTTTATCACGCCCTGCTGCAAGCGCAGATGACCGCTTTGTGCCAGGCTGAGCGTGCGAAGGTCATCTATCAGATGAGACAAACCATCGGTCTGCTTGACCAGATTCAGGAATAATTGCTGTTCCGGTGCAAAAATCCCGTCCGCCAGCCCCTGTAAACGGCCGCGCAGAATAGTGACCGGCGTGCGCAGTTCGTGCGCAATGGCAGCGTTCCAGGTGCGGATATCACGCGAAGCATTTTCCAGTTTCTCTGCCATCTGGTTGAAGTCATCGACCAGCGCACTCATTTCAGCCAGCGGTTTTGCATCCTGTTGCGCCCGCACAGAGAGATCGCCATCTGCCACCCGGCGAGCGCTAACCGTCAGTGAATTCAGCGAGAACAGGATTTTGCGCGCAAAGCTGGCAGCCGTTAACACCGAGACCACGACCGTCAACAGGGTTGAAACAATCACCTGCATCCAGTCTGCGGTATCAAAGGTCAGGTCGTCGCCGATCGGATGGCCGGTTCGCAGTGTTGTGATCATCACCCAGATAAAGTAAGTCCCGAAAGAGATAATGAAAGAATAGAGCGTTATTTTTAAAATCAGCCAGTTAAGCTGCTGCTTAATGGTCAGCAGTTTCATTGCCTTCTCCCCAGCCGATAGCCAAACCCACGCACGTTTTGTAATAGCCCTTCGACTCCTGCCTCTTCCAGTTTACGTCGCAATTTACTGATGTGGCTGTCCACAGTGCGCGGCAAGGTTTCACCTTCGGGTAAACAAGCTTCCAGCAGATCCTCGCGACTAAAGACGCGGTCGGGTGCGCGTGCCAGATGCGCCAGTAAGCGGAACTCCGTCATCGTCAGTCGGGGTGCGATGTTGAGATTACTCGGTCGAACCACCACCCGATGATGTGTCAAACTGATATCGATTGACTCGCTATAGATCAGATCTTCTGTCACTACCGCTGGCTGAACCCGGCGCAACACGGCCTGCACCCGTGCTACCACTTCTGCCGGATTAAACGGTTTGACCACATAGTCATCGGCGCCAAATCGTAGGGCTGAGAGTTTGTCGATATCATCATCGTTGGCCGTCAACATGATCACGGGCGTGCTGCCTCGGCTTCGTAATTCCGCCAGCACCTGCCAGCCATCTTTTTCTGGCATACGAATATCAAGAACTACCAACTGCGGACGTTCTTCCGCATGCAGCGCCAACGCGACCACGCCATTCTCAGCATGCCGGGTGCGAAAGCCCTCTTTCTCTAAATAGGCGGTGAGAATGGCCGCGATTTCTGGGTCATCCTCAACAATTAAAACCAGCTGTTTACTCATTGGCTGTTCCCTGAGTTTTTTGCACGCCATCGCTGACGTAATTCCATCACCACAGCAAAGAATACCGGAACAAAGATAACGGCTAATACTGTCGCGCTAACAATGCCACCAAATACGCCAGTGCCAATCGCATGTTGTGTTTCGCTGCTGGCACCGCTTGCCAGCATCAACGGCACGACACCTAAACCAAACGCCAGCGAGGTCATGATAATCGGGCGAAGTCTCAGCCGCGCAGCGGTGATAGCCGACGCCATAATACTTTGCCCTTCTTCATGCAGCTGTTTGGCAAACTCAATAATCAAAATGGCATTTTTTGCCGAGAGACCCATCACCGTAATTAACCCGACTTTAAAGAACACATCGTTGGACATCTCACGCAACAAAACAGCCGCAGCCGCGCCAATCAAGCCAAGCGGGACCACCAGCATTACTGCCAGCGGTATTGCCCAGCTCTCATACAGAGCCGCTAACACCAGAAACACCACCAGCAATGAGAGTGCCATCAGCATAGGTGCCTGGGCAGCAGATTGCTGTTCCTGTAATGATTGCCCTGTCCACTCCACGGCAAACCCCTTAGGCAACTGTTGCGCCAATCGTTCCATCTCTTTCATGGCATCGCCGCTTGAGACACCCGGCGCGGCACTGCCTGACAGGCGAATCGCGGGATACCCCTGATAACGCACTTGCTGGAGCGGCGCGTCATACCAGACCGGGTGAACAAATGTCTTTAATGCCACCATATTGTTTTCATTGTTGCGCACATGCAGGTTCAAAATGTCGTCAACTTGCATACGATCTCTGGCATCTGCCTGGATGATCACCTGCTGCATCCGGCCTTGATTGGGAAAATCATTAACATAAAGTGAGCCCATGGCCGCAGTCAGGGTTTCACTAATTGAGTTAAATGGGACCCCCATGGCATTGGCTTTCTCTCTATCAATATCAAGCCGCACGCTACTGCCAGAGGGTAAGCCATCGGGATAGACCTGTGTGACCTTGTCACTTTTAGCCGCTAACTGCAGCAACTGTAATTGTGCGGCTTGCAGTGCAGCATGTCCCTGGTTTGCGCGATCCTCCAGGCGCAGCGTAAAACCTGATGAGGTGCCGAGATCTTCAATAGGCGGCGGCATCAGGCTCATCACGGTGCCCTCATTAATGTCTGCCATCGCCTGTTGCGCGTGCAACACCTCTTGTTGAGTCGAGGTCGCACCGCGCTGCTGCCAATCCTTGAGTACCGTAAAGGCCAGCGCCGTGTTGGCGCCTGAGCCCGAGAAGCCAAAGCCAATAATCGATTGATTAGTCGCTATACCGGGCCGGGTGTCCACCGCCGCTTCGTATTTTTCCACCACCTCAAGCGTGCGCTGCTGAGTTGCATCCGCGGGAAGTTGGAATGAGGTGATGAAATAGCCCTGATCCTCTTCCGGCAGAAAACTGGAAGAGAGCTGATTAAAGGCCAGTGCCATCGCGAGGGTAATGGCCAGAAAAGCCAGCATCATACGACCGCTGCGTTTCAAACTCGCCGCGACCCATCCCTGATACCGTCCAGTCAGACGGTCAAACCCCCGGTTAAACGCAGCAAAAAAGCCACGCGAAGCGTGAGCGGGCGGTACTGCAGTGAGTAAGGTTGCACACAGCGCTGGGGTGAGTGTTAATGCCAATAGCGCAGAAAACAAAATGGCGGTCGCCATCGAGAAGGCAAACTGACGGTAGATAACCCCAACCGAACCACTGGCAAAGCCCATGGGGATAAAGACTGCCGTCAGCACCAGCGTGATGCCAATAATCGCGCCGGTGATTTCACGCATTGCCCGCTGCGTGGCTTCACGCGGTGGCAACTGCTCTTCACGCATAATGCGTTCCACGTTTTCTACCACAACAATGGCATCATCAACGATGATGCCAATCGCCAGCACCATGCCGAACATGGTCAAAACGTTGACGGAGAAGCCAGCGAGCAACATCACGGATAGCGTGCCCAACAACGCAATCGGCGCGACAATGGCCGGGATGAAGGTGTAGCGAATGTTCTGTAAAAACAGGTACATCACCAGAAACACCAACACCATGGCTTCGAGCAGTGTGTGAATGACCTTCTCGATGGATATCTTTACGAAAGGTGCCGCATTGAAAGGTACGGAATAGTGAATATCGCCGGGCATGGATTGGCTCAATGCATTCATCCGTGCAATCACCGCATCGGCCGTTTTCACTGCATTCGCCCCCGGTGACAGTTGAATCGCTGCTCCTGTGGAGTTTTGTCCCTTTTCACGCATCATGAAACTGTAGCTTTGGGCCCCCAGCGCGACACGCGCCACATCGCCCAGCGTCACCTTTGAACCATCACTGTTCGCACGTAACACGATGGCGGCAAACGCCTCTGGCGAGCTCAGTTGTCCTTCAACCGTCAAAGGTATGGTTACCTGTTGCCCTGCCAGCGCTGGCTCATCCCCAACGCGACCCGGTGCGATCTGCGCGTTTTGCTGACTGATGGCGGTCGCCAAATCGTTCATGGTGAGATTGAAAGCCACTAACTTAGCGGGATCGACCCACACGCGCATGGCACGCTCCGCCCCAAACAGCTGCACTCTTCCTACACCCTGCACACGGCGCAACTCTTCCACCACGTTGCGTGCCATATAATCGCTCAGCGCTTCGCTACTGGTTTTCCCCGTTTTGGATGTCAGGCTGACAATCATCAGAAAGCCCGAACTGGCTGCTTCCACCTGCAAGCCATTCTGTCGCACCACTTGCGGCAGTCGCGGCTCAATGGTTTTAATACGGTTTTGCACATCCACCTGTGCTAACTCTGGGTCGGTGCCGGGCTTAAACGTTACCGTGATGGTTGCCTGACCCGAAGTGTCTGTGGATGACTCGAAGTAGAGCAGATTTTTTACGCTCGACAGTTCGCGCTCAATCAGCCCAACGACCGCATCATTCATCGTTTGAGGCGATGCGCCGGGATAGGTGGCGTAAAGCGACACACTGGGAGGCGCGACCGAGGGATAACGCGCAACCGGCAATTGAGGGATGGCGATAGCACCAAACAAAATGATAAACAACGCCAATACCCAGGCGAACACCGGACGTTTAATAAAGAATTGCGCCATGATTATTGCCCCCGCACCAAGGCACGGTCATTGCCCTCAGCCGCAGGTAGCACCGCTGCTACCTTCACACCATCACTGAGTTTATCCATGCCCAGGATCACCACGCGCATGCCTGCGCTGAGCCCACGAGTAATGCGGTAATGTCCCTGGAGGATGTCGGCGACATCCACCTCGATTCGCCTCACCCGCTGTTGATCGTCCACCACCCACAAGGCCGGTTTACCATTTTCGCGGACTACCGCCTGCTGCGGGACCAGCAAAGCGTCATCAACATGTTGTCGTGGGATTTGTACTCGAACAAACATCCCTGGAAGCAATATGCGATCTGGATTGGGCACCTGAACACGCAACATCACCTCACCCGTACCACTGTCCACGGCGATACCCGAGAACAACACTTTGCCTTGCTGCATATAGGCGGCGCCACTGGCGCGCAATACGGTCACTGGCAATGCCGCTGTTGGATTTCGACCACTGAACTGCGCACGCCACGCGTCGTAAACTTCCGCGGGCTGTCGCACATCAATATAAATGGGATCAGTTTGATAAATACGCGCGAGTGGCGTGGTATCGCTAGCGGTGACGTAAGCCCCTTCGCTCGCCAGCGTTTGATCGATCCGCCCGGCAATCGGGGCATCTACCGTGGCGAAACTGAGATCCAGCTGCTTACGCGCCAGGTTGGCTCGTGCCTGCGCAACATCGGCTGAAGCCTGCTTCTCAGCGGAGAGAGCATCGTCGAAACTTTGACGACTCACTGCCTCGCTTTTCACGAGCGGTCGTAAACGCGTACTTTGCTGCCGAGCCTTTTCCCACACTGCCTGAGCGCGCAGCAACGCGGCTTGGGCGCTTTCAACATCGGCTTTAAAGGGCGCAGGATTGATTTGATACAACGGCGTGCCTTGTTTTATTTCAGCACCCTGTTCAAACAGTCGACGCTGAATAATACCGCTGACTTGCGGGCGAATTTCCGCCACGCGCAATGCGGTTACGCGGCCAGGTAAAGTTTCACTGATGGCAAGAGACTGTGGCAGTACGACGATAACGGCAACCTGCGGCGCCGCTACGGCAGGAGGCTCTGAGGTTGGATGATCGCATCCTGAGAGCAGGATAGCCGAGACGAATAGCCATCCTGTCAGAGTGAGCGTTTTGAAACTAAGCATCTGCGAGTTCTCGTGGCAAAGAATAGAAAAAACCAGTCAAACGTCGATGTTAACGAAGGGGTGTTGGGCAAGCGTCGAGGTTGTGTTGCGATTATGTGGAGAGCTTAAAAAAGGCGTTATGCACGCCGTTTGGTAGAGAATCGCTCAAAAAAAAGAGAGCGAGTTGCGTTGTAAAAAAGCCAATTCTTCCAGTGTGGATGGGCGATTAAGGCGCTGATTACGATGTGGATAACGACCAAACGCCTCGATAATCTGCAGATGTTCTATCTCACTCTGATAGTAAGACGATCCTTTCAGCGCATCGAACAACACTTCGGCTTGTTGATGGATAACACGAGACTCGGCATGCATCCAGGGCATCAAGAGAAAGCCTTTTTCATCCAGGTTCAGTGACGCATAGCCCGGAGTTTTCACCGCTTCCTGCGCGAGCAATAGCGCCATGCCATCCTGCTGCCAGGCGAGAGCACTGTCCCGGTGGAGATTGCGGGAGAATTGATCCAGCACGATGATTTCTGCCAATCGTCCCCGAATGTCTTTCCGCCAGGCCGATAGCTCACCGCGACGAGCCGCTTCCCAGCTATCATAAAAACCATCTCGTATCGCTTCATCAAACCCGTCATTCTGTTTGAACCAATAGCTTTCATGGCGCGCGTTAAACCAGAATGCCAATACGGTTTCATACTCCATTCTCTTCCCCACAGATAATTCCCCTAATCACCATCAAGGTTAGGCTAAAATCGTGGTGGTTATCTGTTAGACTCGCGCGGGCGCAGTATGGATAAGGAAACCACTGAGGTGAATGCATGAGTAATCAACTGGATGAGCGACTACAAACCGAGCTGGATAGAATCAACGTAGAAGAGCAGCGTAATGACCGCCCCTACTTTGATATCTCCTTTATCAAAAATTATCCCGGTTTATTCAGCCTGATGTGGATACTGTTTGTTCTTACCATGGCGCTGCTGTTGTACTCCGACTCTTTCGGCACCATCGAATATGTGGTCTGCATCCTGATATTTGCGGTGTGTAATTTCTTCTTCTTCTTCCATGTCAATCCGTCGTACAAAGCGAAGGATATCGATAAAGGTGCCTGGAAGAATTGCTACACCGGCGACTGGTATATGGAAGTCCATGTTCGGGACGCTTTTGTCGATGAACTGCTGGGCAGCGCCATTCTGACCGAGGGTGAAAAAACACGGCTGAACGAGATGCGCGCCAGGAAAGGTTATCTGTACTTTGCTGATATCTATCGTTTAAGGCATTAAATCCTTTTTGCGCGCCGCTCCCGCGACGCGCTTTCCATGCTATTTCACCACCGGATGCTTAGCAAACTGCAGTGCCTGCATAAATTTGTCATCCAGATGCAGATGCTGCCGCACCAAATCTGCTGGCGTACTGGCCAACCATTGATTCAATGAAATATCCGCGTAGTAATCGCTTTTAAATAATTCTAAAAACCGCAGCGGCTTATCACCGATATTTTCAATGTAATGCCCCATGGCGAAAGGAACATAGCCAACATCACCCGCGCGGAAATCGAAGGTCCGAGCCTGCCCCGATGAGGCAAACACGCCCATGCGACCTTCACCTTCCAAATAGTATTGCCACTCATCGTTGTTTGGATGCCAATGCAATTCCCGCATAGCGCCGGGCTCAAGTTCCACCAATGCAGCGGCGACGGTTTTTGATATGGGGAAATTACTGGTGTCGGTAATGCGTACAGTGCCACCCGGTAGGGTAATCGGTTTTTGCGCCAGCATTTTATGCGAGAAATTCAGCACAGATTTCACGCCACCTTTCACAGCTGCAGAAGCCTCGCCATCTGGCGCTTTCCCGGCAAAAATATACTCGTCGGCCGGTGATGGCAGCGTGTTGAAAACGTCCGCAGATACGCCAAAATTTTTGGCGAGCACTTCAGGCGGAATGTGTTTAAACCAGTCGCTAAGCAGGAAAGTGCTGTCCTCATCAAAGTTGCCGTTATCAAAGGCCAGTAAAAACTCGCAGCCGTCGGGACCGAGCCCCTGGATAGAGTGCGGCACACCGGGCGGGAAATACCACAAGTCACCCACGCCGACATCATCCACAAACCACCCACCTTGGGTGTCCAGTGCAGTGATACGTGCATTGCCATAGAGCATATACGCCCACTCGCCCTCTTTATGCCAGTGCAGTTCACGAATGCCGCCATTATCAAGCCGCATATCTACACCAGCGATGGTAGTGGAAATCCCTAATTCGCGTTGTGTCACCTGCCGCGTCCAACCTCCGCTCCCTTTTCGTACATGCGCATCGCTAAAAGAGAAGCGCAGATTCGGTAATGTACCGCTGTCTGTTGCGGGTGGATCGACAATATCGGGGTTGAGCCCCTCACGGATAGGATCGTGTGGACCGGGGTCGCGGGGATGGCGGGGATCGTTTGCTGGGTAAGTGGCCACTGTTGCTTCGTGGGCATGAACTTTACCCGCTGCCAGCGCCACGGTGCCACCCGCTGCAAATGCCATGAAGGTTCGACGAGATAAGTTTTCTAATTTCATACCGGCTGTTTCCTCAGTTTCTTATGGTCTTAAAAGAGCTCATTAACCATAGTGAAACTGTGGTATTGCGATGTAACAGCGTAAAGCCAGGTTCAAGCAAAAGGGTTAATTGAGGTGAGAAACTAAATGTATCAATAATTTAAAATTAAAATGCCGTTGATAAGAGATTGAGATTCGAACATAGAATACGAGAAATAAAAGGCACTAAGTGGTTAATTCAGCCAAAAAGACAATTAGAAAAATTTATCAATAATCACAACGAAGTTAACAGGATGTTACAAATGGCAGGCGACTTGTTAGAACCCACCTGCCATTTGGTTAGTTTTTCAGCACCTCAGCAGTGGCAAACAGTTTGTTCTTGCCGCCCATGCTGGTGATATGGATAGCATCGCCACCGATAGCACGGGCTTTATTATTAAGCATCTGTTCTGCCTGATCCAACGTAGCCGCACCGATAACCGAGACGTGGCCAATCACTGTTCCCGGATTAACGGACGCGGCTGCTGCCATCAAAGGGGCGAAAATGACCACGCCAAAAAAAATGGCAGCGCTGAAAATAGACTTTTTCATAAAATACTCCTGGAAACTTAATTTGTTAGTGAATCAATTTGTTGTTCACTATCATCGAATAAAATAGGGAGATTATTGTTATGGGTAAAAATAAACGCACGCTCGGGTATAGGAACTTATCTATCCAACCGTTAATATAACCCCAACGTTTGATGCAGAGATGTTATCGCCCATTTTTCTCTTCTGTGTGGAGGTTATATGGAGATTGCATGGAGAAGTGTGAATAAATGAAATTATCCGCCAGTGACGCCGTAAAAATTGTATTTGCGGAAGATGACAAAGATATCGCCAGCGCATTAATGGCCTATTTGCACCGGGAAGGGTTTATTGTTTTTCACGCAGATGATGGCGTAAAAGCGGTCAATTACGTTCAAGAGCATGAACCTGACTTTGTCATCCTCGATATTAAGATGCCGCGTAAAGATGGCTGGACCGTGCTGGCTGATATTCGCCACTTCACTGACGCACCCGTGATGATGCTCACCGCGCTGGATAGCGACGCTGACAAAGTCTATGCACTGCGTACCGGTGCCGATGATTATGTGGTCAAGCCTTTCAATCCCAGCGAGGTCATTGCCCGAATCCATGTCATTCTGAGGCGCTTACGACATCACGTTAAAGATGATGTCAGGCAGATTTATGAAACCAAACACCTCTATATCAACCAGATGACGCACCAGGTACTCGTTGGACCAGAGCGCGTGGATATCTCAAATCAACTCACATCCACCGAATATCGCATCCTGCTGCACCTTATCCGCTACCCCAAACGTGTCTTTAGCCGTGGCGAAATTCTTGATGCCTGCCTGGCGGAGAGCGGTGCCGGTGAACGTACTGTCGACAGTCATATCAGTAAGTTACGCAAGAAACTTGAGAAATCAGGCATTAATTTTGTCCCCGAAAGCATTCGCGGCTTTGGTTATCGGTTAGGAGATTGAGGGTGAAGAAACACAGTATTCGCTATCGGCTGTTTTTCCTTTCGGCCAAGGTCACGGTGATCGGTATGATCATCTCGTTTATTGTTTGCTATCTCTACTCATGGATTGCCAATGGTGCTGTATTTGAAACTTTTAATTTCAGCGACTATCTCAACGCCCTGATTTCGACATTTCTGGCGATCACCGTGGCGCTTGGTCTGTCACTGCGCTTTACCAGCGGCATGATCACCCCGATCGCCTCCATCATCGAGAGCGCGCGAAAGATTGCGGAGGGCGAGCTCTCAGCTCGTGCCAGCAGGGGTAAATATCGCATCACGGAGATGGACCATCTTGTGAGCGATTTCAATTTGATGGCGGAAAAACTCGACCATATGTCTCGGGAAATGAAGGTGTGGAATGCGGCCATTGCGCATGAACTTCGCACTCCAGTCACCGTGTTGCGTTCCCATTTACAGGGCATTCATGATGGTGTGATCCAACCTGATAGCACCAGCATCGCTGGATTGATCAAACACACCGATAGCCTCACTCACATGATTGAGGATTTACGGGTTATTAGCCTGGCAGATACTGGGCAGCTGCGCCTGTTCCGCGAGTTTGTTGACTTAAAAGTGGAGATGCGCACCCTGCTGAGCACGTTGGCACCGCAATTTGCTGAGAAAGGCAAAGTGTTGGTACAGCAGTTGGAAGATGTGAATTGTTATGTAGATGCACATCGAATTAAACAAGGTATTTTGGCCCTGTTGCATAACGCGCTGGATTATTCCTCTCAAGGGAAAGTGGTGGTCTCTTGTCGTGAGCTGGCAGGCAATGTCGAGATCGTGGTGGAAGATGAGGGCCCTGGCATTGCGCCAGAAGAGCGCGAAAAGATCTTCGATGCGTTTTACCGTGCAGACAGTGAAAGACCCTCACATGTCGGAGCTTCTGGGCTGGGGCTTTCTGTGGTTCGCGCCATCGTTTTAGCGCACGGTGGCGAGGTTAAATGCGAACCCAGTTCATTAGGCGGGATTAGCTTTCGCATGACGTTGCAAACGGGATAAGGTGGCAGGCATCTACGCATTGCGGGGCTGCCTAATGGCAGCCCCTCTTTTATCACCCTTGCGGATTAGAACTGGTAAGTCAGCCCCAGCCCTAACTGGTCATCAGATGCAATGCCCAGGTTGTTGTCACTGTCGATGCGGTTGAGTTTATAGTCCGCATACACTGACATGTTTTTGTTGAAGTAATAGGCCAGCGAGAAGTCCCAGTAATTGAGCAGGTCCTGATCGCCCGTCACCTGCAGATCTTTGGCTTTGGAACGGAAATAACCGACTTCAGGCGCAAAACCACTGTCGAACAGGTATTTCGCCACCAACTCAATATTGCTGGTCTTGTTGGCGTAACCAAAACTGCGTACGGATGTCAGATTGTGTGCTTCTGCATAGGTTGCGGCGAGATAGATATGACCATCGTCGAATTTCGCGCCTGTTGCCCAGATATCTGCTTTGTCGCCTTCTCCCAACGACATCTGGTTCTGCGCCGTGGTGCGTTTGGATGAAGCATAGGCCGCTAAGAGGGAAATATCGTAACCGACATCATAGCTGGCAGAGATACCATAGCCATCGCCGTTCGCGCGATTAGTCGGACGCAATGAACCATTGTTAGTGCTTTCGCTGTTAGCGCCCTGATACTGCAACGCAAAATTCAGTCCATCAACCTGGCAAAAAAAACCTTTGTTTCGGTAAGTCAGCATGCCGTTGCCACGGCCGGTCAGGAAGTTGTCTGAAGCACTGAAGGTTTCATCATCAAAGATAACGGGTGTATCGGTGATTGCAGCAACATCATAGATCACGCCGTAGTTACGACCGTAATCAATCGAACCCCATTGGCCCCATTTAAGTCCAGCAAAACCAAGGCGCGTCTTATTCCCGTTTTGCGCATCACTGCCTTCTGAGTTGTTGGCCTGTACGTTATATTCCCACTGGCCATAGCCGGTCAGCGAGTCAGTGATCTGGGTTTCGCCTTTAAAACCAAAACGAATATAGGTGTTATCACCATCAACACTCTTATTGTCGCTAAAGTAATGACGCGCCACGGCCTGACCGTAAACATCTAACTTATTACCATCATGATTATAGATTTCTGCCGCCTGCGCGCTCATTGCACAACTCGCTGCGATGGCTAATACGAGAATTTTCGCTTTCATTTATTTCATCTCTTTAAGTGATATGCCAATGCTGTTGTGGTTTTTATTCATCCACTTCTAAAATAGATTGAACAAAAAACCACAGCGGCAGTCTCACCAAATAGATTTATTCGAGCAAGAACATTTAGTAATATTACTGTCACAAGCTGAAAGTTATATTGCGATTGGATGGATATGAAAAATCGGCTTACTATCAAGCCGATTTTCCCTTATATATATCGCGGTCGTTCAGTTCTAAAACCCAGGCCAATTAAACGACCGAACAGATGGCGCAAGAACGGAAAACGGCTGATCATCTGCGGCACTTTACTCGGCGTAGTGCGCTTACGTTTATGACTGCTCATTTTAATTTGCAGGAATTGCGTGGCAACGGTGGGAAACTGTCGGCGCTGTTGCACTTTCTGCAGGTCACGTAGTGTGACATGGCCTTTTTTCAACGGAAGAATCAGGCAATTGGCCGCTGCCACCGCATCCTGAATCGCCAGATTGACGCCAACGCCGCCAATCGGCGACATCGCATGGGCTGCATCACCAATGCACAGCACGCCGGGCTTCATCCACTGATCCAGCCGGTCGATGCGAATCGACAACAGCTTCAATTTGTCCCAACCGTCGAGCTCCTCCATGCGCTCAGCGCTGAAGGGTGCCACTTCAGCTATAGCCTGCTTTAGCGTCTCCAGGCCGGCAAGCTTTAATGCGTCAAACTCTCCTTTTTGGATGGTGTAGCCGCACTGCCAGTAGTCACCGCGATCAATCACAATGAAATTCTGCTTTGGCCCTTTGTGGCCCATACCCCATTCGGGATCGGTTCCCTGTTTGCCCAACCGGAACCACAGCACATCACGGGATGAGCCAAAGCTTTTACTCTGCAATCCGGCTTTGGCACGTACCTCCGAGTTACGCCCATCCGCGCCAATCACCAACGAGGTATGAATGATGCGCGTATCGTTACCCTGTAACGTTTTAACACCCGATACCTCACCCTCTGCATAGATCAAGTCATCAAAAGCGGTGGATTGTAAGAGCGTGAAGCCGGGAAAAGCGGCCGCTTTGCTCGCGAGAAAATTGAGGAAATCCCATTGCGGCATAAAGGCAATAAAGCGGCACTGCACCGGCAAGCGCGAGAAATCAGCCATCGTGATCTCCTGACCAGCCACTTCTGCCTGTAATTTTTCGGCTCTCTGATGCGGTAAGGTCAGTAGCTCATCCAGCAGCCCGAGATGGCGCATGATCTCCAGCGTCGAGGGATGGATGGTATCGCCACGAAAATCGCGCAGGAAGTCGGGATGTTTTTCAATCACCACGACACTTAATCCTGATCTCGCCAGTAAATAACCCAGCATTAATCCTGCTGGTCCGCCGCCGACGATACAACAGTCGGCGATGAGTTCTGTTGGTTGCATCCTGACCTCAGCACAAAGCAATTGATGATAATCGTTATCATTTATATAGCATCGTGTTGAGGTTTAGGTGGGAATAAATGCCGCAGTATCTGTCAGTACATAACTGCATGCTGCCCGCAGACGCTAGTTGTGTGATACCAAACCCAGCTCAATCAAGCTCTGGGCCGTCGCGATAATCGCCTGTTGGGGTGTGCGCGGCTGCCAGCCTAGCAAAGATATCGCTTTCTCTGCCGTGACGTTCATATCTACCCCCAACAATTTCACCATCCCAATCATCACTGGATTCGTATTTGCAGCAGCCCGCACGCTCTCATCCGTGAGTTCGATCGTTGATACGCAGCGGGCGGCGTCCCCCAGTGACGTTTTCAAAGTATGGGCTACCTCCACCAGACGCAAACTATGGCCCGAACTGGCAAGGAATCGCTCCCCCCTGGCTGCTGGGTGCTTCATGGCGATGACGTGTAAATCGGCGACATCCCGTACATCCACAAAACAGCTGTTAATATCAGGACAACCCGGCTGCCCTTCTAACATCTCTTTGATAATCCGGGTTGAGTGTGAGTAGTCTGCGCCCAGCACAGGTCCGAGTACAGCCACGGGATTGATAGCTGACAGCTCTAAACCCCGCCCCTCCTTCTCAATAAAGGCCCAGGCTGCCCGTTCCGATAAGGTTTTGGAACGTTGATATGGCCATAAATCGCTGTCCAGGTTCGTCCAGTCCGTCTCCTTAAATGGGCGCGGGTAGTCCGCCGCGTGACCGACTCCGACCGCACCAAATGCCGACGTTAACACCACGCGTTTAACGCCAGCATCCCTCGCCGCCCGCAGAACGCGCAAGTTTCCTTCAATCGCGGGGTTGATCCAATCGGCCTCGGTGACCTGCGCACCGGATGGTGTAGGTGATGCGCCGTGCAGCACATAAGTACAGCCTTGAGTAGCCGCATCCCAACCCTGATCGGCCATCAAATCAGCCACGACAAATGTCAGGTTTTCGCCTGGATCTACACCTCCTTGCTGCAGATGTTGTCGCACTTCGTTCTCTCGCTGGGCTGAACGCACCGTCGTGCGCACTCTGTATCCCTGTTTAAGCAGGGAAATAATGCAATGTTGCGCGATAAAACCGGTACCACCCGTCACCAAAACGGTTTCTTTAGTCATGAAAATGCCTCGCTGTTGTGATACCGAGCAGAGTAAACAGCCATGACCGGACTGTGAATGCTTGATAGTGCGTGTAAGTTGCGTGATAGTACGGAAATGCAAAACGACCCTTTTTCCGACATCCTGAAATTCGTCCACGCGGAATCCCTGGTGACAGGAGGCTTTAGCGCGGGCGGCCGCTGGGCGTTACGTTTCCCTGCGCCCGAGAAGATTAAGTTTTTCGCCGTCCTGAAAGGACAATGCTGGGTTCAGTTTGACGACGACGCCAGGCCGATTCTGTTCTCAACCGGCGATGTTGGTTTACTGAGTGCAAAACGCGCCTTTGTGCTGTCCAGCGAACCGGGCGTAGAGTTGGTTGATGCCATGAGTGTGTTTTTCGGTGCCGGAAAACCTCATGCCCCCATTGGTGAAGGGGATGATTTTGCGCATATCGGTGGGCATGTCCTGCTGAATCCCACCAGTGGCCGTTTATTGACGCACATTTTGCCGCCATGGATTCATGTCCCTGCCGCCTCCCCGCAAGCGGCCTCGTTCCGTTGGTTACTGGACCAGTTAGTACAAGAGCGTCGTACCACACAGCCGGGTTCGCAACTGGCCTCGTCACAGTTGGCGCAACTGCTGTTTATTCAGATTTTGCGTGCTCATCTGCAAACCTGTGATGCACTCCCCGCCAGTTGGCTGCGTGCCCTTGGCGATGCGCGTCTTGCGCCTGCGCTGCAACTGATGCATGGCGATCCAGCAAGAAATTGGCATCTGGAAGAGTTGGCAAAAGCCTGCGCCATGTCACGCACCACCTTTGCTCAGCAGTTTCGAACTGTTGCGGGTGTGACACCGGTTGCCTATCTGACACAATGGCGCATGCGATTAGCCGAACGCGCCTTACGTGAGGAGTCCGATCAGGTGGCCGTGGTGGCGCAGTCGCTGGGTTACACATCAGAAAGCGCCTTCAGCCATGCGTTTAAACGCGAGACGGGGATGTCGCCAAAAGCGTGGCGACTGGCTGAACGTTCAATGGGATAAAATGCGCCGCCGTAGCACGTAATCGCATGCGCAAGCATGTATCGCGGATCATGCAGGATATCGACAGCTTACCCAGTGAATACGTTTTGCAGAAACACTAAGTTAAGGCTGCGGCCTTGCATCAAGCTGAAGCTGCAAAAAGGTCAGGTCGAGCCATCGGCCAAATTTGCAGCCTACCTGATTTAATCTGCCGCCATCACTGAAACCCAGCTTCTTGTGCAGCGCGATTGAAGCGCTGTTCTCTGACTCAATCCCGGCAATCATCATATGTTTGCCCTGCTCGCGCGCCCGCTCAATCAAGGCGGTCATCAGCATGCCGCCCACCCCTTGGCCGCGCCCGTTTTTATGGACATAGACTGAATGTTCAACGGTATGTCGGTAGCCGTCCCAGGGACGCCAGTCGCCATAGGAGGCGTAGCCAATGACGGCTTGCTCCTGAATCGCCACCAATACCGGAAACCCTGCGGCCTGGCGTGCAGCCATCCACTGGATGCGGTTAGCAATATCCACGGTATTCTCATTCCAAATCGCGGTGGTGTTGAGTACTGCGTCGTTGTAGATGTCCGCGATCGCCCCGGCATCGCCCTCTTCTGCTGCTCGTATTTGCATGATTTCCGCCTCGTCACTATAGTGGATGTTTCGTTTACTATTGTAGTTATCCATTATGTTAGATGAATTGTCCAGTAAAGAAGATGACATCAATGCGCGCATTGGTCAGAACATTAAAATCGAACGTGAGAAGCGCGGCTGGTCTTTAACCGACCTGGCAGTACAGTCCGGTGTTTCACGGGCGATGATCCATAAAATAGAACGGGGTGAGAGCAGCCCAACTGCGACGTCTCTCGCTCGCCTCGCCGGCTCGTTTGCTATGAGCATGTCGCAGCTCATCGCCCTCACGGAAGTTCAACCCGGGACGTTGCTGCGCCATGCACAACAACCCGTGTGGCAGGATCCGGAAACGGGCTACATTCGCCGCCATATTTCACCTGGCGATATCCCGTTGGATGTCGTGAGTGTAGAGCTCCCTCCGCACACTGACGTGCCAATGCCAGCGATTTCCTACCTTTCACGTCGTCAGTTGATCTGGGTGCTGGAAGGCACTTTGCGCTTTCAGGAGGGCGACAATCTGTTTGAAATGAATGTGGGTGATTGCCTGGAGCTGGGCGATCCCACGGATTGCGTGTTTAGCAATGCTACCGATGACATTTGCCGTTATGCGGTATTGGTGCTGAAACCAGTAATATGAGCCTTAATGCGAAGAGACAAACACAGCAGCCTGTTGTGCAGGCGGCACCGCGAAATTGCGCTGCATGCGTTTGATCTCCTCCGCCGGTGGCAGCCCGAACAGACGTTTGAATTCCCGGTTAAATTGGGATGCGCTTTCATAACCCACCGCAAGGCTCGCCGCCGCCGCCGTCATCTCCTGACGCACCATCAGCATACGAGCCTGATGCAGGCGAACCGATTTCACGTATTGCATCGGCGATTGTTGCGTGATGGTTTTGAAATGCGCGCTGAACGTCGGCACGCTCATGCCTGCCTCACCCGCCAACTGCGCCAGATTGAGTGTCTGAGCATAGCAGGCATGAATATGGCGCAGCGCTTTACCCACCTTGCCGAATTGCCCCTGCAACGTCAGCGCGGCACGCAGTGCCTGACCTTGTGCACCCGTCAACACACGATAATAGAGTTCACGCACCAGTGCGGGGCCGAGGATCTGTGCATCCAAAGGATGACTCAGGGCCGTCAGGAAACGTAGCACTGAATCACGGAGCGGCTGATCCATGGGACTCGACATCATGCTCTGCGCTGCTTTCGCCGTGAAAGGCACCTGCTGTTGCTCTAGTTCCAACAACAACGCTGTCGCCACACTGAAATCAAGGTGCATATAGATCGCCAGCAGTGGGTGTTCTACGCTAGCAGTGGTTTCCATGGTAAAGGGAACCGGTACAGAAACCGCCAGATAATGCTGCTCATCGTAGAGGTAGATTTGATCGCCAAAGAAACCACGCTTAGTGCCCTGGCAGACAATCACAATACCGGGATCGTAAAGCACCGGCGTGCGCGCTAGTGGGCGATCTGAACGCAAAATACGCACATCAGAAAGTGCCGTCAGATTGTAGCCCTCATGCGGCGCGAGCGTTTTGAGCAATTCTACTGTGCGCTGTTGCACCTCTGAATCAACCATTACTCCCTCTTACTCATAAGATTAGGCAATAAAAGCAGAAGATACGGCCTTATAGCGCTGACCTCCAGAGAATATTATGCATGCATCATTCACGTAGGGAGAAAAATCGATGTCTACCTCTAAAACGCTTTTGATAACCGGAGTTAGCAGTGGTTTCGGCCGTGCGCTGGCGCTGGAGGCCTTAGCCAAAGGTTATCGCGTGATCGGGACGGTACGAAATGTAGAAGCCAAATTGGCATTTGAACAACTCCATCCGCAAAATGCGCTGGCGTTTGAACTCGATGTCACTCATTTCGCTGCTATTGATGACCTTATAGCCGACATTGAAGCTGATCAGGGTCCAATTGATGTTTTGGTCAATAACGCGGGTTATGGACACGAAGGGATTATGGAGGAGTCCTCGCTGGAGGAGATGCGCCGCCAATTTGACGTTAATGTATTTGGTGCCGTGGCGATGATCAAAGCTGTATTGCCCTTCATGCGCCAACGGCGTCGCGGACATATTCTTAACATTACGTCGATGGGCGGATTTATCACCATGCCGGGCATTAGTTATTACTGTGGGAGTAAGTTTGCGCTGGAAGGTATTTCAGAAACCCTCAGTAAAGAACTTGCGCCCTTCAATATTCACGTCACCGCTGTTGCTCCCGGCTCATTCCGTACTGATTGGGCTGGCCGCTCCATGGTGCGCAGCGCACGCAGCATCAGTGATTATGACGCGCTCTTCGATCCTATTCGTCAGGCACGAGAGGAGAAAAGTGGTAAGCAGCTTGGTGATCCACAGAAAGCCGCCCACGCGATGCTGGCTATCATTGAAAGCGATAATCCGCCTGCACATTTGCTGCTTGGAAGCGATGCATTGAAGCTGGTGAAGGATAAACTTGTGGCGTTGAATGCAGAGATCGAGGCGTGGGAAACGCTGACACGTTCAACAGATGGTGATTAGTGACCTTCGCAGGAATGTAATAGCAATTAAAATATTGGCGGGATCACTCCACATTGACTTAATGGAGCAAAACAAAAGCCCCTTTGGTTAAGAAGGGGCTTCCGGCCTGATATGCCAGATGAATAATTGGACTAGCGAATGAAACATTTCTGGCGATTTACTTGTTACAAAATCATTTTTTTTACTATCAAAAATCTAAGCGCCAGAATGCTGGTGAAGCTTAGGGTGCTTTAATTAGTCACAGCGTATGCAACTGAATCTTGATGATGTGTCGTACTGCGCAGTGACCACTTTTAGCAGAGTGACAACCGTTTTTGCGTAACACAGTAGAATTATTTATATTGACCGCAGCTTTTTTTGCTACCTGCAGGTGGTGGCACCAATTGATGGAGAAAGGACTCATGGCTCGTAACCTGGCCCCCGGATATTGTATTGTTAAGCGCCCTGGCTCGCTGGATTATCAGGCAAGAGAACTTTTCAGGGACATTCGCAGCCCTGCAGCTAATATGTTTATGCAACAAAATGCTGATACCCCCTGGCTAAGACCTGGGCAGATACTCATCGTAGCTGATCCCGATACTCCAGCCCCTCTAACCATGCATGCGCTTAAAACCCTAAAGAAGGCTAAATCAAAGACAGAAAGCGCACTAATTGGTGTGAATGTCGAAGAAGCCGGTTTTATGCAAAAGCACTACGGCACTATTGCGGCGCTGACAAGTGTCGGAGATAAAATCTTTGGAACCGCCGGTGATGCAGGTGAAAAATACTTCAACGCCATTGAGCAGACCCTGAAGAAAATTGAAGAAAGTTATCAGAATCAGTTTCGCACTCAGGGAACACTGATTGGTCAGCAGTTTTTTGTCGAGCGAAATCAGTTGCTAAATCAGTTAAAAGAGCTGGTAAATAAGCCCCTACTTAAAAACCTGGCCCGATATACCATTAGGTTCCAGCAGTATGAAAGTATGAAACGAGCGCTGAACCTGTCCAGTCGTTCAATAGTCCACGAATGGTCCACGGTGGGTATAGGCGCAATACCCGGATATTCCTATTATATAGGCAATGCAGCTAAGGCCGCCAGATTCCTTAAAATGGGAGGTTATATTGGCATTGGATTTTCCTTTGCTGGCACCACAAATGATGTGGTAGATGCTTGTAGTAAAGGCCGGGAAGGTGAATGTGGGAAAATTGCGGTTAAAGACTATTCGAAATTTGCGCTTACAACAGGGGGTGGCATGCTGGGTGGCGTATGGGGTAGTTCCGCCGCATTAGCTGGTTGTGCTGCTATAGGAATTGTGACAGCAGGTGCTGGTGGGGTTGCATGCGCAGTGGTTGGTTCTGTTGCCGGTGGATATGCCGGAAGCACAGGAGCTGAAACAATACTCAACAAAGTATTAGAACATTATGATAACTAATAAATTATTGGCAAATACTTCATTGTTTTTTGGGGCGCTAGGCTGTGCACTCCTGATCCTATCTCTAATTGTTTACATTGTAAAAAGAGAGGAGTACACCAATTTAGTATCCTCTTACCGAGAAAGATATAAATTACCCGCACCGTGTGCCTTCTTTTATATGACTGGATTTTTTGGGTCATTTCCCGTCATCAGATTTTTTATAAAACTGAGTCAGAGAAAAAAAATAAACTATATTGATATAAATGATCCCGGTTATGATTTTTTTGATGATGGTAGGATGAAATTACATATGTGGATGAGGCTTTATTCTTTCCTCTGGCTCACTGCTAGCGCATGTTATGTGTTATTTGCTATTTTAGGCCTGCTTTTGCCATGATTATTGGCTCAGGCATCAACTTTGGGTGCTCTAAGAAAAGGGTTTTACATAAGCTTTTGTAATTAATAGACTAGCACTTTTTGCAAAAACAGCTCACCTGATGGTTAACCTTATTCCTGTACAACTGGCTTTTCTTTGTATAACTTTACTGGGCCTAGTGCTCATTAGTTAACCTGGAGGATGGAACCATGCGTCAGGGTAGAAACCTGCTATCAACGTCGGATGCGATTACGCGGTATTTTAATGAAGCTTCCCTGCCTTCCCAGCAGGAAATCCTGGGTAAAATCGCTGGAGAAATACTGCGCTCAGGCCGTTCACTGAGTCGCAAAACGATCTGCACCAAGCTGATTTGCCGACTAGAACAGGCAAACAGCCCGGAAGAAGAGTTGCACTACCAACAGTTAATTGGCCTGATGTTTACCTCCGAGCGATGATCCTGAGAACTTGCGCACCGACCTGACATCGGACAAAGTGGCTTCCGCCTCATAGGTTATTTCACGTTAGACTGAATCCACTTTGTTACCTGTCGCAGGTCTGTTGCGGTAACCAGAGAACGTGTATGAACAGAAGTAAAGATGAACGATTAACTGATATCGTCATGGGCGATGCCGTACTGCAGCTGCTGAAAAAAAAGGGGCCGGTGACGAACAGCGCCCTGCTCGATAAGCTTCGTTTGATGGCGTCCGTTGAGCCCGATTCTGGCCGCCAAAAAGCACTTAGCCTAGCGATGGCAGAAGTCCTGAACAACATGCAATCCGCTACTCAGCAAAGCATGGCACTCAAAGATACCAATAACGTCACACACATTTTTCGCAATCGCGATAATACGGGCAAAGACACACAGCATTAAAATCGGGGCCTCAAGGCCCCGTACTGTTAATGAGATTTTCTTAACTTAAGGCTGCAATTCTAACCCATCGCAGCCTTATTTTTTTCGTGCGCCCCACTACGCTTTCAATTCACTATGTTGTTGCAGCTCATAATCGATAAAGGCTGTAATCATCGCACGGTAAACCTGCTCAATAATTTCCTCAGGTAAACCCTGCGCTTTGGCCTGACCTTTCACCTTATCAATCACCTGTTGCACACGATCGGGAGCGCGTACCGCAGTGCTGTCTTTTTTAAATCCCGCCGCGGCTTTAACACACTCCCCACGCCGGGCAATTAATGCCACCAGTTGTTGATCCAATTGATCAATTTCTTCCCTGACTGCATCAATTGAATTAAATTCCATCATGATTTCTCCTTTTTAAATGGGTTATCGCGAACTGATGAGCAATTTGATGCCCAGGCAAACAAAGCTCAACGCAAAGATTCGGTTCATAAAGCGCAACACGCGCGGTTTTTCGAGCACCCGACGCCTCATCAGCGCGGCAAAAGCGCCATATAACATAAAGATGAAAAGCGTCAGCAACATAAAAATGGCACTCAGTACTAACATATCTTGTGTCGGCGTCGAACTCTCTGAAGCGATAAATTGCGGTAAAAAAGCCAGAAAAAACAGCGATAACTTAGGGTTAAAGAGATTGAGTAACAGAGCATGGTTAATAATATGCAATGCGGATTTTTTACTCTCCACCTCCGTGGTCAGTGACGTCCGCTCACGTAGCGCCATCCACGCCATGTAGAGCAAGTAGCCAACGCCGATTAGCTTCAACATGTTGAATGCGTAGTCACTGGTATGAAAAATAACGGCTAATCCCAGCAATGCAGCGAGAAGATGCGGCACAATACCGAGCGTGCACCCTAAAGCCGTAATAAAACTGACACGCACTCCTCGATTCAGACCGCTGGCGATAGTTAACATAGCCCCAGGGCCCGGTGACATCACCACCACCAAAGTAGTGACATAAAACTCTATTCCAGCGTGCATTTTTAATCCCTCAGTCGAATGTATCGCCTGAGTATCAATTCACGAAATGCCAGCGTCTTGAACAAAATTGCAGAGGATTACAGCAGAATGGCTTTTTGATAGCGTGCCGGCGTGATACCCATTTGGCGCGAGAATGCACGCGTGAGGTGGCTTTGATCGGCAAAACCACTCATAACAGCGGCATCAGCCACACTATTCCCTTTTGCCAGCCATTGTCTTGCATTACGGACGCGCAACTGCATGAGATAGGCATGGGGCGTCATTCCAACTTCACGAGCAAAACTGCGCAAAAGTTGGAATCGACTTAGCCCACACAACGTTGCCAATTCACTCAGGCTCGTCTGACGTGATGGAGCATCATCTAAATATTGCTTTGCCCATTGTATCGTGGGCGTCATGTTGGGCGGGAAAGCCAGGGTCAGAAGGTGGTGATGACAGAGGTGCATTAAGCATTGTAATAACGTCTCTTCGAGAAAACCCGGTTCAACCTTGGTCTGATTTAGGGCGAAAAATAGCTGAAACAGACGATGGCTCAGAGAGTTGTCTCTGACTAACGGCTTGAGCACTGCATCGGCATCACTCCTCTCCATCCGTAACTCCTGCCACAACAGTTCAGGTTCCAGATAGACCATCTGCCAGCTACGCGCGCCCTGTAGCGGCATACCATCGTGCACTTCTCCCGGATTGACAATTATCACATCTCCAGGACCGGCCTCTATCTGCCCCAGCAGGCTCCATGAGCGCTGTGCACCTTGCGAGATGACACCAATCCCGTAGTGATCGTGGGAATGGCGCGGAAAGGTATGTTCGCTCTGTAGCGCCATGGCCTCTGTACCAGACATAGGGCTATGCAGAACGCGTGACAAGTGGACGGGCTTTACCAACGTCGTTTCTCCGCAGATACACACTGCCTGCTACTTTAGCGTCTTTTCCTCTCAGCAGAAAAAAAACCGCAGGGATTTTGTACGATGTTGTGCTAACGTCAGATTTATTCCCCAATCTGCCGCTAGCCGATGATGTCTTTGTTCATTACGTTGACCACAGTGACAACCACCACCGCATTCGTCGGCGGCGTGAGTGTATCTGTAGCGAAAACGTAAGCGTACAGAATTCTCACCCCGTCAGCCAATGGACGGGGATTGTCTCCGTTCATCACCCAGTGAAAGGAGACACACCATGCCATCCTCAAGTAAAAAAGCGCTATTGATTATCGATATGCAACACGGCTTGTTTTTTGCGCCGCAGCAGCCATTTGCCGCAGAAACTTTGCTGAACAATATCAACACGTTGATTGCCCGTGCACGCGACGCAAAAGCTCCGATCTTTGCTGCTCGCCATACCGGGCCTGAGGGAACACCTCTTGCCGAGAGCAGTCCGCTCACGCAGCTTATTCCACAGTTGGCGATAGATGCCGAGTTGGATGGTGTGTTTGTGAAACGCTACCCCAACTGTTTCCGTGGCACGACGCTCCTGGCTTCGCTACAACTCGCCGGAATTGAAGAGTTGGTGATTTGTGGTATGAAAACAGAATATTGCGTGGATACGACTTGCCGGGCAGCGGCAGACTTAGGCTTTCGCGTGGTATTAATCAGCGATGCACATAGCACGACAGACAACGGGCAGATGAGTGCATCCCAGATCATTGCCCATCATAACCAAACGATATCGGGTCCGTTTGCCCAACTGGCGGCAACGGCTGACGCGCTCATTTGAATGTTTGGGCGCGCTCAATACCGCGCCCTGACTTCAGTACCGCGCGCGCCCGCTGAATCCGGCGCTCAGTACAATACTTTGATAAATCTGTGTGCTGGATTCTCGCTCCGCATTCATCAAGCGCGAGGTAAAAAAGGGGTAAAGAAAACGGGTGCAGGCATAAAAAATCAGACTACATCAACTGTATGCCAAAGCGCTTTAGCAACGTTGCCCACAGGACAAAAAGCACGATAGTTAACAGGCAACTCGCCACCAGCGTGGGCCAAAACCCCCAGCGCTGATAGAGAAATGGAAAGGCGACAAACATCGGCAGGGTTGGCACCACGTACCAGAAGGTATACCAGGCGTGGCTGGCGATCTTTGCCTGGCTCTGACCTTCCAGCTTCATCCAGATCAGCACCAATATCGTCACTAATGGCAGCGCCGCAATCAACCCTCCGAGACGGTCACTGCGTTTCGCCACTTCAGAAATCAGCACCACCATGCCCGCCGTAATGGCGTATTTTACGATGAGCCACAGCATGGTTTGCTCCTACTTCAGATATGAACGAATAACGCTGACAATCTCTTCCAAATCCTGAGTGCGCTCCGCTTCGGTGGCAGATTCATTCATCAGGTGCTCTTTGATATGCCCCTCCAGCAGTTCTGCCATTAGACCATTAACTGCACCGCGTACCGCTGCTACCTGCTGCAACACTTTTAGGCACTCCTCACCCGATTCCAATGCGGTCTCGAGCGAAGCTGCCTGCCCTTTAATACGACGTACGCGGGTTAACAGGCTTTTCTGATGCTTGAGTGTATGGCCCATTGTCGGCTCCTGTTGATCTTAATGTATACTGGGGTATAGTATATTTTCTTTGAATTTTTTGATTTTACGGCACTGCAATGCCGCTTTCAACTTATCACGACACGAGATGCACACCATGAATGATTTCGCTGCCCTGCTGAACCAGGGCACGTCTAGCGCGTTGCTGTTTATCCCCAGCGCCATCTTGCTTGGGGCGTTGCACGGCCTGGAGCCGGGTCACTCTAAGACGATGATGGCGGCATTTATCGTCGCCATCCGTGGCAGTGTTCGCCAGGCGGTGATGCTGGGTCTGGCAGCCACTTTTTCCCACACTGCGGTAGTATGGCTGATTGCGATGGGCGGGATGTATATCAGTCGGCAGTTTACTGCCGAAGCTGCCGAACCCTGGCTGCAGCTGAT
The DNA here is from genome assembly GCA_000773965.1 of Enterobacter cancerogenus. Taxonomy (GTDB): domain Bacteria; phylum Pseudomonadota; class Gammaproteobacteria; order Enterobacterales; family Enterobacteriaceae; genus Pantoea; species Pantoea communis. The sequence continues at coordinate 135,636 of JRUP01000013.1, forward strand.
TTCAGGCCTCATTATCATTGCAACAGCTGCCTGGATGTTCTGGCGTACCTGGTCTGAAGCACAAGCGTGGCACCAGCACCACGATCATGACCATACGCAGGATCAACATCAAGAACATGGGCATCATCATGA
>JRUP01000014.1 GCA_000773965.1 Enterobacter cancerogenus
GCGTAAAGCGGCCTTGTGGGATTACTTTTCACGCCACTATCAGCGCACTGCCGGTGAAATTGAAGATGACTTCCATACCCTGTTTGGTGAAGCTTTCCTGCATGCGTATGACATGGAAGTGAATCAATATAAAGATTCCCAGACTCGGACCGAAGACGCATGAAAATGATGTTTGCCAGCCGTTGCCAGCAGGGAATGCGCGATGAAAACCAGGATCGCACCGGAGCCGACCTGGATGAGCACAAAGCCTGCTTTCTGGTTTGCGATGGCGTGGCCGGTTTGCCTGGCGGTGATAAAGCGGCGCAAATCGTGCGGGATACGCTGCTGACCCAGTTACACAATAGCCCGACGTTCACGCCCGAGAGCACTCGCGCAGCGATTGAGCACTGCCAGCAGGTGTTGCTTGAGGCGCAGGGCAAAAATCCGAAATATGCTCGCATGAGCACCACGCTGGCCGCGCTGTTTATTGACCGCGAGACACAGCGCGCATGGTGGGCGCATGCCGGTGACAGCCGGGTTTATCACTTCCGTCATGGGGTGTTGAGTCAAGTGACGCGTGACCATAGTCTGGCCCAGCAACTGCGCGAAGCAGGCTATGAAAATACCGGAATTAACAGTAATTTACTCTATAATGCGCTCGGCGTTGAGCCTGCACGTCCAGCCACCTTTAGTGAAGTGATTTCATTGACGGATGGCGATGCGTTTCTCGTCTGCACCGACGGGTTCTGGCTCAATCTGACCACTCACGAGATGGAACAAGCCCTGCGCATGGTCAATGCCTGCGAAGAGTGGCTGACTTTGATGGAACAAGCCGTTAACCGCAGTGTAAAAAGCGACAATCTCAGCGCTCTGGCCATCTGGATTGGCGAACCGCAGGAAGCGACGCTGCTTTATTCCCAGGCTGATGCGGCACGTTTTCTGCCGACACGTTATTGATCCCAAGGACCCTTATGAAAGTGTGGTTGCCGGGCTTAGCGACCCTGTTGCTGGCTCTAAATGCGCAAGCTGATGATTATCGCGTGGTCTATTCGCCGAGTCTGTCGCTTGAAGTCTATATCGATAATGTGGCCAGCAATTCACCCAACGACTGGTGTAAAGAGACCTTGCCGTTGCGTATTGTTTCCGGCAAAAGCACTGATTCCAGCATTCTGACCAGCTTCCTGCCGCGCGTTGGCACGCTGCTGGCGAATCAATGCGGCACGCTGGATGAAATCCCGTGGCAGATGACCAATAAAGACGGCAGCGTGCTGGCCAACGGCAGCGCAGCAAAATTACAGAACTGGCGACCCATCGTGATAAACGATGCGACCGCCAGTGCCAGTGCCAGCAATGCCGCCCCGCTGGATCTCTCACGCCCGGCAGACAGCACCCCATTGCAGCACTTCACCCTACCAGCGGGTTGTCATTTCCGCACCTCATGGGACGAAAACGGCGACTCACTATTTATTCCGGATAACCCGCAGCAGCACTGCTCCACGGATGGCTGGCTTGAAGGCCCGAGTGAATTAACCCTGATGAGTGGTGACAAAACACGCTCGCTGGCGGTGAATTTCTATCAGGGCTATCCCATTGCCAACCTCAAGCTCAGCGGCCCGGCACTGGAAGTGGTGGCGGTGAACAAACAGCGCATGATCGTGACGCGTCCGGACGCCGAAGAGAGTTGGTTAGTGCTGCCGTTCGATAGCCAGCAACATGTCTGGCGCTTCACTGGCAATCTGCTGATTAAAATGGATAAGACAGCGGGTCAAGACAGTGACACGGTGAAGAGTCGGGTTGAAACCTTACGCGGCGTTTGGTCGTCGCAGTTTATGCCACAGCAAAAAGTGACTGTGTTACTGATTGACACCCTGCATGCGGATCTTGCCGATCCGGCGATTGGTGCCTGGCGTAACATTAATTAATTAGCGGTCGTCGCCTGACCTCAACAGACGGGCAGGCGCTACAGGACGTGTTCAGAGAGTTCACTATGTCGGCAAACGAAAACCACACACCGAATGCCCTGCCTGCGGGTTACCGGTTTAATGAATTTGAAATCAAGGAAGTGATTGGCGGCGGCGGCTTTGGCATTGTTTACCGTGCCTGGGACCATCAACTGGAACGCACCATCGCCATCAAAGAGTACATGCCGGTTTCACTGGCGGTGCGTGCTGCGGATCTGTCGCTGGAGTTGCGTGGCGAGCGCTTCCAGAAACTGTTCAACGCCGGACGTAACAGCTTCATTCAGGAAGCCCGTTTGCTGGCACGTTTTAATCATCCCGGCCTGCTGCACGTGTTGCGCTTCTGGGAAGAGAACGGCACCGCTTACATGGGCACGCTCTACTACAGCGGGATGACATTAAAAGAGTGGCAGGTCACCAGCCCGGACAGTATCGATGAGTCCTGGATTCGTCGGCTGTTGCCGCCGCTGTTTGGCGCGATTAACACCATTCATGCCGCCGGTTATCTGCACCGCGATATTTCGCTGGATAACATCCAAATCCAGGAAAATCAGCTGCCGGTGTTACTCGATTTTGGTTCAGCGCGTAAGGAGATCGGCAATCTCTCCGATGAAACCGAAATCATGCTGAAGCCTGGCTTTGCCCCGATTGAGCAATACAGTGAAGAGGGTGAAGTTGAGCAAGGTCCGTGGACCGATATCTATGCACTTGGCGCGGTGCTGCACAATCTGATTACCGGCCATGCGCCTCCGGTTAGCGTGGTGCGCTGCATCGAGGATAACTATCAGCCACTGGTTGAACGCAAGCCAGCAGGCTATTCCCTGCCGCTATTGCATGCCATCGACTGTGCGCTGGCAATGAAACCCGGTGATCGCCCACAAAGCATTGATGCGTTTGCCAGCCTGATTGATTTGCCGGTGAGCGATGTTGAAGCACTGGTCACCACCTTCCCGGTGGCGGTTGAAGCTCCAGCTCCAGCGCCGGAACCCGTCGCCGCTCCGGTGCCTGAACCACAGGTAATGGCGGTGAATCATGCAGCGGCGGCGATTGAACCTGTCACGCCACGCAACGTGCGTCGCCTTTCGCCTGGTCTGGTCGCCGCCGCTGCCATTGCCATTCTGGCCGTGGTGGTGGTGGTGTGGAAAACGAATCGCCACAGTGAAACCGCTTCAATAGCCGCTACACCTTCTGCGTCAGCGCCGGTGGCGAGTCAGAGCGCAGCAGCCAGCGCGCCAGGTATGGCAACCGTCTATCTGCGCTTGCAGGAGGGCGAGAAAGTGCTGCTTAACGGCGAAGCGAAGGACGTGAAACCCACCAGCAGTGGCTTTGCTTCACTCAATCTGGCGGCGGGGAGTTATCGAATTGAAGTGCAAAATGGCAGCCAGGTAATGAGCCAATCACTGACCATTGACAAACCCGGCACCTGGCTGATTAATCCGGTTAAACAGTAGTTAACGCGCTGCAGATTGCTGCAGCGCCCTCACCTCAGCGGCCAGACGCGTCAACGCATCTTCCTGCATGCCGCGTTTACCCAACTCCTGTTCGAGGGAGTAGAGATACTGAGCATTGGTGCCCAATGGTCCGCTGGCCTGGGCAATCAACGGTGCGATGGTGCTGCGACAGGAGTCTGCTTCATACAGAGGGTGACGCGGATCCATGATAAATACCAACGCCGTCACTTTGCGAGCATCTTCCAGTTCCAGTTCGCACCAGGTTGGCAGATAACAGCCGGTGATCATCTCGCGCTTCCACAGCAGCTCCAGTTCGTCATGCAGCCGCGCTTCGGGTAAACGGAAAGCCAGACCGCTGGTTGAACCGCCTTCTTTTAGCGCCAGCATACGACCGGGCGTCGATACCGTTCCTCTGCCGGCGGTCAGACGCAGACAGAAAGCACGATGCCAGCCTTCGAGTCGCCCGGAAGCCACTTCTTCCGCCTCAAAAACCGGGTTCCACATCAGGGAGCCATAGCCAAATATCCACACCGGGCTTTGGTCAGGGCGACAAGCCAGTGTGGCAGCGAGTGACGCGGCACGCTTTTCACAGCTCCACAGCAGCGCTTCGTCGATATCGCCAAATGATGTTTTACAATCCGCTTTTAAAAGAAATTCCCGGGTTAACAATGCGACCTCCTCTACTGCGCTAACATCCTGTCGGTTCGGCTCCTCAAAGATGATGTCTTACAGGCAACACGCGTTGCGTCGACTTAAGAGAAGACATTAATGCATTTTTAACAAAAGTTTCAAGATTGACCCCGATCACAAAGGGGAAATTCTTTGTAAATAGCATCGGCTGCCTGGCAGATAACTTGAACAGAGTGATGACGAAGAAAGCAATGAAATGGCAAACATATACTTTAGTTACACAAGGTTTTTTAAATCCACAAAACTCCGATAAACCGCAATGAAATCAGATTAAAATAGGCATTATTTTATCTTAAAATTACTTTTATCGATTTACAACAAGATGAATAGTCTATGTTATTAGAAGATGATTGCTTATTTTGCTGGATTAGAATCAAAAACCTGACTAAGTAAAGTCGCGTAAAAAGCCTGAAACACAACTGTTGAAAAGTTACACTGCGCTGCGTCAGAAAAGTCATTATATTTATCAGGCACTGATCGCCTGTTTTGTTCTTTTTGCCGGAGAGGATGGTGAATGGCTACACATGAGAAAACCCGACATACCGAGTACTCACTGATTTTCCCGATTGTCGCGCTGACGGTGCTGAGCTTCTTTGGCGGTCAGAAGGCATTATTGCCGGTTATCGGCATCAACCTGTTGGCGCTGGTCGCCATCCTTTGTAGTGCTTTCAGCGTGGTGCGTCACGCTGACGTGCTGGCACACCGCCTGGGTGAACCCTATGGCTCGCTGATTTTGAGCTTGTCCGTGGTGATTCTGGAGGTCAGTTTGATCTCCGCTTTGATGGCCACCGGCGATGCTGCACCTGCGCTAATGCGTGACACGCTCTACTCCATCATCATGATTGTGACCGGCGGTCTGGTGGGCTTTGCGCTGCTGCTCGGCGGACGCAAATTCGCCACCCAATATGTCAATCTGGCGGGCGTAAAGCAGTACATGATTGCCATCTTCCCGCTGGCGATTCTGGTGCTGGTGTTCCCGAATGCGCTGCCAGGCGGAAACTTCACCACGGCTCAGGCGTTGATCATTGCCGCAATTTCCGCTGCGATGTATGGCGTGTTCCTGCTGATTCAGACCAAAACGCATCAGAGCCTGTTTGTTTATGAGCATGAGGATGACGGTGACGATGGCGATCCGCATCACGGTAAGCCTTCTGCGCATAGCTCGCTGTGGCATACGGTATGGTTGATCATTCATCTGATCGCCGTCATCAGCGTCACCAAAATGAACGCCAACCCGCTGGAGAACTTGCTGACCGAACTGAACGCGCCTCAGCAATTTACCGGTTTCCTGGTTGCGCTGTTGATTCTGTCACCAGAGGGATTGGGGGCGATTAAAGCGGTATTGATGAATCAGGTGCAGCGTGCCATGAACCTGTTCTTTGGTTCGGTGTTAGCGACGATTTCACTGACCGTTCCTGCTGTAAGCATTATCGCGACGCTGACGGATCAGCAATTAGTGTTTGGCCTTGAGCCACCACAAATGGTGATCATGAGTGCCGCGCTGATTCTGTGCCATATTTCGTTCTCGACCGGGCGTACCAATGTGCTGAATGGCGCCGCGCATCTGGCGCTGTTTGCGGGTTATTTGCTGACGATCATGCTGTAACCCTTCTACCCCGTTTGAAGCAAAAAAGGCGCCCATCGGCGCCTTTCTTACTTCTGGATAACGCAATTAGTTGCTGGTATCCAGTTCCGGGAAGCTCTTCACCAGATCATCAATCGCTTTCATCTGCACCAGGAATGGCTCCAGCTTATCCAGCGGCAGCGCGGATGGACCATCGCATTTCGCGCTGTTCGGCTCAGGGTGCGCTTCAATAAACAGACCGGCGATACCCACCGCCATACCCGCACGCGCCAGTTCAGCTACCTGCGCGCGACGTCCACCTGAAGCCGCGCCGAACGGATCGCGCGTCTGCAGTGCGTGGGTCACGTCGAAGATCACCGGGCTATTGTTGGTGACCTTCTTCATCACGTTGAAGCCGAGCATATCGACAACCAGGTTGTCATAACCGAAGTTGCTGCCACGGTCGCACAGGATCACTTTGTCGTTACCGCCTTCCGCGAATTTATCGACAATGTTACCCATCTGGCCAGGGCTAACGAACTGCGGTTTCTTAACGTTGATGACTGCACCGGTTTTCGCCATCGCTTCCACCAGATCGGTCTGACGCGCCAGGAACGCAGGCAGCTGAATCACATCAACGACATCCGCCACCGGCTGCGCCTGTGAAGCTTCATGCACATCAGTGATGATTTTCACGCCGAACGCCTGTTTCAGCTCCTGGAAAATCTTCATGCCCTCTTCCAGACCCGGACCACGGTAGGATTTGATGGAAGAGCGGTTAGCTTTGTCAAAAGAGGCTTTGAACACGTAAGGGATACCGAGTTTGTCGGTCACTTTTACATAGTGTTCGCAAATACGCATGGCGAGGTCGCGCGATTCCAGCACGTTCATGCCACCAAAGAGAACAAATGGCAGATCGTTTGCGACCTTGATATCGCCGATATTTACTACTTTCTGAGTCATGCCCTTTCCTTATTGTCGAGATGACGCTTAGTGCAGCGTCACCTGTTTCTGTTCAATTGCGTGAATCTGCACTTTAATCATTTCGCTGACCGGGTCTTCTGGACACTGTTCAACGAAGTAGGTCAAATCGGTCAGCGCGATATGTTCACACTCAAGCTGAGCGTAGATTAACCCCCGATCGCGGATTTCATACGGGTCATCGGGATCAATCTGCAGCAGTACCTGGCTGACGTTTAACGCCAGTTCCATCTGCTTCTCTTCCATCAGTGCCGCTTTCAACGTATCCAGCATTTTACGCATCACGTTGATGGTTTTGGCTTCATCCAGATCATCATTGTAGAGCTTCGCGGTCGGGCTGATATTGCCCTTCAGCCACACTTCCAGCGTATGTGTATCCAGCGTTTCGCCGTTGAAAGGGTTGATCAACCACATTTCACCGTCCAGCCAGTCAGCACGCAGAATCAACTGGGTGGGGAAAATCACCGGGATCAGCGGCAGCTCCAGCTCGTCGGCAATGTGTAACAGAATCACCCCCAGCGATACGGCGGTGCCCTGTCGGCTCTTCAGCACTTTATCGATCCACAGCGCATCGGACAAATTGTAGACGCCGCTGGCGCCACCAAAGCCCCACTGGCGATAAAACAATTCAAGCAGCTTGCCCAGTTGCAAGTCGGCATCCTGTTCGCTGCTGACGTATTCCCGTGCTTCTTCAACTAATGCCGCCAGCTGTTGCTGAACGGATGGCGCAGAAAAATCATTGCGTATGGCGCAGGTTGCGCCAATCACCGCTTCACTCAACGGTGTTTCACTGTAATCAACTAGCTCTGGCGAGGTCATACTATCCCCAATAACGGCATTTTGGTCATCGCCAGCTTAATCACAAACAGCAGTGCTACGATTGCAATCAGACAAGCGATCCAACGTGTCCCCATCTTGCGTGGGCGACGGCTCAATGCCACGGAACCTAAGGCGATGTAGATAATAACCCCTAACAGCTTCTCCGTCAGCCAGCTTCCTTGTGGTGAGAACGGATAAAAGTGTGTGATCACCACCAGCCACACGCCACTGAGCAGCAAAAAGGTGTCATTAATATGCGGCGCAATGCGCACCCAGCGGCGCTGAAGCATCGCTGAACCGGTGGTTAACCAGTAAAAACGCAGCAGAAACAAGCTGATCGTCAACGCTACCGTCAGCAGGTGGAAATGTTTAACCAGCGGATACCAGCTTGCCATGGTGCTTCCTTAAATCAAAAAAATTGCCCAAGTGTGACGCGCGGATTGCCGCCATAATCGTTAATGCTGCTGACCTGCTGATAGCCGTGCTGCGTCATGATGGCGCGCACAGCTTCATCTTGTTGCCAGCCGTGCTCCAGCAACAGCCAGCCGCCAGGCTGCAACCACTGTGGGGCACGGTGAATAATCAAACGTAAATCGGCCAGCCCGGCTTCATCGGCCACCAGTGCACTGAGCGGTTCAAAACGCACATCTCCCTGCTGCAGATGTTCATCGGCGGCATCGATATAAGGCGGGTTACTGACGATGAGATCGAAACGCTGGGCGGGAATGTCATCGAACCAGTGGCTGAGCTGGAAAAGCGCATTGCTGATGTGCAACCGCTGAGCATTCTCTTCAGCCAGCGCCACAGCTGCTGGGATACGGTCGCAGCCCAGCACCTGGCAGTCAGGACGCTCACTCGCCAGCGCTAATGCGATAGCACCGGTGCCGGTGCCAAGATCGAGTAAGGAGGAGGCGGTTGCAGGTATGCGTAAGAGCGCCTGCTCCACCAGCACTTCGGTGTCCGGACGCGGAATTAAGGTGGCATCATTAACGCGCAATGGCAGCGACCAAAATTCACGCTCGCCCACCAGATGCGCAATCGGTTCGCCTTTCACCCGACGCGTCAGCAGCGCATCAAGTTCGGCAAGCTGAGTAGCGTCGAGTTCATGATCGTCAAACGCCACCAGCCAGCTGCGTGATTTTCCCGTTACGAATCCCAGCAAAATCTCCGCATCCCGTTTCGGGCTGTCTCCGCCACAGAGCGCGACCACTGCGTGCTTGAGCCAGTGGCGAATCATCATCAGTCTTGTCCAGCCAGCGCGGCCAGCTGATCGGCCTGATACTCCTGCACAATCGGCTCGATCAGCGTATCCAGCTTGCCTTCCATGGTTTCATCCAGGCGGTACAGCGTCAGGTTGATACGATGATCGGTAACACGACCCTGCGGGAAGTTGTAAGTGCGGTTACGGTCCGAACGGTCGCCGCTGCCCAACAGGTTGCGACGGGTTGAGGCTTCTGCCGCATTACGCTTGGCGGTTTCGGCGGCATGAATACGCGCACCCAATACCGCCAACGCTTTGGCTTTGTTTTTGTGCTGGGAACGTTCGTCCTGACACTCCACCACAATACCGGTGGGCAAGTGGGTAATACGAATCGCTGAATCGGTGGTGTTAACGTGCTGACCACCAGCACCTGAGGAGCGGAAGGTATCGATTTTCAGATCGCCCGCGTTGATTTCCGGCATTTCGGCTTCCGGCAATTCTGGCATCACCGCCACGGTGCAGGCAGAGGTATGAATACGGCCCTGCGATTCGGTTTCCGGGACGCGCTGAACGCGATGGCCGCCGGATTCGAATTTCAAACGACCGTAAGCGCCTTCACCATTAATTCGGGCGATAACTTCTTTGTAGCCGCCGTGCTCGCCTTCGTTGGCGCTAATGATCTCGACCTGCCAGCGGCGTGCTTCGGCATAACGGCTGTACATACGGAACAGATCGCCTGCGAAAATTGCCGCTTCATCTCCGCCGGTTCCGGCGCGCACTTCCACAAAGCACGAACGTTCATCATCGGGATCTTTTGGCAGCAGCAGCACCTGAAGCTGTTGTTCCAGCACTTCACGCTTCTCACGCGAAATTTTTAACTCTTCGTTAGCCATTTCACGCATTTCAGGATCGTCGAGCATCATTTCAGCTGTTTCGATATCTTCCTGCACCTGCTGCCAGTCGCGGAAGCAACGGGTCACATCGGTCAACTGTGCATATTCGCGTGATAAGGCGCGAAAACGTTCCTGATCGCCAATGACGCCGGCATCGCCCAGCAACGCTTCAACTTCTTCGTGGCGTTCCTGGAGGGCTTCCAGCTTGGCAACAATAGAGCTCTTCATGTAATAGAGGGTATCCCAGTGATAGGTCGTGACAGACCAGATTACTCTAAACCGAGGCTGTCACGTAAGATCTGCAGGCGTTCGTTGTCGCCATCGCGCGCGGCCTGCTGCAGTGATTTGGTTGGTGCATGAATCAGACGGTTGGTCAGCTTGTGCGCTAACTCTTGCAAGACTTTCTCGGCATCCGCGCCCTGACGCAGCGCGGCAATCGCACGCTCCTGCAACTCGGCACGCACGTTGTCAGCCTGTGAACGATATTCGCGAATGGTGTCGCCCGCGCTTTGCGCACGCAGCCACGCCATAAATTCGCCACTTTCCTGCACAACAATGCTTTCGGCCTGGACTGCAGCGGCTTTGCGTTGTGCCATATTCTGCTCGATGATCGCTTGCAGATCATCGACGCTGTACAAATAGGCGTTCGCCAGTTTACCCACTTCAGGTTCAACATCACGCGGTACAGCGATATCCACCAGCAACATCGGCTGATTGCGGCGGGCTTTCAACGCGCGTTCCACCATGCCTTTGCCAATAATTGGCAGCGGGCTGGCGGTAGAAGAAATAATGATATCCGCATCGGCCAGACGGGTTTCAATATCGCCCAAACCAATCACTTCGGCGCCCACTTCATCAGCCAGCAACTGCGCTCGTTCGCGGGTGCGGTTGGCAATCATCAACTTCTGCACTTTGTGTTCGCGCAGATGACGCGCCACTAATTCGATAGTTTCCCCGGCGCCCACCAGCAACACGTTGACCGTACTGAGTGATTCGAAGATTTGACGCGCCAGGGAACAGGCGGCAAAGGCGACAGAGACCGCGCTGGCACCGATTTCAGTTTCGGTACGCACGCGTTTGGCGACGGAAAAGGTTTTCTGGAACATGCGCTCCAGCTCACTGCTCAGCGCGTGGTCGCGTGAGGAATCAGCATGGGCTTTTTTGACCTGACCGAGAATTTGCGGCTCACCCAACACCAGTGAGTCGAGACCACTGGCAACGCGCATCAGATGGCTGACGGCGGCGTTGTCCTGATGCCAGTAAAGGCTGGCGCGGACATCTTCTTCACGCAGATCGTGATACTCGCACAACCAGCGCACCAGCCTCTCCTGCAAATCTGTCTGCTGCTCTACGCTGAGATAGAGTTCAGTACGATTACAGGTTGAGAGCACCACACCACTCTGAACCATCGGCTGGGACAACAGGCTATTCAGAGCCTGATCCAGCGTGTCTGGCAGAAACGCAACGCGTTCGCGCAGCGCAACAGGTGCGGTTTTGTGGTTGATTCCGAGAGCAAGCAGCGTCATGGTGATTCGGGTTGGGATGTCCCAATATTTGTCAGGGCTTTGTGAAGCGCATTCTACAAGATGCCACAGATCAAGAAAAGCCATACAAAGGCTATGACTGTAATAAGATTAAACTGATCGTGCGCAATTATCCTTACATCGGCATTGACGGCATAGTATTGGATGGTTAGCGTTATCGGTTACGAAGTAAAAACGTGTCTGAGGAGACGACCACGTGATGCATTTGCCCCCGCGCAAGCTGTTGCGCCTTTTGCCCCTTGCCAGCGTATTGCTGGCTGCTTGTAGCATCAACAAACCACAAGGTCCTGGCCCCAGCACCACCTCACCGCAATGGCAGCAGCATCAACAAGCCGTTGAAAAAATCACCCAATATCAAACGCGTGGCGCTTTTGCCTATCTTTCCGATAAGCAAAAAGTCTATGCGCGCTTTAACTGGCAGCAAACCGCCGCCGATCGCTATCGTCTGTTGTTAACCAATCCGCTGGGCAGTACCGAGTTGCAGCTGGATGCGCAGGGGTCGGTGGTGCAAATTGTCGATAACAAAGGCAAGCGCTATGTGAGCAATGACGCTGAGAAGATGATTTCACAGTTGACCGGCATGGATATTCCGCTGGCGAATCTGCGTCAGTGGATGATGGGTCTGCCGGGTGATGCCACGGATTATCAGCTCAACAGCAGCTATCAGTTGCAGAGTGTGAATTACAGCCGTAATGGGCAGCAGTGGAAAGTGAACATCTCTGATTACGACAGCAAAGTGAATCCACCGCTGCCGGCCAACCTGGAACTGACAGAAGGTGGTCAGCGTATCAAACTGCGCATGGATAGCTGGACCACGCAATGATCACCACCTGGCCTGCTCCGGCAAAACTGAATCTGTTTCTCTACATTACGGGCCGTCGCGCTGACGGCTACCACAATCTGCAAACGCTGTTTCAGTTTCTTGATCACGGCGACACGCTTGAGATCACGCCTGACAGCAGTGGGAACATTACGCTGCTGACGCCGTTAGCGGGCGTCTCCGATGACGATAACCTGATCGTGCGGGCAGCGCGGATGTTACAGCAAGCCGCGGTCGTTCGCGGTACGCTGCCCGAAAACGCGGGGGCGCAGATAGCACTGGAAAAACGCCTGCCGATGGGCGGCGGTCTGGGCGGAGGCTCTTCGGATGCCGCGACCGTGCTGGTGGCGCTCAACCATTTATGGCAAACCGGGCTTAGCGTAGATGAGTTAGCTACCCTTGGCGTGAAGCTCGGTGCGGATGTTCCGGTGTTCGTGCGCGGCCACGCCGCCTTTGCCGAAGGGGTTGGCGAGCAGATTCAGCCCGCTGAACCGGAAGAGAAATGGTATCTGGTGGCGCATCCTGGCATCAGCATCGGCACGCCGGATATCTTTCGCGATCCCGACTTGACGCGCAATTCACCGATACGCACATTAGATGAACTGTTACAGCGTCCTTTTCACAATGATTGTGAAGCTGTGGCAAGAAAACGTTTTCGCGAGGTTGATGCGCTGCTTTCCTGGCTGCTAGAATACGCGCCGTCGCGCCTGACCGGGACCGGATCTTGTGTATTTGCTGAATTTAGCACCGAATCCGCTGCTCGTCAGGTGCTGGAGCTTGCCCCGAAATGGATTAACGGATTTGTGGCGCGCGGACTTAATATCTCGCCGTTGCAACGTACCCTTTCCGGGCTCTAAGCGTTTGCGTGACAGTGCCACCCTGTTCCAGGCACTGCACGTGACGCATTAACACACCCGTATGAACGACTTCAAAAGTATTCGCCGGTTACTTTTGAAACGTTCATTCTCTGGACGCCAAGCCTGAGGTTCTTCTCGTGCCTGATATGAAGCTATTTGCTGGTAACGCCACCCCGGAACTAGCACAACGTATTGCCAACCGCCTTTACACTAGCCTCGGAGACGCCGCTGTCGGCCGTTTCAGTGATGGTGAAGTAAGTGTACAGATCAACGAAAATGTACGCGGTGGTGATATTTTCATCATCCAGTCCACCTGTGCCCCCACCAATGATAATCTGATGGAGCTGGTTGTGATGGTCGACGCGTTGCGTCGGGCTTCTGCTGGTCGTATTACTGCTGTTATCCCTTACTTTGGTTATGCCCGTCAGGACCGCCGCGTGCGTTCTGCTCGTGTGCCGATCACCGCCAAAGTGGTTGCCGATTTCCTCTCCAGCGTGGGTGTTGACCGTGTTCTGACGGTTGATCTGCACGCCGAACAGATCCAGGGCTTCTTCGATGTCCCGGTTGATAACGTGTTCGGTAGCCCAATCCTGCTGGAAGATATGCTGCAGATTGGCCTGGAAAACCCGATTGTGGTTTCTCCGGACATCGGCGGCGTTGTGCGTGCTCGTGCTATTGCTAAGCTGCTCAATGACACTGATATGGCTATCATCGATAAACGTCGCCCGCGTGCGAACGTTTCTCAGGTGATGCACATCATCGGTGACGTGGCAGGTCGTGACTGTGTACTGGTCGACGATATGATCGACACCGGCGGTACGCTGTGCAAAGCAGCTGAAGCGTTGAAAGAGCGCGGCGCGAAACGTGTCTTCGCTTATGCGACTCACCCCATCTTCTCTGGCAACGCGGTAGAAAACCTGCGTAAGTCAGTGATCGATCAGGTTATCGTGTGTGACACCATTCCGCTGTCAGACGAGATGAAAGCCCTGCCAATCGTGCGTACCTTAACGCTCTCTGGCATGCTGGCCGAAGCGATTCGCCGTATCAGTAACGAAGAGTCCATCTCCGCAATGTTCGAACATTAATACATTGCATGAAACCGGGCCCCGCGCCCGGTTTTTTATTCCCAACAATCCGCTTCATTTACCGATTAAGCCGCTCTCGCTACAGATATTTTCGCGATAAATTTCGTTAAAACTCGCTATTCTCCCTGCCTTACACTCTTTTCATTCGACACGCGATGCTGCACTTTAGCGGGCCATTGATTAGTGGTATTTTTCTCCACACTTTTTTCTGAGAACTCCGACCACTATGACTCTCGACATTTACACACTATTTGTTTGCGAGCTCTATGTGCTGGGGTTTTTGAGCATTATTTTGGTGTTCGCCTGGGTGGGTGCGCAGTACGATCGCGTGCTGGGGTTCACTACGCTGGCGCTCACCTTGACCCTGACAGCGGTGTTTCTCAGCAGTCTGCGCAGTGCTGGATTTGTATTTCTTCCCATCGCTGTCGGCAACGTGGTGATGATGCTAGCCTATGGCAATCTGCTGAACGCTTTTCGAGCATTCTGCAATAAACCTCTCGGATTCAGCTGGTTAGCGGCTGCATTGTTATGGGCCATTCTCTGCGCGTTCCCCCAGTTTTACGCCAGCCAACCTAAACGCGTTTTAGTCATCTGCCTGCTTTGCATCATTTACACTGGCGCATTGATTCGCCTGTTGTGGCAATCGCGCGATGCACTGCAGGTGACCTTTTGGCCGGCGCAGATGTTGCTGTGGATCCATCTGTTGTTTCACGTGGCGCGTATTTTCCTGGATGATGCCATCGCCACCCCGGTGCGCGGCGCGATAGCCGGTTCCAGTTTTTCGGTGTACGTGATTCTAGAATCCATTCTGTTTGTGATTGGCCTGACGTTTACCATTCTGGCGATGGTCAATGAGCGCACGCAGATAGCTCACAAACGGGCCTCGCTTCACGATCCCCTGACCAGCGTCTGGAATCGTCGCGCCCTGTTCGAGCAAGCCGATAGATTAGTGTTACGCAATACGCGCAATCCGCAGCCATTGGTTTACTCGGCCGTGCTGTTTGATCTTGACCATTTCAAAGGCATTAACGATCGTTACGGCCATCTGCAAGGTGACCGCGTATTAATCGATTTTTGTCAGGTGGTGCAGGCGTTGCTGCCCGCAGAAGGTCATTTTGCCCGTCTGGGCGGTGAAGAGTTTGCGGCGATTCTGCCGGGCAATAGCGAGGATGCAGAACGGGTGTGTGAGCGTATCCGTCTGGCGACACAGCTGTCGCAGCCCAACGACGTCTGCTATACCGTGAGTATTGGCTATGCTACCGCTAACCATCGCGATCACACCTTCCCGATTTTACTCGGCCTGGCGGACGAAGCGTTATACCGTGCAAAAGCCAGTGGCCGTAACCGCGTCGAACGTTATTTCGTGCAGTTACAGCCGGTGCAGGAAGCTGCTCTCTCTTAATGTGAAGAGTGATTGCGGCGGCAGCGTTTGTCACCGTAATGGCGTAACCAGAAGTAGCGGTCTTCGACACGCTCACGTCCGCTGACGCGCGCCCCTACCAGCCACAACAGTGCCCCGACAAAGATGCTGAACATGGCACCATGCGCGAGGAATTGCGGCAGGTTTAACGCAGGCAGCTGATTAATAATGGAATAGCCGACGCCTAATACCATCGTCAGTAAACCTAAACACATCAGGCCATTACCTAAATAGCGGCATTGTTGACGTTTCATGATTCACCTCCATCCTTATGAAAAAGCAAAACAGCACGTATGGTTAACTTGTCATAAGTTTAGGCAATGACTGCCGGTTAAGTTGCGTACAGGATCACACATCCTTCACAATCTCTGACATTTCTTTACGGCCAGAGGCTTGATTTCGATAGAAATTGATAAGTCACGCAGAGGTATCATCTGTACTCAGCACCCTTTGTCATCGCCGCTTGCAGGCAGTAAACTAACGCCCTTTCCGCAGCAAGACAGGATAAACATCGTGAGCAGCATTAAACTGATTGTGGGGCTGGCCAATCCCGGCGCTGAATACGCCGCAACGCGTCATAACGCGGGTGCCTGGTATGTGGATTTATTGGCCGACCGGAACAATCAGTCATTGAAAGAGGAGCCGAAATTCTACGGCTACACTGCACGCCTGTCGCTGGCGGGTGAAGATGTCCGTTTGCTGGTGCCCACCACTTTTATGAACCTGAGTGGCAAAGCGGTTGCGGCAATGGCGACATTTTATCGCATCGCACCAGAAGAGATTTTAGTGGCGCACGATGAGCTGGATCTGCCACCGGGCATTGCCAAATTTAAACAGGGCGGTGGTCATGGCGGGCATAACGGTCTGAAAGACATCATCAGCAAGCTGGGCAACAACAACAATTTCCACCGTTTGCGGGTTGGCATCGGCCATCCTGGCGATCGCAATAAGGTCACCGGCTTTGTGCTGGGTAAACCGCCGGCCAGCGAACAAAAGCTGATTGATGATGCAGTCGATGAAGCGGTGCGCTGCACAGAACTGTGGCTGAAAGAAGACAAAATCAAGGCGATGAACCGCCTGCACGCATTCAAGGCTGGCTAAGGCCAATTCCCGCGCCGCAGAAGACAATTCTGTGTATAATGCGCGAAATTTTTTGAATCTGTCGTCGCTGCCTGTCAGCGCCGCACACTCAGTGATAAAGGTAATCAGACCATGGGATTTAAATGCGGTATTGTGGGCCTGCCGAACGTCGGTAAATCCACCCTGTTCAACGCGCTGACTAAAGCGGGTATCGAAGCAGCCAACTTTCCGTTCTGCACCATCGAGCCAAACACCGGTGTGGTGCCAATGCCCGATCTGCGCCTCGATCAGCTGAGCGAAATCGTTAAGCCACAGCGCGTTGTGCCGACCACCATGGAATTCGTGGATATCGCCGGTCTGGTAAAAGGCGCGTCCAAAGGTGAAGGCCTTGGCAACCAGTTCCTGACCAACATTCGTGAAACCGAAGCTATCGGCCACGTGGTGCGTTGCTTCGAGAACGACAATATTATTCACGTTTCCGGCAAAGTGAACCCGGCGGAAGATATTGACGTCATCAACACCGAGCTGGCGCTGTCCGATCTGGATACCTGTGAACGTGCGATTCAGCGCTGCCAGAAGAAAGCCAAAGGCGGCGACAAAGATGCTAAAGCTGAGCTGGCTGCATTAGAGAAGTGCCTGCCGCACCTGTCCGAAGCTGGCATGTTACGCGCGCTGAAACTGGATGCAGACGAGAAAGCGGCTATTCGCTACCTGAGCTTCCTGACCCTGAAGCCAACCATGTACATCGCCAACGTGAACGAGGACGGTTTTGAAAACAACCCGTACCTCGATCAGGTGCGTGCGATTGCAGAAGCCGAAGGTTCAGTGGTGGTGCCGGTATGTGCAGCCGTTGAATCCGACATCGCAGAGCTGGATGACGAAGAGCGTGACGAGTTCATGGCAGAGCTGGGTCTGGAAGAGCCGGGTCTGAACCGCGTGATCCGTGCCGGTTATGCCCTGCTCAACCTGCAAACTTATTTCACCGCTGGCGTGAAAGAAGTGCGCGCATGGACCATCCCAGTGGGTGCGACCGCGCCACAGGCTGCCGGTAAAATTCATACCGACTTCGAGAAAGGCTTTATCCGTGCGCAGACCATTGCGTTTGATGACTTTGTCACCTACAAAGGTGAGCAAGGCGCGAAAGAAGCCGGCAAGATGCGCTCAGAAGGTAAAGAGTACATCGTGAAAGATGGCGATGTGATGAACTTCCTGTTCAACGTCTAAGTCTTCAAGTCGATGATTTGAATCTGTTGAATTAAATTCAGCCAAAAAAATCCACGCCTGGCGTGGATTTTTTATTTCCCATTAGGTAAATTCTTCCGCGTCGCCTCCGGGCGTGTTGGCCATCACTTCACTTTTGTCGCTGGTCTGGCCCATCTTCACCGCTCGCTTTTCCGCAAAAAATCCCCCTTCTGACCACCCTGCTCCAGAGTGTGAACCCGATCATGAAATTGGCTCATGCAGCTTTGAAGTTTAATCACTTTCAATCACTGAGTGACTCTGGCATAAAATTCGCATTGTTATTGACTTAAGACAATGTGAAATCTTCCGCAGGTGATAGGCCGAACTATCAGGTTTAATAACTTAAAGCCGGAAAGGTTTTGCAGCTGAAATCAGGATACCCGAGCATCATGAGCAACGATTTTACATTTTCAATTAAGAGCAGCGTTTTCGATGAGAACTACAATCCATCTGAAAATACGCGCATCACCACGAACTTCGCTAACCTGGCACGTGGAACCCATCGCCAGCAGAATTTGCGCAATGCCTTAATGATGATGAACAACCGTTTCAACTCTCTGGCGCACGCGGACAACCCAAATGGCGATCGTTATGCCGTTGAGCTGGAAATCATTTCTGCGGAAATTGATATTGAAGGCAATGGCAAAACCTTCCCGGTGATCGAAATCCTGAAAACCAATATTGTTGATCGCAAAACTCAGCAGCGTACCGATGGCATCGTAGGCAATAACTTCTCGTCCTACGTACGTGATTACGATTTCAGCGTGCGTCTGCTGGCGGCCAATAACAACCAAGCCGGTTTCAGCCTGCCGGAAGGTTTCGGTGATCTGCACGGCAATATCTTTAAAAGCTTCGTCAACTCGGCGGCTTATAAGGAGCGCTTTAATAAAAAGCCAGTGATCTGCCTGAGCGTATCCAGCAAGAACACCTATCACCGCACTGACTATCAGCATCCGGTATTGGGCTTTGAATATCAGCAAGATGAGCTGTCTCTCACCGACCATTACTTCGGCAAAATGGGATTGCAGGCGCGCTACTTCATGCCTGAAAACAGCGTCGCGCCATTAGCTTTCTATTTCACCGGTGACTTGCTGAATGATTACACCGATCTGGAACTGATCGGCACCATCAGCACCATGGAGACGTTCCAGAAGATTTACCGCCCGGAAATTTACAATGCCAACTCTGCCGCAGGCCAGTGCTATCAGCCAAGCCTGACACATGGCGACCATTCATTAACGCGCATTGTTTACGATCGAGAAGAACGCAGCCGGTTGGCAATTGAGCAGGGGAAGTATACGGAAGAGCACTTCATCAAACCCTATCAAGACATTCTTGAGCAGTGGTCTGCACATTACGTTCTTTGATTAAGCCAAAATAAAAGGTTATTGATTATGAAATTGTTATTGCCTACTTCAACGGCAGGAAGCTTACCGAAACCGGCCTGGCTTGCTCAACCTGAAACACTGTGGTCGCCATGGAAATTGCAGGGTGATGAATTAGCTGAAGGCAAAAGAGATGCCCTGCTGTTATCCCTGCAGGATCAGCAATTAGCGGGTGTTGATATCGTCAGTGATGGCGAGCAAACGCGCCAGCACTTCGTCACCACCTTTATTGAGCATCTCAGCGGCGTTGATTTTGAAAAGCGTGAGATTGTGAAAATTCGCAATCGCTATGACGCCAGCGTGCCAAGCGTGATCGGTGAAGTGGTGCGTAAAAAGCCGGTGTTTGTTGAAGATGCTAAATTCTTGCGCCAGCAAACCAAACAACAGATTAAGTGGGCTTTGCCAGGCCCAATGACCATGATCGATACGCTTTATGATGGTCACTACAAAAGCCGTGAAAAACTCGCCTGGGAATTTGCCAAAATTCTTAACCAGGAAGCCAAAGAGTTAGAAGCAGCCGGTGTTGATATTATTCAGTTTGATGAACCCGCATTTAACGTGTTCTTCGATGAAGTGAATGACTGGGGCATCGCCGCACTGGAAAGAGCCGTTGAAGGTCTGAAGTGCGAAACCGCCGTGCACATTTGCTACGGCTACGGCATTAAAGCGAACACTGACTGGAAAAAGACCCTCGGCACTGAGTGGCGTCAGTACGAAGAAGTGTTCCCTAAACTGCAAAAGTCTTCTATCGATATCATTTCACTGGAAGCGCAGAATTCGCGCGTGCCAATGGATCTGATTGAACTGATCCGTGGCAAAAAAGTGATGGTCGGTGCCATTGATGTGGCAACCAACACCATTGAAACCGCAGAAGAAGTCGCTGATACCTTGCGTAAAGCACTGCAGTTTGTCGACGCCGATAAGCTTTATCCTTCTACTAACTGCGGTATGACGCCACTGTCGCGCCGCGTTGCCAGAGGTAAGCTGGAAGCCTTAAGCGCGGGTGCAGCTATCGTCCGTAACGAACTCACCGCGTAATGCTGATCCACTCACCTTCCAACAGGACGGTGAGTGCTTTTCTCGGTGCCCAGCGATGTTCAAACGGGCACCGTCTTCAGTTTCCTGCCTGCCTCAATCGATTCTGATAAAACCTCATCACGCCTTTTGCGCGTGCGCTTGCCTGTCGGCCAGTAACTGATCGACAAAGGTAACGATCTCCGGTTTGCTCTGCTCAATCTCGGCAATTTTGCTGGCGAACTTCGGCAAATACTCTTTATGGGCATACAACAATTGATCCAGCACTTTGATCGCCGTGTCGCCCGCCGGAATCAGCGGATTAATGGTGAAAGCGTGTAATGCCGCACCGTAATCTCCGCTGACGGCCGCTTCGATTACCGTTTCCTCCATGGCTTTCATCAACTGAATCATGCCGCGCGCCGCAGGCGGTAACGCTCCCCAACGCAGCGGTTCTGCGCCATGAGAAGTGATGGCGGAAGTGACCTCCACCACGCAATCAAACGGTAAATCGGCAATCGCGCCATTATTGCGCGTTGAGACCACCATTAATTTTCCGCTGTTATTTTGAATCGATGCAATGAGATCGCAAGCCGCATCGCTGTAATGCGCCCCGCCCCGCTGACTCAACTCTTCAGGCTTGTAGTTAAGATTGACGTCTTTATATAACTCGAACAGCCGCGCTTCGGTTTTCTTCACCACTTCAGCGCGGGTTTCATAGTGATCGAACTCTTCGATGGCATGGGCCAGCATCGGTTCCTGCAAATAGTAATAGCGATGGTAACCGCAGGGCAGCAGGCCAAGATGTTTTACCTGATCGTAGTTAAAAGGAATCTGATGAATATTTTTCAGCCCTTCATCGCTTTTTTCCTGCTGGTCAGGGGAATAGATTTTATCAATCAGTTCGGCGGTGCGTTCATTGCCCTGCTGATCCCAGACGCGATGCCAGTGGAAATGGTTAAGTCCGGCAAACTTGAAATAGAGATCTTTCTCTTCAGCACCGAGCACACTGCATGCCTGAGTAATATGGCCGAACGGCACATTGCACAGACCAACGGTTTTTTCCCACTTGCCATATTTAATCGCCGCTTCTGTCACCATGCCTGCCGGATTAGTGAAATCCACCAGCCAGGCGTTGGGGCACAATTGACGCATATCCTCGATAATGTCGAGAATCACCGGCACCGTGCGAAACGCTTTAAATATCCCGCCCGGGCCGTTAGTTTCCTGCCCGAGTAAACCATTGGCTAACGGAATCACTTCGTCTTTTAAGCGCGCGTCCAGCAACCCCACGCGGAACTGGGTGGTCACGTAATCCGCATCCTTTAACGCTTCCTTGCGATCGAGAGAAAGATGCACCTGCCAGTCGAGTTTGGCGGCCGCGATCATACGCTTTGCCATACTGCCAACAATTTCCATCTTCTCTGCGCCGTCCTCAATATCTACCAGCCACAACTCGGCAATCGGCAACTGCTCCTGACGCAGGATAAGCCCTTCAATCAACTCTGGCGTATAGCTGGAACCCCCACCGATAGTGACAATCTTGATCTTATTTGGCATAGGATATAACTCCGTTTGGTTGCAATCAGGTGAGCAGAAGCGCCGTTTCAGGCAGCATCAGGCCTCACCGCTTGGATGATATTTTTTCCTGGTTCGGGTTCATGTTATTTATTCAGCCTGCCTGCGCAGGCTGGAAAGGATATTCACTGCCGAAGAGAGGACAACTCTGATTAACCCGGGCTTCCTGCCCGGGCAATGCTAATTAAAGCGCTTCACCCTGCGAGGCGATGACCTTTTTATACCAGGCAAAACTCTTTTTCTTCGAGCGCGAAAAATCGCCGGTTTGATCGTCATTACGGTTTACGTAAATAAAGCCGTAGCGTTTGCTGTATTGGCCGGTACCAAAAGAGACACAGTCGAGACAGCCCCAGGGCGTGAAGCCCATTAAATCCACGCCATCTTCCAGTACGGCTTTTTTCATTTGCTCGATGTGTTCACGCAGGTAGGCAATGCGATAGTCATCATTGACCTCACCGTTGGCCTCGCGTTGATCGACGGCGCCAAAACCATTTTCCACAATAAACAGCGGCTTCTGGTAACGCTCATACAGCGCATTTAGCGTGTAGCGCAGGCCGACTGGATCAATCTGCCATCCCCAATCTGACGCCTGCACGTGCGGATTTTTTCGGCTGCCGGGGAATGCTTCGAGTGCGCTGTCCATGCGCGTTGCGCTGGCATACTCCACGGCGTTACTCATGTAATAGCTAAAGCCGAGATAGTCGGTGCAGCCTTCTCGCAGCGTTTGTGCATCTTCCGGCGCCATCTCAATGTTGAAACCGCGCAGTTCCCACTCTTTCAAAATGTACGAAGGATAGGCACCGCGCATGTGCACATCGCCAAACAGATAGCGTTCCTGCATCGATTTTTGCGCGTACATCACGTCATCAGGATGACATGACCACGGATAGAGCGGTACCATCGCCAGCATGCAACCGATCTTGAATTCAGGATTGATTTGATGCCCCAGCTTCACCACTTTGGCACTGGCCACAAATTGATGATGCAGTACCTGATACATCACCTCTTCCGGATTTTCATGATCGGTAAAAATCACGCCTGAGTTGCTGTAGCCGAACAGCGGTCGACGCCAGTTACGCTGGTTGTTGATCTCGTTAAAGGTCATCCAGTATTTCACTTTGCCTTTGTAGCGCTTCATCACCACTTCGCTATAGCGCACAAAGAGATCGATCAATTCACGATTCAGCCAGCCGCCATATTGCTGCACCAGATGCAATGGCATCTCGAAGTGCGACAGCGTAATCACCGGTTCGATGCCATATTTGAGCAGTTCATCAAACATGTCGTCGTAAAACTGCAGGCCCGCTTCGTTAGGTTGTTGCTCATCGCCTTTCGGGAAGATGCGTGTCCAGGCAATCGATGTACGGAAACACTTAAAACCCATCTCGGCAAACAACGCGATATCGTCTTTGTAGTGATGATAAAAATCGGTGGCCTGATGATTGGGGTAGTGTTTCCCCTCGACAATGCCATCGGTAATTTCACGTTCAACGCCATGCGCTCCGCCCGTCAACACATCAACGATGCTCGGCCCTTTACCGCCTTCGTTCCATCCACCTTCAACCTGATGCGCGGCAACGGCGCCGCCCCATAAAAAATCAGCCGGTAACTGAGACATAATCCATCCTTTCATGTGATTAACTGCGTCTTACTGCAAGTGGGTTTTCGATAACTCCTGCACCTGACGATGCAGATAGATCAGCTCTTCAACTAAATCGCGGCACAGCATGGCGTTCATCAGATGATCCTGCGCATGCACCATAATCAGGTTGACCGGAATTTTGCCGCAGCCTTCATCCGCACCGATCAACGCGGTTTGAATTTTGTGGGCTTCGCGCGCAGCATTTCGTGCACTCGCCAGCAGCGCATCGGCTTCCTGCCAGTTGTGTTTTCGGGCTGCTTGCAGTGCCTGCATCGATGATGAACGGGCTTCCCCGGCATGAATAATCAGCTCCATCACCGTGCTTTCCATTTCCTGCATCTCTTGCATTACTTCATCTCCTCAGCCAATTGTTCCTGCGCCATCTCTTCTTCCTGCGCAAGCAGTTGGCGTTCATACATTTTGAAGAACGGGTAATAAATCAGCGTGGATAAACAAATCAGGAACGCGACCAACACCACCGCACGCCAGTCCCATCCGGTTGACCAGGCGGCACCAATCGGTCCCGGCGTGGTCCAGGGGGCCAGCGAAATGACGTGGTTGATCAGGTTGGTGCGGGTGGCGGTCCAGGCGATAACCGCGTTGATCAACGGCGTGGTGATAAAGGGAATAAACAGCAGCGGATTCATCACCACCGGCGAACCGAAAATAATCGGCTCATTGATGTTAAACATACCGGGTACAAAGCCTAGGCGGCCGATGGCGCGCAGATGCGCGGAGCGGCTGCGCAGATAGAGAATCACCAGGCCCATGGTGGCACCCGATCCGCCTACGGTGATGAAGAATTGCCAGAATGGCTCAATAAAGATTTTAGGGATCTCTTGCCCGGCATTTAACGCTTCCTGGTTAAGCCCCAGATTACTCAGCCAGAATGCCTGCAGGATGCCGCCGACAATCGCCGCACCGTGAATGCCGGCAAACCACAGCAAATGACATAGTAAGACGGCGATGAGCACCGCAGGCAGTGAATCGGCTGCTGAGATAATTGGCGCAAACACTGACATGATGGCCTGAGGAATTAACAGACCAAAGTGGCTCTCCATAAACAAGTTCAGCGGGTAGAGCGTCAGGAAAATCACCATGATGGGGATCAGCAGGTCAAAGGACTGACGAATCTTCGGCGGCACCTGTTCCGGCAGTTTGAAACCAATGTTGTACTTCACCAGCCAGTGCATCACTTCCGTGCAGTACAGGCTGATCAGGATGGCGGTGAATATCCCTTCCCCACCCAGCGAAGCGACGGACAATGCGCCGTTCTTTTCCGGTGCAGCCACCACCAAAAAAGTCATCAGCGACAGCAGCGCCGCCATCAGGCCATTTAGTTTGTAGCTTTGCGCCAGGTTATAGGCAATCGCGCCGGTGATGAACACCGCCATGATGCCCATCGTCATGTTGTAGGGCATCATCAGCTGGTCGTTGTACTGCTTCACCATACCCAGCCACCACTGAGCAAAGCCCCATTGGCTGTCCTGACTGAAAGGAGGATGTGAGAACAGCAGCATAAATGAGCCGACAATCAGGAACGGCATCGAGGCAATAAATCCGTCCTTGATCGCCACCACATGCCGTTGCGAGGAGAGTCGCGCAGCAATCGGGCTGATGCGGTTTTCAATCACACCAAATAAGGAGTCAGCCAGTGTACTCATCATGCCCCCTTATTAGCATCAATCAGGGCGAGCGCCGACTTCAGGATCTTTTCGCCATTTAACATGCCGTAATCCATGGTGTTAATGACGGTGACCGGTTTGTGATACTCCTGCGCCTGACGTTCGAAATCTGCCAGCTTATATTTGATCTGCGGGCCTAGCAGACAACAGTCATACTCGGCGATTTTTTCACTGAACTCTTCCATGCCAACGGCATCAATTTTGGCTTCTAAACCCAGCTGCGTAGCGGCTTTCTGCATTCTTTGTACGACCATGCTGGTTGACATACCTGCGGAACAACACAATAGAATTTTCACCATGACACCCTCCGTTTTTTTTAAATAATTACGCGCCGAGAATCGTTTCTGCAACCGGTTACAGATTCAATTTGTTCTTTTTGTGATCCATAACTCAAACCGTTAAACCTTATTTAAAGAGTGAAAATATGATTAATCTGAGACCGGTTTCATATTATTTTTATGTTAGCCTTTTAAATATGTGATGAAATCGGATGATAATGAGAAAAAACGTTATCGGTTAGAAGAGCCTCACTCTGCGGTTTTCAGATTGAGCTTTTGCGCTACAATGCGCGAGAACGCTGAGAAGGAAGATAAATGACGACAATGCTTGATGTCGCAAAACGCGCAGGTGTATCAAAAGCCACAGTGTCACGGGTGCTGGCTGGCCATGCTTATGTGTCTAAAACGGTGCGGGATCGGGTGATGCTGGCCATAGATGAGATGGATTACCGTCCTAATCTGCTGGCACGAAGTCTTGCGACCAACCGTTCGCACAGTATTGGTCTGATGGTACCCAACACACTTTACAATGGTCCCTTTTTTACCGAGCTGTTATTCAAGGCCGCGACCATGACGGAAAAACTCGGTTCACAACTGGTGCTGGGCGATGGTAAACACAATGCGCAGCAAGAGCGCGAGGCCATAAACTTTTTAATCGATAGCTTTTGCGATGCCGTGATTATCTATCCGCGCTATTTAAGCGTGGAAGATATTGATGCCCTTATTCCTGGTATGAGTAAGCCGTTAATCGTGTTAAACCGCCGTTTGAAGCAGCATCCGCAATATTCGGTGTGTGCTGACCACGAAAATGACACCCTCAACGCAGTGAATCATTTAATTGCTCAGGGCCACCGCGAGATCGCTTTTATCAAAGGGATGGGCAGCTCTCACACCGGATTAAGTCGCCTGAAAGGCTATATTTCATCGTTGATGGAAAATGGCATTGAATACGACGAAAACCTGATGCTGGATGGCTGCTGGACCAGCGCCAGTGGGCAACTGGCGGTTGAAGC
Source organism: Enterobacter cancerogenus (assembly GCA_000773965.1). Taxonomy (GTDB): domain Bacteria; phylum Pseudomonadota; class Gammaproteobacteria; order Enterobacterales; family Enterobacteriaceae; genus Pantoea; species Pantoea communis. The sequence goes on from JRUP01000014.1 coordinate 26,180, forward strand.
ACTGTTGCGTCGTAAAGTCAGATTTTCCGCGATTGTCGCCAGCAATGATGATATGGCGATTGGCGCCGCTTGCGCCTTGCACAACGCGGGTTTGCGCATCCCGCATGACGTCTCCTTGCTGGGCTTTGATGATATCCCGGTTGCGCCCTATCTCCTGCCGGCGTTAACCACGGTGCATGTTCCGGTTGCTGAGATGGTATCAAGCGCGTTAACGCAACTGTCTAAAATGCTGGATGGCGAAAGCGTGACGGCGCAGCCACTGATGCCGGGCCGACTGGTGCTGCGCAATTCGATCACTCAGGGACCGTATTACCAGCAAAAATAATGCTGCCGTGCGATAATCTGGCTTAATTTGCCACGATGAGCATTTTACGCCATGAAGCATTTCCTCGTTATTGTTCCCGATGGCGGCATGCTGTTTGAAGCCGCCGGTATTGCCGACATCCTGATGCACGCCAACCTGCACCTGCCCGTTGGCGTTGATCAGCCACGTTATCGCGTCAGTATCGCCACCACGCAGCCGCATCAGGTGATCCATGGTCAGTCGGGCCTCAACCTGCTGGCTGACCTGAAGCTGGCCGAATTGGATCCCCGCGCCGCCTGGGACACCATCATGATTACCGGACGCGGTGACAGCGTTGAAGAGGGCAATATGGTGGTGGATTTCATCAGGCTGGCGGCTCCGCAGGCTCGGCGAGTGGTGTCAATTTGTGGTGGCGCGATGCTGCTCGCTGAAGCCGGTTTGCTGGATGGACGCCGCGCCACGTCACACTGGCGTCTGTTGGAAACGCTGCAAACCCGCTTTCCCCGCGTCCAGGTGGAAGGTGGCCCGTTGTTCATCCAGGATGGCCCAATCTGGACGTCCGGTGGCGTGAGTTCCGGCTTTGATCTCACGCTGGCGCTGGTTGAGGAGGATTTCGGTTTCAGCGTGGCACGCGATATCGCTCAGGATATGGTGATGTATTTGCGTCGCCCCGGTGGACAGATGCAGTTCAGCCGCTACCAGTTACAGCAAACCAGCACCGGTCCGATTCACGATTTGCAAAGCTGGATCCGTGCGAATCTGGCGCAAGATCTGTCTGTTGAGAAATTGGCCGAACGTGTCGCCATGAGCCCCCGCAATTTCACCCGCGTATTCACCCGTGAAACCGGTGCGTCACCGGCGCGCTATGTCGCAGAAGCGCGACTGGCCGCCGCACGAGAACTGTTGGAACAGAGCCGCGCGACGCTGGAACGCATCGCCCTCGACACCGGATTTGGCAGCAGCATCAATTTGCGCCGCAGTTTTGAGCGCCAGCTGCATCTCACTCCGGGTGAATATCGCCAACGCTTTCACTGCCGTAAAATGGCGTAAAGTGATCCTTTTTTGTCGTTTACGCCAATCGCGCGTCGTCCTACATTGACTGCAACCACTTCGGATAAGGAGTCAATGATGATTAAGATTGGCATTAACGGCTTTGGCCGTATCGGACGTAACGTGTTCCGCGCCGCACTGGGCAGTAACGATATTGAGATTGTAGCGATTAACGATCTCACCGACAGCAAAACGCTGGCGCATCTGCTCAAACACGACTCATTGTTAGGCAGACTTCCTGCAGAAGTTGAGGCCGGTGAAGGTGAGCTGCGCATTGATGGCAAGCCAGTACGCGTGTTTAGCGAACGCGACCCGGCCAATATTCGCTGGAGCGATGTGGGTGTCGATATTGTTATCGAAGCCACCGGATTCTTCACCGAGCGCGAGAAAGCGGCAGTGCATATCACGCACGGTGGTGCTAAACGGGTGATTATCTCTGCGCCCGGTAAAAACGATGATTTGACGATTGTGCTGGGTGTGAACGACCAGCGTTACGATCCCCAGCAGCATTTCGTGGTGAGTAACGGCAGTTGTACCACCAACGGTCTGGCGCCCGCCGCGCAGGTATTGCATCAGGCATTCGGCATTGAACATGGCTTGATGAATACCACCCATGCTTATACCAACAGTCAGGTGCTGCACGATCAGCCGGAGAAAGATCTGCGCGGCGCGCGCGCGGCGGCGCTGTCAATCGTGCCTTACTCCAGCGGTGCGGCGAAAGCGCTAGGCCGTGTTATTCCCGAGTTGGATGGACGTTTGACGGGCTATTCCCTGCGCGTGCCGGTGCCGGTGGTGTCGATTGTCGATTTAACCGTGACGCTGAAACGTGATGTGACGGCAGAAGAAGTGAACGATGCGTTTAAAGCCGCCGCCGCTGAGGGTCCATTAAAAGGCATTCTGGGATACAGCGATGAACCACTGGTATCCAGCGACTATCAGGGCGATCCACGTTCATCGATCATTGATGGGCTATCTACCCTGGTGATTGGTGGCAACCTGGTCAAAATCCTCGCCTGGTACGATAACGAGTGGGGCTTCTCGAACCGTCTGGTAGATCTCGCGCGTTTGATGGCGCAGCGCGGATTGTAATTCGCACCAATCTGCAGCCAAAAAAATCCCCGCTGATGCGGGGATTCTCGTTGCTATTGGCAGCGATTACTTGATGCCCATTGCATCCTTCAGCGTAAAGAACAAGTCCGTCTGATCGGTCAGGCCCACCACGTTAGCCGCATAAGGCCCATAGGCCGCGATGCGCAGCTGTGTGCCGGTATGCCCCTGAGAATCCTCTTCAGAGTTACCGTAACTGATGGTCATGACCGCACCATCTTTGGTGTTCACCGCCTGCGTCAGGCCTGGCGCTTTGCTGCCATTTTCAATAATCTGGCTGCTGTGCGCATGATCTGCGGTTACCACCACCAGCGTGTCACCATGTTCGCGTGCAAAGGCCAGCGCCTGCTGCACGGCCTCATCCAGATCCACGGTTTCACCAATCTGACCGCACGGATTCGCCGCGTGATCCTGTTTATCAATTGACGCGCCTTCCACCTGCAGGAAGAAACCTTTCTCATTGGTGCTCAGCAGATCAATCGCCTTTTTGGTCATCTGCGCCAATGTTGGTGTTGATTCCGGGCGATCTTTATTGACTTCACAGGTCACCACCGGTTTATCGATATTGCCGTGATAGCTGGCTTTCGGTCCCTGCCAGCGAACCGGCATATTGCCGTCGGAGAACAGCCCCAGCACCGGTTTAGTTTGGTCGGCCTGTTGGATGGCATTCATGCCATCCAGGTTATCGACCAGCTGGAAGCCCAGTGCCTGAGCCTGCTCGCGCAGGGTTTTGCCCTGGTACTCACCCGCTTTGGCGCTTTCAGAGAACGATTTCGCCCCGCCGCCGAGGGTGACATCTGGACGGGTCTTCAGCATCTGCTCGCTGATAGACCCTTTACCGCCCTGCTCCAGCGCATTGGTTGGACACAGCTCGCTGGTTTTCTCCGGGCCATAACATTTACGCGACGTGACATGCGCCATCAAAGCGGCGGGCGTGGCATCCTGCAATTCTGCAGTCGAGACGTTACCGGTGGCTTTCCCAGCGGCTTTCGCCAACTCCAGAATGGTGACCTGATCCTTGCCATTAACGTCTACGCCGATGGCGCCGTTATAAGATTTGGTACCCGTTGCCCAGGCGGTTGCGGAGGCAGCCGAATCGGTCACGTAATTTGGTTTGTGGGTTTTCTTGTCTAACGAGTAGTGGGTGTACTGACCGGTTAACGGCAGCGCATCAATGCCTGGGAAGAAACCACCCGCGCCCATCGCCTGGTTTCGTGCGGCGGTGATTTCCGAATCGCCCATGCCATCGCCGATCAATAAGATGACGTTTTTGGCCGTGGTATTAACGAGTGAGGCTTTCAGCGCTTCCGTCTGGTCGCTGCTCAGGCGGCGCGCGCCACCGTGTTCGGTGATATCACCGGTGGCGGCGCGGCTATACGTTGTTGTGTCTGCCACTGCTGACGTCGCGATGAGTGAAGCCAGCAGAGAAACCGTGAAAAGAGGTATGTGTTTCATTTATAAGCATCCTTATCAGTAAATATAACCAAATGTTTCCGCAGACAAGTCTGCGACAGTCTGGTGACACTTTTGTGGCAGAGAAGGAATAATTTGATGACAGAACACGCAGTTCGGCGAGAGATGCAGCAAGCTGCACAGAGCTTAAGCGGATAGAACAAAAGGAGAAAATAGGGCTTGACCGTATTCAGGTAACTCCCTATAGTAGCGCCCCGTTGACCCAGTGCGGTTGGCAGAAAAAATGTGGTGAGATGTCCGAGTGGCTGAAGGAGCACGCCTGGAAAGTGTGTATACGGCAACGTATCGGGGGTTCGAATCCCCCTCTCACCGCCATCATTTTGAAGAAGAGCCTGAACGAAAGTTCAGGCTTTTTTTTGTCTTCAATTCAGCCACATCGTTAATTTATCTGGCCATCTTCCATTACCATCGCTAAAAACTTGTCTCTTAGCGGGTCCTTAATATGACCATTCCACGCCAAACCGGTGTGCCATTGCGTATGCTCGCCCTCCAGAGGCAATAGTGTGACGCCTACAGGCAGGATGTGTTTCACACTCGCCGGCAGTAACGCCACACCATCACCAGCGGCCACCAGCGCCAGTAACGTCTGAATATCATCAGCAGCCGACACAGTGCGCGGCGTGAGGTTTCTTGCGGTCAGGAATTGATCGGCCTGCGTAGTGAGCCCTTCGCCCCGCTGAGGTGCCAACTGTAAGAGTTGATGATTTTCAATAACCTGCGTTTTTTCTAAGTGACTCAATAATTGATCAGCGGCTACCGCCAGCACCAATTGTTCCGTATCCAGACTGTGACTTTGCAGTGGTTCAGGCACGGGTAAGCGCACAAATCCCACCTGCAGTCGTCCTTCAGCAAGCCGTTGGGTCTGAACCGCCGAAGGCATATCGTTGAGCGAGACCTGTACGCCGGGATAACGAACGCGAAAGGCAGCGACACGTTTGGCAGCAAAAAGATAAGAAGAGATGCCAAAACCCAGAGTGAGTTTTCCTGAGTCCCCTCTTTGGATCGCCGTCACGTCAGCGAAGAAATCCGCATAGCGTTCCACTGCCTCGCTGGCAGCCGCTAACAACTGATCTCCCGCCACCGTTAACCGCGCACCATGCCGTCCGCGATGAAATAACGTCACACCAGAAAGGTGCTCCAGTGTCTGGATCTGTTTCGAGAGTGCGGGCTGGGTGATGCAGAGCTTATTGGCCGCCGAGTGGTAGGTGCCTTCTTGCGCCAGCGTCACAAAGGCGCGTAACAGTTTAATATCCATTCCAATCGGTTATCAAAGTGGGAGAAGTTGTGATTATACACGGTGGTTTTCCCTCTGGTGAAATAGCGACCTCTTTCCTTTTGGAGAATCACCATGGAACACTCACTTCGCGTTGCCACCGTGCAGTTTTGCCATCGCGCCAGCGACAAAGCTTACAATCTTTCTGTGATGGAGCGCTTGATCGCGCAGGCCGCACAAGAAGAAGTCAAAATTTTAGTCTTTCCTGAAATGTGCATCACCGGTTACTGGCATGTGCCGGATCTGCCCTTTGCAGAGGTCGAAGCCTTGGCCGAGCGTACGCAAAACAGCCCGTCACTGGCGCGTATCGCGAGCCTGGCGGAAAAGCATCAGATGGCGATTGGCGCTGGCTACATCGAAAAGCATGATAATGGACTGCTCTACAATGCCTATGCGGTCTGCATGCCGGATGGCAAACGCCATGTACATCGTAAGATCCATGCTTTCGAACATGCGAGCATCGCCCAGGGGAATGAATTCACCGTGTTTGACACGCCATGGGGGGTGAAAGTCGGGATTCTGATTTGCTGGGACAATAATTTAACCGATAACGTCCGCATCACCGCGCTCATGGGAGCCGATATTCTGATTGCCCCGCATCAAACAGGTGGCACCCATTCACGCAGTCCCTTTGGTATGAAACCTATTCCGGTGAGCCTGTGGGAAAACCGAGAAAGCGACCCCAGCGCACTGGAAATCGCTCTGGCTAGCGACAGCGGTCGAGGCTGGTTGATGCGCTGGCTGCCTTCGCGTGCGCACGATAACGGTCTTTTCGTCCTGTTCAGTAATGGCGTCGGACTGGATAACGGCGAGATCCGTACCGGCAATGCGATGGTGATTGACCCCTATGGCCGCATCGTTAACGAAACCACTTCCTTCAGGGATATGCTGGTGAGTGCCGACCTGGATCTCTCGTTACTGGCGATGTCTACCGGACGCCGCTGGATCCATGGTCGTCGCCCGGAGCTTTATCAACTCCTGTGTGAACCTCAGGGCTATGAGCGTGATGCACGTACTGCACGGTTTTCCGAAGATGTTCCTGTGTTCGATCACAAAATGGCGCGTAAAACATTTTTGGATAAAAAATAACGCAGCATGAGGAGTAAACCTTTCGCGTTTTATGAATACCGACACTGAAGACGCCTGGGGAAATTAATACTAATATAGGAAAAAACAATAAATGAAGGGAGTTATGCATCATGGCATTTTTATCTGCGCCATGACATTCACCTCGTTAGCTGAAGCGGTAATAGAAATTCCGTTTAAATTCGATGAGAGTGCAGTACCGATTGCAACACTGAATATTAATGGTCAGGATGGCGAGTTCATGCTTGATACCGGCTCCGCATTTGCTTTCCATTTTGATCAGTCATTTATACGACAGGTGCCCTGGTTAAAACGCCTAAAGGAGAAAGTGCGCACCATCGATCTGACCGGCGAAGTGTTCCTGCATGATAAATTCATGTTCCACCATGTTTACGTCAATGGTATGAACTTTGAGAATGTTGAAGGGATTTCCCTGGTTCCATGGGGGCTGACGCTGCAGCCTGACGGCAAACGTCCGGAAAGTATGGTTATCGGATTAGGGCTATTCCGGCAGAAAGCCCTGCTCATCGATTATCAGCATCGCCTTTTTTCCGTGGCGGATCGGCTGGACGATTTCAATATCGATCGTCAGCAATGGTTAACGCTGCCGTTAACGTTAACCCATGAGGGTATTATCATTGAGGCAATGAAGAATAATGAAACCTTTAATATGCTGCTGGATACCGGTGCATCACACTCAATGCTGTGGAGTAAACGTTTAAATAGAACAGAGAACGTTTATCCCTGCAAAGAAGTCATCGACGAATTGGATTATGAAGGCTGCCAGGCGACTCAAATAAATATCAAAAACGCGACATCCGGGGAAATAGATATCGATGTCGTGCTATTAGATAATGTTGACTCGCAAATGGCAGCGGAGGGTTTATTAGGCACAGATTTCTTACAGCACCATCGTGTTCTGATCGATTTTCCTAACCAGCAGTTATTCATGCGCGCCATTGAACCAGGCTGAGCAGCAATAAAAAAACCCGGCTTGCGCCGGGTTTTGCTTCGCTACACTCTCAATCAACTACTACTCAATGGTTAACCGTAAGCCAGCAGCGTGCGCTGGCAAAGTGCCGAACGGACGCAGTCGTTTTTGTCGAAACGCACCACACCAATCATCTCGTCTTCTTCGAAACGCGCCAGCGCATCAGCAAGACCGGATTTGACATGGGACGGCAAGTCACACTGGGTGATATCACCGTTGACGATAACCGTCACGTTCTCGCCTAAGCGTGTCAGGAACATCTTCATCTGTGCCGCAGTGACGTTTTGTGCCTCATCAAGGATCACTACCGCATTTTCAAACGTACGTCCGCGCATATATGCGAAGGGCGCAATCTCTACCTTGGCAATTTCAGGCCGCAGGCAGTACTGCATAAAGGAAGCGCCGAGACGTTTAACCAGAACGTCGTATACCGGTCGGAAATACGGGGCAAACTTCTCGGAAATATCCCCAGGAAGGAAACCGAGGTCTTCATCCGCCTGCAGAACCGGGCGCGTCACAATAATCCTTTCGATATCCTTATTGATCAGGGCCTCAGCCGCTTTGGCTGCGCTAATCCAGGTTTTACCGCAACCGGCTTCACCGGTGGCGAATATCAGCTGTTTCGTTTCTATGGCATTAAGATAGTGCGCCTGAGCTTCATTTCTGGCTTCAATCGGACCACGATCGCGTGAATCACGCGCCATACCAATTGAGTCCAACCCACCCATCTGCACCAGCGAAGTGACCGATTCTTCTTCGCGCTGACGGTGACTGCGAGAATCACTACGAACGACTCTTCTTGCTTCACGACGCGCTTTGATCACTGCTTTCTGTCTTCCCATAGTGGCACCTTACAGTTGGTTTCATTTATCGCGGCGGATCACCCGCGGCGATGACTTGAACGCTTTAGAGGTTTGTTTGGCTTCCTTGTAAGCCGGGTCTGGCCATTGAAAATAGTGTGCAACAACGACGAAGCGCTGAAGCGCACCGGTAGAGAATTGGCGTTAGTTCGGAAACGATAATTGAAAAGTGAAGAGGATACTTTGGAGGGAAGAAATCCCCCGCAGTGTACTGCGCTAGCTGAAGTGTATTTAACTGTCCATAGAAGGACCGGGTCATGCGCGAACTCCAGTGGACTTAGCCACACAACTGACAACGCTTATGAGTAAAGTGCATCATATTAACCATGCTTTGCAACAGTATTTTTACGTCACGACAAAGAAAAACAGATAAGCGAAGCATGAGAATTTTCGTCTTAAATTAAATTATGTCGCATTTTCAGTGAGATGGATTATTTGACGTGCGACGAACTTTTTCGGAACATTCGGAAGTGGAAGCGACCAGGGGAAAGTTTACGGTCGGTGAAAAAAGCGCCAGCGCAACCTTATCGCTGTGCTGGCACGGTGCGTTTATTAATCAGGCCTGCAGTAAAGGCTGGCCAAGGTAATGTTTTTCGTCAGGGACGCCGGGCAAAACGAAAAAATATCCGCCGCCAATCGGACGAATATATTCTTCCAGCGCTTCGCCATTGAGACGTTTTTGCACGGTGATAAAGCCTTTGGCTAAATCATGCTGGTAGCAAACAAACAGTAGCCCCATGTCCAACTGCCCCGAACCGGTAATCCCTGAGGAGTAACTGTAACCCCGGCGCAGCATTAAACTGCTGTCGGTTTCCGGCGTGCGTGGGTTAGCGAGACGGATATGCGCATCCAGCGCGATGACATCGCCATCCGGGTCTTTGCTGTAATCCGGCACGTCATGTTCCTCTTTCATGCCCAGCGGCGCACCGGAAAGTTTCTCACGACCGAATATGGTTTGCTGTTCACCTAGTGGAGTGCGATCCCACATTTCAACGTGGAAACGAATGATACGCACCGCCTGATAACTGCCACCCTGCGTCCATGCGGGTTCTTGCTGGTTCGCCGTGACCCACAGCAGTTGATCCATCAGCGCAGGATTGCGCGTGTCTGGATTAGCGGTGCCATCTTTGAAGCCCAGCAGATTGATCGGCGTTTCTTTACCGTGACTGCGTGCAGCGTGGTCGGCGATAAAGCCGTCGCGCCGCCAGCGCACGGCCAGCAGATCGGGCGTGTACTTAATGATGTCGCGCAGTGCGTGTATCACTGTGTCTTGCGTATTAGCGCAGATTTGCAGCAGCAGATCGCCGTGACACTGATCGGCATCCAGCGAATCGTTGGGGAAGCGCGTCATGCTTTGCAGTTGCGTCGGTTTGTGTGCACTTAAACCAAAGCGCTCATCAAACAACGAGGTGCCCACGGAAAGCGTCATGGTGAGATTATCGGGTGCGATATCCGCGCCAAGAATGCCGGAATCCATTGGCGGCAACTGCGGGTTGAGGACAACTGGCGCGGCGCCTCCTTTGGTCAGGAAAGCGAAACGCTCGGTCAACAAACGGAACAAGCGCTCCAGATCGGTTTTATCGCTGGCTAAGACGTCAAAAGCCACCAGCATCATTGAGGCTTGCTGCGGGGTGATAATGCCAGCCTGATGCGGGCCGTAGAAAGGTTGCGCCTGCTGGCGCGCATCGGGTGCAACCGTGCCAGGAGAGAAGCTGTCAGCCGCGGCTGCCGTATGGAACGGACAACCGCCACTCAGGGCGGCCGCGCCGCCCAACATACCTAACCCCTGCAATAAACGACGACGCGACGGCTCTGCCGCGTCATTTTTATGGCTCATGATTAGTCGAGACCTAAAGTTCCGCGCAGCAGGGAGAGATCTTCCGCCAGAGTGGTGATCGGCCCTTTCAGCGCATTGCGGTCAGCGGTAGTCAGTTTCTCGTAAGATTCGAAACCGTCTTTGGTGCGGTATTTGCTGAGGATGCTGTCGACTTTCTTAAAGTTAGCATCGACTTTCGCCAGCAGCTGCGGGTTAGCTTTTTGCAGCTGTGGACGCAGCAGATCAACGATTTTCTGTGCACCGTCGATATTGGCCTGGAAGTCAGACAGGTCGGTACGGCTGTAGCGATCTTCTTCACCGGAGATTTTGCTGGCCGCCACTTCTTCGATCAAACCTGCTGCGCCACCGACCACTTTCGCCGGAGGGAAGGCCAGTTCACTGATGCGGGTCTGCAGATCCAGCACGTCCTGATTCAACTTAGTCGCAAACTCTTCTGCACCTTTGGTGGTTTTGTCGGCCCACAGGATTTTTTCGATGCGGTGGAAACCGGTGAATTTCGGATCTTCGGCTTTTTTCTCGAAGTCATCTTCACGGGCATCGATGCTGCTGTCCAGATCGGAGAACAGTTCAGCAATCGGTTCGATACGCTCGTAGTGTGCACGAGTCGGTGCGTACAGCGCTTTGGCTTTTTCCAGATCGCCCGCTTTTACCGCATCGGTGAAGGCCTGGGTGCCCGCCACCAGCTCTTTGACTTCGCTCATCACGTAGGTTTTGTAGTCCGTGATTGGGCCGGCCAGTTGCATGATGTCGGTTTTGCCTTTGGCTGCCGTTTTCGACTCACCTGACACCACCAGTTTGCCTTTCGGATTGGTCAGCAAGCCACAGGTCATGTCATATTCGCCTGCTTCGAGGTTCGCAGTCAGTTTCTGGCTAAAGCCCGGCGCGATGTTTTCACGCTCTTCTACCACCATCACCCCTTTCAGGATTTCCCACTCCAGCGCTTTCTGGCTGTTGTTTTTGATGATGAACTGGGTTTTACCCGCCTGCACATTGAGTGACATCGGCTCACACTGTTTGTCAGTAACGGTAACCGTGACTTGCGGGATGGATGCAGCAGATGCAGCGCCTGAGAGAGCCAGCATTGAAACCAACAGCGCCTTACGGCGGAAGCGAATCGTCATAGTGATATCCCTGTTACATGGAAGAACAGGCGCGCAATCGCGCCTGATTTAATTTCAACGTGTGGTGTGTGCGGTATTAGCCGCGGGGCGTGCCGGGAAGAAGAACAGCAGCAGCGCCGGAATCAGGTAGATCAACCAGGCCGCGACTTCGCTGACGCTTGGGGTTTCCTGATAGCCGAGAATGCCTTCCAGCAGTGTGCCGACCACCGAGTGGGTGGAGAGCGTGTTGCTGAGGTCGAAAGCAATGTCCTGGAAGTGGTTCCAGAGCCCCGCTTCGTGGAAAGCACGGATCGCACCTGCCGCGAGACCTGCGGCAACAAAGAGAATGAATAAGCTGGTCCAGCGGAAGAAGCTCGCCAGGTTGAGGCGGATGCCGCCGTAGTAGAGCAGCATGCCCAATACAATCGCCGTCAACAGGCCGAGTACTGCACCAATCGGCGGCGCGTAGCCGACATCCTGGGTGAAAGCCGCCAGCAGGAAGAAGACGGATTCGAGACCTTCACGCGCCACGGCCAGAAAGACCATGAGGACCAACGGGAAGCCACCGCCGCCCTGCTTTTGCAATGCCTGGTCCACCGAGCGTTCCAGTGTGGCTTTGATATTGCGCGAGACTTTGCGCATCCAGAACACCATGGACGTGAGGATGACCACCGCGACGACCGCGACGATGCCTTCAAACAGTTCTTGTTGTTTTTGCGGGAATTCGCCGGTGGTTTCATTGATGAAGATGCCAAGGCCTAAGCAGAGTGCCGCGGCAATGAAGACACCCGCCCACATCGCGGGGAACCACTGTGTACGCTGGGTGCGTTTCAGGTAGCTGGCAATCAGGCTGACGATGAGAGCTGCTTCAAGACCTTCACGCAGCATAATGAGAAACGGTACGAACATCACCAACCTCTTGATTGTTAAGCAGGGTAAACCTTAGGTAAAAATACGTAAAGTGCAAACGATATCGATTATCATTATCGCGGGTAAAATTACAAGTCACTGAATGAAATTATTTCTCATTTGCGGGCTGTAATACGGATTCTGTGAAAAGGGGTGATGGGGATTTCAGCGTTCAGATAAATATTCAGTGCTGGGGTGTGGCTGCAAGCTCAGTGCCGGGATATCGCTGCAGGTTCAGTGCCGGGTTTTCGCTGCACGTTCGGTGCAGAGTTATTGCTTCAGGTTCAGTGCAGAGGTGTCGCTTTGAGTTCAGCGCATTGCCCACTAAAGGCCATCCCGATCGCGAAGAAACCACGCATCCCTGCAGATCGGCCGCGCCGTCCATGGCGCGGACGCTTCGCTCCTCGGAATGGCCTTTATTGGACGATTAACTACGTCATTGCTTTGAAGGGAATGCTGAAGCCTGGTCGATTCCATAAAAAACCCGCCGTTTGAAGGGCGGGCTTGATGTATCAGAGACAAATTACTTGGTGTTGTATTCAGCTTCAGCGGCGGCAAAGCGCGCCTGTGCTTCTTCTGATGGGCCTTTGCCGATCAGGCTAAACACCACAATCGCGATGCTGGCGAAGATGAAGCCAGGAATGATTTCATACAGCTCGGTGTAACCGTACTGTTTCCACAGCAACACGGTCAGTGCACCAATTACCATACCGGCCAGCGCGCCGTTGCGTGTCATACGCTTCCAGCACACACCGAACAGAACAACCGGACCGAAGGCAGCACCAAAGCCCGCCCATGCATAGCTGACTAAGCCGAGCACACGGTTTTCCGGATTGGCCGCCAGCGCGATGGCGATCAACGCAATCAGCAGCACCATTAAACGCCCTACCCACACCAGCTCTTTCTGGCTGGCATTTTTACGCAGGAAGCCTTTGTAGAGGTCTTCTGTCAGGGCGCTTGAACACACCAGCAGCTGGCAGCTTAAGGTGGACATCACCGCTGCCAGAATCGCAGACAGCAGGATGCCAGCAATCCACGGGTTAAACAGGATACGCGCCAGTTCAATGAACACGCGTTCGCCGTTCTGGCTTACGCCTGCCGCTTGTTCAGGGTGGTTCTGGAAGTAGGCGATACCGAAGAAGCCCACCGCCACGGCCCCGGCCAGGCACAGGATCATCCAGGTCATGCCAATGCGACGTGCAGTGCGAATCGAGTGGTGAGAATCTGCCGCCATAAAGCGCGCCAGAATATGCGGTTGTCCAAAGTAGCCCAGGCCCCAGCCGAGCAAGGAAATAACGGCAACAAAGTTGAGCCCTTTCAGCATGTCGAGGTTTTCAAGACTTTTTGCTTCGATCACCGCCAGTGAATCGTCCAGGCCACCGACCGCGATAATCACAAACACCGGGGTGAGGATCAGCGCGAAGATCATCAGGCTGGCCTGCACGGTATCGGTCCAGCTCACCGCCAGGAATCCGCCCACCAGCGTATAAAGAATGGTGGCAGCAGCACCGGCCCACAGCGCAGTTTGGTAATCCATACCGAAGGTGCTTTCAAACAGACGTGCACCCGCAACCACGCCTGATGCGCAATAAATGGTGAAGAAGATGAGAATAACTACAGCGGAGATAACACGCAGCAACTTGCTTTTGTCTTCGAAACGGCTGGAGAAGAAGTCCGGCAGCGTTAAGGCATTATCGTGATGTTCGGTCTGCACGCGCAGGCGACCTGCCACAATTTTCCAGTTAAGCCAGGCACCGATGGTCAGGCCAATGGCGATCCAGCTTTCTGAAATGCCGGAAAGGAAGATGGCGCCGGGTAAGCCCATCAGCAACCAACCGCTCATATCTGATGCACCCGCTGACAGTGCGGTGACCACACTGCCTAAACTGCGTCCGCCCAGAATGTAGTCGTCAAAGTTTTTGGTCGAACGGTAGGCAATAAAGCCAATCAGCACCATTCCCAGGATATAAATTACAAAGGTCACCAACATCGGTGTACTCATACTCATACTCTCTCCACTTATTATTTAATCCGTTAAGAGAAATCTTTTTCCTGAGCCACCGGAACGGGACGGCATCAGGGCTTTACCGCATCCAGAGAAAGCGATTTCTCTTAAGGCGCGGTATCCTGCCGCAAAGGGGCGGCGCGCACAATGCATTTAACACAGCTGTCACAATGGTTTCACCTGACTTCGCTGATTTAATGCCAATAGGTTGCACACGCTCACACTTTGAGTTGCACCTTGTTCAACATGAGAGTGCTCTCGTTGACGGGAGTTGCAACTTTGGCGAGCTTCTTGCAGCAAGTTTTGTGCCGTTTCTTCACATAACCGATTTTAAGTGTTGATAAACGTGCAACTCAGGTCACATTTAACATGGTTGCACAAAGTTGCAACATGAGTGATAGTGCAGCCCACGCTGATGTTGAATCATATTTTGAGGACGAGGAAATCATGGGAACGACCACCATGGGGGTGAAGTTGGATGAAGCCACCCGCGATCGCATTAAATTGGCGGCAGGTAAAATTGACCGCACGCCACACTGGCTGATCAAACAGGCGATTTTTAACTACCTTTCGCAGCTCGAAGCCGGTGAATCTTTGCCGGAAATTCCCCTGCAGCTCGCCGACGCCGCCAGTGAAGAAGGCACGGCAGACGAGTCATTCCAGCCCTTCCTCGACTTCGCTGAACATATTTTGCCACAGTCGGTCACGCGCTCTGCCATCACCGCTGCGTGGCGTCGTCCGGAAACGGATGCGGTGCCGATGCTGCTGGAGCAGGCGCGTCTCCCTGCCCCGCTGGCCGAGAAAACGCATCAGCTGGCTTATAGCCTGGCGGATAAGTTGCGTCACCAAAAAGGTGCAACCGGACGCGCCGGAATGGTGCAAAGCCTGTTACAAGAGTTCTCCCTCTCTTCGCAGGAAGGCGTGGCGCTGATGTGTCTGGCGGAAGCGCTGCTGCGTATTCCCGACAAACCAACTCGTGACGCGCTGATTCGCGACAAAATCAGCAATGGCAACTGGCAGTCGCATCTGGGCCGCAGCCCGTCGATGTTCGTTAACGCCGCAACCTGGGGTCTGCTGTTTACCGGACGTCTGGTATCGACTCACAATGAAGCCAACTTGTCGCGCTCACTTAATCGCATTATTGGTAAGAGTGGAGAACCGCTGATCCGCAAAGGCGTGGATATGGCGATGCGCCTGATGGGCGAGCAGTTCGTCACCGGCGAAACCATTGCGGAAGCACTGGCCAATGCGCGCAAACTGGAAGAGAAAGGCTTCCGCTACTCCTACGATATGCTGGGTGAAGCAGCGCTGACCGCCAGTGATGCCAAAGCTTATCTGGTGTCCTATCAGCAGGCGATCCATGCCATTGGTAAAGCTTCCAATGGCCGTGGCATCTATGAAGGTCCAGGCATCTCGATCAAACTGTCGGCCCTGCATCCTCGCTATAGCCGCGCGCAGTATGAACGCGTGATGGAAGAGCTATATCCGATCCTTAAATCCCTGACCTTACTGGCGCGCTCTTACGACATTGGTATCAATATCGATGCGGAAGAAGCAGACCGTCTGGAACTGTCGCTCGATCTGCTGGAAAAACTGTGCTTCGAGCCGGAACTGGACGGCTGGAACGGGATTGGCTTTGTGATTCAGGCATACCAGAAGCGCTGCCCGTTTGTGATCGACTCCCTGATCGATCTCGCCCAACGTAGCCGCCGTCGCCTGATGATCCGTCTGGTAAAAGGCGCGTATTGGGATAGCGAAATCAAACGTGCGCAGATTGAAGGGCTGGAAGGTTATCCGGTTTATACCCGCAAGGTGTACACCGACATCTCTTACCTGGCTTGCGCCCGCAAACTGCTGGCGGTACCGAATCTGATCTATCCGCAATTTGCTACTCATAACGCTCACACGCTGGCAGCGATCTATCAGCTGGCAGGCAATAACTACTATCCGGGTCAGTACGAGTTCCAGTGCCTGCACGGCATGGGTGAACCGCTGTATGAGCAGGTGGTCGGCAAAGTGGCAGACGGCAAACTGAATCGTCCGTGCCGTATCTACGCACCGGTCGGCACCCATGAAACCCTGCTCGCCTATCTGGTACGTCGCTTACTGGAAAACGGGGCCAACACCTCGTTTGTTAACCGCATCGCGGATAATACCCTGCCGCTGGATGAGCTGGTTGCCGATCCGGTTTCTGCGGTGGAGAAGATGGCGCTGACCGAAGGCGCAGTCGGTTTACCGCATCCGAAAATCCCGCTGCCGCGCGATCTGTATGGTGAGAAGCGCGCCAACTCAGCCGGTCTGGATTTGGCTAACGAACATCGTCTGGCATCACTCTCAAGCGCCCTGCTCAATAGCGCCAGCCAGCCATGGATTGCCCAGCCGCTGGTCGAAGGTGAGTTGGGTGACGGCGTGAGCCGTCCGGTACTCAACCCGTCTGCGCCAGCCGATGTGGTGGGCAGCGTGCGCGATGCCAGCGAAGCAGAAGTCTCGGAAGCGCTGGATGCCGCAGTGAATGCCGGTCCAATCTGGTTTGCCACCCCGCCACAAGAACGTGCAGCCATTTTGGAGCGCGCCGCCGAAGCGATGGAAGGCCAGATGCAGCAGCTGATTGGCCTGCTGGTGCGTGAAGCAGGTAAGACCTACAACAACGCCATTGCCGAGGTGCGTGAAGCGGTTGATTTCCTCTATTACTACGCCGGTATGGTGCGTGATGATTTCGATAACGAAACCCATCGTCCGCTCGGCCCGGTGGTGTGCATCAGCCCGTGGAACTTCCCGCTGGCGATCTTCACCGGTCAGATTGCTGCAGCACTGGCAGCCGGTAACAGCGTACTGGCGAAACCCGCTGAGCAGACGCCGCTGATTGCCGCGCAGGCGGTACAAATCATGCTGGATGCGGGCGTGCCGTCAGGCGTGCTGCAACTGTTGCCGGGCCAGGGCGAGACTGTCGGTGCACAGTTAACGGGTGACGAGCGAGTACGTGGTGTGATGTTCACCGGTTCCACCGCCGTCGCGACGCTGCTGCAACGCAATCTGGCGGGTCGTCTCGATCCGCAAGGCCGCCCAACGCCGCTGATTGCTGAAACCGGCGGCATGAACGCCATGATCGTGGATTCTTCGGCGCTGACTGAGCAGGTGGTGGTCGATATCGTTGCCTCCGCCTTTGACAGCGCCGGACAGCGTTGCTCGGCGCTGCGTCTGCTGTGCGTACAAGATGATGTCGCCGATCACACCCTGAAAATGCTGCGTGGCGCGATGGCCGAATGCCGCATGGGCAATCCGGAACGTCTGTCGACCGATATCGGACCGGTGATCGATGCCGAAGCCAAAGGCAACATCGAGCGCCACATCCAGGCGATGCGCAATAAAGGTTTCACCGTGTATCAGGCGGCGCAGGACAATCCGCAAGACAGCAAAGAGTGGACCAGCGGCACCTTTATCAAGCCAACCCTGATCGAGCTGGGTCAGGTGAGCGATCTGGATAAAGAAGTGTTTGGCCCAGTGCTGCACGTGGTGCGTTATGCGCGTAACAGCCTGCCACAGCTGATCGATCAGATTAACGCCTCTGGTTACGGTCTGACACTGGGTGTGCATACGCGTATTGATGAAACTATCGCGCAAGTCACGGCAGGCGCGAAGGTCGGTAACCTGTATGTGAACCGCAATATGGTCGGCGCGGTCGTCGGCGTGCAGCCCTTTGGTGGAGAAGGTTTATCCGGCACCGGTCCAAAAGCCGGAGGTCCTTTGTATCTCTATCGCCTGCTGGCAAACCGCCCAGACAGTGCACTGCGTAAGACCTTCGATCGTCAGGATGCCGAGCGTCCAGTCGACAGTTCCGTACGTGCTGAGCTGATGATCGCGCACCAGGCATTGCAGAGCTGGGCGCAGGATAAACCTGAACTGCTGGCGCTCTGTCAGCGTTATGACGAGCTGGCGCAGGCGGGTACGGTGCGACTGCTGCCAGGCCCAACGGGTGAACGTAACACCTTCACGCTTCTGCCGCGCGATCACGTCCTTTGTATTGCGGATAACGAGCAGGATGCGCTGACGCAACTGGCGGCTGTGACCAGCGTGGGCAGCCAGGCGCTGTGGCAGGATGATGAGTTGCATCGCGCGCTGCGCAAATCACTGCCTGCCGCCGTACAAAAACACGTGGTGCTGGTGAAAGATGTGCTGGCAGCAGAGTTTGATGCGGTGATCTATCACGGTGACGCGGATCAATTGCGCGTGCTGTGCGAGCAGGTTGCCGCGCGGGACGGTGCGATTGTTTCGGTACAGGGCTTCGCGCGTGGCGAAACCAATCTGCTGCTGGAACGTCTGTTAATAGAGCGCTCACTGAGCGTGAATACCGCCGCAGCGGGTGGTAACGCCAGTTTGATGACGATTGGTTAAAAAAATAAGGGCCCACAAGGGCCCTTTTTCATGGCGCGCCGCGACGAATTTACCCATGGGTTGCGACGTTGTTTTCTGGCGCTTTGTATTTACGCCGCAGACTTGTTGCGCTTCATGCCAATCAAGGTCGGGAAGACAAACAGCGACTGCCCCAACCCGCGATTGGTGACAGACCACACCGCCACCGACAGCAGCGAGCAAATCCCCACAATCGCCACCGGATAGAAACACGCCCACAACACGGAGAACCAGGCATAGTCAAACAGGTGATGGCGCTGAGCGAACAGAATCGCTGACATGCCAAAATACTCAATGAAAATACGATGGATCACGTAGATTTGCAGGGTGTTACGGCCAATCCAGTTAAAGTACGTCATCTTAAAGTGCGCGTTAAGCCAGCGGCAAGCCGCCACGCTCGCCAGCACCGCGATGATGCACAGGAACAGGCTCTTATCCAGACCGAAGATAATGTGAATCCCTGATACCGCCGCCAGCAGTGCCCATGGCACGAGATTTTCACGACGCCATTCGCTCATACGCAGCATCAGCGGGCTCCAGAACGCGCCAAGCAGGAAGAACAGGAAGTACTGCGCCACGCTTTGCGGTCCCCAGTATGGAATGATCTTCTCCACCGCCAGATAGTTAAGCGCAACCGCGACCACCAGCAACGCCACTTTCTGTTTGTGGAAGATCTTCGCACACAGGAAATACAGTGCCAGTCCGTACAGATACCACGAGGTGCTCATCGCCATAAACGTCAGCTTCAGGAACTCAAACAGTGAACCCGCATAGGCGGCATTCAGATTGTGTGAGATACGCTGGCCGGTAATCTCTGTCGAGATACCCACAATCGACCACCACTGAATAAAGCCCCATAAAATATAGAGATAGAACAGGTTGGTAATGCGACTGGTAAATACCTGCTTCCACGGACGATTAAGAATTCCGTTGGTTGCCAGCAAGCCCGAAACAAAGAAAAAGGCTGGCATACGCAGCGGAGATAAAACAGTATTAAACTGCACCCATATTTCTGCCGGTATCCAACCCGCCGTCAATAATTTCACCGTTCCTTCAAATCCGGGTAATACGGTGTGGTACAACACCACCAGCAATATGCAGGCCCCTTTCAGGGTATTGACCCATGCAATATCTTCTTTCCTGGCGTTATTCATATGATTAACTCCCGCTGCTGTGTAGGTCTTTAAGGAGAAGTATGAGGAAATAAACAATGATGCATTTCTGGTTATTCAACGATTATTAAACAAGCTGGCGGGGGATGACTCTAGCGAAAGTCCTAAAAGTTTTTTACTGGCCCTGATATAACAATACTTTACAGTTCCAGACATTAATCAAATGCTAAGCAGGCTAACAATATCTTCCCAAATTAGAGTCACTAAGGGTATGACGAGGGAAATAAGGTTAGCAATTAACACAGGGAAATTAAGAGCAATCCACCACAAACAAACCAAATTAAAATCAAATTTTATTCGGACAATTATGAAATGTGGCAGATGGATAAACGCGGATATTAATATTGTGCTAAGAGAAAATAATTAGGGCCAGCGAACTGGCCCTTTTTGATTATTGCAGCGGTGCCGCTTTTGTCTCTGGCACTGGTTTTCTCAACAGTCGCGGATAGATGAATAATATTCTGCCTGGGCCGCGATTCAGCAGTGACCACACCGCCAGTGAGATCGTCACGCAGAGCGCCACGCCCGTCATCGGCATCAGCAGCGCCCATGCCCAACTGAAGGCCGCATGATCAAACCAGCCGTAATGCAGCGCCAGGGCAATCGCGCTCAGTCCCAGCAACTCTATGAAGATGCGGTGCAGTACGTAAATCTGCAGCGTGTTACGGCCAATCCAGTTCAGCCACGCCATGTTCAGGCGCTCATTGAGGAAACGGCACACGACGATACCAAACACGATGGTCAGCAGGCTGTAGAACGGGTTTTTATAGATGCCCCCCACATGATGTACCACGCCAATCACCGCGATGCCTGCCAGCAGCAGCCAGTGTTGGCGCTTAAGCTGGCTAATCTCAATCAAAGACTGGCTGAAGAATACGCCGAGCAGGAAGTAGAGATAGTTTTGCGCCACGCTGGCCGGCCCCCAACCAGGGATCAGGCTAAACTGCGCAGCGTAGGTCGCGACAATCGCCAGTGCCATCAGCGCCATTTTCTGGCGGTGGAACAGTTTGGTGAACAGGAAGAAGCCCGCCAGCGCGTACAGATACCAGAGGCTGGTCATGGAAGTCAGCAGCAGTTTAAGGAACTCAAACGGCGTGTCGGCATAGGCAGCGTTTTTGGTGCTGGACAGCCGCTCACCGAGGTGCGTGGAGATATAGTGAATGCTCAGCCACTGAATCACCCCCCACAGCAAATAGAGATACACGATATTGCTGAACTTCTTGGTAAACACCTCTTTCCAGCTCTTTTTAACGATCGAACTGGCCGCCAGCAGGCCTGAGACAAAGAAAAAAGCGGGCATACGCAGCGGTGAAAGATAGGTATTGAAGGTCACCCACCAGTGCGCAGGTACCATGCCGGCCGTGAGGTGATGCAGTGAGGGAGCGAAAGTGGTGATAATCGAGTGGTGCAACACCACCAGCAAGATGCAGGCACCTTTTAACGTGTTGATCCAGAGGACTTCATTTCTGGCATGTGTCATTTTATGATCCTGATTGCGCCATGAATTTGTAAAGAATTATTTATATTTACAAAGATGTCTCAATCGGGGGCGTCTTAAAAATCCTTCTGCACCTTGCCAGCAAAATTTTATAAGCAATAAAATATTATTTTTCAGTTGGTTAATTGAAAGTTCTTTGACAATTTTCAGAGGAAACTGAGAGAAGGGATTCAGATGGGAAAAGAGAAAGCGCCGTCAGAACCAGACGACGCTTGAGACTATTGGTTAAGAAACTTGTCAAGAAATTGGCGGGTGCGTGCCTGCTGCGGATGGCTGAACAGCTCTTTCGCTGCGCCCTGCTCCACGATACGGCCCTGATCCATAAAGATCGCCCGATCGGCCACGTCACGCGCAAAACTCATCTCATGCGTCACGATCACCATGGTGCGTTTCTCCTGCGCCAGCGCGCGGATGGTATTCAGCACTTCACCCACCAGCTCAGGATCCAGCGCCGAAGTCGGCTCATCGAACAGAATCACTTCCGGTCGCATCGCCAGCGCTCGCGCAATGGCGACACGCTGCTGCTGTCCACCGGACAGACGACGCGGGAAGCTCTCCTCTTTGCCGTGCAGACCGACCTTCTCCAGCAAGCTGCGGGCTCGCGCCACGGCTTCTGCTTTCGGTTCACCCTTCACGATCACCGGCCCTTCAATGATGTTCTCCAGCACTGAACGATGCGGGAACAGATTGAAGTTCTGGAACACGAAACCCACCTGCTGACGCAAACGGCGAACCTGCTCTTTCTGCTTGTTGAGCCCAATACTGGCATCAATGGTGATATTACCCACCGTGACGCGGCCGCTATCGGGCACTTCCAGCAGATTGATACTGCGCAGCAAGGTGGTTTTCCCCGAACCGCTTGGCCCGATAATCGCCACCACTTCACCCGGTGCCACATCCAGATCGATGCCGTGCAACACGGTCTGGCCGTGGAACTGCTTGACCAGCTGGCGTACTTCAATCGCACTCATTTTGCCTCCCGATCCTGTCGATTCACATGCGCTTCCAGGCGATTTTGCAATGCCGACAGCACCGTCGCCATTACCCAGTAAATCAGCGAGGCAGCCAGATACATGGTGAACACTTCCAGCGTACGTGAGGTGATCAATTGCGCCTGACGGAACAGCTCCGGCACCTGAATGGTGGCCGCCAGCGAGGTGTCTTTCACCAGGCTGATAAAGCTATTACCGAGCGGTGGCAAAGCGGTACGTGCCGCTTGAGGTAGGATCACGCGGCGCAAGGTTTGCCATGGCGTCATGCCGATACTGGCCGCCGCTTCCCACTGCCCACGTTCAATCGCCGCAATCGCGCCACGCAGGGATTCAGAGGCGTAAGCGGCGGTATTGAGTGACAGACCAATCATCGCTGATGGGATAGGATCCAGCTCGATACCGAACTGCGGCAAGCCGTAGTAGATCATAAACAGCTGGGCGATCAGCGGCGTGCCACGGAAAATCGACACATAGATGCGCGCCAGCCAGTTAATCGGCCAGAAATGTGACAGGCGCATCAGCGCCAGCACAAAGCCAAGTACCAGACCGAAGAACATCCCGCCGATACTCAGCTGCAGCGTGAACAGCGCGCCTTTGAGTAAGAATGGTGCTGAATCCAGCACCAGTTGTAAGCTTTCCTGCATTATTTAGTGACGTCCGCGCCGAACCATTTCTCAGAGAGTTTGCTCAGCGAGCCATCTTTCTGCATGTCAGCAATCGCTGCATCAATGGCTTTCAGCAGGTCGTCATTGCCTTTACGCAGCGCCACGCCGGATTCGAGTCGAGAGAAGGCCGGGCCCGCTACCGCCATGGTGTCGCCGGTTTTCTTCACCAGATCCAGCGCCGCTAAACGGTCCACCAGAATGGCATCAACACGACCTGAACGCAGATCCTGGTATTTGGTTGGGTCATCATCATAGGTACGGATATCGACGCCTTTAACGTTGTCACGCAGCCACTGTTCGTAGTTAGAACCCAGGCCGACACCGACTTTCTTACCAGAGAGATCCTCTGGCTTGGTGATGCTGCCAGCATTTTTCTTCATCGTCAGCGCCTGAACGCCAGAGATGGTGTATGGCGTGGAGAAGTCATACTTCTTCTTACGCTCGGGTGAAATCGTTACCTGATTGATCACCACGTCGATACGTTTAGAATCCAGTGCCGCCAGCATGCCATCCCACTTAGTCGGTTTCAGGTCCGCTTTGACACCAAGGTGTTGCGCCAGCTCTTGCGCGAACTCCACTTCGAAACCAGTCAGCTTGCCGCTCTCATCCTGGAAACTGAACGGCGGATAAGTTCCTTCCAGACCCACGCGCAGCTCACCTTTGCTCTTCACCTGTGCCAGCAGATCTTCTGCGGCGAACGTTTTAACGTTAACGCCCGCGACCAGCGCGACCGCCATCATGCCCATCACCAGTTGGCGACGAATTGGAGAGAAAGCCATGTTTACCCCATTTATTGTGATGTGTTGTGTGCTATGAGGCAGCGAAACCGGGGTTTGCCGCCTTTTCGTTATTGGCGCTGCATCCAGGCTCATTTCAGGCCAGAACAACAGCTGCCGGATTATAAACCTTTTTTATCTTAGCCTTAGACCGAAGGATGATAAGCAAATAACGCAGGCGCGCCGCCAGTATGAATAAACAGCAGCGGCCCTTCTCGACGGAAACGATTCTGCGCAATGCCATCTATCAATCCGGCCATCGCTTTACCGGTGTAGACCGGGTCCAGCATGATGCCTTCAAGACGCGCCAGCAGTTTCACCGCTTCCATGCCTTCATCATTAGGTTCACCGTAACGCGGCGCGAAAAAGTCATCCCAAAGCGTGATCGGCGCGTGCGTCTGCACTTCCAGCTGTTCAGCCAGCGCGCTACGGATGCGCTCTACCACCGGCAACTGCGCCTCGACTTTGCGTGAAACCGTCACACCGACCAGCTCGGTGTCAGGCAGCAACTGCTCCAGCCCTACCGCTAAACCTGCATGGGTGCCAGCGCTACCCGATGCAACCACCACAGCGGCGAAATCCACCACGCCTTCGCTTTGGTGCGCGATCTCCTGCGCACACTCCACGTAGCCGAGCGCGCCCAGTGCGTTGGAACCGCCAACCGGCACAATATAAGGACGGAAACCCTGGGCTTCGAGGCGTTCAGCCTGTTCGGCCAGCTGTTCAGTGGGATTGTGCAACGCATCGACCATCACCACCTCGACGTCCATCAGGTCGAGCATCAGGCGATTACCGTTGGTGAGGTAGTTTTCTGAGGTCGTGCCAATTGGATTTTCCAGCAGCGCCACACACTTGAGGCCAAGGCGCGCCGCCACCGCCGCCGTCTGGCGCACATGGTTGGATTGAATCGCGCCCGCCGTCAGCAGGACATCCGCGCCCTCGCGCAGCGCATCGGCCGCCAGGAATTCGAGTTTACGCAGTTTATTGCCGCCCATGGCCACGGGCGTGAAGTCATCGCGCTTAATAAAAATATCGCGACCAAGATAATCAGAAAGCCGTGGCAGATGCTCAAGCGGCGTAGGTGCACCGAGTAATTCAAGACGTGGGAACTGGTGCAAGAGATGTAAAGACAATGCAGCCTCCATTCGGGCAATGTGCAATTATCCATACAGTGTTGCAGAAGATGAGAAAAGTCGCACCCGGAATTCTGCGAGTGCGGCCCCTGTTGCTGCTATGCTCAGCAACAACAAGGGCAGGATCACAATCAGCCCTGCTGCCAGCCTAAAAACTGGTCATATTTACGCAGTGCGATGCGGTAATTATTGTTACCCGCATCCGGCAAATCGTTTTCCAGACATTCATGCCAGCTGTTGCCCCGTAATCTGTCGGCCGGGAAATTTTTCGCTTTCAGCATGTCATCAAGACGACGCAGCCGCACCACATACTCGCGAATGGTGCTGTGACTCATCTCGGTCTGCTCAAACAGATACTGTTTGAACGCCATAATGTCGAAGTAATTAGGATGGGTATTACAAAAAATATCGCTGCAGAAACGACATAACGCGGTCAGTTCCGGCTGGAGTTTCATCCATACCTGGTCATCAATCATCTGGTCCATCCGCGCGATGGCCTCTTTATTGATGATCTGTCCACGAAACACTAACGCCATACGGTCTAAAACTTTGCCACAATGTGAACAGTTGCTTTGGCTGTGTTTATAGTCTTTAAGATAACGACTTAAAGGTCTGGCTTTGGCTTTGGCTCCCATTGCTGAGTCCCCGGTATTTTTATTTTTTCGATGCCAGGTACTGAGTCTGTCAGCGCGCCCCCGCTAACCGGGCACGCAGGCGTTTAATCGCCTGACTGTGCAGTTGACTGACGCGGGATTCCCCCACTTCCAGCACTGCGCCAATCTCTTTCAGGTTCAGTTCTTCCTGGTAGTACAGTGTGAGCACTAATTTTTCACGATCGGGCAATGCCTCGATGGCTTCAATCACGCGATCACGCAGGTTTCCTTCCATTAACTGATGAAGCGGGTTGGCTTCTTCATGCCCATCCGTCACCAGCTCCGCACTGTCACCGTGTTCTTCCCGATACTCGTCGTAGGAGAAGAGTTGGCTGTTATTGGTATCGAGCAGAATCTGCCGATACTCTTCCAGCGAAACATTCAACTGTTCAGCCACTTCCTGCTCAGTAGCCGAGCGCCCCAACGCTTGTTCTACCTGATGCATCGCACCGGCCACTTCGCGCGCATTACGACGCACGCTGCGAGGTGCCCAGTCGCGGCTGCGCAGTTCATCCAGCATTGCGCCCCGGATACGCTGCACGGCATAAGTGGTAAAGGCGGTGCCTTGCAGCGCGTCGTAGCGCTCCACGGCATTTAATAAACCAATGCCACCGGCCTGCAGCAGATCGTCAAGCTCAACGCTGGCTGGCAGACGTACCTGCAAGCGCAACGCTTCGTGTCGCACCAGAGGAACGTAGCGCTGCCAGAGCGAATGTTTATCCATCACGCCTTCGGGCGTATAGAGATCGTTCACGGTGACTACCCTGCGTTAATAAAGTTATCGGCATGATTATCCAATTCTGTAGGGGTTTCGATTGGCAGAATAGGCGGGCAAAAGCGAGGTTATTTCAAATTTGTTATGGATGGCGGTGGAATGCACCGCCATAGGCGAAGCCGCTAGCGTAGATTGCGCAGCCGTTTCCGCGTGCCAGGCGGCACCGCGTCCCACAGTGCACAGGTTTTGCCATCAAGTGCCTGATAAAAATCGCTTATCGGCGCTTCAGTTTCGAGCAGCGGATTAAACATCACCTGCCCGGATTCCGCGTCGATACTTATCATTTTATTGATAAACAATCGCTGTAAGTCACTGCGCAGGAACAAGCCGTTATCGACGCTGTTATCGGCAAGAAAACCTTCTTCATTTTCCTGGGTATCGATATAGCAGGCCTCCACCCACGGCCAGCTGTGACGTTCCGTAAGCTGCGTGCCAGTAATGATACAGGCGCCATAGCGCGCTTTAACGGCTGAATTAAACTCTGCCTGGCTGGCACGCTGGAACACTTTCGCCTTTACGCGCCGCCCGACTTCTGTGCCTGGCATCACCGCCGTCGGCACTTTATGCTGCGGCGTACTCAGCACCACCAGAAACTGAATTTTACGCGACAGTGGGAAGCAAGGGTGCGCATGGGGATCGAACAGCTGCCAGTACTCCTCCTCTTCCGTCTGTCGCATCAACACCAGCTTGAAGCCCCGACTGGTGAGCAGGTTCTGCGCTTCTGCCGAATTCGGATCCAGCATGGCGTAAACCTGGGTTTCACCCACCACCTTCCAGCGCCCTTCCTTCTTTATTTCATCGTTACGGCGGAAATAAAGGAAAGCTTGTTGGCTTTTGAGATAGTGCTCAAAACGACGCAGATAGTTTTTGCGCTCGTTATCGTCAGAGACGAACAGCAGATCCTCCAACGGACTGTTAATCTCCTCCTGCGCGAATACCGCGCGGATCACCAAATTGCGAAAACTGGTCGACGGGCTCAGCAACCCGCGGGCGGTGAGTTCTTTCTCATCAGGATGCTGCTGCGCATAGCGCAACGCGATCTCTTCGAAGGTCAGAAGCTCACCCGGTAACAAGTCATAATTGAAGCGCATAGACACCCCAGAAACAGAAAAAAAGTCGTGCAAAAAATGGGAATGATTCTGGGGAAGTTATCGGCAATTCTGTGCGGGACTGTAACAGGATGGTTACTTTTTTGGGGTTATAGGGGGATGAGGGAAATCACCCTGTTGGATGGGGAGGAATTTGATTTAGTATGGGTAAATTGACTACAGCTAACAGGGCCAGCATCAAAGCTGGCCCTGTTTATTCTGCCATTTTTATTTACCGGTCCAGACGTTTATCCATTGGTGCAAATTGTCACCGGTCAGCATCCAGTCACGACGCAATTCAGCCTGCAAGGCCAAACCGGTGCGTTCACTGTGCGCGCTATCGTCGAGATGCATGCGGATCGCATCTACCCAGTCTTTAAAGCGGTTTTTAACGCGCGTCACTGGCAAGGTGGTGTTGCGATAGCACTCCACATCACTGCAAATCACCGGGATGCCACAGGCTCCGTATTCCAGAAGGCGCAGATTACTTTTGCAACTGTTAAACAAGTTGTCTTCAACCGGTGCCAGCGCCAGATCAAGATTCAGCGACGCCAGTTTTGCCGGATAAAGCGTGATATCTACACCACAGTGCAATTCATCAATGTAAGGTCTCAATTTCATCGGGCACATGCCAAAGAAAACCCATTCCACCTCTCCGGAAAACTCTTTGACGATATCGACGATCATTTCCAGATCACCGGTATGACTCGCGCCTCCCGCCCAACCGATACGCGGTTTTTTCCCCTGATTACGCAGACTATGCAGATTTCCCCACCAGTTGACAGGCAGGCGATTTGGCATCACCACGATGTCGTCATGCATATCACCCAAGGCTTCCGCCAGAGGGTGCGTTGAGACCACAAAGCGGTCGAAATAACCCAATGTTTTTCTGAGTTGACCGGCGATCTCTTGGCGGAAATCCCCGCGTCGATAGTGCTTCATCGGCACGTTTAAGATGTAGTCATCAAGTTCAAATACTTTATACACATCGCTTAAACGACCAGCTCGCTCGATCCACTGCTGGAATGCCGGTGAATAGCGCCGCTGGATCAATAAGGTGTCTGGCTTATATTGACCCAGTTCACTGTGGCTAAGTAACTGGATGCTAGTCTTGCCTTCAGCAATCCCCTCAGCCTGCATCGCCTCTAATGGCGTGATGACACGGTAATATCCGCAACCCGCAACATCAGCATTGTGTGCCATTATCACCGGCAGTCCTGGACGCTCAACCGGGCGCCAGCTTAAGTTGCTGTTTTTATTGACATCGAAATGACGGCTCTTCAATGACAAATTAGCGTTGAACGCAGGATCGTGCGCGACAATCGGCATCCAGCGGGTGAAGATTTTGTCTTCTTCAATTTGTTTCAAACGAGCCGTGTTGTGTACGCTTGTGCCCTGGAAAGGATTCTGCCGGGCGGCCGGTCGCAGAATACGCGCATAAGGTGTCCAGACGGTCATATAGCCCGATTCACGCACGCGCAGGCAAAAATCCACATCAGCATAAAGCGTCATGTTTTTGTCGAAGCCACCCAACTCATCAAACACGGCTTTTCTAACCAGCATAAAATCGCCGGAAACCGCGCTGTAGTTTTGGTCGGTATGCAATCTGCCCAAATAGCTGGGTTGATTATCTTCAAGTCCACGAAACGCATCGCTGGCAGCACCATTAACCCCAAGCAGGTAGCCTGCATGACGGACTTTATTGCCTGCCATTAATTGCTTACCACCCACAATCGCAACTTCAGGCCGCAGCGCATGGTTTAGCAAATTACCGAGCCATTCACCGTCAGTTACCGCCAACTCACAATGTAGTAATGCAAGGTATTCACCCTTAGCATGAGCAGCAGCGAGGTTTGCCATTTCCGCTTGCTGCCATTCACTATCATATTGAAGGACGCGAATACGTTGCTCATCAATGGTACTCATTCCATTTAACCAGCTTTCTCGCTCTGGCGAGGTTTGGTTATCTACCACAACTAATATTTCGTAATTGAGGTAACTGGTTTTTTCTAACACTGTCGTGACGCAACTCAGCAACGATGGCAGATGCCAGTTTGCAAGAATCGCAAGTGTGACTTTAGGCTGCACGCCATGCTCGTAACGCAAGCGATAGTTGTAGTAATTATCGAGTGCTATTTTGGCATTGGGATAACCACGATGCTGCAAATGTCGCTCAATTATAGCGACATCTTCAGTTGCTGTGCGCCCACGTAGTGGTGCCAGTAATAGCGGTTCACTTAAATGTCCAATGACACCAAATCCCTGCGATTCAATCAATTTAACGATCAAATCAAGTTCCGCAGCAGCGGGATATTCTGCATCCAACCCTTCAGCGGCCAATAACAGCTCACGACGATATAACCAATGCTGGGACATGGTTTTAGGCGAGCTTAATATCAGGTCAAGGTTGAAGTCTGGGCGGAATGCAGTGCCGTTAGGTTGGCCATCAATGTAGAAAAACTCATCGGCATACAATGCCAGTACTTCACCGGCATTAAACAAACTGGCGGCTAATGCGATGACGCCAGAAGACTGAAATTCAGTACCGGCTTCTACATACATGAACCAATTATGGTGATGCTCTTGAGTCAGATGATTAATGACGCCAATACGTTCAACGGGCGTGTTTGCCTGGTAATGCGCTCCTTCTGCATTGCCAATCACCAAAGGGTGAATTTGCAATGGCCCCTGACGCTCAGGCAAGGAGGCAAGGGTTTTAGCCAGTTTATCCTCTTGTCCCGCATAGGCAGTTATCACTACCGCCAGGCTAGTAAACACGCCATTTTCTGGTAGCTGACTTTGTAGATAATCCTGCTGGAAGGATAATAATTTACGGGCACCCTGCCAGTGTTGTAATGCGTTTAGATTGAGGTTGCTGTGCTGAATGGCACTCAAATTTTGCCGGGTTAAATTATTCGGCTCCCCCAGCGGGGCAATATTGACCATATTTAACGCCCCTTGATGCTGCGAATACCACTCTTTGCAGCGTACGGAGTCAAATACGGCTTCACGTTTGACAATAATGTGTTCACGTCCCTCATGTTGCTGAGGTTGAGTATAAACATCGGAAACGCGGATTGAGCATAACGCCGTGGGATGGTAAACCAGATGACCTTTGGCCAGCAATTTGCTGTAAATCACCAAGGACTGCACCCCAGGCATTTTTTCACCATTGAGATCGGTTAACGGCTCTTCTTCACTGTGGAGCGCCAGCAGGTCTTCCCGCCGGAACAGTGCTGCAGTCAACTCACCAATAAGGTTGAAGTGTAGCGTGGTTTGATAACGTAAAAAGTCTAGTCCATGAATCAAGGATGGCTCACGCGTAAACGCTGCTGTAGCGATAAGATCGGGCAGCGCGACCCCCAGAGCATTAATACGTTCACGTTTAGCAGCGGCAATGACGCAATCAAAATGCGCTTCCATTGCGGAAACTAATTGGCTAACACAGTTAGGTGCCAGGCGCTCAGCATCCGTCATGAACTTAATATAGGTTCCCTCAGCCGCAGCAATTACCTCTTCATGTAGTGCAGGGTAATCAACTTCATATGTCACGTGTCGAAGGGTAAACCCAGGGCGCTCCAGATAGGCCTGTAAAAGCTCAGTGATATATTTATCACCGCTGCAATCCGCGACTATGATCTCGCAGCATGGATAATCTTGCGCCAGAGCACTGTCTAAAGCTTCGGCAAACCACGTAGGTATTTGGGCATTAATAATAATGGTGACTAATGCATTTTGTGTCATAACAGATCTGCCTCCCAAGGCACCTGTCTGCTTCTCATGGCAACAGGCAAATACGGTTTTGCTCATAATATAAAGTTGCCGCGAAATCAATTGACCAATCAAGCAAGCAAACCTGGGGTATTCATACCCATAAAACAGGAGGTAAAAATCTGCAGAACAACCATAAAAAAACCCTTCTGACCAAAGGCCAGAAGGGTTGCGTAAAATTGAAACTTTAACTAATTTGTAAGGCTTATTAACCCTGCAGCAGAGACAGAACCTGCTGTGGAACCTGGTTAGCTTTAGCCAACACTGAGTTACCTGCCTGCTGGATAATCTGTGCTTTAGACATGTTTGAAACTTCAGTTGCGTAGTCAGCATCCTGAATACGAGACTGTGCTTCAGACAGGTTAGTCGTGGTGTTGTTCAGGTTGGTGATAGCAGAATCCAGACGGTTCTGTACCGCACCCAGGCTTGAACGGAATTTGTCAACAGACGCGATAGCTTTATCCAACAGTGCTAATGGGTCATTAGTTGAAGCGCCGCTGTACACATTGGCGTTGGCGCTGCTAGAGATATCGCCCACGTCGCTGCTGGTGCCGCTGTTAGCTGTGTCACCGCTGTTAGCAAGTGCACCGGTATCCGCGTTGTAGTTTTTACCCTGTACAGTTACGAAGCCGACTGCGTTGCCGCTGGCATCAGCGCCAACTTTGATGGCAATACCGGTCATCACACCACTGGTAACGCCATTTTCGCTGTCAGTGTAATCAACTTCAGTTTTGTTCAGGGTAACTGCGCCGCCTGAACCTACAGATACTGCGTAGTTGTCATCGCCAGAAGAAACAACGTAAGTAGAAGTTGCTGCGCCACTTGCATCCAGTACTGAGTGCAGTGACAGACCGCTTGCATCCACACCCAGGTCTGTTGCTACAGAAGACAGGTCAACGTTAGCCATTGAGCCAGTTGAAGCATCACCCACTTTAGTGATGGTGTCGCTCAGTTTCAGAGCGTTGCCATCTACAGAGAAACCTTTCAGACCCAGAGTAGTCGAGTCAATTTTCTGCAGGTCGATAGAGATGGTTTCGCCATCGTTAGAGCCAACCTGAATTTTCATGGTGCCGTCTTTAGCCAGCACGTTCACGCCGTTGAACTGAGTCTGACCAGAAACGCGGTCAATTTCGTCCAGACGTGATTTGATTTCGTCCTGGATTGAAGACAGGTCAGAATCAGAGTTGGTGCCGTTCTGAGCTTGTACGGTCAGTTCACGAACACGCTGTAAGTTGTTGTTGATTTCTGACAGTGCGCCTTCAGTAGTCTGCGCAGCAGAGATACCGTCGTTGGCGTTACGAGCAGCCTGAGTCAGGCCGTTGATGTTAGAAGTGAAGCGGTTGGCAATTGCCTGACCAGCAGCGTCATCTTTAGCGCTGTTGATACGAAGACCAGAAGACAGACGCTCGATAGAGGTAGACAGAGCAGACTGGTTCTTGTTGATGTTGTTCTGGGTGATCAGCGAGAGGCTGTTGGTGTTAATTACTTGAGCCATGGTTTAAGTTCCTATTAATCAAGTCTTTGGTTATGGTTTGGGCTTCAACCCGCCGGCTTCAGCGCCGTCAAAGTTGTTATCGTCTGTGCTTAAACAACCTTTAGAGATTTTTTAGTACCAGGCGAAATTTTTTCTCTTCAACCTGTCACGCTTATGTTTATCGCCCTCACCTCACACTTCTTTAGTGCAAACCCAATACTTTTCTAGCGTTGGAAATACCCTTCTCTATATGCCTTATTCGCTTTATCACTCGCAGGTAAATAATTTTAAACTTTGCCTATCAAGAGCCGATAACCCCGGTATTCACTCTCCGTGTCGGTATAAAAGGAAACAACATGGCTAGTATCTCTACCCTCGGTATCGGTTCAGGACTCGACTTAAGTACCATTCTGGATAGCCTTACCACCGCCGAAAAAGCGTCATTAACACCGATCTCTACTCAGCAAACTGCTTATACAGCCAAGCTGAGCGCTTACGCGACGCTGAAAAGCTCACTGTCAACGTTCCAGACAGCCAACACCGCGTTGAACAGTGCTGATTTGTTCTCAGCAACGTCCGCATCTAGTAGCTCTAGCGCTTTCAGTGCCACAACATCAGGCACTGTCGTTGCCGGTAAATACACTGTTAGCGTAACGCAGCTGGCACAGGCACAAACCCTGACGTCTGCGGTTCAAACCAGCAACACCACGGCGTTGGGTGACAGTTCTGCTAGCAGCCGCACCTTAAGCATCGCGCTAAAGGATGGCACCAGCAAAGACATCACCCTAACCAGCGATCAAACCTCGCTGACCGGTATGCGCGATGCGATCAATAGCGCTGATGCAGGTGTCTCTGCGACCATTATCAAAGTGGGCGATGGCAGCTACCGTCTGTCCCTGACTTCAAGCGAAACCGGCAGTGATAACGCCGTGAGCTCAATCAAAGTCACGGGCGATGACACTCTGCAAGGCATTTTGGGTTACGACTCAACTGCCAGCAGCAACGCGATGACCGAAAGCGTCACCGCGCAAAATGCCAAGCTGACAGTGAATAACGTTGAAATTGAGAACAGCAGCAACACCATCAGCGATGCGCTGGAAGGCATCACTCTCAATCTCAATGACACCACCAGCGGAAACCAGACGCTGACCATCACCAAAGACACGTCGAAAGCTGAAAGTGCTATCAAGACCTGGACCGATGCTTATAACACCCTGCTGGATCAGTTCAACACCCTGACCAAATACACTGCGGTGGATGTTGGAGCTGACTCCCAGGATTCCAGCAACGGTGCATTAGTCGGCGATAGCACGCTGCGTACTATCCAGACCCAGTTGAAAAGCATGCTGACCAATGCGCAAAGCTCTTCAACCTATAAGACCCTGGCGCAGATCGGTATCACTACCGACCCGACCACTGGTTCACTGGAACTGGATTCTGACAAGTTAGAAACTGCGCTGAGCAGCGATGCAGATGGTGTGAAAGAGATGATCGTCGGTGACGGTAAAACCACCGGTATCACCACCACTATCGCAACTAATCTGACAGGTTGGCTGTCAACGACCGGTATTGTGCAGGCGGCTACCGATGGCGTCAGCAAAACGCTGAACCAGCTGACCGACCAGTACAACGAAATGAGCACCCGCATCGATAACATGGTGGCGCGTTATAAGACCCAGTTTACCGCCCTCGACGTTTTGATGAGTTCGCTGAACCAAACCAGTAGCTATTTGACACAGCAGTTCGAGTCATCAAGCAGCTCTAGCTCCAGCAGCTCATCGTAATAAGGAGTGATCATGTACAGCGCAAATGGCACTAAAGCCTATGCAAAAATTGGTGTGGAGAGCGCAGTGATGAGCGCTAACCAGCAGCAGCTGGTCTCTATGCTGTTTGACGGCGCGCTTAGCGCGCTGGTACGTGCCCGCCTGTTTTTGCAGGATGGCAATATTGAAGGCAAAGGTTCATCGCTTTCGAAAGCGATCAACATCATCGAAAACGGACTTAAGCAGGGTCTGGTGGAAGGTAGCGGCGATGAGCTCACCGATAATCTGGTGGGACTTTACGCTTATATGGTCCGCCGTCTGCTGCAGGCAAACTTGCGTAATGATGTAGAAGCCATCGAGGAAGTCGAAGGTCTTCTGCGTAATATCGCTGACGCCTGGAAAGAAGTCGCACAACCTCAACACCTTCAGGACGCCGTTTAATGAACAATGCACCGCATCTGATTACCGTTTACCAACAGTTACTCGATCTCAGCCATGGAATGCTGCGCCTGGCCGCAGACGGCGAATGGGATGACCTGATTACAAAGGAAGTGGATTACGTCAGTGCGGTGCAAACTTTGGCCCGCTCGACCGAAGCGGCGCCGCCCTCCAGCCAGTTGCAGGATCAGCTGCGTCCGGTACTGCGCCATATCCTCGACAATGAGAGTGAAGTCAAACGTCTGTTGAAATTGCGTATGGACGAGCTGACGCAACTGGTGGGCCAATCATCGAAGCAGAAATCGGTGATGAGCGCGTACGGCAAGCAAGGTAATGTCTATCTGCCACAGAATTAATTTGCGGCGGACTGAATGAAAAACGGGTGAGCTGATGCTCACCCGTTTTTATTTGGTGCTGTGTTCACAAAATCACTTCTGCGCAGGGACCGACACCGGCTCCATAATCTGCGGCTGAATATCCTGAATCACCGCATCCTTCGGACGCTTCGCCACTTCTTCCAGCGCTTGCTGGCACTCAACGGTTGGACGATCGACCTTGCGCATGCGCAAGCCGTCATAACGCAATTCACCGTTCTCCAGCGTCATCGGCATCACGCGCACCTGACGCGTCACGTTGACCCAATCGTCTCCCAATCGCGTTAACTTGCCCGGCTTGGCAATCACACGCTGCCACTGACGGCAATCCAGTGTGTCGCCTTCTGCACCGATGATCAGGCTGGCCATCGCCTGACCACTGATCAACTTGCTCTGCGGTCCGACAGTCTGCCAGTTACCTTGCAATTCCACTGGTGCCGGGGTTTTTACCGCTTCATCGTAATTGCTGATTTGCGCACATCCGCTCAAGCCCAGCGCGGCCAATACCATCCACTTTTTCATTCCTGGTCCCTACACTCGCCTCAATGGCGGCTACGTTATAATTTTTCGCGTAAGTTACGCAAGGAATCTCGGCGAAAACCCTGCTGAGCCTGACAAGACAGTTCGCGCACGTTACACTAGCGCGCAAGTCGATAAGCAGGAAACTCGCATGAAAACCCCAGAAGAGTATTACGCCCAGGCCCGCACGATGTTTTTTGCCGCGCACGCCGATTTTCAAGCCGCGCTGGATGAACTGACCGAGAGCGATGCGCGCGCGGCCAACTTGTCACTGCGCCAACTGCGCGAGTGGCACGCTGAGCGCATCTATGCCGCATTCTTACGCCAGAAAAAGCTGGATGGCATGCTGTTTTCCATTCAACTGGCAGAGCCTGATAAAGCGGTTGCTGCTGAAGCGATTGAAACTTACCTGAAATCTCATGCGGAAGCGCTCGGCATGACGTGGGAAGAGTTTTGCATTAAGAACGAGCTTTAAGCGCAACGGCCCTAAAAATATATCTCAAACACACCTCCAACCACACAAATCGGCAAGGAAAAAGTTGTACAATCCCGAATAAGTTGTATAACTTGTATCTGACGGCTTCGGTCGTAGATTGTCCTTGAACGAAGGTGCTATTGCGCCGCCTCTGGAGGAGTTGCTGGATTTCCCCTCCAGAGGTAGTATTTTTTCCGCTATCCTTCTCGCTCGACCCCCTTCACTTCGACATAACGCGCAACGGCCAGCAGCCGATTAATGTGTGTCAGCAGCAGATCCACATCTGACTGGAGGAACTGCTCACCAGAGCGCGATGCTGTAACAATGGCATCCTGCACGGTTTCAGTAATGGTAAGCGTGTTGTCTTCTTTAGCCTGAATCAGTAATGCCGCCAGTAACAGCGACTGCGCTTCAACCTGCGCCACCAGCTCTTTTGCTTCGGTATCCATCTTTGCCATTTTCAGCAGAATATCGATCACCAGTTGCCGCATATTACCCCCCTAATAAGTCCATTTCCCTGTGTAACGCTGTTGAGTATCAGCGCAAAAGCGGTGCTGCGCCTGCCAGAAACAAAAAAATTTAGCAGCGCAACGGTTCATCGCTTGCCACTGGTTTTATTTACAGTAATATGACGCACCCGCTTGATGAATGGAATGCCCTGATGTTTGTGGAGTTGATTTACGATAAACGCAACGTTGCCGGTCTGCCGGGCGCGCGTGAGATGATTTTGCAGGAACTTGAAAAGCGCGTACAACGCGTGTTTCCCGATGTTGAGGTGCGCGTTAAACCGATGGAACGCAACGCTATCGATACCGATTTAAGTAAGAACGACAAAGCGACAGTGGCACGTATTGTCGAAGAGATGTTCGATGAAGCCGAAATGTGGCTGGTGGCCGAGTAAGCCACCAGCGCGAGGGAACTCAGCTTTCTTGTTCGCTGTGATTGATGGCGATCTCTAAATCCTGAATCGCCAGCTCGATATCATCTAACAGCTGTCCCTGCTTGTTAAGTAGCGTGTCAAAACGTCCTGCGTACTCTTTGTCTTTGTACTCGCCTGCATCAAATGCCAACCAGTGGCTGGATAGCGTCTCAGTATTGGTCTGCGCATAGTGACGCATCTCTTTTAACTGGGAGGTGACATCACGCAGGTAGTCAGTTTTGGTTTTGATTGCCTCTGTATCACTCATGCTATCTTCCTTTTCGCTAATTAAACCCGTTTAAATAACGTTTGAATGATTAAAGTTAGTAGAAAATAGCGAGACCGCATTAAGAATAATCGGAAGATGGAAAGGCGACCCGAAGGCCGCCTGAGCATTACAAATATTTGCGCGCGAGGGCGATTAGCTCATCCTTAGCCGCCGCACCTAGCTTCTCAACCCCACTTTCAACAAAGTTAAATGCCTGAGTAAAGTCCTTCACGCTGGCGTTGATGTCCTGACTGACAGCATCCGTAATGACTCCCACGGCAGGTTGCTCAGCGAGAATCCCGACGGTAGAAGCCGATGACGGCCCAGCGCTGGCAGAACCGTTGGCCAGAGGATCGGGCGTGGCCAACTGCTGGGTGAGATCCGTTGCATCCGCCGCCACTTGTGCCTCGCTGCCAGCGTTCGCGGCTAACGTTGAGGTGTCCAATGCGGGCACGTTGCTTGCTGTCAACGACGAGACGTCCGGAGCTGGCGTATTGCTCTCAGCGGGCGTTGAGACGTCAGGTGCTGGCGCACTGCTCACCGCTGACGTTGTGCCTACCTGTCCTGCTGCACTGCTCACGGCTGCCGTTGAGGCGTCCGCAGCGGGCGCACTGCTTGCCACCGGCACAGCCACCTCATTAGCAAAACTCTCTAACGGTGACAGCGTGCTGGCATCCGGTGTTGCAGTTGTTGCACTATTTTCGATTACAGTTTGGTCGCTCATAATTTTCTCCTTCTTGCTTAATAAAGACCGCAGTCGGCCGAAGCTGCCTGCAATCCGCTCGGTAATACTCATCATGGCCTCCTTAATGCGTCGATTCGGGTGGCGCGTCTTCCCCCACAACCTGCTTCACTTTGTCCGCTGTCTTGTTCGCGGTGCGGTCCGGCAAGCCGTCGAGTTTTTTCTGCAGCGTCACTAACTGGCTGGTCAGTTCCGCCACCCGCGCTTCCCGCCGATCGGAAATCGCACGGTACTGCTGTCGGATATCCTCCACCCGTCGGTTGGCGCTGTTATTCACGAACACGAACATAATGGTCATCGCCACACACAGCAGCGACAGCATCAGCAGCAGACCGCCCAGCAGTAGCTGACGCCGATGGCCGCGTACTGAAAATTCACTGTTTATCTGCACCATCGCGACTCTCCTCTAAAGTGGTGATCAGTTGATTGATCTGACTGCGGAATTTATCGCTGTGATCAGATTCCGTGGTGGCTAACAGAATGCCCAACGCGTTCTTAATCAGCCGTAGATCGGTCTCCAGCGAAGAGATGCGCCGCAGGTTTTTGTCGTGGCGAATACGCAGGTCATCGTTCTCCTGGCGCATCAGCGCATGGCTCTCTTTGAGAAGCATCACCTGCTCTTTATAGCTGGTGATGATCTCGCCGCCGGCGCGATTGCTGGTGACGATGGCCGCGATGCCGGCCATTAAGGGTTTCCAGAACACAGCTGCCGCACCGCCACCGAGAAGTAGCGCACCGACGCTGGTCACCAAACTACTTTCCATGCCTCACCTCTCTTCACTGGCAAGGGATCCGCCCGAGAAACATGTTGTCCGCCCTTGCCAGTTGCGCGGCCAACATCAGAATTTAAGTTTACTTTAATTAATGAATTTAAGTATACTTAAGTAAAACCCAGCGGAGTTGTCAAGATGATGAAAAAAGAATCTGCAGGTGAACGCATTCGCAGCCGTCGTAAAGCGCTAAAGCTCACGCAGTTAGTGGTGGCAAGTGGCATTGGCGTATCACATGTCGCTGTTTCACAATGGGAAAAAGATGAGACGGTCCCGCGCGGCGAGAACCTGTTGCGGCTGGCAGAACTGCTGCAATGTACGGCAGCTTGGATAATTGATGGCGAGGGCGAGGTGTTTACCGCCCCGCTTAACGTCAGTGATGTCAGTGCTCTGCCGTTGATCACTCTGGCGCAAGCGGTTGCGTGGATGCAGGAGCAACGCTTATTGATTCAGCAGCAGGCGATCCGCTTTCTCTACAGCGATAGCAGACTGAGTGAATCAGCGTTGGCGATCACCCTTGAGGATAACGCCATGCAACCTGACTACCGACCCGGCGACACGCTGATATTCGATCCTGCCGTTGATCCACAACCGGGTGATGTGGTGCTGGCACACATCAATGGCGTGGCGCAGGTGCGCATTTATCGTTTGATGGCCGAGCAGCACGACGAACAAATTTTCTCGTTGCGGCCGTTAAATGATGACTTCCCCGCGCAGACATCGTCGGAGAAAAAGATTGAATTAATCGGAACTATGATGGAAATGCGCCGCTATCGCGCCAGATAAGAGAATGCAAAAAACCCGCCTATGAGCGGGTCAAAACCAGCAAAACTACGGCAATTATTACAAAACGTCGGTCAGATGATCGACGACAACCCTCCCGTGCACATCCTTCTGCGTAATACGATAGTTAACGTTATAAGAGCGGCGGTTGCAGAGCTTATCAAACAGCGTCACGCTGCCTTTTTGCCTGCCGTCTACGCTAATAATATGCCATTCAGTGACATCTTCCTGACCGCGGTTGTTGAGTCTTAACACGCTCTGTTCAACTAAACGGTCGCTATCATCAATCTTTAAATAGTCGCGTAACATTATGCTCACCTCTGGTTAACGAGGGTCAAGATACGCTTTTTATTTATCCATTCAATCGAAATTATTTATCGTAAATACTCCCCCGGTGCAATTAATTAACAATTCGATTTGACGCCGTTTCGCTAGCCGTTTCGGTTAACTCATTAATTGGAAAATAGTTTACGATTCGAGTCTATATTGGTGGACAGCCCCCGCCCCAGGCCTGCTACTGTAGGCCCCACAATAAAATGCTGTCCGGACAATCGCTATGCTTACCACCATCATTTATCGCAGTCACCTCCATGACCATGTTCCTATCAAAACACTTGAAGACATGGTGACCAAAGCGAATAACAAAAACAGCTCGCACGATGTCACAGGCATTCTGCTTTTTGATGGACTGCACTTCTTTCAGTTACTTGAAGGGCCCCGTGACGCTGTGCAGGGTATTTATGATCGCATTTGCCTGGACGCCCGCCACCACAATCTGGTGGAGTTGATGCATGATTTTGCCCCCGCTCGCCGCTTTGGCAAAGTGGGTATGGAGCTGTTTGATTTACGCGAGCATGATAAATCCATGGTGCTGCAAGCCGTGTTAGACAAAGGCACCTCGCGCTATCAACTGACCTACGATGATCGCGCGTTGCAGTTCCTGCGCACCTTTGTTATCGCTCGTGATAAAGAGAACTATTTTGAAATCCCCGCAGCCAGCACATGGGAATTTATTGCGGATGAGCCATCTCGTACCCTTCAGAATGAAGTCATTGACTCACTGAAAGAGTGCCACTTCGCCTTTCAGCCGATTATCGACCCGTTTGCACGCCGCGTGGCATCGTATGAGGCGTTAATCCGTACCCCGAATGGCGGTTCACCAGGTGAATATTTTTCGGCCTTCGGTGGCGAGGCTGTTTATCATGCGGATATTCAATCTAAAAAACTGGCGTTCGAACTGGCGAAAAAATTAGGTATTGGCGAACACAGTATCTCCATCAACCTGCTGCCAATGTCCCTGGTCACGGTTCCTGATGCGGTGGAGTTTCTGCTGACGCAGATTGAAGCCAATGGTTTGGTCCCCGAGCAGGTGATTGTTGAAGTCACAGAAAATGAGATCATCTCGCGCACCGATGAGTTTGCGGCACAGGTGCGCAAACTGAAATCGGCGGGTATCAGCCTGGCCCTGGATGATTTTGGCGCGGGCTTTGCTGGCCTGTCACTGTTATCAAGATTCCAGCCGGACAAAATTAAGATTGACCGTGAGCTGATTAGCGATGTGCACAAAAGCGGTCCTAAACAGGCCATTTTGCATGCCATCATTAAGTGCTGTAACTCGCTGGAGATTGCGGTGATTGCAGAGGGCGTGGAGAAAGCCGAGGAGTGGATGTGGCTGGAAGCGGCAGGCATTAGCCAGTTCCAGGGGTATCTGTTCGCGCGTCCGCAATTAAATGGTTTACCGGCTATCGCCTGGCCGGAAATCAAATAGCGAACGGTTAGAGAGAATAAAAAAACCGCCTTTAACCGGCGGTTTTTGCATTTAAAGCGGGAAGTAACCCGGTGGTAATAATCGATCGCTGATGACCTGGTAGTTCATCAACTTAAAAGAACTTAAGGTGATGGGCACGGCAACGCAGGGACGGTACCAGCCAAATTGCTTTATATATCGCCAGACTTCTGGTGGGTTATCTTTATCTCTAACCCAGTAATAACCTTCTTTCATTCTTACACGCTTCTTGTCGCTGCAGCACTTACTCAACACTCCTCAACGCCTCGCGTGATGCGCATGTTGCACACCGAGTTCCCTGCTCTGACGAATGCTTACCTAAGGCCCACACTTTAGCATATCGAGCGCGCAATTGATCAGTAAGTGATTGTTTTATTTAGCGCTTCGCTTATCGACACCGATATTAACGCCATAAAAAAAGCCGCATTCGCGGCTTAATCAGGCATCAATAATAGGTGACATCAATGGTGCCGTACTGCCTGTCCGTGACTTGCCCTTCGGCATCAGTGGTTACGGTATCGCAACGGAAAGGAACATCATTCTTATACTGGCATTGCGTGGTAACCGTCTTGCTTTGCTCGTTTCTTTGCACCGTCGTCACCACATCGGATATCTTTTTTGCGTCCGTATCATGTTTGGCACTGGCGCGTGACACTTCCTCATCGCCCTTCTTAATACTCAACAGCGTCATATCACCGACGTTATTGTAGGTCAGATGGAATTTAACATCGGAGGCGGGAGAGGAGATTTGATCAACCCAACCCTGCTCG
Organism: Enterobacter cancerogenus; assembly: GCA_000773965.1. Taxonomy (GTDB): domain Bacteria; phylum Pseudomonadota; class Gammaproteobacteria; order Enterobacterales; family Enterobacteriaceae; genus Pantoea; species Pantoea communis. The sequence goes on from JRUP01000014.1 coordinate 68,189, forward strand.
TTATAGCCAATATCCACCGCCATGCTGGGAGTGACTTTTTTTATTACCGCGCACTGCTTATTCAGCGTGACGACCACATCCTGACCGTTCTCTGTGCCAGTCAGTTTATCGCCTTCCCGCGTCACTTCGGTGATCTCTCCGGATTTATCAATGGATTTCACATGGGCAATACAGCCTTGCCCATCGAAGGCGATATCGACATCAAAGATTGGCGTGTCGTCGGCGCTAAAAAGGCGCTGATGCGTGCTTTTGACTTTGCCGGGAATGGCTTCGAACTGATAGAGGTAAGCGTAATTTTTCATCTGCGGTGCAAAGTCCGCATTTTTATTATCACAGCCGGATAGCATGATCGTTGCCATCAACAGCAGCAGGGTGGGCTTCACGTGAGAATCCTCTTCTCGATATACGCGGTGTGTCAGGCCAGCATCATGCCGCTGTTACTGAAAAAGATAAATGCTTTCCCACCTGACACCGCAACAATCTTTGCAGCCACTACACCTGCATATTCATGATATCGGTGTACGCCGATACCAGTTTGTTACGCACCTGAATCCCCATTTGCATGGAAATGGAGGATTTCTGCAGATCGACCATCACATCGTTTAACTGGATGCCCGGTTTGCCCATTTCAAAATCCTGCGCCTGGGTGCGAGCTGCGGTTTGCGTGTCGCTGATCTTATCCAGTGCTGCTTTCATGGTGGCACCAAAATCTACCTGATTGGTTGACTCGGCCTGCTTGCCGCTGGCCTGTAACGACGTTAACTGCAGCTGCTGCAACACACCATCAATTGCCTGAATCGACATTGCCTGTACCTCATTAAAGAAGGGTTTAGATTTTCACGCTGCAAAAGTTAACACACTGTCAATAGGACAAAGGCGCTAAATAAACGTAAAAAACCCAGCTTATCCAGCCATCGAAGTGACCCGATTCATCAATAATGCCAGCCATAAGATTGGAATTTCATTTAAGACGTTGCTTCAGGGAGTCTGTTTTGTCACCACAACTAACCCGGTCAATTATGTCAGGCAGGAATCGGTCATGAATGCGAGTGCAGCCGCCACACAAGATACCGCAAAGAAAGGTTTCAATGACCTTTTGGCTCGCCTGCGCGCCAATCCGCGAATTCCAATCATTGTTGCTGCCGCTGCCGCTATCGCAGTGGTTTTTGCCTTGGTGCTGTGGGCTAAAGCCCCTGACTATCGCGTGCTTTATAACAACCTCTCCGATGAGGATGGCGGCGCGATTGTTACGCAGCTGACGCAAATGAACATTCCTTACCAGTTCGCCGAAAACGGCGGTGCCTTGATGGTGCCAGCCGATAAGGTACATGAACTGCGTCTGCGCCTGGCGCAACAGGGGCTGCCGAAAGGTGGCTCTGTTGGCTTTGAGCTGATGGACAAAGAGAAGTTCGGCATCAGCCAGTTTAGCGAGCAGATCAACTACCAGCGTGCGCTGGAAGGTGAGCTGGCCCGCACCATTGAAACGCTCGGCCCGGTCAAGAGCGCGCGCGTGCATCTGGCGATGCCAAAACCCACGCTGTTCGTGCGTGAGCAGAAAGCGCCTTCGGCCTCCGTGACATTGAACCTGCAACCGGGTCGCGCACTCGATGAAGGCCAGATTCAGGCCATTCAGCATATGGTGTCGAGCAGCGTCGCCGGTCTGCCGCCTGGCAACGTGACCGTGGTGGATCAGGCCGGTCGTCTGCTGACCCGTTCTGACAGCGAAGGTCGTGACCTGAATGATGCACAGCTGAAGTACGCGTCTGAAGTGGAAGCGCGTTATCAGCAGCGTATCGAAGCCATCCTGAATCCGATCGTTGGCCAGGGCAATGTGCATGCGCAGGTGACAGCGCAGATCAACTTTGACCGCAGCGAACAAACCGACGAGAAGTACAAACCGAACGCCGATCCGAACAGCACGGCGATTCGCTCGCGTCAGACCAATACCAACCAGCAGAATGGCAGCCCGTACCCAGGTGGCGTGCCCGGTGCGTTGTCGAATCAACCTGCCCCTGCGAATACTGCACCGGTTAACAATCCGCAGCAGCAAAATGCCAACGGCCAGAATGCGAATGGGCAGAACAACGCGGCAAACAACAACGGCACTACCACCAGCACGCAGCAAAGCAGCGGCCCGAGCAGCTCAAGCCGTAACGACACCGTGAACTACGAACTGGACCGCACCATTCGCCACACCAAGGTCAATGTGGGCGATGTGCAGCGTCTGTCGGTGGCCGTGGTGGTGAACTACCGTGATGACGGCAAAGGCAAAGCCGTTGCACTGAACGATCAGCAGATCAAACAGATTGAAGATCTGACCCGTGAAGCGATGGGCTACTCGCAGAATCGTGGCGACAGCGTCAACGTGGTGAACTCGCAGTTCAACATCACTGAGCCGTCTGGCGGTGACCTGCCGTTCTGGCAGTCGCAAGCCTTCTTCGACATGTTGATGAGCGGTGGTCGCTGGCTGCTGGTGGCGCTGGTTGCCTTCATCCTGTATCGCAAACTGGTTCGTCCGCAGCTGCTGCGTAAGAAAGCGCAGGAGCAAGCGGCAGCAGAAGCGGCGGCAGCCCGTGCGGAAGCGCTGGAATCTGAGGAAGCTTATAACGTGCAGCTCAGTAAAGACGAGCTGGATCAGGAGCGTAAATCCAATAACCGCATGAGCGCCGAGGTGATGAGCCAGCGCATCCGCGATATGTCTGAAAACGATCCGCGCGTTGTAGCGCTGGTTATCCGCGAATGGATGAGTAAAGAACTATGAGTCTGACCGGTACTGAAAAAAGCGCCATTCTGATGATGACCATTGGCGAAGAACGTGCGGCCGAGGTATTCAAACACCTCAACCAGCGTGAAGTGCAGCACCTGAGCGCCGCGATGGCGGGAATGCGTCAGGTGTCGCACAAGCAGCTAACCGAAGTGCTGCGCGAGTTTGAGGCGGATGCCGAGCAGTTTGCTGCGCTGAGCCTCAACTCCAATGACTACCTGCGTTCGGTGCTGGTGAAAGCTTTGGGCGAAGAGCGCGCCTCCAGCCTGCTGGAAGATATTCTCGAGAAAAACGAGACCACCAGCGGCATGGAAACACTCAACTTTATGGAACCACAGGCTGCTGCCGACCTTATCCGCGACGAGCATCCGCAGATTATCGCCACCATCCTGGTGCACCTCAAACGTGGCCAGGCCGCAGATATTCTGGCGCTGTTCGACGAACGCCTGCGTCACGACGTGATGCTGCGTATCGCCACCTTCGGCGGTGTACAGCCAGCGGCGCTGGCAGAACTGACCGAAGTCCTGAACGGTCTGCTGGATGGCACCAACCTCAAGCGTGCGAAGATGGGTGGCGTGAGAACCGCAGCCGAAATTATCAACCTGATGAAAACGCAGCAGGAAGAAGCGGTTATCGAAGCGGTACGCGACTTCGACGGCGAGCTGGCACAGAAGATCATCGACGAGATGTTCCTGTTCGAAAACCTGGTGGAAGTGGACGATCGCAGCATCCAGCGCCTGCTGCAGGAAGTGGAGTCCGAGCAGTTGCTGATCGCCCTGAAAGGTGCCGAACAGCCGCTGCGCGAGAAGTTCCTCAAGAACATGTCAGCGCGTGCAGCCGATATCCTGCGCGACGATCTGGCCAACCGTGGTCCGGTGCGTATGTCGGCCGTGGAGAACGAACAGAAAGCGATTCTGCTGGTGGTCCGTCGCCTGGCAGAATCCGGCGAAATGGTAATTGGTGGTGGCGAGGAAACTTATGTCTGATGCCTTTTCCGCCCGTGCGTGGCAGCGCTGGCAGCCTGATGATTTAGGCAGCACCTTCAAAGTGGCGGAAGAACTGCCGCAGGAAGAGCCGGCTGTGGATGTCGAAATGAGTGCCGAAGCTGAGCAACAGCAGATGCTGGAGCGCATGCAACAACAGATGCGCAAAGATGCACAGACGCAAGGTTACAGCGAGGGCTATCAAAAGGGTTTTGCCGAGTCACAGCAGAACGGTTACGACGCCGGTTTCCAGCAGGGACTGGCCGATGCCCAACAGCAGCAGGCGCCCTTACAGGCGCGCATGCAGCAGTTAGTCACCGAGTTCCATCACACGCTGGAAGCGCTGGATAGCGTCATCGCCTCACGTCTGATGCAGCTGGCCTTGGAAGCGGCACGCACGGTGATTGGCCAGGCCACACAAGTGGATGGCACCGCCCTGCTGCGCCAGATTCAGCAACTGATTCAACAAGAACCTATGTTCAGCGGCAAACCGCAGCTGCGTGTGCATCCTGATGATTTACAGCGCATTGAGCAGACACTGGGCCCGACGCTGGATCTGCACGGCTGGAAACTGCTGGCGGATAATTCACTGCATCCCGGCGGCTGTAAACTCAGCGCCGAAGATGGTGATCTCGATGCCAGCGTGGCAACCCGCTGGCAGGAACTGTGCCGTCTGGCCGCACCGGGGACCTTGTAATGACCTCGTCGCGTCTTTCCCGCTGGCTTGGCGCACTCGATGCCTTCGAGGATCGTATTTCGCAGGTGCAAACCGTGCGCCGCTATGGCCGTCTGACTCGTGCCACCGGTTTAGTACTGGAAGCCACCGGGCTGCAACTGCCGCTCGGTGCGACCTGCATCATCGAACGTCACGACGGCAACAACATCACTGAAGTGGAAAGTGAAGTGGTGGGTTTCAACGGTCAGAAACTGTTGATGATGCCGCTGGAAGAAGTGGACGGCATTTTGCCGGGTGCGCGCGTTTATGCCCGTTTTAGCGGTGAAAACGCTCAAGGCGGTAAACAGCTGTTGCTTGGGCCCGAACTGCTCGGCCGCGTGCTGGATGGCGCAGGTAAACCGCTGGATGGTTTACCTGCCCCGGACACTGGCTATCGTGCACCCTTGATCACCGCCCCGTTTAACCCACTGCAACGTACGCCAATCCACGATGTACTGGATACCGGCGTACGGGCGATCAACGCCTTGCTGACTGTCGGGCGCGGTCAGCGTATGGGCCTGTTTGCAGGTTCCGGCGTTGGTAAGTCGGTGCTGCTAGGCATGATGGCGCGTTATACCAAAGCCGATGTGATTGTGGTTGGCCTGATCGGTGAACGTGGCCGTGAAGTCAAAGAATTCATTGAGAACATCCTCGGCGCAGAAGGCCGTGCGCGCTCGGTGGTGATCGCCGCACCGGCTGACGTTTCGCCGCTGCTGCGTATGCAGGGTGCCGCGTATGCCACACGCATCGCGGAAGATTTTCGCGATCGTGGCCAGCACGTGCTGCTGATCATGGACTCCCTCACCCGCTACGCCATGGCGCAGCGTGAGATCGCCCTGGCGATTGGTGAGCCACCGGCCACCAAAGGTTATCCGCCTTCCGTGTTCGCGAAGCTCCCCGCCCTGGTGGAACGCGCCGGTAACGGCACCCACGGCGGCGGTTCGATTACGGCTTTCTATACCGTGCTTACCGAAGGTGACGATCAGCAAGACCCGATTGCCGACTCGGCGCGCGCCATTCTTGATGGTCACATTGTATTGTCGCGCCGTCTGGCCGAAGCCGGTCACTATCCGGCGATTGATATTGAAGCCTCAATCAGCCGTGCGATGACCGCGTTAATTGATGACACCCACTACGCGCGGGTGCGTCAGTTCAAACAGCTGCTCTCCAGTTTCCAGCGCAACCGCGATCTGGTGAGTGTAGGCGCGTATGCCGCTGGAAGCGATCCGATGCTCGATAAAGCCATCAAGCTTTACCCGGAGATGGAAGCCTTCCTGCAACAGGGTATTTTCGAACGCAGCGACTATGACGACGCCAGTCTGCACCTGCAGGCCATGTTCGGCTAGCGCGAGCCCAAGCGAGGTAAGCCATGAAAACTGCCAGTGCAATCGATAAGCTGCGCGATATGGCGGAGCAGGATTTGGAACAGGCCGTGATTCATTTAGGTGACATGCGCCGTGGCGTAAAGCAGGCAGATGAGCAGCTCACCATGCTGCTCGACTATCAGGATGAGTACCGCAATAAGCTCAACACCGATATGTCAGGCGGTATTTCCAGCCTGCGCTGGACCAATTACCACCAGTTTATTCAGACGCTGGAGAAAGCCATTGAACAGCATCGGCAACAGCTGAATCAGTGGAATCAACGTCTGGATCAGGCGTTGAGCAGCTGGCAAGAAAAGCATAAGCGATTGAATGCGTATCAAACACTGATCACTCGCGCTACCGAAAACGCATTACGACAAGAAAACCGTCTCGATCAGAAACGGATGGATGAATTTGCTCAACGGGCCGCTATGAGGAGAGGCGAATGATTACGCTGCCAACTATGGTTACGCAAACCTCTAAAGTCAGCGATGCAGACAGTGCTGTTGCATCGGACAATTTACTGGGTACAGATGCGCTGCCACAGGGATTTATCACTGAGCTGGGTAACCGCTTACTGACGCTGGCTCAGCAACAAGGTGTTAACACGCAATCGACTGATCTGACAGCAGAAGTCGATGAAAAAGGCGTCACAAAAGCGTCATTAAGCGCATTATTGCAGGCACTGGACAAACCAGAGGCGTTAAACGCACTTTTACAACCGGAAAACACTAAAGCCACGCTGAAATCAGCCGATGATAAAGACAAGTCTGAAGCAAGTTCGTTAAGTGCCAGCGACTTACAGAATGTGCAGGCACTGTTCGCGATGTTACCGGTTGCGGTTGAAGCGCGAAACAGTCAGAGCGCCGTCAGCGCCAGCACGGATAAAACCTCTGCCGATGCAGGGACTACGCTAAACGGATCATTGTTAAGCCGAACGCTGCAGAACGCCGTGAAAGATGAACAAGAGGCACAGTCCGACAGTACGCCTCATAAGAAATCCAGCGATGTGCTGAGCGGTGTCAGCCGTGATGTCAGCACGACGCCAGCCAGTAGCAGTGCCGCTGCCGCCAGCACCACGGCCAGCAGCAGTAACAGCAACAGCGCACTGTCACTGGATGAAAGCTTTAAGCAGGTGCTGAGCACGCTCAGCAAACCGGAAGAACATCGTAATACTCAGAGCGACACGGTAACAGCATTAACCAGCGCCCCGGTCAGCAGCAGTAGCACACTGACCAACAGCACGGCGACGACCAGTACCACTCCGTCGACGCCGATGCTGAATGCCCAACTCGGCAGCAATGAGTGGCAGCAGGCGTTAAGCCAGCAAATCGTGATGTTTAGTCGCAACGGTCAGCAAAATGCCGAATTGCGCTTACATCCCGAAGATTTGGGTGCTATCCAGATCAACCTGACCCTCGACAAGGATCAGGCGCAGTTAAGTATGGTTTCCAGCCACAGCCAAGTGAGGGCCGCGCTGGAAGCGGCTCTCCCTCAGCTGCGTACAGCGCTGGCGGAGAGCGGTATCAACCTGGGACAGAGTAATGTCAGCAGCGACGCCTTCGCACAAAGCCAGAATTATCAGGGCCAGCAGGAAGGACGTCGTGATGGCCAGCACGGCAGCTTTACCCTCTCCCAGGACAGTGAAAACGAGATAACGCCTATTGCCGTCCCGGCAGCCCTTCAGGCGCGCGCGACAGGTAACGGCGCTGTCGATATCTTTGCCTGACAGCGGCTAAACGCTGAAGGTAAGCGTAAAACCCGCGTCTTTTCTTCCCATTGTTTGACTTAAGACGCGGGATAATCTGTCCAGGCGAGCCGAGAGGCTTGCCCATAATTCACAGGAAGTAACTGCAAACATGTCTGATAACGCGAAAGCTAAAGGCCGCAAACGTTCACTACTAATACCGGTGTTACTGATTGTAACGCTGGCCGCTTGCAGCGTGGCAGGCTATGCAGTCTGGCGAATGATGAATAAACACGGGGATGACAAACCGGAAGCGGCGAAAGTTGAGCCACCGGCCGCCCCTGTATTTTTTGCAATGGATACGTTTACGGTTAACCTGGTCAATCCTGACAACGATCCCGACCGTGTGTTGTACGTAGGCTTTACCCTGCGTCTGCCGGATGAGGATACCCGTCGTCGGTTGAATGATTACCTGCCTGAGGTGCGCAGCCGTTTACTGCTGCTGCTCTCGCGTCAAAGTGCCGCTCAGCTTGCCACAGAACAAGGTAAGCAGGCCCTGGTTGAGCAGATCAAACAGGCATTGGCGCCACCGCTGGTAAAAACGCAACCGCCACAGGTGGTCAGTGACGTGCTGTTTACCGCCTTTATTTTGAGGTGATTTAATGGGCGATAGCATTCTCTCCCAGGCTGAGATTGACGCGCTGCTTAATGGCGACAGTGACAGCGCGGAAGTAGAGAACAGTTCCAAAGGGACCGATGGCGATATCCGTCCCTATGATCCCAATACCCAGCGTCGCGTGGTGCGCGAGCGTCTACAGGCGCTGGAGATCATTAACGAGCGTTTTGCCCGTCATTTTCGTATGGCGCTGTTTAACCTGCTGCGCCGTAGCCCGGATATCAGTGTCGGTGCGATCAAGATTCAGCCTTACCATGAGTTTGCCCGCAATTTACCGGTGCCAACCAACCTGAACCTGATCCACCTGAAACCACTGCGCGGTACTGCGCTGGTGGTATTTTCACCGAGTCTGGTGTTTATCGCCGTAGATAACCTGTTTGGTGGTGATGGCCGTTTCCCGACCAAGGTTGAAGGCCGTGAATTTACCCATACCGAGCAACGCGTCATCCGTCGCATGCTGAAGCTGGCACTGGATGGTTACAGCGATGCCTGGAAAGCGATTTACCCGCTGGATGTTGAGTACGTCCGTTCGGAAATGCAGGTGAAATTTACCAACATCACCACTTCGCCGAACGATATCGTGGTCAACACCCCGTTCCAGGTCGAGATTGGTAACCTGGTGGGTGAATTTAATATCTGTATTCCGTTTTCAATGATTGAGCCGCTGCGCGAGCTGCTGGTCAATCCACCACTGGAAAACTCCCGTCAGGAAGATACGCACTGGCGCGACAATCTGGTGAAACAGGTGCAGCACTCGGAGCTGGAGCTGATTGCCCACTTCGCGGAAACATCCATGCGCCTGTCACGTATTTTGCAATTGAAACCTGGTGACGTCCTGCCCATTGAGAAGCCGGACCGCATCATTGCTCACGTCGATGGCGTACCCGTGCTGACCAGCCAATATGGCACCATGAATGGCCAGTACGCGCTGCGTGTTGAACACCTGATTAACCCGATTTTGAATTCGCTGAACGAGGAACAGCCCGATGAGTGACAGCAAAAAACCGTCCGATGATATTTCTGCGGACGACCTGTGGGCTGAGGCAATGAACGAGCAGGCAACCACCAGCACGCCTGATCCAACCGAGAACGTTTTCAAATCGTTTGAAAGCAACGGTGCCAGTGGCTCGCTGCAGGACATCGATCTGATTATGGATATCCCGGTCAAACTTACCGTGGAATTGGGTCGCACCAAGATGACCATCAAAGAGCTGCTGCGCCTGACGCAGGGTTCGGTGGTGGCGCTGGATGGCCTGGCCGGTGAACCGCTGGATATTCTGATCAACGGATACCTGATTGCTCAGGGCGAAGTGGTGGTCGTGAACGACAAGTATGGCGTGCGCATCACCGACATTATTACCCCATCTGAACGTATGCGTCGTCTGAGTCGTTAAGCATGTTAAAGAACGCGCAAATTGGCCAGCCTGTTCATAGCCAGCCGGTGGTTTCTACCGGTTCGGTGATTGGGCAAGTCAGCAGCGTGCTGGCAGTGATTGTTCTGCTGATTCTGGCCTGTGGCTGGCTGGCAAAACGCCTTGGCTTTGCGCCCAAAACCGTCAACACCCAGGCGCTGAAAATTAGCGCCAGCGTGCAGGTGGGTCGTCAGGAGCGGGTGGTGATTGTTGACACCGCCGATGCGCGTTTAGTGCTGGGCGTCACCGCCCAGCAAATTACCCATCTGCATTCGCTGCCGCCGCTGCCACCTGAAGAGCTGGTGAACAAAACCGTGGCGCCGCAGGATTTTCGTCAGCTGTTCCAGAATCTGGTTAAACGCCCCGGAAAACCCCAATGATGCGTCGATTGCTTCCCCTCTTGCCACTGCTGTTGCTGGCACCGGTTGCCCATGCGCAATTGCCAGGACTGGTCAGCCAGCCACTGGCAAATGGCGGCCAGAGCTGGTCACTGCCGGTGCAGACGCTGGTGTTTATCACCTCGCTGACCTTTATTCCGGCCATTTTGCTGATGATGACCAGCTTTACGCGCATCATCATTGTTTTTGGTCTGCTGCGTAACGCCTTAGGCACGCCTTCTGCGCCACCCAATCAGGTTTTGCTTGGCCTTGCGCTGTTTTTAACCTTCTTTATTATGGCGCCGACCTTCGACAAGATTTATAGCGACGCCTATTTGCCGTTCAGTCAGGACAAAATCAGCATGGACGTAGCGATCGACAAAGGCGCTCAACCGCTGCGTGAATTTATGCTGCGTCAGACGCGTGAAGCCGATTTAGCGCTGTTTGCTCGTCTTGCCAACACCGCACCGATTCAAGGTCCGGAAGCCGTACCGATGCGCATTTTGCTGCCGGCTTACGTCACCAGTGAACTGAAAACCGCTTTCCAGATTGGCTTTACGGTGTTCATCCCGTTCCTGATCATCGACCTGGTGGTTGCCAGCGTGTTAATGGCGCTGGGGATGATGATGGTGCCGCCGGCAACCATTTCTCTGCCATTCAAGCTGATGTTATTTGTGTTGGTGGATGGCTGGCAGCTGCTGGTGGGTTCACTGGCACAAAGTTTCTACTCCTAACGTCACACCTGGAAGTCGATGGCAACTCTCAATCCGGTCGGCCTGAAGGCCGCAGCATATAACGCCAGGAGTGCAGCATGACACCCGAATCGGTTATGGTCATAGGCCAGGAAGCAATGCGAATTGCCCTGATGCTCGCCGCCCCGCTGTTGCTGGCGGCACTGGTCAGCGGTCTGATCATCAGCCTGTTACAGGCGGCCACGCAGGTCAACGAACAGACACTCTCCTTTATTCCTAAGATCCTTGCCGTTGCCGCCACCGCGGTGATTGCCGGCCCGTGGATGCTGAATCTGATACTGGATTACATGCGTAATCTGTTGACCAACTTACCTTATATCATCGGCTGATGATTAACCTCGATAGCAGCCAGCTGGTCCATTGGGTCGCGCAATTTTTCTGGCCGATGGTGCGTTTGCTGGCACTCTTTGCCAGTGCGCCGGTGCTGAGTGAGAAATCCATTCCCAAGCGCGTGAAAGTGGGCCTCGCGGTATTGACGACCTGGATCGTCATACCCGTGTTGCCTCCGGTAGAAGTCACGTTATTTACCCCCGCCGGTTTTTGGATCCTGTTACAGCAATTACTGATTGGTGTGGGGATTGGCCTGACGATGCAACTGGCGTTTGCCTCGGTGCGTATGGCCGGTGAAGTCGTGGGATTACAGATGGGCTTATCCTTTGCCACCTTCTTTGATCCTGGCAGCCGCCTTAACATGCCCGTGCTGGCGCGTTTTCTCGATATGCTGGCCATGCTGCTGTTTCTGACCTTCAACGGACACTTGTGGCTGATTTCGCTGCTGGTGGACAGTTTTCATACCCTGCCGATTAACGATCAACCCCTCAACGCCAATGCTTTTATGGCGCTGGTGAAGTCCGCCGGGTTAATTTTCCTTAATGGGATGATGTTAGCGCTGCCCTTAATTGTTTTATTGCTCACGCTAAACATGGCACTAGGTTTGTTAAACCGTGTTTCACCACAACTGTCGGTTTTCGCGATTGGCTTTCCGATTACCTTAACGGTGGGGATCCTCAGCCTGGGTATGATGATGCCGCTGCTCGCCCCCTTCTGTGAACATCTCTTCGGCGAAGTCTTTGATTTACTCGCGCAGTTTGTCTCAGAACTCTCCCGCGCACGCTAATTAACGATTCTGTAGAAGTTCTTATGCGATAGTTAAGTATTCAAAATCAATCTGTGCATTTTTCGAACCATATTTCTCAGAAATCAACTGAGGTTATTCTGATAAATGCGCATTTCAGGTGAAAATTATTCTTATTAAACGGCGCTTCGCGTATTTTAGTCAGACGATTCCTAAGGTGATAAACCTTGAGAATTGGTTGAATAAATGCTCAAAGGGCTGTTTTTAAACAAAAAAAATATTACAGCGATTTTTCTTGTCTAAATCCCTTTTTTCCGGCATTGTCAACACTCGCTGAAACGTCACACTTTCGCGATTCAAATGTTTTTAAGAATTGTCCTATCAGATTTGTCTGTGACTTGCGCGATAGTGACAGGGCTCTCAAAAACAGAGCGAATTACACACTTAATGCAAACTCCCGGCGATTCCCACTATCGCGGGGACTAGAGTGACGTGGAAGTAACACAACAAACTTCGCAGAAGGGTTCAGGGATAGAGTCATGATGGCGCACGGATATCATTCGCCAGTCTGCCGAGCAGAATAAAAAAGTGTCTTTGGAAATCTCTCTCGTACCGCAAACGCGTATTCATCGTTGATTTAAACGGATAACAAATTGGTGAGGGTCGCTATAATGCCAACGATTATTATGGATTCATGTAACTACACACGCCTGGGATTATCAGACTATATGTCGGCCAAAGGAGTTAAAAAGAAAAATATTACTCCGGTCTCTGATATTGAACAACTGCAACAAAGATGTGAACAGTTAAAGCCTGGTGTCGTATTTATTAACGAAGAATGCTTCATTCATGAACCCGATTCCAGCGATCGTATTCGTGCCATTATTATGCAGCATCCAGATACGCTATTTTTTATCTTTATGGCGATCTCGAACATCCATTTTGAGGAATACCTCTACGTTCGTAAGAACCTGATTATTACGTCAAAATCGGTGAAAACCTCGACTCTGGATTCACTGCTCGGTACTTACCTGCAAAAGAAACTCAGCGCTACCCCGCGTATTTCAGCAGGCCTGGATATTCACCCACTGACATTAAGTCAGACTGAATCAAATATGCTGAAAATGTGGATGTCAGGACATGACACCATTCAAATTTCAGACAAGATGCAAATTAAAGCCAAAACGGTATCGTCACACAAAGGTAATATAAAACGCAAAATTAAGACACATAATAAACAGGTTATTTATCATGTGGTGCGACTGACCGATAATGTGACCTCCGGTATTTATGTCAACGTGCGATAGTCCTGCATGTAAACAGTTTGAGTAAATAGCCGTAGCCGACAAAGGGCCAATCCGCAGATTGGCCCTTTGTCGTTTTGCCTGGATCTGCGAGCCAGGTCTCACTTCGCCCCCTAATCCTTTAGCCTGAACTGCCGATGCTTGTTCTCAGAACACCTACCCAAAATGAGAGCAAGGATATGAAAACAGCATCGATTGATGAGCAATATAAGCTCAGCATCTGGCAGAACCTGCGCCTGATGCCTCTTTTCAGCATGATCTTTGGTGGCATTCTGCTGCTTTTTGCCCTGTGTATCGGCCTCGCCAGCTATTTTTTAATCCAGAGTAATAATTCCCTCAACGATGCGACGGATGAAATTCAAATCCGTATGGGCATCTCTAATAGCTCGAACCATTTGCGTACCGCTCGCCTGAACGTGCTGCAATCCGGCGCCGCTGCCCGCATCGGTGAAATGGACGGCTATCGTGCCGATCTGGCGCGCACAGAGACCCGCATCAAGCAAGCGCGTGACGGTTTTAAAACTTACATGGACCGCAAGGCGAAAACGCCGGAGGATATCGCGCTGGATGCGCCACTCACCGCGGCATTCAATGACTATATCGATAAGGGATTGAAGCCGATGATTGAGTCGGCTAAGCAAGGCAGCTTCGAAGGGATCGTGGCGCAGGAAACCGACGTGACACGCAAGTTGGATGATGCGTATAACGCGGTATTACTGAAAGCGATAAAAATTCGTACTGACCGTGCCGAAGCGATCAACGCGGAAGCTGCGCACCAGTCCCGCGTCGGCTTTATTGCCATGGCTGTAGCCTTTGCTGCTGCACTGGTATTGGTGCTCCTCACCTTCGTCTTCCTCCTCCGTGTGGTGATCAGCCCGCTGCGTCAGTCAGTTGAGCGTATTGAGCGTATTGCGCAGGGCGATCTGACCGCACCGGAACAAGCGTATGGCCGTAGCGAGATCGGTAGCCTGTTGCATAATCTGCAACTGATGCAGGCCGCACTGGTGCGTACCGTAGGTACCGTCCGCGAAGGCGCCGTTGCCATCTATCAGGGTTCCAGCGAGATCTCAGCCGGTAACACCGATTTGTCTTCACGCACTGAGGAGCAGGCTTCTGCGCTGGAGCAAACCGCTGCCAGCATGGAGCAGCTCACCGCGACCGTGAAGCAAAATGCGGAGAACGCCCATCATGCCAGTCAACTGGCTGCGGATGCTTCCGGCAAAGCCCGTAGCGGTGGTGAGTTGGTGCATGGCGTGGTGAAAACCATGAACAATATCTCTGGCAGCTCGAAGAAAATTGCTGAGATCACCAACGTCATTAACAGTATCGCCTTCCAGACCAATATCCTGGCGCTGAACGCGGCGGTAGAAGCAGCGCGTGCCGGTGAGCAAGGGCGTGGTTTCGCCGTCGTAGCGAGCGAAGTACGCAATCTGGCCCAGCGCAGTGCCCAGGCCGCGAAAGAGATTGAAACGCTGATTGCCGAGTCGGTTGATCTGATTAATAACGGTTCACATCAGGTGGGTGAAGCCGGCTCAACCATGGGTGAGATCGTCGAGGCGGTGCGTCGCGTCACCGATATTATGTCGGAAATTGCCGCCGCCTCTGATGAGCAGAGCCGTGGCATTCAGCAGGTGAGTCTGGCGGTTACCGAGATGGACAACGTGACGCAGCAGAACGCCTCGCTGGTGGAAGAAGCCTCTTCAGCGGCAGCCTCGCTGGAAGATCAGGCGGGTCGTCTGACACAGGCCGTTGCGGCATTTAAACTTAACGATTCACCCGCATCGCGAGTGATGGCACCTTCATCAGGCACCCTGAAGGCCCCGACGCTGACACCGCGTCCAGCATTGGCAGCGGCGAACAGTAATGACAACTGGGAAACGTTCTAAACCCTCTCGCCGTCATTGATGGCAGCGGTTGATATGCATCAGGTGCACCTTATGTGCACCTGATTTTTTTATGCAGTCTTAAGCTTCCTCGTAGGGCTCAACAAACACCCCTTCCGCATGGTCGCTTTCATTAAAGAACCAAATCCCCAGCGGATAATCCTCCAGCGCCACCAGGTACATGGTCCCTTCATTAAAACCTTCGACTGCCAGTACCGTACCCACGCGACGTGGGCCGCCATCGGTTTTTACCGTTACGCGGTCATTCACCTGCATTGATTACTCTCCAGATATTGTCCTGAATACAGTGTAACGGAAGAAAATGGCGGCTGCCTGATCCGGATCAGCGTCGGGCGATTACCCACACTGCATGCACAATGCCCGGGATATAACCGCACAGCGTGAGCAGGATATTCAGCCAGAAGGCGCCGCCAAAGCCCACCTGCAGAAATACACCCAGCGGTGGCAGTAAAATCGCAATCACAATTCGAATAAAATCCATACTAACTCCCTGATATCACTTCTTTATCGTCAAGCTCTAAGCATAGCCGCTGATTCGATTGATGAGATGACAGACGGGTAAAGTTCTGTCAAACCGCGGCTTTTCACTTTCTTAACAGTACGCAGAGAGACTTCTGACGCGGGTAGCCCGTACACTTCTTCGTACTGCACCAACCCCAAAGGCGCAGTCAACCTAAAAGTAACAAGGATTTTTGCCCGCGCAGCGCGGGCTTTTTTTTGCCTGAAATCTGCCCTTTCCTGCCCATTCTTCCCGTTGTCTATACTGATATAGAATCTCATCGCCTCTGGGAGGCCGACCATGACAACCGCAAAAGAGTACAGCGACAACGTGCAGCGCGAAGTAAACATTGACGTTGAAGCATTGCTGGAAGCGATTCAGAAGAAAACCTCAGGCGAGGTCAAAGAGTTCATTGAAGCGGAACACGCTCACCGGGTGAAAGTGAATGGTGAAGCCTATGACTCTTATATCGATCTGGCTGAAGCATTTGAACTCGATATCCGTGATTTCTCGATCACTGAAGTTAACCGTTGAAATCGATTTCAAAAAAATACCCGGCGGGATGGCCGGGTAAAATAAATCAGTGAATTCGTTACACCAGGAAATTCTTAACACCTGAGTCAGACTACGCTTTAGTCAACACAAGACAAGTCCCAATCTTGCGTATAAAACGAACAAAAAAGCATGACCTTCCCCATTTGTTACCGAAAACACCGTGTGCCTACTGTGTTTCTTTTATGCGCAATGTGTGCACGTCCCTAATCGTCACCCTGTGGATTTAAGATTTATCCTGGAAGTTGACGTGAGCCACTCGCATAAAAGTGTGATCGTCATAACGCTATTATACTGATTACTCTCTGCTTTACGGACGCGCCTGGCGTAAGGAGTGTTGATGCTCAGACTTAACTCGTCGCTGATGATTGTGACCGATCTCGATGGCTCGTTGTTGGATCATCATGATTACAACTGGGATGCCGCCAGTGAATGGTTGCAGCGCCTCAAGCAGCAGGCGATTCCCGTGGTGTTCTGTTCCAGTAAAACGGCCGCTGAAATGATCCCCTTACAGAAACGCCTGGGTCTTTCCGGTACCCCTTTCATCGCTGAAAACGGGGCGTTTATCGCTTTTGATGGCGAGCAAATTGCAGCGGAGGAACCGGGTGAACACTATCTTGCGCTGTGCCGCTCTCTGAAAACCCTGCAATCCACTTTCCGCTTCAGCGGTTTCCACGACTTTAGCGATGCGGAAGTGGCCCGCTTCACCGGATTAACCCTGGCCGAAGCCAGCCAGAGCCGACTGCGCAATGCTTCAGAAGTCATACTCTGGCGCGATGACAGTGAAAAGCTGGAGGATTTTCGTATGGCGCTGGCGGAAAACAACCTGGCGCTCACCCAGGGGGGACGATTCTGGCATGTGATGCCAGCGGGCTGCGGTAAAGGCATCGCACTGCAGCAGCTACAGCAGCATCTCGAACAGCGCAGTGGAGAGAAGCGGACCACCCTCGGCCTCGGTGATGGCCCCAATGATGTGCCGATGCTGGAGCAGGTCGATTATGCCGTAGTGATTAAAGGATTCAGTAAAACCCCGGTGATCCTCACGCGCCGCGATCAACAAAATGTCTATCACACCGCGCATGCTGGCCCGCTGGGCTGGCGTGAAGGGCTGGACTATTTTCTCGCGCAACCCGAATAACCCTCTGACCTAAGGATGAGAAAATGAGTGATTTTTACCAAAATGGTGTCATTACTAACTTTCATAATCTCACCCAACGCAGCGTTGAATCGCTGGAAAAAGAGATGGTACGTTTCGCGCGTAAACGCAAAATGGGGCTAATCCTGCCTTCCCTGTTCTCAGAACTGGAAGGTCCGGCGCTGGATAACATCGTCAATGAACTGGCCAAAGTGCCTTATCTGGATGAGATTGTCATCGGTCTCGATCGTGCTGACCGCGACCAGTTTCTGTTTGCTCGCGAGTTCTTTTCTCGTTTGCCACAACGCCATCGCATCCTGTGGAATGATGGACCCCGATTGAAAGCGCTGGATGCTGAACTGGATAAAGAAGGGTTGTCGCCGAGCCAGCCGGGTAAAGGACGCAACGTGTGGTTCTGCACCGGGTATACGCTGGCCTCGGATCGCACCCAGTGCGTGGCGCTGCATGACTGCGATATCGTCACCTATGAGCGCAGCATGCTGGCACGCTTGCTCTATCCGCTTGCCAATCCCGCGTTCCAGTATGAGTTCTGCAAAGGGTTCTACGCGCGCGTCGCGGACGGCAAGCTTAATGGTCGCGTAGGCCGCTTGCTGGTCGGCCCGCTGCTGCGTTCGCTACAAAAAGTGTATGGCCATTCTGAATATCTGGATTACCTCACCAGCTTCCGCTATCCGCTGTCTGGCGAATTCGCCATGCGCACCCATGTGCTGAACGGCATTAAAATTCCCGGCGACTGGGGGCTGGAAATCGGCGTGCTGTCGGAGATTTATCGCAACTACACCACGCGACAAACCTGTCAGGTGGAAATTGCCGATAACTACGATCATAAACATCAACCATTGGCAGAAGAAGATGGCACCGGCGGCCTGAAACGTATGAGCAATGATATTGTCCAGTCGTTACTGCGCAAGCTGGCGACCATGGGCGTGCCACTCACCAGTGACTCATTCCGCGTGCTTAAAGCCACTTATTATCGCAATGCGCTGGATATGATGGAGATCTACAACCACGAAGCGACAATGAATGGCCTGAAGTTTGATCAGCATATTGAGGAAGCGGCGGTCGAGATGTTCACACAGGCGATACTCGATGCCGGGCAATCCTTTATTGAGCGGCCCAATGAGAAACCTTTCATTCCCAGTTGGAGCCGCGTGCAATCGGCGTTTCCGGATATCCTGCAGCGGATTTATCAGGCGGTGGAGGAGGATAACGAAGGCAAGGTTTAATCTTCTGCCACCACGCGGTTGCGGCCGCCGGTTTTCGCCAGATACAGGCGGCGATCGGCGGTGGCTTGCAGGCTCTCGGCATGATAATCGCCCTGCTCTTCGCTGCCGGTCACGCCAGCCGACAGGGTGACGCTAAACGTGGTGCTGGCATTCACCAGAATCGTTTTTGCCGCTAAACGCGCACGGATGCGTTCCGCAACTGCACTGGCATCCGCCAACGTAGTTTCCGGCAGTACAATACAAAACTCCTCTCCGCCGATACGGCCCGCCACATCATATTTACGCAGCGTATGGCTAATCACGCCCGCCACCCGAATCAATGCCTGATCGCCTGCCGCATGTCCCCAGGTATCGTTCACTTTCTTAAAGTGATCGACATCCAGCTGAATCACCGCGAGGGGCGTTTGCTGCTGCTGGCTGCGGGCAGAGATCGCCACAAACTGTTCAAAGAACGCATTGCGATTGAGTAGCCGCGTCATACCGTCGTAATTGGCGCGCCAGGTGAGTTTGGCGGAGAGATCGTCCATACGGCGCACCAGACGAATAATGACCTGATGCACGACCAGCAGTAGCAGTACAAACAGCAACCACATGCCGAGCAAGAACAGCGATACGCGGCCCAGTTCCTGTGACATCCCCTGCCTCAGGCTCTGAATATTCACGATATACGCGTCCACATTCTTTAATTTGCTCCAGCTGGCAAACTGGGTGCCAAGGCGCATCACACCTCCAGGCAGTTGCCGGATTTGGCTCTCCAGTCGCTCCTGCTGTTCTGGCGTCAAGGGCTCATCGTTGGGTGCATGCAAGCGAGTGATTTCATTTAACGAGCGGTCCACCATGAGCAACTTGCCTTGTAGCAAGCTGTGTCGTGCTTCGGCCATCAGCCCATGTATCCGCGCCTGGGTGAAATCCATCGACAGTACACCGTACCAGTAACCATGACTGACGATCGGCGTGCTCACTGTCATCATTAACCCTTCGTTAAATTCACCCTGATAGGCTTCACTCCAGCGCAATCGACCGCGCTGCGGATTATCCGGTGCCTGATCGCGAAAATAGGGGCGCTCCGTCATGGTGGTATAGCTTTCTATCAGCTCTTGCGGACTTTGCGGAGGCCTTGAACTGATAAAAAAACCGGCGCGCGAGATATACCAAAAGCGTGAGTGAAAATCCTGTCCCGGGTCGCTGAACTGCATGATAAAGCTGAATTCCATGGCGGCGCGCAATTCCGCATTGATGTAATCGCTGTTGCGCAGCAGCAGGGGATCGCGCATTAACCAACTGTCACTCACGCCATTCAACGGCATACTGCGCAGGCTGGCCAACTTTAACTGCCAGGTCGTTTGCTGGCGCAATTGTTGAAAGCGGGTAATGGCTTCGCGCGTTTGACTCGAATCCAGCGGATGCATCAACGCATAGTTGAGCATTCTCTCGTAATAGGTTAATTCATCGATGCTTTCCTGAAACCGGCTGTCGAGGTTTTTCTGGATTTCAGCCAGTTGTGCGCGCTGACGCTCCTCATAGTTATTTTTTAGCTCAATCGCTTCATGCACAGTAAGAAATGCAGAGAACAAAAAGACCGCCAGAAAGCAGAGATGCACCGGCAAAAAAGGATTACCTGTGCGTGGCGTCAAAGGCGAAGTGGGCATGGGCAACAGTTATTCAATAAAGGGCGGATGCGAAAAGTGTAGTCAGCAGGAGAAAAGTCGTACAGGCAGGGATCAAAGGAAAATCAGATAGGTAAAAACGCAACGGGACGGATTGACCGTCCCGCACACGCTTAGCTGGCCAGCTGGCGCGCTCCGGATAAGTGACTCAGTTCGTCACTACGGAACGCCTCGCGTCGCACGCTGTAGCCATCATACCAACGACACTCTACCATTCCGCTGGCATAGCCGGTCACCACCATCGTGGGTCCGCCCTCTTTGTGCTGAACTTCATCACTGATCGCAAAGGTCATACCGCGCCCTCCCTTTTTCCGTTGAATGAACGGATAAAGTTATAGCAGCTGCACCCCATTTACGCCTATAGGATAATGTTATTACTGTGACGAAATCGGAATAAGCAGTGTAAAATGTTGTTTATAAAAAAAGCCGATAAAAATTATTATCGGCTTTGAAACACTTTCCCGGGTGGGAAATCAGATTTTGCAACCTTCGCAGTCCGCTTCGTCGCTGATATCAGCCGGGACTTCATTGGCTTTTTCAGCCGCTTTCGCTTCAGCCTGTTCCAGCTGCGCATCGATATCAAATTCAAACATATCGTCGTTCATCATCGTTCTCCTGACCCGTGATTGATAAATTCCTGCGCTTTATACCGATTTACCGCGTACTTTCGCAACCAGATTTACCGCCAACAGCACGATCGACCCAATGATAAAGCCGAGTACCAGATTGGCACCGTTGCTCAGCAAGGCGGAGATAACGCCATGGAAGCCGCTGCTGTATTCCTCGATCGCGTGATGCAACGGCGCGATACCGTGCACAATAATGCCGCCACCGACCAGGAACATTGCCACCGTGCCCACCACCGTTAACACCTTCATCAACCAGGGGGCCAGCGCCAATAGCGCACCGCCAGTCGCCTGAGCCAGCGTGGAGGACTTTTCCCGCAGCCAGTATCCGAGATCGTCGATTTTCACGATCATCGCCACGATGCCGTAAACACCAATCGTCACCAGAATCGCAATCCCCGCCAGAATCAGTACCTGATTCAACAGTGGCGCTTCAGAAACAATCCCTAAGGTGATTGCCACAATTTCCGCAGAAAGAATAAAGTCGGTGCGCACCGCGCCTTTCACTTTATCTTTCTCGAACTGGCGCGGATCCTGCTGCGCCAGCTTGTCCAGACGCTGTTGACGTGCCTCCGGACTGCTTTCAGCCTTATCGTGATTCAGGCTATGCAGCACCTTTTCCACGCCTTCATAGCAAAGGTAAGCGCCGCCCAGCATCAACAGCGGTGTGATTAGCCAGGGCGCAAACGCCGAGATAATCAGCGCCAGCGGCACCAGAATTAATTTATTAAGAAATGAGCCTTTTGCGACGCTCCAGACCACGGGTAATTCACGGTTGGCTTTAACGCCGGTGACCTGCTGCGCATTGAGTGAGAGATCATCACCCAATACGCCAGCGGTCTTCTTTGCCGCGACTTTGCCCATCACTGAAATATCATCAAGCAGCGTCGCAATGTCATCCAGAAGCGTGAGTAAACTGGTTCCTGCCAAAATAGTTATCCTTATTCCGGTTCGTGATCCTGACAACAGGGGCATCGCTCAACCGCCGTCACTGACATATCAGCGATGCCCGCACAGTCCCATTCGACGCGAAGTGTTTGCCCGGCAAGATCGCCAGCGTGCACATATTTGCTCACCGGACTTTCCGTCATTCCGCTGATCTCCTCGGTGGCCACCAGTTGCTCGCCTAAATAAATGCGTGCCGTTGCATGGGTGTTCACCATCCGCTCATCACGGAGTTGATACAGGCGTTTGACGGTCAGTTTGATGCTGCTCATGGCTCGATTCCGCGTCCCAGAGAAAGAGAAGATCTAAACCGTTATAGCGGCTAAAAGCAACAATCGCACGCTATTCAACACGATAGTGATGCAAGCCCTGATGATCGATTTCGCCACTGTGCATGGCGGCCAGCAGCCACTCTTCCAGTCGTTCAATCAATGCCTCGTCTTCCAGGCGCAATTTGCCGCGCAGCGCACATTCCCAGACTATCAGCACTTTCCAGCCGCTTTGTTGTAATTGGCCGATATAACGGCGATCGCGTTCAACGTTGCTGTTAATTTTGCCGTTCCAGAACTCCGTGCGCGTCGCAGGCATCTTGAATAAATAGCAGTGATGGCGATGCCAGAAGCAGCCATGAACAAAGATAATCGCCCGCTCGTGTGGCAAAACAAAGTCTGGCCGACCCGGCAACGCTTTATCTTGTACACGATAGTTGAAGCCACGATCTTTCAAAATCAACGCGATACGCTGCTCAATCGCCGTATCCTGATTGCGAATGGCACGCATATTTTTGCTGCGAATAGCTTGCGAATGGACGTCGACCATGGCGTCTCCTTTTTATTGGGGCTTCTACAACTTTAGCGGTTTGGCGTGAAAGCGAAAGGCACGCGCAACAAGTGTGTGAAGACGCGAGGAGTGATAGCATAGTGGCTTCACTGTTAAGGAAAAACGCATGCTTGCTATCGATCCCGCCGCGACGGTTTCACCCTCCTCATTTTCTGCCCCTTCGGATGACGCCACATCGCTGTTAATGCAGGTTCTCGATATCTATGCCGCACGCGATGTGGTGCAAACCTTAACCGAGGCGGGCGGATGCGACTGGAGCGTGCCGCGTCTGAATCGCATTCGCCAGGGCAAAAGCGCCGTCCCTGCCCTTTCCAGCGATGAAGTCAGCAGCCTGCAAGCGTTGTTGCCTTCGCGCCCTGCACATTACGCTGCGCCTAAATTTCAATTTGTCGATCTGTTTGCCGGCATCGGCGGAATTCGTCGTGGTTTCGAGCAAATTGGCGGCCAGTGCGTGTTCACCAGTGAATGGAATAAAGAAGCGGTCCGTACTTATAAAGCCAATCACTATAGCGATCCGCAACGGCATCAGTTCAATAGCGATATTCGTTTGGTGACGCAGCCCGCAGGACTCACTGACGAACAGGCGATTTATCAGCACATCGATCAAACCATCCCTGATCATCAGGTGCTGCTGGCGGGTTTTCCCTGCCAGCCGTTTTCACTGGCCGGCGTCAGTAAAAAAAATGCGTTAGGTCGTGCGCACGGTTTTGAGTGTGAAGCGCAGGGCACATTGTTTTTCGATGTTGCCCGCATTCTGGCTGCCAAAAAGCCGCCGTTCTTCGTGCTGGAAAACGTGAAAAACCTCAAGAGTCATGACAAAGGACGCACCTTCGCCATCATCATGGCGACGCTGGATGAACTTGGCTACGACGTCGCCGATGCGGCCGACAGCGCAACACCCGATGCGAAAGTGGTGGATGCGCGCCATTTCCTGCCGCAGCATCGCGAACGCATTGTGCTGGTCGGCATTCGCCGTGACACCGGATTAAGCGACGGTTTTTCGTTGCGCGCGCTTTCTCAACTCTATCCGCAGCAGGTGCCCACGCTGCAAAGCTTGCTGGAGCCGACGCCAGATGCGAAATATATCCTGTCGCCGACACTGTGGAACTATCTCTATCAATACGCCAAAAAGCACAAGGCTAAAGGTAATGGCTTCGGCTTTGGCCTTAACGATCCACGTAATCCCAATGTGTGTGTTCGCACCCTGTCCGCGCGCTATTATAAAGACGGCTCAGAAATTCTGATCGACCGCGGCTGGGATCAGGCGCAGGGGGAAGCGGATTTCCAGCACGCCAGCAATATGGCTCTGCGTCCGCGTCGGTTAACACCGCGCGAATGCGCCCGACTGATGGGATTTGAGGCACCGGGACAAAGCCAGTTCCGTATTCCGGTCTCGGATACCCAGGCATATAAGCAGTTTGGCAACTCCGTGGTGGTCCCGGTTTTTGCTGCTGTGGCACAGTTACTTTCGCCGCTTATTGAACAACATCTTAGCCAAAACACTTAGCGCCACAGGTCCACAATTTCCTTTAGGGACGCGTATTATGCTGTTTTGCGCTGAAACGCGTCTATTGTCACCAAACTGTCACGCCCGCTCTCAATACTCCTTTTTATTTTTGGGGGCGTTAGATGTCACTCCTTTCTGTAATCTCGTTACCGCTGCGTTTACGTACACGTCTTACCTGGCGCTTGCCGCTTTGGCTCACCAGTCTTCGTAACCAGTTTTTGCTGTTTATCGTGCTATTCTGTCTACTGCAGTTCGCGGGCGTACTGCTGCTCAGCAATCACGTTAATCAGACGCAAACGTCACTCCAGCAAGCCAACCAACTGCGGGAAAGATTGGCCCTGCTCGATAAAGCACGTATCGAATTGCTCACCGCCAGTGATAACAGCCACCGTGCTGGTATCTATTTAATGCAGGATCAGCAAAGTGGCTCAGTCGATAGCTGGAAAAGTCTGGCGGCCGCCTCTGATGATTCATTAAAAAAAGCGCAGGCACTGTTCACCGCCTACCATGCTAAAGCAGACAGTCCGCTGGCTCAGGGCTTTGCGATGTTAGCGGAAGGTTTGCAAGAGCAGTTGAAAGGGTTAGCGGCCAATGACATCAATGCCTTCTTTATGGTGCCGATGCAGGCATTCCAGCAGCAGTTTAACGATGCCTGGTTCAGCGAGATTGAACAAGCCAACCATCAGTTGAGCAGCGTCAATCAAAATACCCTCAGTACGCTAAAGCAGAGTCGCAACATGTCGCTGATCGTCAGTGCCATTTTGATGGCGCTGCTGGTGCTGGCCTCCAGTCTGTTGATGCGCGGCGTGCTGTTGCCGCTGCGCCGTGCCAACCGGCAGCTGGAGCAGATTGCCACCGGTGATTTAGTCCCGAGTCATGATACGCCACGCCGCCAGTGCTTAGAGACGCGCCAGCTGTTTCAGTCGATCGAATCAATGCGTTTCGGTCTGCAGCAGATTGTCAGCGACATTAATACCGTTGCTGTTAGCGTGGCGGCGGGTGCAGAAGATATGCAGCAGCATAATGAACAGGTGATGCAGCAACACCAGGCGCAGAATGCCAGCTTCCACCATCTGTCACAGCGTTTACATCGCGTGTCTGAAGAAGTCGAAATTGGTGCGCAGTTCTCGCAGCAGGCCACGCAGGAGGCGCAGTCAGCCGATGCTCTGATGCGCAACTGCGCCACGGAAGTCGACAATATGGAACTCAAAATGCAGCAGATCGTTACAGCTTCGGGTGATATCGCCGGAATTGTCGGTATGCTGGATAGCCTGTCGATGCAAACCCGTTTGCTGTCGTTGAATGCCGCGATTGAATCCGCCCACGCCGGATCGTACGGTCGCAGTTTCTCCGTTGTCGCCAAAGAGATGGGGCTGCTCTCGCAAAAGAGTGGTGAATCAACGCGTCAGATTGATGGTTTAATTCAGCACACTCAGCAGCAAGTGAATGATGGTTTTGACAAAGTGAAAGCGCTGGAAGTGTTGTTTACTCAAATCAGCGGTGCGGTTTCGGGGGTCGTAACGCAACTCGATGAGTTGCAGCAAAATAGCACTGCGCAAAGTCACCGCGTCAGTAAAATTGCGCACGAAGTGGTGGAGATGAGTAATCAGCTACAGCAAAACGAAGCGCTCAACGCCCATCAGGTCAATTCGGCTACGCAACTGCGTGAACTCTCTGATCGCCTCGCCCAGCGGGCACAGCAATTCCGCGTCGATGCCGCTTGAGTACAAAGATAAAAAAAACCCGTCAATGACGGGTTTTTTTATATCGCTTATTTTTTCTTTTTGCCTTTCTTCAGCAGTGCACGTACCTGCTTCAGTTCAGACGCGGAGAGCTGTTCAGCCACCGCTTCTTCGGTATTCAGACTATCAACAGCCGGTTGCTCAACCGCATGTAAACTGGCCTGCAGGCGGTTAACGATCTCCTGACTCATGGAGATTTGGTTATCGGCGGCTAACTGTTTGATGTGCTCTTTCAGCGCCGGGTCAATTTTAATGGTTAAGTTAACGGTCTCGGTCATCTTCATACTCCCTTTTGATTTACAACAACGTAGCGGAAGAAGATGAAAGTTAACAGACTGTCATAAAAATTTAATATTAAGAGTGTATAGGGCTGAAATCCCTTAATACTGACTCATCAATGCTGGTGAGATTGCCCTGCAATTCCGCGCATAGCTTAGCCATAAAGTGCACCAGGAAATCCGCGTTATGCTCCGCCAGCAGGCGCCCCGCTTCGGTTTGCATGGTTTCGGGCAAGCGTAAAAGTTTCTTCTGGAAGTGATCCAGCGTCCATTTCACATCGTCTAATTCACGCTCTTTTCCTAATGGATCTTCGCTGTCAAACAGCGGACGGCCCAACGCCCCGGCAGTGTAGAAAACGCGTGCGAGGCCGATAGCACCTAAAGACTCGAGGCGATCGGCATCCTGAACAATTTTGGCTTCCAGCGTCAGCGGCGTGATGCGTGCGCTGAAACTGTGCGCCTGGACGGCATGGGCGACACCCTCGAGCAGTTCCAGGGGGAAATCGGGAAAGTCCTGCTGCAAAATTCGGCGTGTCTCTTCAGCGGCATAGGTGGAAGCCAGATGGCGCTCTGGATGGTTTTTGGGAAGATTAACCACATCATGGAAGTAACAGGCGGTGAGGACCACCATAGGATCGGCTGCACTGTGCTGCATGATGCGCGTGGCGCTCATCCAGACACGACGCAGGTGCGCGATATCATGGGCTTTATCATCGTGCAGCCAGTTTTGCTGCAGCCAGTTCTCGTAGCGTTGTTGCCAGCGGGTGAGTGACATCGTGCTTCTCCTTATTGCTGTTATAAAAGCACCGCCAATTCAGGGTGCTGCTCCTGGGGACATCATAGCGGTCTGGTCGTGACACTTTTTTTACATCCTTCCTGGATGTGCAAAGCGTAAAAATGCGATCCCGATCTTGTTATAGCGCTGTTAATGTCGCTTTCCCAGCGGAGATCACGTTTTAGGCATTTCCTTAGCGTCATTTCAGTTAAATAACTCTGTTAAACAGGCGTAATCTATTTCTACCATCAACAGTATTCACGCTTTTGAATTATTCCAGTTAATGATGCTAACTATCACAAGGTAAAAGCGATAAACACTCACGGGAAAATCTGAAAAGATTCCCATGCAGGCCGTTATAACGTACTGTATAGGGGATATTTCTGGTTCTCTCTCGCCTGAGAAGGCATTTCCAGCATGTATTTTGCTTAAGCGCCATTTTTAAAACCGGAATATGCAGGAATAGCCTGATACTGAGGCGACAAATTATTAAGCAAATTGATTCAAACCCATTATGCTAACTCTCACATCTGCTGATGCGGGTGATTCGTCGAAGTTTTCCGGGTGAGTAACACTACATGAGGTACGTAATGAAAGAACGGCCGATTCTTTTTTCCGAACAGCGGGTCCGCGCCCTGCTGGTTGGCCAGCAGACGCAAACCCGGCGCATTATGAAAACCCAGGCTTTTGGCCCAGGCCAGGATCATCACGAAGGCGTGCATGCATTTGACGTTAGCGCCAACCATCTGCATGGCTATAAATTGATGTCGATGGCAGATGTCAGCTCTCACTGCCCGTTTGGCCAGGCGGGTGACCGATTGTGGGTGCGTGAAACCTGGCGCGGCCCCATCGTGCCAGAAGAACAACTCGCCGAATATGAACGCGATCCACTGCCGTTCCGTAGCCCGGCTTTCTGTCAGTATCGTTCCGACAGCAATGAACTGGGTCAGTTGGATGAAGATGTGGAGCACGCCGAGCAGTTTGGTTGGCAAACGGCGATTCATATGCCGCGCTGGGCCAGCCGTATTGATTTGGCGATTACCTCGGTACGTGCTGAAAAGATTCAGGACATCAGTGAAGATGACATCATGGCTGAGGGCGTACAAACGGATACGCACTTCCTGAATAACTTCTTTACGATGAACATGAACGCAGAATCGCCGAAAGAAGCCTATCGTAAAGCGTGGCAGAAGCAGTATGGCGCCACCAGTTGGGAAGTGAACCCGTGGGTATGGGTGATCGAGTTTCAACGCGTTGAACGCGAGAGTTAACTGTCTTCAGCCCTCACCCGCCTGGGTGAGGGCAATTTTCCTGCTTTGCCATCTTAATCACAGAAAAAACCTGCAGTAACTGATTGAATACACGGCTTTGATTCCGCGCTGGCATTTTTCTTTTTGTCGCGCCAGGATAACCCTTTCCGCCCTGCAGAGTGAGTCGCGCGATGTTCAAATGGCCATGGAATGCGCAGGTAGATACCACTGTCACGGCGCTTCCCTGGCAACAGGCGCTGGCGCAACCGATCTTTTCACTGCTCACGACTGAAGAGCAAAGCGCCCTGACCACGCTTGCCCAACGCTTTCTGCAACAAAAAAAAATCTCGCTGTTGAATGGGCTGCAACTCGATGAACGGCAGCTGGCACGCCTTGCCTTGCTGTTTTGCCTGCCCGTGTTGAAGCTCGGTCTGGAGTGGCTGGATGGCTTTCATGAAGTGTTAATTTATCCCGAACCGTTCAATGTCGATGATCGTTGGGAAGACAGCAGCGGCTTAGTCCATCAGGCTCCAGCGGTGCATGCCGGTCAAAGCTGGACGCAAGGCCCGGTGGTATTAAATGCGTTGGATATTCAGGACTCTTTCGATCTTTCCGGCTACAACCTCGTCATCCATGAAATTGCGCATAAACTCGATGCACGCGGCAGCGGCTATACCAGCGGTATTCCCGTCATTGCCTTACGAGATGTCGCCCAATGGGAGAAGGACTTGCTACAAGCGATGGAAGAGATAGAAGCGGAAGTGGAATTGGTGGGTGAACAGGCGGCAACCATCGATCCCTACGCCGCCAGCGATCCCGCCGAATGCTTTGCCGTGCTGTCGGAGTACTTTTTCAGCGCCCCAGATTTACTGGCGAATCGCTTCCCTGCGATGTATCGCCACTTACAGCAGTTTTATCGCCAGGACCCGATGGCGCGTCTTGCAGCAGGTTCTGCTTAAATCGCGATCGCTTTGTACTATTGCTAGCCAGTTGAATACAAATGTATTTTTAGCTGTTGACACATTAATGAGGTGCCATTAATATGCGCCTCGTTCACACGATTCCTCTGTAGTTCAGTCGGTAGAACGGCGGACTGTTAATCCGTATGTCACTGGTTCGAGTCCAGTCAGAGGAGCCATATTTAGAGAAACCCGCTCAGGGAAACCTGAGCGGGTTTTTTGCTTTTCATCACGTTGCGTTCCCTCGTCTCTAAAAAACTGGCATCGACATCCTGTGCCAGATTCTGATCGCAAAAGGGTCATTTTTGAACTTTTCATACCCTTTTATGTATTTTTGACGCCCACCTTCCCAATGAAAACACGCCAAAGGTTCAAAAATGAACCTTTGAGCCATCAGGTTGTGTACGAGCACTCGGCAACTGCCGTCATTCGCTACACTTCCGTCCAACCGCGCAGCAGGTTGTGATACATATTCAGCAGGGACAGCAACTCCTCGCTATCGCCATGACGCGCTTTAAGGCTTTGGATATTACGATCCAGTTCGAAGAGCATGGCGCGTTGCTTATCATCACGCACCATCGACTGAATCCACAGAAACGATGCCACACGTGCGCCGCGCGTCACCGGTGTAACACAGTGCAGACTACTCGAAGGGTAAAGCACCAGATGTCCGGCAGGCAATTTCACCTTATGTTGACCATAAGTGTCTTCAATCACCAATTCGCCGCCGTCATAGCTGTCAGGTTCACTGAGAAACAGCGTGGCCGAGAGATCGGTACGCATCCACCCGGCAGCACCATTATGTCTCACCGCGCCATCAACGTGAAAACCGTAGGTTTCACCCTGCTCGTAGCGGTTAAACAGCGGTGTAGAAATAGAGCGCGGCAGTGCAGCAGAAAAGAACAGCGGGTTGTTGTTCAAAGCCTGCATCACTGCTGTTTGCAACCGATCATAAAGCGGCGTACGCGTATCAATCTGCTGATTATTTTTTACCGTTGCGCCCTGGCTGCCCACCGTGGCGCGTCCGTCAATCCAATCGGCCTGTTGCAGCAGCGAACTGAAATTTGCCACCTCTTCAGGCGTCAGCACTGCAGGAATGTGATACATCATCGCGGTGTTCTCTCATAAATAGGGGCGCGAACGCCCCACGTTGAATCTTAGAAATGTACGTTTGCCGTTAACAAGAAGGTACGTGGCTCACCCGGATGGTAGCGGTATCCACTCTTATTGATGGAAGCCACATAGTGGGTATCAAAAATATTGTAAGCGTTCAGCTGCAGATCGAAGTTGTTATTAACCTTGTAGCCCAGCTTCGCATCTGCCACCCAATAACCTTCAGTATGGTCTGGCGTGCCTACCGCGCCATCGCTACCGCGACGCAGACTGCCCACGTAACGCGCCCCCGCACCAACAGAAATCGCATCAGTGGCCTGATATTGCGTCCACAAGGTGAAGGCGTGTTTCGGTGTGTAAGCAATAGAGGAAGAGCCATCCTGAGCGACGGCTGCGCCCTCTTTCACCGAAGCGTGCTGCTGGGTGTAACCGGCAATCACTTCCCAGTCTGGGGTGATGTTGCCAGTAGCTGAAAGCTCATAGCCCTCAACGCGTTTCTTACCGGTTTGCGAATAAGTGCCGTCGTCGTTGGCGTCAACTTCATTCTCGATATCGGTACGGAACAGTGCAGCATTCAACAGCAGGCGTTTATCCAGCACATGCCACTTGGTTCCCACTTCGCTTGATTTGGCTTTTTGCGGTTTGAAATCAGTGCGGTTAGCACTATTGCCGGCGCCACCTGCCGCCAGCGCAAAGCTGCTGCCGCCTGGAGGCTGCTGAGAAATAGCATAGTTGGCGTAAACATTGCCCTGCTCGGTCAAACGATAGAGCGCACCCGCTTTCCAGTTCACCAGATTGCCAGACTTGGCCGTATCAACGGTGGTGAGCGGCGTGCCACGTGCGATGCCCGTTGGACACGCCAGCGCACCGCGCCCGCTGCCGCCACACGCCGTAGCACTGTCATAATCGGTGTGGTAGCTATCAAGACGAATGCCGCCGTTCAGCTCGAAGTTTTTGGTTATAGCCAGCGTATCGAAGGCATAGATTCCGGTGGTATCGGTCTGACCGTTGGCATTGGCGCCGTTGCGATCCAGCCCACCCACGGAAATGCTACTGATCGGATGGTAGATGTTAACCGCAGGCGCAGTAATGGCGTTGACACCGTAGTTGGTCTGGTTTTCACGCGTGAATTCCACGCCAGCACTGACATCGTGACCTACTGAACCGGTATAGAATTTCGAGGTAATGTTGGTCTGGTTGGTAAGGATGCGGTTACTGACATCTTTCAGGTTTGCGTTGCGCGTCCAGGTCCAGGTGCCAACATCATTAGGATTTGGCGTGGTAATGGTGCTGCCCATTACCGCGGTCAGCAGATACTCCTGCTTCACTCGAGACCAGCGCGTGGTGTTGCGAATCGTGGTGCTGTCGCTAAGATCGTGCTCGAAGCGAATAGTGCCGCTATCGGTGGTGGATTTGTCGAAATCGGAATCGGTGCCGTAATAATTACTGGTCGCCACTTTACCCGAATGATTAAGTGCAGAGGTGGCTGCAGTCGGTGACGAGTATCCTGGCAGGCCGATGGTTGGAATGCCGCCATCTGGCGTGTTGTTCTGATGCACATGCAGATAGTTCAGATACAAACGCGTTGACGTATCCAGGCCGAAAGCCAGTGAAGGCGCGACGCCATAGCGCTCATTTTGCACATTATCGCGCGCCGCATCGTGGGTCTTCTCGCCCATAAGATTGAGGCGAAACGCGCTGTTATCGTTAATGGCCTGGTTATAGTCCAGCGTACCGCGGCGCATCCACGCGCTGCCCACACTTACCGATCCATCCAGGCCCGTGTCCAGACGCGGCTGCTTACTGATCATGTTGATCGAACCTGACGGCGCACTGCGACCGTAATCGGTGCCCGAAGGTCCTTTAATCACTTCAATCTGCTGAGTATTAAAGGTATCGCGTGTCACGCTACCAATATCACGAATGCCGTCGACGTAAATGCTGTTTGAAGTATCCATGCCACGCATATACACGGCATCACCGGTCGAAGAACTGCCATTTTCCCCGGCGTAGAACGCCCCCACCCCCGGCACATTTTTCAGCGCATCGGTCAGGTTATTGACGCCTTGATCTTTGATCACCTGATCTGGAATGACCGTCATGGTGCGGGTGGTATCCACCAGCGGACGGGTAAATTTGGGGTCGGCAGAAGTATTAGGCGCATACAGAGAAGGCGTTTGCGCCGTCACCACTAAAGTATCGTCAGATTTTTTGTTGGCATTATCAGCGGCCAGAGCAGCAGCAGGAGAAATACCAATACATAGCCCGGTGAACAGGGTCAGCGAATTGAAACTGCCAAACGGCAAATTGCGATTGTTATCCATTTTAAAAAGTAAATTTCTTATCGTTATTGACGGGCTTATTGCATCAAGCAAACCAAAACACTCAAGGTGCCATGATCTCCACTGCCTTGAGATGCAACACCTAAACGATAACGCCAATGGTTATCATTTACTTTTTTATTCTTGCATGAAGCGCAGCGGCTTGGGAATACATTTCTTTACGGTAGCCTTACATAATTAATACAATCAGTACCAGCAGGAGGGTTGCGTCAGGGTTTGCTCAAGAAGTCGTCAGGAAGGGCTAATATTCAGGCACAAAAAACCCGCTGGACAGGGCAGCGGGTTTTTAAGTAGCGCGCACAGTTCATTCCAGTAACTGTATCGCATAGCGTGATGCAGGCGTTCATCGCTCATAGTAGCGATACACCGACGGATGGAATTCAATGCCATAAAGTTGGCTGACCGGAATCAGCAAATCAATATGATTGCTAAGATCGAACTCACGCTCTTCAGCGGGTTGTGATGTGGCGTTGATCAGGCGATGGAACCACTGTGACAGCGTCGTTTTCATCGTCAGGTTCTCCAGTAATGGTTGACCCTGACAGTAAAACCTAACTTGCTTTATAACCAAAACGATTAGATATGCGATGGAATCCCAATTAATGCATATATTGAAGGCCGCCGTCTGCTACGACGGCCAACTCCGTTATGCCCGGCTCTTCGCCAGCATACGACGGTAATTATTGAGCCATTTGCCGCTGGTCAAACGGAACCAGAAGAACACACCGCGCACTGTCCAGTCGAGGAACATACCCAGCCACACCCCGACCACGCCCATACCGAGCATGATCCCCAGCACGTAGCCGGCAACCACGCGCGCACCCCACATGCTGAACATCGACACATACATGGTGTATCGCGCATCGCGCGCGCCTTTCAAACCAGCAGGCAGCACCCAGGATGCGGTCCAGATTGGCATAAAGGCCGCATTGAGCCAGATGAGATGTTTGGTGACTTCAATAACTTCAG
Organism: Enterobacter cancerogenus; assembly: GCA_000773965.1. GTDB lineage: Bacteria > Pseudomonadota > Gammaproteobacteria > Enterobacterales > Enterobacteriaceae > Pantoea > Pantoea communis. The sequence goes on from JRUP01000014.1 coordinate 101,648, forward strand.
GATCGCGGGTGTAGAATTTAGCCAGCGTGCCCGCCAGTGGTACGGTGATCAAGGCCAGTGTGCACAGCCCAATCATCGCCAGCCAGAACACATGTTTAATCTGCCTTTCCGCCTGCATCACCTGATTTTTACCCAGCCGCTTACCGGTAATGATGGTGGAAGCCGAACCGAGGGCGTTGCCCGGAAGGTTAATTAACGTGGCAATGGAGAAGGCGATAAAGTTACCGGCGATTTCATTGGTGCCCATGCCTGCCACAAAGATCTGCGTCAGCAATTTACCGCCGTTAAACAGCACTGACTCAATACTGGCCGGCACCCCGATCCCCAGCACTTCCATCAGGATGTTGCGATCCCAGCGACGGAAATAGCTGGCGATGCTGATTCTTAACGCCGGCGTAATGCCACGATACAGCACATAAATGGCCGCCGCCGCGCCGATATAGCGTGAGATGGTTAATCCTAACCCGGCCCCAACGAAGCCCATCCCTTCCCACCCCATCGCACCATAAATCAGTACGCTACTGATCACGATGTTAAGGATGTTCATGCCGCCATTAATCAGCATCGGAATTTTAGTGTTTCCCGCTCCGCGCAGAGAGCCGCTACCGATCAGGGCGATCGCCGCGGCTGGATAGCTCCACGCCGAGGTTTGCAGGTAGCTCAGCGCCAGTTCCTTCACCTTGGGTTCCGCGCTGCCCGCGATGACATCGATAATCAGATGTCCCCAGATCTCAATCACGATCACCAGCACGAATGCCAGCACCGTCATCAAGCCCAGCGACTGCCGCGTAGCTGCGCGCGCGCGTTTGCCGTTGCGCTTGGCGAGGCTAAAGGCCACCACCACCGTGGTGCCGAGATCAATCGCCGCAAAGAAGGAGATAATCACCATGTTGAAGCTGTCGGCCAGACCGACGCCCGCCATCGCCTCTTTCCCCAGCCAGCTCACGAGGAAAGTACTCAGGACGCCCATCAGCATCACGCACAGGTTTTCAATAAAGATGGGCACGGCTAATGGGGTAATTTCACGCCACAACAGCGTGCGATAAGAGCGACGTTTCGGATACCACGCCGTATTTCTGACCGCCCGCATCACTGCTACGCCAGGATTTTGCAAGGGAGTACCAAATCACTTTGGAGAGGAAGAAGAGTAATAATGATGATAGGCCACTGAGAAATATGCAAAGTGTTTCCCATCACCATTTAATCATTATTACAAACTTTTTGTCGCCACCACCGCAGGATCCGCTGCACCACCGAGATAAGCGCTGCGCACCTCATCGTTATTTAGGAGTTCTTCCCCACTGCCGCTCAGTTTGATCTCGCCGTTGACCATCACATAACCGCGATCGGCCAGTCGCAGCGCATGACGGGCATTTTGTTCTACCAGGAACAGCGTCATGCCCTGCTGGGTCAATTCACGCAGGATGCTGAAAATTTGCTTCACCACAATCGGCGCCAGCCCGAGACTCGGTTCGTCCAGCAGCAGCAGTTTTGGGCGACTCATCAGCGCCCGCGCAATGGCCAGCATCTGCTGCTCGCCACCGGAGAGCGTCATCGCACGCTGTTTGCGGCGTTCGAGCAGACGTGGGAACAGCTGGTACATCCGCTCCTTGTCCTCTTTCACAAAGCGGTCACCCACGGCAATTGTGCCCATCAGCAGGTTCTCCTCCACTGTCATATCGGGAAAAATGCGGCGGCCTTCGGGCGCTTGTGCAATACCGCTGGCGGCGATGAAATGGGTGCTGCGATGGCTGATGGACTCGCCACGTAAGCGAATGTTACCACTGGCAATGCGCGGCTGGCCAAAAATCGACATTAGCAGCGTAGATTTTCCCGCGCCGTTAGCACCGATCAGCGCCACCGTTTCCCCCTGGTTCACCGTCAGGGAAACCTGCCTGAGCGCCTGAACCGGACCATAAAACACGTCCACCTGTTCAAAACTCAACATCGGTTCAGTCATGGTCGCTCTCCTCATCTGCGCCGAGATAGGCGGCGATAACGTTGGGATCGTGGCGAATTTGCTGCGGCGTCCCCTGTGCAATGACATCGCCATGATCCAGTACCACGATATGATCGGAAATGCGCATCACCATCGGCATGTCGTGTTCAATCAACAGCACGCTGATACGGTGGTCGGCGCGTAAACGATGCAATATCTGACTCAGCGCATCGGTTTCAACGGGATTGAGTCCCGCTGCAGGCTCATCCAGACAAATCAGTTCCGGTCGTGTGCACATGGCACGCGCAATCTCCAGTCGGCGCTGCTGACCATACGAGAGCGTGCCAGCCAATCGATTAGCGCTGGAGACCAAATCCACATTTTCCAGCCAGTAGAACGCGCGGTCTAGCGCGCGGTTTTCCGCTTCGCGATAACCACGGGTATTCAATACGCCGGCCAGCAGTTGACGATTGACCTGCATGTGCTGCGCCACCAGCAGGTTCTCAACCACCGACATCTCGCGGAACAAGCGGATATTCTGGAAGGTACGCGCCAGCCCAGCACGGTTAACCAGGTGCGCGCCGCCAAACATTTTGTACCACACGCGCGAACCCAGCCGTGCCGGATGAAGCCAGTCCTGCGGATGAATTTTTTGCCCCAGCACCTGGATCACATCGGTACTGCGCTGTTGGGCATTGAGTATGATGCGCCCGCCGGTGGCGCGATAAAACCCGGTCAGGCAGTTGAACACCGTGGTTTTTCCCGCCCCGTTAGGGCCGATTAATGAGGTAACCGAACCGCGCGCCACAGAAAGGCTGACATCGTTCAGGGCTTTGATGCCACCGAAGCGCATCATTAAATGCTCAACTTGTAGAATGGCATCACTCATGGCGCACTCCTTTCCGCAGCGGAACACCCACACGTGCAGTACGAACCAATCCGCGTGGTCGCCAAATCATCATTAACACCATCAGCATGCCAAACAGCAGCACACGATATTCGGCAAAACTTCGCAGCAGTTCAGGCGCGACCGTCAGTACAAAAGCGGCAAGCACCACGCCCAGTGTCGAGCCCATTCCCCCCAGAACCACAATCGCCAGGATTAACGCCGATTCGAAGAAAGTAAAGGAAGTTGGATTCACGAACCCCTGATAGCTGGCGAAAAACACCCCGGCAATCCCGGCCGTCGAGGCACCCAACATAAAGGCGGAGAGTTTGACCAGTACATGATTAAGCCCCATGGCGCGGCAGGCAATTTCATCTTCCCGCAATGCTTCCCAGGCGCGGCCAATGGGCATGCGCGTTAACCGATGCTTGATTAACAGCACCAGCAGCACCACGAGTACCAGCACCACATAGATGAAGATGAATTTCATATTCGGGTTGTAATTGAGATGCAGAAACTCGTGATAAGGCACGCCCCCGTCTCGCGCCCGGCGAGCAAATTCGAGGCCGAAAAATGTTGGAGAAGGCACCGATACGCCATTGGGTCCACCGGTAAACGACAACCAGTTGGTTAAGACCAGACGGATGATTTCACCAAAGCCGAGGGTCACAATCGCCAGATAGTCACCATGCATGCGCAACACCGGAAACCCCAGCAGCGCTCCGGCAAAGGCCGCCATTAATGCCGCGATCGGCAACATACTCCAGAATCCCAGGCCGAGGTACTCGTAGCCCAGTGCCAGGCCATAAGCGCCGATGGCATAAAATGCGACATAACCCAAATCAAGTAATCCGGCCAACCCCACCACAATATTGAGCCCTAGCCCTAGCAGCACATAAATCAGCCCCAGAATGGCCACGGTTAACAGGTATTTACTCGATAGAAATGGAAAGGCAAATGCAGCAATCAATAACAGCGGCAATATCCAGCGCATCCGCGAGCGATAACCCGGTTCGCGGACATATACGCCATCGTCATTGCCTTCAAACTTGCGTGTAAAGCGTTGTCCATAGGACGTACTGGTGAACAGGCTGAGCATTAAGCGCCCTGCCATCACCAATCCCACTAACAGCGCCACACGTTGCGGCGACAGTGTGAAGCTGTAACCCTCCAGCACCACGCCCACGATCGGGCCAAACACCACCAGCGCAATCACTCCCGCCAGCAGTGTGTCGAGCAATGCTTCACGCACGCCCGCTTTTTGCGTCATTGCATTCATCGTGGCTTCCTCACACTTTTGCGACCAGCGGACGACCCAGCAGTCCCTGCGGACGGAAGATTAAAATCACCACCAGCAGCGAAAACGAGAACACATCTTTGTAGTCAGAGTTAACCAGCCCCGCAAACTGCGCTTCCGCTACCCCAAGCAACAGTCCACCGAGCATGGCACCGGGTAGAGAACCGATACCGCCCAGTACTGCCGCCGTAAAGGCTTTGATACCAATGATGAATCCCGCATAAAAATCAAACGTGCCGTAGTTCATGGTCACCAGCACGCCCGCCAGTCCGGCCATGGCTGCGCCGATGACAAACACCAGCGAAATCACGCGGTCAGTATTGATGCCGAGAATCGATGCCATGCGCCGATCCTGCTGAACGGCACGGCAGATGCGGCCAAGTTTGGTGTACTGAATGATCCAGGTGAGCAGCGCCATGCCACAGAACGAGGCAATCAGAATAAAGACTTTGGTCCAGGTGATTTGCACAATGCCGCCATCCACTTCCATGCGCAGCACCCCCGTCAGCAGCGTCGGGATGCCCTGCTGGTTGGGCCCCTGGCTAAGCTGCACGTAGTTTTGCAGAATCAGCGACATGCCGATGGCGGAAATCAACGGTGCAAGGCGTGTCGAGTTACGCAGGGGTCGATAAGCAATACGTTCGATGGCCCAGCCATAAGCCGCCGTGACAATAATAGTGAACAGCAAGGTGCCAAAAATCAGCAACGGGAAGGAGTGAATACCGAAGAAGCTCAGGAGTGCTAAGCCTATCGCGCACAAATAGGCGGAGACCATATAGACCTCGCCATGCGCAAAGTTGATCATGCCGATAATGCCGTAAACCATGGTGTAACCGATGGCGATCAACCCATACACCGCGCCCAGCGTCAGGCCGTTAATCAACTGCTGTAAGAAAAAGGCGTCCATAAATCCATCCCGCGCGTAAAGGGAGCGCACACATCGCGCCCAATGGCGAAAGGCCCCGCGATGCGGGGCCACGTGTCGAATTACAGTTGGTGATACTTGCCTTTGTCATCCCACTGATAAACCACATAATCCGAGACTTTCAAATCGCCTTTGCCATCCCAGGCTTTTTTACCCATCACGGTATCGACGCTGTTGGCTTTTAACCAGTCACTGGCTTTCGCATTGTCTTTACCGGCCGCTTTGTAAGCCGCCGCAATGGCCTGTACAGAGGCGTAAGCGTACAGGGTGTAACCTTCCGGCTCGAAGCCGCTGGCGCGGAACTTCTCAATCACCGCTTTGCCATCCGGAATGGTACGCGGGTCATTACCGAAGGTCATGTAAACCCCTTTGGTGTATTGAGGGCCACCTGCCGCCGTCACCATCTCTTCCGTCACAATGCAGTCTCCGGAGAAGAAGGCTGCATTCACACCCTGCTCACGCATTTGACGCACCAGCGGACCGGCTTCTGGATGACAACCACCGAAATAGACCACGTCGGGTTTCACCGCACCGATTTTGGTGACCAGCGCATTGAAGTCTTTCTCACCGCGTGAGAGCCCTTCATACAGCACCTCTTTCACGCCACGTTTTTCCAGCGCAGCTTTGGTGGCATCGGCCAGCCCCTGACCGTAAGTGTCTTTGTCATGGATTACCGCCACCTTTTTCGCTTTCAGTTTGTCGATAATGAAGTCTGCGGCAATCGCGCCTTGCTGATCGTCACGGCCACACATGCGGAACATGGTTTTCATGCCGCGCTCGGTGATTTGCGGGTTGGTGGATCCGGGGGTGATCGCCAACACGCCCGCTTCGTCATACACCTCTGACGCGGGCATGGTGGAGGAGGAACAGAAGTGACCCACCACCGCCATCACTTTGTCCTGATCGACGAGTCGGTTTGCTACTGATACCGCCTGTTTGGGTTCGCAGGCATCATCGCCCTGCACCAGCACAATTTTTTCGCCGTTAATACCGCCAGCGGCATTGATATCATCGGCAGCCTGACTAGCGCCCTTCCAGTATTGCGCCCCGTAGGTCGCATTTGGACCAGAGAACGGGCCTGCCACACCAATCTTGATATCCGCCTGAGCGTAAAATGCCATGCTCAGACAACCTGCAAGTACCACCTTCACTGGGTGTTTCATGAATTTCAAAGACATGCTTTCAATCCTCAACGGGTCAGGAACGGAGCCATACCACGGCCTGGGAGAAATCAATTTCTGAAACTTTTGCAGCACTGTATGCAGCCGATAGGGCCACGATTTAGGATCAAGCAAGAAACTCGCCAAAGAAGACGGTCGGTGGCAGCTTTTTGCAGTGGCATCGCGCCAGGGTAGACGAGGCGCGAGGTGACATCCCTGCTAATCATAAACATAGCCAGAGTTAAGCCGCATACCAGCACCGTGATGGTGCAGAATGCGGTCGATCACAGATTATTCATCGTGCTGGGGTGTTTATCCGCTATGCTCTGGTCAAATCGGTCCACGTTTCCTGAAGGAGAATCTATGAATACGCAACGGAACGGATTGAGTAGCCAGCAGGCACTGGATGAGCTGGAGCGCCTGTATGACAGTGCGGTGGAAGCACTGCGTAATGCGATTCGCGATTTCACGACAACCGGCACGCTGCCGGATGAAGGTACGCGACAGAAAGGTCTGTTTGTTTATCCGGAACTGCGCATCACCTGGCTGGGTGAAGGGCCACAGCAAAACCGCACTCGTGCATGGGGACGTTTTACCCACACCGGCAGTTACAGCACCACCATTACCCGCCCGGCACTGTTGCGTCACTACCTGAGTGAGCAATTACAGATGCTGGAGAAAGAGTACGACGTTCTGGTTGAAGTGGTGCCTTCACAGCAGGAGATTCCGTACCCGTACGTCATTGATGGCCTGACACTGGATCGCTCGATGAGCGCCAGCATTGCGCGCCATTTCCCTACCACCGAACTGTCGCAGATTGGCGATGAAACCGCAGATGGCCTGTTCCATGCGAATGCCATTTTCCCGCTGTCACACTTCGATGCACTGCGCACTGATTTCTCACTGGCGCGTTTACGCCACTACACCGGCACAGCCGTCGAGCATTTCCAGCCGTTTGTGCTCTTCACTAACTACACGCGCTATGTCGATGAGTTTGTGCGCTGGGCAATTGAGCAGGTTCAGGATCCTTCCACACCCTATGACAGCCTTGCCTGTGCAGGCGATGTGGTGATCACCGCTGACACCCAGGATCCCACGGCAATGATGTCTGATCTGGCCTGGAAAAAGCACCAGATGCCGGCCTGGCACCTGACATCACCGAATCGCCGTGGCATCACCCTTGTGAACATTGGTGTGGGTCCGTCCAATGCCAAAACCATCTGCGACCATCTGGCAGTCATTCGCCCACACGCCTGGCTGATGATTGGTCACTGCGGCGGCTTGCGCGAAAGCCAGACCATCGGTGATTACGTGCTGGCGCATGCATATTTGCGTGACGATCATGTACTGGATAGTGTGCTGCCGCCGGACATTCCTATTCCAAGCATTGCTGAAGTGCAGCGCGCGCTCTATGACGCCACCAAAGCCGTGAGCGGCATGCCGGGAGAAGAGGTGAAACAGCGTCTGCGCACCGGCACGGTAGTGACCACAGATGACCGTAACTGGGAGTTGCGATACTCCGCTTCTGCGCTGCGCTTTAACCTGAGTCGCGCGGTGGCGGTAGATATGGAGAGTGCCACGATTGCCGCGCAAGGCTATCGCTTCCGTGTACCTTACGGCACCTTACTGTGCGTCTCGGATAAGCCACTGCACGGCGAGATTAAATTGCCGGGCCAGGCGAATCGTTTCTATGAGGGGGCGATTTCTGAGCACCTGCAGATTGGCATTTGCGCGGTAGAACTGCTGCGTGCTGAGGGCGATAAGTTGCATTCAAGGAAGTTGCGCACCTTTAATGAACCACCCTTCAGGTAAAGGTGTAACTCCGGTCCCAATGGGGCCGGAGTTACATTGGATTTCATTTCAAACTTTAACCAACAGGTCTTTCACAAACCAGGCCAGCACAGCCAGAATAGCGGGCACCATAATGGACCAGGTGAGTCGGTCATTCAGCTTTTCAAATTTCACATTGAGTTTTTCAAACTTCTCATCGATCCTGACAAACTTCTTCTCAAATTTTTCATCCAGGCGTTCAAACTTCACATCAATGCGTTGTTCCATTTTGTCTAGCTTGTCGTCGATACGCAGTTCCATTTTGTCTAGCTTGTCGTCGATGCGCAGTTCCATTTTGTCCAACTTGTCGTCGATGCGCACTTCCAACTTTTCAAGTTTATCGTCAAAGTGAAACGCCATTTTTCCCAATTTATCATCGAAATGCCGCGCCATTTTTCCCAGTTTATCGTCGAAACTCAGCGCCATTGTCCCTAGTTTATCGTCGAAATGCCGCACCATCCCTCCCAACTTATCGTCGAAATTCAGCGCCATAGTCCCTAGTTTGTCGTCGAAATGCCGCGCCATTCCCCCCAGCTTATCGTCGAAGTGCAGCGCCATCTTTTCGAACTTACCATCGGTACGCTTCTCCGACTGTCCCATTTCTCCCAGCAGTTCGGTACGCAGCGTGCCGATATCGGCCTTGGTCGCGAAATTCTCGGATCGCGCGGTCAGGACGGCAACATCCTGTTGAATTTGATGCGTAGTTTTTTCCAGTAACCCGACTCGTTGAGTTAACTCTTCCATTTTTGAATCTCCGATATTCCTGACGACATAGATAAGTGGTGGAAGAAACGGGGCAGTACGCATGGCGTATTCCATTACAAACCTCCAGAGAGTCCCGGCTATCTCTTCACCTTGCAGCGTAGTGAAACAGATTCGAGCCGCTTAAACATTCCACGAACCCGCCATTCGCGGCAAAAAAGTTCAGGCAGGCATCAATACGTCGCGCAGGTTAAAACTGGCAGAGAAATAACAAAAGCAGTCACAGTGAGGGATTACGAGAGATGGCACATAAAATATTGGTGGGGATGAAACAGAAAACACGGAAGCCCGATCGGGCTTCCGGAAACCAAAACTTAAGCGCTCAGCCAGCCCAGTTTGATGACGAACAGAATCGAGAGAATCACCAGTGCAGCATTGATCTCTTTCGTACGGCCACTCAGCAGTTTTACCACGGTCCAGGTAATGAAACCGAAGGCGATACCGTTGGCGATGGAGTAAGTCAAAGGCATGGTCAGCGCGGTGACGGTCACTGGCGCAGCCGTGGTGATGTCTTTCCAGTCAATTTCGGCCAAACCAGAGGCCATCAACACCGCCACAAACAGTAATGCCGGTGCGGTGGCGTAAACCGGGACGCTACCCGCCAGCGGCGAGAAGAACAGGCTCAGCAGAAAAAGTACAGCAACCACAATCGCCGTTAAACCAGTACGACCACCGGCACTGACACCCGCAGCAGATTCAACATAACTGGTGGTCGTTGAGGTACCCAGCAGTGAACCAAACAGCGCAGCCGCACTGTCAGCGATTAACGCACGGCCCATTTTCGGCACATTGCCCTGCTCATCTGCCAGTCCCGCACGCTTGGTCACGCCCAGCAGCGTACCGGTGTTATCGAACACATCCACAAACAGGAAGGCAAAGATAACGCTCACCAGACCCACGTTAAACGCACCAGCGATATCCAACTGCATAAAGGTGGGTGCAATCGACGGTGGTGCTGAGAACACACCACCAAACGGCGTCAGACCAATGCCCATCGAGATAAAGGTCACGACCAGGATACCGATCAGCACTGCGCCAGTTACGCGACGCGCTTCCAGTGCCACAATGATGAAGAAGCCTAACAGTGCCAGCAGCGGACCCGGTTTGGTCAGATCGCCCAGGCCAACCAGTGTTGCCGGGTTATCCACCACAATGCCCGCGCCTTCCAGCGCGATCAGGGCCAGGAACAAGCCGATACCGGCAGCGATACCTGCGCGCAACGGCAGCGGAATACTGGCAATAATCCATTCACGAATTTTGAAAATCGACAGCGCAAAGAAGATGACCGCTGACAGGAACACCGCGCCAAGTGCGATCTGCCAGGTGTAGCCCATGTGCAGCACAACGGTGTAAGTGAAGAAGGCATTCAGACCCATGCCCGGTGCCAGCGCGATGGGATAGTTGGCGATCAATCCCATCAGCACACAACCAATTGCCGCTGCCAGACAGGTCGCCACAAACACCGCACCTTTATCCATGCCGGTCGCACCGAGAATGCTCGGGTTAACAAACAGAATGTAGGCCATGGCCAGGAAGGTAGTGATACCCGCAATGATTTCGGTGCGCACGGTGGTGTTGTGCGCTTTAAGTTTGAAGAGTTTTTCTAACATCATCATCTCTCATAAGCGGAGACGGCACGGGTGCACGTTCTCTCTTGCCAATGTGGTTAACAAACTAATTATTGTATTGATGAAAGCGACAAACGCTGGACCCAAGGCAGACACACCTTCCGCTTTCCCCTGTCCACATAGCAATAGCTATGCCATCACCGTACGCAATCGTTTACGTTTCAAAATGCGGTTACGGTTAGGATAATTCTGAACCCGAACAGGGCGCGATTATGGTGCATTGCACCATGGCTGCGCAATCGTTTTCCCTGCGACGGATGGTCACGGTAGAAAATATTGCGGCACCGCACGCTTTCGCACACTGCACAGCGATGGCGCTCACGTTTCTGCAGCGCAGGACAGCAGCTCAAAAACATCGGGTTACACTGCTTTTAACCCTTTCGCAACATAAGAGACAGCGCAATGAAGCCCGCGATTTTGGTCGTTGATGATGATCGTGCCGTGTGTGAATTGCTGCACGATGTATTGAGTGAACATGTGTTTACCGTCTACAGCTGTCATCAGGGCAAAGATGCCCTGGCGCTGCTCCAACTGCACCCCGAAATCTCACTGGTGATGCTGGACATGATGCTACCGGATACCAACGGCTTACTGGTGCTGCAACAGATGCAGCGGCAGCGGCCGGATCTGCTGGTCATCATGCTGACCGGGATGGGGTCGGAAGCAGATATGGTGGTGGGATTAGAGATGGGTGCGGATGATTACATCGCCAAACCCTTTAATCCTCGGGTGGTTGTCGCGCGTGCACGTGCAGCACTGCGCCGCTGTGGACGTCTGACACAAGCTGATGCACAGCAGGATGAAGGATGGCAATTCAATGGCTGGCGGCTGGATGATGCGCGTTGTCAGCTGTTTAATCCTCAGCGCGAAAGTGTTGCCCTCACTCAAGGCGAATATACCCTGTTGCGCGCCCTGGTGGGTCACGCACGCAAAGTGCTGACGCGCGATCAACTGCTGGAACTGACTCACAATGAGAGTCTTGAGGTGTTCGACCGCACCATAGACGTGCTCATCATGCGACTGCGGCGAAAAATCGAAGCCAATCCACACCAACCCAGCCTTATCCGCACCATCCGTGGCCTCGGTTACGTATTTTCCGCTGATGTATTACGTCCGGCTTCAGCCGCGCGTGAAACACAGATTGCCTGATTCATCCAGCGCTGCATCTCCGCCAATGGCCGCGTGCCGTCCAGCGCATTCGCTGCATGCAAATTGAAACAAGCGCAGGTATGTGCCAGCTTCAATGTCTCCAGCAGGGGCCAACCTTCATGACTGGCATATAACACCCCGGCACAAAACGCATCTCCCGCCCCAACGCTGCCCACAATCTCCTCTGGTTTCAGGCACCACGCCGGCTGCCACCCTGCTTCACCCCTGCTCTCTTGTCCCCAGGCACCTTCAGGGGCATGGATCACCACGCGTTGGCGCACGCCCTGTTCCAGTAACCAGGCGGCGGCCTCGGCAAACGCGCTGGGTGCTGCCAGCCCCGAAGCGCTGCGCAGCGTCACGCCAGTGAGTGACTGCGCCTCCAGTTCATTAATCACCAGATAGTCGAGCCAGCGTAACGCCGGCACCACCAGCGGCCGATACTCCCCGGTTCGCGACACCAAATCCAGCGAAGTGAGGTAACCCCGTTGCTGCATTTGTGCCAGCAGATGCGCACTGCGCGTACCAAAAATCTCATCAGGCTGGTCGAGACTATCCAGCAACAGCAAATAGCCGAGATGAAATATACGGTGTGGCGTGACAACTTCAGCAAAATGGGGCAAATCCAGTTCGGCATTGGCGCCGCGGGCATGGAAAAACGTGCGTTGACCATCGGGCGTGGTCATCACTTGTGTCATCGCCGTGCTGACATTGCGCGTGCGTTGTACAAACTGACGATTAATTTGATGATCGTCCAGCAACTGCACGATGTAATCACCGTCACTGTCCCCGCCCACCATGCCGACACCGGCCAGCGGCAAATTGACCTGCATGCGCGCCAGGGTGAACAGCACATTCAGTGCAGCGCCTCCGCTGCACTTCTCACTGTGGGTAATCTCCGCTAACCAGCCTTGTTCTGGCCAATGCGTGATACGTTGCACATGATCCACCAGCATACTGCCCGCACCGAGAATACCGTTGCGTTGCACCATGTCAGGCCCTCCCGGCGCTGCCAAACACCTGCATCTGCTGCGCCACCACATTGGCAATATCGTGTTCTACCGCCATCAGCAGTTCAGCAAAGGAGTCGTAGCGCGCATCACGCTGGCTAATTTGCTTTTCTATCGCGCCTAGTGCGGCTTGTGACATACCGGTATAGAAATTGATTTTATGAATGCCCAAACTGATGGCGTGGCGGAAATCGGCATCACTGATCCCTGAACCGCCATGCAGCACCAAAGGAATGCCTGCCGCCGAGCGAATTGCCGCCAGACGGTCAAAGTCGAGCTTCGGCTCACCTTTGTATTTGCCGTGCGCGTTGCCAATCGCTACGGCCAGACAATCGATCCCGGTTGACTGGACAAACTCCGCCGCCAGAGCAGGATCGGTGAATTTGTTGCTGTCGGCCTCACCAAACAGCGCCCCACCCTCATCGCCGCCCACCGCGCCCAATTCCGCTTCAACCGAAACGCCAATGGCGTGGCACATCTTCACCACTTCACGGGTCTGGCGCACATTCTCCTCATAGCTGAGGGTGGAGCCATCAAACATCACCGAAGTAAATCCGAGGCGAATCGCCTGCATTACCGCCTCAAAATGCAAACCATGGTCAAGATTGAGCACCACCGGGAGATCATGCAGCGCCGCTTCTGTGCGAATCGCCGCAATCAGATGTTCCAGACTGACATACTTAAAGTGCACTTCCGCGATATTGATGATGAACGGTGAGCGCTGTTGCTCAGCCGCCTGGAACAGCGCACGCAGAAAATGGGTATCCAGCACGTTAAATGCGCCGAGCGCGTACTGGTGCTGTTGCGCGTGGGCCAGGCCTTGCGCCAGTGAAATCAGTGCCATCGTGAACTCCTTTATGCCAGCCAGCGGTGATATTCGTTGCACAACAGCCAGCGCGGATCTTCATCCTCATCAATCGGATTAAAGCGCGCCAGCGGTGTGAGAAAGACGTTGTCATGCTCGTCATCGTTGGGCATCGAGACTTCGCCAACCAGCACATCGCCATAGCCCTCTTCGCCCCAGAAACTGTGCCAGATACCAGGCAGCAAGGTGACGCTCTCGCCAGGAGAGAGACGCAGTTGCGATCCCGCCGCGTGAGTCTGGCGGATGCCATCCAACGTGACGTTAACCGGTGAGTCATCAAGCCGGTCGCCCGCGCGGTTATGCAAAGTCACGATCAGATTTCCGCCGCCGCGGTTGATGATGTCTTCCATCTTTTGTGGATGGTAGTGCATCGGCGTCACCTGCCCTTCCCGCACGTGCATGATTTTTTCAGCGTAAGGTTTTCCCCACGGCTGACCGCCGCGCGACCCGTTGCGCAGAGTAAACAGGGTTAAGCCAGTCTGAGAGAAATCATCAGCGCCAAAACTGGTGACATCCCAGCCCAGATGCAGCGCCAGCAGCTCTTCTGCGTGGCGTTTCTCCAGCGCACGCCATTGGCTGAGGCCATAGTCGGCCCAGGGCGGCAGGTGCACATCCTGACGCATAAAGAATTCGCGGGTGAGTTGCAGAATGGCGTTCACTTCGGATCGATGCATAACTCCGCTCCCAATGTGGGCGGCCCAGAGACCGCCTCAAGAAATCAACGTTATTTCACCGTCCAGCCTTTGTAGCTGCTGACAGTATTGCGATCGATCATCGTGACCGGAATCAGCACCGGTTTGTCAGGTGCGGGTTTGCCCTGCAGGATGTCGTAGCCAATCTCCACCGCTTTGGCTGCCATCACCTGGGGGTCTTGCGCTGGGGTGGCGACAAACAGCGAGCCTTTACGTTTCAGGGCTTCTTCGCCGTCTGGCGAACCATCGACGCCGACAATAAAGAACTCACTGCGCTGGGCTTGCTTGGCAGCCAAATCGGCACCAATCGCCGTGGGGTCGTTAATCGCAAACACCGCATCGATCTTCGGATTAGCAGACAGCAGTCCGGTCATCACTTCCAGGCCACCATCGCGACTGCCCTTGGCGTTCTGGTTATAGGAGAGCAGTTTGATATCGGGATGAGTTTTCAGCTCGTTCATACAGCCTTCAACCCGGTTTTGCACTGCTGACACCGGTGGTCCGTTGATGATCACCACGTTGCCTTTATCTTTCAGGCGATCAGAGATGTATTTACACGCCATCGCACCTGCCTGGGTGTTATCGGAGGTAATGGTGGCATTGGCACCGTCAGCCGCCACGTCGACCGCCACCACCACGATGCCTGCATCACGCGCACGTTTCACCGCGGGTGCGATGCCTTTGGAATCGGCGGCGTTAAGGATGATCATGTCCACTTTGGCGGCGATGAAGTTATCAATCTGCGCCACCTGCTGACCAAGATCGTAACCGCTGGAAACCAGCGTCACATTGACCTTGTCGCCGGCCAGTTCACGCGCCTTCAGCTCAGCACCTTTAGTGATCTGCACGAAGAACGGGTTGGCGAGATCACCGACGGTGACACCAATGGATTTGAGTTCTTTTGCATGCACCAGTGGCGCATTCAACAACGTCGCCGCCAGCAGTCCGGTCAGAATCGGATTAAAACGCATAGTCGATGTTCTCCTGCTTTTTTGATTATGTTGGCGATCCAGCAGATCGCCGTTGTGTGACAGCCTGTTCTCAATTAAACGAGTTGAGGGGCGTTATTGTCGCAGCCAGTTTGCCGACGGCCAGCGCACAGCAACCGGAGCGTACTCAAGTACGTGAGGATTGCGCGCACTGCCCGGCGGTAAAATGGCAAGTAAAATAGCCCGTTAACCCACGTGATGACGTGTGCGGTACTTATCGATCAGTACGGCGATGATGATCACAGCGCCCTTTATGACCAGCTGCCAGAAGTAAGAAACGCCCATCAACGTCATGCCGTTGTTCAGCGTGGCGATTATCAGCGCACCAATCAGCGTGCCGGTGATAGTGCCGATGCCGCCGACAAAACTGGTGCCGCCCAGAATCACCGCGGCGATTGCATCTAACTCGTACCCCACACCCAGGTTGCCGTTGGCGCTGTAGAGGCGTGAGGCGCTCATCAATCCGCCTAATCCCGACAACATGCCGCTCATGGCATAGACAAACACCAGCACCATGCCGACCTTGATCCCGGTGAGGCGCGCCGCCTGCACGTTGCCGCCCACGGCGTAGATGTGCACACCCAGGGTGGTACGGCGCAGAATGAACCAGCACAGCGCGATGACGGCAAAGGCAATAATGATCAGCCAGGGGATCGGCCCGAGATAACCGTTGCCTATCCACTCGAAATTGATGTCAGAGTTGATGACGGTAGTGCCATTCGCCAGCAAATAAGCCGCTCCGCGCAAGGCGGTATAGGTGCCGAGCGTCACGATAAAGGGCGGTAAGCCAGCCCATGCCACCAACAGTCCGTTGAACAGGCCCATAATCAGCCCTGCGCCGAGCGCCGCCGGGATGGTCAGGCCCGCAAAGGCGGGATCCAGCGACACCACCATCGCCACGACCGCCGTGGTGCCCAGCATCGAGCCCACTGACAGATCGATCCCGCCGGTGAGGATCACAAAGGTCATCCCCGCCGCCAGCACGATATTGATCGAAGCCTGACGGGTAATATTCAGCAGGTTAGCTTCGGTAAAGAAGTTCGGCGCAACAAAACCAAATACCGCCACAATCAGGATCAAAATCGGCAGAATCCCCACCGTTTGCAGCAGGTCGCTCATCAAGGCGCGTTTAAGCGTTGGACTTTTTACGCGTGCAGTATCACTGGTCATTGCGGTCTCCTCAGGCCTGTACCGGCTGTGCGCCGGTGGCCAGTGTCATAATGTTTTCCTGGCTAATCTCTGCGCCGCTCAGCTCTCCGGCAATACTGCCCTCACGCATCACATACACGCGGTCACTCATCCCGACCACCTCCGGCAGTTCGCTGGAGATCATCAAAATCGCCACGCCCTGTTGCGCCATCTGGTTCATCATGCGGTAGATTTCACTCTTGGCGCCGACGTCCACGCCGCGCGTGGGCTCATCCAGCAGCAGAATGCGCGGTGCAATCGCTACCCAGCGTGAGATCAGCAGTTTCTGTTGATTACCGCCCGATAGCCCCCCGGCCCGTACCTGGGCGTGCGGCACACGAATGTTGAGTGATTCGATGGCATCACCGGCAATCTTTTGCCCTTTACGCCGATTAAGCAGGCCGTAGCTGGCATCGCGTTCCAGCGTCGCCATCACGATGTTTTCCTGTGCGGCCAATTCCAGGAACAGCCCCTGCTCTTTACGGTTCTCGGTGAGGAAGCCAATACCATGTGCGATGGCATCTCGCGGCGAATGAATTTTGACTTTCTCGCCATCGATCCAGATTTCGCCTCCCCTGGGTTGATGCACGCCAAAAATCAGCTGCGCCAGCTCACTGCGTCCGGCACCGACCAATCCCGCCAATCCGACAATCTCCCCGGCACGCACCGAGAGACTACTGGGATGGACTTTGCGGTTATCGGTCAGGTGATTGACAGCGAGACGGACCTCGCCGAAGGGAATGTTGCGGTCTTTATTGAACAGATCGCTCAGCGGACGGCCAACCATCATGCGCACCAGTTCACTGGCATTAAGCTGATCGCGCGTCAGGCTGCCAACATACTGCCCATCACGCAACACGCTGACGCGATCCGAAAGCTCATACACTTCTGCCATGCGATGGCTGATGTAAATGATCGCCATGCCTTCGCTGCGCAGGCGTTTAATCAGCGCAAACAGCTGTTCGGTTTCGCGATTGGAGAGTGCTGCCGTGGGTTCATCCATCACCAGAATGCGGCTGTTGCGGTGCAGCGCGCGGGCAATCTCCACCTGCTGCTGTTCAGCGATACTGAGTTTGCTCACCAGATCGTTGGCACTGAATTGGGCACCCAGGCGATTAATCACCTGCTGTGCCTCTTCTGCCATCTGCCGCCGTTTCACCAGCCCACCGCGCGTGATCTCGCTGCCGAGGAAGATGTTCTCTGCCACGGTCAGATTGGGCGCCAGATTGATTTCCTGATAAATCAGCGTGATGCCCGCGGCCAGTGCCTCTTTTGGGCCTTTGATGGCGTAGGGTTTACCGTCGATAAGAATTTCCCCGCTGCTGGCGGTATATGCACCTGCCAGAATCTTCATCAGCGTACTTTTACCGGCACCGTTTTCGCCCATCAGCGCGTGGACTTCACCTGGCCACACGGTCAGATCAACGCCCTTCAACGCGTAGAAACTGCCAAAGCGTCGGGTGATTTCGCGCATTTCTAATATCGGTGTCGTCGCCATCGCCAGGCTCCTGCTGTCTGAAGTTGTCGCCGAGTGTTGCAACGCCAGATAAATGGAAAATGTCAGCGGCCATTCATATTTGTCATATTGCGCTCCGGTCACGCTTTTATACTCGCCGGGAGTTGAGAGGTAAGGAGTGTCCGCAATGAGTCAGAGTCTGCACTGGCACGCTGGCGCGCGGGGTCGCCTGCTGCTGTTTAACCTGTTAGTGGTGAGTGTCACGCTGGCGGTGAGCCTGGTGGCTATTTTTGGATTTCGCCACGCCGGTCACATTCAGGAGCAGGCACAGGCGCAAACCCTGGCGGATATGAACGGCAGCCTGGCGCTGGCGCGTGATACCGCCAATGTGGCCACCGCCGCAGTGCGGCTGGCGCAGGTGGTGGGTGCGCTGGAGTATCAGAGCGAGTCGGCACGCCTGCAGCAGACGCAGCAAGCGTTACAACAATCCCTATCCCTGCTGGCGAACGCGCCTCTGGCCGCACAGCAACCTGAACTGCTGGCGCGCATTCGAGAACGCAGCCAGATGCTGGAACAGAGCATCAATCAGCTGCTTAGGGTTGGCCATCAACGCCACTTACAACGTAATGTGATGCTGAGTGGCCTGTGGCAGGCACAACTGTTGCTGAATCGCATTGATGTGCTCGCCAGCGACGGCGCTTTCATGCCGCTGCGCCAGCAAACGGATGCCCTGTTAAAGGTGGCAATCCAATCCACTGCGCCACAAGCCGCTGAACAACAATTACAGCAGGTGCTGCCCATTTGGTCCGCCCTACCGTTACAGGATGCGCTGGCGATGCAGCGTGACCGATTGGTCGACACCACGCGCAGCTTACAACCCATCGCTGATCAGCTTGAGCAGAGCGATATTGCCATTGCCTACGCGACCTATCGCATCAAAGCCCTGGTCGCGATGCTGAATGGTGACATCACCCATTATGTGCAACTGGTGGCGCAACAGAGCGATGCGCGCAGTACCGCCACGCATCAGGAACTGGACTCCATCATCGGGTTTATTGGCCTGTTTATGCTGCTGGCACTGCTGATCACCGGTTACGCGGGTTACTACATCTATCGCAATCTCGGTTCCAGCCTGACCGCTATCGCCCACGCCATGACGCGTCTGGCCCAGGGCGAGAAAAGCGTCAATGTTCCGGGGTTGGCCCGCCGCGACGAGCTCGGCGATCTGGCTCGCGCCTTTAACGTCTTTGCACGCAATACTGCTTCACTGGCCCACACTTCACGTCTGTTAAAAGAGAAAAGCAATCAGCTGGAATCCACTTTCCTCGCCATGCGCGATGGCTTTGCACTATTCGATAACAGTGGGCAACTGGTGGTGTGGAACGCGCAGTACGCCGAGTTACTCGGCATTCCGGCACGCGATCTGCATCGTGGCCTGCATTATCAGCGTCTGCTAGAACGAATGGATGTGCAGCTCACCAGCCTGCAGGATGCGCAGGAAGTTCGCCTGCCCGACGGCCGCACGCTGGAACTGCGCTTTAGTCCGGTGCCACGCCGTGGCATGGTCAATACCGTGCTGGAGCGCACCACGCGTAAGGCGCTGGAAGAAGCGCTGCTGCACAGCCAAAAAATGAAAGCGGTGGGCCAACTCACCGGCGGCATCGCGCATGACTTTAACAACCTGCTGGCCGTGATTATTGGCAGTCTGGCGCTTACCGTGGGCGAGCTCCCCTCTGGTTCGCTGGCCAGTCGCATTGAGCGTGCGCGGCTGGCGGCCGACCGCGCGGCACAGCTAACCCAACGCTTACTCGCCTTCTCACGTAAACAGGCGCTGTATCCACGTGCAGTATCGGTGGTTGAACTGGTCGATAACCTGCACTCACTGTTGCAGCACTCGCTGCTGCCCGGCCAGCATCTGGTGGTTGATGCACAGCGACCCGGTTGGCCAGCGTGGATCGATGCCGGGCAACTGGAAAATGCGCTGATGAATCTGGTGGTCAATGCACGCGATGCCATGGAGAAACAGAGCGGAGAAATTCGCCTGCGCATCTGGAATCAGCGAATGCAGGAAGCGGATGGTAAACGCGATCGCGTCACCATTGAAGTTATCGATCACGGCTGCGGCATGTCAGCCGAGGTACGAGAACAGGTGTTTGAGCCATTTTTCACCACCAAAGAGACCGGCAGCGGCAGCGGACTGGGGTTGTCGATGGTGTATGGATTTGTGCGTCAATCTGGCGGGCAGATCGAAGTGGAAACAGCCCCCGGCCAGGGCACTACTGTGCGCCTGTTACTGCCGCGCGCACCGGAAGCGGTCCAGCCCGCGCCGACTCTTCCCGAGTTTACGCCGGGTGCCAGCAGTGACCGGCTGGTATTGGTGCTGGATGATGAACCCGCCGTCAGGCAGACATTGTGTGAGCATCTGCATCAACTCGGCTACCTCACTTTAGAGTGTGGCGATGGCGAATCCGCACTGACGCTGCTGCGGCAGACGCCAGATATTGAGTTGTTGATCAGTGATTTGATGTTACCCGGCGCGTTAAACGGGGCGGATGTGATTCGCCAGGCACAGCAGCAGTGGCCAGAACTGGCCACCCTGCTGATCAGCGGTCAGGATTTGCGCCAGAGCCAGGTCACTTTGCCACTGTGTGAACGGCTGGCAAAACCCTGGCAGCAGGCGCAGTTGGCGCAGGCGCTGGAGCGCGCCTGGCAACGCAGTGAACGGCTCAGTCGCGCACGGCAGGCTGCCACAGCGGCAACGGTTTCCCCGTGATATAGCGTTTACGCAGTTTGCTGGAGATGACATCCATGATCATCACCACGCCAACCAACAGAATGGTCAGGAACATCACCACATCCCAGTTCCACAGGCGCATGTTCTCGGCATATACCAGGCCGACGCCCCCTGCGCCGACAAAGCCAAGTACCGCCGCCGAACGGGTATTGGATTCAATCTGGTACAGGCTTAACGCCAGGAAGGTCGGGAAGGATTGGGTAAAGATGCCAAAGCGATGTTTCTGCAGACTATTGGCTCCCACCGCACCTAAACCCCGGCTCGGCGAACGTTCAACCGCTTCATGCCCTTCCGCATACAGTTTGCCCAGCAAGCCCACATCCTGTACCACAATCGCCAGCACACCCGCCAGTGGTCCCATGCCAACCGCACGCACAAAGATCAGGCCCCAGATGGCCATATCGACACCGCGCAAGATGTCGAGCAAACGGCGCACCACTAAGGAAATCGGACGGGCAATCGGATCGTGCATTACGTTGCGGGCGGCAAGGAAAGACACCGGCAGCGCAATAATGGAAGCGGTCAGCGTCCCGGCGAAGACAATCGCCAACGTGATGCCAATCTGCGAGAAATAATAGCCAAATGGCCAGTTCATAAAGTCTTGCCAAACGAACATGCGCAGGAAGTAACGCCCTAGTTGCTCGCAACCGATAATTACTCGGCTCCACTCAATACCGAAAAACTCAAAGAAGAACAGGTAATAGAGCGCGATGGCAAGTGCAACGCCAGCCACGCGGCGCAGATAACGGTTTTGTGCGGCGAACAGTGCAGGGTGTTCCTGCTTCAGCTTTGCCACATCCGGTGCTAATGCGATCATTTGATTTCCCCTTCCACCACGCGACGGCGCAACCACCCGGATACCGTATCCAGCAGCGACACCACCACAATGATCAGCAGCAGCGTAATACTGACCTGATCGTAACGATCCAGTTTGATGTTGGTCATCAGCTCCTGGCCGATACCGCCCGCCCCCACCAATCCAAGGATGGTAGAAGAACGGAAGTTCACTTCCAGACGCATAAAGCTGTAAGAGAGAAACGTTGGTTTCACCTGCGGCCAGAAGGCGAAGCGCATGCGCTGTAATTTGGTCGCTCCACATGCCGCGAGGCCGCGCACCGGTTTGTCTGAAGCGCTTTCAATCGATTCATAAAACAGTTTGGTCAGGCTGCCCACGGTATGTAGCGCTAGTGCGAGGAAGCCGGGAATTGCCCCAATGCCAAACGCCATCACGAACATCACTGCCCACGCCAGTTCTGGCATGGTGCGCAGGAAAGCGACAAACGCGCGGATCGCGATGCGGACGCTGCGCGGCGTCTGGGTGTTATCAGCGGCGAAAAACGCCAGTACCCCAGCCACCATCACCGCCACAATGGTCGACGACAGTGCCAGCTGCAGGGTTTCCCAGATCAGCGGCAACTGGAAGTGCAGACGGTAGCCCCAGTAGGCCAGCGAGCCCTCGGTTTTCCCATCGGAGAACAGCACGGGCAGATGCAACACCGGCACGGTTTCGCCGATGTAATCGAAAAAGTGTGGCAGTGATTGCCAAACGGTGACCAGATTGAATTCCGCCATCTTGCCCGCAGCGAGGTAGAGCGCCACCAACAGCAGCGACCAGAGCACGGTGTCGCGCTTTTGCTGGCGACGAATGCGTTGGTAGTAGTGTTCGAAATCGGTCAAGGGGAATGTCCTGTGGTAGAGGATGGTGCAGATGTGAAAAGGGTCGCCATCAAGGGCGACCCTGCCGGTCAGACGCGAAATTAACCGCGTGAGCCTTTCATCAGATCACGTTTCATATCGATGATGTTCTGATAATCGGCAACGGTTGCCGGGCCGATGTGCTGAGCACCGCCCACCGCTTTAACAAAGCAGCTGTGGTCTTCTTTATCCAGCTTCTTGATCGCCGCCACCAGCTTCTGTTTGAAGTCAGCGGGCAAGTTGTTGCTCACCAGGATTGGGCCGTTCGGGATCAGCGGAGACTGCCAGATGATGCGGATTTTCTTCATCAGGTCAGGCTGGTCCATACGCATCATGCGGCCAAAGGCACCAGAGGTATAACCCTTGTCGTAATCACCGATCATAGAGGTCCAGGTCACTGCGCCTTCGAACTGACCGTTCAGCACACCCAGGATGTCCTGCTCATGGCCGCCAGAGAAGGTGACGCTGGAGAAGGTGTTGTTGTACTTGTCGTCAACTGTGCCACCGAACTCTTTCTTAAACGCCTGGTTTGGCATCAGGAAGCCCGAAGTTGAATCCGGATCGGCCATACCGAAAGATTTGCCTTTCAGGTCTTCCAGTTTTTTGTACGGGCTGTCCGCTTTCACGATCACGACTGAGTGGTAACCCTGTGAACCGTCTTTGTCATCCACCACGATGCCGACAACATCAACCGCTTTCGGGTTCTGCAGATAGACGGAAGCGTAAGATGCTGGAGACATGCTCAGCACCATATCAATTTTGTTACCCAGCAGGCCCTGAATCACGCCTGAGTAGTCAGACGAGTTGCGCATTTTGGTATCGACATTCAGCTCTTTGTCGAAGAAATCTTTCACGCACTGGTTATCACCGATCTGCTGAGTGGCGTTCTGTCCACCCAAAATCCCGAGGTTCAATTCTTTTGGTGCATCCGCTGCGTTAACGCCAAAAGTCATTGCAACAGTCAATAAAGCTAAAGAGGTCAGTTTCATTCGTGTTTTTTCTCTTGCCGTGGAAGTTAGTGGAGCTGGTTAATTTCGTCGCCGTATAGCTCATGCAGCAAGCCATCGGTCAACTGAGAAGGATGTCCGTCAAACAGCACTTTGCCGCGCTGAATGCCGATAACACGGGTGCAGTACTGCTTCACCAGTTCAATCGAGTGCAGGTTCACCATCACGCTGATGCCCTGCTCACTCACCTGGCGCAGCACATCCATAATGCGTTTGGTGTTTTTCGGGTCGAGTGAGGCCACCGGCTCATCGGCCAGCAGGATGCGCGGGTTCTGCATCAACGCACGGCAAATCGCCACGCGCTGCATCTGTCCGCCTGACAGGTTCTCCGCACGCTGCAGCGCCTGCGGCAGCATGTTCATCCACTGCAGCAGTTCAATGGCCTGCGCGCGGTCCGCTTCGGAGAACACTTTGAAGAAGGATTTCAGGGTTGAGGTCTGGCTCAGGCGTCCCAACAGGACGTTAGTCAGCACATCAAGACGCGGCACCAGACAGAAGTCCTGGAAGATCATGCCGCATTCGCTGCGCCATTCGCGCATCTGGCGGCTGTTGAGCGTCACCACATCACGATCCGCTTCACCCTGACGATTGCTGAGAATCGCGCCCTGCGAAGCTGAGATGGTACCGTTCAGCATGTGTAACAGTGTCGATTTGCCTGCGCCTGAGCGACCAATCACGGCCACCAGCTCGCCCGCATGCAGATCGAAGCTGACATTATCCAGTACGCGGTTTTCGCCGTACGCCTTGCACAGTCCCTGTACCGACAGCACCTTGTTGCCTTGCCCGGCGTGCGGAACATAAGGATTGTCGATAACGGTTTTCAGTAATGCCTGTGCCATGTTGCACTCCATCTCGCTGAGGTCTTGATTGCCCGTTATTACGGGCAAATCCGATGAAGTCTTGATGACAGTAAAATGATTAAACAGTGACAGCGTGTGAGGAACCGACCGTGATGGTCTGACCGTCGGTAGCCGCCAGCACATTGTCCGGTAAGCGATTATTGAGTAACCAACTGTCCATCTCATGGCTCAGATGTATAAGCCAGGCCTGGCGCGGCGCCAGCTGTTCAATAATCTGCAATGCGCGCGTCACATCATTATGATTGCGTACGCTTTCTCGCGGCGGGTCATTGCAGTCAATCACCAGTTGATCCAACGGCTGACCATTAAGAAAATCTGCAGTGTCCGGGGGTAATCCGCAGGTATCACATAGCCAGGCAAGCCGCGTACCGTGCCAGTCGAACAGGTAGCCATAAGTGAGTTTTGAGTGCTGTAACGGCAGCGGCGTGACCTGCAACGTCCCGAAACTGTGAGGCACAAAAGGCGTTAACGCAGAACGGAAATCCAGCAGGCCCGGATGCTTAAACAGGTCATCACAGCCCTTCTCATCCGGTGGCGCCCACACCGGAATCGGTTCACCCAATCCCCAACGCAGGCTAAAGAGTCCCGCTACATGATCCATATGAAAATGGGTCAGTAAAATGCGACTTAGCTCGCCGGGACGAAAGCGCTGATGCAGATCGTGACGTCCGGCATCCAGCAAAATACGTTCGCTGCCGGTATCAATCAGCGCACTGGTGGCGGCACGTGCGCGTCTCGGTTCAAGGCGGGCGCGTTCACAGACGTGACAATCACAGCCAAACAGCGGTGCAGATTGCACACCACCGGTCCCGAGAAAAGTGAGGTTCATGGCGGATGCTCCAGCAGTTGACGCAGTGTGTCGAGCGTGTCGCTCAGTGCGCCATCGTTATTGAGCGGATGGCAGTGCGCAGGCAGCGGTTCTGCCGCACGCGCCAGCCGTTTACCGATTTCGGCTTCACTTTCACGTCCGCGCTGCCGTAAACGCATTTCCAGCACCGCCGGAGAGACTTGCAGCACCAGCGGCAACAGTTGTGCCCCGTAATGCTGCTCAACAATCGGCAAATGCAGACGTGAACCATTGACCAGCACATTTAAACCCCGCGCCAGCCAGTGGTCGATCTCCTCTCCCAGCCCGTAATACAGGCCGTGCGCCTGCCAGCTAATGGCAAACAATCCCAGTGTCTGACGCCGCCGAAACTCGGCCTCGCTCAGCGCCACATGGTTTTCGCCCCCGGCATCGGCCGGACGCGTAATGTAGCGATGGGCGATGACCAGGTTATCCGGCGGCGCTTCGCGTAGCGCATTCAACAGACTGTCTTTACCCGAGCCCGAAGGCCCGGTTAGCCAGATCAGGCGCGCCATCAGAACACCAGCCTGCCCTGCGACCAGACGTGGCGAATGTGAGGATGCCCATGTTCGGTATGCGCCAGCACCAGGTCGGCACGCATGCCTTCGCCAATCACTCCGCGATCGTGCAAGCCAATAGCGCGAGCCGGATTACGTGTCACCAGCGCGGCGGCTTGTGGCAACGTCAGGCTGTTGCGCTCATCCGCCACTAAACGGAACACCGCGTCCAGCAGGCTCGCCGGGTAATAGTCGGATGACAAAATATCCAGCAGGCCATGGCTGGCCAGCTCCCAGGCTGCCACGTTGCCGGAATGCGAGCCGCCACGTACGATATTCGGCGCGCCCATCAACACCTGCATACCGCATTCGCGCGAGGCGCGTGCGGCCTCCAGCGTGGTGGGGAACTCAGCAATGGTGCTGCCCACATCGTGTGATTCGGCAACGTGTGCCGCTGTGGCATCATCATGACTGGCAATCGGAATGCCGCGCGAACGGCACAGGCCGGAAATGGCGTTGCGGTTTGGGGTGGAGAACTCGGCGGCCAGCGCCAGTTGCTCACGCTCGAACTGATCCATCTGCTCATCATTCAGCGAGTATTTGCCCTGATAATAGGTGCGATACATCTCCAGTGAAGCATACTGACGCTGGCCTGGTGAATGGTCCATCAGCGACACCAGCGACAGCTCCGGCGTACTCATCAGCTTTTCAAACAGCGGCAGCGTGGTGTTATGGGGCAACTCACAGCGCAGGTGCAGATGGTGATCGACCCGGTTAATGCCTTTGCGGTTACTGTCCTGAATCGCGTTGATCATCTTGCTCAGGTTCTCAATGCGATGACCGCCGTCGCGCACATCGCCGACACCAATGGCATCCAACACGGTGGTAATACCGCTGGCGACCATCAGCGCATCGTGGCTACTCATTGCCGAGTGCGCGGGCCAGTCCACTTTCGGACGCGGCGTGAAGAACTTATCGAGGTTATCGGTGTGCAACTCGACCAGACCTGGCAGCAGGAAGGCGTTTTCGCCATCCAGTGCGCCCGCTAATTGGCTGGTACTGTCACTGAAACTGGCAATGCGACCCTCACGGATTTCCAGCGAACCGGTGACAACTTCATGTTCCAGCACCAAACGGACGTTATTGACGATCATGCTTCTGCTCCTGTTTTAACCGGCTGCATGACGTGCAGGCGATCGGCCACGCGTGCGCGCACCGCTTCGTCATGGAAAATACCCACAATGGCGGCACCACGGGTGCGCGCCTGTTCAATCAATTCCACCACCGCTGCGCTGTTGGCACTGTCGAGGGAAGCGGTAGGTTCATCCAGCAGCAGCACTGGATAGTCAGCGATAAAGCCACGCGCGATGTTAACGCGCTGCTGTTCACCACCGGAGAAAGTGGATGGCGCGAGTGACCATAAACGCTCCGGCACATTGAGGCGCGTCAGCAGCTCTTTGGCACGTTTCTCACAGAAAGCACGCTCCACGCCGCGCTCTAACAGCGGTTGCATCACGATCTCCAGCGTCGGGACGCGAGGGATCACCCGCAAGAACTGGCTGACCCAGCCAACGGTTTCGCGGCGAATCGCCAGTATCTGGCGCGCGGGAGCCTGCGCCATATCGATCCACTCACCCTGATGTTGCAGCCAGATATGACCGCTGTTGGCCTGATAGTTGCCGTACAGCGCGCGCAGTAAGGTGGATTTTCCGCTGCCGGAGCGACCGTGCAGCACCACGCACTCACCGGCGCACACTTCAAGATTGGCATCCTGCAGCACCGGCAGCTCAGCGCTGCTCTGGTTGTGCAGCACAAAGGTTTTGCTGAGTTTCTCTACGCGCAATAAAGGTTGCATGTTGATGTCCTGATGAAGTTAAGCCAGCACCGATGAAACCAGCAGTTGGGTGTAGGGATGGTGCGGATCGTCCAGCACCCGATCGGTCAGACCGCTCTCCACCACTCTGCCCTGCTTCATCACCAACAGACGGTGCGCCAGCAAGCGCGCCACGCCGAGATCGTGCGTGACAATCACCACCGCCAGATTCAGTTCACGAACCAGGGTACGCAGCAGATCCAGCAGTCGCGCCTGCACCGACACATCCAGACCACCGGTCGGCTCATCCATAAACACCAGCGTGGGCTGGGTCACCAGGTTGCGGGCAATTTGCAAACGCTGCTGCATACCGCCGGAGAAGGTGGTCGGCAAATCGTCGATGCGGTTAGCGGGGATTTCGACGTCCTGCAACCAGCGCATCGCCTCTTTACGGATATCGCCGTAATGGCGCTGGCCTACTGCCATCAAGCGCTCGCCGATGTTACCGCCTGCGGTAACCTGTGGACGTAATCCATCCAGCGGATGCTGATGCACCACGCCCCACTCGGTGCGCAGTAAGCGGCGGCGATCGCTTTCACTTAGCTGATAGAGATCCTGAGCGCGATAGAGAATGTTGCCTTGCTGTGGCGCTAAACGCGCCGACAGGCTGCGCAGCAGCGTGGTTTTGCCCGAGCCGGACTCCCCGACAATTCCTAGTACTTCGCCCGGATAAAGCTCAAAGCTCACGTCTTCAAAACCTTTGCCTAGCGCATAGAGGTGCGTCAGATTGTTGACCGCAAGCAGCGGCTGTTCACTGTGCATGTTGTTGTTCCTGCTGCTGGTGGCAAAAATCGGTATCGGAGCAGACAAACATGCGCGTACCGGCATCATCCATCACCACCTCATCAAGGTAGCTGTGGCGTGAACCGCACAGCGCGCAGGGTTCATCCCAGCTTTGTACGGTGAATGGGTGGTCGTCGAAGTCGAGGCTTTCCACTTTGGTGTACGGCGGCAGCGCGTAGATGCGTTTTTCACGGCCAGCACCAAACAGCTGCAGTGCGGGCATCATGTGCATCTTCGGGTTGTCGAATTTCGGAATCGGTGAGGGATCCATCACGTAGCGATCGTTAACCTTGACCGGATAGGCATAGGTGGTGGCGATATGGCCGTAGCGGGCGATATCTTCATACAGCTTCACCTGCATGATGCCGTACTCTTCCAGTGCGTGCATGGTACGCGTCTCGGTTTCGCGCGGTTCGATAAAGCGCAGCGGCTCGGGGATCGGCACCTGGAAAATCAGCACCTGATCTTCCTGCAGTGGCGTCTCCGGAATGCGGTGACGGGTCTGAATCAGCGTGGCGTCTTTGGTGGCTTCAGTTGTCGCCGCACCGCTGACGCGCTGGAAGAAACGACGGATCGATACGGCATTCGTGGTGTCATCCGCGCCCTGGTCAATCACCTTCAGCACGTCGCTGTCGCCAATGATGCTGGCGGTGATCTGGATCCCGCCGGTGCCCCAGCCGTAAGGCATCGGCATTTCTCGTCCGGCAAACGGCACCTGATAACCCGGAATCGCTACCGCTTTGAGGATCGCGCGACGGATAGTGCGCTTGGTCTGCTCATCCAGATAGCCGTTGTTATAGCCGATTAACTCACTCATCGTTTTGCTCCTGAACCTGTTCACGCAGCCGTTTCAGCAACTCCAGCTCCGCCTGGAAATCGACGTAATGCGGCAGTTTCAGATGCGAAACAAAGCCCGCCGCTTCCACGTTGTCAGCATGCGACAGCACAAACTCTTCGTCCTGCGCCGGACCGGCAATACGTTCATCGTAATCGGGTGCTTGCAGGGCACGATCCACCAGCGCCATCGCCATCGCTTTACGCTCTGAGCGCCCAAACACCAGGCCGTAACCACGGGTGAAGTGCGGCGCACCCTCAGTTTGCGTGGTGAAGCCGTTAACCATTTCACACTCGGTCAGCAGGATTTCGCCGATATCAATCTCGAAGCCCAGCTCTTCCGGGCAGATTGATACGCTGAGATAGCCGGTGCGGATTTCGCCAGCAAAGGGATGGTTACGCCCGTAGCCACGCTGGGTGGAGTAACCGAGTGCCAGCAGAAAACCTTCATCGCCGCGCACCAACTGTTGCAAACGGGCCGCGCGCGTCGCTGGATAACCCGGCGGTTCACGGGTGATATCACAGGGTTCACTGCCATCATCCTCTTCACGTGCCGCCAGACCCTCTTTGGTCATCATGCTGAACACATGCGGACAGCGTTCAGGCAGCGCCTGATCGTCACGCGGTGCCGCCGGGGTTTCACCATTCGCCAGCAGAGTGAAATCGAGCAGACGGTGGCTGTAATCGTAAGTGGGGCCGAGTACCTGACCGCCCGGCAAATCCTTGTAGACCGCCGAAATACGACGTTCGATGCGCATCTCGTCGGTTTCCAGCGCCAGGCTGTCGGCCAGACGTGGCAAGGTGGTGCGATAGGCGCGCAGCAGGAAGATGGCTTCCACTAAATCGCCGCTGGCTTGTTTAATCGCTAAGGCCGCGAGCTGGGGATCGTAGATGCCGCCTTCGGTCATCACGCGATCCACCGCTAATCCCAACTGTTGCGCGACCTGATCGCAACCCAGTTCCGCCACGTCGCGGTCGCCACGGCGCAGATCGGCCTGAAGCTCATGGGCGCTGGCTATCGCCTTCTCACCCCCTTTAACCGCAACGTACATCAGCACACCTCCACGTCAGTGGTGCGTGGCAAGGCCATCATCGCTTCACCGCAGGTGAAAATCAGATCCACGCCCAGTGGGAACGGATGCGGACGCTCACGCAGATAGGTCAGAATCGCTTCCGGCAACTGTGGCGCGATGGCGCGTGATTCACGCAGGCCAGGGCCGGACAGGCGCAGGGTTAAACCCCCATTCAGGGAAGGCACTTCAATGATCAGCGTGGTGCTTTTTTCCGGTGACATATTGTCGCCCGGCGCGAACTGCGCAGGATCCGGATTTGACGCTGCATGGGTTAAGGCAAACGGTGCATGGCGCTCTTCCACAATCGGCACACCGGTGTGGAAACGCAGGTTGTTACGCACGATTTCGCTGTCTACACGGCTATCCAGCCACAGCGCACTCTCCTGATCCACCAGCGTCAGCAGTACCGCCGTCGCGGCAGGAGACAAATCGCCCCAGCCTTGTTCCAGCGGCAGTGAGACCATCACGCCCGGCTCGCTCATGGCTTTCAGGATGCGGCGGAAGGCACGCTGTGAATCGGCAACCGGATGGTTAAAACTGGCCAGTAATGTCATTAGTTATCTCCGCGTACCAGCGTAAAAAAATCCACTTTAGAGCTGGCGATTTCACGTGCACGCAGCTGACGCTGCTCTTCACGCAGTGCCGCCAACGGGGCAATTAATTTTTCCTGCAGCAGCGCATGGGTTTCCGGCTGTTGCAGCAGCGCATCAATCACGGCGCAGCGTTCGGCATGGGCTTTATCGCGGCCCAGCACATAACTGAAACCGAGGGTGCCATCGTGCAGTTTCACTACGGCACGCGTGACGGTGGCATCGCCCATCACGAAGCGTTTGCCGCTACCGCCCATGCGAGCCTGCAAACGGGTTAAACCGGTTTCGGCGGGACGAATCGCTTCAAATTGCGCATTGAGGTGCAGCGACTGCCAGTGGGCATTTAGCTGGCTGGCTTCGCTGTGCGCGAGTACCGATAGCCAATGCTGGCGAGCGGTTTGCTGTTTCATTCATGCTCCAGAGTCAGTTCAATCATGTCGCCACGCGTCAGGCTGACGGAGTATTCCGCTACCTGACCGTCACGGTGTTTATTCAGGGTGCGCACGCACAGCAGCGGTGACTGCAGGGCAATCTCCAGCTGTTTACACTCTTTAGCCTGGGCGCGGCGGGTGCTGATTCGGGTTTGCGAACGCGTTAAATCGAGGCCAAGGTGCTGCTGCATAAAGTCATGCAGCGAGCCGCTCTGGAACTGCTGTATCGTCGGCCACCAGCTCAGTTCCGGCAGGAAATGATTGATGACACACACCGGTACGCCATTGACGCGGCGCAGCGTGCGCAGATGAATCACGTTGTCGCCTTCATTAATGGCCAGTGCACTGGCCACGTCGCTGCTGGCCGGTCGCAGCACTGCCAACAAACGTTCGCTGGTCGGATGGCTGCCCTGCTCCAGCAGGTTTTGGCTAAAGCGCGCCTGCGCATGCAAGGGGTAATCATAGGGACGCATCAACACCAGGATGCCGACGCCGTGACGGCGTTGCAGCAGCCCTTTGTTCACCAGTTCATCCACCGCGCGGCGCAACGTATGGCGGTTGACTTCATAGTGGTCGGCTAACTGCTGTTCGGAAGGCAGATAGTCACCGCAGCGATAACGCTCTTGCAGTGCCTGCTCCAGTTGGGCGGCGACCGCCTGGTAAACAGTGGTCGGATGTCTGGATATCTCCATCACGTTCAATACCTCATTCGCTATGGTTGAGGAACGCAGCGACAAGTGCTGCGAGATGGCGACTACAGTGCGCGAGCCAGATGACAGCGCCGTGACGACTCAATGACGTGAGGATGAATTTGCTTTAGGGCAGCAGGATCGAAGCGAAACGGCTGCGGTTTTAATAAAAAATTTTTAACTGTTGCCTTTGTGACAGTGTTCAAAAAATTATCGCTTATTTTCACCGCTTTATCGCTTTCCTTACTGGGTGCAGCTTGCGTAAAGTCTGCTAACGTTATTGATGAGCCCTCCTTGTCACGCGAACCTTAAAATGATTAATACAATCAAACTGTCAGATGGATTCAGACGCAATTTCGTTCGGGAAGTGATTTTGCCTTTGGTGGCGATTTTAGTTTTAACCTTTGCCGGAGCAGGTGTTGGCTTGTTCTGGGGCACCTCGCTGAGCAATGAACAGGCTCGCGATCAACAGCAACGCATGATTGAGGCCTCCTTTAGCCAAAGTTTGAACGAACATTTGCGTCAGCTGCGGAGTTTGACTCGCTGGTCGCCTCTCGCTGACCAATTGGCATTGGGCGTGCCGGATCAGAACTGGTTAGATCAAAATATCGGCGGCTGGCTTTATGACATGTTTGACCACCAGTTGATTCTGCTGATGGATCGTAACAATCAGCCACTGGCGATCTGGCGTGAGGGTAAACGCGTATCCAGTGACAGCGTAGGGCAATACCTTAAAGACATGCTGGCCAGTCCGCTCGTGGTGAGCAGCGATGAGGTGGCGGGTCCCAGCGATCGCGCCGATTTCGTGCGCATTGGGCAACGTGCCGCGGCCCTGGCCGTTGGCGATATCAGCAGCACCCGTGAAGCAGGCCGCTATCGATTAGTGAGCATCAAATTCCTCGATGATGGCTATTTACGTAATCTGGCGGATCGCAGCCAGCTACAGCAGCTGCATTTTAGCGATGGCGCACCGCAGCCTGGAACAGATGCACTCTATCAACTGAATTCACAGCAAGGCGATGCCGTGGGTTACCTGAGCTGGCTACCGGATAAACCCGGTGCGCAGATGTTGCGCATGCTCGGCCCTTCAACACTGTTATCCGTGCTGCTAATTACCCTGCTCTGTCTGTTTATGGTCAGGCGCATCTGGACCTCCTCTCTCAATCTGTCGCAATCTTTGCTCAAGCTCGGTGCCAGTGAAGCACAAGCGCAGCATCTGGCTTTTCACGATGTGCTGACCGGGTTGCCGAATCGGGCGCTGGTGGAAGATCGGCTGACCCAGGCGCTGGCGGCATCCGCCCGGCACGATCAGCGTGTGGCGCTGCTGTTGCTTGATCTCGATCGCTTTAAAAACATCAATGATACCTATGGTCATCATGCGGGTGATGAGTTGATCATTGAGGTGGCGCGCCGCCTCACGCACATCTTGCGTGCCAGCGATACCGTAGGACGCATCGGTGGGGATGAATTTATTGTGATGATGCCGGACGTCGATAACATCGGTCAGGTGCAGGCATTGGCAAAACGCATTATCAGTGAGCTGAGTGAAGCCTATGAGCTGCAAGGCAGCGAAGTCTGGGTTGGGGTCAGCATCGGGCTGGCGCTGGCCCCTAAAGATGGCATTGACCGTATGGAGCTGATGCGTAAAGCGGACATCGCGCTTTATGAGGCGAAAAACAGTGGTCGCGGCCAGTATCGCCAGTTCGAAAAAGTGATGGATGAATCGCTGCGCACCCGCCAGCAGATGGCGACGGATTTACGTCAGGCGCTGGTCAATTTCGATGGCCTGCGCGTGTGGTATCAACCCCTGATGGAGATCAGCGGACAGCGTGTGGTGGGATTAGAAGCCCTGCTGCGCTGGCAGCATCCGGTACGTGGTGATGTCTCGCCGGGTGACTTTATCGCCATCGCCGAAGAGACCGGGATGATCATTCCGCTGGGCGAATGGGTATTACGTGAAGCCTGTAAAACCTCACTGAAATTGCCGCAGGTGATTGTGGCGGTCAACGTTTCTCCCGTGCAGTTCCGCGCCAGTGGCTTTGTGGAGCGCATCGTTGAAATTGTGCGTGAAGAAGGCGCCAATCCGCATCATATGGAACTGGAGATCACCGAAGGCGTATTGATCGAGGATGAGCACGAAGCGCGCAATAACATCATCGCGCTCCGTGAAGCCGGTTTCCGCATTGCGCTGGATGATTTTGGCACCGGTTATTCCAGCCTCAACTATCTCAGCACGTTCCCGGTCGACAAAATTAAGATTGATCGCTCCTTCACCCAATCACTGGGCGTGGCGCAAAATTCTGCGGCAATCGTTGAATCCGTGGTGCGTCTGGGTCACGCCATGGGCTTAACGGTGACCGCTGAAGGGGTCGAAACCGAAGGCCAGAAAATGGCACTGGCCGATGCGGGATGTAATCAGTTGCAGGGATATCTGTTCAGCCAGGCCGTACCGTTTGAAGAGATTGAAAAGATGATATAAATGCCCAGCGGGAGGAGAGTGTTCCGCCCTGCGGGCATTGACGTCAAAACCGCGCCGCTCGCGTTTAATCCGGTTAGCGGTGGCGGCGCGATCTACCCTGCACCAGCGTTATGACGGAAAATCTGTATCAATCGACGTCTGCTTCCAGGCTTCGATCTGCGCCAGGCGCTCTTTCAACTTATTGGTCACCGCCTCATAACCCCATGCGCCCATCACCAAATGGCGCGGAGGATTGTCATGTTCGGTGATGGCAATCATCGCCGTGGCCGCGCGAGCCGGATCGCCCGCCTGGGTGCCGCTGTATTCGGAAGTGGCTTTCATGCGCGCCGCCGCCGTGTCGGCATACTCCGGTAAGATGCTTGGCGTCTGGTGCAGTGAACGCCCCGCCCAATCCGTGCGGAATGGCCCCGGCTCGACACAGGTGACATGGATGCCTAAAGGCGCCGCTTCCACCGCCAGGGAATCAGACCAGCCTTCCACCGCGTGTTTGCTGGCCGAGTAGTAGCCTGAGCTGGCAAAACCAATGAATCCGGCGACTGAGGTGATATTGATTACGTGTCCACGACGCTGTTTACGCATCGCCGGCAATACCGCACGCGTTAAGGCAAACAGGCCAAAGACGTTGGCATCGAATTGATCACGGATCTCGCGATCATCACCCTCTTCGACTGAACTCTGATAGCCGTAACCCGCATTGTTGACCAGCACATCAATGGTACCGAATTTCTCCAGCGCCGCGTGAACCGCGCGATCGATACTGCTCTGATCGGTTACATCCAATGCCACCGCAAGGGCATTGTCATGCCCCGCCACCAAATCCTGCACTTTCGCCGGGTCACGCGCGGTCACCACGGTATGAAAGCCGCGCGCAATGGTCTGCTGCGCCAGCTCCCGGCCAAAGCCGGTTGAACAGCCAGAAATAAACCAAACGGGAGTGTTTGCTGAAGCCATAGTGACATCCTCTTAAGTGCGCCCGATGAACCGTCACCGGGCAACAAAAGACTATGGCAAAGCCTGAAGCTGAATATTAGCGCTTAGTGCGACCGGTTCATCATCGCCGGATAGCGCTGGTGCAGATTTTGAAAGATAGCCTGCATCTGCGCTTCAAGTGCTGCCGGTTGCGCATTCGCTGTGGCAGCCTCAAGTGCTGCCGATTGTGTATCTACTACGACTGCTTCAAGTGCTGCCGTTTGGGTATAGGCTGCGACCGCTTCAAGTGCTGTCGGTTGGGCATCTGCCGCCACGGCGTCAAACACCTGCTGCTTGAGGAAGTGTCTCCAGCTGATGGGTGCGGCAGCCAGAAACGCCGTGAGCAAAGCATAGCGCGCCGGTGTCCACTGCTGTTCAAACGCAGTGCGGGCTGGGCCGTGATCAAAATGCTGCCGGGCTTCGCGCTGCATCTCAGCGCGTAAACGCGCAGTGGTGACCTCATCCACCTCAT
This sequence comes from Enterobacter cancerogenus, assembly GCA_000773965.1. Taxonomy (GTDB): domain Bacteria; phylum Pseudomonadota; class Gammaproteobacteria; order Enterobacterales; family Enterobacteriaceae; genus Pantoea; species Pantoea communis. The sequence goes on from JRUP01000014.1 coordinate 137,314, forward strand.
CATTGATGATCGCCACGCCATAGCTATCACGTGCCACTTGCACTGAAACAAATCCGCAGCGCACATCCTGCAGCACTGCCGCCGCGTCACGTTCCACCGGCAGGCCATACCCTCCCGCGCCCGGCCCGCGCACCTCAACGATATCGCCCGGCTGGCAACGAATGACATCGGTGTTGCCGTGTTCAATGACCTTGCCGTTGCGCAGCGTGCGGAAGTGCGACAATGCCCCTGACTCACCGCCCAGCACGCCAGCCGAAGCGAACACTGATCGGTTGCGATTGCGCGCCGTTACCGTGGTGTTGGGCGCGGTAATTTCAAACGCCATCTCCGTGGCCAGACCGCCGCGATAGCGCCCGGCACCGGCACTGTCCGCCGCCAGCCCATAGCGATGGAAATGGATCGGTACTTCTGCCTCGTTGATCTCAATGGGCGTGTTTTTCAGAAACGCCGATAACCCGCCAGAACCATCCGGGCCATCATGACGTGGCGTTCCGCCCGCACCACCGCCGACAGGTCCTAGCGAGGCCACGACGCTGCGGTTCTGACTATCGCTGGTACGGATATTCATGATTGAGTTGCCGCCGGGTGAGTTAGCCGGTAAGCGATCGGGCAATGCCTGGGAGAACACGCCAATGGTGGCAATCTGTGACAGCGCACAGGTCAGCGAACGCATGCCTACCGCGGCGGGCGCTTCACAGTTCATTACGGTGCCCGGCGGCAGGATGGCGCGCGTCGGGCGTAAGGTGCCCGCATTAAGCAGCAGATGGCGATCCAGCGTTGAGAGCACATAAGTGACGCCCACCAGCGCCAGCGGATGCCGTTCACGGCCGCCGGTGGGCATATTCAGCGAAGAGGCCAACTGTGGATCGCTGCCGGTATAATCCAGTTCCAGCGTGTCGCCGGTAATGCGCAGCGTGATCGCCACGCGGCACGGATAGCCGCCTTCACCATCTTCGTCGGCAAAGTCGGCATAGAAGTATTCACCATCCGGAATGGTGGCGATAATGCTGCGCGCCTGCGCTTCGGCGTAGTCCAGAATACCTTCGATACCCTGCAGGAAATCCTCTATACCAAAACGCGCAATAATGTCGTGGATCTTACGCTCGCCCACGTTTACCGAGGCAATCTGCGCTTTGAAATCTCCCCAGTTTTGCTCTGGTACACGCACGTTGAGGCGCATAATGCTGGCGACTTCTCCATTCAACTCACCGTTGCGCACAATCTTGAGTGGCGGAATGCGGATGCCCTCCTGCACGATGTCGGTCAGCGAGCGCGACAGCGAAGCCGGCACCGCACCGCCCACGTCGGTGTTATGAATGTGACCCACCAGAAAACAGACAATCTCACCGTGGTGGAACACCGGTTTCCAGATGTGGATATCCGGCGAGTGGGTTGCCACATTGCCCGCATACGAGTCATTGGTGATGCAGATATCGCCCTGTTCGTAATGATCGATTAACGCCAGCACCGGGCCGTAATCGATGCCGCTGTACCAGGGCGCGCCAAAACTGCGTGGCGAAGCGAACGCCATGCCGTCACGGCTGACAATCTGACAGGAAAAATCTTCGGTCTCTTTAACGAAAGTGGAGTGCGCGGTACGCATCAGCGTAAATGCCATCGCATCTGCCGCAGCGGCACAATAGTTCGCGAGAATTTGCAGGTTACGTCCGTTAATGGCCATATTAGTTTGCCTCCACAGGCGTAATCAGCAAGTTGCCAAAGGTATCGACATCCACCTGCATCTGCGGTGGAACACAGGTGGTACAGTCATCCTGTGCGATGATCACCGGTCCGTTGAGGTGATGCCCGGCCCGCAGACTGGCACGCACCACCACATCCACCTGATGCGATGCGCCATCAATCCAGGCACTGACACGTTTCGCGACGGCAACGGGCTCGGTCGCGTCGGGTAAGATGTTGAGCGTCGGCTTCGGTGTGGGTGAGGCGATCACTAAACGCAGGTTGATAATCTGCACGGGTGCATTGGCATCACAGTGACCAAATAGCTGCTGATGCTGGCGGTCAAAGGCCTCGTGCAAGGCCGCCACGTTGGCCTGCGCCAGCCATTCTGACTGTAGCGCGACTTCGATCTCAAACGACTGGCCGCGATAGCGCATATCAGCGCTGTAGTGCAAGGTGAATGGCATATCAGTGCCGTGTTGCTCGCACAGCCAGCCGCGTGCGCGTTGGCTCAGGCCTTCCGCTTCCGTTGCCAGCGCATCCGCCAGCGTCGCGTCCAGATCGCTATAGAGCGTACGGATAAAATCATTGCGGATATCCGCCACTAAGCCTCCCAGCGCAGACAGCACGCCCGGCGTAGGCGGCACGATCACCCCTTTCATATTGAGTTCGCGGGCGAGGAAACACCCCATCATCGGGCCCGCGCCGCCAAAGGCGAGGAACCAAAATTCACGCGGATCCAACCCAAAGCGCGACAGCAGTCCGCTGGTATCACCGTACATACTGGAGATCGCCAGCTCGATGGCGGTTTCCGCCGTCTCTTCCACCGTGATACCCAGTTGATCTGCCAGCGGTTGCCAGGCAGCACGTGCAGCAGCAACATCGACTTTCACCGCGTTGTAACCGAGATCGCCATGACCGATCATGCCACAGGCGGCAAAAGCATCGGTCGCCGTCGGTTGCGTCCCTCCACGCTGGAAACACACCGGCCCGGGCAGCGATCCGGCGCTATCCGGGCCCATCTGCAGCACGCCCTGGTTATCGATCCACGCCAGCGAGCCGCCACCCTGCCCCACCGAGGTGACTGCCACTGACGGAATATAAATCGGGAAATCACCGATGATTTCACCGTTGCCCTGCGCCACTTGCCCATCGACGATCACCGCCACGTCCGCGCTGGTGCCGCCAATATCAAGACTCAGGATCTTGTCGAAACCACAAGCGCTGGCAAGGAAGCTGGCACCGATCACGCCTGAAGCCGTGCCGGACAACACCATCTGCACACATTCACTTTTCGCCTGCTCCACGCCCATCACCCCACCATTGGATTTGGTGATACGCGGCGGCGGCTTAACGCCCATGGTGTGCAACGCCTGTTCAAACGATTCCAGGTAGTGAATCACCATCGGCTGCACATAGGCATTAATGGTGGCGGTGATAGTCCGTTCATATTCGCGAATGATCGGCCAGATGTCGGCGGAGCAAGAGGTGAGCAGTTCAGGCGCCACCTCGTCGATAATGGCTTTGACTGCTGCTTCGTTGTGGCGATTGCGATAACTGTGTAACAGCGACACCACAATGCCCTGACAACCCGCCGCACGCGCCTGATCAATGGCATCCAGCACACTTTGCCGATCCACTGGCTGCAACACGGTGCCGTGGCGGTCCGTTCGCTCTTTGATGGCAAACACCCGATCGCGGGTAATCAACGGTGCCGGACGTCGTGAAAAGAGATCGTGAATATGAGGAATTTTGAGACGCGCCAGCTCCAGCACATCACAAAATCCTTCGGTGGCAAACAGCGCCAGCCGCACGCCACGTCGCTGGATGACCGCGTTGATGCCCACGGTGGTGCCGTGGGTAAAATAGTCAATATGCTGGGGTTCAATCCCGTCACGCTGCTGCAACTGCGACAGCCCGGTGAGGATTTCGCTGCCGGGCTGATCTGGTCGCGACAGGACTTTTAAGGTATGAATCTGATGAGTCTGTTCATTCAGCACGGCAAAATCCGTAAAGGACCCGCCAATATCAACGCCAACGCGGTAACCCATGGTGAGCAAGCTCCGTTATCAGGAGAGAGGAAATTCCATCAGTTTTTGCGGATCCTGCACCACACGCCAGCCAAGGCGCTGATACAGCTGATGGGCATCATTAGTAGAGAGCATCCAGCGGTGCACCGTGGCCAGCTCCGGGTGCGCACGCACACAGGTCGCCAGCCAGCTGCCCAGTCCATGGCCCCGCCAGTTTTCATCGATCATCACATCGCACAGCCAGCCAAATCGGGTGTAATCCGTCACCAGTCGCGCGAAGCCAATCTGCTGTTGCTGATGGTAAACACCAAATGGCAACGAACCAGCAAATGCGCGCTCGGTTTTGGCGCGTGGCTGCGCGTTGGCCCAGTAAGACTTCTCAGTCAATTGCTGGTGGATGTAATCCATATCAAGACGCTGACGATCGGTAGAGATGGTGAACTCGTCGCGCTGCCATTGATGATCGGCAAGGGTTAAGGCGGTCATGGCAACTCCTTGTAAAGCGATAAATTGAGTGTACGGATATGCAGGCACAGGACGCGCGTGAAGCCACGACCGGAACAGTAAAGATAAAGGGAATTTGCGACAGAGAAGAAATTTTATGCTGCGGCAGATGCGTACGGAGGTTCTGGGGCAAATAGCGGTGTTGAAACAATACCTTCTCCCTGTATGGGAGAAGGTCAGGATGGGGTCAATTACACACTAAAATCCACAGAATTATGCTTAGCAATCAGCGATCGCAATGGAACGGTGCTTTTCATAATCGGGGATTTGATCACGATATAGCTGAAGTACTTATCGATGCCGATCTGCGCATCCAGCATCTTCTCAATCACTTCCTGGTAGTGCTCGATGCTGCGGGTAATAAAACGCAGCAAATAGTCATAGCCGCCGGTAATCAGATGGCACTCCATCAGCTCATCCACGTCGCGAACCGAATTTTCGAATTTCATAAAATCTTCGCGTCGATGGCCCGAGAGCGTGACCTCGGTGAACACCGTAACGGAATCGGTAATTTTGGTCAGATTGATGTGGGCTTCATAGCCGGTAATAAATCCAGCCTGCTCCAGGCGCTTCACCCGTTGCAAACAAGGGCTGGGCGAAAGTCCTACGGCGTCGGCGAGATTGACGTTGCTGATACGGCCATCTTTTTGTAGTTGCACCAGGATGTTGATGTCGATGCGGTCGAGTTTCATTAAGCCGTTCATAGCACCCCTCATTGTTGACCAATCGCGCAGGCTGATACGATGGTATATCACGCTTTGACGTGACGGCGCTAGCGACTTCCGCACGCCACGTCATTCATTGGTCGAGTCAATAATTCCAGATATATCAATGAGGAAGCCGGATTTATCCCAGGCGACCACTGGCGCGGGCCAGCGCAATATCAAAGATATGTAACGCTTCTTCCAGCTGAGAATCTGTGGTCACCAATGGCGCGAGGAAGCGCACCACGTTGCGATGCAGGCCACACTTGATCAACAGCAGGCCTTCCTGACAGGCGCAGTCGAGGATCTTCTGCGTCATCGCTGCGTCAGGACGTTTAGTTTCGAAGTCGATGATCTCCACCGCCTGCATAAAGCCCACGCCACGAACTTCACCAATGCAGGCATACTTCTCAGCCAGCTGTTGCAGACGTGCATTCAGCTGTTCACCCAGCTGATTGCTGCGCGCCAGCAGATTGTCGTTTTCCAGCAGGTCCAGTACCGCCAGTGCCGCCGCGCAGCCCAGCGCGTTACCGCCGTAAGTACCACCGAGACCGCCCGGCAGTGGCGCATCCATGATGGCGGCTTTACCCACCACACCGGAAATCGGCAGACCGCCACCGAGGCTCTTCGCCACCGTCACCAGATCCGGTGTAATGCCCAGTTGCTCGAAGGCAAACAGCGTACCGGTGCGGCCGAAGCCGGTCTGCACTTCATCAAGAATCAGCACGATGCCGTGCTTTTCGGTAATGCGACGCAGCGTCTGCATAAAGTTCGCACCCGCTGGCAGGAAGCCACCGTCGCCCTGAACTGGCTCAATGATGATCGCGGCCACACGCTCCGGCAGGATCTGCACCGCAAACAGCTGCTCCAGCGCCTGCAGGCAGTCGTCATCGCTGACGCCATGGAAAGCATTGGGATACGGCAGGCGGTAAACTTCGGAGGCAAACGGGCCGAAGTTCTGCTTATAGGGTTGGCTCATCCCGGTTAGCGTGCAGCCCAGCAATGTACGACCATGGAAGGCGCCGTCGAAGGCGATAATGCCGCTGCGATTGGTGTGCGCACGGGCAATTTTCACCGCATTTTCTACCGCTTCCGCACCGCTGGTGAAGAACACACTTTTGAAATCTTCACCTTTGCCCACCAGCGCATTCAGGCGCTGCGCCAGTTCGATATAACCGGGATAGGCAACGACCTGGAAGCATGCGTGCGACACCAGCCCAAGCTGTTTTGTCACCGCATTCACTACCGCCGGATGGTTATGGCCCACGTTGAGCACACCAATCCCGCCGACAAAATCGAGATAGCGATTGCCCTCAACATCCCACACTTCACTGCCCTTTGCCCGTTCAATCACCAACGGATGCGCGGTGACCACACCACGAGGCACGTTCTGCTCACGTGCATCCAGTAACAGGCCGTTATCGCTATACGTTTGCTGCTCCGCCATGACATTCTGCATTTTCAAAATCCTCATCCACGTAACGTTCGGTTGGCTCAAGTATCGCAACCCGTTGGTTTCTCACGCTGCCGTAATCAGCCAGGCAGCGGCATTTCGTTTCAAAATCATCTGCCAATCAGCAGGGAAATTCTGCACGCAGCGCGTGGCGGGCGATGGCCGTCAAAGTCTGAATACCGTGCGGGATCAGTGCATCGTTGAAGTCGTAAGATGAATGGTGCAACGGCTGGCTGGGTGCCGATCCGATCCACAGATAAGCCCCCGTTCTGGCCTGCAACATAAAGGCAAAATCTTCCGAGGTGAGAGCAGGCTGTCTGGCTTGTTCAGCAGGGAAGCCCGCCTCACGCAGGGCATTCAGCGCCAGTTGTGCAGCACCCGCATGATTGACCGTGGCCGGGTAATAACGCAGATAGCTCACCTCTGCCTGCAGACCGTGCGCCGCCGTGACATGTTGCGCCATTTCACGCAGACGGCTTTCAATGATGTCCTGCGCCGCCGGGCTGAACGTACGTACCGTGCCGGTGATACTGGCTTCCGCCGGAATCATGTTGTGTGAGAAACCACCCTGCATGCGTGTTACCGTCAGCAAACCCGGCTCGCACGGGTCAAGTGCGCGCGCCACCAGCGTATTGAGCTGCACCACCAATTCACTGGTGGCCAGCAAGGTGTCACGCGTCAGGTGTGGCTGTGCCGCATGACCGCCACCGCCCTTTACCGTGATATCAAAACGGTCCGCCGCCGCCATGATGGCACCCGGCCGCGTCTGCACTTCGCCCAGAGGCAGTTCGGGCCAGTTATGCAGGGCAAATACCGCATCGCAAGGGAATTGCTGAAACAGGCCGTCATCGATCATCGCTTTCGCGCCGGCTAAACCTTCTTCCGCTGGCTGGAAGATAAACACCAGCGTGCCGTCAAAATCACCCTGCTGAGCCAACTGGATAGCCGCGCCCAGCAGCATCACCGTGTGACCATCGTGACCGCAAGCGTGACAGACATTGTCATGCACACTTTTCCACGGCTGGGTGCCGTTATCCTGCATCGGCAGCGCATCCATGTCCGCACGCAGACCTATCATGCGCGGGCTATTCCCACGTTTCAGCACACCGACCACGCCGGTTTTACCCAGGCCGCGATACACCTCAACACCGTGCTCTTGCAGCACCTGCGCCACGATGTCGCTGGTGCGCGTTTCCTGATAGCCCAGCTCGGGATGGGCGTGCAGATCCCGTCGCAGAGCGACTAATTGATCCAGTTGCATATCAGTATCCCCGGTTACGATCGATAAGGCCGACCATCGGTTCGCCACGTTGGTAGCGGCGCAGGTTACCGAGCAGCGCAGCCACCGCGCTGTCGGTTTGCGTCTGGCTGGCAATGTGCGGTGTGAGCCAGATCGCCGGATGCTGCCAGAAAGGATGCTCTGGCGGTAAAGGTTCGGGATCAGTCACATCGAGCACAGCTGCGCTCAATTGTCCGCTGGCCAGCGCCGTGAGCAGATCGTCATGATTTAACTGCGGGCCACGCCCCACCTGTACCAGTGCGGCTCCGGCAGGTAACTGCGCAAACAGCTCAGAGTTGAGTAAACCGCGCGTGCTGTCAGTCAACGGCAGCAAACACACCAGAATGTCGCTGAGTGCCAGAAACTCAGCCAATTGCTCAGCGCCATGCCAGCAGCGCACGCCCTCGAGTTCACGCGGTGTCCGGCTCCAGCCAGCACACTCAAACCCTAATGACACCAGCTGCTGCAAAGATGCCTGGCCGAGTTCGCCTAAGCCCATGACGCCCACCCGCCGCTGATGGGCGGTGCGAATCGGGTGCGTTTGCCACGTTGCTGCGCGCTGTTGCTGGAAATAGCGCGGCATATCACGATGCAACCCCAGTACGGCAAAGGTGACATACTCCACCATGCCTTGCGTTAAGCCGGGTTCAATCATGCGCACCACCGGCAACTCTGGCGGTAACAGGCTCAGGTCGAATTGATCGGCCCCCGCGCCCACAGAGAGTAAGGCCTTGAGATTTGGGAAGGTGGTCATCACCGCTTCTGGCGGCTGCCATGCGATAAGAAATTCCACCTCCGAGGCATCGCCGATGTCTGGCCAGATATGCATCTGCACATCGGGAGCATGTTCAGCCAGCCAGCGCTGCCAGTGGGCACCGCGCGTGGCTTCTGATTTATAAACGATATGCATCAGGCCATCGCCTGGGTCATTAACCCAAATGCCTGCATCTCACCGGCTTGCGGTGACCACGGCATTCCCCGATACATGGTGGTCGGCGCGTCAACCTTGACCAGCCCTAAACTCTCCAGCCAGTTTGCCAGTGGCAGCGCGCTGTCGGTGTCGATGCGGACAAACTCACCGCCCAGCCCTTGCATCAGCGCGGCCACCAGCGCCTGCGCGACATCAACATGGCGCGCAATCACCGGGCCAATCGCCCAGCCATGCCCAAAACGGCGCAGGCTGGCAAAACCCTGCACCTGCTGCTGCGGATCTTGCAGTAACACGGTCTGGTGATCGGCAACCAGCGTTTGTATCAGTTGCGGGCGCCACATGCCGTGCGCCTGATGATCCAACTCAGTGAGCAATTCAACGTCATCGGCTTCAGCATTGCGCAGCGTTAACCCCGTCGGGATGTTGACGGCGGGCACCGCTGCCAGTTCACGCGTCTGGTGCTGCTGAATGGTGCCTTTCACCACAAAACCCAGTTTCTCGTATAGCCCCTGGCCCATTTCGGTAGCATGCAGGCGAATCACGCAATCCGGGAATTTCTCCATCACCGCCAGCATTAACTGTTTGCCAATTCCCCGTCCCTGGCAGGCTGGATTCACCACCACCAAACCAATGGTTGCCGCGCTGTCACCCCAGCGCCAACCGAAGGCGCTGCCGACAAACTGCCCCTGCTCTTCCGCCACCACGCCCTCACCCAGCGCCAGCGCCTGCTGCCAGTCTTCACGGCGATGTGGCCATTTAAGCTGTTGGGTGATGGCATAGCCATGTTCAATATCATCCTGCGTCATGGCGCGTAATGTGATCATTTGCTGCTCCTGGTTTGAGGTCGCCATAAATGGCCACCTGACAAATTCTTTGCGCGGCTGCCACAGGGTGGGCAAGCATGTGCGCTGGCTTGCACCCTCTCTATTCCGCTTTCAGCACTTCTTCGTGCTCGTCCAGCCAGCCTTGACGCAGTTCCGGTACGGCTCGCTTCAGGCGTTCAAAATAAAGCTCACTGGTGGGTTTATCATAATCAGCACGGGAAATCTGCGTCACGATGCGACCGGATTTCATCACCACGATGTCGTCGCATACGGCGCGAACCGCGTGCATGTCGTGACTGATAAACAGCACTGACAGCCCTAACTCACGGCGTAGCTCACTGATCAGATCCAGCACCGCCGCCGCGACCACGGTATCCAGTGCCGAGGTGACTTCATCACACAGAATCAGATCCGGCTCCGCCGCCAGCGCACGCGCCAGATTCACGCGCTGCTTCTGTCCGCCCGACAGCGCCCAGGGGCGACGCCACAACACGGTGCGTGGCAGTTTCACCAAATCCAGCAGTTGATGCAGACGGCGCTGCAGTTCGGGCCCTTTCAGTCCGTGAAACAGCGTCAGCGGACGTGAAAGAATGCGCTCAACGCTGTGCGCGGGATTGAGCGCCGTATCCGCCATCTGGAACACATACTGGATCCGCCGCAGTTCGTTATCCGGGCGTTTGTGCATGTCGCCATTGATGTAGTGACCATTAAACAGAATATGACCGTGACTCGGGGCATTAAGGCCGGCAATCGCATGCGCCAGCGTGGTTTTACCCGAACCCGACTCGCCGATAATGCCAATCGCCTGTCCTTTCCACAGCTTGAGATTGATATCCTCAAGAATCAGGGTCTTCGGTTTCCCTTCGCTGTCGCGTGGGCCATAACCGGCGCTGAGATCGCGCACTTCCATTAACGGTTGTGCGTCGGCTTCTGCACAACTCCAGCTGCTCTCACGCTCTTTCTGTCGCGCTGCGTCCATCAGCAGTTGGGTATATTCGGCTTGCGGTGCGCCAATCAAACGCTCAGTGGTGCCGTACTCGGCCATCTTGCCGCGCAGCAGCACCAGAATGCGGTCGGCCATCTGCGCCACCACCGCCAGATCGTGACTGACATAGATGGCCGTAACGCCGCGCTGTGCCACTACGCGACGAAATGCTTTTAGCACTTCTACCTGAGTGGTGACGTCTAGTGCGGTGGTCGGCTCGTCGAGGATCACCACATCCGGATCGCCGATCAGCGCCATCGCGGTCATCAGGCGTTGTAGCTGACCGCCCGAAACCTGATGCGGAAAACGATCGCCAATGGTGTCAGGATTCGGCAGTGCTAACTCACGAAACAGCGCAATCGCTTTCTCTTTCGCCGCTTTACGCTTCATGGTGCCGTGGATCACCACCGGTTCGATCACCTGATCGAGAATGCGCATACCGGGGTTAAACGACGCCGCCGCGCTTTGCGCAATGTAGGCGACCTTGTTACCACGAAATTCGCGCAGCTGGCCCGGTGATAAGCGGCGGACATCGGTGCCCGCCATATGAATAATGCCATCGGCGATACGGCAGCCGTGGCGTGCGTAGCCCATCAAGGCCATGGCGATGGTGGTTTTGCCCGAACCGGATTCCCCAATCAGTGCCAGCACTTCGCCTTTTTGTACGGTAAAACGGATGTCCGAAACCAGATCGATCTCTTCACCTTTATCGGTCTCGGCGGTGACGCGCAGGTTTTCGACAGAGATCACAGGCATAGCAGTATGTGGTGTCACGTTCATGCTCCCTCCTTCGCCAGCGTCAGCGGGCGCATCTGCTGCAGGCTGTCGATAAACAGGTTGGCACCAATGGTCAGGCTGGCAATCGCGACCGCTGGCATCAGTACGGCGGGCGATCCATTAAACAGGCCCTGCAGATTTTCACGCACCAGCGTGCCCCAATCGGCATACGGCGGTTGTACGCCCAGGCCAAGGAAGCTCAAACCGCTCAATAACAGCACGATATAGACAAAGCGCAGACCAAAATCGGTCAGCATCGGGTGCACCATATTCGGCAGAATATCGTGGATCGCCACGTACCAGCGGCTTTCACCACGCAACCGCGAGGCGCGCACATAATCCATATTGCGCAGGCTGCTGGCCATGGCGAAGGCTATACGAAACGCGCCCGGCCAGTAGGTGAAAGTCGCGGTCAGAATCAGCATCGGCAGCGACGAACCAAACACGGCCACAATCATCAACGACAGTACTTTGCCCGGCAACACCAGCATGGCGTCGTTAATGCGGCCCAGCAGCTCTTCCAGCCAGCGACCCGCGACTGCCGCCAGCAATGCCAGCAAAGTGCCGATCAGACTAGCCCCCAGCGCAGCGGTGAGCGCCAGCCCAATGGAGAACTTCGCGCCATACAAAATGCGGCTGAGGATATCGCGCCCCAGATAATCGGTGCCCATCAGGTTATCAGCGGTCATGCCACCCAGCATCGGGCCACCACCAATATCATCGATATTATGGGGTGCCAGCTGATTGCCAAACACCGCCATCACCAGCCAAAACAGCGAGATCAGCAGGCCAATACGGCCTGAAATCGACAGCGCCTGAAAGATACGTACAGGAAGCAGCAAGCTATTCATCAGCTCCTCCATTTTGGGTTAAAGGCGATGGTCAGGATGTCAGCAATCAGCAGCAGCACCAGATAACAGGCAGCAAACATCATCACGCACAGCTGCACCACTGGCAGATCGCGATTACTCACGGCATCCACCAGCGCACTGGCGAGACCGGGGTAGCTGAAGATCGACTCAATAATGATCACGCCACCAAACAAGTAAGACAGGCTGAGCGAAATGGCGTTGGCAATCGGTCCCACCGCATTCGGCAGCGCATGACGCAACACGGCACGCAGCGGCGAGACCCCTTTCAGCAGAGCCATCTCAAGATACGGGCTGTCGAGCTGATTAATGATCGCCGAACGCGTCATCCGTGCCATCTGCGCCACTAATACGCAGCACAACGTCAGTACCGGCAGTGCATAGGCTTTCAAATAACTGACGAGATCCATATCGGGGCTGCCAAACGACATTGCCGAGACCCAATGCAGTTTGACCGCGAAGATCAACACCGCCACGGTGGCCACCAGAAACTCCGGTACGGCCACTGTCGCCATGGTGGCGATCACCAGGAAACGATCCAGCGCTGAACCGCGATTCATAGCGGCCAGAATGCCGATCACCAGCGCCAGAGGGACGCAGATCACCGTAGTGATGCCTGCCAGTTCCAGCGTGGCAGGAATACGCTGCCCCACCAGTTGCGTCACTGGCAGATGACTGGCAAACGAGGTACCAAAATCACCCTGCAACATTCCACCGAGCCAGCTGAAGTAGCGCATCAATAACGGCTGGTCGAGACCCAGCTGCTGGCGTAACGCCGCCACCGTTTCCGGCGTGGCGTTTTGCCCCAGGATCATCTGCGCGGCATCGCCGGGCAGCAGGCTGGTGATAAAAAACACCACCGCCGAGACGATAAGCAAGGTCAGGATGCCCGCACCTGCGCGCCGGGCAATCAGAAACAACATGTATCGGTTCATCGGCGTTCTCCTCTGACGGATGACGGATTAGGCTTTCAGCCAGGCGAACTCATGGAAGCGGTAACCCATCATCATGCCGCTTGGCCAGGCTTCAACACCGCCCACTTTTTTACTGTACCCGTCGAGGGTACTGATAAAGGTGGGGATGATGGTGCCGCAGTGGTCATAGATCAGCTTCTGCATATCGCCATACATCTGCTTGCGTTTGCCCTGATCGCGCTCACCGCGTGCGGCGACGACCAACTGGTCAAACTGATCGTTCTTCCAGCCCGATTCATTGTTGGCCGCGCTCGACATATAGAACTGAGAGAACAGCATATCCAGCGTTGGACGCGGGTTGATCGAGCCATAACCCACCGGGTCCTTGGTCCAGTGTGTTGACCAGTAGCCGTCATACGGCACGCGACGCACCTTAACGTTCAACCCGGTGTTACGCGCCACCTGCTGGATTAACTGGCCCCCTTCCACCGCACCTTCGATGTTTGGCGTGGTGATGATCTCTACCGTTGCGCCCTTCATACCGGCTTTCTCGATATGGAATTTGGCCTTTTCGGCATCCAGCGGACGCGGTTTGAGATCGGCGTTAAACAGCGGATGCCACGGCGGCACGGGGGTGTCGTTACTGATATCACCGTAGCCTTGCAGCACGGTTTTCAGCACGATGTCACGCGGCTGCAGATATTTCATCGCCAACACGAAATCCTCGCTGCTGCCCGGCTTCATGTCGGTGCGGATAATCAGGTTGGTGTACATCCCCGCCTTGCTCTCCAGCACGGCGAAGTCTTGCGTGGCTTTCAAACGATTACTGTCGGCTGCGCTCAGGGTCGAAACGATATGTAAGTCACCCGACATTAGCGCATTGACACGTGCCGCCTGATCGGTGACGCCCAGCAGTTCGATTTCGTCGAGATGTGGCAGGCCGGGCTTGTAGTAGTTTGGGTTCTTCACGCCAACAGAGCGTACGCCCGGCGTGAACTCTTTCAATTTGAACGGCCCCGTGCCAATACCCTTACTGAAGTCTTTGGTGCCATCCTGCACAATCAGGAATGGGGCACTGGCGAGCATATAAGGCACGTCAAAGTTGGCGCTGCTCAGCTCAAGTGTGACTTCGTTATCGTTCACCGCCGTGAAGGTTTTGAACTGATCGGCCAGCTTAAAGGCATTGGAAGCCACGGCGGGATCTTTGTGGCGGCTGAGTGAGTAAATGACGTCTTTCGCGGTGAGAGGTTTACCGTCGTGGAACGTGACCCCTTTGCGCAATTTAATGTGCCAGGTGACACCATCCGAAGACTCCACGGACTCCGCCAGCCCCGGTTGAATCGCCAACTTTTGGTCGAGTTCGGTCAGGCCGCTGTAGACCATAAACTGGCGGGTATAGTCACCGCTGTTATTGCCTTTGGCAGGATCGAGTGTGTCAGTAGCGGAGGCGTTGGACATGGCTGCGCGCATCTTGCCGCCTTTCACCGGTGTTTCAGCCGCAAAGCTCATCTGCGGAAAACCTATCAAGCCGCTGCTCATGACTGCACCCGCAGACAACAACTTCATCAGGCCACGACGTGACAGGGATCCCTCAGTCAGCATACGTGTCAGGGCCGGATTTACAGCGTCAGACTCTTTATCGAATTTACTCATCTGCACACCCTCAATATGAAAAGTGGTTTGTTTTGATAATCGAGCGTCAATCAGATCGCCATTAATGTGGCCCCTACCAAACCGGATAGCGCCCGCATGAATGCCAAATCAATGACACCTTAGGATGTGCATTTATGCGTTCCCCTCGAAAGCATTCCCCTGGCGCGCATCAATAGCGACCTGAAGAATCCCATCGTAGAGTGCACATTGATGCGCACCGGATTAACGATCAGGAGAGCCGATCCTTAGCCTTGTAATACAGCCCCGCGAGAGGCAAAAACCAGGGTTTCCCGTGGTAACCGGGCAGCGCAGGCCATGTATCGCGCTGCCAGGGATTTTCGTTACGCTTTTCTGCCAGTAAATCTGCCATCACCCGCCCCATCCACACCGACATCTGCGTGCCATGGCCGCTGTAACCCAGCGAATAGAACACGCCATCGTGCTCACCCGCATGCGGCAGGCGATCGGACGTCATATCCACCATGCCGCCCCAGCAGTAATCGATGCGCGATTTGCCCAGCTGCGGGAACAGCGCGGTCATCGCGGCGCGCAACACTTCGCCGCTCCGCGTATCCGAGGTCGGATTGCTGACGGCAAAACGTGCGCGCCCCCCAAACACCAGGCGACGATCGGCTGTGGTGCGGAAGTAGTTGCCGATGTTCAGCGAGGTGACATAGGTGCGGTCTTTGGGCAGCACTTGTTCAATCAGCGCATCACCCAGCGGTTCAGTCACCACGATAAAGCTGCCAACCGGCACGATGCGGCGCTGGAACCACGGGAACGGCCCTTCATTCGATACGCCGGTGGCCATCATGACTTTTTCCGCGATGATCTCGCCTTGGGCGGTGGTGACGCGATGACGGTAGCCATCCAGACGCGTCAAGCCGGTCACCGCGTGATGGGGAAAGATCTTCGCTCCCGCACGGGCTGCGGCATTGGCGAGACCAATGCCGAACTTGCCCATATGCATCTGGCCACCGCGTTTTTGCAGTAAGCCACCGTGAAAGGCATCGCTGCCCACTTCACGGCGAATCTCATCTTTACTGATCAACTCGATTTCCGGGTCAACTGTGTCACGCATCAGTTGCCATGCACTGCGCAGTCCGGGGAAATGCGACGCTTTGCTGGCGAGCTTGAGCTTTCCGCACAGGCGAAAATCACAATCAATCTGCTCTTCCCGCACCAGTTGCTGGACATAACTCACGGCGTCATCAAAAGCCCGATAGAAGCGACTGGCTTGCTCGATCCCCCGGCTGGCTACCAGCGAAGCAAAGTTTTGCGATACGCCGGTATTGCAGTGCCCACCGTTACGTGCGGAGGCCTGACTCATCACGTTGCCACTTTCCAGCACCACCACGTTGATACCCTGTCGTGCGAGATTCAGCGCGGTTGAGATGCCGGTAAAACCGCCGCCAATCACCACGACGTCGGCCACCGACGGCAGTGCGCCACTCGCTGCACCGGCAAATACCGGTGCCGTGGCTTGCCAGAATGATTCGAGTTTCATCGCCGCCTCCGGGCTTAGAGTCCAACCACAGCGGGCAGACCGCCGATATCTTTAATCTCGGTGTATTCATAAGCTGGGTTGGCCGGATCGTGACCCCGGTTGACCCACACTTTGTTTTTGATGCCCATGTCGTAGCAGGTCATCAGGTCATAGCGCAGGCTCGACGAAACATGCAGGATCTCTTCGGGACCGCAATTCAGCTTGTCCAGCATGTACTCGAAGCCTTTCATCTGCGGCTTGTACGCACCAACTTCTTCTGCGGTGATGGTCATGTGGATCGGCGCACCAAGACGCGGCACATGATGGGGAATCAAATCGTTCATTGAGTTGGTGAGCAGCACCAGTGGGAACTCTTTCGCCACTTTGGCGAGTCCCGCGGGCACGTCTGGGTGCGGCCCCCAGGTGGCGCAATCGGTGTAGATAAAGTCGCTATCGGCTTTGCTCCACTGCACGCCCCATTTTTTACAGGTGCGCTCCAACGCATCGCTGACGACGTCGTAGTAAGGTTTCCACGCCCCCAGCACTTCATCGCGGCGATAGATGGCGAAATCGGTGGTGAAGGCCAGCATCTCTTGCGCTGACACCCGATCTTTGAAGCAGCGCTCTGCCGCTCCTGCCATGTCAAAGTTAATCAGGGTGCCGTAGCAATCAAAGGTGATGAATTTCGGTTTAAACAGTGCCATGACGCGACCTCGTCGTTGTCTGATACGTGAATTTAGAAATCGATTAATACACTCTTCTGGCGCTGGCAGGCCTGAAACGCCTGACGACCCAGATCCTTGCCAATACCGGAGCCCAGGAAGCCGCCGGTGGGAATAATGAAATCGCCGGATCGACCGTAGCGGTTGATCCATACAGTGCCTGATTCGATGGCACGCATCGCTCGCATGGCACGCGGCAGGCTCAGCGTATGCACGCCGGCACACAGCCCATAGGTTTCGTGCGCCGCCAGCGCGAGCCCTTCTTCTTCGCTGTCAAACTCCTGCACGGTGAGCACCGGGCCAAAGATCTCCTGCTGCACCGCCGGGTTATCAGCCGCCACACCACATAACAGCGTAGGCTGCCAGAACCAACCTTCGTCGGTGTCCGCAAAACGTTCGCCGCCCACTAACACTTCTGCGCCCTGCGCTTTGGCTTCGGCGATCACCGATGCCACCTTGTTGCCCTGGCGCTCATCGATCAGCGGCGCATAACGGCTGCTGTCTTGCCAGGTGACACCCGGCTGCGGCTGCTGGCATAGCGCCACCAGGCGATCCAGCAGCGGTTGAGCGATGCCACGTTGCACAATTAAGCGAGTACCCGCGACGCATGCCTGTCCACCGTTGGCGGTGAAGCCGCGCAGGATGCGCTGTGCCAGGACATCGATATCGCCCGCATCATCGAACACCAGCTGTGGGCTTTTGCCACCTAACTCCAGCGTGACAGGCTTCATGCCATGCTGTGCTGCGTCACTCATGATGCGTGCGCCCGTCACCGTGGAACCAGTGAACGAGACTTTGCGTACCAGCGGATGGGTGACCAGCGCGCTGCCGGTCACTGCGCCACTGCCCTGCACAATATTCAGAATGCCCGCCGGTAAACCGGCCTGCACCGCCAGTTCCGCCATGCGTACGGTAGAGAAAGGTGTCAGCTCCGAAGGTTTCAGCACCACGGCATTACCCGCTGCCAGTGCAGGACCGCATTTCCACGAGGCCATCGACAGCGGGAAATTCCACGGTGTAATCGCGCCAATCACACCGTATGGCTCCGAAATCAGCATGCCGAGGCTGCTTTCCTGCGTCGGGAACAGATCGCCACTGTATTTGTCTGCGCACTCGGCATAGAAACGGATGGCCTCTGCGGTAAACGGAATCTCATGCTGTACCACATCGCTGATCGGCCGCGTCGACCCCAGCGCTTCGAGCTGAGCCAGTAACGGATCGCTTTCAATCAGATCCGCCCAGCGGCGTAACACTTTTCCACGTTGCCGTGGTGGGCAGCTGCGCCAGCCACTGGTTTTCAGCGCCTCATGAGCCAGGGTGACAGCCCTATCAACATCGCTGGCCTGGGCTTCGCTCAGCTCGGCATAGACTTTGCCATCAGATGGCCTTTTTACGGCAAAACGCGCGCCCTGGGTGGAAACATGCTGACCACCAATATAATGGCCAATCGGGAGAGAAACTTTTTCAGGGTCGAAACTTAACATGGAAAATTCCTTATTTGTTACACCCATCACATGTGCGCCAATTAACGATTTGCACCACATTTATCTGTCACGTTAATAAGCTAATGCAGAAAGTATGCCAGCCCGGTGAAAAATTAAAATGCGTAAAAAACAGCCCAAAAAAATTTTCTGCCGTATTGAAGAGGGAAATTTTGCGGAATTGCCGAAGGAATAAACAGATGATTTACTTCACAAAATTCGTGCATCGTGGCGGTGCAGCTCGCATGAAACTTGCACTAAAACGGTGATGGGCCGGAAAAGTATGACGCCGCGCACAAAATAAAACAGCGCCGTGAACCTGAGGTTGCCGGCGCTGTTTATGAAATGGGTGATGAAAGTCATTATGCGCAATGAATTGCGCGATTACCTATTTGGAGCGGTACGATTTAATACGCATTGCTGCATTTATAAACTGCCCATATGAAACGTTTTCTGCTCCAGATACTCTTCAATTCCATAGCGCGAACCTTCACGCCCTAAACCGGATAATTTAATTCCGCCAAAAGGTGCCGCATCTAAAGATATCGCACCGGTATTAAAACCGACCATGCCAAATTCTAATGATTCCGCCACGCGCCAGGCTCGACGTATATTCTCCGTAAAGAAATATGCGCCCAATCCATAAGGCGTGTCATTCGCCATGCGTATCGCCTCCTCTTCGGTATCGAAGACAAAAAGCGGTGCGACGGGGCCGAAGGTTTCTTCATGCGCAATACGCATACTGCTGGTGACATTACCCAACACGGTCGGCTCAACAAAGGTGCCATTCGCTGCACTGATCCCGCCACGCAGCAAGGTCGCTCCCTGGCTAAGCGCATCATCAATATGGCTGTTCACCTTCTCAACAGCGCGATCGTTAATCAGTGGCCCAATCGTGCTACTGGGTTCAAAGCCATCCCCCACTTTAAGGGTTGCCACTGCCTCCAGGAGTTTCTCACTAAAACGCTCATAGATACCGCGTTGCACCAAAATGCGATTGGCGCAAACGCAGGTCTGACCGGCATTACGGAACTTACTCGCCATCACGCCGGGAATTGTGATATCCAGATCGGCATCATCAAACACAATCAGTGGCGCATTACCGCCCAGTTCCAGGCTAAGGCGTTTAATGCTGTCGGCACTTTGTTGCATCAGCAGTTGGCCGACGCGCGTGGATCCGGTAAAGGAGATTTTGCGTACCGTACGGCTGGCGGTCAGCGTGCTGCCGATCTCGGTAGGTAAACCAGTGAGCACCTGGAGTACGCCAGAGGGGAAGCCCGCCCGCTCTGCCAGCACCGCCAGTGCCAGAGCCGAAAGTGGCGTCAGTTCAGAAGGTTTCACGATGATCGGGCAACCGGCGGCCAGCGCGGGTGCCACTTTGCGGGTAATCATCGCAATCGGGAAATTCCACGGCGTGATCGCTGCGGCCACGCCAACGGGTTGTTTCAGAACCAGAATGCGGCGGTCTTCACTGGGCG
Organism: Enterobacter cancerogenus; assembly: GCA_000773965.1. GTDB lineage: Bacteria > Pseudomonadota > Gammaproteobacteria > Enterobacterales > Enterobacteriaceae > Pantoea > Pantoea communis. The sequence goes on from JRUP01000014.1 coordinate 157,084, forward strand.
CCGGAATGGTATCGCCATAGATGCGGCGTGCCTCTTCAGCGAACCATTTAACAAAGCTGGCACCGTACAACACCTCGCCTTTCGCTTCTGCCAATGGCTTGCCCTGCTCGGCGGTCATGATGACCGCCAGATCGTCCGCGTTATCGAGAATCAGCTGATGCCACTTATCCAGCAGCGCGGCGCGCGATGCATTTGGGGTTTTGCCCCAGCTGACACGCACCGACTCAGCATAATCTATTGCCTGCTCGGTTTCGGCTGCACCCAGTGCCGGAATAGTGGCAATCTGTTGCTGAGTGGAGGGATCGATCACCGGCAGCGTGGCCCCGGCGTGCGCGTTCTGCCAGCGCCCGCCAAACAACGCCTGCTGGCGTAACAGTTCTGCATCTTTTAGTTGAATCCGCGACATTTTCATCCCCTTTATCCTGTTCATTTCACTGTAACGTGGCGCAGCAGTGCAGGATGTTTTTCTAAGGGGTGGAAACCGGGCCAGGATGTTTTTTATCGCGCCAAAAGAAATTTTATGCTGTGCATAAATCCGTCATTGATTACGGTGAGGTTTGTTGCCAGGTGCATATGAATGCGTTATTGCTTAAGGTGCGGTTTGAGGCCAGGCGCGCAGGAATGCGCACCCTGTAGGAAATATGTGGTCGCCATTTATGACGACCACTGCATCAAATCTGGAAGTCGATGGCAGGTTCAGATTCCGTTTCATAGGAAAGCGCCTGACGCTTGATCTCTTCCAGCGACAGATTGGCGTTACACAGTTCCAGGAACTGCCAGACATAATTGCGCTGCAACTGGCCGCGCTTCAATCCCAGCCATACGGTGTTGGCATCAAACAGATGATGGGTGTCGATTTTCACTAAATCTTCACCTTCATAGATGTCGCAAGCCTGATCAGCCAGGATGCCAACGCCGAGTCCCAACTCAACATAGGTTTTCACCACGTCGGAGTCCTGCGCGCTGAGCACGATATCCGGCTTGATACCCGCCGCCTGGAATGCACGATCAACTCGCGAGCGACCGGTGATGCCCTGACGATAAGTGATCAGCGGATGGCGGCTCAAACTGGCCAGCGTCACCGGCTGATGCTGCAGCAATTCATGGTCATGCGGCACTAACAACGAGTGATGCCAGCTAAACCACGGGAAAGCCGCGAGGCTGCTGTTGTTCACCAACTGCTCGGAAGCAATACCAATATCAGCTTCACCCGCCAGTAACATGGCCACGATCTCCTGCGGCGATCCCTGATTGAGTTCAAGACGAACATTAGGATAGAGCTGACGAAACGCTTTTATCACGCGCGGTAGGCTATAACGTGCCTGGGTATGCGTAGTGGCAATGGTCAGCACGCCGCTGGTTTCATTGGTAAACACATCCGCCAGGCGACGTACTTTGCCGGCTTCATCCAGGATGCGTTCAGCAATGGTTAACAGCGCCTTGCCCGGTTCTGTCATGCCTAACAGTCGCTTGCCACGACGGATAAAAATCTCGACGCCGAGTTCATCTTCCAGATCGCGAATATGGCGGCTAACCCCGGATTGCGAGGTAAACAACGTATTCGCCACTTCTGTCAGGTTGAATTCGCAACGAGCCGCTTCGCGTATAATTTTAAGTTGCTGGAAATTCACACCCTTTTCTCCTGTTCCCTGCCCTGTTTCGTCCATGTTATGAAGTTGGCGTCATTGCAGGAAATAATAAAAAACGGTGTGTTATGCGGAATAGTAATAAGTAGGGTGATTTATCTCGACGCGTTTGCGAGTGTTAAAGCGTGAAGGGGTTACCCCAGCCGTAGATAGCTGGGGTAAAGAAGAAGGGATTAACCGACCAGCATCAACTCGCGCTCTTCCGTCATCGGCTTATTCAGCAGTGACAGCAGGATGTTTTTCACTGCCTGCGCGGAAGGTGACAGTGGCAAGCGCGCAGAGATATTCAGCGAGAGCGGCAGATTCAGCGATGGGCTGTTAATGCGCGCCATCCATGCGTGAGTTGAACTCACCAGGGCGCGAGCCGCTGATTCCGGCAGAACGGTCACACCCATGCCGCTGGAAACTGCGGCAGTCAGGGTTGAGATTGACTCGATTTCACCGATGATTTTGGCACTCAGGCGACGCAGCGAGAATGCTTCATCAACACGTTTGCGCACCGCGCTGTAGTCACGCGGCAGGAACAAATTCATCTGCGCCACGTCGGCGAGATCAACGGTAGCGCCCGGACATGCGGTCGCACCGACCAGATACAACTCTTCTTTCATCAATGGAATGCTGTTAATGCCGGCTGTCGGCGCACGGTCATACAGCACCGCCATATCCAACTGACCGTTCATCACTTTTTCATTTAAAGAGGTGCCGCTATTCTCATGCAGATACACCAGTACATCCGGGAATTGTTCCCGCACCGTTTGCAGCAGCGGCATCGTCAACGAAGAAGCGGCGGTGCCCGGTGCCAGACCAATCGATACCTGACCATTTAACGCCTGGCCCGCGTTGATGACAGCCGTTTGCGCCTGTTCACACTGCCGCAGAATCGTACGAGCATGAGCATAAAGAATTTTGCCCGCCTCGGTTGGTGTTACGCCGCGTTTGGTGCGAATCAGTAACTGCTGATCGAGTTCGTTTTCCAGCGTCGCAACTTGCTGGCTAAGCGCAGGCTGCGCGATGTGCAGCACTTCTGCTGCCTGAGTCAGGCTGCCGATATCGACGATTTTTACAAAGTACTTCAGTCGTCTTAAATTCATATTGCCTCCGTCAATCCCCGAATAACCCGTTTGGGTGTCTCAGCCTGCTGGCTTGTGTTCATGAAGTTGCAATATGCAGGCCAGGTTTATTCGAAGCGTGAAAAAGCAGTGCCAGAATATTCCTAACGGCACGGAAAATAAGCCTTTCTGATTACCTCTTAAGAGTTAATAAGCTGAGCACATGACACAGAGTGATTAAAAATAAATCGAAATGCACCACCATGGTGCGCAACTTGCGTGGCAGATGTGCAAAAAAGTGATGACCGAAAGCGTCGCAGTGGTGCATAACTCACAGAAAATGACCTAAAACGGTCAGAACGAAAGCAAACGCGGGGAAAGGAGCAGGATCAACCAGTGGGAAAACTTATTGTGAACAACGGAGCAAAATGTCCTTGAGGGCGCACACAGTGCGCCCTGCAATCAGGAAGTACTATCTCTTTTTTCGGTTTCTATGCATATCGATGGACACTGCGGCAACGATGATGATGCCCTTAATGATGTCCTGCACGTAAGCATCCACACCCACGAAGGTGAATCCGCTCTTAATCAGACCCAGAATCACCGCACCAATCAGCGTCCCGGTGATGCGACCCACGCCGCCCATCAGGCTGCTACCGCCGATAACGGCTGCGGCAATCGCATCCAGCTCGTACGCCATACCCATGCTTGACTGGCCGCTACTGACGCGTGCCGCCAGCACCACACCCGCCAGGCCAGACAGCGCACCTGCGATGGTGTAAACGATGATCAGGTACTTATTAACGTTGATCCCTGACACTTTGGCCGAAGTCATGTTGCCGCCAATCGCGTAAGCATATTTACCGTAACGGGTATGTTTCAGGGCGATGTGAAACAGGAAGGCCACCACCAGGAAGATGATCACCGGCATCGCGCCCTGGCCGATGGAGGTAAAGCCATCTGACAGGAAGCTGATCGGGTTACCTTGCGTGTAATACTGCGCCAGACCACGCGCCGATACCATCATGCCCAGTGTGGCGATAAATGGCGGGATACCGGTTTTGGTAATCAGGAAACCGTTCATGACCCCGCACAGCAAACCCACACCGATACCGGCCACAATCGGAATGACGGCAGGCAGGTTAACCAGTGACGGATACATCGGTGTCAGGCTGTCAGAGGTTTGTGCCAGGCTAGCCGCCACCACCGCCGTCAGTGCAATCACCGAACCAGACGACAGGTCAATCCCCGTAGTGATGATGACCTGGGTCACGCCCACCGCAATGATGCCGATGATCGCCACCTGTAAAACAATCAATACCAGACGGTTGGTGTTGAGCAGGAAAGATTGGTCACGAACGTACCAGCCCGCAATCTCAAAGATTAAGGCAATACCCAACATCACCACAAAGATGCCGGTATCTTTCGGCAACTTATGGCGCAGGTTGCCAAAGAAGGATGTCGATTCCGCGGCCTGCGGGGCCGTAATTTTTACGTTACTCATAGATGTCTCGCGCCTCACTCGGATGCCAACGACAAAATGGTTTCCTGATTGGCCTCTTCTTTATCGAGGATGCCAGTTATACGTCCGCCGTGCATAACCATCACGCGGTCGCTCATGCCCAGAATTTCCGGCAACTCCGACGAGACCATAATGATGGCCACGCCACGGTTTGCCAGTTCGCTGATTAAGCGGTAAATCTCGGCTTTTGCCCCGACGTCAATACCGCGCGTCGGTTCATCGAGGATCAGAATCTTCGGTTGCGCCAGCAGCCAGCGCGCAATCAGCACCTTCTGCTGGTTACCGCCACTGAGGTTGTTGATGATCTGATCCATGGTCGGCGTTTTAATATTGAGCTTGCGGATCTGCTCCATGCAGTCCTGTGCCATCTTCATGTGGCTAACGAAACCGGCTTTACTGACATAATCCGGCATGTTGACGATGCTCATGTTCTCCATCACCGACAACACCAGAAATAAGCCGGACTTTTTACGGTCTTCGGTCAGGAACGCCATGCCCTTCTCAATCGCCGTGGAGGGCGAATCGATTTTGACCGGCACGCCATCGATCAGCACTTCACCGCTGTCGAAGCTTTCCATTCCGAACAAACTTTCCATCACTTCACTGCGTCCCGCCCCCACCAGACCGGCAACGCCGAGGATTTCGCCCTTGCGCACCGTGAAATTGATATCGGTGAAACGGTCTTTACAGGTAAGGTTGCGCACCGTCAGCACTTCTTCACCGATTTCACCATTGAATTTCGGGAACAGCTGCGTCAGTTCACGCCCCACCATCTGGGTAATTAATGACTGACGGGTAAACTCGGAAGTGCTGTTGCTACCCACCCAGGTGCCGTCGCGGAAAATGCTGATCTCATCGGTGATGGTGAAAATCTCATCCATCTTGTGACTGATATAGATGATGGCTTTACCCTGCGCACGCAGGTCGCGGATGATGGTGAACAGATGCGCCACTTCGGTTTCCGTCAGTGCCGAGGTCGGTTCGTCCATAATCACAATGTCGGAGTTCCACGACACCGCTTTGGCAATTTCCACCATCTGCTGAGCAGCGATACTCAGCTCGCCAACCATACGATCGGCTTTTAAACGGATATTGAGTTTGTTGAGTAATTCCTGCGTTTGCTTGTTCAGCAACGCGTGGTCAACAAAGCCGTACTTCATCGGTTCGCGACCGAGCCAGATGTTCTCAGCCACAGTCATGTAAGGCACCAGATTCAGTTCCTGGTGGATCATGGAGATGCCAGAACGCAGCGCATCCATGGTGTCCTGAAACTGCACCGGCTCCCCTTTAATGCGAATGGTGCCCTTATCGGGACGATACATCCCGATAAGGCATTTCATTAAAGTGGATTTGCCCGCGCCATTTTCACCCATCAGGGCATGTACCGACCCCGGTTTAATGCGTAGTGAGACATTGTCGAGTGCCTTCACTCCGGGGAAGAACTTGCTGATGCCTTCGGCTTCAAGCGCAAAAGCGGTCATACATCACCTCCGTACGGCTGAGTCGGGAACGATTATTTCTGGTTACGAGATTCGAACTGCGCCATGTTGTCTTTGGTGATCAGCTGGTAAGGGATGTTAATCACTTTCTCCACTTTCTCGCCTTTCGCCAGTTTCACGGCAGTCTGTACGGCGCCTTCACCCTGACCTTTAGCATCCTGGAATACAGTGGCGACCATCTTGCCGTTCTTTAGCATCTGCAACGCATCCGGTGTACCATCCACGCCCGCAATCAGGATGTGGTTCGGGTTTTTGCCCAGCGCCTGCAGCGCACCGATCGCCATTTCATCGTTGTTAGAAGCAATCGCCTGAATGTCATCGCCTGCAGTCATCCAGTTACTCACTACGTCCACCGCGTCATTACGGGTGAATTTCGCGGTCTGTTTCTGCACCACTTTGATGCCAGGATATTTAGCCACCACCGCTTCAACACCTTTGGTGCGGTCACGGGTAGATTCGTTAGCCAGATCGCCCATCAAAATGGCGACGTTGCCTTTACCGTTCATCGCTTTTGCCAGCGCTTCCATTTGCAGACGGCCTGCTAATTCGGAGTCAGAGCCGACATAAGCCATTTTGTCGGTCAATTCACCTGCCGGTTTGCGGTTTACAAAGATCAGCGGCACACCCGCTTTAGAAGCCGCATCCATCAAAGGTTTGACGGCATTGGTATCCACCGGGTTAACGATAATGGCGTCAACGCCCTGACCGATGAAGTTCTGAATTTGTTGCAGCTGTTGGGAGACGTCGCCTTTCGCATCTTCGACCTGACCCTTAACGCCATCTTTGGTCATCTCTTTCTGCATCGCGGTGCGCAGAATGGTCAGGAAGTTATCGTCAAACAGCGCCATAGAGACGCCCACCTGAAGGTCTTTTGCCATAACAGCGGCAGGTAACATGCAAGCTAACAGGGAAGTCACTAACGCTTTTTTGAATTTCATAGGTAACCCTTCTTATTCGTTAACATGCTCAGTTGGGCTGATACGACGAATGAAAAATATTTTTTACATTCACTCAACGGCACTGGCGTTATTTATCTGGTTGTAGAGGTAAGGCTTCTGGTCTAACGCTATCGTTTCGGTACTGCTCTTTCCTGCAACTATCTACTTATCAAAAGGTTATTTTCAAAATGCTGTTTCAGACGCCAAAACTGATTTCACCCGTGATGATAAGCAGTTCATTTGTTTCATCTGATCAGCATTTGAAATTTTCATCATAAAAGCACTGAAATGATTGTTTTAAAATCGGCAAATAACAAAACTTTGACATGCATCTAACATCTCAAAGGAAATGCGCTTAAAGTGAGATCTTGCTGGCAGTTTGAAATCTGAACGTTCAAGGCAGAAAAGCAGCATTCCGCTGCTTTTACGCGCACTTAAACCAGAAGTGTGCGATCGGGCTTTGACATTGGGGATCGGCATCGCTAATATGCGCCTCGTTCACACGATTCCTCTGTAGTTCAGTCGGTAGAACGGCGGACTGTTAATCCGTATGTCACTGGTTCGAGTCCAGTCAGAGGAGCCATATTTAGAGAAGCCCGCTCAGGGAAACCTGAGCGGGCTTTTTGTTTTTATGATTTGTTGATGATAAACGAGGAAGCCTGACCATTCATTATTCGGCCAGTCTTCCTAAGGGCTGGTTGCTTGTTGTATTGCAGAACGCTCAATACGAAAAGGCCGCTCAGAATTCACTGAGCGGCCTTCACACTTCTGTTTTTATCTTCTTTATATTACCGCGCCAGCGAAGCCGCTTGACTTAATGTCATATTACGCGTCTCCGGTGCCAGCCATACCGATACCAGCAGGCCAATAAAGGAAACAATCGCGGCAGCATACATGGTGTATTCGATACCCAGATTTTGCAGGGAAATCGGCACCAGCCAGGTTCCTGCGGCAGAACCGATACGTGACATGGATGAACCCATACCGACGGCGAAGGCACGCACTTCCGTTGGGAACAACTCATTCGGATACACTAACTCCAGCACCTGCGCTCCGCCGATAAATACTGCGTAAGCACCAAACATCACCAGCACCAGCATTTCAGAACCGTGGGAGAACATCCCCAGTGCCAACAGCGCCAGGCTTGACCATAAAAAGCTGTGAATGATCAGACGGCGGCGGCCCATGCTATCAATTAAACGGGTTGCCACAATACAGCCCACCACAAACAGCAAGGTGATGGCGATTGAACCCAGTGAGGCCCATTCGCCGTCCAGATTCAGGGCTTTCAATACGACTGGTGCGAACGAATACACCGCAAACATCGGTACGACGGCAGCACTCCAGAACACCGAGACAAACAACATACGTTTGCCGTAGCCAGAGCGCACCAGATCTTTCAGCGTAACTTTGGCTTCCACCGACTCCGCTGGCATATTTTTCAGCGAGAATTCCGGACCGTAGACTTTCTTAATGATCTGCTCAGCCTCATTGAAACGACCTTTGCTGACTAACCAGCGTGGTGATTCCGGCGTGCCGATGCGCAGAACGAAAAGGAGTACCCCCAGCACAGCCGGGCTGGCCAGTACCAGACGCCATGCGGCATCACCGCCAATCGAGAGAATGAGGTTACCCACGATATAAGCCAGGGCTGCACCGGCAAACCAGAGAATGGTCAAACCGGCCAAACGTTTACCACGATGCTTTTGCGGCAGGAATTCGGTCAGCAGTGATCCGGCAACCGGATACTCCAGCCCCACTCCGACCCCCACCAGGAAACGCAGGATAAATAGCGTCAGCGCCGATTCCGCCCAGAAAGTGCCGACCGAACCCAGGATAAACAGGATTGGCCCGACAAAGAACAGACGACGACGACCCACAATATCGGTCAGCCATCCGCCAAGGAAACCACTGCAGAAGGTGCCGAGCATCGCTGAAGCGGCCACCATGCCCTGCCAGAAGGTATCAAGTTGCAGATGCTGGGAAAACTGCACGATCGCCACGCCGATAATACTCAGCACGTAGCCATCGAGGATCCAACCGCCACCCGCGCGCAGCGACATTAACTGGTGAAAATTATTAAGCGGGACATCTTCAATGGATATATTGGTGTTGCTCATAACAGGGTCTCTCCTGAATTATTCATTTCTCTGCAGGCGCAGCGATCTGTCCAAATCAAAGATGATTTGGCGGAACGTTAAAGAAACAGAAAAAACATCATTGACTGATTTAGGTATTTCTTTGAAAAAGAAATTGACCTCGAAATTGAAAAACCCTGCGTTTAATCCCTGAACATAAATAATGAAATTAGGCATGACCCACATACAGATCGTCTGTCTTCATCATTGTTTAGCGGTGTGTTGACCCAATACGCATTTGTTCGCTTTTGTCTGTTAATCACAGGTTAACTCCATGTTCAAACTATGCTGAATTTCAGGTGGTGTAAACATGCCCAGGACACCCAAAACTTGAGATTGTGATCATCTCCAAAATTCATCTGAAAAAATAATTCGAAAAAGTTATACGTATAACTCATTGAAAATTAATTTATTAATTTTAAACCACGGTAAAATCATACTACTTAATTGTATTTCCTTTGTATTTTTCATGTATGCAAAAAGTTACGTGGTGGGATGGATTTTCATGGGTTGGGGAGCAAGCAGGTAGGAGTGAGTCGGCGTGCAAGTACGCGAAACAGTGCGCCAGATCGCACTGTTTATTCGCGGATAGAAAGTCAAAGAAGGGAATTAAACAACAAACTCATAATGCGAGCCATCGGGGAGCTCGATGTTGAGACGCAGTTTTCCGCCAGCGGCTTCAACATAGCGCTTCAGCGTCGAGAGTTTTAAGTCCCGGCCAGGTTTTTCCATTCCAGCCACGGTGGGTTGTTTAATATTTAATTGCTGCGCTATCTCTACCTGCGTTTTGTTTACTCTTTCACGCAATTCAGCAAGGTGAATATTTAACAATACTTCTTCAGCCATGGTGTTAGCTTTAGCCACCACCTCTGGCTTCTCGGCCGCAAGAATCTGTTCGAGTGTTCTGCCCATGTCGTTACTCCTTTGTCTCTTCGCGTTGAAGATGATGGGTAAATTCTTTATCTGCGAGCGGGATCAGCTCAGCATAAAAACGCTTTTCATTGCCACTCTTATGACCCGCACAAAGCACTACACCGCTGCGCCGGGGATCGAATGCGTAAAATGCCCGAATAGGATCACCTTTGCTTTGAATGCGAAGCTCTTTCATATTGCTAAAACGAGAGCCTTTGAGGGTGTCGGCGTAGGGCCTGCATAATGCGGGGCCAGCTTGCTGTAATACGATCATTGCGGACAAAACGCATGCTCGATCAGTGTCGTCTTGCGCTCCAAGCCAATCATCAAACGTGTCCGTTGTAATTATTTGCCACATGATACGCTCCTTGCGATATAGGTCAAATGCTATATAGGTTAAAGGCGATAATCAGTGTGGCGAGGCAGTTTGAATCATGCACTTGTTCTGTTAAAACGTGTCGATAAGGATTCCAAAAAAATGCCCGCTCAGTTATCCAGAGCGGGCATGAACAGAATCAACGACGATATTAATCCACGGCGGGCGGTAAAGGTGCCACATCTGCGTTGCTGTCGCCAATGATGGAATGTAATGCGCGAAAACTAGTGTCGCTTATCGATGTGCTGCACCAGTCGATCCCCGACCCACTGAATGCCGCACACCAGCACAATCAACACCGCAATCACCGCGATCATCACTGAGGTTTCAAAGCGTTGATAACCGTAGCGAATCGCCAGATCGCCTAATCCGCCCGCACCAATCGCTCCCGCCATCGCTGATGCACCGATCAATGCCACCAGCGTCACCACAAACCCCGAGAGAATGCCGGGCAGCGCTTCAGGAATCAGCACATCCCAGACGATACGTAGCTTGCTGGCGCCCATCGCGCGTACTGCATCAATCAAGCCGCGATCCACATCGCGCAGTGACACTTCAGCCACGCGAGCGAAATACGGCGTCGCGGTGATCGATAGCGGAACTATCGCCGCCCAGGTCCCCAGTGACGTCCCGACCAGAAAGCGGGTAAACGGAATCAGCGCCACCAGCAAAATGATGAAAGGGAGCGATCGGAAGCCGTTGATCACCAGCCCCAGCACCCGGTTAATGCCGCGATGTTCTGCAATACCGCCTGCACTGGTCATCACCAGAATCAATCCCAACGGCAAACCGGCCAGCAGTGAAAACAGCCCGGAAATCAGCGTCATTACTACCGTTTCGCCCAACGCATTGAGCAATAAATCAATCATCACTGGCGACATAACCCACTAACTCCACTTGCGCCTGCTGCCCGCGCAGCCAGCTGAGAATCTGTTGCTCATCGGTCACGTTGGCGACCGGAAGCGCAATAAAGAAGCGCACCACAGCGTAGTGCTGAATATGGTCGATGCCACCTTGCAGTAAGCGGAATTTACCCGGCAACGCCGCCGCAAAACGGGTCAGCAGATCCCCTTGCGCGTCCTCGCCAGCAAAGTGCACGCTGTAGATGGCTTCGCCCCGTCTCCTCTCGGTCACCCTTGCGGCAAGTGCTTCGGGTAACTGCGGCAGCAAACCACGCAGTAAGGTTCGCGTCAGCTCGAATTGCGGATGGGCGAACACCTGCCACACCAGGCCTTGCTCAATGATCTCACCCGCGTCAATCACCGCCACGCGGTGCGCCACCGACTTGATGACTTCCATTTCGTGAGTGATCAGCAGAATAGTGATACCCAGTTTTTGGTTGAGCGATTTAAGCAGCGTGAGAATAGAACGGGTGGTTTCAGGATCCAGTGCTGAAGTCGCTTCATCACACAGCAGCAGTGCCGGGCTTGCCGCCAGTGCACGAGCAATGCCAACACGCTGTTTCTGACCGCCTGAGAGCGCCGCCGGATAGTGCTGTGCCTTATTCGCCAGCCCCACCAATTCCAGTAATTCCGTCACGCGCTGGGCACGTTGCACCTTATCCAGACCGGCAATTTTCAGCGGCAACGCGACATTCTGCGCCACGGTTTTCGCCGATAGCAGGTTGAAGTGTTGGAACACCATACCGACGCGGCTACGCACAGATTGCAGCTGTTTTTCCGACAGGCCGGTAATTTTCCGGCCTTCGATTTCAATGACGCCTTCGTCAGGTTGCTCCAGCCCGTTCAGACAGCGAATTAACGTCGATTTGCCCGCACCACTGCGGCCAATCAGGCCGAGAATCTCACCTTTCTGCACCGTTAGTGAAACATCGCGCAGCGCCTGAGTTTGCCCAAAGCGACGTGAAACGCCCTGCAAGCGCACCACGCTGCCGCTTTCGCGAGCAAAACGTTCACGGTCTTGCGCATTCTCTACCACGCCACGCGTTAACGCGCTAAACGGCCCTTCGACTCCTGTGAAAATCGTCATGCTAGATCCTTACCAGGCCGTTTCACCGATGCCTTTAGTGCTCGCCAGCAGCAAAGCGCCAGCGGTTAACAAGAGTGTCGTTTTGGCGGATGCCAGGCGTGTGTGCATAGTTATTTCCTCATCGTTATAATTGCAGCGGCCAAAGTACACTGTCGTGATGAACAGATAGCCGCAGTATACGCAGATGCTTATTCCTGCATTATGATTTATCCGAGAATGCTATTCCTGAAAAGAATAAAGACACGCAGCCGCTCGCATCGCCACAAGTGAACGGACGGCTGTGATACCATGCCGTTTTGATTGACCTGTAATTGAGCGCTATGTCGGACACTACAACGAAACGTAAAAATGACCCGGAAGGGCTGAAAAAACGCATCCTTGCCGGTGCCCTGAAAACCTTCGCCGAGTTCGGTATGCAGGGCGCACGCCTTGAGCAGATTGCTGAACACGCGCAAACCACCAAACGCATGGTGGTGTATCACTTCGTCAATAAAGAGAAGCTGTATATCGAGGTGCTGGAGCAGGTCTATCAGGCGATTCGTGAACACGAAACCGGATTGAACCTTGCAAAAATGGAACCCGAGCAGGCGATGATTAAACTGGTTGAAGCCAGCTTTGACTATCACGCCACCCATCAGGATTTCATGCGTTTAGTGTGTACGGAGAACCTATTGCGCGGCCGCTACATTGTGCAGTCTGAGCGCATCAAAGCGTTGAACAAAAGTACCCTGGATCTGCTGGATGACATCCTGACGCGCGGCCAGCAGCAAGGCATCTTTATTGATGGCCTGAACACCGTGGATGTGCACCGCTTATTGAGCAGTATCTGTGTGCACCACGTCGCCAACCGCTACACTTTCCATTTCCTGTTCACCCCTGAGGATACGGAAGAGGACAGCATCCGCCGTAACCGCCAGTTGGCCGTCACTGCCACCCTGCGCTATATCCGCAAAACACCTTAGATCTGTGCGCCGCTGTGATGGTCTACGCTTAAAGCCTTGGGACCGTCACAGACCTCAGTCTAAGGAACGCCGTAGTGAACAGAGATTCCCATCTTTATCCTTTACGCAACACACGTAACACCGAGCAAGACAGCGCACTGTGGAACTGGGCGCAAAACACCGTGGTGGGTCAACGCCAGCAAGTCTTTCAGCCGCAAAATGAAGCGGAACTGCAACAACGGCTGAAATCCTCCAGCGGCAAAGTGCGAGTCATCGGCAGCCGCCTCTCACCTGGACGCATGCTGTGTGTGAACGCTGACGATCTTTTGCTGGATCTCAGCGCGATGCAAGGCGTGCTGGGTGAAGATGACGTCAGCATCACCTTCGCAGCCGGTACGGTGTTGCAACAGGTGTTCGATGCGCTTACCGAACGCGATCGCATGCTGGCCTGCTCGCCTGGCGTGATATCCGTGCAGACACTGGCCGGTGCCATGGCCACCGGCACCCATGGTCAGGGCCTGAATCAGAGTTCTCTGGCAGATGAAGCCTTGAGTATCCGCATGGTGATGGCCGATGGCAGCGTGCGGGAATTTCAGCGAGGTGAACCCGATTTCCCCGCCACGCAGACCTCCCTGGGATCGCTGGGGATTGTGACCGCCATAACGTTGCGCACCGAGCCGTTTCGCCTGTTTACCTGCCACAAATTTGCCGAGTCTGCCGATACGCTGGAGCAGGATCTGCCGCGCTGGAATCAACAGTATGAACTGAGCAAAGCCTGGTGGTTTGTTGATGACAACCTGATGCATGTCTGGAATGCCAACCCTGCCAGTGAAGAAGATGCTCAGGCCTGGCACGCCAATGGCGGCGAGGTGATTGAACATGGCGATGATACCGACAGCAGTCTGAATGACACCATCGATCAGACGCTGGCGCAGATGCATCGTGATACACAAATAGAAGGCAAAGGTGGCAAGCAGTTTCGCACCGTCACGCGCTTCCGCGATTTCACCGACCTTAGCGGCGACATCTATCAGCTGTTTTGTCGCGGCATTGCCGTGCCGCAAATTAACGTGGAAATTGGCGTGCCGCTGGATAAAACACCGGAAATTATCGGCAAAATCAAAGCCTGGTATGCGGAGAATCACCCGCACATGCACTACCCCATCATTCTGCGCTGCACGGGTGCGTCAGAAGCCTGGCTCAGTCCAGCTTATCAGCAGCCGACCTGTTTCTTTGGCTTCGTGGTTTATTACGCCGATGACGGTTCGCTGTCACAAGACGGTCTGCATTTCCTCACCGAGGTAGAGAAATTGCTGGCAGCAGAAGGCGGACGACCGCACTGGGGCAAATATTACGATCCACAGCGCTACAGCTGGCGGGATATCTATCCACAGTGGGATGCGTTCCGTGCGGTGCGGGAACAACTCGATCCGCAGCGTCGTTTTAGCAATGACTATGTCACGGCTTTGTTTGATTGAATTTTGACGGGGGAGGATTTATGTACGCCTGGGTAACACTACTGACACAACCGGATTATTTTATCGGCGTGAAAGCGCTGCACCGTTCACTGAACCGCAGCGAAACCGCATGGCCATTGATTGTGATGGTGACCGATGCGATTGACATCGAAACACGTGAAGATTTGCAGGCTTTAGGCTGTGTGATTCATCCGGTCGAGCCCCTGATGCCGAATGCCGAACTGGAACAGCATTATGCCTCAGCCCAGTTTGGCGAGGTGTGGAGCAAACTGCGGGCATGGGAACTGACCGGCTGCGATCGCGTGGTGTTTCTCGATGCCGACATGCTGGTGATGCGCAATATGGATGAGCTGTTCACGCTGGATCTCGGCGATCATGCGCTGGCCGCCTGCCACGCCTGTCGCTGCAATCCGAATAAAATCGCCAGTTATCCCGCCAGCTGGCAGCCGGAAAATTGCCATTACACCTGGCAGGATCGCGGTGAAGCGGCTCCTGCCAGCCTGGACCGCTATCTGAATGGCGGATTTTTGGTGCTCGAACCGGATGAAGAGGTGTTTAACTGGTTACAGCAGAAAGTCGCAGCCATCACTGATTTACGCCGCTATCCGTTCTCTGAACAGGATTTGCTTAATGAAGTGTTTGAACATCGCTGGCTGCCGCTGCCGTATATTTACAACGCACTGAAAACACTGCCGTTCCAGCACAGCGCCATGTGGCGGGAAGAGGATGTAAAAAACCTGCATTTCATTCTGGCCAAGCCGTGGAAACGCGATCTCAATCAACCTGAAAGCGAACGCGACCGTTACTACGCATTGGATAAGCTGTGGTGGGAGTTAGGGGTTAGTTAACGTTAACTGTGTAGCTGCCTCACAACGCCTGAGGCAGCTACTCATTGATGCGGGCCTCCGCAAAAACGCTGAGGCTATCAATCTGCAAACACGTTATCAACGCGTTTTGGCAATACGCTCCAGTGCCACCTGAGCCAGAAAACCCGAACGCGTTTTAAATTCAGGATGAGTAGCGACGCAACGGTCAATACGGTCAATCAACAACTTCGGCAGAGTGACATTAATCTTCTCCGAACCGCCCAAAATACGCGTCACATCCACTTCCACCAGCACCCAAACATAACCTGTATAAGCGGGATCCTTCATAACGCTTTTTAGCTCTGAAACTGCGGGAATATCCTGCTCCAGCTCTACCATCAATTCCAGATGACCAATGATGGCTTCTCGCGCGTTTTTTACCGCTTCTTCCAGCGTATCTCCGGCAGAAAAACAGCCAGGTAAATCAGGAACCGTGACACCAAACGCCGTGCTTTCATCACCCGCTTCAATCGCAATCGGATAGAACATTGTTAACACCTCTCTCAATTTAATGGACTGCAAGCCCGGCCTGTTTGCGGATGCTTTTTACCGTTTTTATCGGCAGATCTTTTTTAGGGTGCGGAATCGTCACTAAACCCTTCTTAGTGGGATGCACAAAATGATGATGGCTGCCGTTAATCCGAATCAGCTCCCAACCATCGGCCTTAATCTCAGCCATTAATGACCTGCTATCCATGTCCCTTACCTGCTTCATCCTGAAAGCAAAAAGATAACCCCAATAACCCTAAATTGCAACATTAGGGGTTATCAGAGTTATCTTTTGATTTGAATAAATTCAAATGCTGAATAAGGTGATGGATAAGAAAAGGCGCACTTTATGAAGTGCGCCTTTTGAAGGTTTAACGCCAGCCCAGCTCCGGAGCGACGTGAGTCAGAATACTTTCCATCACGTGCGCACAGTAATCCACGCCCAACTGGTTAGGGATGGTGAGCAGCAGCGTATCGGCTTCGGCAATCCCTTCGTCCTGTGCCAGCTGTTTGATCAGCTGCTCTGGCTCTGCGGCATAGCTACGACCAAAGATGGCGCGGGTTTTCTCATCGAGGAAGCCCACGGAGTCCTGATCCTGACCACTGCGACCAAAGTAAGCACGGTCGATGTCATTGGTCAGCGCAAAGATACTGCGGCTCACTGACACACGCGGCGTGCGCTGATGTCCGGCGGCTTTCCAGGCTTCACGGTAAGCGCGAATCTGTTTGGCCTGCTGGATGTGGAACGGTTCGCCAGTTTCATCATCCTTCAGGGTGGAGCTTTGCAGATTCATGCCCTGCTGTGCTGCCCAAACTGATGTCGCATTTGAACCGGAACCCCACCAGATACGCTCACGCAGCCCTTCTGAGAACGGCTCCAGACGCAGTAAGCCCGGTGGATTCGGGAACATCGGCTGTGGATTCGGTTTAGCAAAACCCTCACCGCGCAGCACTTCCAGCAACTCTTCGGTGTGACGACGTCCCATATCGGCATCGGTTTCACCCTCTTTCGGGTTAAAACCAAAGTAGCGATAGCCTTCAATCACCTGCTCCGGGGAGCCGCGGCTCAGACCGAGTTGCAAACGACCGTTAGAAATCAGGTCTGCCGCACCGGCATCTTCCGCCATGTACAGCGGGTTTTCATAACGCATATCGATTACACCAGTACCGATCTCAATGCGATTGGTTTTAGCACCGACTGCCGCCAGCAACGGGAACGGCGAGCTTAACTGACGCGCAAAGTGGTGCACGCGATAGTAAGCGCCATCCGCGCCCAGCTCTTCTGCAGCCACGGCTAAATCGATGGATTGCAGTAACACGTCCTGAGCGGAACGGGTGGCTGACTGCGATGACGGGGTCCAGTGACCAAAGGATAAGAAGCCAATCTTTTTCATGGTGAAATTCTCCAGGGGGGCCCGCACTGGCCCGCACATGATGCATTAGGTTTCGATGGAGAAAGGTTACGCCAGGCGAGAGGTGACTGATAGCCAATAGTTTTCGCGCGCTTCATCAACTTTTTTGCATAAGTCATAAAAACACGGTCTTTGTGTTTATCACGGTGATCAATCATCTTGCGAGGAATTCATCCGATTCACAGGTTTATGGCATCCGCATGGCAAACGACTATATCAACGCACAGCAGCGTGAAGTGGTGCATCAGCTGGGCCGCAATTGGCTGTGGCGCAGTGAACTGCCCACCTGGGCGCTGATGGTCGGGGTGTATGGCGGCTGGTTTGGCTGCGTCATCTATTGGCAAACGCTGGGTCTGTTTTTAACCACTCTGCTGCTGATTGTTTTCACCACCTGGTATATGTCGCTGCAGCATGAGCTGATCCATGGCCATCCCACGCGTTTTCCAAGGCTCAATCAGCTGTTTGGTACCCTGCCGCTGGCGGTGTGGTATCCCTATGGGTTGTATCGCGATTCGCATCTGGCGCATCACCGCAATCACACCCTCACCGAACCGGATGAAGATCCGGAAACCTATTACCTGTCACCGGAACGCTGGGCACAGCTCAAGCCGTGGCAGCAACGCTTGATTCACCTGCGTAATACTTTTCCCGGCCGTTTGCTGTTAGGACCGCTGCTGGATATCGTGGCGACCCTGAAGATGATGCTATTGGCGCGGGACCTTGCGGCTGTTGCTATGTGGGTGATTCATCTGACGCTGCTAGGCGGGCTTTTTTACTGGATGCAGCAGCAAGGATTATCGCCGCTGTGGTTCGTGGTTGCCGTGAGTTATCCGGCATTGGCGTTGACCAAAATACGTTCTTTCTACGAGCATCGCGCAGAAGAAGCCCCGCTGGCACGCTCCGTGAACAATGAAGCCGCCTGGCCGTGGCGTTTGCTATTTCTGAATCTCAACTATCATTCTGTACATCACGATCTGCCCGGTTTGCCCTGGTACGGCTTGCGCAAAGTCTATCTGCTGTATCGCGACGGCTACCATCAGCGCAATCACGGTTTCCGCGTCGCGGGTTATGGCGAGTGGTTGCTGCGCTTCTGGCGCAAACCGGTCAACGTTAACGCCCATCCGGGAACGCACAAGGATGCACAGCATGCCGATCATTTCACTGCCGATGTACGATATCCACCATCCGACGACGCTTGGCCTGACCGTAGCGCTAACGACGCTGCTGAAACAACGCGGCGTGCAGGCTGAGGTTGAGTGGAACAGCGATCTCTTACCCCACTGGCGCGACGCTGATTTGCTGTTAAGCCAGACCTGCGGCTATCCGCTGGTGGCTTTATTGCCTGATGTGCAACTGGTTGGGGCATTTCAATCCAGCGCGCAAGGCTGTGAGGGACTGCGCTATCGCAGCTGGCTGGTGGCGCGCAAAGCGGATGAAAATCTCACCCTGAGCGATTTTCGTGGTCGCCGCGCGGTGTGCAACAGTGATGACTCGCACTCGGGATACAACTCGCTGCGTTATGTGATCGCGCCTTTGGCGCACGGCGGCGCATTTTTTAGTAAAACACAGCTAAGCGGCAGCCATCGTCAATCGTTAGCCGCGTTGCGTGAACAACAAGCGGATATCGCGGCGATCGATTGCATCACCTGGGCGCTGTTGCGTGCTCATCACCCTGAAGAACTGGCCGGGTTAGAGATCATTGGCGAAACCCCGCTGTGTGCCGCATTGCCGTTAATCACCTCAGCAAAAACCGATGCTCAAACGCTTGAGCATCTGCGCAGCGCCCTCACCGAACTCACCACCGATAAGAAGTATCAGCAGTTGCTGGCAGCGAGTCTGATCAGCGGTTTTGCGGTGCCAGAGCGGGCGTTTTACGATGAGGTGCAAGCGTGGGAAGTTCAGGCTGCGGAGTATGGTGTGACGGCACTTTGATTGCAGCGGCAGATTTTTTGATGATGCGAGCCTGCAATCCACAGCACCTTTAGTGATGTAAAGATGCTGTGGCCAAAGTGGGTGTTCCTTTTGTTCGCCTGAACTGCGGATTGTCCTGTTAAGCCACGACTTGCTGACGGCGTTGAGCAGCAAACTGGTTTTCCGGCTCGGCTAATCCCAGATTCTCACGCAAGGTCTCCCCTTCGTATTCGCTGCGATAGATCCCGCGCGCCTGCAGCAGTGGAATCACCTGCGCCACGAAATCATCAAACGCAGTCGGTGTGCCGCCACGCACGATAAAGCCGTCGGTTGCGCCCGCCAGGAACCATTGCGCTAATCCGTCTGCCACCTGCTGTGCAGTGCCGAGGAAACTCGGACGCGGCGTGGCTTCCTCCAGCGCGGCCTGGCGCAAGGTTAACCCACGCTCGCGCGCATTCTGCTTAATCTTATCGGTGGTGCTGCGGAAGCTGTTCGCTCCGAGATCGCCAATCTCCGGGAAGGGTTCATCCAGCACATACTGAGTGAAATCGTGATGCTCGAAGTAGCGACCCAGATACTCCAGTGCTTTATCGACGGTCACCAGCTCAGCGGTTTGCTGATAACGGCGCTCTGCGTCCTGTTCCGTATCCCCGATAATCACGCTGATGCCCTGGAACACGCGGATATGATCAGCATCGCGGCCACGCGCCACTAAGCGGCGGCGTACGTCTTCACGAAATTCACGCGCCTCTTCCAGCGTCTCCTGCCGGGTGTAAATGGCATCTGCCGCTTCAGCCGCAAACGCTTTGCCGGCTTCAGAAGCGCCCGCCTGGAACACGATCGGGCGTCCCTGCGGTGAGCGGCCGACATTTAACGGCCCCTGCACAGCAAAATATTTGCCCTTATGATTCAAGGTATGCAGCTTGTCTGCATCAAAGAACTGTCCCGTTTGCTTGTCTCGTACGAACGCATCCTGTTCCCACGAATCCCACAGCCCTTTCACCACCTGCAAATATTCGCTGGCAACGCGATAGCGCTCATCGTGCTCCGGATGGGTGGCGCGTGAAAAGTTTTTCGCTGAGCCTTCCAGCGGCGAGGTCACCACGTTCCAGCCCGTTCGCCCATGGCTAAGATGATCGAGGCTGGCAAACTGACGCGCCACGGTAAACGGCTCGCTGTATGAGGTGGAGAGCGTCGCCACTAAACCGATTTTCTGCGTCACTAGTGAGAGGGCTGACAGCAAGGTAATCGGCTCAAAACGGTTGAGAAAATGCGGTATCGACTGAGGTGTGATGTACAAACCATCGGCAACAAACAAAAAATCGATCTTCGCCTGCTCCGCTTTGCGTGCCAGATCCAGCACGTAATCCACATTGATGCTGGCATCGGCCACTGCATCTGGATGACGCCATGCCGACATGTTGCCGGATACACCCTGAATGATGGCACCCAGCCGCAGCTGGCGTTGTGTCTGACTCATAACATGCTCCTGTTAAGCGTGTGCGGGCTGCCAGCCGGGAATTACCGGCAGCGCCTGAAGTAGTTTTTGCGTCCACGGATGCTGCGGTGCGGCAAACACCTGAGTCAGTGCCCCGCTCTCGACAATCTGCCCGTTTTGCATCACCAGCACGCGATCCGCCAGATGCTGGATCACGCCGAGATCGTGAGAAATAAACAGCAGTGCGGTGCCGTGCTCAGCCTGCATCTCTGCCAGCAGATCCAGCACCTGTGCCTGCACTGAGACATCCAGTGCGCTTACTGGCTCATCGGCCACCAGCAGCGCTGGATTTGGCGCAAAAGCGCGCGCAATCGCCACGCGCTGGCGCTGCCCGCCAGAAAGCTGTTGTGGATAGCGTTGCAGGAAGCGGTCGCCCAGTTGCACTTCATCCAGCAGCTGACGCACACGCTGTCGACGCGCATCGCCATAGATGCCAACGCTGTCGAGGCTTTCACCGATGATTTTTTCTACCGTGTAGCGTGGATCGAAAGAGCTAAACGGGTCCTGTGCGATCAGCTGCAGCCGGGCACGGCGTGCGCGACGGACTTTCTCTGACAGGCGATCCCAGCGCTCACCTTCCAGCTGTAGCGTGCCGCTGTCGGGTTCGGTTAAGCCCATCACCACTTTCACCAGCGAGGTTTTCCCCGAGCCGGATTCGCCCACCACGCCCAGCGTCTCACCCGCATGTAGCTGAAAATTGATATTGTTGAGCACCAGGCGATCGCCATAGGCTTTATTCAGATTGATGCCTTCCAGCAAAGGCGTGGTGCCCGGCTTTGGACGCGGCGGTAACGGTGTCGGTTCGGAGGCGCTCAGGCGCAGCCCGCGCGTGGCCGGGGTCGGCACCGCGCGTAGCAGACGCTGTGTCCAGGCATGTTGCGGACGCTGCAGCAGCGGGCCACTGTGGCCCTGCTCCACCACTTCGCCATCGCGCATCACCAGCACGCGATCCGCCAGTTCCGCCACCACCGCCAGATCGTGACTGATCAGCAGCAGGCCATGCCCTTCCCGGCGGCGTTGAGCCAGCAGTTGCAGAATCTGGCGCTGCACCGTCATATCCAGTGCGGTGGTCGGTTCATCGGCAATCAATAACGTTGGGCTCCCTGCCAGCGCGCTGGCAATCAGCGCACGCTGGCGTTGGCCGCCGGATAGCTGGTGCGGATAGCGTGTCAGCCGGCTTTCGGCATCGTGAATACCTGCCGCTTTTAGCAGAGCCAGGCTTTTTTTCTCTATCGCATCACGATGTCCCGCCGCGTGGAGCGCATCGCTGAGTTGCTGCCCAATACGGCGTAAAGGATCAAGGGAGACCAGCGCATCCTGCAACACATAGCCGATGCGACGTCCGCGCAACGTGTGCCAGTCATGGCGAGTGGCCTGACGCATATCACGGCTATCGATGATGAAACGATCGGCGCTCAGCACAGCGCCGTCGGGCAATAAACCCAGCAAACTGCGGGCGGTCAGGGTTTTACCCGAGCCGGATTCCCCCACCAGCGCCACCGACTCTCCCGGCCAGACTTGTAAGTTGAGGTTTTTCACCACCTGCTGTGGGCCAAAGCGAATGCTGAGATTATGAATATCGATAAACGGCTGGCTCATGCGCTTCTTCCTTCAAAACGAGCCTGCCAGTGGCGGCCTAAGGTGTTTACCGCAATCACGGTCAGGGTGATAAACACGCCGGGCCACACTGCAATCCACCATGCGTTGCGCAGATAGTTACGCCCTTCTGCCAGCATCAGGCCCCATTCGGCGGTCGGCGGTTGCGGTCCCATGCCGAGGAAACTCAATCCGGCGGTGCCGATAATGGCGGTGCCGAGTCCCAGCGTGGCGAGCGCCGGCACCTGCGCGATGGCGTGCGGCAGAATATGGCGGGTGATTAACGTGAAGCGTGACAAGCCAAAGGTGCGTGCCTGCTCAACGTAGCCGGAGGTCATTACTGTGTAGGTTTGCGCACGCACCACGCGGGCAAAGCGCGGCACGGAGGCCACGCCGAGCGCGATAATTAGGTTGTTGGTGCCGGGCCCGGTAAACGCGATCAGCATCAGTGCCAGCAGCAGATCCGGGAAGGCGGAGATCACATCTACCGCGCGGCTTAGCAGCTCATCGATCACCCCACGAGCCAGTGCCGCAATCAGGCCCAGCAAGGTGCCAAACAGTACCGCCAATGCCATTGCCGCCACGCTGATCAGCAGCGAATAGCGGCTGCCGTAAATCACGCGCGTCAGCAGATCGCGTCCCAGCTGATCGGTGCCGAGCCAGTGGGCAGCAGAAGGCGCTAGCTGCGCGTTAACCGGATCGGCCAGCAACGGATCGCTATGGGTCAGCACGCCCGGCGCAATCACCGCCACCGCCAGCAGCACCAGATAGAGAATCGCCAGCCACACGGCAGTGGGCAGAGATGAGGGAAGACGTTGCAAGGCCGCAATCATGATTTGTTCTCCCCACGCAGACGCGGATCGATCCACAGCGACAAGATATCGACCAGCGTACTCATCACCACGTAGATCAGCGCCGAGAGAATCGCCACCGCCAGCACCACTGGCAGATCTTTGGCCAGCACCGCATCCACGGTGAGTTTGCCGAGGCCAGGGCGACCAAATACCTGTTCGGTAATCACTGCGCCACTGAGTAATCCGCCCACCAGCCAACCGGTTAAGGTCACCGCGGGAAGCGCGGCATGACGCAGCGCATGTCGCAAGCGAATGGTGGTTTCCCCTACGCCCCAGGCACGCAGCGTCAGGGTAAAGGGTGCATCCAGTGCACGCTCCAGTTCACGACGCAGTAGCTGGGCGATGACCGCCCCTTGCGCCAGTCCCAATGCCAGCGCTGGGAGCACCAGTGAGGAGAGTGAACGATCGCCTGCCACCGGGAACCAGCGCAGCGTGAAGCTAAAGATAAACAGCAGCACGATGCCCATCCAGAATGAAGGCGTAGACGCCAGCAGCAGTTCAACGCTGTTGGCCACTCGACGCCCAACGCGACGATGGGCCGCTCCGACAGCCATCACCACCGCAAACAAAATGCTCACCAGCAGTGCCGCTAGCGTGAGTTTGATGGTCGGCCACAGCTGGGTAGCCAGCAGATGGCTGACTTCGGTGTTGAGCATATAAGAGCGACCAAAGTCGCCATGGAGTACGCGCCACAGGTAATGCAGATATTGCCACCACAGTGGCTCATTCAATCCCCATTCTGCGCGGATCGCCGCTTCAATCGCCGGGGTACGAAGCTGTTCACCAATCAGCAAACTAACAATATCGCCGGGTGCCAGATGCACCCCGAGAAAAGCCAGCGACACGGCGGCCCACAGCACCAGCACGCCGCCAAGCAAACGGCCGACAATGCGGCGCGATAACTCACTGCGCCAGAGAGCAGGCCGACGCGGTCGCGGGGTGCGGGTGACAATGCTTTCCAGACTCATCTTCGCCTCCTGATTAATGGTCACTGAGCCAGATGTCGTACGCGTTTTCTGGCATCTGCTTGTAGCTGCGGAAGCCCACGCCGTGCACGTAGCGGGCGGCAGCGATTTGGTCTTCCGGTTCATAGAGTGGGATCGCCAGCGCCTGCTGCATCAGGGCATAGTGCTGAAGCTGGCTGTAGAATTTACGGCGCTGATTGATATCAAGCGTGGCGGCGGCCTGATCGAGCCAGCCGTTGATTTCCGGGCTATTAACGCGGCTGTAGTTGATAGAGCCACCGGCTTTCACCGGACGGTAGTGATTTTCGATATCAATGCCGTCGGTTTCGGTATTCGAGTTGGCAATCGAACCAAAGTGACCGCTGTTGCGCACGTCGGCATAGGTGCCGGAATCGACATAACGCAGTTTGATCTCCACGCCAAGACGTTGACGCGCCTGCGCCTGAATCGCTTGTAACAGCACATCGCGCTGATCGCGCACCGTGGCCTGCGCCTGAATCACTTCAATGCTCAGTCTCTGGCCGTCTTTGCTGCGAAAGCCTTCGCCATCGCGCGCTTGCCATCCGGCCTCATCCAGCAATTTGTTCGCCGCCGTCGGGTTGTTGCCGTACTGCCCTTCCAGATCGTTGTTATAGAGCGGATCGACCGGTGAGGTGATGCCCCACGCGCGGGTGCGTTCGCCGCGATACACCGACTTCAACAGCGGATCGATATCCAATCCCTGCAACAGAGCCTGACGCACTTTCACGTCCTGGGTTGGACCATATTCCACGTTGAGGAACAACGAATAGGGCGTGCCGGTATTCAGCGCGTGCTGATAGGTAAAATCTGCGCTGTCTTTAAACTCGCTGGCATCATTGCCGGAGATCCCCTCAATGACATCCAGCTGGCCGGAAAGCAGCGCGCCGGTGCGCACCGAGGATTCCGGCAGGAAGCGATAGGTCACCCGCTCCAGATATGCCGGACCCTGATGATGTGCGGTGGCCGGTGCCCAGTGGTAATGCGGATTGCGCAACAGCGTCAGTTGCTGGCCCTTTTCGTAGCTTTCGATGATGAAAGGGCCGGTGCCCGCGATCTCTTTACCGCCCGCTTTGAGTTGCGGTGAGTGCCAGCTGGCGGGAGCCAGAATCTGCAGTTTGGCAGCAAACGACAGGAATGGTGCATAGCCCTGTTTCAGGGTGATCACCACGGTGTCGTTATCGGGTGTTTCAACGCTGGCAATGCGTGCGCTCAGGGCGCAGATGCTGGTTCCGGCGCAATATTTTGGATCCTGAACCTGGCGGAAGTTCTCCGCCACCGCGTTGGCATCCAGTTTTTCACCGTTCGAGAAAGTGACATCGCGACGCAGTGTGAAGCGATAAACTTTGCCGTCTGGGCTCACCTCGTAACCCGTCGCCAGCCACGGCACGAAGCTGCCATCGGTGCGACGCGCCAGCAGGGATTCCCATACATTGCGCAGCGTCACTTCTGCCTTGGACTGCCCGTTTAACTGTTGATTTAACGGTGCCGGTTCGGTTTCCACACCATAGGTCAGTGAACCGCCGCTGCGCGGGGATTCAGCGGCAAGCGTGGCCGAGGTGCTCAGCAGGCACGCTAGCCCCAGCGCCAGCGTGATCGAATTCGCTTTCATAAAGTCCCTGTTGTTTTAAATGGTGTGAATCAGGCGATGTTAGCAATCGGCTGTGGGTGAAATTCCTTTTTCAGGAACACCAGCGCTTCGCCCAATGCATTGGTGCGGTGATAAAACGGCTGATAGCCGCGACGCAAATAAAGCTCACTCAGCCACGGGTGTTTGGTGGCGGTTGCCAGATAGACACCCGGCGCTTTAAGCGTCTGTTTCAACAGGGTGTCTTCGGCATAGCTGATGATTTCACGACCATAGCCCTGCCCTTTGTAGTCTGGGTCCACGGCGAACCAGTGGATAAACGGCAGCGACGACGGCGCATCGGTTTCATGCTGCCATGGAAAGCGCACCGTGACCGTCGCAACAGCGCGTTTCCATTTGCGCAGCACCAGCACCGTTTCCTGTTCAATGACGCGGCGTACCTGCTCGACGTTGCCCTGCGAAATGGTGAAATGCACATCCAGCGCCACCAGCGAGGCATACGCACGCTGTAACAGGGCAAATATCTCTTCGGCATCGTCGGGTTTGGCGATTTGGATGGATTGGCTCATGTTCGGGTTTCCTGAATTTATCTTCAGGGAATTATTGAAATCCGGGGAATTAAAGTAAAACGAGAATAGTGGCAATGGATTTGTTAATTGTGGGAAATAACAGAAGCGTTTTATTTGGCGCATAGCATAGCGGCAAAATTTATCGCGCGCCCATAAGCAATTAAGTTGCTTCTGATGCACGCGCAATAAATCATGCCGCTACCAATCGTTTTACCAATTAGTGTTTGCTTAACCACACATCGTAAACGTTTTCCGGCATCTGTTTATAACTGCGGAAGCCGTAACCGTGCACGTAGCTGGCGGTGGCGAGCTGATCTTCTGGTTCGTACAACGGCACCGCTAAAGCCAATTGAAGCAGTGCACGCTGCTGCAACTCGCTGTAATACTGTCGGCGTTGTTGCAAATCCAGCGTGGCAGCGGCCTTATCCAGCTGTGCATTGAGACCAGCATCGTTGACGCGGCTGTAGTTAATCGCACCACCCTGGGCAATCGGCCGATAGTGGTTCTCAATATCTACGCCATCGGTCGGCGTGTTGGAGTTGGCGATGGTGCCGAATTTTCCGCTTTTGCGCACATCCGCGTAGGTGCCGGAATCAACGTAGTTCAGCTTAAGATCGATGCCCAACCGCTGGCGCGCCTGTGCCTGAATCGCCTGCAGTAACACATCACGCTGGTCACGCACCGTGGCCTGCGCCTGAATCAGCTCAATGCGCAGTCGCTCGCCATTTTTGCTGCGGAAGCCTTCGCTGTCACGGGTTTGCCAGCCTGCATCATCCAGCAGCTTGTTGGCGGCATCCGGGTTATTGCCGTATTTCCCTTCCAGTTCGTTGTTGTACAGCGGATCAATCGGTGAGGTGATGCCCCACGCGCGCGTTCGCTCTCCGCGATAAACTGATTTCAGCAGCGGGTCGATCTCCAGCCCTTGTAGCAGTGCCTGGCGCACTTTCACATCCTGCGTTGGGCCATACTCGACGTTGAGGAACAGCGAGTACGGCGTGCCGGTATTGAGCGCATGCTGGTAGGTAAAATCGCTGTTGTCCTTGAATTCACCGGCATCGTTGCCAGAGATCCCTTCAATGGCATCCACTTGCCCGGACAGCAGCGCCCCAGTACGCACCGAGGATTCCGGCAGGAAGCGATAGGTGACGCGGTCAAGATAGGCTGGCCCCTGATGCTTCGCCGTGGCAGGCGCCCAGTTGTATTTCGGGTTTCTGACGTAAGTAACCTGCTGACCCTTTTCGTAGCTTTGCAGGATAAACGGGCCGGTGCCGGCAATCTCCGTGCCGCCCGATTTCAGCTGCGACGATTTCCAGCTGGAGGGTGAGAGAATTTGCAGTCCCGCAGCGAAGGAGAGGAACGGGGAATAGACCTCTTTCAGCGTAATCACCACAGTATGGTCATCAGGGGTTTCAATTTTGTCGATGTGCGACCCCATCAGGCACAGGCTGGTGCCCGCGCAGTATTGTGCCACCTGAGTCTGGCGGAAGTTTTCAGCCACCGCATTGGCATCAAATTTTTCACCATTGGAGAAAGTGACATCGCGACGCAGGTTAAAGCGCAAGGTTTTGCCATCCTCGCTGGCCTGATAGCTTTCAGCCAGCCACGGCACAAAACTGCCGTCAGGGCGGCGTGCGAGTAGTGACTCCCAGAAATTGCGCAGGGTGATTTCGGCTTTGTCCTGCCCGTTCAGTTGCGGGTTAAAGGTCGTGGGTTCGGTTTCGACGCCCACCGTCAAACTGCCACCGCTGATCGGTTTATCGGCAGCAACAGCGTGAAGCGCACCGCCAAGCAAACTTAAGCCCAGCGCCAGAGAAATTGCATTTATTTTCATATTATCCTTGGTGATAGCAGGTGTTATTTTAATCAGCCGAATTTCGGCCTGTTTTTAATTTCCGCTAAATTATTAAAATCCGGATAAATAAATGTAAAACGAAAATAGTGGCAAAGGTTGTGATGAAATGATTTAAGGCGGGAAATAAAACCGTAGCGCCATCCTTGACGACGGCATGCAGCCCTCCGCATTAATGCGAATATGACGAATGGATAGATGAAAGGGTATTAAGTGGCAGCATCCTTGCCGCCAAAAAAATCACTCTGCGCGTGACGCAATAATTCCTTCGGCCACGTTGCGTGGCGCTTCAGCGTAATGCGCAAACTCCATACTGTAAGTGGCACGGCCTTGAGACATGGATCGCAGCGTGGTGGCGTAGCCAAACATCTCTGACAGCGGCACTTCGGCTCGGATGATGCGCGCACCAAAGCGCTCATCCATACCTTGCAGCGTACCGCGACGCGAAGAGAGATCGCCCATCACCCCACCGGCGTAATCCTCTGGCGTTTCCACCTCCACCTGCATCACCGGCTCAAGGATCACCGGATCGGCCTGTTTAGCCGCCGCTTTGAAACCAAAAATCGCGGCCATACGGAACGCCATTTCCGAGGAGTCGACGTCATGATACGAA
Organism: Enterobacter cancerogenus; assembly: GCA_000773965.1. GTDB lineage: Bacteria > Pseudomonadota > Gammaproteobacteria > Enterobacterales > Enterobacteriaceae > Pantoea > Pantoea communis. The sequence goes on from JRUP01000014.1 coordinate 185,800, forward strand.
CCGAAGGTCAGTGTGGCCTTGAGATCCACCACTGGATAGCCCGCCAGCACGCCGGAATTGAGCGCTTCACGAATCCCCTTCTCCACCGAAGGAATAAACTCGCGTGGCACGACGCCGCCCTTGGTGGCATCTTCAAAGGCAAAACCTGCGCCTGCTGCCTGCGGCTCCAGCGTCAGCACCACATGACCATACTGACCTTTACCGCCCGACTGACGCACAAACTTGCCTTCCACATCGCGCACCGTCTTACGAATGGTTTCGCGATAGGTGACCTGTGGCCGACCAATGTTGGCTTCCACACCAAATTCACGCTTCATGCGATCAACGATGATCTCCAGATGCAACTCACCCATACCGGAGATAATCGTCTGCCCCGACTCTTCATCGGTGTGCAGGCGGAATGACGGATCTTCTGCGGCCAAACGCTGCAACGCCAGCCCCATTTTCTCCTGATCTGCCTTGGTTTTCGGCTCAATCGACAGCGAAATTACCGGGTCCGGGAACTCCATGCGTTCCAGGGTGATCACCGCATTCGGATCGCACAGCGTTTCGCCAGTCGTTACCTCTTTCAAACCGACACAGGCGGCTATATCACCCGCACGAATCTCTTCGATTTCGATACGATCGTTAGCCTGCATCTGCACGATTCGCCCGATGCGCTCCTTGCGCCCTTTCACCGCATTCCACACGCTATCGCCTTTGCGCAATACACCGGAGTAGACACGCACGAAGGTGAGTTGGCCCACATAGGGATCGCTCATCAGCTTGAAGGCCAGCGCCGAGAACGGTTCATCGTCATCAGCATGGCGCTCATCGTGCTCGCCTTTTTCGTTCACACCGGTAACCGGCGGCACGTCCAGCGGCGACGGCATCAGCTCAATCACCGCATCAAGCATGCGCTGCACACCTTTGTTTTTGAACGCGCTACCACACAGCATCGGCTGGATCTCGCCAATCAACGTGCGCTGACGTAAGCCCGCGATGACCTCTTCTTCGCTCAGGTCACCCTGCTCCAGATAGCGATCCATCAGCGCTTCACTGGCTTCCGCCGCAGCGGCCACCATGTTTTCGCGCCATTCGGCGGCCAGCGTCTGCAGCTCCTCGGGGATTGGCGCATAGCTGAACGTCATGCCCTGGCTGGCCTCATCCCAGTAGATGGCGCGCATCTTGTTGAGATCCACCACGCCCGCAAAGTGCTCTTCCGCACCAATCGGAATCACAATCGGCACTGGGTTGGCATGCAGACGATCTTTCATCATCTGCACCACGCGGAAGAAGTCCGCGCCCTGGCGGTCCATCTTGTTGACGAAAGCAATGCGCGGTACGTGATACTTGTTGGCCTGGCGCCACACGGTTTCCGACTGTGGCTGTACGCCACCTACGGCGTCATACACCATCACGGCACCATCCAGCACGCGCATGGATCGCTCCACTTCGATAGTGAAATCGACGTGTCCGGGTGTGTCGATGATGTTGATGCGGTGCGGCGTGAAGCTGCCATCCATGCCCGGCCAGAAGCAACTCACTGCCGCCGAGGTAATGGTAATGCCGCGCTCCTGCTCCTGTGCCATCCAGTCGGTGGTTGCCGCGCCATCGTGCACTTCACCCAACTTGTGGCTCATCCCGGTGTAAAACAGAATGCGCTCAGTGGTGGTGGTTTTGCCGGCATCGATGTGCGCGGAGATGCCGATATTGCGATAACGTTCGATAGGTAGGGGTCGGGGCATGATGCGTCCTTAGTCTGTTCGACTGGAAAAGTGGGCGAGCACCATTGCCCGCCGCTGCGCAACAGCATAGACCCATTGTACGAATAAATACGAACAGTTTGAGCCTTTTTTAGCCATCGTGAAAATCTTGCATCGGTTTCAGCATTTACGGGCTGGCAAGCTTAACCCTTCCCGATTTATGGTAAGGGTCTCACTCTCAACGGGAAATCTAACCATGCGCATTCTGGTTGTCGGCGCCGGTGCCACCGGCGGGTATTTCGGTGCACGTCTGGCGCAAGCAGGACGTGATGTGACTTTTCTGGTGCGCGAGCGCCGTTTTCAGCAACTGCAACAAAACGGTCTGGTGCTAAAAACACCGGGCGGCACAGAAGTGATTCAGCCGCAGCTGGCGCAAACCGGCAAACTTACCGGCCAGTTTGATCTGATTATCCTGACGGTGAAAAGCTTCGGGCTCGATCAGGCTATCGAGGATATCGCACCCGCCGTCGGGCCAGAAACACTGATCATGCCGATCCTCAACGGCATGCGGCATATCGATACGCTGCGCGCACGCTTTGGCGACAAGGTGATTGGCGGCCTGTGCAAAATCAACGCCACGCTGGGTGAACAAGGTGAAGTGGTGCAGATGACGCCACTGCATATCCTCTACTACGGTGCACTCGATGGGCACAATGATGCACGTCTGCAACGTGTCAATGAAACGCTGAACATCGCGCAGTTCGATACGGTCTTTGCTGACAACATCATCAGCGAACTGTGGGAGAAGTGGCTGCTGCTGAGCACCTTAGGGGCGGTGTGCTGCATCGCGCGAGGTAATACCCAACAGGTGTTGCGATCTCAAGGGGGTGAAGCCTTGTTGCAGGGCATTTTTGCGGAAGTACTTTCCGTGCTCAGCGCTGACGGCTATCAGGAACGTCCAGCGGTAACGGCGAAGATTTATGAAACGCTGAATAATCCGCAGGTGGCGATGACGTCGTCGATGTATCGCGACTTAACCCAGGGTTATGAGATTGAGGCGGACCAGGTGATTGGCGATCTGCTGGTGCGAGGCGCACGCAGTGGTGTGAACACCCCGTTGTTGAATGCGGTGTATGTGAATTTGCAGGTGTATTTGCAGAATCGTTAAATCTCAGGTTAATACCGTTGCGGCACGATTTATCGCGTGAACCTCAAAAGGCTAACTCACTGATTAATGCGCAATAAATTGCGCCGCTACGGGGTTATACGCGTTTTATCCAAGCCGCGACTGCACGCCTTTCAGTTGCATCAAGCGCTGCCAGCCTGCTTCTACCTCGTCCGGGATATCCACATGCCCGAGGAAACCTTTGCCGCGTGGACCGTAGCCGTTTTCATCATCTCGCAGGCGCTGGATCTCGCCCATCAGCAGCGACAGAAAACGCTCCATTGACCACAATCCTTGCGGCGGTGCACCGATAATACGCAGCATACCCGCATCCATCATGACCTGCGGAACAAACACCGGCCAGCTGATAAATTCGGGTGCGTCGGCACGGTCACGCCATTGATAACGGAAAGTTTCCCAGGTACGACGCTGCATCAGCGGGTCCTGCACCAACAGCACATGCTGCGGTTGCCACTTCTGCTCATCGAGCAGTTTTTGGCTGAAAGCGGCATTCTCGCCACAGTTGCGTGAGGCGGTCTCCAGCAGCAGCTGATCGTCCGGCAGTGCGGCAAACACCCGCGCCATGTCGCCCAGCAACTCTGCTTCACTTTTGCCTTGAGTCGGTATCTGACGATAGAGCGGATGATTAGCGATCATCTCCGCCAGTAACACCGTGGAATGACCGATACCGCCGCTGATCATCAGAGGCAGCTGATACTTCTTCGCCAGCGCAATCACACCTTCAACGTTGGGCAGTACCGCGTGACCGGCAAGAATTGCCAAATCAACATCGAGCGTGCCATCTGTCGGCATGTGGTCAAGCGCCAGCCAGGCCGCAAGCGTATTGATATCCTGAATCTGTTGGCTATTGAGCTGCATCGCGTTCTCCTCGCATTAACACTGGCAGTGTAGCGGCTTAACTCCGCGACAGCAGAGAAAAATTTGCTACACTCGCCGCTATCAGATTCAGGAGAGTTTATGACTGCGCGTTCCGTTACCCTCGATGATGTCGCTGCACTGGCGGGGGTTTCCTACCAGACCGTTTCCCGTGTGCTCAACCATTCCGTGCAGGTTTCGCCACGCACGCGCGCCAAAGTCGAAGCCGCGATGCAGCAGCTGAACTATGTGCCCAACCGCGTGGCACAGCAGTTGGCAGGAAAAGCCACGCGCACGCTGGGGCTGGCCACCAGCGATCTGGCATTGATGGCCCCGGCACAGATTGCCTCGGCGATTCATGAACGTGCCGCCGCACAGGGTTACCATCTGGTGATCGCCATGGCGAATGCGGCCGGAAATGCCCAGGACACGGTGAATGAACTGCTGGCGCAGCGCGTGGATGCACTACTCATCAACCTGCCGCTCGATGCTGAACAGGCGGCGCAGGTGCAGCAGCAGTGCGGCAGCAAGCCTGTGCTGTTTCTCGATGTTGAACAACATGCTGCTGTCAGCCAGTGCCAGTATCAGAGTGAATCGGGTGCGCAGCAGGCTGTGGAGCATCTCGTCGCGCTGGGCCACCAGCAGATTGGCGTGCTGAATGGGCCTGAAAGTTCGGCTTCGGCGCGGGCGCGCTTCACTGCGTGGCAACGGGCGTTATCGTCACACCAGTTACAGCCGGTATGCGTAATGCATGGCGACTGGAGTGCGGCATCCGGGTATCAGGCGCTATTGCAGTTGCTGCCGGATCGCCTGCCACAGGCCCTGCTGGTGGCGAACGATCAGATGGCGCTTGGGGCGATGCGTGCACTGCACCAACACGGCGTGAAAATTCCTGGAGAGATGTCGATTATTGGTTATGACGACACTGCCGAGAGCGCTTGGTATCAGCCGCCGCTCACCACCGTGCGTCAGGATTTGCAGCAGTTGGGTGCGGTATCTGTGGACCGCATGTTGGCGGAACTGGCCGGAGAAGCTGTACAGCCCCTGCCGCTGGTAACCGAGCTGATATTGCGCGAAACGACAGCTGCGCCGATGCATGGGGATGTGGATATAGCGGAGATCGCCGGTCAGTTGCAGGCATTAGCGCGACAATTAAAACCCAAAGCCTGACCAGGTTAAAGCAGCACAGGCTATTGCGCACGCCACGGCAGGCAGTGCGGAAGCCGTTACGCTGCAAAAAATTTGGGACCTTACGGTCCCAACATTTTTACTGCGGCTTTGGTTCACCCATCGCTTTCAACTTCTTCGACAGCTCGCGACGCTCTTTCGACAGGTCAGCGTTTTTGATGATGTACTCATCGACGCGGTCTTCATAGTCCACACGCATAGATGCAATGATTTCCTGAATCGCCTCAACGCTCATGCCTGGTTTGATGTACTCGCTCAGGTTGTCCAGCAGCAACACACGTTTCTGGTTATCACGGACTTTCTTCTCGTTATCCACGATTTCGCGCTGCAGTTTGTTTTTACGACGAAACATACGCACAAACTCCAGAACGTCCTGAAATGATTGCTTGGCATTTTCCATGTTGGCACCTTTCTTTGAGCCTGCCGCGGCAGGCGGAATAGTCATGAGCTACAGCTTAGCGGCTTGCTAGCTGGATTCGCAATTTTCACAGCTAATTTCGGACTGGCACTTATCTTAGCGCAAAGAAAGGGTGATTCACATTAAGTCATTGCCTGAGAAAACTATTTGCGCAGTGCCAGACGGACCAGGTCCGTAATGCGCTCCAGTTGACGCGCCTGTTCCAGACTCAACCACACGTAGCCATAGATCGCCGTGGTCTCTAAGCGCCCGCTGCGGTTGGCAATCAACTGTTCCAGTTCCTGGGTAATCTCCTCCAGTTCATGGCTGTTGGCGATCACGCCTTCCGTCTCCCCTTTCACCATCAATGTGGCCAGCGCGTTCAACGTGTCTTCGGTCATTTTCTGACTGCGGCGCAGCGTCGGGGCATTGAGCAGCAACAGGTGGCTCTCACGTGATGACCACCATGCATCAATTTGCATCTGCATCGTGTTAACCATATTACGGTTGATGGTCTGAATCGCTTCAAACACCGATTTAGGAATACGCGTCTCTTTGCTGGCCGGTTCCAGAAGTGCGCGCATCTTAATAACGCTGGTCAACTGTTTCTGGAAGGGTTTGTTGAGTCGGGGTTTTTCCAGCAGGTTTGCGGAAAAGCCGGTGTGATGCAGTTTTGCCATCGCCAGAAATGAATCGGACAGCTGAATGCGCCAGTGCGTGTAGGCGCGCTGAGCGAGAATCGCACTGAACAGCAGCGCCATAATCGAACCCAGGATCACATCGCCGCCACGCCACAGCGCCACAGTGAAGTCACCGGCCGGAGCACCCACCACCACGCCGAGGGTGATACCAATCAGCAGCGCCATATAAGGATGTTTACCCAGCGTCAGATAGCCGCAGATGATCATCACCACGAAGCACCATGACAACATCATTGGCAGCGAGATCAGTTCCAGCTTCAGAGCAATCAAACCCGATGCCAGTCCGGCAAAGGTGCCGCTGATGCGTTGGATCACACGCGGAAACACATTGCCCCAGGTCGAGATCGGCCCCATCACCACCACCAGGGTGATCAGCGGCCAGGTGCCTTCCGGAATATCCGTCAAGCGCACAAACAGAAAACAGAGCACAAAGGCTATAGCGATGCGCACGCCGTGCACAGCGCGATAGTGGCGGTAGAACCAGAACTCAATGGCAGAGATGGGCTTGTCGGCGCGTAACATGGTGGTCCGGGAACGATAAAAATTTGCGCGCTATGTTACCCTGGCGCGACACGAACATTGAGTGCTGCGCAGCACTATTTCCGCTCTTTTTTTGCGATTCAACAAGTGCGCTACATCTTATTTTCGCTTATGAAACATAGAAGTAACGCACTGATGATATTAGTCGGCTGCACGTACCGGAATGTACATATCCACCAGCCAGTCGTCGCTGTCAGAGCCGTCGGAAAGGTAGTGTTCGAAGCAGGGACGATTATCCACCTGCCAGTCGGTTTTCGTCTTGAGATGATCAAACAGGCTGTGCCAGGCGGTGAAGAAATCGTTGTTCATCACTTCCATGCGCGCATGAAAATATTGCCCACCGGGCAGCAGGCCTTGCTCGATGTCGTCACCATAGGAGGGCACAGCATCGGTGGGCGCAGTGATCACCGTTTCAACGCGCAGCTCTTCCGGCGGAAGAATTTCAGGATTACCGTAATAGATGGCCAGCCATTCGCCTTCGACACCATGCTGCTCGACCCAGCTTTTTAGCTGGTTAAATCCGCGCGGCACGGTTTCCTGCCACGGACCCTGCAAATGGTAGCCCAGCCAGCTTTGAGGATTGCGTTCAACGATAGATGCTTTCATACCTTTGCCTCCGTTCAGCAGCAGAAAGCCTCACTGTTTCACTCCCATGCTGTTGAGCCATGGGAGCGACTCAGCTATCCGCTGCGGATTACAGTTTCTGTTTTACGTAGTCACTGATACGCGTGATGATGCCGGCTTTATCCACACCTTGTAGGGCATACAGCGGATAGCTCGCCAGCTGCTTGTCTTTGTCCATTACCTGGATTTCACCCACCTGCTCACCGGCTTTCAGCGGTGCTTCCAGATCTTTACGCTCAATCACATATTTCGCCATGACGTTTGAAACTTCGGTGCGCGGCAGAGACAGATAAATATCCTGAGTGGTGCCGACATCCACTTTGTGCGGATTGCCGTACCAGACGTTTTCGGTGCCGATTTTCTTACCTGCATGGAACAGTTGCACGGTATCGAAGTTGTTCTGGCCCCACACCAGCAGTTTACGCGCCTGCTCTTCACGTCCTTTCGAGCTCTTACCGCCCATGATCACCGCAATCAGGCGATGACGACCAACAATGTTTGACGCGATGATGTTGAAACCTGCCGTTTCAGTATGGCCTGTTTTCATGCCATCAACGTGAAGGTTTTGATCCCATAACAAACCGTTACGGTTATTTTGCGTAATCCCGTTCCAGCTCAGGGTTTTCTCCGCGTACATGGCGTAGAAATCCTGCTCACCATTGATGATGGCACGCGACAGCACCGCTAAATCACGCGCGGTGGTGTGCTGGCCGGGTGCATCCAGGCCGTGCACGGTTTCAAAATGGGTATGCGTCAGACCGAGCTTCTGTACGTAGTTGTTCATCATATTGACGAAGCTGTCCTGGCTGCCCGCCACATAATCCGCCAGCGCCACACAGGCGTCATTGCCGGAGTCGATGATCACGCCACGCATCAGATCGCGTACCGTCACTTTGTCGCCGGGCTTGAGGAACATCAGTGAGGAGCCTTTGAACACCGGATTACCTGCAGCCCAGGCATCCTTACCCACGGTGACCACATCATCACGGGTGATTTTTTTCTGATCAACCGCGCGATCCACCACGTAGCCGGTCATCAGCTTGGTGAGGCTGGCCGGGTTACGCTCTTCATCGGGATTGCCGGCGGTGAGGATCTGGCCCGTGGTGGCGTCCATTAACACCCACGAAGCCGCATCGATCGGCGGAGGCGTCAGTGGGAATGGCATGCTGTCGTCAGCGTGTGCCAGTGATGCCCAAACAATCATTCCAGATACAGTTACCAGCAGACGCCTTTTCAACACTTCTTCCTCAAATCAAAAAATGAATTTACCGCCGCACGTTTTACGGCAATTAGCGCCTGGATAGTTGAATAAATTGAAAAAAAGTATGAACTGCGGACAAATGCTGTGCGCCTGCCCGCAGCAGCGGTAAACAAGGTTGTGCTGCCTGCTGCACACGACTATTCTGTGCGTTGATTTTCTATTGCCAGGATACCGCCGTGCCCGCCTCTGAGTTCACCTTTTTGTTTCACGATTACGAAACCTTCGGTAAAAGTCCTTCGCTGGATCGTCCAGCGCAGTTTGCCGGGCTGCGCACCGATAAAGATTTCAATGCCGTAGGTGAACCGCAGGTGTTTTACTGCCAGCCCGCTGATGACTATCTGCCGCAGCCGGAAGCGGTGATGATCACCGGCATCACGCCACAGGTGGCTAAAGCGCGCGGCGTAACAGAGACGGCATTTGCTGAACGCATTCATGGGCTGTTTACCGAGCCACAAACCTGTGTGATCGGTTACAACAATGTGCGCTTCGATGATGAAGTGACGCGCAATATCTTCTATCGCAACTTCTTCGATCCTTACGGCTGGAGCTGGCAAAACGGTAACTCGCGCTGGGATCTGCTGGATGTGATGCGCGCCTGTTACGCCCTGCGCCCGGAAGGTATTGAGTGGCCGGAAAATGATGACGGCTTCCCTAGCTTTAAGCTGGAGCATCTCACCAAAGCCAACGGCGTGACACACGAACAGGCGCACGATGCGATGTCCGATGTGTATGCGACGCTGGCGATGGCGAAGCTGGTGAAAGAGAAACAGCCGAAGCTGTTCGAGTTTCTGTTTACCCATCGCAACAAGCAGAAACTGATGAACCTGATTGATATTCCGCAGATGAAGCCGCTGGTGCACGTCTCCGGCATGTTCGGTGCGGCACGTGGCAACACCAGTTGGGTCGTTCCGCTGGCATGGCATCCGGATAATCGTAATGCGCTGATCGTGGTGGATCTGGCGGGCGATATGCAGCCACTGCTGGAGCTGAATGCGGATGAACTCCGCGAGCGGCTGTACACCAAACAGAGTGAACTGGGCGACCGCGCGGCGGTACCGATTAAACTGGTGCACATTAATAAATGCCCGGTGTTAGCCCCAGCGAATACCTTACGTCCTGAAGATGCTGCACGCCTGAATATAGATCGAGAACGCTGTCTGGCGAACCTGGCACTGCTGCGTCAGCACGCTGAAGTGCGTGAGAAAGCGGTGACGCTGTTTGCGGAAGCCGAGCCGTTCAAGCCATCGGATGATGTCGATGCGCAACTGTATGACGGCTTCTTCAGCGATGCCGATCGCGCAGCGATGAACATCGTGCGCCAAACGCCGCCGCAAAATCTACCGGCGCTGGATTTGACCTTCGATGACAAACGCATTGCGAAACTGCTGTTCCGCTATCGTGCGCGTAACTTCCCCGGCACGCTGGATGATCAAGAGCAGCAGCGCTGGTTGCAGCATCGCCGTGAAGCGCTGAATGCCGATCGCGTGCAGGCGTTCCTGTTAGAGCTGGAGTCGTTAGCGAGTTTGCATGAGGATAACGCGGAGAAGATGGCGCAGCTGAAAGCGCTGTATTTGTATGCGCAGGAGTTGGTGTCTTAATCGCTCACGCGCGTGATCGCGGCATATCGCAACCAGGTGTGCACAGATGTGTATCAGATTGATGTTCGTTTGAAATGCATTTCAGTTGCAGGCGCACATAAATGTGCGCCATACCCGTTGTCACTTAAGGGTCGCCTTAATGGCGACCGCTGTGAACCTTAAATCATCCCCCACACCAGCCAGGTCAGCGCAAAACCACTTAACCCCATCAGCGTAGTCAGCACCGTCCAGGTTTTCAGGCCATCGGCGACGGATAGCCCCAGATAACGTGTTACCACCCAGAAGCCGGCATCGTTAACGTGAGACAAGCCCAGGCCACCGAAGCACGCCGCCAATGTGACCAGCACACGTTGCATATCGGTCACATCGCCCACCGCCTGACTCAACAAACCGCTGGTGGTGAGAATCGCCACCGTGGCCGATCCCTGAGACGCACGCAATGCCAGTGACAAGATAAAAGCAGCGGGCACCAGCGGCAGATGCAGGGTTTCCAGCGTCACCGCCAGGGCTTTACCGACACCGGATTCCACCAGCACTTTACCAAACGCACCGCCCGCACCCGCCACCAGAATCACACTTGCAGAGCTAGGAATTGCACGACCGGTCAGATCTTCCAGCTTCTCTTTGCTCCAGCCGCGGCGCACGCCCAGTAACCATGCTGCCAGGGCCAGCGCAATCAGCAGGGCAATTGGCGGGTTACCAATCAGCGTCATCACGTCACGCAGAATGCTGCCTTCCGCCAGCATGGTGTGCGCCAGCGTACCTAACACGATCAACACAATCGGCACCACAATCAGACCCGCAATGGTCATCGCACCCGGTGGTGGCACTTCGCTTTTTGGCGCGCCTTCAGGTTTCGCCAGCTGCAACTGCTCAAGTACATCCACTGAGAGGTGGTATTGACGCAGGTTCATCACTTTTGCCACGTAGTAACCGACGATACCCACAGGGATCGAAATCAGGATGCCAAGCATCATTAACCAGCCCATATCGGTATGCAGAATACCGGCGGCGGCTGCTGCGCCTGGGTGTGTCGGCAACGCGACATGCACGGTCAACATCACGCCCGCCATCGGCAAACCAAACTTCAGCGGCGAGACACGCGCCACTTTGGTAAAGCCGTAAATCAGCGGGATCACAATGATAAAGCCGACTTCAAAGAACACCGGAATACCGAGGATAAACGCCGCCATGGTTAAGGCTGCGACGGTACGCTTGATACCGAGCGATTTACTGAAGCGCTGCGCCAGCGATTCGGCACCGCCTGAGGCTTCAATCACTGCGCCGAGCATCGCCCCCAGCACGATGATAATGGTGATATGACCCAGCAGGTTGCCCATGCCGCTAAAGATGGTTTCCATGATCTTATCAGCCGGGATACCGGTACTGATGGCGACGATCAAACTGACAATCAGTAAAGCAACAAACGGATGGACTTTGGCTTTAATCACCAGCAGCAGCAATATCACAATGCTGGCAGTAGCGATAGCTAACAGCAACGCGGTTGACATGATAAACCTCTAATTCTATTAGTATAATTTGGGTACAGCTTTCTCTGGTATTGACGGATTCAGGCAATTTTTTCCCAGCACAGGGCGCAACGCACTGTGCTGGGCGGTACAACAAAAGTTATTTCGCGTAAGGCGCGAACCAACCGAGGCCCGCTTCGGTGCGACCGCGTGGGAAATACTCGCAGCCGACCCAGCCGTCATAGCCGACTTCATCCAGCAGGCTGAACAGGTACGGATAGTTGATTTCGCCTTCGTCTGGTTCGTGACGATGCGGCGCAGAGGCGATCTGAATATGGCGATAACGTCCAGCGTATTCGCGAATCAGATGGCTGAGATTGCCGTCCACCAGCTGCGCATGGAACAGATCCAATTGCGTGAACACGTTCGGACGATCGATAAGTTCCATCATCGCCAGCGTTTGATACTGGCTGGAGTAGAGGTAGTTCGGCTTCGTCATCGGGTTCAGCGCTTCCAGCAGCAGGCGAATACCGTGCGGGGCAAAACGCTCAGCGGCGTAATGCATATTGCGCACAAAGGTCTCTTCGTAAGCGGCACGATTGGCACCGTTGGGCACTGTCGCCGCCATCACATGCACCTGCGGGCAGTTGAGCGCCAGTGCATATTCCAGCGCACGGTCGATATCGGCACGCGCCTCTTCTTCACGACCAGGAATCGCGGATACGCCCCACTCCCCGGCCTGCACGTTTCCGGCTGCGGTGTTGAACAGCACCAACTCCAGATGATGTTTCTCCAGCTCGGCTTTGATCACCTCGGCCGGATAGTCATACGGAAACAGGAACTCAACGGCACGGAAACCGGCGTTGGCCGCTGCGGCAAAGCGTTCAATAAACGGCACTTCGCCGAACTGCGTGGATAAATTGGCTGCAAACTTGGGCATTAGTAATTCCTCAATTCCGCCACTTCGCCATCAGTCAGATAACGAATAGAGCGGTCGCCGAGCGTGAACATCAGACGCGCGGTCTCTTCCAGTTCTTCAGTGTTATTCGCGGCTTCACGCAGCGATTTACCCACCACTACCGGGCCGTGATTGGCCAGCAGGAAAGCGTTGTAACGTGGCGCGAGCTGCGCAAGATCTTCGGCCAGGCGGTCGTCACCCGGTTTGTAGTAAGGTACGACTGGCACATCGCCCACGCGCATCACCACATAGGGCGTGAACGGGCGAATGCAGTTTTCGCTGTCGAGATCGTTGAGGCACGAAAGCGCGGTCAGATAGTGGCTGTGCAGGTGCACCACCGCTTTGCAAGCGGGATTGTTAAGATAAAGCGCGCGGTGAAACGCCACTTCCTTAGAAGGCTTGTCACCCGAAATCCACTCGCCCTGCATCGTCACTTTTGACAGGCGGTCGGCCTGCAGTTCGCCGAGGCAAGAGCCGGTGGGTGTCGCCAGCAGATTGCCATCTTCCAGCAACAGTGAAAGATTGCCGGCTGAACCGGTGGCGTAACCGCGCTGGAAAAAGGAGGCGCCCAGTTGCACCATCTCTTCACGTGCTTGTTGTTCGGTCATGCTGAGAACTCCGTTTGTGCGCGGGCAAAGAATTGTTCGTCGCCAAAGTTGCCTGACTTTAGGGCCAGCGACAGCGGCTGCTGGATGTCACGCACCCACGGCACGCCAGGGGAGATCATCGGGCCGATGTGGAAGGCCGTTACGCCCAGGCTTTGTGCCACCACGCCAGAGGTTTCGCCCCCGGCGACGATAAAGCGCTGCCAGCCGCGTGATTTCAGCTCACGGGTGACGGCGGCAAACAAGTGCTCAACCGCTTCACTGCTGCGTGCCGCGCCATACTGCTGCTGAATTGCCTGCAGTTGCTGGGCATCGGCAGTGGCAAACAGCAGCGGTGCCAGAGGCTGCTGGTGATTCGCGGCAACCCAATCGCACAGTTCCTGCGCGTAGCCTTCCGCATCATCGAGGCAGCGCTCAACCAGCACTTCATGTGATGGCGCCTGCTGACGATAAGCTTGCACCTGGCGGTTGGTCATCTGCGAACAAGAGCCCGAGATCACCACCGCAAGTTCGCCTTGTGGGCGTCCGGCCTGCTCGGCATCGCTGTTTTGCTGCTGAGTGGCCCAGGCGCGCGCAATACCGATTGCCAGGCCGGAACCGCCGGTCACCAGCACGGTTTCTTTCAGCGCTTCGCCCTGGGTGAGCAGATGCTGCTCGTTGAGCGCATCCAGCACCACGTAGTTGATGCCCTGCGCTTTCAGCTCGCCCAGCTGTTTACGCACCGCTTCCGCGCCTTTGTCCAGCTGAGCAGCATTGATCACCGCCGCCTGCCCTTTCGCCTGGCGCGACATCAAACGCACCAGATTGCTGTCGGTCATCGGCGTGACCGGATGATGGCGCATGCCGGACTCAGACAGCAGCTGGTCAGCAACAAACAGATAGCCCTGATACACGGTACGACCATTTACCGGCAGCGACGGTGAGATCACTGTTTGCGTCTCGCCCAGTGCAGCCAGTAGTGCATCGGTCACTGGACCGATGTTGCCGTGTTCGGTGCTGTCGAAGGTTGAGCAATATTTGAAATAGAAACGGTCACAGCCCTGCTGTTGCAGCCAGGCCAGCGCAGCCAGAGACTGGTCGATTGCCTGCTGTGCCGGGCAAGAACGTGACTTCAGGCTGATGACAATCGCCTGCGCGCTCACATCGTCATGACCTTGCGGCACACCGTTAAACTGAATAGTGGGCAGACCGTTTTGCACCAGGAAGCTGGCGATATCCGTCGCACCGGTAAAGTCGTCTGCAATCACGCCTAAACGCATGGTTACTTCTCCTTTGACTCGGGCAGCGTGATGCCGCTGAAGATCTTGATGACTGCGCTGTCATCTTCACGACCGTGACCGGCATTGCTGGCTTCGGTGAACATGTTGAGTGCGGTAGACGCCAGCGGCAGTGGGAAATGCAATGATTTGGCGGTATCGGCGACCAGGTTAAGATCTTTCACAAAGATATCGACGGCAGATTTTGGTGAGTAATCACCGTCCACCACATGACGCATGCGGTTCTCAAACATCCACGAGTTACCCGCAGCGTTGGTGACCACGTCATACATGGTATCGAGTGGAATGCCTGCGCGCGCAGCCAGCGCCATCGCTTCTGCACCCACCGCAATATGCACGCCCGCCAGCAGCTGATGAATGATTTTGACCGTAGAGCCCAGGCCAATTTCACTGCCCACGCGATACACTTTGGCAGCAACCGCATCCAGTACCGGCTTCAGCAGGGCAAAGGCTTCATCGCTGCCGGACGCCATCACGGTCATCTCGCCGACGGCGGCTTTAGCTGCACCGCCCGATACCGGCGCATCCAGCATCAGCAGTTTATGTTGTGCCAGTTGCTGTTCAATCGCCTGTGCATCCTGTGAAGAAATGGTAGAAGAAACCATCACCACCGTGCCCGGCTTGAGTTGTGCCGCCAGACCGGTTTCGCCAAACAAAATCGCTTTCACCTGCGCCGCGTTAACCACCAGCAGCAGTACGGCATCTAACTCTTGCGCGAAGCTGGCAGCGGAAGTTTGCGCATCACGCGCGCCGGCCTGACGCAGGGTTTCCAGCGCCTGCGGATTTAAATCAACGCCCCAGGTGTTCAATCCAGCGCGAATACAGGACTGCGCTGCGCCCATGCCCATGGAACCCAAACCAATGACGCCAATGTTATTCACGGTTGCTGACACAGCACACCTCCGTTGTTAATTTAAGTGATATTTTGTTCAATGCTGTTAATTCTGCCGCAGTTACTGGCGGAGAAACGTGCGGTAAATCACAAAAATTAACTTACACGCACAGCATATAACATCGATTCACACCTCTGAATCCCAGCGGGAACCCCTGTTCTGGCGGGATATTTGCTAACATTTGCCTGGGATAAATTGTGCTGCAGGCTGTGAATTGATGCCTTACAATGTGAAAAATTGGTAATTCAGGGAGAGCGATGTGATTCCGGTAGAACGTCATCAACAAATTTTAGCGCTGGTTGCCGAACGCGGCGTGGTGAGCATTGCCGAGCTGACCGAGCGTTTAGGCGTATCACATATGACGATACGTCGTGATGTGCAAAAGCTGGAGGAGCAAGGTGCCGTGCTGTCGGTATCGGGCGGCGTACGCTCGGCGGATCGTCTGGCCGCTGAGCCATCACATCTGGCGAAAACCAGCATGTACAGCAGTGAAAAGATGGCGATTGGTCAGTTTGCAGCGCGGCATATTCCGCGCAACAGCTGCATTTATCTCGATGCAGGCACCACCACGCTGGCGCTGGCTCGCGAACTGGTCGAGCGCGACGATTTGTTGGTGGTCACCAATGATTTCGTAATCGCCCGTTTATTGATGGAGAGCAGCGGCTGCAAGCTGATTCACACTGGTGGCACCGTATGCCGTGAGAATCGCTCCAGCGTCGGCGAATCAGCGGCGAGAAGTCTGCGCATGCTGGCGATTGATATCGCGTTTATCTCCGCATCCTGCTGGGGGCCACGCGGCTTGTTTACGCCGGATGAAGACAAAGTGCCGGTCAAGCTGGCGGCCAGCGATGTCAGCAGTAAGCGCGTGCTGTTGAGCGACAGCTCGAAATACAACAAGATTGCCACCCATCTGGCATTACCGCTGGAGCGCTTCGATACCCTCGTAACCGATACAGAATTAAGTAAAGCGGGACGTGAAACGCTGAGTGCGGGGAGTTGGGAGTTGGTGCTGGCGGGTTAAGTTTGATGGTCTAAAAGCAAAAGGTCGCCAATATGGCGACCTTTTGCATACGACACGAAGTCATTATCCGCTGCGCATAATGCGCAACGAAAATTACACTTCTTCGCTGAACTGCGGAACCGGATTGCGGAAGGTGCGAGTAACAAACGCCAGGTAAATAATACCGACCGCTGCCCACACCAGGCCGAGCACCATCGAGGTCTCTTCCAGGTTGATCCACAATGCACCCACTGTCAAAGCACCCATCACTGGCAGTACCAGATAGTTGATGTGATCTTTCAGCGTCTTGTTACGCTTTTCACGGATCCAGAACTGCGCAATCACTGACAGGTTAACGAAGGTGAATGCCACCAGCGCACCGAAGTTGATCAGCGCAGTAGCGGTCACCAGGTCGAAGTTAATCGCCAGCAGTGCCACAGCGCCTACCAACAGCACGTTCAGTGACGGCGTGCGGTATTTCGGATGCACGAAGCCAAAGAAACGCTGCGGGAACACGCCATCACGACCCATCACATACATCAGACGGGAAACGCCCGCGTGTGCCGCCATACCGGAAGCCAGTACGGTAACCACAGAGAAAATCAGGATGCCGATCTGCAGCGCTTTACCTGCTACAAACAACATGATTTCAGGCTGTGAAGAGTCCGGATTCTGGAAACGCGAGATGTCCGGGAAGTACAGCTGCAGGAAGTAAGACACACCGATAAAGATCACACCACCAATCAGCGCGGTCAGGAAAATCGCGCGCGGGATAGTGCGTTCTGCATCTTTGGTCTCTTCTGACAGCGAACTGATGCCATCAAAGCCGAGGAACGAGAAGCAAAGTATGGTTGCACCGGTAATCATCGGCACCACATGGGCATTCTCAGACCAGAAAGGCTTGCTGCTGGTCAGGGTTCCTGCGCCAACACCGTGCGCCACACCGTAAACCACCATACCGGTGATCACCACCATCACCACAACCTGCAGCACGACAATCACGCTGTTGAAGTTGGCAACGGTTTTGATACCACGGAGGTTAGAGATGGTCATAAAGGCCACCAGCAACACCACGAAAATCCACGAAGGAATGCCCGGCACCAGCGTCTCAAAGTAGCTTTTCGCCAGCAGGATGTTGATCATCGGCATGAACAAATAGTCCAGCAGTGATGACCAGCCCACCATAAAGCCGACGTGCGGACTGATAGCCTTCTGAGCATAGGTGTAAGCGGAGCCCGCAGATGGGAAGCGGCGTACCAGCTTGCCGTAGCTCACGGCAGTAAACAGTATCGCGATCAGCGCGAAAGCATAAGCGGTGGCGACGTGGCCGTCGGTCAATCCAGAGACGATACCGAAAGTATCAAACAGGGTCATTGGCTGCATATACGCCAGGCCCATCATGACAACCGGGATCAAGGTCAGGGATTTTTTCAGGTGTGCACGCTGTGGTGCGGCGGTGTTAAGCGACATTGTTCAGGCCCCCAACAGAGGTGATCTGCGGGATACTGCGCAAAGTGCTGCAGTGAGAAGTGATATTAGTGTTTGCGATTGTCGCCGCGCCGTAATCATCACGAAAGCGAGAACCAGCTTGCGCCGGTGCAATTGTAAACAGCCCCATCTTTGTTTTCCTCAAATCTCACGCACAACGCGTGTTGTCAGTATTTATCTATCCGGATGCGTGTCCGGCCTCGGTAATTTGTGTGTGTACTGCAATCTGCAAAAAAATAACCGACGTGATAAGCGTCGGTTATGTTTCGTATTTTGCAGGGGACGTATTCTGCCCCAACTTATGCCATAGGCACAAGACGTTAGCGAAATTCTTCTGCGAGTCAGGCGTTCTTCAGCATCCAGTCAATCTCCGTGGCGGTGATAAGCCGTTCAAACTGCATTAACTCGTTCTGTTTGCAGCTGTGCCACACGCCGCTGAAATGCTCGCCCAGCAGTTTTTGCAGAGGATAGCTATTCTCGAATTCGTACAGCGCATCGCTCTGTCGCACCGGCAATGGCAGCCCTTCTGCCTCATGTCCATTGCCCTGCACCGCATGCGGTAAGGGTAGCTGATTATCCAGACCGTGCAAAATACCGGCAAGAATTGTTGACACGACCAGGTAAGGATTTGCATCCGCACCGGCCACACGATACTCCACGCGATGGTTATCCACATCGCCGCAGGGAATACGTAAAGCAACGGTGCGATTGTTGTGGCCCCAGGAGGCCTGTAACGGCACGTAGGCTTCCGGTAAGAAGCGGCGATAAGCGTTCACGTTCGGTGCCAGCAGCGCCATTGAAGCCGGCATTAAATCGATCATCCCGGCCAGCGCGCGTTTCAACAGCGGTGAATCGCTGCCGTCGTCGAGTGAAAAGGCATTATGATCGGCCGCATCCAGCATGCTGATGTGCACATGCATGCCGCTGCCCGCGTACTCTTCATAGGGCTTGGCCATAAAGGTCGCGGTCATGCCATGATTTTCAGCCACCTGGCGCACCAGACGTTTGAGCAAAATGGCATGATCGCAGGCTTTTAATACATCACGGGTGTGATGCAGATTGATCTCAAACTGGCCCGGCGAGGCTTCCGCCAGTGCACCATCGGCAGGAATACCCTGCTGTTTGGCAATATCGTCGATATCACGCAGAACATCAGCGAAATGGTCGAGATTATCCACCGAATAAACCTGACTCTGCATATTACGTTCGTCACTACCCGGCGCACAGGGTGGCTGGATGTACCCTTCCGCATCGCGCTTTTTATCGACCAGATAGAACTCCAGCTCTACCGCTACCACCGGGAATAGCCCTCGATTGCGCAGCTGCTGCCACAAGCGATTAAGGACATTGCGGGGTTCAACGTCAAAGGGAGTGCCATCTTGGTTACACATTGTCAGCAGCAATTGCGCAATGCGTTCAGGATCGGCGGCAGAAGGAATTAAAGTTCCGGGAACCGGGATACAGAGGTTGTCGGGTTCGCCCAGTGACTGTCCGAGTCCGGCTTCTTCGACGGTATTTCCGAGGATATCCATGGCGAAAACCGAGGCCGGGAAGTAACACCCTTTTTCCAGTTTGGCCAATGCAGAGATGGGAATGCGCTTACCGCGAAAGACCCCATTTAAATCATTAAGAAGAATATCGACATACTGCGTTTCAGGATGGCGTTCCAGCCAGGATTTAACCTCCAGCTGGAACGCGCTTGTTCGTTTCTCTTCACTGTGCCGCGTGAAGTCTTCTACTTCTACGAGGTTCGTCATGTTCCCACCCGCCCTTTACCGTTTAGTATTGGTTCGCGCAATGCTCAAAATAACAGCCACTCTTCTAACATAGCGCTAACGCAAAAAGTGTGCAAATGTAACAATTCTGTTGGAAGAACGAACAACCGGTTGCTAGATTGACAATATATTGCACACTTTTTAGGCCGGATGCGCAAAAACGGTGAAAATATTGAACAGCAACGCGGAGACGTTATGGGCATTATTTTTGACAAACCCTTGATTGGCGTAGTGATGTGTCAGAACCACATCGGCAGCCATCTCGGGCAAACGGTTCACAATAAGTATCTCGATGCCATCGTGCTTGCCGGTGGTGTTCCCTTGCCTTTGCCGCATCAACTGATGCATGCCCCTCATCTATTAGAAAACAGTATGACGCTGCTGGACGGCATTTTGCTTACCGGCAGCCCGAGTAATATCGAACCCTGGCATTACGGTGAAGAAGGTAAAGAGGAGCATGCCGATCCGGCGCGTGACCGCCTCGCCTTCGGCATCATCACTCATGCGATTGGTAAAAAGATGCCGATTTTCGGTATATGCCGTGGTTTGCAGGAGTTGGTGGTGGCCAACGGGGGTTCCCTGTATCGCCAGTTGCATATGACGCATCTGTTTCAGGAGCATCGTGAGGATGATGCGCTGCCGCTCGAACAGCAATACGCGCCGGTGCATGAGGTTCAGCCTGAAGCGGAAGGTTTGTTGAGCCAGGTGCTTGGCAGCGCGCAATCCTTTGCCGTGAACTCTCTACATGGACAAGGCATCCGCGAACCCGGCCCGCAGCTGCGTATTGAAGCGCGTGCGCCTGATGGGCTGATTGAAGCGGTGAGTTTGCGCCAGCACCCGTTTGCACTTGCGGTGCAGTGGCATCCGGAGTGGCACTCCGATCAAGACCTGGTTTCGCAACGCCTGTTTGCGGCTTTTATCCACGCGGCTCTCTGTTATCACAAAGAAAAACAGCCATGAATGATGCCACTCTGGCGCCCGGACGACGTTTATCGCAAATCCGGCAGGAGATGGGATTGTCTCAGCGTCGCGTCGCTGAGTTGTCAGGACTCACACACAGTGCTATCAGCACTATTGAGCAGGATAAAGTCAGCCCAGCGCTGAGTACCTTGCAGAAATTGCTGAAGGTGTACGGCTTGTCGTTGTCAGAGTTTTTCTCGGAGCCAAAGGTAAACAGCACGCCGCGCGTGATCGTACGTCCGGAAGAGTGCGTGGAGATCGGCAGCCTCGGCGTGTCGTTGCGTCTGGTGGAGAACGGCGCTGAAAAACGTGCGCTGGCGATGTTGATTGAACGCTACGAACCGGGTTCCAGCACCGGAGAGAAACTGCGTCATCCTGGTGAAGAGACCGGCACGGTGCTGGAAGGAGAAATCACGCTGGTGGTCAATGGTCAGAGTTATCACCTTTATTGTGGCGAGAGTTACGTGATCGATACCGGCTTGCCGCACAGTTTTACCAATACGTCAGAGCTGCCGTGTCGCATCGTCAGTGCGCACACCCCAGCGAATTTCTGAGTTCACGCGCTAAAGGAGGATGTGATGCAACATGTGGGAAGTTATTACGCCGCAACCGCGAATGCGCATGAGCCGTGGCCCGAACTGCAGGAATCGGTGCAGTGTGATGTCTGTATTATTGGCGGCGGATTTACCGGCCTCTCCTCGGCGCTGTTTTTGACCGAAGCCGGTTATGACGTGGTGCTACTCGAAGCGGCAAAGATTGGCTTCGGAGCCAGCGGTCGTAACGGCGGCCAGGTGGTGAATTCTTACAGCCGCGATGTGGATGTGATTGAACAACGCTACGGCAAAGACGTGGCGAAGATGCTGGGCAATATGATGTTTGAGGGCGCGGAGATTATTCGCGATCGCATCGACCGTTATGCTATCGCCTGTGATTACCGTCCTGGCGGCATTTTTGCCGCGTTGAATCAGCGTCAGATGGGCCACTTGCGCAGCCAAAAAGCCAACTGGGAGCGCTATGGTAACCATAATCTGGAGCTGCTGGATGAGCGCGCGATTCGTCGTGAAGTGGCGACCGATCGTTATGTCGGCGGCTTGCTGGATAAGCGCGGCGGACATCTGCATCCGTTAAACCTGGCATTGGGTGAAGCGGAAGCGATTCGCCGTCACGGTGGGCGCATCTATGAACAATCTGCGGCACTGGACGTGAAGTATGGCGAGCCGCATCGGGTAAAGACCGCTAAAGGCGAAGTCACTGCCACCTTTGTGATTTTTGCCGGTAATGCTTATCTCCCCTCACAACTTGAACCGCGCCTGAGCCGTAAAAGCATGCCGTGTGGCTCGCAAATCCTCACCACCGAGCCATTAAGCCGCGACCAGGCCTTGGGGCTGCTGCCGAATAATCACTGCGTCGAAGATTGTAATTATCTGCTGGATTACTTCCGCCTCACCGCCGATAACCGCCTGTTGTATGGCGGCGGTGTGGTATATGGCGCACGTGAGCCGGATGATATTGAAGCGCTAATCCGCCCCAAGCTGTTACGCACCTTCCCTCAACTGAAAGATGTGAAATTCAGCCATCGCTGGAGCGGTAACTTCCTGCTGACGCTGTCACGTATGCCGCAGTTTGGGCAGATCGAGAAGAATGCGTTCTTTATGCAAGGGGATAGCGGACATGGTGTGACTTGTACCCATTTATCGGGGCGATTGATTGCGGAGGTGCTGCGTGGGCAAGCGGAACGATTTGATGCCTTTGCGAAATTGCCACATTTACCGTTTCCTGGCGGCAGGCGCTTTAAAGTACCACTAACGGCAATGGGCGCGGTGTGGTACGCGTTAAGGGATCGGTTGGGGGTTTAATGAAAAGGGAGCACTGCTCCCTTTATAAACAATGGTGTGATTTTTTAAAAAAAATCAGCATTCTTCATTCCTCATGCCCAGCACAAAACCTCCTCCCTGACATAACCTGCAAGCCTTACACTTCACCAACATTCCTTTACCAAAACTTGCTATAAAGCTGAGGGAATGCGAGGATCAGGCACTTTAATTTTTAGGGTTATGCAATGCTGAGGTTGTTTGCCAGGTATACATCTGTTGGGGTGGTTAACACACTCATCCATTGGGCCGTATTTGGTGTTCTCTTCAAGAGTGGCGCGAACCAATCTACATCTAATCTTGCGGCCTTTTGCGTTGCTGTGACGTTCTCTTTCTTCGCGAACGCGAAATGGACCTTCAATACCGAAGCGACGACTGCCCGATATTTTCTCTATATCTTTTTCATGGGTGCGATGGCGCTTTCGGTCGGATGGACAGCAGACCGCCTACACATAAGCCCGATAGTGACACTGATTTTCTTCTCTGCACTCAGTCTTGTTTGCGGCTTCGCCTATTCGAAGTTTTTCGTGTTTAGGAAGAGTTAATGAAATTTTCTTTGATCGTCCCAGTGCTTAATGAAGAGGAAGCTATTCCTCTCTTCTACCGAGCAGTGCGTGAGTTTGCATCGTTCCAAACTCATCAGGTGGAGTTGGTGTTTATCAATGACGGCAGCACTGATCGGACTGAAGCCATTCTTAATGAAATCGAGGCCGATGATGAATTGGTCAAACATATTTCGTTTACCCGCAACTTCGGTAAAGAACCGGCGCTTTTCGCCGGGCTTGAAGCGGCTAGCGGTGATGCAGTTATCCCAATTGATGTCGATTTGCAGGACCCAATTGAAGTCATCCCCGAGATGCTCGAAAAATGGCAACAAGGTGCGGATATCGTTCTTGCTAAACGCGTTGACCGCAGCACGGACTCCCACCTGAAACGCAAAACGGCCGAGTGGTTCTACAAACTTCACAATAAGATTAGCTCACCGAAAATTGAAGAGAATGTGGGCGATTTTCGTTTGATGTCGCGTGAAATAGTAGAAAACATAAAATTGCTGCAAGAGCGTAACCTCTTTATGAAAGGCATTTTGAGTTGGGTGGGCGGTAAAACAGATATCGTGGAATATGCGCGCGCTGACCGTGTTGCTGGTACAACAAAATTTAATGGTTGGAAGTTGTGGAATTTGGCATTAGAGGGGATTACATCGTTTTCGACCTTCCCGCTAAGGATCTGGACATACATTGGTTTAATTGTAGCCGCACTATCGTTCTTTTATGGTGCCTGGATGTTAGTGGATACCCTCTTCTGGGGAAACCCAGTAAAAGGTTATCCTTCCATTATGGTTTCCATGCTGTTTCTTGGTGGAGTTCAACTTATCGGAATTGGGGTTTTGGGTGAGTACATAGGGCGAATTTACATTGAATGCAAAGTACGGCCTAGATACATTCTTTCCAAAGACAACAAAAAAAAATTTTAACCGCCATATCCAACTAACCCACTGTTAGTAAAAAGATTAAAGGGTAAGACATGAATTTAAAACAAAATAAATTATCGTTTTGGTATCTTATTGCAATTTTTGTAGTAGCTGCAATCATAATAATTACACGTAGACCTGACATCGTAAATCATCCACAATTATGGGCAGAAGATGGCAAAGCCTTTCTTGAACCTGTTTGGAATCAAGGATTTTTAACCTCAATCCTGACCCCTAGAGATGGATATTTTCAATCGCTACCTAAAATAACTATGGCAATTGCTTCTACATTTGGTTTAAATCATGTAGCCATCATAGCAACAGCTATTGCCATTACCTTGCGCTGTTTATTCGTCGTTTTTATTCTAACCAGTCGATTTAATTATATCGACATGCGATTCAGACTGCTTTTTTGCATATATTTTCTTTTACAACCAAATATTCAAGAAGCGTATGTCAATATAACTAATGCACACACCTACTTAGCAATATATCTTCTGACTGTCATTTTAGCAAAAGATCCTGATAATAATGCATGGAAGGCACACGATATATTCATTGTTTTTTTGTCGGGCATTAGCGGGCCATTTATCGCATTATTAGCCCCTTCACTTTTTATTAAAAGATACTACGAAAGAGGTTCGATAATAAATACAATAAAGGGATTTAATACTTTCGATTTTATATTTACTTGCTGCATAATTATTCAAGCTGGTTCTATTGTTTTTGGCGACAATACCAGGACACCCTCAAGTCTAGGAGCAACCTTACCTCTATTTTTTAAAATAATATCATACAAAGTTATTCTTGGATCATTTTTTGATTTAAACCATGTGCAGTCGGCAATTAATAGTGACATTGCAAACGCATTTCTATCAGGTTTCTTTATTTTATTATCTTTGTATTTTTTTATTAAAATGGACTGGCGCTACAAGTCTGCATTTTGTTATGTTGTGTTCACTTTATTCGTATCTATCTATAAACCAGTAATCAATCACAGCCAAGATCAATGGCCATTATTTCTTATTCCCATCGTAGGTTGCAGATATTTCATATTGAGTGGGATGGGTATTTTTTGCCTATCAATGATAATTGTTAATCATGTCTTCAAGAGAAACTTTTCAGTAATTACTTTTTCCAGCTTAATATTATTTGTATTTTTAAGCCTATCCTACAGAATGCCTCCTTTGGATTATGTTGGTTATGATAAAGATATTATTACTTTTGACAAATCCGAAGGGGGTAAGAAAGTACTAATACATACTAATCCACCAGGCTGGTCAATGGAATTGATCAAGAAATAGACAAATTACAATAAATACTCGCTGGTGTGAATCTGAAAAAACCAGCGAGTTTTTCTAAGTTTCGTCCCTATTGCATTTCTAATCGAGTGACGTTCATCAAAACATTCAATTAAAACCTAATTGTATCTTGTCAAAATTTAATCACTTATAATATAATATCTTTACATTGGTTTAGTTGCACTCAAAGTGCCCAGGTGGTTTGATGCTCTTTAGCTCTTCGTACTTCATATTCGCATTCCTCCCTGTGTGCGTAATCATTTATTTTCTATTAAATAAATTGGAATATTTTAGTTCGAGTAAAGCATGGCTTTGTTTAGCCAGCCTATTTTTTTATGGTTATTGGGAAATTAAATACATACCTCTACTACTGTCATCAATAACTTTCAACTATGTTGTTGGTAGTATAGTCACTCCAAAAAAACATCTACAAAATACCAATTCAAAATACATTCTAACATTTGGCATAATAGTAAACATCGGGATACTGGCATACTATAAATACGCCAATTTCTTTTTGGAGAACATTGGATTTTTATTGAATGACCATTTTAGCCCTCTTCATTTGTTATTACCTCTTGGGATAAGTTTTTTTACCTTTACTCAAATAGCATTTTTAGTTGATAGCTATAAGGGAAAAGTTGAAGAGTATAACTTTATTAATTATTTTTTGTTTGTGACTTTCTTCCCACACCTTATTGCTGGTCCAATACTGCATCATGGCGAGATGATGCCACAATTCAAGGACTCAACTAATAACAAGGTGAACTTCAGTAATATCATTTCTGGCCTGTGTATTTTTGCTATAGGATTAATAAAGAAAGTAATCATTGCAGATACTTTCGCGACTTTTGCACAGGAAGGATACTCTGCTGGCTATGTCCATGATTTTTATAGCGCTTGGGCTACGAGTTTATCATACACATTCCAATTATATTTCGACTTCAGTGGTTACTGTGATATGGCAATTGGTGCAGCGCTGCTGTTCAATATCATGCTGCCTATAAACTTTAACTCGCCGTACAAAGCAGTCGATATACAAGACTTTTGGCGCAGATGGCATATTACTCTTGGCCGATATCTAAGAGACTATATCTACATTCCATTGGGAGGAAATAGACTTTCATATTTCAGAACCTATTTCAATCTTTTCATTACCTTTAGCATTGCCGGTCTTTGGCATGGTGCAAGCTGGTTGTTTATTATTTGGGGAGCAATGCATGGAATTGCGCTTATAATTCACAGGGCATGGAAATCCGCTGGTATGAGGATGTATCTTCCTATTGCTTGGTTTATAACATTCATTTTTGTAAATATTAGCTGGGTGATATTTAGGTCGAATAGCTTTGGCCAAGCTTTAAATATTCTTTCCAATATGTTCACGCTTTCCAGCATGAGAAATATATCTCTCGAACAACTGCCATTGACAGATCTCTCAAGATACGGCCAAACAACAGGATGGATCGCTGAAAATATATCTTACGGTATCGCAGCATATTCTTCAGTATTTATGATGTCAGTTGTAGCAATGATGATATGCCTCCTTAAAAATTCTCAAGAAATAATAATCGGAAATAAAATAGGCTACTTAAAAATAACGACACTCTCGATATTTTCATCAGTGGCTATTTATCTCGGCCTGCACTCAGAAAGTGCGGTATTCCTTTATTTTAATTTCTGAGGCTAACATGAAAACTAAATCTTTAATCTTTATATTATTATTTGCATTATCCGTACTTGCTCTTCCTTTTTATAGAGCTTATGAAGGCACCAGTTTTTATAAAGAAGGATCGCTGAGCGATTCATTAAAATCAGCTTACAATATAGACCCTATATTATCTGTATTTGGCAGCATCGGTAATTTATTTGGAATATCAGTCGACCCCCGTAGAGTTTATCAAGGTAAAGATGGATGGTTATTTTTAGGGAACGATTTTAATCAAACTCTAGCAAAAAAAATAAATGGCGCCGCTTCTTATGAACCCCAAATTCAGGAAACAAACAATTCTATTCAAAGTTGGTCTGAGTTTTTAGACAGTATCGGTTGCAAGAGATTTTATGTTGTAATTGGGCCAGATAAAGAGAGTATTTATCCAGAAAAGATGCCTGATTGGTTCCACCCTAATCCCAATGGGATTCCACAGAGGCTAATTTCACTAAACAAGGACATTTATGTCGATACTTTTAGTGAGATGAAATCTAAAAAAAACAGTATAACTGCGCCAATGTATTTTAAAACAGATACACACTGGAACGAATTGGGAGCATCTATTGCTTTTAACGCTCTTAAAAATAAGTCCATTGCACAAAATGATGGATTAATATGGCCAAATGATAAATTAGAATTTGCACAATCCCCCAGAAATCCGGGAGATTTATCTAATTTCCAAAGATCAGGTACATTCTTAAGTGATAGTGACTTTAGCATTAAAAATCAGTCAATTACCAAATTAAAAATCACCGAAGAACAATTTTCTTCAGGTAAGATTTTATATCATGGTGAAAATAAACAAATCCAACCTCCCCAAGAAAACCTTTTAATAAAATCTCCAAACGCTCTAAATAACAAAAGAGTTATATGGCTTAGAGATTCGTTTGGCACAGCCATGTCACGCCTGATGGCAGTAACGTTTTCTGAAACACTCCAAATACATCTTGCTCGTACGTCTCCTGAAGAGATAAAAAAAATAATTTCAGATTTCAAGCCTGACTATGTAATTGCTACAGTTGTCGAGCGTGACTCCACAAGTAGGCTTTTTCAATATAATGTTTATAAAAGCAACTAGAAGTCTATAAACAATAATCAACATAATATAAAGACCGTTCTTACGGTCTTTTTTTTAAAGAAAAACACATCGCACTCCTATGAAAGTTATCATAAAGTGTGTTTTTTAAAAGCGCAGCCCCAGATTACTTCTGATCTAATAATTAAGAAAATAATATATCTTTGAGTTGTTAGCCTACGATGATTTGATGATTCACCGTAGACATTATAAGTTTAAGTAGTTTGATGAGTTGACTTCACTCCAGCGGCATCTTCATCGGGTCATCGTAGCTGTACTCAAATCCCAGCTCGTTGCAGATCTTCGAGCCATCTACCACCTTCCCCGAAGACCGCTCCGGCTCAGCAACGAACGTTGGTGCCACCAGCCCCAACTGCTTCGAAACAAACGGATAAAAGTCATCACGTGCGGGATGTTTCGACGCGCACAGGTTGTAGACGCGTCCACCTTTCGGCGTTTGCAGCAACAATACAATCGCATCCACCACATCATCGAGATGCACCAGATTGACAGCATGGCCGCCATTCTCCAGTCCAACCTTCCCGGCGAGGAAGCGTCCCGGATGACGGTTTGGCCCGACGAGCCCCGCCAGTCGTACGATATCCACGCTGGTACCGGGCAGATCGTGCAGCCAGTTTTCCAGTTCGACCAGCGTCTTACCTGCCACACTCTCTGGCTGTAACGCACTGCTCTCTTTCATTACGCCCGAACCGGTGCCGTACACCGACGACGAGCTGGTAAAAATGATGCGCGGCACTTTATGCGCCAATGCCGTGTCTACCACGTTCTGCACGGCTTGCATGTAATCTTCACCGCCCTGAACCGTGCGGCTGGCGGGCAAGGTCACCACCAGCGCGTCCACTGCCATCAACGTGGCTAATTCATCCGCTTCACACTCAATTTCCGGAGTGAGCACCAGTTGAAATGCCTCAATACCGCAGCGGCGCGCAGCATCGACACCATCGGGGGAGGTTTTGCTGCCGGTCACCTGCCAGCCGCGCGCCGTCAGCGCCATCGCCAGCGGCATACCCAGCCATCCCAGACCTACAATCGCGACTTTTTTCATACCGACTCCTGCTTTCCAGCGCTAAGACACTTCATCTTAGTCCCAGCGATTATGGCAAACCAGCGCAAACTGTTGCGGAAGGTTCCGAGAACTGACGTTAAAAAAGGGTTGCCAAGCGCCGCCATCTTCGTTAGGTTAATCAGCACGCAAATGAATACTCATTCAGCAACGGAATTTACTATGACACGCGTTCAGTTCAACCA
This sequence comes from Enterobacter cancerogenus, assembly GCA_000773965.1. Classification (GTDB taxonomy): domain Bacteria; phylum Pseudomonadota; class Gammaproteobacteria; order Enterobacterales; family Enterobacteriaceae; genus Pantoea; species Pantoea communis. The sequence goes on from JRUP01000014.1 coordinate 214,955, forward strand.
CCATCATCACCATCATCCTGACTAGTCTTTCAGGCGATGTGTGCTGGGAGACGATTAGGATCTTCCAGTGGTGCGAACGCAAAGAGAGCCCCCGGAAGATCATCTTCCGGGGGTTTTTTTATGGGCGAACGCAACCCCACTGAGTTCAGACAGGATTGAATAAGAGGACAGGAACCATGTTAGATAACACCCGTATTCGCATAGCTATGCAGAAATCTGGCCGTTTAAGTGATGAATCACGCGAACTGCTGGCCCGCTGCGGTATCAAAATCAACCTTCAGCAGCAGCGTCTGATTGCGTTTGCGGAGAACATGCCTATCGATATCCTGCGTGTACGTGATGACGATATCCCTGGCCTGGTGATGGATGGCGTGGTGGATCTCGGCATCGTCGGCGAGAACGTGCTGGAAGAAGAGCTGCTGGACCGCCGCGCACAAGGCGAAGATCCACGTTACTTCACCCTGCGCCGTCTCGATTTCGGCGGTTGCCGCCTGTCGCTGGCGATGCCAGTGGATGCGGAATACACCGGCCCGCAATGTCTGCAGAACTCACGTATTGCCACCTCTTATCCGCACCTGCTGAAGAAATATCTCGATAAGCAAGGCGTCTCCTTTAAGTCTTGCCTGCTGAACGGTTCGGTGGAAGTCGCGCCACGTGCGGGTTTGGCCGATGCCATTTGCGACCTGGTATCGACCGGTGCCACCCTTGAAGCCAACGGCCTGCGTGAAGTGGAAGTCATCTACCGCTCTAAAGCGGTACTGATTCAGCGCGATGGCGAACTGCCAGCGGCCAAGCAAGAACTGATCGACAAAATGATGACGCGCATTCAGGGCGTGATCAAAGCACGAGAATCCAAATACATCATGCTGCACGCGCCAAGCGAGCGCCTGGAAGAAGTGATCGCCCTGCTGCCAGGTGCAGAGCGCCCAACCGTATTGCCACTGGCAGGCGAAGTGAGCCGCGTGGCGATGCACATGGTGAGCAGTGAAACCCTGTTCTGGGAAACCATGGAAAAACTGAAAGCGCTGGGTGCCAGCTCGATCCTCGTACTGCCAATCGAAAAAATGTTGGAGTAACAGCATGAGCACAATCATGACCCCGATTGACTGGCAACAGTGTGATGAACAACAGCAGCAAGCGCTGCTGATGCGCCCGGCAATGTCTGCTTCGGCGAGCATCAGCGAAATCGTGCGCGATGTGCTGACGCAAGTAAAAGAACAAGGCGATGATGCGCTGCGCGAGTTCAGCGCGCGCTTCGACAAAGCGCAGGTGGAAAACCTGCGCGTCACGCCAGCAGAGATGCAAGCCGCCAGCGATCGTTTGAGCGATACGCTGAAGCAGGCGATGGCAGTGGCTGTCGGTAATATCGAAACGTTCCATAACGCGCAGATTCTGCCCGCGGTGGACATTGAGACCCAGCCGGGCGTGCGCTGCCAGCAGATCACCCGTCCGGTACAATCGGTTGGGTTGTATATTCCTGGCGGATCTGCCCCGCTGTTCTCCACGGTATTAATGCTGGCAACCCCAGCACGTATCGCCGGTTGTGGTCGTGTGGTGCTCTGTTCGCCCCCGCCGATTGCCGATGAAATTCTCTATGCGGCGCAACTGTGCGGCGTAAAAGAGGTGTTTCAGGTCGGCGGTGCGCAAGCGATTGCTGCGTTAGCCTTCGGCACCGAAACTGTACCAAAAGTGGACAAGATCTTTGGCCCAGGCAACGCCTACGTCACCGAAGCGAAACGCCAGGTGAGCCAGCGTTTAGATGGCGCTGCGATTGATATGCCAGCAGGTCCTTCTGAAGTGCTGGTGATTGCCGATGAAGGTGCCACGCCCGCGTTTGTCGCTTCTGATCTGCTATCACAAGCAGAGCACGGCCCGGATTCACAGGTTATCTTGCTGACCCCTTCGCTGAAACTGGCAGAAGGCGTGGCTCAGGCGGTGGAAGAACAGCTCGCGCAGTTGCCACGCGCGGCCACCGCACGTCAGGCGCTGGAGAGTAGCCGTCTGATAGTGCTGCGCGATCTGGCGCAGTGTGTGGAGATCTCCAACCTGTACGGTCCTGAGCACCTGATTATTCAGACGCGCCAGCCACGTGATCTGGTGGATGCGATCACCAGCGCCGGTTCGGTGTTCCTCGGTGACTGGTCTCCGGAATCAGCGGGTGATTACGCCTCAGGCACCAATCACGTATTACCGACTTATGGTTATACCGCCACCTGTTCAAGTCTGGGATTAGCCGATTTCCAGAAGCGTATGACGGTGCAAGAGTTGACGCCGCAAGGCTTCCTCAATCTGGCTGCCACCATTGAAACCTTAGCCGCCGCTGAACAGCTGGAAGCCCATAAAAACGCCGTTACCCTGCGTGTTGCCGCGCTGAAGGAGCAAGCATGAGCATTGAAGATTTAGCCCGCGCCAATGTGCGCGCGTTGACGCCGTATCAATCTGCGCGTCGTTTGGGGGGGAACGGTGATGTGTGGCTGAACGCCAACGAGTTCCCGCTGCCGGTGCCCTTTGAGCTGTCTCAGCAAACGCTGAACCGCTATCCGGAATGCCAGCCGAAGCTTGTGATTGAGCGCTATGCGGCTTATGCCGGTTTATCGCCGGAGCAAGTGATAGTCAGCCGTGGCGCTGATGAAGGTATCGAACTGTTAATGCGCGCCTTCTGCGAACCGGGTAAGGACGCGATTCTGTTCTGTCCGCCGACTTACGGCATGTATAGCGTTAGCGCGGAAACCATCGGCATCGAGTATCGCACCGTGGCAGCATTGGATGACTGGCAGCTGAATCTGCCTGCCATTGCTGAACAGTTAGACGGCGTAAAAGTGGTCTACATGTGCAGCCCGAATAACCCGACTGGCAACCTGATCAATCAAGACGATATCCGCAAGCTGCTGGAGATGACGGCAGGTAAAGCGCTGCTGGTGGCCGATGAAGCCTATATTGAGTTCTGCCCGGAAGCGACGCTGGCGGTATGGCTGCAAGAGTATCCACATCTGGTGATCCTGCGCACGCTGTCGAAAGCCTTTGCGCTGGCGGGTCTGCGCTGTGGTTTTACGCTGGCCAACAAGCCGGTAATCGATCTGCTGATGAAAGTGATCGCCCCTTACCCGCTGGCTACTCCGGTGGCCGATGTAGCAGGACAAGCCCTGAGCGAGCAAGGCATTGCGCTGATGCGTCAGCATGTCGCCGAACTGAACGCCAATCGTGCGTGGCTGTTTGAACAGCTACCACAGCTGAGCGTGGTGCAGCAGGTGTTCCCGAGCGAAACCAACTACATTCTGGCGCGCTTCACTGATTCGCCAAAAGTGTTTAAAACGCTGTGGGATCAAGGCATTATTCTGCGCGACCAAAACAAAAACCCCGGCCTTGCGGGATGCCTGCGCATCTCCATCGGCACCCGTGAAGAGTGCGAGCGCCTGATCGCCGCGCTGCAAGCCTTATCAGTGGAGCAAGCATGAGTCACAAGACCCTTTTTATCGACCGCGACGGTACCATCATCTCTGAGCCGCCATCGGATTATCAGGTAGATCGCATGGAGAAGCTGGCGTTTGAAAAGAACGCCATTCCTGCGCTGCTGGCCCTGCAAAATGCCGGCTATCAGCTGGTGATGATCACCAATCAGGACGGCCTGGGCACAGACAGCTTCCCACAGGCTGATTTTGATGGTCCACACAACCTGATGATGCAGATCCTGACTTCGCAGGGTGTGAACTTCAGCGACATCCTGATCTGCCCGCATAAGCCGGAAGATAACTGCGATTGCCGCAAGCCGAAAACCAAAATGGTGGAAGCCTGGCTGGCGCAAGGCGCACTGGATACCGCGAACAGCTACGTGATTGGCGATCGCCTGACCGATATCCAGCTGGCGGAGAACATGGGCATTCAGGGCCTGCGTTACGGTGCCGAAGGCATTGACTGGGATGCGATTCAGGCGCGCCTGACCAAGCGTGACCGCCATGCGCTGGTGCAACGCAACACCAAAGAGACGCAGATCAAGGTGGAAGTGTGGCTGGACCGCGAAGGCGGCAGCAAGATCAATACCGGTGTCGGCTTCTTTGACCACATGCTGGACCAGATTGCCGTACACGGCGGCTTCCGCATGAACATCGACGTGAAAGGCGATCTCTACATCGACGATCACCACACCGTGGAAGATACCGGTCTGGCGCTGGGTGAAGCGCTGCTCAAGGCGCTGGGTGACAAACGTGGTATCGGCCGTTTCGGCTTTGTGCTGCCGATGGATGAGTGCCTGGCGCGCTGCGCACTGGATATCTCTGGCCGTCCGCACATCGAATTCAAAGCAGAGTTCAGCTATCAACGTGTCGGCGATCTCAGTACCGAGATGGTTGAGCACTTCTTCAGCTCCCTCTCCTACGCGATGATGAGCACCCTGCACCTGAAAACCAAAGGCAAGAACGATCATCATCGTGTGGAAAGCCTGTTTAAAGCCTTTGGCCGCACCCTGCGCCAGGCAATTCGCGTGGATGGCAACACCCTGCCGAGTTCGAAAGGAGTGCTGTGATGAACGTGGTGATTCTCGATACCGGGTGCGCCAACCTTTCCTCCGTGAAGTGGGCGATTGAGCGCCTCGGCTATACGCCAGAAGTGAGCCGCGACCCGGATGTGGTGCTGCGCGCCGACAAGCTGTTGTTGCCAGGCGTGGGCACAGCCCAAGCCGCCATGAACCAGTTGCAGGAGCGTGACCTGATCGATCTGATTAAAGCCTGTACCCAACCGGTACTCGGCATTTGCCTCGGTATGCAGTTGCTGGGACGCGGCAGCGATGAGAATGGCGGCGTGACCACGCTGGGTCTGGTGGATGAACCGGTTTCGCTGATGGATACCCAGGGTTTGCCCTTGCCACATATGGGCTGGAACCAGATCACTTCGCAAGCTGGCAACCACCTGTTCCGTAATATCCCGGACGGCAGCTACTTCTATTTTGTGCACAGCTACGCCATGCCAGTGAATGCCGCCACCATCGCTCAGTGCGATTACGGCCATCCGTTCACCGCTGCGTTGCAGAAAGATAATTTCTTCGGCGTGCAGTTTCACCCGGAGCGTTCTGGCAAAGCAGGCGCGCAGTTGCTGAAAAACTTCCTGGAGATGTGATGATTATCCCCGCATTAGATTTAATCGACGGCAAAGTGGTGCGTCTGCATCAGGGCGACTACGGTCAGCAGCGCGACTACGGTAGCGATCCGCTGCCACGCCTGCAGGATTACGAACGTCAGGGCGCGGAAGTGCTGCACCTGGTGGATCTCACTGGCGCCAAAGATCCGGCTAAACGCCAAATCCCTCTGCTCACTACCTTGCTGCGCGGCGTGAATGTACCGGTGCAGGTCGGTGGCGGCATCCGCAATCGTGAAGACGTTGCAGCCTTGCTGGCGGCCGGCGCGACTCGCGTGGTGGTGGGCTCCACGGCAGTGAAACAGCCAGAGGAAGTGAAAAGCTGGTTCAACGAGTTCGGCGCGGATGCCATTGTACTGGCGCTGGATGTGCGCATTGACGCCAACAATCGCAAAGAAGTGGCGATCAGCGGCTGGCAGGAAGCAGCGGGCGTGACGCTGGAAGAAGTGATTGGCTGGTATCAACCAGTTGGCCTGAAGCACGTACTGTGCACCGATATCTCCCGCGATGGCACGTTAAGTGGTTCTAACGTGGCGCTGTATAAAGAAGTGTCGGATGCCTTCCCGAATATCGCGTTTCAGAGTTCTGGCGGCATCGGATCGCTGGATGACATCGCGGCCTTACGTGGCAGCGGCGCGCAGGGCGTGATCGTCGGTCGCGCATTGCTGGAAGATAAATTCACCGTAGCGGAGGCGATTGCATGCTGGCAAAACGGATAATTCCTTGTCTCGATGTGCGTGATGGACAAGTGGTAAAAGGCGTGCAGTTCCGCAACCACGAAATTATTGGCGATATCGTGCCACTGGCGCAGCGCTATGCGCAGGAAGGCGCTGACGAGCTGGTGTTCTATGATATCACCGCCTCTTCCGATGGCCGTGTGGTGGATAAAAGCTGGGTATCACGCGTCGCAGAAGTGATTGATATTCCGTTCTGCGTGGCGGGCGGTATCAAGAGTGAGGAGGATGCCGCGCGCATTCTGCAGTTCGGTGCGGATAAGATCTCCATCAACTCCCCGGCGCTGGCTGACCCGACGCTGATCACGCGTCTGGCAGATCGCTTTGGTGTGCAGTGTATCGTGGTGGGTATTGATACCTGGTTTGATGAAGCCACTGGCAAGTATCACGTTAACCAATATACCGGCGATGAATCCCGTACGCGGGTTACGACCTGGGAAACCCTCGATTGGGTGCAGGAAGTGCAAAAGCTGGGCGCGGGTGAAATCGTACTGAATATGATGAACCAGGATGGCGTGCGTAACGGCTACGACCTGGTGCAACTGAAGAAGGTGCGTGACGTGTGTAAAGTGCCACTGATCGCTTCTGGCGGCGCGGGCACCATGCCGCACTTCCTCGAAGCCTTTGAACAGGCAAACGTTGATGGCGCACTGGCTGCTTCAGTGTTTCACAAACAAATTATCAATATCGGCGAGTTGAAAAACTTCCTGATCGACAACGGTGTGGAGATTCGCGCGTGTTAACTGCAGAACAACTGGCCAAACTGGATTGGGCCAAAACCGCGGGCATGATGCCTGTGATCGTCCAGCACAACGTTTCTGGCGAAGTGCTGATGCACGGTTATATGAATGAGGAAGCGCTGCAAAAGACGCTGGCGGAAGGCAACGTCACCTTCTTCTCTCGCACCAAAAACCGTCTGTGGACCAAAGGGGAAACCTCCGGTCATTTCCTGCAGGTGGCGAGCATCACGCCAGATTGTGATAACGATACGCTACTGGTGCTGGCAAACCCGATTGGGCCAACCTGTCACCTCGGCACATCAAGCTGCTTCTCACCGGCGGCGCCAGATTGGGCGTTCCTCTATCAGCTGGAGCAGCTGCTGGCTTCGCGTAAGAGCGCCGATCCTGAGAGTTCTTACACCGCGAAACTGTATGCCAGCGGCACCAAGCGTATCGCGCAGAAAGTCGGTGAAGAAGGCGTGGAAACCGCACTGGCAGCCACAGTGAACGACCGTCACGAACTGACCAACGAAGCCTCTGATTTGCTGTATCACCTGATGGTGCTGCTGCAGGATCAAGAGTTGGATTTGAGCACGATTATTAATAATCTGCGGGCGCGTCATAAGTAACATTATTCCCAGATAATATTCAGGCGCACTTCGGTGCGCTTTGTTGTTTCTACGCCAGAGAGCATTGCCTACTCATAATGGTAACGTCATGAAAATAATCTGCTAATTGCCATGGCGGACAGTGATCGGTACTCTGCGTTATTCCACATCACAAAAAAGAAGACCGATATTATGGCAAGTTCTCGTTTTACTGCCCGCCTGCGTCAGACGCTGGCGCTGGCTGTGCTGGCAGGTTGCGCATTTGGCGCACAGGCAAAGATTGAACAAGTACGCTTCGCGGTTGATCCCACCTACCCTCCTTTCGAATCCAAAACCCCGCAGGGCAAACTGGTGGGTTTTGATATCGACCTGGGCAACGCGCTGTGCGAGCAGATGCAAGCCAAATGCGTGTGGGTTGAGAGCCAATTCGACGGCATGATTCCAGCGCTGAAAGCCCGCAAGTTTGATGCCATCCTGTCGGATATGGGTATCACGGAAGAGCGTCTGAAACAGATCGACTTCACCGTTCCGCTCTATGATACGCACACCCAATTAATCGCACGCAAAGGCTCTGGCCTGCTGCCAACGGCTGAATCGCTGAAAGGCAAAACGGTTGGTGTTGAGCAGGGAACCGTGCAAGAGCGCTATGCACTGGCAAAATGGCAGCCGCACGGCGTGAACGTGGTGCCTTATGGCGATCAGGCACAGGTTGAAAGTGATTTGATCTCTGGTCGTCTGGATGTGGTGTTTACCGATGCAGCACAGGCAGCTAACGGCTTCCTGAAACATCCGCAAGGCAAAGATTTCGAGCTGGCTGGCCCGATTGTGGAAGACCCGATTATCGGTCCAGGTACAGCGATTGGACTGCGTAAAGGCGATGAAGAGCTGAAAACAGCCCTTGATAACGCCTTTGCTGAAATCAAGAAAAACGGCACTTTTGACAAGATCCAGAAGAAGTACTTCGCCACCGATATCTCGATCCAGCATTAATCAATGCAGGGGCGGTCTTCAGGCCGCCCTGTTCGCGCGGCTAACATGAGCAAGCGCAAATTTAGCGGCTTCATACCCGCTCATTTTCACAGCAGCACTATAATTCCAGTCAATAAAATTAGTCAGGCGCGACGTTCAGCGTGCCGTAGATACAGGACATCGACCGCGCCATGCAACAACAACATCATCCCTTATTAAGTGCTTCCCTCGGTACACAGCGCGAAATCGTCAGCTTTCATTTCGGTACCGATTCCCAGCAGCGCGTCTACATTCAGGCGGCACTGCACGGTGATGAACTGCCGGGTATGGCGGTGGCGTGGTATCTGAAACACAAGCTGCTGGCGCTGGAATCGGCCGGGCAGCTCAAATCCAAAATTACGCTGGTGCCGGTGGCAAATCCGCTGGCGATGGGGCAACACTGGCACGGCAGCCATTTGGGCCGATTCCATACGCTTTCAGGTCAGGATTTCAATCGCCGTTTCCCGGCGTTAGGCGATACCCTGGCTGAAGAGTTGGCCGGTTCGTTGACACAGAGTGAATATGAGAACAAACGGTTGATCCGTGATGCCATTGATCGCCACTATCGCGATCGCGTTGCTCGTACCGAACTGGATGCGCAGCGCTTTACGCTAATGCGTATGGCCAGCCAGGCAGATTTGATGATTGATCTGCACTGCGACTGGGACGCATTGCCGCATCTCTACACGACCCCGCATGCGTGGCAGGATATTGAGCCTTTAGCGCGTTGGTTAGGTAGCGAAGTACAACTGCTGGCGCAAATTTCAGGCGGTGAGCCGTTTGATGAAGCCTGCTGCGAGCCATGGCTGACGTTGGCTGAACGGTTTGGTAGTGAGTATCCGATGCCACGGGGTTTATTACCGGTGACGCTGGAATTACGAGGTGTGGCGGATGTGTCGCCTGGACAGGCTGAGAAGGATGCGGATGCGATTATTAACGCGCTGATTGAAGGTGGCTACATTGCGGGTGATGTGGGTGAGTCCCCTGCCCTGATCAATCCTGCAACGCCGCTGGCGGGTTGTGAGTATATTCATGCGCCGCATTCTGGGCTGTTGTTGAATCGCCGTGAATTGGGCGAGTGGATCAAGCCGGGTGAAGTAGTGGCTGAGATTGTGGACCCGATTACCGACCAGGTGACACCGCTGGTAGCGGAGTTTGGTGGGGTGCTATATGCGAGGAACTTGATGAAGTTTGCTACGGCGGGGATGCTGGTGGTGCGTTTGGCGGGGGAAAATGCGGGTAGAGAGGGAGAGTTGCTAGTGCTTTAATTAGAAACAAAATTAAACAAAAGCCCACTGGGTGGTGGGCATCAAGTATAATTTAAAAAATCATTTCCGTTTTATTATATTCATCATTACTCGTAAAGGCTTAGTAATTTTCCAACTTGTGGAGTTCAAAAGTTGAAAATTAGTATCAGATAGAGCATCAAGCATTTTATTTTTTACAGATAAATCCATTGCCAATTCTTTTGTTTTTTCTTCCATTTCAATCCGGTAGGCATCATTCTTCATTCTTAACTTTGAATATTCCTTTTCTAATGCTTGATTTTTCTCAATTAGATCCTTCCATTCCATTTCAGGGAAAGTGTTGAAATTGCTCCAAATGTTTTTGTTTTGAGGAATACATTTAATATTTAAACCTTGAGACTCTTTATTATTCGAAAAAACACTCCATTCATCACCAGTTACATAACGAGGACCAAGAATATTCTTTTCTGTTTTTTTCTTTTCGATAATGCACAGTGAGTTTATAAAACATACAGAATGAATTCCATAATAATCCACAACATCCAACTCTTTGCAGTCGTAAAATTCAAAAAACGGTGATAAATAATCTTTAGGACTTTTCTTCACACCCCAATGCTCATAGTTCGTTACATCGGCTAGTTTTTTTAAAAAAGCCATTGATGAGTATGGATAGTGAAGACCTCCCTCAAAATTTTCCCAGTAACTAGCATGTAGATCTTCAATAATATATATTCCACCGTCATTTATTAGCGGAAAATATTGCAAGAAACCTTTGATAATATCAGACGACGTATGTGATCCATCATCGATAATCAAGTCAAAAGATGATGACCTTGAAATTATTTCATCTTTAATCTTAGGTAAAGATGAATTACCGATAACAATCTGCACAGCTGAATTATCATATTTTAATTTTGCGCAGTCTGGATTGATATCACATCCAATAAGATTTTTTGCCAAAGGGAAATACTTGCTCCATATTTCTAAGGAACCGCCATTTTGAACGCCTATTTCAAGTACATTCATTATCTCATCGCGACGACTCGACAAAATACGTTCATAGACATCTAAATAGATGCTCCACTTGTCTGATGATTTACCTTTATGTTGGATATATATCGCTTTCAAATCATTCATTATTAACATCTCATAATATAAGTGGGCAACGAATACGCAGCAAGATAGACAAAACGCGGAGAGATCTCATCAAAATCTCTACTTATTTTTAAATTTTAATGCCGTAAATCTTGATAACAATCCAAAAAAGAAATATAATTTTACAATTAACGCAAAAAGCAAATCATTTCATGATATGAGTATTTAAAGCGAAATGATAACGCTTGTTAACTTTAGTATCACTAACTTAGGTGAACATTAACTAATTATGAAATTTTCGTCTGCTCTCAAAGTCTTTAAAGCAAAAACCTACAAATATCAAAAAGAAAGCGACCTCCAGCCTATAGTGCAAAATCAATTTGATGATTTGCTTAGGCATATCAGAGAGTTGCGACCAGACTTATCAGAATCTTTCATTTTGACACTCTTAATGGATGAAAAAAAATACCTTACATATTATCAGGATGTAAAAAACTCTGGATTGTCAGGGGCTTATCATTATTACAACTATGGTTATAAAGAAGGGCGTGAATTTTTCGAACCAAACTTCCGCGCCACGCATAAAGTACCATCATATGTAAATGGAAGCAAAATAATATTTTTTGATACGGTTAAAACAAACGCATCTTTTTTATATCGCGGTTATTTTCCCGAAGTAAGAAATGATAAATCCATAATACTTCATCAACACTCCACTATCCATGAAGTTATAGCTGCAATATTTAATGCAAAAGAGATGGTATTCATTCGACCGAGCAACGGTAGCTCAAAAACAAAGTTCTTTATCAATTTATGCAAAGCATTAAATGTTAAGATAACAATTGACATGGATGACTTATTACTTCCAGAGTTTTCAGAATTAAAAGGAGCAATCCGCTCTGGAATTTCTGAATTCGACCCGATATATAATGATTTAACTAGAGACTCTTCTATATTCCTAGCTGCCGATCAGATGGTATGCTCCACTCAAACAATAGCTACATTGCACTCTGAATTAATTCAAGATATTAAAGTATCAAAGAACAGATTACCACGTGAGTATTTCATTGAAAGAAAAATAGTTGAAAAAAAACCAATCAATAAAAAAGTAAAAATATTGTATTTATCGGGTTCTAAAACTCATTTGAAAGATTATAGCACTATTAGTGGTCCGTTATTAAAGCTAGCCCAAAATCATCCAGAAAAATTCAGCTTGAGTTTCCTAGGTATGTTAAGTGATCAAACATCAATATTTAGCCATTTAAGAGTAGAGTGTAACTTTTTACCCTTGGTTGATTTCTCAGAAATGCTAACTGAAATAAAAAAACATGATCTAGTTCTAGTGCCATTGGAAAAGACTGTATTTAATAATGCCAAATCTAATATTAAATTTATTGAGGCCGCATCTCAAGGAGTCTCAGTTATTGCTTCGGCTGTAACTGAATATTTAAATTGCATTGAAAATAATAAAAACGGCTGGGTTTGCGATACTGAGATAGAATGGTATGAAACGTTATCTCGCCTTATAGATAATCCAAAATTAATTCACTCAGCATCGTTAAATGCTTACGATTCAGCTATTGAAGGTTTTAGCGTATGAATATTCAGACTATTAAAGGCACCTATACTACAATAGGCAATAAAAAAACAACAAACAAGGTAATTTACTTACCATTTAATAATTCGCACTTAGATATTGCCTTAATATTGGCTGAGTCAAGTACGTTTGATAGCTATATATATGTTGAAAATTTCGATATCAAAGCTAGAGAATATTTGAGACAGAATCCAGAGACTAAGATTAAATTTATACTTGATAGGGATTCCGTAGCAGGATTACTTCCTAACATGTCGAAGGTGGTTGTTTTTCTAGGATACGTTGTTCCATTTATTCCATTTCATATCAATGAGATAGTTGCAACGTGCTTAAAGGTTAAACTGCCAATTTATGAAGTTCCACATGGAATGTTTCAAACTGGAATAAATATAACTGATGATTCAAAGCTGATTAGTACCCGCTCGCACTACTATGGATTTGGACAAACTCTACCCTCAATATCAAATATTAAATTATATTGGTTCGGGGAAAATGGCTTTGGTTACCCACGCACAGTTAAATTCGAAAATTATAAAGAGCGCCAATTACCAAACTTCACTTTAATAACATCAAATACGAATTGGTATTTATACTCCCCTAAAGATAAAAGGAAGTTTTATACTGAAGTATTCAATTACGCACGAGAAAATCCATCAGAGATATTTATTTGGTGTGCTCACCCTGCAGAATTTTCAGAGAACGCATACAGCAGTAATGCTCTGAATTTAAGGCCAGAAAATATCTATCTCTATGGTTTAGATAAAGATATTTATTTTCACGGTCTTGAAGGGACAGATGATTTAATACCATACTGTGAATATGGAATTTCCACGGTTACAACCTGCTTACTTGAGTTTGAAATTCATAAAAAAAGAGTAAACGTTTTTACTTGTCCTGGCGTTGAGAAACTAATTAGTGAGATAGAAGAGAAACATGTTTTCTCAAATCGCCAGGAAATAAAAAAGAGTGCTAGTTACCTGAAAACAGGTTTCCTTAAAAATTTCGATCCTGAATTATACGATCAACAACTGTCTAATGATCACATAATTGATGAAAATAACAATCACAATTATCTATCATCATTTTTACCAAAAAACATTAACATATAAAAAAAAGCCTCTTACGAGGCTTTTGAATAAATATCTTAATCCAACCATTCGGTGTGGAACACACCGTCTTTATCAATACGCTTATACGTATGCGCACCGAAGTAGTCGCGTTGAGCCTGAATCAGGTTCGCTGGCAAAACTTCTGAACGGTAGCTATCGTAGTAAGCGATTGCTGCAGAGAAGGTCGGTGTTGGGATACCGTTCTGAATCGCGTATGAAACTACATCACGCAGCGCTTGCTGGTATTCATCAGCGATATTCTTGAAGTATGGGTCAAGCAGCAGGTTAGCGATGTTTGCGTCTTTCGCGTAAGCATCAGTAATTTTCTGCAGGAACTGTGCACGGATGATACAGCCAGCACGGAAGATTTTAGCAATCTCGCCGTAGTGCAGATCCCAATTGTTTTCTTCAGAAGCAGCGCGCAGTTGTGAGAACCCCTGTGCATAAGAGACGATTTTGCCCAGATACAATGCACGACGTACTTTCTCAACGAACTCAGCTTTGTCGCCGGTGAACGCTTTTGCCTGAGGGCCGCTCAGCACTTTAGAAGCCGCAACACGCTGTGACTTCAGAGAAGAGAGATAACGAGCAAATACTGATTCAGTGATCAGTGACAGTGGTTCACCCAGATCCAACGAGCTCTGGCTAGTCCACTTACCAGTGCCTTTGTTCGCTGCTTCGTCAAGAATCACATCAACCAGATATTTACCGTCTTCATCTTTCTTGGTGAAGATATCTTTGGTGATGTCGATGAGGTAGCTGCTAAGCTCACCATTGTTCCAGTCGGTGAAGGTCTTAGCCAATTCTTCATTGTCCAGACCCAACGCGCCTTTCAACAGAGCATAGGCCTCTGCGATCAGCTGCATGTCACCGTATTCAATGCCATTGTGCACCATCTTTACATAGTGACCGGCACCGTTTGGACCGATATAGGCAACACAGGCTTCGCCATCTTCAGCACGCGCAGCAATCTTATCAAGAATTGGCGCAACCAGTTCGTACGCTTCTTTCTGGCCCCCTGGCATAATTGAAGGGCCTTTCAATGCACCCTCTTCGCCACCAGAAACACCGGTACCGATAAAGTTGAAGCCTTGATCAGACAATTCTTTATTACGACGGATAGTGTCCTTGTAGAAGGTGTTACCACCGTCAATCAGGATGTCACCCTTGTCCAAATGCGGAGTCAGAGAAGCGATAGTCTTATCAGTAGCCTCACCAGCCTGAACCATCAGCAGAATACGGCGTGGTTTTTCGAGGGATTCAACGAACTCTTCAACGGTATAGAAAGGGGCCAGTTTCTTACCCTGACTATCAGCGATGACTTCATCGGTCTTTTCGCGAGAACGGTTGAAGATAGACACTGTGTAGCCGCGGCTCTCAATGTTAAGAGCCAAGTTACGGCCCATGACTGCCATACCGACAACACCGATTTGTTGCTTGGACATTATCTACTCCTGTCTGAAGTTACCATCACAAACTCAGATTTGTGATTAAAGTGGCAAATATGTTAACTCATCTACCATCACTTTAGGTAGTGAATGGTGCGATGCTAAAACACACAATAAAAGTGGATGATTACGCGTCGGTTAACAAATCGCCTTTTTGGATCTTCGATTTGAAATAAAGTGGAAGAACCTCCTCTGGCGTACCATCCATTTTCACTGTGCCGTGTTCCAGCCAAAGAATTCTTGTGCAGGTTTTTCTCAACAATTCATTACTGTGACTTGCGAGAATTAATATTTTGGTAGCATTGATGATATTGGTTAATCGGGTTTCAGCTTTTTCTTTAAAGCCTTCATCACCGACGGATAACCATTCATCCATCAACAGTATCTCAGGTGTAAAAATGGTGCTAACGCTGAAACCTAAGCGCATTTGCATACCAGACGAATACGTCCTCACTGGCATATCAATAAAATCACCTAAATCCGTGAAATCTATAATTTCATCTATTCTTGCATCAATTTCTTTCTTCTTCAGGCCTAAAAGAGCACCGCGAATATAGATGTTTTCTCTACCGCTAAACTCCTGGTTAATACCTAAAGAAATTGAAATTAAAGAGCCGATATCACCTTCAATCGTTGCACTGCCACTTGTTGGGTGATAAACCTTACTGAACATACGGAGTAAGGTAGTCTTACCTGCGCCATTGTGTCCAATCAACCCCACTCGCTCACCATCTTTGATTTCAAAATTAAGATTATTGAGAGCAGAAACGACGACTTTTCCATCATGCTGACCAACTTTCCCACCTGTGGCAAAATTGATAAAATTCTTTTTAATTGACCTTGCCTGGGCATTAAATATTGGGAAGTCAATACCAACATGTTCAAACTTAATAATAGCCATAATGTTAAACCCAATAAGGAACGCGATATTTATATTTACTGGTCATAGCAATTGATAACGATAAGCCGACTACAGCCATGACCGCCGCAATAATATAACTACTTGTCATAGGTACTTCACCCAAAAGCGGGCTTCTTACCAGATCAATTAGATGGTAAAGCGGGTTGAAATTCAGGAGCACCGCAGCTGAACTATGTGAAAGCAGCTTGGGCATCCAGATGATAGGCGTAAGATAAAAAATCACTTGCATGATGCTCAGCACAATTTGTGTCATATCTCTGAAACGAGCACAAATCATTGAGAGAATCATTAACACCCAAGTCAAGTTTAATAAAAGCAGCAGGAAGCCTGGCACAGCAAGAATCACCGTCCAACTCACACTCTTTTGTACAGCAAGTAAAACCAATGGGAAAATAACAATATTGTGCAGGAAAATAAGGAAATTTTTCCAAATAACACGCATCACATGAACATGTAATGGCACCGGCAATTGTTTAATAATGCCTTCTGATGAAATGAGCGCATCGCACCCTTCAGATATACAACTTTGAATGAATGTCCATGTAATAAGACCTAAGGTAAGATAAGGCAAAAACTCCTTAACGTTAGTCTTGAAAAGATTACCAAACACTAAACCCATGGTTGTAATCATCACAGCCATGCTGATGGTTATCCAGAACGGTCCCATCTTAGAGCGTTTGTATCGCATGCGGATGTCTTGCCCACCCATCACTTTCACAACATGAAAGTTTCTTAATGCGGAGGTGAAGTCATCCCACCCCACAGACTTCATTTTATTCGTCATTACAAAATTCCAAATTGGTACGCCAGTCGATTCAATCCGACCAGGAATTTATCACCACACAGACGCGCCAGGATAAGTGTCATAAACTCTTCTTTTTGCGACTCTTCAAGCTGATCTCGGAGCTTAATAATATCATTCATGCTACATACACATCGGAACATCAAATCAAGCTTTATGATTGGCAAACCAGAATGATGTAAGGCAAGACAGTTAACATGAATTTGTGAACCCATAGTGAATTCATCAAGATACAGTGCTACTACGCGTTGCTTGAATTGGCTGTTTAAGAAAACCTCTTCGTTGCTGTATGTCCTGAAGAAATTCACAACATCAAGATAATCAACGCTGCTTGATTTAAGTAACGATTTGTTCTTACCGACAATCGTAGGTAATGATTCAGACTCACTTGAAAATAATGGCTTAACAGAGTGCCTTGTTTGAATCAAATATTGATTATAATAAGAGGACAATACTTCATCATTTGCCAGCAAACCCGTTATAGAGCGATTAGACCACGCTCTAACACCTTCACGGCGATGATAGTAGTAATTCTTGTAAAAGTCTAAATCGTTACTCAACTTACGCTCCATAAATGAAACGTTAAATAAAGATTTAAAATTCTGTTCAGAACTCACCAAAGATTTAAGCAGTTTGCTTAAACCAAACTCGCCGCGTTTGATTACCAAAGGTCTTACATTAGAAGATTTGTAATTAAACCAGAAACTCTTAAATTTGGCGTAACGTACTATTTTACCCGCAACTGATATACAAAATGACCCTAAATGATGGGAATGCTGGCTATTTTCAGTGGCACCCAGCACTTCAACATCTGTATTGAAGAGATTATGAACAAACTCTGGCAGACCATGCTTTGAAAAAAATACGCTATCATTGATAATCAGTAGGCGTTCACACTTATTCTGAAACCCTTTATCAAAGAAATACTTCATTCCCGCTTTATAGCTACCGAAATCGCGGCCGTAGTTGTCGCGCTCTATATATACATCCACCAGTTCTAATGGATAATTATGCTCTTCAAGACGTAACGTGTTCACTGCAACAACGAATACATTATTCCGCTTTGCTTCTTTAATTAACTCTAGCGTATCATTTCGGAGAGATGATTTTTCGTAGAGAGCAAGAAGCATAACCTTACCACCGGTAAAGTCATTTTTAATTTTAACTTCAGCATATTTTTTAGTTTTAATGTCGTCTCGAATGGACAGGACGCCATAATACAAATAGATTACAATTTTCAGAAAAAATCTGATAATCATAAAAATAATACGTTTCATTTTTACACCATCGATGGTTAGACTAATTTCCTAAAGACATTCATAATGAAAAAAGCGCATGTCTCAATAAAACTCTGCCGATAAAATCCACCAATAATAAAATTAGTAACTCTATTCAACAAACCACTATTTAGAGCAATAAACCTCTCATAGGATATTTTATTCTCTATTGGCATCTTCTCTTTAATACATTCAAGCGCCATGCTGTTCATTTTACTCCAGGTTTTAAACTCTCCTGCAAACAGTCGATTAAAACGCGTGACTTTGGACATTATTCCAGTATTGCTGCCTACGAGATTCTGATCATGTTGCCTGTAAAGTATGTTGGGTTGCTTATCATAGATTACAGTCCCATTCATTGCGCTACAAACAATGTACAGAATCCAGTCATGCGAAACAATTTTCAAATCTGTTGGGAGTGTTTCAAAAATCGCTTTTAGCTCTCGATTGAAAACCATGGTGTTACCACCCGCATAGCTCTGTAATAGAGCATTCTTGAAATGAAATGCTTTTAAGAAGCAGGGTGAAAACCCAATGCAATTCGCGTTAGAGTCAATTAACTTAGTGCGAGAGCCATAAAGTCTGTACTTGCTCAATGAATTTGCTTTATAAGTTAGCTGATTTACGGCAACTTCAAGTTTGTTTTCATTCCAAATATCATCTTGATCGCAGAAAGCATAAAAATCAGAGTCAATATCGTCACGATTAAGTAAACTAAAGAAATTTGCAGCAAAACCTCTTCCAGGTCCTTTGAGCAAAATCACTTTGTTGTTGAGACATCGATGGGAAAACTCTTCAACTAGTTCACATGTACGATCTGTTGAACCATCATCCGAAACAATCAGCGTCCAATTTTTATAAGTCTGGTCAGCAATTGACTGTAATTGCTGCTCTATATATTTCTCGCCATTATAAGTACCCATTAGGATACTTATTGTTCCTTTATCGCTCATCATCATTAGCTACATAAAAAAGGATGAGTAACATCCTCATCCTTAGTTTTAGGAATCAATCAAAGGTTACTGCTTGTGATAATGGTGTTCCCACTTTATCTTTCGCGGAAAGAGCAGGACTATCACCTTCAGAGATCGGCCAGTTAATACCTAAATCTGCATCATTCCAGAGTAATGAGTGCTCATTCTGCGGATTATAATAATCGGTACATTTATAGACAAACTCAGCACTTTCAGACGTCACATAAAAACCATGAGCGAACCCTTCAGGCACCCATAACTGGCGTTTATTTTCAGCTGAAAGATACACACCTACCCATTTTCCAAATGTAGGCGATGACTTTCTCATATCCACGGCGACATCGTAAACTTCACCGGAAACAACACGCACGAGCTTGCCTTGGGTGTTAACTGTCTGATAATGCAGGCCACGCAAAATACCCTTTGAAGACTTTGAATGGTTGTCCTGCACGAAAGTACGAGGAGATACCTGCTCTTCAAATTTCTTTTGCTGCCAGGTTTCCATAAAGAAACCGCGCTCGTCACCGAATACCGATGGCTCAATGATTTTGACGTCAGGAATTTCAGTATCAATAATCTTCATTATAATTTTCCGTTGTATAACGCCATCAAGTATTTGCCATAATCATTTTTAAGCAGTGGCTGTGCGAGTTCTTTCAACTTCTCTGCATCAATGAAGCCCATACGATAGGCAATCTCTTCCGGGCAAGCCACTTTCAATCCTTGGCGGGTTTCAATCGTCTGAATAAAGTTATTCGCTTCCATCAAACTCTGATGCGTTCCGGTATCAAGCCACGCATGTCCACGTCCCATGATTGAGACAGACAATTCACCCTTCTCAAGGTAGAGGTTATTGATATCGGTAATTTCCAGCTCGCCTCGTGGAGAAGGCTTGAGATTCTTGGCCAGTTCCACAACGCTATTGTCATAGAAATACAGGCCAGTCACTGCATAGTTACTTTTTGGTTCAGCGGGTTTTTCAACCAAAGAAATTGCTTTCCCGGTTTTATCGAACTCCACCACGCCATAACGCTCTGGATCATGCACATGATAAGCAAACACCGTTGCGCCCTGTTTCTTGTTTGAGGCCTCTTCCAATTGCTTATGCAGATCATGACCATAGAAGATATTGTCGCCAAGAATCAACGCGCAGTTATCATCACCGATGAACTCTTCACCCAGAATAAAGGCTTGGGCTAAACCATCCGGGCTTTCCTGGACTTTATATTGAATCTTCAAACCCCACTGAGAACCATCACCAAGCAGGCTTTCAAAACGTGGCGTATCTTGCGGGGTGCTGATGATCAGGATATCGCGTATCCCCGCCAGCATCAGCGTGCTCAGCGGGTAGTAGATCATCGGTTTATCATAGATAGGCAATAACTGCTTACTCACTGCCATCGTTACTGGGTAGAGGCGTGTTCCTGAACCGCCAGCAAGGATGATTCCTTTTTTACTCGTCACAACTTTATCCTTCAATTTGTTAATCTGACTCGAACAAAACTCAGTGATAAATCTCATCCAACATACGAATAACCCCAACCTTCCATTCAGGGAGGGTTAGATTAAATGCTGTCGTGAATTTACTGGTGTTCAGTCTGGAATTTAGTGGGCGTTTTGCTGGCGTCGGAAAAGCGCTGGTATCAACGGCGTTAATGGCTGTGGCTTTGATCGGTAGGCCCTTTTCACGCACATGAGCAATGACTAAGTCTGCATAGGCATGCCATGTGGTAACACCCGAAGCAATCAGGTTGTAGATTCCGCTCTTTTCGGGTTCAGCCAATGTGGTTCTGATTGCGTGCGCGGTGCAATCTGCGATCAATTCAGCACCCGTTGGTGCGCCGAATTGGTCATTAATCACCGACAAGCTTTCGCGCTCTTGCGCCAGGCGGATCATGGTCTTGGCGAAATTATTGCCTTTGGCAGCATAAACCCAACTGGTGCGGAAGATGAGATAGTTTGGGGCGTGCTTAACAATCGCTTCTTCGCCCTGACGTTTGGTTTTGCCATAAGCATTGAGCGGAGATGTCTTATCATCTTCGCTCCACGGGCGTTCACCGCTGCCATCAAAGACGTAATCGGTAGAGTAGTGAACCAATAGAGCGTTTACATCACGCGCTGCAATCGCCAGCGCTTCAACACTGGTGGCATTGATCAGCTCAGCATTCTGTAAATCGCTCTCAGCTTTATCCACCGCGGTATAAGCGGCAGCATTGACGATCACATCAGGCTTAATCTCTCGTACTGATTTCGCGATACCCTCTGGATTTGTCAAGTCACCGCAGAAGTTCACTGAGTGGCGGTCTAGCGCAATGACATCACCCAAAGGTGCCAATGCGCGTTGGAGTTCCCAACCCACCTGGCCATTTTTACCCAACAGCAAAATTTTCATTAGCTACGTTTCTCGTAGTTTTGTTCAATCCAATTCTGATAGGCACCGCTTTTCACGTGCTCAACCCACTCATGGTTGTCGAGATACCACTGAACGGTTTTGCGTAAGCCCGTTTCGAAGCTTTCCTGCGGTGTCCATCCTAAATCTTGCTCAATCTTCGCTGCGTCAATCGCGTAACGGCGATCGTGACCAGGGCGGTCAGCAACATAGGTGATTTGTTGCGCATACGGCGTATCTTTCGGACGCAATTCGTCCAGTAATTCACAGACTTTGTGCACCACTTCCAGGTTTTGCTTCTCGTTGTGGCCACCGATGTTGTATGTGGTGCCGGTTTTTGCCTTGGTCACCACCGTATACAGTGCACGTGCGTGATCTTCGACATACAACCAGTCGCGAATTTGGTCGCCCTTGCCATAAATCGGTAAAGGTTTGCCTTCCAATGCGTTGCTGATAATCAGAGGAATGAGTTTTTCCGGGAAATGATACGGGCCGTAATTGTTGGAACAATTAGTTACCACCACTGGCAAACCGTAGGTACGTCCCCAGGCGCGAACCAGGTGGTCACTAGCAGCTTTGGTTGAAGAGTAAGGGCTGCTTGGCGCATATGGCGTTGACTCGGTGAACATCGGAAGCTCGCCTTCCATTTCATCTGGATGTGGCAAGTCACCATAGACCTCATCAGTTGAGATGTGGTGGAAGCGGAATGCGCTTTTGCGCTCTTCTGGCAGTGCCATCCAGTACTGACGGCTGGCTTCGAGCAAGGCGTAGGTGCCAACAACGTTGGTCTGTACAAATTCAGCAGGCCCGGTGATCGAGCGATCTACGTGACTCTCTGCTGCGAGATGCATCACCGCATCCGGCTGATGTTCGGCAAAAACTTTAGACAACGCAACGCCGTCGCAAATGTCGACATGGCAGAAGGTGTAACGAGAGTCGTCACTGACCGTTTTCAGCGATTCAAGGTTGCCTGCATAGGTCAGTTTATCAACGTTAATCACCTCATCACTGGTGTCATTGATAACATGACGGACCACAGCTGAGCCGATAAAACCTGCACCACCAGTAATTAAAATCTTCATGACGTTGGACTGTTCCTGACATTGCGACCGATATCCCGGCCAGAGGAGAAATAAACACCCCACATTAGCAATGGACAAAGCTACCGCCCTTGGGTTGCAGCTCCCAACATGCTGATGTGTGTAATACCGATCTTTAAGCTTAGTGCGATTTAATCGAGCTGAGCACTATTTGCTTGAAATAATTTTAATTCTTCAGAGTTAATTAGAAAGAATTGATTATTTCGGAACTTGAATTTTACCACCGAGGTCATGTGAACACGAACGAAATGGCCTTTGGCATCAAGTGATGGTTCAATTATTAACCGATTGTGCGATGAGGTGTAAGAGGATCGTCTACCTGTGACCAAACTGAAGCAATCAGAAAGTGACGAAAAGCAGGAGTAAGTCAAATCAGACGCAAAAAAAAGCGGACATCAAGTCCGCCTTCATCGTATTACTTAAACCCATCCGGGTTCTTACTCTGCCAGTTCCACGTATCACGCATCATCGCGTCAATCCCACGCGTCACACGCCAGTCCAGCTCGGTGTTCGCCAGACTTGCATCCGCCCAGAACGCCGGCAGATCGCCATCACGACGCGGCTTAAACTCAAACGGAATCGCCTTACCAGAAGCCTTCTCAAACGCTTTAATCATTTCCAGCACCGAGAACCCTACCCCGCCGCCAAGATTATACGCCTTGTAACCGGTGACTTTCGGCAGATGATCCAGCGCCTTCAGGTGGCCTTCGGCCAAATCCACCACGTGGATGTAGTCGCGCTGTGCGGTGCCGTCTGGCGTGTCGTAGTCATCACCAAACACGCCCAGCTTCTCCAGGCGACCAATCGCCACCTGCGCGATATACGGCAGCAGGTTGTTAGGGATGCCGGTTGGGTCTTCACCAATCTCGCCAGACTCATGCGCGCCAACCGGGTTAAAGTAGCGCAGCGCGATGGCTTTGAAATTCGGGTCTGCTTTGGCGAAATCGCGCATCACGAATTCGATCATCAACTTAGAGGTGCCGTACGGGCTGGTGGTGCCACCGATTGGCGTGGTTTCCACGTAAGGAACCGGTGCATCCGCGCCATATACCGTCGCTGAAGAGCTGAAAATGAAATTCCACACGCCAGCGGCGCGCATCTCTTCCAGCAGCACCACGGTGCCTGCCACGTTGTTCTCGTAGTATTCCAGCGGCATGCGCGTGGATTCGCCCACGGCTTTCAATGCTGCGAAATGAATCACTGCTGAGATATCGTTAGCTGCGAACAGGTCACGCAGGCACGCGCGATCGCGGATATCGCCTTCAACGAACACTGCTTTCTTGCCAGACAACTTCTCCACGCGATTGACGGCCTCGCGCGAAGCATTGCAAAGGTTATCCAGGACCACAACGTCGTCGCCGCGCTCTAACAGCGCCAGCACCGTATGGGAGCCGATGTACCCTGCTCCGCCCGTTACCAAAATAGCCATGTGTACTCCTTTAAACCGCGCAAGCGGCGCGGCATGAGAATGGATTATTTCGCCAGAATTTTCTGGATAGCTTCGCGGAAATCACGACCCTGTGCGTTGTTACGCAGACCGTAAGAAACGAAGGCCTGCATGTAGCCCATTTTTTTACCACAGTCGAAGCTGGTACCGGTCAGCAGTTGTGCATCAACCGGTTTCTTCTTGCTGAGTGACGCGATGGCATCAGTCAGCTGGATACGGCCCCATGCACCCGGCTCAGTTTTTTCCAGCTCTTGCCAGATGTCCGCAGACAGCACATAACGACCGACCGCAGTCAGGTCTGAATCCAGCTGGCCCGCTTCTGGCTTTTCAACGATGTTGGTGATGATGCTGATGTCGCCTGGGTTATCGATCGGCTGCTCGGTGGTCAGAACACCGTATTCGGTCAGATCTTCGCCCGGCATGTGTTTCGCCAGTACCTGTGAGTGACCGGTTTCTTCGAAGCGCGCGACCATGGCGGCGAGGTTATAGCGCAGGTGATCAGCTGTAGAGTCATCCAGCAGCACGTCTGGCAGCACCACCACGAACGGGTTATCACCGATCATTGGGCGTGCACACAGCACAGAGTGGCCGAGACCCAGCGGGTTCGCCTGACGCACGTTCATAATGGTCACGCCGGGAGGACAGATTGATTGCACTTCGCTCAGCAGCTGACGTTTTACGCGCGCTTCGAGCAGCGCTTCCAGCTCATAAGTGGTGTCGAAGTGGTTTTCCACTGCATTTTTGGAAGCATGGGTGACCAGCACAATCTCCTTGATGCCCGCCGCTACACACTCGTCAACGATGTATTGAATCATTGGTTTATCGACGATTGGCAGCATCTCTTTCGGGATAGCTTTTGTTGCAGGGAGCATATGCATACCGAGACCCGCAACCGGGATTACTGCTTTAAGCTTGGTCATATTTATTCCATTTCATGAAGTGAATACGTGGGGTCGATTATGCAGGATCGGCCGGTGCAGCAAGTATAATCTTTATCTGAAAATCCGGCACTAACTCTCTGTCACAACTTCAAAAATCGCCAAAATGGCAGGCTGCCGCTTCGCCTGATACACGGAAAATGAACTGGCTAAACTGCTGAAAAACAGTGAGGGATTGATGGAAAAAGCACGGGTGATAAGACCATTGATTTGCAGAATAGATGAGGGGGATTTTGGCGCGGGCACTCGCTCAAAGCTCATACCCGCGCTGATAGCGTCGTTATCTTAAAACTTACAGCCAACCCTCAAACCACTCCGGCATCACGAACAGATTGAAGTGATTCACCAGCATCATCAGGCCGACAAACACCACCGACACCGAAACCCACTGGCGGGCATACGGCATAAAGCGGATACCAATCACCGGCTTGATAAAGAACGGATGGGCGAAGGCAGAAATCAGCACCTGCGAGATGGAGAGCGTCAACGCCACATACAGCACGTTCGGCCAGATGTAGGTTGTCGCCAGTACCACGACCACCACCAGACTGGCGACGATATTCCAGTAGAACTCAACGTTAGTCTTGCCGTTCGCCTGGGAAATCGCGCCGGTTAAGCCACCCATCGGACGCAGCATGCCGAACAGCAGCATCAGCGGAATCAGATGGTAAACCTGCTCATGCGATGCGCCATACAGCACGCGTACGATGACCGGAGAGAGAATGCCAATCGCCAGATACATCGCGCTGCTGAACAACATGATGACGAAGGTGCCTTTCAGGAACAGATTTTTCAGCTGCTCCGGATCGTGCTGCTTCTCTGCGAAACGCGGCAGTGCCAGACGGTTGATCACCGGCGAAACCAGTTTAAGCGGCTGCAGAATCAGCTCTTTTGCCAGCGAGTAGATCCCCAGCATCTCGGCGCCCATCACTTTACCGACAATCAGTGCATCCGCCTGGGTACGCAACTGATTGATGGTCTGCGAACCGAGCTGATAGATGCCGTAACGCACCGCGCTGATGAAGGTTGCCCCTTCAAACTCCCACGTTGGACGCCACGACTTCTCACCGAAGTAGATCATGCACAGGATGCGGGTAAAGGCATTGATGAACAGCCCAAGAATCGCCGCCGCCACCGTCAGTGAAGTGAAGTACAGCATCGCCACGGTACAGAGAAACGCGAACAGCTTGGTCGCCATCTCAATCTTCGCCAGCGTCACCATGCGTTTGGACTTCACATAGTGCGCCTGATACTGCGACAGGTGTCCCAGCACGAGGAAGTTGAGGCTGGTGAGCATGATCAGCCCGGTCAATTCAGGCAGGTGATAGAACCACGCCACCGGGAAGGCAATTGCCAGCATAATTAAGCCGGTACACAAGCTAAGTGAGACGTTGACCCAATAAATCGTACTCTGCTGGCGGCGGTTGATGTCCTGGCGATGCACGATGTAGCTGCTCATCCCCATATCCTGCAACACCGTTGCCACCGCCAGAATGGCGTTGATAATGGCTAATAAACCCAACTCATGCGCTTCCAGTTTTCGCGCCAGAACGCTGAGCTGTAACACCTGCAGCAATGCCGCGAAGCAGGTACTGCCAAACAGCCAGACGGCCTGTTTTTTTAATCCGCTCACACCATGCGCTCCAGAATTTTAGCCAGCTCGCCATAAGCGATGTGCTGATTGAACTCGGTTTCCACTTTGTGTCGCGCAGCAGCCACGACCGGCGCGACATCGACATCACCGCGTGACAGACGCAGCAGCGTGTCAGCCAACTCTTCGGCATCGTTTTCGGAGACCAGCCAGCCGCTGACGTTGTTTTGAATCAGCTCCGGGATGCCGCTGTGATAGGTCGAAACCACCGGCAGCCCCACCGCCATCGCTTCCATCAACGCCACCGGAATGCCTTCCATGTCGCCATCGGCTGCGGTTTTCGACGGCAGCAGGAAGATATCGGCATCATTCAACGCCTGACGAATCTCTTCCTGCGGTTTGAAACCTGGCATAGTGACAAAGGCTTCCAGTCCGGCACGCGCGATGTGTTCACGCATCATGCCGTCCTGCTCACCGTTGCCGATGATGGTGAACTCGAACTGCCCACCGTTGTTGCGCAGAATTTCACTGGCCTTGACCGCCACGTCCAAGCCCTTTTTCTCGGTCAAACGCGCGACCGAAACAATTCGCAGCGGCTGATGAAACGCCTCACGCGGCCTGAAGTTGAACTTCTCTGGCTCAATGCCCATGCGCGTCACGTGCACCTTCTCGCGCGGGCAGCCCATCTCAATCAGCTTGTTCTCCCACAGATGACTGATAGGCAGCATCAGTTCGCTCTGTTTGAACAGGTTGACGTAGTCGAGCTTGTGCTCTTCGAGAATGTGGCGGCGAGAGATATCCGCGCCGTGGAATACCGTAGCCTGCTTGCCTTTCAGCACGCCGAGCTCACGCAGTTTGTTGGCCAGCGCACCGGCATAACCAAAGTGCACCAGAAACACATCCGCGGTGAAGGTTTGCTTCGCGTTAGCAACAATCGCGGGCAGCAGCAGCTTTTTCGCCTGCTGGCCGTAGCGGCCGACGTTGAGTGATTTGATTAACGCCGGCTTCGCGATTTTCGGCAGCATCAAACCAATGCGCTGCGTCAGCTTATCGAGATTCGAAACTTTCTCTTCCGGCAGTAAATAGTGAGTTTTCGCCGCCAGATTGTAATCATCGAACGCGGCGTGGCGATTGATCATATCGCCCGGAAACACGGAGATAATCTCCACGTCATAGCCTGCATCGATGAAATGCGTTACCTGATTGAGGACAAACGTCTCAGAGGCAACCGGAAAACGCATGGTGAAAAAGGTCAGCTTCATCACTTACCCCAGCACGTTGAGAATTTCTGCCGTAATGCGGTTACCAATTTCACGCTCCTGCGCCACCGCGGTATCCACTTTGCGCTTCACATTGTCGTAATCGGCCAGTACGGTTTGTACTTTGTCGATCAGCGAGCCATCCATCAGGCTTTGCACGTCGGTGGCCATTTGCGGCAGTCCAAGCTGCTTCATCACACCGAGCGATTTGTGCTCATAGTTGATGGCCACGGCTGGGGTACCGAAGTTCATGGAAATGATGGCGGAGTGCAGGCGGGTGCCAATAGTCAGGTGACAATGGCTTAGCAGGATGCCGAGTTCGAGGTCGTTGAACTCGTCCATGATGACATGGTAATGCTCGGGATTTTCGACGTGGTCGCGTAGCGTCAGCGCCACCATCCGGTCATCTTTGGCATAGCTGTCGATGCCGGTACAGGTAGAGAAAGCCACCACCTGATAGCCCTCGGCAATCATCGCGTTGATGACCTTACCGAAAGCCGCTTCATATTCTTTCTGCGTCACGCCGAGACGTTTGTCGAAAGGCGCCAATTCACGCACGGTGATAGCGATGGTTTTACGTGCGCTGATGATATTTTTCCAGTGCAGCAGGTTGTGGCTTGGGTTCTCCACATCGCGCGCTTTCACCAGGAAGGCGGTATCCACGCCCTTCTTCACGCGGCTGGTGGTGACGCCGTCTTGCTTCAGGCGATCGAAGCTGACCTCTTCACGCAGCACCAGGCTATCGACGCGATCAAACACGAAATTGGCCAGCGCATTCACGCGTGGATTCTCAAAGGGTCCCACGGAGTGACCGACCATGTGCAGCGGCTTTTTCGCCATCAATGCACAGAGCGCGTGGTCAAACTGCGTCACACCATAAAGATCGACGAAGAAGGAACCGCCCACCTGAATGATGGCGTCATACTGTTCCAGACTTTTGGTGAACTGCGCCAGATGGGGCGGCACAGAGAACGATTTGTACAGGCCACCCTTGCCCAGATGCGCCATCATGATTTCGGGCATCAGGCGGTTGGCCACTTTACGTTTAACGCTGCCCACCAGCCCTTTCGCTGATTTGCTGTTATGCAGAAACAAGGAATCCTGCTGGATATCCTGTTGCAATAAGTACCCGGAGCTTGTTGGATAACGACTGATCACATCAATATCGAGGTCGCCACGCGCAGACTGCAAAGAGTCGATCAGTCCACGTAAAATCGCGCCATCCCCACGATTTCCACAGGTATGGTTTCCCACCAATAAAATCTTCATAAACACTCCAGAAAAATTTTTTTAATTTTTTACAAGCCACGTCATTTCCTGCACGGGCAAAGTGAACTCTGTGTTAAAAAACTGCAATGGGAACAATGCCCAAAATAGAAAATCTGTCCTCAAACGGGCGACCTGCAGGCCGCTCCCAACCTTTCCCGGAGAGGGCGCAAACGGCTGCGTCCTCTCCGGTTAATGCATTACGACTTCACCGCAAAATAGGGTAACGCCACCTGTTCGCCGTTAATCACCACCGAGACAAATCCTTTCGGCTCACGCGTATCTACCTGCTCCGGTTTCAGCGCGCGCGAGGCCAGCAGCAGATCGCCCTGCTCGTTGCCGCCTATACCCGCTTTACCGTTGTGCAGACTGAAGCGCTGCGGTGCTTGCTGGCTGCCGCTGGCAGGGCTGCCCTGCGCCATGGTGGCATCCACACGCGCACAGCGTCCGGTGAGGAAGCGGTCCTTGGCGGTGCTTTTAATCAAAATAGCGGTGGTGGGTGTCCAACCAGCCAGCTTGACGAACACTTTCGTGTCCGTCTCTGAGCGCGGTTCAAAGCGGACATCCACCACGGGTGAACTGCCTTCGGCAGACCAGCTGGCTTCCGCATTTTTGGTTTTGCGTTGCAGATGAATAACCGCACGACCGCCGGTGCCTTTACCATCAATGACGTTCATTAAGGGCTGATTAGCCGTGCCATTATTGAATTGCGATTGACCAAACACCTCTATCTCCCAGCTGTCTCCCACCGTAGGTGAGTAGAAGTTGCCAAGTTCAAACCAGGTTTCCTGGTTGGTGTTATTCGCCAGGCGGAAGCGTGAGGTGATGTAGTTGTATTTCAGGCTGCCATCGATGGCGACACCGTAAGATTCCACGCGCGTTGATCCCATCTCCCAGATGTTGAGCCAACGCTCGCCTTCCATCGAGTTGTCGATCCAACTCCCCGCCTGCAGGTTGGTCTGGCGCATGTTCAGTCGCGAGTTGTGCGCAATCAGCGGATTTTTACAGTCTTCAATGCTGAGCGCATCGATAATCCACTGCCCATTGGAAATGTCACCGGGAAACTCACTGTGCTCGATCCAGCCGTTATGAATGATCGACTGGCTGCAACGTGGCAGATTCAACACCTTACCGCCTTTACAGTGCTGGGCGTTGAAGTTGGAGAGTTCAATCGCCGTGCTGTGATCCCAGGCGCCAGCCTTTTGGCCCGACCAACTGGCTTTGATCACATCACCGGTACAGGCATTGGCGTACCACTGGTCGATTTTACAATCCAGCGTATCCAGTAAGCTCAACGACACTCCACCAACCTGATTGAGTCGCAGGCAGGCACCACGGAAAAATTGCCCGCCGGGACACGTGTTGCGGAACAGCCCCTGCTTATTCGGCCGCTTGTCGTTTTGACCGTTGAAAATCAGATTGGAGATTTCAGTCCAACGCGCGTTCACCTGGAACAGGAATTCAGAGCGACCGTCTGAAGTCAGCGTGGTCGCCGGAAAATAGCCAAAATTGACCATCGCGCCGGAGATACGGAAGTAGCGTCGTTCTTCATTACCGAAATCGCACTCGGTGACGAAGAAATTGCCTGCCGGGAACTGCACACAGATCTGCTGATTGGCATCAATTGACCATTGATACATGGCTTTTATCGCCGGTGCTGCATCGGTTTTGGCATCGGCAATAGCGCCAAAATCGAACAGCGTCAGGCGGTTAAAATCTTCAACCACGCGACGCCAATAGAAGCCTTTACCACTGAAGATAACGCCGCCATCATCTTTGCCGTCACCAAAAGCGCCAACGAATTCCCCGCCGCCCACTTCTAAACCTTCATGCCAGCTTTTCAGCTTGATTTTGGCACCCGCGAAAAGCGGACGCGTTTTCCTTAACTCCTCAACCGACGGGATTTCGCCAATCAGCTGATAGCCATTCGGCTGCGCCAGACGCTGGCTAAAGTTACTCGGATTGGGTCGTGAAACATCTGCAATCGAAAACAGCGTATTCCCTTGATCGTCTTCCACCACCATGGAGTGAGCAGGATTGGCGATCAACGCTGCATTATCGTGGATGAATTGCGCGAAGTTGCCCTTATTTAGCGCAATAGGCTGACTGATTTGTGACACTTTACCGCTAGCATCGCGCAGGAAGACCGGAATCTGATTGCCCGCTTTGCTGGCATCCTGACCGGCCTGCCCGATCCACAATTTGCCCTCAAAGTTCTGCCAGAACTGTGGTGGCATGGTGTAGACGTTTTCTGGCGTTAAAATCGGCACATCGCCCTGCGGTACGCTGGATGGATCGACAGCCTTCAAAGCCGGTTGACCACTTTTGGCCGCATAGCTGGAAAATGCGCTCACTGAGAGCGCGGCAACAATGGAGGAGGCTGCAGTTTGCAAGACTTCTCTTCTTTTCATGCTTTCAATCCCGTGGTCATGGGGCTGCGTAACAGCCATAAATGTGATCCCGGAGGCATTTAGCCGTCATACTTCACGCCACAAGGGCGTTGGCTGCCTGCCTTCGCCCCTGTCACTTACTCAAGTAAGCTCACGGGGACTCAAGCATTTGCCGCCTTCCTGCGGCATGAATTATTTGGCTAAACCAGGGCTAGCCAGCTTTGTTTGATCTGGTTACCGTCAAACTTCAGCGCAGTTTCTTTGGTTTTTTCGCTCATGGCATAGAACAGGCTATCGTCACTCGCCAGCTGTTCCATACGCGCCAGAAACGTCGATTTGTCATTCATCGGCACCAGGAAACCATCTTCCCCGTGGTTGATGATTTCCTGCGGGCCGGTTGGGCAGTCATAAGCCACCACCGGCAATGACCAGGATTTCGCTTCGAGCAAGACCAGTGGCAAGCCCTCATAACGCGAGGTCATCAGCGCCATATCGCTGTCGCGGTAGTAATCGTTGATGTTGCTGACTTTGCCGACGAAGTTAACGCTATGGGTAATGCCCAACGCCGCAGCCTGATCGTGCAGTTGTTGACGCAGTTCGCCGTCACCCGCGATCACCAGCTTCCATTCAGGATGGGTTTTACTGAAGTCGGCCCAGATATCCAGCAGCAGGTCGAAGCCTTTTTGATTATCCAGACGCCCCACCGCCAGCGCCTGACGGCTGCGGCTTTGGCGCTGAAAGGCCTTGTACACCACCGGATTGGGGATCTGCTTGCTGGCGATATTCCAGCGGCTGAACACCTGATGATCTTTGTCCGTCAGCACGATGACCTGGTCGTAATAGCGCAGCAGCATCCACTTCAGCGCTTTGATCGGCTTGCTGAAGGAGTTAATCGCGATGTGTTCACAGGCGTAGGCTTTAAAGCGTTTTTTCTTCATCGCCATCAGGTTCCAGAAGGCGAACATCACACTCAGGCGACCCATGCTGATCAGAAATACGCTGTCGAAGCCTTGCTGATGAATGCTTGCCACAGCGCTTTTAATCGGGTTGCTGTGCCCTTCAAAACTGACGATCTCTTTCACGCGATCGAACGGATAAAAGGTTTTGCCGTGTCCTTCCAGCGAATAAATGGTGACGGCGTGCTGCTCTCCGAGGCACTCCGACATGAAATTACAGATGTTTTCCGTGCCCGCGTAGGAGTAGGCATCCTTAATCACTAAAACGATCTTTTTCATAAAACGCTTTCCACCTCAAAATGTGAACTTAAGGCCCAACGCCTCCATGCTGCTCACGTCGTAGCAACACGAAAGACGCCGGGTCTTAACGATGCTTCAGGGTGAAGAGAACGCCGTTCACCATATACCAGCCGTAATAGTAATAGATTTTTAACGGATTGTTTTTATAGATAATTCTTAATAATTCGAGGTGCCATTTCGCCGCTTTATTCTTGTTGCGCGAGAGGGAATCGCCCAGCTCGTAATAGTTGACCAGCGTCTTCTGGATCACCCGAGCTTGCTTGTAGCGGAGGAACAGTTCGTAGAGGAACAGGAAATCTTCATGTCCTTTACGCTGGAAGAAGATGCCCTGAGGGGGACGGCGGAAACACACGGAAGAGAAGCAAACGCGATACTGCTTCTTCACGAAGTTTTCCTGCTGCAGATAGGGTTTGCTGTAGAGAATATCGTGGTCGGCGGTTTTGGTTTTGTAGTGGTAATGCGTGATGACAAAATCATCACCCGCCGCGATCGCCGCAGTCTGTTCGGCGAGTTTATCGGCGTGCCATTCGTCGTCACTGTCGAGAAACGCAATAATCTCTTGTTGCGCGGCACGCAGACCCACGTTCCGTGTTTCCGCCGCACCGAGGTTGACTTCATTGTTAAGAATGGTGATTCGCGCATCAGTGCAGTGTTCGCGTACATAGGCCAGCGAATCATCGGTGGACTGATCATTTATTAAATAAAGATGCCAGTCGCTATAGGTCTGATTGACGATCGACTCTACCGCACGCAATACCGTTTTACGCGCGTTATACATCGGCATCACGATACCGACGGTGCCAACATGATTTGTCATTTGCATACCCGGAGTGTCAGGAACCAAAAAATTGCTCCCGGTGCGGGAGCAAGTGAAATTTTTATAAAGTGAATCAGGAGACGGCTCGCCCGCCAGAGAAGCGAGACTTCACCTTATCGAACAGTCGATTCAGGAAATAAGCCCGGTTATCACGATTGGTGAGGAAGAAGTAGCGCGCGAAACTGAGGCTCGCCTGCAGTGATTTACCATCCATCTTGTAGCGCAGCGGCAGCTTGAACGCCTTATAAGTATGGACGTCACGTGCCGTGAGGTGCGGCTTCATGGTGTCCAGCCAGAAGAAGGAGTACTTCACCGACTCGCCTTTGTGTTTGGAACCAAATTTGGTCACCAGATGGTAGGTGGCGAGCGGCTTATCGATCATCACAAACTCATAGCCCATGCGGTCAGCACGGATGCAGAAATCATAATCCTGATGGCGAATATAACGCGCATCAAAACGGATTTTATCGGCATCTTCGCGCTTCAACACAATGGTGCTGGTTTGAATAAAGCCGTAACAGCCAAACAGATATTCAGCGATGGTTTCATTCTTGCCCGGTGCCTGCATCGGCATCACCTTGAGGAAACGGCCATCCTGATGAATGTTCACCTGGCTAAAGATCAGATAGTTCGACTTACCCTGTGCTTCAAGTCTGGTGATGGTGTCATACACGGTGAGCAGCTTATCAACGCCCCACTCATCATCTGCATCGAGGAAGCTGATGAAATCACCCTCAGCCAGTTCGATACCTTTGTTACGAGCGCCGGCACCGTTGAGTTTCACCTCAGACAGCTCAAGTTTGATGTCCAGATCCTGATAACGCTCACTGCGCACCACCTGTGCCAGCTCAGCGGCATCAGCCGATTTGTCATCCACGATGATGACTTCAAAATTGCGATAGGTTTGCGCTTTGACGCAATCCAGCGTCGTTACAATCGACTTCGACGCGTTATACGCGGGAATTACAATTGAGAAACGAATATCCTGCATTGCCAGTACCTCTAAAAACTTCTGGTTAACAGTAATACGAATATTAAGCGAAGGTAATCAGTCAAATTCTTAATTTTCGGCTGCTGCTTTGGTTGCTGCTTTAGACTTACCGCCACTGCTGCCGATAAACGGTTTTTCCACCCAAAGATAGGTCATTTTTGCGACATAAAACGCCGCAACAAAGAACAGTGTAGATAACAGCGTGAACATCCAGTAATTATGCGGATATAACGTTGGTGGGATTTGCTCAATACCGTACAGCACGACGCCATGAATCAAATAGAGGCTATAGCTCACTTCACCAATCGACATCAAGGTCTTATTTTCCAGCAGTCCCATCAGCGAATTACCGCTACTGACAATAAAGAAGATCACCGTCAGGGATATCAGGAAGAAGACATAGAAGAAGGTATTCGAGGTGAAGAACAGAGAGAATGCTGCCAATCCAAGACTGAGGATTGCCGCACTGCGGGAATGGCGTAAACCAGCAAATCTATCGCGGAACTTATAAGCAAAATATCCCATCGCAAAGCCGAGTACCGGACGCGGATCGGTATAGGTTTTCCCATACAAGCGTAATGCGACGGCAATGATGAAAATAACGCCGATGGACGAGAGGATCAGCAGAGTTTTGTATTTCCCGCGTGTTAATCGATTGAGGAAATAAATCACGGGAATAGACAAATACAGCAACCATTCCAGACGCAGCGTCCACTCTACGCCGGAGTTCACCACCGCCGTAGACATCTCGCCAACGTTGTAGCTGCCAATGAACAATAGCCATAACACAGCGTCTTTCAGCGCTTGCAACGGCGGCACCAGCGCACCTTGCAGCGCCCCAATGGTAAAGATAACGAAACCTGAGAACCAAAACATCGGGACGATACGTCGAACGCGTGAACGCCAGAGTTTTCCACTCAGCTGTGCAGGGGTGGGCGTATCGTTATCCAGCCAGCGATA
Organism: Enterobacter cancerogenus; assembly: GCA_000773965.1. Classification (GTDB taxonomy): domain Bacteria; phylum Pseudomonadota; class Gammaproteobacteria; order Enterobacterales; family Enterobacteriaceae; genus Pantoea; species Pantoea communis. The sequence goes on from JRUP01000014.1 coordinate 250,026, forward strand.
GAACAGGAAAGCCGAAATCATAAAGAACAGCAAGACGCCGAATTTACCCGAATTCACAAAAAAGTTGCCTTCAGAGAACCAGGCAAAATAGTTTTTATCATATATCCACGGTTGATCCAGCCCGTAAATATAATGAACAAAATGAGAAAAGGCGACAATACTGGCAAGGAAAGCACGCAGGCCAGAAATACTCTTCACGCCTTTATCATTATAAATCCCGCGATGATAAGAGCAGGCATGTAAAATGAGCAATGCTAGGCAGAACGAAACCACCATAATCATGATGTACATATCAGGATCCCTTATAAAATCGACACAACAAGGTTAGGGGCTTTGCTGCGCAAGACTTTGCTGAACAAGTGGGCTAACAATACTAAAGGTACGATCCGCTTTGGCTTTATACAGTGACTCCAGCGGATGAATACAGTCGTCAGACATCTGCGACTGCCAATCACGATCTTCTTTAATCACGCTATACTGGTGAACCACGGCAACCTGCTGCTGCTTAGCCACCTCGTTAAGTTGCCAGACGTAGGGCCAAACATTCCAACGTTCTGCTTTGCCGCAAATAGGATTTGGCTCCTGCAAAATAACCTGTTTATGGTTCTGCTTCGCCACTTCAACCAGGCGCGTGATAATCCGCCCATACTCTTCAGGGCTTTCAAGGTGCACCTTCTTATCCTTGAAAAAATAGTGTCGGGCATCGTTAATGGCGTAGTTGATCAGAACGATTTTAGCCGGGGAGGTTTTCATTAAGTCCTCCCAATGGCTTTGATCATCGCCGCCATGCGGGTACAACAACTCAGCGGCCTGCGCACCGGGCACACCGTGGTTTTTCACCACGATGTTGACCCGATCGCCATACTGCTGTTGCAGCATTTGCGTCAATTCACCGATTTCACTGGCTTTGGTGATGCTGCTTTTACGGTCTTTGCTGATGACACCCGCGGTAGTGGAATCACCAAATGCGTCAATCTGCAACGTGCTTAAACCCGGTGCTGCCAGCGCCGCAATCGGTGCCAGCGCGAGGGCTAAAACCATCAATTTTCTCGTCATGTTACCTCTCTGTTACCTAAAGATTTTGAACTCCTGCGCCACCTCGTAGCCGACAACGGCCTGTTTCTGCGAGATGGTGTTGTAGTAGAGGTAATAAACAAGAAAGAAACTGAACATCGCGAACATCGCCGGCTTGAGCAATTGCCTTGATTGATAGATCAACGAGGTCAGTAGAATAGGCTCAACTTGCAACAGGTAGTTGGAAAGCCTTGCCCCGGATGAATAGTTATAGAAGAAGATCCTGATTGCCCCGCCCAGCGCGAAGGTCACAATCATCAGATAGTTAAATCGCCACTGCTCAGCGTTGTTGCGTTTCAATTCATCGCTGAGCATGAAGTAGACAAACATACACACCAGCATGATGTTTTTAAGGTTAGAAACCGAGAAGATGCTGCCATCCGCGGTATTCGATGCTTCAGCACTGTAGCCTTCCGCCCTCTCCCCCATCGCGCCCATATGCGCACTGATCAAGCTGATAAAGTTTGTCCCGCCGAACTTCGACATCGGGATACTCAGAAAGATAATCAGCACCGGCCAATAGCGCCATTGACGGATAAACAAGAATGGCAAGACCGTAACCACCATAATTCCGGTGTTGTGGCTGAAGAAAGAGAGCAGGAAAAAGCCGAACGCTCCCCAGTAACGCTTCAGATACAAACACCAGAGCACACCCAAAAACAGCGCAGAACTGAGACCAAAGCGAATCTGGTTCATGTCTTTGTTGATATAGATATGGGCGGAATAGAGTGCCAGCGCGAGGATCGGGTACGGTGACATTTTGCGGAAGAACACCGCATTGGTCACCACCGCCAGAATGCTGAATACAAATAAGAAGGTGTCAGCATTACTGGAAATCAGACTGGTTAGCCAGGCGATGGCAAAAATCAGCGGCTCATAACGGAAGAGCTCCACGGTGGCGCTAAAGCCGTTGATCTGCAGACTTTGAATGAAGCCGGTATAAAATGTCCGATACTGCAGGTCATCCATGCCGGTACCCAAACCGCGAATCCCGGCAAACACAATCAGGATAGCGGTGGCAATACACAGCAGGTAGAGCATCAGACCCGAAGTGCGCTCATCTTTTTTGACAATAAGCTCACTCAATGAAATCAGAAGCAACAATCCGGATATAACCCAATAGGGTGCCATGGTGTCATTCCTTACGCAAAAAGAGGCGGCAGATGCCGCCTCTAAGTCAATAACAGGGTGCGTTACACTTTCTGTTTATATTCGTAGTTGTAATAGTCGTAACCATAACCGTAAGAGTTCGCCGCTTTACGCACCACGGCGTTCAGGATGACACCCTTAATCTCAATACCGTTCTGCGCGAAGCGCTTGTAGCTGACATCCAACTCTTTAGTGGTGTTGGTTTCGAAACGCGCCACCATCAGCGACGTACCGGCCAACTTACCGATGATGGAAGCATCGGTCACCGCCAGAATCGGTGGGGTATCAATCAACACCAGGTCGTAGTTCTTGCTCGCCCAATCCAGTAACTCACTCATGCGACGATGCATCAGCAGTTCAGACGGGTTCGGTGGTACCTGACCGCGTGGCAGGAAATCAAAACCGTACACGCCTTTCTGAATCATGGCCGGTGAGAACTCACTCTTGCCGGACAACACATTGGAGAGACCCATTTTGTTTTCCGAACCGAGCAGCTCATGGGTATAACCACGGCGCATATCACCATCAATGAACAGCACACGCTGGCCTGCTTTCGATACCAGGGTCGCCAGGTTGGCACAGATAAAGGTTTTACCAATACCCGGGCTGGCACCGGTAATCATCAGAATGTTGTTTTTGGCTTCCATCATCGCGAAGTGCAGGCTGGTACGCAGGCTGCGAATCGCTTCGATGGAGAGGTCGGTCGGATTACCCAACGCCAGCAGGGTATTATGTGGGTCACTTTTCTCTTTGTGACCACGACGCGCCAGGGCTTCGGTATCTTTCTTACGTTGCCACTCTGACAGCGGTACGCTGGCATAGACGTTCATGCCCAGCTCTTCCAGCTGCTCAGGATTCTCAATACCGTGATGGAACAGCGCTTTCAGCAGCACCAGACCCACAGAGAGAATCAGACCCAGAATAAAGCTGGCGGCAATAATCAACAGTTTCTTCGGTGCCACCGGGCTACCGGCGGTTTCCGCACGGTCGATGATGCGCACATCACCCACGGTACTGGCTTTACTGATTCCCAGCTCTTGCTGGCGATTCAGCAACTGCATGTAGATTTCCTGACCTGACTGCACATCACGTGTCAGACGCAGAATTTCCTGTTGGGTTTGCGGCATACCGGCAATTTTCTTGTTCAGTTTTGCCTGCTCGTCTTCCAGGGTTTTGCGTTTTTCCAGCAGCGCGCGGTAAGTCGGGTGATCTTTGGTGTAGAGCTGTGACACTTCAGCTTCTTTGAAGGTCAGTTCGTTCAACTGGCTCTGCACGCTGACGGATGAGTCGAGAGCCGATTTCGCTTCCAGCGACATATCCACCGATTCATTCTGGCGGCGATAGGCGTTGAGCTTGTTCTCCGCATCATCCAGACTGCTACGCACTTGTGGCAGCTGGTTGCGCAGGAACTCCAGGCTCTTCTCAGCCTGCTCAGATTTACGATCCACGTTCTGCAGCAGATAGTTATTCACGATCTGATTCAGTACCTGGCTGGCACGCACCGGATCTTCATCCTGATATTCCAGACCCAGCACACCGGTCGTTTTGCCTTTATCAGCGACGGTAAGTGCGTTTAACACCGCTCTGATGGCCTGCAAGTCAGTGAGTTTGGTGACGTTGAAGCTGGTCCCTTCATCAGCCTGGATACCGCTGACCAGCATAGTGACTTCACCATGCTGCTCCAGCTGACCCACGCGGCCTTTGAACAGCTCATCACCCTCGCTGGTCACGGTATAAGTCTGTGGACCTGTCACTTCCAACTGCACCGTACGCTTATCGATAGTGCGCGGAATTTCCAGGCGAGAAATGGCGATTTCAGACGGCTTGTTGCCCATCAGGCGCGACAGACCTTTACCAATCACCGGGAAGTAGTTCTGCTCCACCACGGTATCCAGACCTAAGTCATTAACCGTTTTGCCCAACACCATACGGGATTCAAGAATTTGAATCTCTGTGTCGGAAGCGGGTGTCGTTGGAATCACATCCTGCAATTCATTCAGAACAGAAGCCGTGTTTTTCTGCTCTACCTGAACCATGGCATCGGCGCTGTAAATAGGCGTTGCAAACAGTGTGTAGAGCGTTCCTGCCAACATGAAGAAGGCGGTAACGGCCACGATGATCCAGCGATGATCAATTAGCTGTCCCACAAGATGCGCCAGATCCCATCCACTCGAATCTTCTTTTGGCGCGGTCATAACCTTGTTTTTAATATTCATGGGTATTCCCAACTATCGGCTTAGTACGTTGACCCATTTCTGGGTAGCGTTTTCCAGTAACCCGTAGACCTCTTCGAAGGCCTCGCGACTTTTTTTGTACGGATCCGCAATTTCCTGCTGATTGAGCCAGTGCCCAAGGAGCATGGTTTTTCCGCGTGCGGCTGGGTCGATGCGATTGACCTGCTCAACGTGGCGCTTCTCCATCACCAGAATCAGGTCATAGTCACGGCACATACTGGCCGTTAACTGCTGAGCATGATGGCCTTCCAGCGATACGCCGTGTAATGCGGCAACATCGCTGGCAGTCTGGTCCGCCGGGAACCCCTTCAGAGCGCCTAGCCCTGCAGAAGCCACCCGAGTTGAAGGTAGCGCGCGTTGGAAGAGACGCTCCCCGGTTGGGGAGCGGCAGATATTACCGACGCAGACGACTAACACGGACTTGATCATACTGAAACCTTAGTTAGACCAGTTGCGGAAACGCAGTGCTGCGGAGCTTGCATCGTCGATACCCACGATGGTTGGCAGCAGCCCAGAAATCACACGGTTCCAACGGGTAATTGGTGTGGCGGTGACGTAGACGATGTCGTACGGCTCCAGTTGGAATTCAGTCCCCATCACCATCGATGCCGCATCTTTGGTATTCAACTGATAGATGTTGGCGATCTTGGTGCGGTTGGCACCACGAATAGGGCGAATAACGAAGACACCGGTAGCATCGGACGTGGTTTGATCCATCCCAGCCGCATTACCCAGCGCTTCGGCCAGCGTCATGCCGCTACGGTCCATTTTCAGCGTGGATTGCTGTTTCACTTCGCCCATCACGAAGACTTTCAGATCATCGTTACGTGGGACGTAGAGAATATCGCCCGGATACAGCAGATGGTTCTGGCTCAGGTCGCCGTTTTGCATCAGCGCCTGCAGCGAAATGCGCTGCTCTTTGCCCTGGTGCGTCAGCACCACGTTACGCCAGTCTGCATCGGCAGCTAAGCCACCGGCTGCGTTGACGGCATCGAGTACGGTCAGCGGCACGTTAGTGATCGCCTGCTGGCCGGAGGTGGTCACCGAACCGGTCACGTAGGTTTTCTGTGAGCGGAAGGCTGCGACGTTGACATCCACCTGCGGGCTTTCAATGAACTGCGCAAGGCGGCGCGCAATTTCAGCGCGGATTTCCGTCACGGTGCGGCCGGCTACACGCACTTTACCGATGTACGGGTAGAAAATCGTGCCATCGGCCTGTACCCAGTTACCGGTGTCACTGGCGCTACGATACTGACCCGCTGGTGTGGTCAGCTCCGGGTGGTCCCATACGGTGACGTTCAGCACGTCGCCAATGCCCACGCGATATTCGTAGCTTTGAATTTCGGTCTGCAGCGCCGGGTTGGCCTGCGCAACCAGTGGCTTCGGACGCATCTGTTCAACCAGACGCGGCGTCAGCGGGAAGACGTTGACGTATTTGTCGATGTCAAAGTTGCTATCCTGTTGCTCAATGACATCTTTTCCGCTAGTGGAAAGGTGCGAACCTGGTTCAATGGTGCACCCGGAGAGAAAAGTTGCGGATACCAGTAAAGGTATCAATTTAATTTTCATTATCATCTGATTCTTCGCTATCAGTTAATGATTGATAGAGGCGAAAACGCCGCTGTGTAGCGTCTTATAAAAAAATAAAACTGACGGGTTAAACACTGAAACTGTGGGTCATTATCATGCGCTCCCTTGGTTTTATGTTGTCACCGTGCCCTGAGACGACATCAATTAAAGTCGGTGATTACCCTGCCGGCAAAGCACCGACTCTATTCAGGCTCGATAATGGCAGTTGTCAGTTAAGGCACTCCCAGCACCGGCATTTCAGACGGGGATAATGATTTCGTCCCCTGCCCTTCTACTCTCAATAAGCGCCATCGCGTTTCAGTACGACACCCACTGTCTTAAACAGGATCGCGATGTCATTCCACAGCGACCAGTTTTTGACATACCACGAATCGAAATAGACGCGCGTTTCATAGTCAACGTCGTTACGACCGCTAACCTGCCACAATCCCGTCATGCCGGGTTTCGCCATCAGGTAATAATCAACATCACCGGCATAACGACAGAGTTCGTCTTCAATCACTGGACGTGGGCCCACCAGGCTCATGTCGCCGCGTACCACATTCCACAGCTGCGGCAGTTCATCCAGACTGGTTTTACGGATGAAGTGGCCAACTTTGGTAATACGCGGGTCATTCTTCAGTTTGAAATCTTTATCCCACTCGGCGCGAGCGACCGGATCGGTGCGCAGGACTTCCTCCAGCACCTCTTTCGAGTTGATCACCATCGAACGGAATTTAAGGCATTTGAATTTGCGTCCGTTCAGGCCGACACGTTCATGACCGTAAATCGGTGGGCCACCGTCGCGTCCAACCATAAAGCCGAGGACCAGCAGCGCCGGTGACAGCGCAATAATGATGCCGAGTGCGCCGACGATGTCGAAAGCACGTTTCAGGAAGCGCGAAGTGCGTTTCGCCAGATTATTGTTCACGCGCAGAATCATCACTTCATGGCTGAAGATGTAGGCCATGTCGGTACCGTAAAGGGGCACGCCGCGCAGAGTTGGAATCACTGAGACTGAACGGCAGTTATGCATTGCCAGCATTTTCAGCCAGTTGTCACGATGCTGGCTCTGTTCAAACTCCACAGCCACGATGAACTGGGTTTCGCTGTGCGTCAGCTGCCACAGCTCATGTTCATTGTGCAGCACCGGTACGCCAGAGATGCTGGCCTGCGGGCAACTGCCATCAACATCGAAGAACGCAATGACATCAAACCCCATCACCTCTTCGCTCTGCAGCGCCTGCCAGGCTTCTTCAGCATTACGGCTACTGCCGATGATGATGGTTTGTTTTTTCCACATACCGAAGTGATTCAGTACGCGTTTAGAGATGGCGCGCGCCAGCGGAATTAATATCAACGCCAGAATCCAGGTGGTGACCCAAACAAAGCGCGACATCTGCCATTGCGATAATGCTGAAATTGACAAATCGATGACAGAGAAAATAAGAATGGTACGAAATATCTCTTTCAGCTCAAACCAGAATGGCTTGCGATAGGTGTAATGACGCAGGCGAACCCAGAACCAGCCTACGCAAATAATCGATAAACAAACGTGGGTGGCGATTTTTAAGTGCAGGTATTTTTCAGATATATCTGCCAGTGGAGAATCTGTGAACGAATTAATCACCGCCAGAGCAATAAACAATGCCGCGTTGAAACAAATTAAATCCGAGCACGCCAGTAAAATTTTAGTGAGGAGACTTTTATATGTAATTTGGTTATCGCGCATATTTAACTCTTTTATTTTATTTCCCTAATCCCTAACGCCTCTGCCCTGTGTAATAAATGAGCGATACATCCACTGCTAACGGAGAGGCAATCTGCGGCAAACGCTCCGGTGTTTATGCCAATTCTCTTTTTAGTAAAGCCAAAGAATTGCAATAAATACCAACAGATTAGTCTGACTTCCCTTGCCACGATTTAGCCCTAATCTGAACGGAGAAAAGCACTTCAGGCACGCTACCGCCCTTGGCTGTCGCTGCCAATACCGCTGCAATCGCATCTATTTTCATCGCATTCACTAAGATTATTCTTAGCCAGCGGCAGGCTAATCCCGTGCACGATCACAATTCATAACATTAAGAAGCTAAACAGCGCGCTATTAACAACTTCGGCGCAGACATTTACTAACACGTTGCTATACTAGTTATTACTGGCTTGTTTACAAGTAGGCCCCGTGTCCCCTGCACTATTTTAGGAAAAAGACTACCAGCCATAAGTATTGATGCCATCCCTTTCAGCCCATTCCTGCGTAAAATTCAGAATAATTCGATACTCACCTTCGGACTGCTTCGCATTAAAAACGTACGCTTGCGCGTGAATATTAGAATTAATCGTCACTATCACGATGCGGTGAAGTTTATCCATACTTTCATCTTATCGAAGAAATGTACCTTCTCAGAATATGCCTAAAACTCAGGGCAACAGGGTGATATCGCGCGATTTGCCTCATTTGTACCTTGCCTGCTGATTCACTATCATCAGACAAAACGCATTTTCAGACATTCAGGTGATGAAAGCATGATGGAGTGGATCCTCGATCCGTCGCTCTGGGCAGGATTAGTCACGCTAATCGTTCTCGAGCTGGTGCTGGGTATTGATAACCTGGTTTTTATTGCCATCCTGGTCGAAAAGTTACCGCCTGCGGCGCGTGACCGTGCGCGCGTAATCGGTTTGCTGTTGGCGTTGCTGTTGCGATTGGTGTTGCTGGCATCGCTTTCCTGGCTGGTGACTCTCACGCAACCGCTGTTTACCCTGTTCCAGCACAATTTCAGCGCCCGCGATCTACTGCTGCTCTCCGGCGGGCTGTTTCTTCTTTATAAAGCCACGACGGAACTCAATAGTCGTCTGGAGGGGAGCGACGAAGAGAGCGGTCAAAGTAAGAACGGTGCTAAATTCTGGCCAGTGGTCGCGCAAATTGTGGTGCTGGATGCCATCTTCTCGCTTGATGCGGTGATTACCGCTGTAGGCATGGTGAACGAACTGCCGGTGATGATGGCGGCGGTCACCATTGCCATTTTGCTCATGCTGCTGGCGAGTAAGCCGCTCACGCGCTTTGTGAATGGTCATCCAACCATTGTGATTCTCTGCCTGAGTTTCCTGCTGATGATTGGCTTCAGTCTGGTGGCGGAAGGCCTCGGCTTTATTATTCCGAAGGGCTATCTCTACGCGGCGATTGGTTTCTCAATCGTGATCGAGATGTTTAATCAGCTGGCGCTGTTTAATCGCCGCCGCTTCCTCACCGCCGGACGCCCGCTGCGCCAGCGCACCTCAGAAGCCGTGCTGCGCATATTGCGTGGTGAAGCCCAGCGTGCCGAACTGGACGCCGATACCGCCTCATTGCTCAGCGACAGCGATGAAGGTGCGTTATTCAATCGCCAGGAGCGGCGCATGATTGCCCGCGTACTCGGTTTAGGGCAGCGGCACATCAGCAGCATCATGACGTCACGCCACGATATTGAGCACATCGACCTGAGTGAAGATCCGGCCGCAATCATGGCTAAGCTGGATAACAATCAGCACACCCGCATCCTGATTACTGAACGCGGGCACGATCCGCTCGGCGTGGTGCATGTGATTGATTTGCTCCATCAGTCGCTGCACAGCCATTCTCTCGATTTACGTGCTTTGGTAAAACAGCCGCTGATCTTTCCCGAACGCCTGACGTTATTGCAGGCACTGGAGCAGTTCCGCCACGCCCGCACCCATTTTGCGTTTGTGGTCGATGAGTTTGGATCGGTGGAAGGCGTGGTCACCCTGAGTGACCTGATGGAGACCATCGCCGGGAATCTGCCGAATGAAGGTGAGGAGATTGATGCGCGCTATGATATCCAGCCGTTGCCGCATGGCGGTTGGGTGGCGAACGGGCATATTCCTCTTGAAGATTTGGCAGCCTATGTGCATTTGCCACTGGATGAGAAACGTAATTATCACACGCTGGCCGGATTATTAATGGACAGCCTGCAACATGTGCCTGAAGAGGGAGAAGAGTTACAGGTAGGGGATTATTTATTGCGCACGCTGCAGGTGGAAAATCATCGGGTACAGAAAGTGGAGATTGTGCCCGCGCCTGAGCTTGGGCAGTAACCGACGCCGTTATGCCCAATCAAACCCGGCATAACGGCATTTCACGTGGATTAAGGTTGTTGCACCGCAGGCTTTTGGCGATCCAGCCACTCGTTAAGGCGCGACTTCGCTTCACTCTGCAACTGCTGGCGCACCACATCGTCAACCGGCAGTGAGTACTGCAGGTTGTTCCAGCCACCGTACATCCGCAGTGGAATCGCCTGGCCATTGAGCAGAGTCGCTAGCTTATCGTCGCCTTTCCAGCCGCGCAGCATCATATTGAAGGTGACGTCGAGCTGCTGGTTCACCACATCAACCGTGCCTTTGGTCTGCACTGCCAGGCGGTTACTGCCACCCTGCAGATCTGGCATGACAACCTTGCCCTGATTCAGGCTAATACGACCGCTCAGCTGCTGAATCCCCTGATCGTCCGGCTCATCATTGGTCACGCTATTGCTCACGCGCGCCACGGCACGGCGCACCATCTGTTGCAGATTAAGCTGGGCGAGTTGCAGGTTGGTGGCCTCCAGCTCGGCATTCCCCTGCCAGTTACGCTTCGCTTCCTCCACGCTCAGGCCCGTGCCGCTGAGATCGCCTTTCAGGGAGACCGTGCCCTGCAAACTCTCCGGCAGTTCCAGCGCTTTCATTAAAGGTGCAATGGCGATGTTTTCTATCTCCGGCTGCAAGACGACTTTGGTCACCGGCTGACGGATATCAATGCTGCCCGGAATCGAGAAGTGCCCATCGCCAATTTTCCCCTGCAGTTTGTTCAGGGTCATCAACCCTTCCTGATTGCTGGCATCGATCTGCAGATTGCTCAGCGTCAATCCGCGCCACACGCTGGAATCCGCATTCAGACTCAGCGTTAAATCCATCAGATTTAACGGCGAGTCAGCGTTGGTACGCGTGCGTGGTTCAGCAATCACGGGCGTGCGCATCACGCTGGCGTGCTGTGGGGTGCTGTTGTCGCTGGCGGGGGCGCTGGCCATAAGATTATCAAGATTTAACGTCGTGGCGTGTAAAGACAGATTGAGCTGCTGCGGCAACATTAAACGCCCTTCGGCACTGCCATCCAGCGAACTGTCGTTGGCCGTCAGCTGCATCTTTTGCAACGAAAATTGCTGTTTATCGGCATTCCACTCACCCTGCCCGCTCAGCGCACCTTTGATGCCCTGCGGCGGGAGGTTAGCGCCGTCCAGCGTGTAATCCATCTCTTCTATCTGCCCCACCAGCCGATGCGGATACTGCGCCACATTCATCTGCCCTTTAATGTTCACGCTAACATTGCGCTGATTGCGTGAAATGCGCGTGGCGAGTTCGATGCTGGCATTTTTGCTGGCATCCTGATCGAGGTTGAGATTGAGATTACGGAAGTTATATTCATCGCCACCGGGCTGCTGCCAGATCAGCAGACTGTCGGCGAGGCGCAGTTTAGCAATGTCGAATGACCAACCATTGGTGCGCGTCACCACCGGTTCCGCGTCCGTGGGCGCCACCGGTGAACCGCTCGGTTTCTGGGCGGCGCTGTCTGGCGTGACGCGAATCACGGCATTTTTCAGCATCACCTGGCTGACGCTTAGCTGATGCGACAGTAGCGGCCAGAGGTTGACATCCAGACGCATATTTTCAGCAGTGACCATCGGCTGGCTGGCGCCAGGTGCGGTCAGGCTCATGCGCCCGGCGAGAATACTGAGTTGCGGCCAGACGTGCCAGCGTAGGCCACCACTGACTTCAAGTTGATAACCACTGCGCTGTTCTACCTGCTGTACCATATAGGTACGAAAGTCGTTGGGATTGACCAGCAACACCAGTGCCGTCATGCCCGCCACGACCACCACTAACAGGATGGCCAGCGTCGTTATCACTCTTCTCATAATCCCTCATCACCGTCATTCTTCATGCTGCAGCGGCGTTGGCTGCGTTCATTTACCCCAGTCACACACTGATGCCAGCTACCGGGGATTCACCCTCTTACCGCTTTGCCGCACGTTGAATCATTTAGGCGAACATCAGTCTTTGTCGATACGGCTGGCATCGGCACCCTGCTGACCACGATATTTTGCATCTTCGCGGCGGTTATAGGGGCGTGCCGCTGGGCCAGACAACGGTTCAAAGCTCAATGCGCCAATCAACATGCCCGGACGCAGCGCCAGCGGCAGCTTACCGGAGTTGTAGAATTCCAGCACAATGCGGCCCTGCCAGCCTGGATCGATACGGTGTGCCGTCACGTGCACCATCAAGCCCAGACGCGCCAGCGAGGAGCGGCCATCCAGCCAACCCACCAGATCATCCGGAATCGTGACCGATTCCAGCGTCACTGCCAGCGCTAACTCACCCGGATGCAGGAAGAACGCTTCCCCTTCCGGCAGCACAATCTCATCGCTCATTACGCGATCCAGTGCGGCGCTGACTTCGTGTTTTGGACCACTCAAATCAATAAATGGCGCAGTGTGACCACTGAAGGTGCGGAACTGATTGCCGAGGCGCACGTCCACGGTTGCGCCATTAATGCGCTCAACCGGTGGGCGCGGGTCAATCGCCAGTTTACCGTTGTCGAGCCAGGCTTCAATGTCGCGATCGCATAATCTCATCGCAGAGTCTCCATGCTTTAAGTGTAGCGAAAGGTCGCCACTGTTGTGACAACCTTCACGCGTCACGTCCATCCGGACGCAGTATTTTCAAAGATATTGGTTAATCTTGGCTTTGAGAATATCGATGGCGATGCGGTTCTTCCCGCCACGCGGCACGATAATGTCAGCGTATTGTTTGGAAGGCTCGATAAACTGCAGGAACATTGGACGCACGGTCTTCTGATACTGGCTCATCACCGAATCCATGGAACGACCACGCTCATTCACATCGCGCTTCATGCGACGCATCAGACAGATATCCAGCGGGGTATCTACGAAGATAGAGAAGTTCATCTCCTGACGCAGACGCGCATCGGTCAGCAGCAGAATGCCCTCAAGGATGATCACTTTTTTCGGCTTAAGATGAATACAGTCACTGGTGCGCGTGTGTTCAACGTAGCTATAAACCGGCAACTCAATATCCTGACCCGCCTTTAACGCGCGCAGATGCTGCAACAGCAGATCGTGGTCCATCGCGCTGGGATGGTCATAGTTGGTTTTCACCCTCTCTTCCATGGTGAGGTGGCTCTGATCTTTGTAGTAGGCATCTTCGGGGATCACACCGATATGCTCGTCACCGACCTGGTCACGGATTTCACGATAGAGCGTGCTGGCAATAAGACTTTTTCCGGATGCGGATGCACCTGCGATGCCAACGATCACGCACTGATGAGACTTGTCAGTCATACTTTTTTAAGACCTGATAACTGGAGCCAATTGAAGCCGAAACCGCAATGGGCCGATTGAGAGGGTTAGTTGGCGGCAATTATAGGTATTTCACCTGTTTGATGCCAGAGAAATGGGCCCGCCGCTTTTCAGAATATCCCCTTTTGCAGCCAGATGCTTAATCGATACACTGTTCTCCTGCCTGAGTGGTGTACCCCCCAGGTTGACTCAATAAAGCCCAAGGAAAAATATGAGTTGGAAAACCCTGACCTATTTTGGTGACAGCATGTTGCTGATCCCGACCGCCGTGATTATCGCGCTGGTGCTGCCGTGGAAAAGCGACAACCGCCAAACTGTCTGGTATTGGCTGCTCGCTTTTGGCCTGGCGGGCCTGCTGGTTAGCCTGTCTAAAATCCTGTTTCTTGGGTTTGGCATTGGCAGCGCCAGATTTAACTTCACCGGATTCAGTGGCCACAGCGCCATGTCAGCAACGCTTTGGCCAGTGATGATGTGGCTGGTTTCGGGCCGCTTCCCTACCTTTTGGCGCGCATTCACCATCGGTATTGGCTATCTGATCCCGATGATGGTCGGCCTGTCACGCCTGGTGATCCACGCGCACTCCTTCAGTGAAGTGCTCACCGGCCTGATGCTGGGCTTTACGCTGAGCAGTGCATTCCTGTTGACACAGCGCCGCACCGCTCTGAAGGGTTTCAGCCTGGCGCAAGTGTGTGTCGCCCTGCTGGTGCCGCTGGTGTTGATGAGTCATGGCCGCGTGGCCACCACGCAGCAATTTCTTGAACGTTTTTCCGCCCATCTCGCCGGATTAGAAAAACCCTATACGCGCGCCGATCTGTTTCGCGATTAATCTTTTTTTGCCAGGGCCAAAACATTCATTGAATCAGGGCTAAACTAGATTCTGCGCGGACATCTGATGCAGATGTGCTAGCATGCAAAACAGAGAATGATTGGCGCATTTTTCGACGTGTAACGAATGCGCGCTGCTGGATTCGTGCATGACCCTGGAAATATTAACCTCACAGGATAGACCGCAAAGAAAATGGCTCAACGCACTGTTTTTGGGTGCATTGGCCTTTTTACTGACGCTGTTTTGTCTCGAACTGATTGTGGTCAGCGGACGCATTTCCCCGCTTTGGTACTCCACCGCCCTGATGACGGTGGTGGTTTTTCGCGCCCCCTCAAAACATGTTCCGCTGCTGCTGCTCAGCTGTGTGATTGGCACCTCACTGGCCAATTTAATCGTCATTGGTCCGGCGCTGAGCAACCTTAAATTTGCCATCCTGAATATGGTGCAGGCCATTCTCGGCGGCCTGATGTTGCGCGCGCTGCTGGATCGCAGAAATCCCCTGAATTCGCTGCTCGATTGGGTGCGATTTGCCGTCTGCGCCGGTTTGATTGCGCCGCTGATTGGCGGTGTGGTGGCGGTCTGGATGCTGCAGGTGGGGCATCGTGCGTCGTTGCCCTTCTTTTCTACCTGGGTGATCTCCGAAGTGATTGGCGTGCTGGCATTCGGCCCCGTGCTGTTGTTATGGCCCAACAAGCCGCTGCGTCAATTAATCACCCCCGGTCGTCAGCTGGAAACGCTGCTGACACTGATCGTCACCCTACTGGCCAGCTATTTGTCGCTGCGTTTTCTGCCGTGGCCGTTCACCTTTATTGTGGTGATCCTGTTTTGGTGCGCGGTGCGGCTACCGAAATTCGAAGCCTTTTTACTGTTCTTTCTTAATGCCAGTTTTATCTCCATTCTGCTGGCATTCAGTTTCGTTAACCTGGCACAGACGGGTCTGTTACTCGGCCAGGTCAGCACCTGGTTGCCATTCCTGTTAGTGCTGCTGCCCAGTCATGTGATGGCGCTGGTGATGGATGCGTTCCAGCGCGAAAAGCATCATATCAGCGAGAGTGAGACCCGCTTCCGCCATGCGATGGAGTATTCGGCGATTGGCATGGCGCTGGTGTCGCCCAATGGCGGCTGGCAGCAGGTCAATCAATCGCTATGTCACACGCTGGGCTTTCCGGCGGACGAGCTGAAAAAACTCACTTTCCAGCAGATTACCCATCCTGATGATCTCAACAGCGACCTGCAACAGCTGGAGCGTTTGGTGGCGGGTGACATCATGAGCTACACCATGGAGAAGCGCTATTTCCGCAAAGATGGCGAAATTGTCTGGGCGAGTTTGACAGCATCCATGGTGCGCGATGCCAATTACCAGCCGCTCTATTTTATTGCACAGATTGTCGATATTTCTGAACTCAAACAGAGTGAGCAGGTGAATCGTCGCCTGATGGAACGCATCACGCTGGCTAACGAGGCGGGCGGTATCGGCGTGTGGGAGTGGAATCTGCTGACCGGTGAAATGCTGTGGGACAAGCGCATGTACGAGCTATTTGCGCTCGGTCCGCATCAGGTGCCCACCTATGACGTGTGGTTGCATCTGTTGGAACCGACAGAACGCGAAACGGCCGCGCTGATCGTGCAGCAGGCGATTGAACGGCGCAGCGCTTTCCATATGGAATACCGTGTCAATCTGCCCAGCGGCTCGCGCTATGTGCGCACCGAGGCTAACCGCATTCTCAGCCAGGATGGTCAAATCGAACGCATGCTCGGCATCTGTCAGGACATTACGCCACTGCGCGCGCTCAACGAAGCGCTGTTCCAGGAAAAAGAGCGTATGGCGATCACCCTCGATTCGATTGGCGAAGCGGTGATCAGTACCGATGATGAGATGCGCGTGACCTTTATGAACCCGGTGGCCGAAACGCTGAGCGGCTGGCCTCAGGAAAAAGCGGCGGGAGTGGCGTTAAGCGAGCTGTTAAATATCACGCGCGGTGCTAACGGTCCGCGCGTAGAGAATTTACTGCTGTGTAACTTGCCGGGCATAAAAACCTCACCCGACCTGGAAGAAGAGCTGGTGCTGCACACGCCGGAGGGTGTGCAGGTGGAAATTCACTACAGCATTACCCCTTTGAAAACCCTCACCGGCGCCAGCATCGGTGCGGTGATGGTTATTCAGGATGTCAGTGAATCACGCAAAATGATGAAACGCCTCAGCTACAGTGCTTCACACGATATGCTGACGCGGCTACCGAATCGCCACAGCTTTGAACAGCAACTCAAACGCGTGGTGAACGATGCTGCGGCCAACAACACTCAGCATGTGCTGGTGTTTATCGATCTGGATAAATTCAAAGCGGTGAATGACAGCGCAGGTCACGCTGCAGGCGACGCCCTGCTGCGTGAACTGGCGGAGTTGATGCAAAAACACCTGCGCAGCAGCGATCTGCTGGCGCGTTTGGGCGGCGATGAATTTGGCGTGTTGCTTCCGAACAGTCACGTTGACCAGGTGCGCGAGGTGGTTCAGCGCATTGTCACTTCGGTCAACGAATACACTTTCCTGTGGCACGATCATCCTTATCATGTGGGCGCCAGCGCCGGGATCACGCAGATTGATCAGCACAACTGCATCCGCAATGTGGTGATGTCACAGGCGGATGTCGCCTGCTATAGCGCGAAACATGCGGGCCGTGGTCAATATCACGTTTATCAGGAAGTACAAATGTGATCATTGCCAGCCCGCGCTGGCTGCGCTAAAGTCGCCCCCTTTTTTCTGGCATGGGGGATAAAATGTTCATTGGATTCGATTACGGCACGGCCAACTGTTCTATCGCGGTCAGCGATAACGGTACACCGCGCCTGCTGACACTGGAGAAGGGTCAGCGCCTGCTTCCCTCCATGATTTGTGCACCCACGCGTGAAGCAATCAGCGAATGGCTGCACCGCCATCATCAGGTGCCGACACCGGACACAGAGGGTACCGCGCTGCTCCAGCGTGCTCTGCGCTATAACCGCGAAGAAGATATCGAAGTGACCGCGGCAAGCGTGCAGTTCGGCCTGACCGCGCTGCAACAATATATGGTGGATCCGGAAGAAGTGTGGTTCGTGAAATCACCGAAATCTTTCCTTGGTGCCAACGGCCTTAAACCACAGCAAATCGCCTTCTTCGAAGATCTGGTGTGCGCCATGATGCTGCACATTCGCCAGCAGGGCGAAACCCAACTCGACCGTCCGATTGAGCAAGCCGTGATCGGCCGCCCGATCAACTTCCAGGGTCTCGGCGGCGAAGAGGCAAACCAGCAGGCGCAGGGTATTCTGTTGCGTGCGGCGAAGCGTGCGGGTTTCCGCGACGTGGAATTCCAGTTTGAACCGGTTGCCGCCGGGCTGGACTTTGAAGCCACACTGGAGAAAGAGACGCGTGTGCTGGTGGTGGATATCGGCGGTGGTACGACCGACTGCTCGATGCTGTTGATGGGCCCAGAGTGGCGCAATAAAACCGACCGTCGTGAAAGTTTGCTGGGCCACAGTGGTTGCCGCGTGGGCGGTAACGATCTCGACATTATCCTCGCGTTCAAAACCCTGATGCCGCTGCTCGGTCTCGGTGGTAACACGCAAAAAGGCACCGCCCTGCCCGCACTGCCGTGGTGGAACGCGGTGGCGATCAACGACGTTCCGGCGCAAAGCGACTTCTACTCTGCCGCGAGCGGTAAACTGCTGCGCGATTTGATTCGCGATGCAGAGCAAGGTGACAAAGTGGCGCACCTGCTGAAAGTGTGGCAGCAGAAGCTGAGTTATCGTCTGGTGCGTGCGGCGGAAGAGAGCAAAATCGCCTTGTCCGAATTGCCGGAAACCGAAGCGTCGCTGGCGTTTATCGCCCAGTCATTGCAGGCTGATATCAGCGCCACGCAACTGGAAGAAGCCATCAACCAGCCACTGGAGCGCATCCTGGAGCAGGTGCATCTGGCACTCGCCACCTGTGAAACCAAGCCGGAAGTGATCTACCTGACCGGCGGCAGTGCACGTTCGCCAGTGCTGCGTGCGGCATTGCAGCAGGCCTTGCCGGACACGCCAATTGCGGGTGGTGATGACTTTGGCTCAGTGACCGCCGGTCTGGCGCGCTGGGCAGAAGTGATGTTCCGTTAACCCGGTTGCAACCACTTCATCGCGCATTGTGCAGATGATTGATCCACTGCCCGATGCGCAATGAATTACGCCGGTAACAAGCAAAAAAATGGCGGCCACCCTGGCCGCCATTTTCATATACATCCGCGAATCAGAAATTAATGTTCGCCGCGATACCGCCAACAAACGCATCTTTCACTTCGCTCACTGCACCCGGTGCCACCACATACTGCAGGTTCGGACGCAGCTGCAGCCATTTGGTCAGCTGAGCGTTGTAATAGATCTCGTAGTTGTATTCCGAGCCATCCTGAATCGGCAGATAGGTCGGGCTGTTGAAGTCAGTTTCGCCATTAGCGTTGTTCTGCTCACGCAGCGAACGGGTATAGGCGCTATTTACGTGGATACGCGCCGCACCGACACCGATTTCATCCTGTGGACGCGCATCAAACGGCCCTTTCCAGGTGAAGCTGATGGACTGATAGTTGTCGGTTTTCGAGGTTTTGTGGTCGTTCATCACCGCCTGTACCGTCACGCCTAAACCACGGCTGGCGTCACCACCTTGCGCTGTCAGCTGCTGTTGCAACAACACGTAGCCACCGTAGGCGTGATCCTGGCTCTGATAAGCGCCATCGCGCCAGCTGCCATAGTTATCGCTGTTGGCTGACGAGTAGTAATACCCGATACGGTAGTTACCCGGCAGTTTGTCGGCACCGAAAGTCGGTTTCCAGCCCAGTTCCACCGGCACCATATTGCCTTCGGAATTGCTGGTGTCGAGACGGAAGCCATCGCCGCGATCGTAGTTGGAACTGTTCTGGTTATAGAAACCGACCTGGAAGAACACTTCCGGCGTGATGTTGAACTTCACACGGCCGCCCCACTGGGAAACCGGCCAGTTAAACCAGCGATCACCACGCCAGTTACCCGCCTGACCACTACCAAAGGCCAGGTTCTGGAACTTACTGTCGAAGTTATCGAAGTCTTCACCGACAGTGACACGACCGGCTTTCAGGTTAACCGCGTCATCAAACAAACCTTTGCTCAGCCAGAACTGCGTCAGGCGCCAGGTTTGTCCACGGCCATACACTTCCTGCGTTGAAGAGAGCATGCCCGTGCGACGATCGGCGACCTGATCGGAGATGTTTTGCCCATTACGGTCAGTGATGGTCATCTGGAATTGCGCATCCTGCCAGTTCAGCAGTTTTTCCAGGTCAAAGTTGGCGCCAAACGCCCACTGATCGCTGTAACGCATGGAAGTGTTGGTATCCGCGCCGCCGCCGAGGTTAGAAGCGCTCTCCATGGTGTAGTTGACGTCGAATTTGATGCCGTCTTTTTCCAGCTGCGTTCGGGAACCACCCCAATCGCCGAACATGTAAGGTGAGTCATAGCTGAATGCATCAGCCGCCATTGCTGATGTACTTAACATCGCAAACATCAGGGTGCCCGCTGCCAGACGGGGCATATGCTGCACTGCTTTTTTTCTGTTCATGATCATTATTCTTTTGTGATGTGACGGGAAAGGATCGAACAGAGGATAGTGCTGGCGTTATGTCAATTTTTGCAAATATGTGCGCAGTGTTTGGCAGGGTGATAGTTAATTAACGCAATTGTGACAAGGGTCTATGAATGAATATCTTTTTACAGAAATGGCATTTTTTGCATGGCAAAAAAACAAAATAAAGCGGGACGCCGCAGCGCCCCGGGTGGATTACGCTTTGCTGGCACTCGCCAGCTCTTCGATTTCCTGCTTGCTCAGTTCTAATTCGGTGGCTTTCACCAGCTCATTAATCTGTTCCAGCGAGGTGGCACTGACGATCGGTGCGGTGATGCTCGGGCGCGCAATCTGCCACGCCAGCGCGACCTGAGTCGCTGATGCATCGTGCGAAGCCGCCACATCCTCCAGCGCTTCGACAATGCGTTTGCCGCGCTCGTTAAGATACTTTTCGACGATGCCCTGCCCGCGTTTACTCTTGCTGGCATCTTCCGGCTTTTTATACTTACCGCTGAGGAAACCGCTGGCCAGCGAGTAGTAGTTAATCACGCCGAGGCCATTCTTAACCGCCACCTGCTCCAGCCCGCCTTCATAATCCTGGCGGTCATACAGGTTGTATTCTGGCTGCAGGGTTTCATAACGCGCCAGCCCCTCTTTCTTACTAATATCCAGCGCTTCCTGCAGACGTTTAGCATTGTAGTTGGAGGCGCCAATTGCACGCACTTTGCCTTCTTTAATCAACGAATCAAAGGCTTTCAGCGTTTCAACCAGCGGCGTATCCTGGTCGTCACGGTGCGCCTGATAGAGATCGATCACATCGGTTTGCAAACGACGCAGCGAATCTTCCACCGCCTGACGGATGTAAGCCGGTTTTAGTCCGGTTTTCTCCGGAGACAGCTCCATTCCCACTTTCGTCGCCAGCACAATACTGTCGCGCTTGCCGCTTTTTTTCAGCCATTTACCAATGATGGTTTCAGACTCGCCCCCTTCATTACCAGGAGCCCAGCGCGAATAAACGTCCGCGGTATCGATAAAGAACAGCCCTTTTTCCACCAGCGCGTCGAGCAGTGAGAACGAGGTTTTCTCGTCGACTGTCCAGCCGAAAACGTTGCCGCCAAAAGTGAGAAGCGGAACCTGAATACCACTGTCGCCAAGCTGACGGGTTTTCTGTTGACTCATTTTGTTCTCCTTATTGAAACGAGACATGACTGCCTTTGAGCTTAGCAAAGGAAATCGCTGCGCTTATGCGTTTTCCTGCCAAAATGTTTACTTAATATGAATACTTAGCGCCTCAGGGGCGATATTCTTAATTCCTTCAATTTTTGCCCGGCCCGGGCGTCTACAATCATTTCGTTTGCGAAACGGCCATTTTGCTTTCGCATTTGGGGAATACGAAACCGCTGGAGAGCACGCAAGCAGATGAACAGTCGACTGAAAAAAAGCCTGATAACACTTGTCGCGATCGCCGCAGTCGCGGGCGGATATTACTGGTGGCAGCATCCTGCGGAACCGAGTAAGCAGCCGCAAGCCGAGGGCCAGCAGCATCATGGTCGCGGCGCAGGCGGCGCCAATCGCCGTCCTTTAGCACCGGTGCAGGCCGCTGCTGCAACGACCCAGAGCGTGCCCTACTATCTCAGCGGGCTTGGCACCGTCACCGCCGCCAATACCGTGACGGTACGCAGCCGCGTTGACGGCCAGTTGATGGCATTGCATTTCCAGGAAGGTCAGCAGGTCGCAGCCGGTGCGCTGCTGGCCGAGATCGATCCCCGCCCATATCAGGTCGCCTTAATTCAGGCCCAGGGCCAACTGGCAAAAGATCAGGCCACGCTCGCCAATGCACGTCGCGATCTGAGTCGCTATGAAAAACTGGCGAAAACCTCACTGGTGTCGCAGCAGGAACTGGACACGCAACGCTCGCTGGTGAGTGAAACGCTGGGCACGATTAAAGCCGATGAAGGTAACGTCGCCAGCGCGCAACTCAATCTCACTTACAGCCGCATTACCGCACCGATCGCCGGTCGCGTCGGGTTGAAGCAGGTTGATGTCGGAAATTACATCACTTCTGGCGATACCACTGGCTTAGTGGTGATTACCGAAACCCATCCGATTGACGTGGTGTTCAGCGTTGCCGAAAACAACATTAGCCAAATCCTCAAAGCACAGAAAAGTGGACAGCCGTTGATTGTGGAAGCCTGGGATCGCAGTAACAAAACCCTGCTCACCAGCGGCACGCTGCTCAGCCTCGATAACCAGATTGATGCCACCACCGGCACCATCAAACTCAAAGCGCGCTTCGATAATCAGGATGATGCGCTGTTCCCCAATCAATTCGTCAACGCGCGTCTGAAAGTGGATACGCTGCAGGATGCGGTGGTTATCCCAACGGCTGCGCTACAAATGAGCAACGACGGCCACTTTGTCTGGGTGGTCAACAGCGAAAACAAAGTGAGCAAGAAGCGCGTGACGGCGGGCTTGCAGGACAGCCAGAAAGTGGTGATCAGTGCCGGGCTCGACGCCGGTGAGCGGGTGGTCACCGACGGATTGGATCGTCTGACCGAAGGTGCCACCGTTGAAGTGGTATCACCGCAAAGTACCGCCACACACAGCACGCGCGCCGCCCAGCCTGCGCGCGGAGAGCGCCAATAATGCAGGTGATGCCTCCTGACAGCAGCGGCGGTCCGTCACGCCTGTTTATTCTGAGACCGGTGGCGACCACGCTGCTGATGATTGCCATTCTGCTGGCGGGCGTGCTCGGTTACCGCTTTCTGCCGGTATCGGCGCTGCCCGAAGTGGATTACCCGACGATTCAGGTGGTCACGCTCTATCCCGGCGCCAGCCCGGATGTGGTGACGTCCTCGATTACCGCCCCGCTTGAACGTCAGTTCGGCCAGATGTCAGGGCTGAAGCAGATGGCATCGCAGAGTTCCGGTGGTGCCTCGGTGGTGACCTTGCAGTTCCAGCTTTCACTCTCTTTGGATGTCGCCGAGCAGGAAGTACAGGCGGCGATTAACTCCGCCACAAACCTGTTGCCCAGTGATCTGCCCAACCCGCCGGTCTACAGCAAGGTTAATCCTGCCGACCCACCGATCATGACGCTCGCCGTCACCACCACCAGCATGCCGCTGACCCAGGTGCAGGATATGGTGGAGACGCGCGTGGCGCAGAAAATTTCACAGGTCACCGGCGTCGGTCTGGTGACGCTGTCCGGCGGGCAACGCCCGGCCGTACGCGTGAAAATGAACACCCAGGCACTGGCCGCGTTAGGCTTGACCAGCGAGACGGTGCGCACCGCGATTACCAACGCCAACGTCAACTCCGCCAAAGGCAGCCTGGATGGCCCAACGCGGTCGATTACGCTGGCCGCCAACGATCAGATGACCTCTGCCGAGGATTACCGCAAGCTGATCATCAGCTATAACAACGGTGCGCCAGTGCGTCTTGGTGATGTCGCCTCCATTGAACAAGGTGCGGAAAACAGCTGGCTTGGCGCATGGGCTAACCGTCAGCAGGCGATTGTGCTCAACGTACAGCGCCAGCCTGGCGCCAATATCATCGCCACTGCAGACAGCATCCGTGCGTTGCTGCCCTCCCTTACCGCCACACTGCCCAAATCGGTAGACGTGAAACTGCTCACCGACCGCACCACCAATATCCGTGCATCGGTGGCGGATACGCAGCACGAGCTGATGCTGGCGATTGGTCTGGTGGTGATGATCATCTATCTGTTTCTGCGTAACGTGCCTGCCACCATCATCCCGGCCGTGGCGGTACCGCTGTCGCTGGTCGGGACGTTTGCGGCCATGTATTTCCTCGGCTTCTCGATCAATAACCTGACGCTGATGGCACTCACCATTGCCACCGGCTTTGTGGTCGACGATGCCATCGTGGTGATCGAGAACATCTCGCGCTATATCGAAAAAGGCGAGAAGCCGATTACGGCGGCGCTGAAGGGCGCGGGTGAAATCGGCTTTACCATTATCTCCCTCACCTTCTCGCTGATTGCGGTGCTGATCCCGCTGCTGTTTATGGGCGATGTGATTGGTCGTCTGTTCCGTGAGTTTGCTGTGACGCTGGCGGTGGCGATTCTGATCTCCGCCGTGGTGTCGCTCACGCTCACGCCGATGATGTGTGCACGCATGCTCAGCGCCGAATCGCTGCGCAAGCAGAACCGCTTCTCGCGAGCCAGTGAAGCGATGTTTGATCGGGTGATTGCCGGGTACGGACGCTGGTTAACGCGCGTATTGCAGCATCCGTGGATCACATTGTCGGTGGCGCTCGGCACGCTGCTGCTGACGGTGGTGATGTGGATTGCCATCCCGAAAGGCTTCTTCCCGCAGCAGGACAACGGCATTATTCAGGGCACCTTGCAGGCGCCGCAGTCGGTGTCGTACAGCAGCATGGCGGAACGCACGCGCGATGTAGCGTCGATCATCATGAAAGATCCGGCGGTGCAGAGCATGACGTCGTTTGTCGGCGTCGATGGTACTAACGCGGCACTCAACAGCGCGCGTTTGCAGATCAACCTCAAACCGCTCAGCGAGCGTGATGACCGCATTCCCGCGGTGCAGAAACGCCTGCAGCAGCAGATTGATAAAGTGCCAGGGGTGTCATTGTGGCTACAGCCGGTGCAGGATCTGACTATTGAAACCCAGGCGAGCCGCACGCCGTACCAGTTCACGCTGCAATCGGGCTCGCTGGAATCACTCAGTACCTGGGTGCCGAAACTGCTGGAGCAACTCAATAGCTTACCGCAGCTGCGTGACGTCAGCAGCGACTGGCAGGATCAAGGTCTGGAAGCCTTTATCCGTGTCGATCGTGACAGCGCCAGCCGCCTCGGCATCACCATGGCGGATGTCGATAACGCACTGTATAACGCTTTCGGTCAGCGCCTCATCTCCACCATTTACACCCAGGCCAATCAGTATCGCGTGGTGCTGGAGCAGAACAATGAGCAAACGCCGGGGCTGGCCAGCCTGGACGGCATTCGCCTGGCCAGTACGGACGGCGGCAGCGTGCCGTTGAGTGCCATCGCGCAGATCGAAGAGCGTCATGCGGCGTTGAGCATTAACCACCTCGATCAATTCCCGTCAGCCACCTTCTCGTTTGATGTCGCCGAAGGCTATTCACTGGGCGAAGCGGTGAAAGCTATCAGCGCAGCCGAAGATCAGGTCGGCATGCCCGCCGAAATGATGACGCAGTTCCAGGGCAGCACGCTGGCGTTTGAAGCGGCGCTCACCAGTACCGTGTGGCTGATTATTGCGGCGGTGGTGGCAATGTATATCGTGCTCGGAGTGCTGTATGAGAGCTTTATCCATCCGATCACCATTCTCTCCACGCTGCCAACAGCGGGGGTGGGCGCGTTGCTGGCGCTGATGCTGAGCGGCAACGAGCTGGATATCATCGCCATCATCGGCATTATCTTGCTGATCGGCATCGTGAAGAAAAACGCCATCATGATGATCGATTTTGCGCTGGCCGCCGAGCGTGAGCAAGGTATGGCGCCACGTGAAGCGATCTATCAGGCCTGTTTACTGCGTTTCCGTCCGATTCTGATGACCACTATGGCGGCACTGCTCGGTGCCTTGCCATTGATGTTGAGCACCGGTGTTGGCGCAGAGCTGCGCCATCCATTGGGGATTGCCATGGTTGGCGGCTTGATCCTCAGTCAGATCCTGACGCTGTTCACTACGCCGGTGATCTATCTGCTGTTTGATCGACTGGCTCACGCCACACGCCGCCGCTTTAAGCGTTCTGAGGCGCAGCCGTGAAGTTCTTCGCGCTATTTATCCATCGGCCAGTGGCGACCACGCTGCTGACGCTGGCGATTGCGCTGGCCGGTATTCTCGGTTTCCGTCTGCTGCCGGTCGCCCCGCTGCCGCAGCTGGATTTCCCGGTGATTGTGATTACCGCTTCGCTGCCCGGTGCGTCGCCGGAAACCATGGCTGCTTCGGTCGCCACGCCGCTGGAACGTTCGCTGGGGCGCATTGCCGGTGTCAGTGAAATGACCTCCACCAGTTCTCTCGGCAGCACGCGCGTGATTCTGGTGTTCGATTTTGACCGCGATATCAACGGTGCCGCGCGTGACGTGCAGGCCGCCATCAACGCCGCGCAAAGCCTGTTGCCGACCGGCATGCCAAGCCGTCCGACCTATCGCAAAGCCAACCCCTCTGATGCGCCGATCATGATCCTGACGCTGACCTCGGACATTTATAATCCCGGTCAGCTGTATGATTACGCCTCAACGCAACTGGCGCAGAAGCTGTCGCAGATTCAGGGCGTGGGTGATGTGACCGTGGGCGGCAGTTCATTGCCTGCGGTGCGCGTCGATCTCAATCCGCAGGCGCTATTTAATCAGGGCGTATCACTGGATGCGGTGCGCACTGCCATCAGCAACGCCAACCAGCGCCGTCCGCAAGGGGCGATTGATGATGTGCAGCAGCGCTGGCAGGTACGTACCAACGATGAGCTGCAAACCGCCAGCGAATATCAGCCGCTGGTGGTGCATTACAGCAACGGCGCAGCGGTCCGCCTGAGCGATGTGGCTAACGTGCAGGACTCGGTGCAGGACGTGCGCAACGCCGGGATGACCAATGGTAAACCGGCGGTGCTGCTGGTGGTGCGCAAATCGCCGGATGCCAATATCATTGAAACCGTGGATCGCATCCGCAGCGAGATGCCGCTGCTGCATGAGGTGATCCCCGCCGCCATCGATTTACAGATCGCTCAAGACCGCTCCCCCACCATTCGCGCCTCGCTGCAGGAAGTGGAGCAGTCATTAATGATTGCGGTGGCGCTGGTGATTCTGGTGGTGTTTGTCTTCTTGCGCGACGGCCGTGCCACCCTGATCCCGGCCGCCGCCGTGCCGGTTTCGCTGATTGGCACCTTTGCCGCCATGTATCTGTGTGGATTCAGCCTCAACAACCTCTCGCTGATGGCGCTGACCATCGCCACCGGATTTGTCGTCGATGATGCGATTGTGGTGCTGGAAAATATCGCGCGTCACGTTGAAGCAGGGATGAAACCGCTACAGGCGGCGCTAACCGGCGTGCGCGAAGTGGGCTTTACCGTGCTGTCGATGAGTCTGTCGCTGATTGCCGTGTTCCTGCCGCTGCTAATGCTGGGCGGCATTATCGGGCGCTTCTTCTCGGAATTTGCCATCACGCTGTCGGTGGCGATCCTCATCTCGCTGTTTATTTCGATTACGTTGACGCCGATGATGTGCGCCTACCTGCTGAAGCCGCAGGAAAAGCGCAGCCAGCCGCGCACCCGTGGTTTCGCCAAAGTGATGCTGAGCGTGCAAAACGGCTACGCGCGCTCGCTGGGTTGGGTGCTGAATCATGCCATTTGGGTGCTGATGCTGCTGCTCGCCACCGTCGGGCTGACGGTGTATCTGTTTATCTCGATCCCCAAAACCTTTATGCCGGAACAAGACACCGGGCGCTTAAACGGTTTTATCTCGGCGGATCAGAGCATTTCGTTCCAGGCGATGCGTGGCAAGCTGCAGGACTTTATGAACATCATCAAAGCCGATCCGGCGGTGGATAACGTCACTGGCTTTACCGGCGGTTCGCGCACCAACAGCGGGTCGATGTTCGTGTCACTTAAGCCGCTGTCGGAACGCAGTGAAAACGCGCAGGAGGTGATTGCCCGCCTGCGCACCAAGCTGGCGAAAGAGCCCGGTGCCAACCTGTATCTCAATGCGGTGCAGGATATTCGCATCGGTGGACGTGAATCTAACGCCAGCTACCAATACAGCCTGCTGTCGGATAATCTCGCCGACCTGCGCGAGTGGGAGCCGAAAATTCGTCAGGCGTTTGCTGCACTGCCGGAACTGGTGGATGTGAACTCCGATCAGCAGGACAAAGGCAGCGAAATGGATCTGACCTACGATCGGGAAAGCATGGCGCGGCTGGGTATTGAAGTCTCGGCTGCCAATGCGCTGCTGAACAACGCCTTTGGTCAACGGCAAATCTCCACCATTTACCAGCCGCTGAATCAGTACAAAGTGGTGATGGAAGTCGATCCGCGCTACACCCAGGATATCAGCGCCCTCGATCAGATGTTCGTGATCAACAGCGATGGCAAAGCCATTCCGCTGAGCTGGTTCGCCAAATGGCAACCAGCTAACGCGCCGCTGTCGGTCAACCATGAAGGTCTGTCGGCCGCCTCAACGATTTCGTTCAACCTGCCGGAAGGCGTGTCGTTATCTCAGGCTTCGGCGGCCGTTGAACGCACCATGACGGCACTCGGCGTGCCCTCCAGCGTGCGCGGTAGCTTTGCCGGTACGGCGCAGGTGTTCGAGCAGTCGCAATCCAATCAGCTGTATCTGATGCTGGCGGCGATTGCGGCGGTGTATATCGTGCTGGGGATTTTGTATGAGAGCTACGTGCATCCGCTGACCATTCTCTCCACCCTGCCCTCGGCCGGCGTGGGCGCGCTGCTGGCGCTGGAACTGTTTAATACGCCGTTCAGTTTGATTGCGCTAATAGGGATATTGCTGCTGATTGGCATCGTGAAAAAGAACGCCATCATGATGGTGGATTTCGCGCTGGAGGCACAGCGCAATGGCAATCTCAGCGCGCGTGACGCCATTTTCCAGGCCTGCCAGATGCGTTTCCGCCCGATTCTGATGACCACGCTTGCAGCGCTGTTTGGCGCAGTGCCGCTGGTGCTGACCAGCGGCGACGGAGCCGAACTGCGTCAACCGCTGGGGATCACCATTGCCGGCGGCCTGGTGATGAGCCAGCTACTCACGCTCTACACCACGCCGGTGGTGTTTCTAATGATGGATAAGCTGAGTCGGCGTAAAAAAGCGGCATTGATTACCGAATGACCATGCTATACACCTTTGCTACATAGCATAAAGCGAGTAAACTTTATCCAGTCACTATGAAGGAGGTTTATATGTCTCAAGGTACAGTGTTTACCAATAATCGTACGCAAAACGTGCGTATTCCTGCTGACGTGCGCTTTCCCGACAACGTGAAAAATGTCACGGTGCGTGCGATTGGCAAAGAGCGCATTCTCACACCAATAGAAAACGCCTGGGATAGCTTTTTCCTCGATGGCCCCAGCGTAAGCGATGATTTTATGAATGAGCGTGCGTCACAGGAGCAATCTGACAGGGAAGATTTTTAATGCATCGCTATATGCTGGATACCAACATCGTTATCTATGTCATCAAACGCCGCCCGATTGAGGTTTTGGAACGCTTTAATGCCAATGTCGGGCGCATGGTCATCTCATCGATTACGCTTGCTGAACTCGTTCATGGTGCGGAGAAAAGTGCTTTTCCTGAAAGGAATCTACGCACTGTTGAAGACTTTATTTCCCGTCTGGACGTACTCAGTTACGACCAAAGGGCAGCATTTCAATACGGCTCGATTCGCGCTGACCTGGAAAAGAAAGGCACACCCATCGGTCTGAATGATTTACACATTGCTGCACACGCGCGGAGTGAAGCGCTAACACTCATTACCAACAACCTGCGCGAATTTTCACGGGTGAACGGGTTAATCAGCGAAAACTGGCTTTAATATAACGGTAATCTTCATGAACTCGCAAAACGCCACCGTGCGCTGGCAGCTGTGGATCGTCGCCTTCGGCTTTTTTATGCAGGCGCTGGATACCACCATCGTCAACACCGCCATCCCTTCAATGGCGCGTGACCTCAATGTCAGCCCACTCAACATGCATTCGGTGATCGTGTCGTATGTGCTGACGGTGGCCGTGACGTTGCCGATCAGCGGCTGGTTGGCGGACCGCTTTGGCGTGCGTAACATTTTCTTCTGCGCCATTGTGCTGTTTAGCATCGGTTCGCTGCTGTGCGCCTTCTCCACCTCGCTCGATCAACTGGTGATGGCGCGCGTGGTGCAAGGCATTGGCGGGGCGATGATGGTGCCGGTCGGGCGTTTAACGGTGATGAAAATTGTGCCGCGCGAGCAGTACATGTCGGCGATGACCTTTGTCACCACACCGGGGCAAATCGGCCCGCTGCTCGGTCCGGCGCTGGGCGGGATTTTGGTGCAGTACGCCAGCTGGCACTGGATCTTCCTGATTAATATTCCGGTCGGCATTATCGGCGCGATTGCTACGCTAATGCTGATGCCGAATTACACCATGCAAACCAAGCGCTTCGACTTCCTCGGCTTTGTGCTGCTGGCGGTGGGCATGGCGACTCTAACGCTGGCGCTCGACGGCCAGCGCAGCACCGGCGGTTCTCCGCTGCTGCTCGGCCTGTTGATTCTGGTCGGCGTGTTCTCCCTGCTGTTTTACCTGATGCACGGCCGCAACAACGACAACGCGCTGTTTAGCCTGAAGCTGTTCGACAACCGCATTTACTCGATTGGCCTGCTCGGCAGTTTCACCGGACGCATCGGTAGCGGCATGCTGCCCTTTATGACTCCGATCTTTTTGCAGGTGGGCCTCGGCTACAGCCCGTTCCACGCGGGTTTAATGATGATTCCGATGGTGCTGGGCAATATGGGCACCAAACGCGTGGTGGTGCGCATCGTTAACCTGTTTGGCTATCGCAATGCGCTGGTCGGGGCGACTATCGCACTGGCGCTAGTGGTGTTGCTGTTTCCGGCCGTGGCGCTGCTCGGCTGGGTGTGGATGCTGCCGGTGGTCCTGCTGCTGCAGGGGATGGTGAATGCCATCCGCTTCTCCTCGATGAACACCTTAACGCTGAAAGAGTTGCCGGATGATCTGGCTTCGAGCGGCAATAGCCTGCTCTCAATGATCATGCAGCTGTCGATGAGTATTGGCGTCACGGTGGCAGGCTTGCTGCTGGGGTCGTTCGCCCACGGTGCCGTGACCAACAGCGCGGCCGCGCATCAAACCTTTATTTACACCTATCTGTGCATGGCGCTGGTGATTGTGTTGCCAGCGCTGGTGTTCTGGCGCGTACCCAAAGATGTGAGTAAGAACGTGGATCTCAGAGGCAGGAGAAAAGCATGAAGCAGCCGGTGAAACTCGGCATTGGTGCCAAGCTGTTTGTGGCAATTTTTTCCACCTGCATGCTGGTGATCATCACCATGCACTGGGGCGTGCGTCTCAGCTTTGAGCATGGTTTTGTTGATTACATCAAGAAAGGCAATGAACAGCGTTTAACCCTGTTGAGCGATGCGCTGGCGGATCAGTACGAGCAGCATGGCGACTGGGATTTTTTGCGTAACAACGACCGGCTGATTTTCACCATTCTGCGATCGATGGAGCAAAATCCCGGCAGCAGTACGCAGTTGCCGCCACATGGCTGGCGCACCCAATTCTGGATTATCGATCAGCAGTATAAGGTCTTGTCCGGGCCACACTCGCCGGTGCCGCCGGAAGGCACGCGGCGCAACATCACCACCAGCACCGGCAAAGTGGTGGGTTGGGTGATCGCCTCGCCCGCTGAACGACTGACGCGCAGCACCGATATCAACTTTGATTTGCAACAGCGGCGCACCAGCTGGATGATCGTCACGCTCACTACGCTGCTGGCGGCGCTGGTCACCTGGTTACTGGCGCGCGGCTTATTGGCCCCGGTAAAGCGGCTGGTGGATGGCACCCATGAACTGGCGGCAGGCAAATTTTCCACACGCGTGGAAGTGGGCAGCAGTGATGAAATCGGCCAGCTGGCGCGCGATTTTAACCAGCTCGCCAGTTCGCTGGAGAAGAACGAAAGTAACCGCCGCGTCTTTATGGCCGACATCTCCCACGAGCTGCGCACACCGCTGGCGATCATGCGCGGTGAGCTGGAAGCGATGCAGGATGGTGTGCGCAAGCTGACGCCGGAGGCCATCACCTCACTGCAGAGTGAAGTGGTGGTGCTGACTAAACTGGTGGATGATTTGCATCAGCTGTCGCTGTCTGACGCGGGCGCTCTCGCCTACCGTAAACAGCCGGTGGATGTGGTGAATCTGCTGGAAGTAGTGGCAGGCAGCTTTGGCGAACGCTATCGCAGCCGGGATTTAACCCTCACCCTTGCGCTGCCGACCAAAGCGGAAAGTTTTGGCGATCCGGATCGTTTGATGCAATTGTTCACCAATCTGCTGGAAAATAGCCTGCGTTATACCGATGCCGGTGGCGAAGTACGGGTCAGCCTGCAGCAACACGGCGACTACTGGCAGTTACGCTTTGCGGATAGCGCGCCCGGCGTGGACGCTGAACATCAGGCGCATCTTTTTGAGCGATTTTTCCGTGCTGAAAGTTCACGCAATCGCGCCAGCGGCGGCTCTGGATTAGGCCTGGCGATCTGTAAAAACATTGTTGAAGCACATAGCGGCAGCATTTCTGCGGAGCACTCTGATTTAGGTGGACTGCAAATCGCGCTAAACTTGCCGTATGTTCCTCACCAGAAATAGCTTATGAGCCCGGATAATCACGATCCCCTGATTCTTATTGTTGAAGACGAACCGAAACTGGCGCAGCTGATGATCGATTATCTGCAGGCGTCCAACTATCGCACCCACCATATTGCCGATGGCAATGACGTGCTGAACTACGTGCAGCACTCACCGCCGGATTTGATGCTGCTGGATTTGATGCTGCCGGGTCGCGATGGCTTAACGCTGTGTCGTGAAATCCGCCGTTTCTCTGAGCTGCCGATCATTATGGTCACCGCGCGCACCGAGGAGATCGACCGCCTGCTGGGGCTGGAAATCGGCGCGGATGATTACATCTGCAAACCGTTCAGCCCGCGTGAAGTGGTGGCGCGCGTGAAAACTATTCTGCGCCGCGTGAAACGTTCGCCGGAAGAGGCGCAACTCGCCTCGCATCTACTGATTGATGAAGGGCGTTTTCAGGCCAGCTGGCGCGAACAGCAACTGGAACTGACGCCTGCTGAATTCCGCTTGCTGAAAACCCTGGCGCTGGAGCCGGGTAAAGTGTTCTCGCGTGAACAGCTACTGAATCATCTTTATGACGATTATCGCGTGGTCACTGACCGCACTATTGATAGCCATATCAAGAATCTGCGTCGCAAGCTGGAAAACCTCGATGCGGAGCAGCCGTTTATTCGTGCGGTGTACGGCATGGGTTATCGCTGGGAAGCGGACGTCTGTCGCCTGATGTAGCGCTCGCTTGATGTAGATCAATTTACTTCAGCGACGGCCCTGCCTACAATTCCCCACCTTTTGCAGGGCCGTTTGATGCGGCTCGTGCACCTGCCATCGCCGATGGCATGCTGACCTGACATCAGTGAGAATTCCCTCCATGTTTAAACCCGAACTCCTTTCTCCAGCGGGATCGCTGAAGAATATGCGCTATGCCTTTGCCTATGGCGCTGACGCGGTGTATGCCGGCCAACCGCGCTACAGCCTGCGCGTGCGTAATAATGAATTCACCCACGAAGTGCTGGCTAAGGGCATTGAAGAAGCCCACCAACTGGGCAAGAAATTTTACGTGGTGGTGAACATCGCGCCGCATAACGCCAAGCTGAAAACCTTTATCCGCGACCTGACGCCGGTGGTGGAGATGCAGCCCGATGCGCTGATTATGTCCGATCCCGGCCTGATTATGCTGGTGCGTGAAGCTTTTCCGGAGATGCCGATTCATCTATCGGTGCAGGCCAATGCGGTGAACTGGGCGACGGTGAAATTCTGGCAGCAGATGGGGCTGACCCGCGTGATTCTGTCGCGCGAGCTGTCGCTGGATGAGATTGCTGAGATTCGCCAGCAGGTGCCAGAGATGGAGATCGAGATTTTCGTGCACGGTGCACTGTGCATGGCCTATTCCGGGCGCTGTTTGCTTTCCGGTTATCTCAACAAGCGCGATCCGAATCAGGGTACCTGTACCAACGCCTGCCGCTGGGAATACAAAGTGGAAGAAGGCAAACCGGATGAGGTGGGCAATATTGTCGGCTTCCATCAGCCGGTTGAGGTGCAGGAGCCTACGCTGGGTGTTGGCGCGACGACCGACCGTGTATTCTTGTTAGAAGAGAAGATGAAGCCCGGTGAAGTGATGAGTGCCTTTGAAGATGAGCACGGCACTTACATCATGAACTCAAAAGATTTGCGCGCGGTGGCACACGTTGAGCGTTTGAGTCAGATGGGCGTACATTCACTGAAAATTGAAGGCCGCACTAAATCCTTCTACTACTGCGCCCGCACCGCGCAGGTGTATCGTCGCGCCATTGATGATGCGGCAGCGGGCAAACCGTTCGATCCGGCGCTGCTGGAGACGCTGGAAGGTTTAGCGCATCGCGGCTATACCGAAGGTTTCCTGCGTCGTCATACGCATGACAGTTATCAGAACTATGAACAGGGTTTCTCAGTATCCGAGCGCCAGCAGTTTGTCGGAGAGTTTACCGGTGAGCGTCGCGGCGACTGGGCGCAAGTTGCCGTGAAGAATAAGTTTTTGCTTGGTGATTCTGTGGAGATCATGACGCCGCAGGGCAACCTGAACTGTACGCTGGAATCGATGCAAAATGATAAAGGCGCAGCGGTAGATGTCGCGCCGGGAGATGGACATAAGGTGTGGATTCCGGTACCGGAATCGGTGGATCTGGCCTTTGCTTTGCTAATGCGTAATTTCACTGACGGCAACAGCACCTACGATCCGCACGGAAAAAAGCGCACATAATGAAAAGAAAGGCGCGAAGTTAGAACAGGATCACAGACCGCCGCTGCGCCTCGCTTTAGAATCCCGCCTGCTGCTAACGAGTAACAATAAACAGCAGGTAGTACCAGGAACCACCTCATTCACCCGCCCGGCTCCCCCGTGCGGGTTTTCTTTTTTTCATCGCCCGCCGATAAAGTTCCTCGCCCAGCTATGCTATAACCTCTGCATCGTATTTCGCCTCAAGGAACTGATTATGCAAAATAAACCACTGACGCTGCTGATCCTCAATGGGAAAGGCGCGGGCAATGAAGATTTGCGTGCGGCGGTGAATACGCTGCGCGATGAAGGTTTTAATCTGGCGGTACGCGTGACCTGGGAAAAGGGCGACGGTGACCGTTACGTGCAGGAAGCGGTGGCGTTGCAGGCTGAGACAGTGGTAGCAGGCGGCGGCGATGGCACCATTAATGAGATCGCCACGGCGCTGGCGGCAGTGCCTGCAGAGCAGCGTCCAGCACTGGGTATTCTGCCGCTTGGTACGGCCAATGATTTCGCCACCAGCGTGGGGATTCCAGAGGAGATGGAACCGGCACTGCGTCTGGCGGTGTTGGGTAAAGCCAGCGCGATTGATTTGGCGCGCGTGAATGGCGATCGCTACTTTATCAATATGGCGACCGGCGGCTTTGGCACGCGTATTACCACGGAGACGCCGGAGAAATTGAAATCGGCTTTAGGCGGCGTGTCCTATTTTATTCATGGTTTGATGCGAGTGGATGCGCTGAAGCCGGATAGCTGTGAGATCAGCGGTCCGGGATTTGAGTGGCAAGGTGATGCACTGGTGATCGGCATTGGTAATGGTCGTCAGGCAGGTGGCGGACAGAAGCTGTGTCCGGATGCGTTGATCAATGATGGGCAGCTGAATCTGAGCATCGTCACCGCGCAGGAGTTGTTGCCGACGTTGCTGCATTCGCTGACGCGTAATGATGAGAATCCGAATATTGTCTCGGCGCAGTTGCAGTCGCTGAGCATTCGTTCACCGCACGAGATGACG
Organism: Enterobacter cancerogenus; assembly: GCA_000773965.1. Lineage (GTDB taxonomy): Bacteria > Pseudomonadota > Gammaproteobacteria > Enterobacterales > Enterobacteriaceae > Pantoea > Pantoea communis. The sequence goes on from JRUP01000014.1 coordinate 285,469, forward strand.
TTCAATCTGGATGGCGAACCGCTGACCGGCAGCGAATTTGAAATTGAAGTGATGCCAGGCGCGCTGAGCTGCCGCCTGCCGCCGCAGTGCCCGCTACTGGCGTGATGTTTGTTGGTTAGAGGCGGGTGAAATGCAGTCTGGATTGCTGGTGGTGATGCAGCCTGGGTTGCTGGTGATAACGCAGTCTGGGTTGCTGGTGATAACGCAGTCTGGGTTGCTGGTGATAACGCAGTCTGGGGTCGCTTTGGGGCTGGCGGTCCTCGCGCCGCTGACGCGGTGCCTTCACTTCACTCGTCAGCCGGACGGACCGGCGCAGACGGAACATCCCTGTTCCGGCTGCGCCTTTCGCCAGCATCCATGCTGGCTCTCCTGGCTTCCTCATTCCGTTCAGCGCTGCGAAATGCCATCCCCAAAGCGACCCCAGCCTGCTCATTAGCTTTAATGCGTGCTGTCAGAGGTGCTGCCTGTTAGACATTGCGCTCATTGGCTAACTTTGGCTGCTGCCAGAATCACTCTTTAGCAATATTCACTATCGGCTAAGAAGCTGCCCTAGCCTGCCCTAGCCTGCCCAACAGCTTGAATGCGTACTGTAAGAAGGGCGTTACACCTTCATCCAGCGACGCTCGACGGCGGACACCGCCACCGCTTCCAGTACTTTCTGTACCTGCAAGCCTTCGGCAAAATCTGGCCACATACGATCGCCGGCTGCGATACCGTTGATCAAGTCACGGATCTCCACGGTTTTCTGATCGTTAAAGCCAATGCCGTGACCCGCTGATACGCAGAAGTTGGCGTAATCCGGATGGGCCGGGCCAGTCAGAATGGTTTTAAAGCCCTGACGTCCAGCGGGCTCATCATGGATATACAGCTCCAGCTCAGCCATACGCTCTTGGGTGTAGCGTAGCGTACCTTTGGTGCCGGTGACCACGTAGGTGAGGCCCATTTTGCTGCCACAGGCGATGCGCGAGGTTTCAAACACGCCATGTGCACCGTTTTTAAAGCGCATTAACGCGCTGGCCTGATCTTCGTTCTCTACCGGCAGCAGACGTGAAGGGTCTTTCGGATCGGGACGCTGTTTAATTACCGTCATCATATCGCCGCTGACTTCTTCGATGTCGCCCACCAGATAGTGCGCCATATTGACGATATGCGCCGCCAGATCGCCCAGCGCCCCTAAACCGGCCAGCGCTTTCTGACAGTGCCAGTCGAGCGGGGTTTCCGGACGTGCCAGATAATCTTCGTTGTGGGTGCCGTAAAAATGAATCACTTCACCAATTTCACCACGCGCAATGATTTCACGCGCCAGTTGGCTGGTCGGGTTTTTCATGTAGTTGAAGCCCACCAGCGTTTTCACGCCGGCCTGCTGCGCGGCCTGCACCATCTCTTCTGCATCGGCCACAGACAACGAGAGCGGTTTCTCGGAATAAACGTGTTTGCCGTTACGGATCGCTTCCAGCGCCATCTCTTTGTGCAGGAAGTTCGGGGCACAGATGTCGACCACATCAATATTGGGATCGCGCACCAGCTCGTGCCAGTCGCCGGTTGATCGGGCAAAGCCAAAGGTTGCCGCCTGTTTCGCGGCCAGTTCAGGATTCACCTCTGCCAACATTTCACGCACGATTTCGCCTTTCAGCGCAAAAACAGTGGGAGCCTGCGCGTAAGCAATGGCGTGACAACGACCAATGTAACCACTGCCGATCATTCCGATTCTGACTTTGTTCATGCTGCACCTGGAGTTGTGGGTGGGAATTGATCTGGAATATATGTTTCGCTTTTGGCCGCCACAACGGCGAAATGAAATATCTGTGATCATACATGCGAGGTATCTGACAAAATCGACAAATCAGAATGTAATTTTGCATAACATTAGTGACTTGCATCACAAACTATCCCGTTATGGAGGGTGATCCAGCGCGCTAAGGCGGAGAAAATCGCAAAATTGACGCTTTATTCAGCAGTCAGTAAAAAATGTAGAAAAGGCCTTTGACAACCCAGAGCCTGCTCGTTACTATGCGCCCCGTTCCAAACGATTCCTCTGTAGTTCAGTCGGTAGAACGGCGGACTGTTAATCCGTATGTCACTGGTTCGAGTCCAGTCAGAGGAGCCAAATTTGAAAAGCCTGCTTTTGAAGCAGGCTTTTTGCTTTTCTGGGTCCTGCCGTTAACTCAAAATAGCATCCAGCCTGGCAAGCACTTCATTCACCACAGCGTCTGGTATGCGTTCCAGCCGCTTGCCGTTCCGGGCAGCCATATCAATGGTTCTGGGCTGGTCGCAGCGAATCACGCCCATCGTTTTTGTTCCTGCCCATTCCAGTGAAACAGTGAAACCTGCCGTGCGAGCAAAGTTTCCGCCACTGGTAATGGGAACAACAACGGGTAACCGGGTCAGCTTGTTAAACGATGCCTTCGATACGATAAGCACCGGACGTTTTCCGCTTTGCTCGTGGCCTGCAATCGGGTCCAGTGAAACGAGCCAGATTTCCCCTCTGTCCATCTACAGGATCTCCTTGCCCACCGCAGGAGTATCAATCCATTCCCGATCATCTTCGCTGATTTCGGCGTGCGGATCGCACTGCGCCAGCAGCTCCTCAAGAGAATAATGAGGCCGTTTCTGGGGTTCAATAATTAGGCAGCCATTATTAATGGTCATGCCGACTTCACTGTCCGTCGACAGCTCCAGCGTTTTGAGCACGGCGGGAGGAACCGCCAGCATGATGGATCCGCCGACCTTTTTCAGGCGAGTGGTATACATAGAGCACCTCCTAATATTATATTTTAATATAACATCCATGACAGGCTGTGCACAATTATTCATCAGATTCATGGTGATTTCCTTTTCGTCATAAAGCGTGAAAAAAGCGGTAATCCATCAAAGGACAGACCCAGCAGTTTTCAAAGGCGGCATTGCCGGTAAAACGGCGACCGTCCTGATACATCAGGCGCTTCTTTCAGGTCATGAAGCATTTCGCACAGGTGGGAACTCAGCGCGTAACAAAGAAGGCCGATAATAGAAAACTGTTTTTGCGGTTTAAAGGATTCTGGCGGTTCAGGTAAACGAAATGCGAGGCGGCTTCCGGATCGCAGCTGTTTCGCAGGAGCATCAGCGGCAGCGTGAAGGCCAGATTTTCCAGGCTCGAAGTCGAACGCTTCAGCAATCAATCTTTCGCATTTGGGCAGCTGAAACAGATGTCTTGCTGAAAATCTCAAAACTTTGCATGCGTTGAAGATTTAAGAACCACACCAAATTCACCTGTCCATCGCCCAAACTGCCACAGTTCTTCGCTCCCTCTCCCTGCACACTGTGACTCTCTTCACAACTCTTTAACGCCGACTTGTATGGTAGTATTAGCAAGCGTATTTTTCATTCATTGCATTCCCGTTGATGCCAAATCCACCAATTGAGCGTGTATCTGGCAAGGAGTAAATGATGAAAAGTGTCGTAATTGAACAACCGGGTGAACTGGTGCTGGCGGAACGTGCATTGCCCGAACCAGCCGCAGGCGAAGTGCGCGTCAAAGTGCAGTTTGCCAGTATCTGCGGTTCGGATGTGCACATCTGGCACGGCCACAACCCATTCGCCAAATACCCGCGCGTGATTGGCCACGAATTCTTTGGCCTAATCGATGCGGTGGGTGGAGGCGTGGATGCCGCGCGTATCGGCGAGCGTGTGGCGGTGGATCCGGTCGTCAGCTGCGGACACTGCTATCCCTGCTCCATCGGTCGCCCAAATGTCTGCAAAGAACTGCAGGTAATCGGTGTACACCGTGACGGTGGTTTCAGCGAATTTGCGGTGGCTCCAGCTAAAAACGCTTTTACTCTGCCCGCTTCTATTCCGGACAAACTCGCCAGCCTGGTGGAACCGTTCACCATCGCGGCAAACATCACCGCCTTCCTCAAACCGCAGTCCAATGACGTGGCACTGATTTACGGCGCAGGCCCGATGGGCTTAACCGCCATTCAGGTGCTGAAAGGCGTCTACGGCGTGGAAAAAGTGCTGGTGGTGGATCGTCTGCCGGAACGTCTGGCGCTGGCGCAGGAAAATGGCGCTGATCAGGTATTCAACAATAGTGAGATTCCGCTGGCCGCACAGCTGGAAGGCGTGCAGCCAACATTGATCATCGATGCCGCCTGCCATCCGACCATTCTGGCAGAAGCCGCTGCCCTCGCCTCTCCGGCGGCGCGTATTGGCCTGCTCGGCTTCTCCGGTGAGCCTTGCAGCATCACGCAGCAGGCGTTAACCAGCAAAGAGTTATCACTGTTTACCTCGCGCCTGAACAGCAATCGCTTCCCGCAGGTGATTGAGTGGATGGAGAAAGGTCAGATTCAGCCAGAGAAATTAGTCACCCACTATTTCCCGCTGGCCGAGATTGAAAAAGCGATGACGCTGTTCGAAAAAGATCCGCGCACCTGCTGCAAAGTGATTCTGCACATGGGTTAAGTTAATCTTCACACCAGGTGTCCTTAATCCGGTGCGTACCCGCCGGCCAATATAATAATCCTCTCAATGCTTCAGGCTGTATCCAGCGGCAAGTGATTAAATCCCCGAAGGGGATGAGATTACACAGGCCACACAGAAACAGATTGAAGCATGACGGGGAAACGGAGTTTCTATGTTAAAGAATCTACGCTGGACCCTCGTACTGCTGTTGTTCCTGGTTTATATGATCAACTACCTCGATCGTATTGCCCTTTCTCTGACTGTACCGCTGGTAGAAAAAGACCTGATGATCAACGCCGAACAGTTCGGCATGATTTTCGGTAGCTTCTTCTTTGGCTACGCGCTGTTTAACTTTATCGGTGGCCTGGCGACCGATAAATTCGGCCCGACTATCGTGCTCGGCACCGCCGTCGGTATGTGGTCGCTGTTCTGCGGCATGACCGCGCTGGCGACCGGGTTCTGGTCGATGATGATTCTTCGCGTGCTGTTTGGCATGGCGGAAGGCCCAATCTGCGCCTCGGCAAACAAGGCCATCAACGGCTGGTTCCCGAAAAAACAAGCCGCTACCGCAATGGGCTTGCTGAGTGCCGGTTCGCCGCTGGGTGGGGCCGTCGCTGGTCCGATTGTGGGCTATCTGGCGTTGTCATTTGGCTGGCGTCCGGCTTTCGTGGTGATCTGCGTGATTGGCCTGGTGTGGATGGGTCTGTGGTTCTTCTTCGCTGCTGATAACCCGGCACGCAGCAAAAAAGTCTCTGCAGAAGAGCGTGCGCTGGTCGAGAAACTGAAAGCGGAAGAACCGGCTGATGTCATCGATTCATCAGGCAAAGCACACGGCATGGGTTACTACCTGCGTCAGCCGATTATTCTGGTCACCGCTTTTGCCTTCTTCTGCTACAACTATATTCTGTTCTTCTTCCTGAGCTGGTTCCCGGCTTATCTGGTGCAGGCGCACGGCCTGGATATTAAATCCATGAGTATCACCACCATGATCCCGTGGATTGTCGGCTTCGTTGGCCTCGCGTTGGGCGGCTGGATTTCGGATAAGATTTTCAACATCACCGGCAAGCTGCTGCTGTCGCGCAAAATTGTTCTGGTGGTCTCGCTGCTGGCTGCCGCCATCTGTGTAGCACTGGCGGGAACGATTAAAGAGGTGAATTCCGCGGTGATCATGATGTCGATCTCCATCTTCTTCCTCTACATCACCGGTGCGATTTACTGGGCGATTATTCAGGATGTGGTGCACAAAAGCCGTGTCGGCAGTATCAGTGGCTTTATCCATCTGATTGGTAGCCTGTCCGGGATTGTTGGACCGATTGTCACAGGCTATATCGTGCAGCACACCGGTAAATTCGACAGCGCCTTTATTCTGGCGGGCTGTGTCGCCGGGATTGGTGCGATGCTGGTGCTGTTTGTGATTCGCAGCCCAAAGACCGTAGATAAACCGGTGTCCGCATAACAGATTGACCATAATGGGGCGCTCAGCGCCCCGTTTGCTAAAAGGAAAACGCATGTTAGAGCTTGATCGCCTCCCCGCCGACGTCCAACGTCCCGCTTACGACCGCAGCCAGTTAAAAACCCGCATGGTACATATCGGCTTTGGTGCTTTTCACCGTGCCCATCAGGCGCTCGCGACCGATAAACTGGCAACGAAAGGCAGCGACTGGGGCTACTGTGAAGTGAATCTCAACAGCGGCGCACTGATTCAGGCGCTGCGTCAGCAAGACCTGCTTTATACCCTCACCGAAATGGCCGATAGCAGCCTTAACACCCGCGTGATTGGCGTGGTGACGCAAGCGCTGCATGGCAAAGGCGACGGCATTGATGCGGTGATTGAGGCGATGAGCCAGCCGGATGTGGCGATTGTCTCGATGACCGTGACCGAGAAAGGCTATTGCTACATGCCTTCCAGCGGCAAGCTCAATCCGGATCATCCTGATATCGTGCACGATCTGGAAAACCCCACGCAGCCGCGTTCGCTGCCGGGCCTGATTCTGGCGGCGATTATCCGTCGTCGCGAGCGGGGATTAACGCCATTCAGCGTGATGTCCTGCGACAACATGCCAGAGAACGGTCACGTCACGCGCAACGTCGTCACCCAGCTGGCAGAACGTCATAGCCACGAACTGGCAGAGTACATTCAAACGCACATCACCTTCCCTTCCACCATGGTGGATCGCATCGTTCCCGCCATGACCGATGCGGCATTTGATGCGCTGGAAGCGCGCTTAGGCAGCAGCGATCCGGTGGCGGTAGAAGCAGAACCATTCTTCCAATGGGTCATCGAAGATAACTTCGTTAACGGTCGCCCGGCGTGGGAAAATGCCGGTGCTGAGCTGGTGAGTGATGTATTGCCGTTTGAAGAGATGAAGCTGCGCATGCTGAACGGCAGCCACTCGTTCCTCGCTTACCTCGGTTTCCTCGCCGGATACGAACACATCAGCGATTGCATGGCCGATAACCACTTCCGCACGGCGGCGCGCGCGCTGATGTTACAGGATCAGGCCCCGACGCTGCGTACTCAGGGCGTGGATCTCACCGCCTATGCCGACTCGCTGATCGCTCGCTACGAAAATCGCGCCATCAAGCATCGCACTTATCAAATCGCCACCGACGGTACGCAGAAGCTGCCGCAGCGTTTGCTGGACAGCGTGCGCTGGCATCTGCGTAACGGCACCTCGTGTGACTATCTGCTGCTGGGTGTGGCGGGCTGGATGCGCTACGTCAGCGGTGTCGATGAGCAAGGTCAGGCGATTGAGATTCGCGATCCAATGAAAGAACAATTGGCGAGTATCGTTGCGCACAGTGATGAGGGTGCACAGCGCGTCGAAGCCTTACTGCGGATACAAGCGGTATTTGGCGATGATTTACGTTATCAGACCGCCTTTGTCTCACGTGTCACCGAGTTATATAACCAGCTTAATACCCAAGGTGCACGCGCCACGGTACAAGCCCTTGTGACACAGGCATAAGTGCCTTCACAAATGTGTAGCGCAGATGCAGCGTGCTGATTAGACTGAACCTTTCTCATCGGGCTGGCGTAGGCCAGCCGTAATACGGATATTGCTGCATGTCGATTGCCTATACCATTACCACCAGCGAACCCGTAAATCAGCAGATCTATCGTTATCTGCGCAAAGATATCGTGACCTGCGCCATTCATCCCGGCTCGTTGCTGTCGGAAAAAGAAGTCTCCGCGCGCTTTAATGTGTCGCGCCAGCCAGTCCGCGAAGCTTTTATCAAACTGGCGGAAGCGGGCCTGGTGCAGGTGCTGCCGCAGCGCGGCACTTTCGTGCGTAAAATTTCCGCCCAGCGCGTGGCCGACGGCCGTTTTATCCGTGAAGCGGTGGAGATTGCCGTGGTGCGACGCGCGGCACAGGAGATCACTCCCGAAGGCTTGATGGCGCTGGAGCACAATCTTCAGTTGCAGCGTCTGGCGGCAGAACGTCACGACAGCCAGGCATTCTTAGCGCTGGACGATGAGTTTCACCGCCTGATTGCCGAAGGGATTAACTGCCTGCTGGCATGGGAAACGGTGGAGAACATTAAAGCCACCATGGACCGCGTGCGCTTCCTGACCCTGAGTGAAGTGTCGCCACCGGAAAGCCTGATTCAGCAGCATGAAAACATCTACCAGGCGTTAAAAGCGCAGGATGTTGAGGCAGCAGAAGCGGCGATGCGACGTCATCTGCAGGAGATGATTTTAACCATCACGCCGATTGCTGAGCGTAATAGCGAGTGGTTTGAAGCGCCTTAGATTGTCTGCGATTAGATGCCCTTGACCTGGTCCTCTCCCATATAAAGGGGGAGACCCAAGCAAAGTGCGATTGGCGAGCGAGTGAAGCGCGTGTTGCCGCTCAATAAAGAGAGCTTTGCAGATAAGATTTCGTCCCCATGCTCTCGATCAATCCCCAATCATTACTCCGCTGACCGATTCCCCTCCCGCTTGCGGGAAGGGATTTGGGCAATCAATTACGCAATTGTGACGTCTTTCGCCAGATAAACATCCTGCACCGCATTAATCAGCTGTACGCCCTCTTTCAGCGACTTCTTGAACGCCTTACGGCCAAGTATCAGCCCCATCCCGCCCGCACGTTTGTTGATCACCGCAGTACGCACCGATTCGGCAATGTCAGTGTCTCCGGCTGATGCGCCACCGGAGTTGATCAATCCCGCACGGCCCATGTAGCAGTTCGCCAGCTGGTAACGCACCAGATCGATCGGGTTCTCCGTGGTCAGCTTGCTGTAGACGCGCTCATCGGTATGGCCGAATTTCACCGCCTTGTAGCCGCCGTTGTTCTCGGCCATTTTCTGCTTGACGATATCTGCGCCAATGGTCGCCGCCAGATGGTTGGCCTGGCCGGTCAAATCGGCGCTGGCATGGTAATCCACGCCGTCTTTCTTGAAGCCATCATTGCGCAGATAGGCCCACAGCACGGTCACCATACCCAGCTCATGCGCACGCTCGAAAGCAGCCGAGATCTCTTCAATCTGACGACGTGACTGCTCAGAACCAAAATAGATGGTCGCGCCCACCGCAATCGCCCCCAGGTTGAATGCCTGCTCGACGCTGGCATACAGCGTTTGATCGTATTGGGTGGGATAGCTCAGGGTTTCGTTGTGGTTCAGTTTCACCATAAACGGAATGCGGTGTGCATAGCGGCGTGATACCGAGGCCAGCACACCATAGGTAGAGGCGACACAGTTACAGCCGGCGTCAATCGCCAGCTCAACAATGTTCTTCGGATCGAAATAAGCCGGGTTGGCGGCAAAAGAGGCGCCCGCTGAGTGCTCAACGCCCTGATCGACCGGCAAAATCGACAGATAACCGGTGCCCGCCAGGCGGCCGGTGTTGTACAGGGTTTGCATATTGCGTAATACGGCAGGAGAACGATTGTTGTCGATCATCACACGATCGACGAAATCCGCGCCCGGTAAATAAAGGCTGTCCGCTGGAATGGTCATGCAGCGATGTTGAAGAAGTGAATCCGCTTCTTTGCCCAATAACTGTACGATGTCCGTCATGTTGGCTCCTGAAATAAATGGCTGGAATGGAACCGGCAATGGCCGATTCGCCCCCAACAGCCTGGACCGAAAAGCGCCAGGCTGGCAAATTGCTGACTCCATTTTTCAGACGGATACGCAGTAAAAAAATTCTGCCACCTTGCGATGGGCGGCCTTCAGATTGAATCCTGCAACGCAGAGGCACGCCTTAATCGCCGTTCTGCTGCCTTACCACCACTGATGGAAATGGTGCACCGGCCCAATGCCCTTGCCGACTTCCAGCGAGTCGGCGTGCAGCAAGGCCTGCTGCAACCAGGCTTTGGCTTCGGTCACCGTATCCGCCCAGTTATCGTGACGTGGACGCAGTGCCGCTAAAGCGGCGGACAGCGAACAGCCGGTGCCGTGGGTATGGCGCGTATTGACGCGCGGTGCGGTAAAACGCTGACGGCCCGCGCGGGTGATTAGCCAGTCCGGGCTCTCAGCATCGCTAAGATGACCGCCCTTCATCAATACGGCTTCACAACCGAGATCCAGTAGCGCATCGCCCTGCATCAGCATGGTTTTCTCATCCTGCGCCATGTCACGGCCCAGTAACGCAGCCGCTTCCGGCAAATTGGGCGTGATCAACGACACCTGCGGCAGCAGCAGTTCACGCACGCTGGCCACTGCATCGGGCGACAGCAGCGGATCGCCACTCTTGGCAATCATCACCGTATCCAGCACCACAAACGGCAGGCTGGCGCGTTTCAGCCGCTCGGCCACCACTTCAACAATCGCGGTTTCCGACAGCATGCCGATTTTGGCGGCATCGATACGCACATCGTCCAGCACCGAATCCAACTGCACGCCCACGAAATCGGGTTCAATGCGATACACCGACTGCACGCCGCAGGTGTTCTGCGCCACCAGCGCGGTAATCACACTGGTGCCATACGCACCCAGCGCGGAGAAAGCTTTGAGATCGGCCTGAATGCCCGCGCCGCCGCTCGGGTCAGTGCCTGCAATGGTCAACGCGTTGATGCGTTTCATATGGCAACCTCCAGCGTCCAGAGGTTATCGAGGAAAGCCGCGACAAAGCTGCCTGGCCCCTGAACAGCACGTGCCGCCTGCTCACCCGCCAGCGACATCACGCGACATGCCGCCGCCACATGCTGCAAGCGGTCGCCCGGTAAGCTGCTGAAGGCCGCGACCACGGCGGAAAGCGCGCAGCCGGTGCCGACCACGCGCGTCATTAGCGGGCTGCCGCCGGGAATGGCCAAGGTGCGTTTGCCATCAGTGACGTAATCGACTTCGCCGGTGACCGCCACCAGCGTGTGGTAATCCTGTGCCAACTGTTGTGCCGCGCTCAGTGCGGCATCGGCCTGATGCACGCTGTCCACGCCGCGTCCGCCCGCAGCCTGGTTAGCCAGCGCGAGTATTTCCGAGGCGTTGCCACGAATCGCGGCGGGATGCAGGCTCAGCAGCTGCTGGCAGAATTCGGTACGGAATGAGAGTGCGCCAACGGCGACAGGATCGAGCGTCCAGGGCGTACCGACTTTAGAAGCGGACTGCACCGCCGTCAGCATCGCATCGCGACGGTCACGGGTTAAAGTGCCGACGTTGATCAGCAGAGCATCGGCAAAACTCACGAACTGCGCGGCTTCTTCGGCATCGATCACCATCGCGGGAGAGGCTTGCAAAGCCAGCAGCACATTGGCGGTAAAGGTTTGCACCACGTCATTGGTCATGCAGTGCACCAGCGGTGCCTGCTGACGTAGCAGCTGCAGGGATTGCGCGAGTTGCGCGGAGGTAAGAAGGTCAGGCTGTGTCATAAAACTCCCAACCGGCGATCAAGAAGGCGAATGCGGTCAGGCATCTGACTTCCCTACGCTGGCATTATCCAGATCAGGTCAGCGGGTGTATCTCAGCCCTGTTCAACAGGGGCACCCCGAGTCATGGCATGGTGAACATGCCGCACACAGGATAAGGCGAGCGTGAAGGATTGTAAATCGTGGTAGTTTGAAGGATGCTGAAAACGGCACTAAATCAAAATAGTTAAAATAATTCGACAGGCTAAATTTTAAAAAGATCCGTCTCGATCAATTATCATCATTAATTAACTCTCTTCTGAATTTTCCAGATTTATTCTAATCACTGAAAAATCGACTAATCAACACGCGCCTTCGCATTCATTGATGCACATCAACGCCCTGCCAGGCGTAGCAAGGCCTAATCCCCCTCCGGACTTGAACAGAGTCACTGCCTATCCAATTCCGGAATCGATAATGATCTCAAAATTATTCAGCTTTATTCCGCACGCCCATAAATGGCACGACATTCGTATTTCGCGCAAAGGGGCTATTTGCCCTTCCGGTCGCCACTATTTTTCCACCCATGTTGAAGCTCGATGTAAAAGTTGCAGCGAACGTTTGCATAAAGTTTATTACCGCGACGTGAGCGATGCGGAAGCACGCCGTTGGTTGGGATGAAAAACAGGCAAAAAAAAGCCCCGTAACATCCGTTACGGGGCTGCTGCGTGGCTATCGCAATTAAACTTATTCAGCCGGTTGGGTGCGGATCAGGTAATCGAACGCGCTGAGTGAGGCTTTCGCGCCTTCACCGCTGGCGATGATGATCTGCTTGTATGGCACCGTGGTGCAGTCACCCGCTGCGAACACGCCTTTCAGGCTGGTTTCGCATTTGGCATCGATGATGATCTCGCCCATCTTGTTACGTTCTACCGCGCCTTCGAGGAAGGTGGTGTTCGGCAACAGACCAATCTGCACGAAGATGCCGCTCAGCGCGATTTCATGGCTGGTCTGGTTGTTACGGTCGATATAGCTCAAGCCGGTGACTTTGCTGCCGTCGCCTTTCACTTCGGTGGTCTGCGCATTCAGAATCACGTCAACGTTTTTCAGGCTGCGTAGTTTGTCCTGCAGCACTTTGTCGGCGCGCATTTCGCTGGCGAATTCCAGCAGCGTCACGTGCTCAACCAGACCCGCGAGGTCGATAGCCGCTTCAACGCCGGAGTTACCGCCGCCGATTACTGCAGTGCGCTTACCTTTGAACAGCGGGCCATCGCAGTGTGGGCAGTAAGTCACGCCTTTGGTGCGATACTGCTCTTCACCCGGCACGCCCATGTTGCGCCAGCGTGCGCCAGTGGCAATGATGATGCTGCGTGATTTCAGGACTGCGCCAGACGCGGTTTCAATCGCGTGCAGACCGCCCTCTTTCGCGGCAGGAATCAGCTTAATGGCGCTCTGAGTGTCGATGACGTCAACATCGTAGTCATCAACGTGAGCACGCAGTGAACCGGCCAACTTCGCGCCTTCGGTTTTCTGTACGGAGATGTAGTTTTCGATGTCCACGGTGTCGAGCACCTGGCCACCAAAACGCTCGCCCATCAGGCCAGTGCGGATACCTTTACGTGCCGAGTAAATCGCTGCCGCTGCGCCCGCTGGGCCGCTGCCGACGATCAGCACTTCATAGGCGTCACGCTTGTTCAGCTCTTCTGCTGCACGTTTCTCAGCGTTGGTGTCCACTTTGCCGACGATCTCCGCCAGGCTCAGACGGCCCTGACCGAACTCTTTGCCGTTCAGGAATACCGCTGGAACGCCCATCACGTTACGTTCGGTGATTTCGTTCTGGAACATGCCACCGTCAATCGCGGTGTGGCTGATGCGTGGGTTCAGCACCGCCATCAGGTTCAGCGCCTGTACCACGTCAGGACAGTTGTGGCATGACAGCGAGTAATAGGTTTCGAAATGCAGGTCGGTGTCCAGAGCAATCACTTGCTCCAGCAGGCTCTGCGACTCTTTCGAAGGGTGTCCACCGGTCTGCAGCAGGGCCAGCACCAGTGAAGTAAATTCGTGACCCATTGGCGAACCGGCAAAGCGAGGGCCGCTCTGGCTGCCTGGGTTAGTGATCAGGAAAGAGGGTTTACGAACCGGACGATCATTCTCTTCACGGAAGCTGACTTTTTCTGACAAGCTCGCGATATCGGCTAACAGAGAACGGATCTCCGCAGATTTAGCGCCATCATCCAGTGTGGCAATCAACTCAACCGGTTTCGTTAATTTCTCAAGGTAAGCCTTGAGCTGTGTTTTTAAATTGGTATCGAGCATAGTGAGTTCCTGTCAAGAAAATCGGGTGCCGTAGCACCCGATTGAGAAAGATCGAATGGCTGGGTGTGACTTAGATTTTGCCAACCAGGTCCAGAGATGGAGCCAGTGTTGCTTCGCCTTCTTTCCATTTAGCTGGGCAAACTTCACCTGGGTGAGAAGCCACATACTGAGCCGCTTTGATTTTGCGGATCAGGTCAGATGCGTCACGGCCAATGCCTTCAGCGGTGATTTCGATAGCCTGGATGATGCCCTGTGGGTCAACAATGAAGGTACCGCGATCCGCCAGACCTTCGTCTTCGCGCATGATTTCGAAGTTACGGGTCAGTGCGCCAGTTGGGTCGCCGATCATCGCGTATTTGATTTTTGCGATGGTTTCGGAAGAACCGTGCCAGGCTTTGTGGGTAAAGTGCGTGTCGGTAGAAACAGAGTAGATGTCTACGCCCAGTTTCTGCAGTTCTTCGTGATGGTCTGCCACGTCACCCAGCTCAGTTGGGCAAACGAAGGTGAAGTCAGCCGGGTAGAAGAAGAATACACTCCATTTACCTTCAACGTCTTTCTCGGTTACGTCGATGAATTCGCCGTTTTTGAACGCTGCATTTTTGAATGGTTTGATTTTGGTATTAATGATGGACATGGTGACCTCCGTTAAAAGATGTGATGCAAGTTACAGTTTTTTCGGGCCAACTTCTAATATGCAGTCGTTATCAATCAGATAATCAAAAGCTATCAAAGTGCTGATGCCAGATTCCATGCGGCTTGCCGCGGCATTCTACACAGAAAGCCTGATGATTTGACAGGCTTTATCTTTTTTCGTCGGCTAGTGTTACCTGGGGTCGCCATTTGTGACGACCGCCACGAATGGCAAAAGTACGCATTAATACGCACCCTACGAAAAACCTGCTTTGTTGTAGGGTTGCCATTTAAAGCGACCGCCACGCTACCTACTCTTGTTTATGATGGAGCCCGTGCTTGGACATTCGATTATTTGAGGAAGCCGACCGCCCTTTTCTGCGTACACTGTTTCTGGCAGCACGTCGTCACAACTGGACCTGGCTGGCTGGCGATGATTGGGCACTGGAAGATCTGGATGGCGTGATTTTGGGGGAGACGGTGTTAGTCGCGTTGGTCGATGGGCACCGAGCCGGGTTCGCCGGCATCCTTCCTAACGACAACTTCCTGCACAGCCTGTATGTCGATCCCGACTTTCAGGGCCGTGGCGTTGGCAGCGCCTTGCTGGAAGCCGTACAACAGCGTTTTACTTCAACCGGCGTGCTGAAATGTCTAATGCTGAATGAGTTAGCGCAGGCGTTTTACCTGAAACATGGCTGGCAGCGTGAAGCCACCGGTGAGAGCGAGCAAGGAAAATATGTGCTGATGCATTTTCCGCTGACGGCGCGCGCCAGCGGAAAAGTGAAGCGTTAAACCGCGCGGAAGGCAATGTCGGCCGGAATCACGTCACCCTGCCAGTAGAGCTGTGCCGCCACGCGTCCGGCTAACTGACGGTACAGTGCGGTGAATTCGCTGTCCGGACGGCGGATCACCGTCGGTTCACCATCATCCAGATCCTCACGCAGATTGATATGCAGCGGCAGTTGCGCCAGTAGCTGCGTGTGGTAATCCGCCGCCAGTTTCTGCGCGCCGCCGGTGCCAAAAATCGGCTCATGATGACCACATTCACTGCAAATATGAATGCTCATGTTCTCCACCACGCCCAACACCGGCACGCTGACCTTCTCAAACATCACAATGCCTTTGCGCGCATCAATCAGGGCGATGTCCTGTGGCGTGGTGACCACCAGCGCGCCCGTCACCGGTACGTTTTGCGCCAGCGTCAGCTGGATATCACCGGTGCCCGGTGGCATATCCAGGATCAGATAATCAAGATCCGGCCACATCGTCTCGTTCAGCAGTTGCATCAGCGCTTTGCTGGCCATCGGGCCGCGCCACACCATGGCATTTTCATCGGTGACCAGGTAGCCAATCGAGTTGGTCGCCAGTCCGTGCGCCATGATCGGCGCCATGTGCGTGCCATCCGGCGAGGTTGGCCGCTGGCTCTCAGTGCCGAGCATATTGGGAATCGACGGGCCGTAAATATCGGCATCGAGAATACCGACCTTCGCACCTTCGGCAATCAGCGCCAGCGCCATGTTCACCGCGGTGCTGGATTTGCCCACGCCGCCTTTACCGGAACTCACCGCAATGATGTTCTTCACACCTGTTGCGCCAGGATGATTTTTCACGCGCTTCAGCGTGGCAATGTCGTGGCGCAAACGCCAGTCGATAGCGCTCGCATGGGTGAGACGCAGCAGTTCGGCGCTGACTTGTGCCTTCAGCTCTTCGAAGGCCGAGGCCCAGGCAAACGGCATCACCAGTTCGATGTGCAGCTTGCCGTCCAGCAGTGCCACATGGCGCAGGGCTTTCAAGGTCGTCAGATTGTGATGCAGCGTCGGATGTTCAAAGTCACTCAGCACGCCGATAACCACCGCGCGCAATGCTTCGGGTGAATGATGTTCCCGGGATTGTGAAGTCATCCCAACTCCTTGTGTTTTCATCACGCCAGATATCGGCGATGTGCTTTCAATAATATCAGATGCCGTCCAGTTGTGTTTACGCCAGAGGGTGCTTCGGGTAACATCTAAGCCCGATTTTTATTCACGGAACGCTACGCAAACTATGACTCAAGTCGCTAAAAAAATTCTGGTAACGTGCGCACTGCCGTACGCAAACGGTTCAATCCATCTCGGTCACATGCTTGAGCACATTCAGGCTGACATTTGGGTCCGTTACCAGCGAATGCGTGGCAACCAGGTTTACTTCATCTGCGCAGACGATGCCCACGGCACGCCGATCATGCTGAAAGCCCAGCAGCTCGGTATCCCACCTGAGCAGATGATCGCCGAGATGAAGCAGGAGCACGAAACTGACTTCGCTGGCTTCGACATCAGCTACGACAACTATCACTCCACGCACGGCGATGAAAACCGTCAGCTGTCAGAGTTGATCTACGGTCGTCTGAAAGAGAACGGTTTTATTAAGAACCGAACCATTTCACAGCTGTACGATCCGGAAAAAGGCATGTTCCTGCCCGATCGTTTTGTCAAAGGCACCTGCCCGAAATGTAAGTCACCGGATCAGTACGGCGATAACTGCGAAGTGTGCAGCGCGACCTACAGCCCAACCGAACTGATCGATCCGAAATCCGTGGTATCCGGCGCGACGCCGGTACTGCGTGATTCCGAGCACTTCTTCTTCGACCTGCCTTCATTCAGCGCGATGTTGCAGACCTGGACCCGTTCAGGTGCGTTGCAGGAGCAGGTGGCGAACAAAATGCAGGAGTGGTTCGAATCGGGCTTACAGCAGTGGGATATCTCCCGCGATGCGCCATATTTCGGCTTCGAAATTCCTGGTGCGCCGGGCAAATACTTCTACGTGTGGCTGGATGCGCCAATCGGTTACATGGGTTCCTTCAAGAACCTGTGCGACAAGCGCGGCAACATCGATTTCGACGAGTTCTGGAAAAAAGATTCTTCTACTGAGCTGTATCACTTCATCGGTAAAGACATCGTTTACTTCCACAGCCTGTTCTGGCCAGCAATGCTGGAAGGCAGCAACTTCCGCAAGCCGACCAACCTGTTCGTGCACGGTTACGTGACGGTGAACGGCGCGAAGATGTCCAAATCACGCGGCACCTTCATCAAAGCCAGCACCTGGCTGCAACATCTGGATGCGGACAGCCTGCGTTACTACTACGCGGCGAAACTCTCATCACGTATCGACGACATCGACCTGAATCTGGAAGATTTCGTGCAGCGTGTGAATGCCGATATCGTCAACAAGGTGGTTAACCTCGCGTCCCGTAATGCTGGATTCATCACTAAGCGTTTTGGCGGCAAACTGGCGAGCGAACTGGCCGATCCGGCGCTGTATCAGACCTTTGTCGATGCCTCAGAGAAGATTGGCGAAGCCTGGGCGAGCCGCGAGTACAACCGCGCGATCCGCGAAATCATGGCGCTGGCGGATATCGCTAACCGCTATGTGGATGAGCAGGCACCGTGGGTGGTGGCGAAACAGGAAGGCCGTGATGCTGACCTGCAAGCGATCTGCTCAATGGGTATCAACCTGTTCCGCATTCTGATGACCTGGCTGAAGCCGGTGCTGCCTTCACTGAGTGCGCGTACAGAAGCTTTCCTTAACACGGAATTGAGCTGGGATGCGATTGCACAGCCGCTGCTGGATCACGATGTGGCGCCGTTCAAAGCCTTGTATGGCCGTATTGAAATGGCCAAAGTTGAAGGCCTGATTGAAGCGTCTAAAGAAGATGCAGCTGCGGCGAACAAGCCAGCAGTAACCGGCCCTCTGGCGGATGCGCCGATTGGCGAGGCCATCACTATCGACGATTTCGCTAAAGTTGATATGCGTGTAGCACTGATCGAGAAAGCCGAGCTGGTTGAAGGTTCTGACAAGCTGCTGCGTCTGGAACTGGATCTTGGCGGTGAGAAGCGTCAGATCTTCTCAGGCATTCGCGCAGCCTATCCGGATCCGTCAGTGCTGGTCGGCAAGATGACCATCATTGTCGCTAACCTGGCACCGCGTAAGATGCGTTTCGGCATCTCAGAAGGCATGGTGCTGTCAGCCGGTTCCGGCGGTTCAGATCTGTTTGTGTTGTCCGTTGATAGCGGTGCACAGCCTGGAATGCAGGTGAAGTAATTGAACAAGCCGCCTTCAGGGCGGCTTTTTTATCGACCCGCTGTTGTGGAGCCTGTCGTGCTAACTGCTTGCTGGCACTATTTGCGTGCCTTTGTGATTATCTATGCCGCGCTCTATGCCGGAAACGGTATTGCAGCCCTGCTGCCGTTTACCATTCCGGGCAGCATTATCGGCATGCTGCTGCTGTTTACCTTGCTGGCGCTGCAAATCCTGCCGGTCGGTTGGGTGAAACCGGGCTGTCATTTACTGATCCGCTACATGGCCTTGCTGTTCGTGCCGATTAGCGTTGGCGTGATGGGTTATACCGATATCCTGAGCGCACAGTTTGGACCGATTGTGGTGTCCTGTGTGGTGAGTACCTTTATGGTGCTGCTAATCGTTGGTCTGAGCGCCGAACGTTTGCAGCGCCCGAAGGAGCAGCCTCATGACTGACGCCTGGTGGTCACTGCCGCTCACCGTGGTGGCGTATCTGCTGGCGCGTAAGCTGGCAGCCAAAATCAATATCTCGATCATTAACCCGCTGTTGGTGGCGATGGCGATTGTGATTCCGATCCTGCTGATCACCCATATCCCTTATACCCGCTATTTTGCCGGCAGCACCTTCCTTAATCAGCTGCTGCAACCTGCGGTGGTCGCGCTCGCATTGCCGCTGTATGAGCAGATGCATCAGATTCGCGCACGCTGGAAAACCATCATCAGCGTCTGTTTTATTGGCAGCATCACCGCGATGGTCTCTGGCACCGCTATTGCGCTGTGGATGGGGGCAACGCCAGAAATTGCGGCGACGATTATGCCGAAATCCGTTACCACACCGATTGCCATGGCGGTATCCGGCTCGCTGCACGGCATTCCCGCCATCAGTGCCATCTGCGTGTTGATTGCCGGCGTGCTCGGCGCAGTGTTCGGCCATATGCTGCTAAATCTGTTTAAGGTGCACAGCAAGGCTTCACGTGGCCTGGCGATTGGCAACGCATCGCATGCCTTAGGCACGGCGCGCGCCGCAGAGATCGATTATCAGGAAGGGGCATTTAGCTCTTTGGCATTAGTGATTTGCGGCATTATCACATCGCTGCTGGCCCCCTTCCTTTTCCCGCTGCTGATGCACTGGTTGGGCTAAAACTTGCGAGAGATCTCGCAAAGTTGAAACAACCCAATCAGCTTACATTGTCATAGCGACACAGATCACATATAACCCCATAGGCGGCGCATCGCCGCTAACGCGTTAATGAGGTCATCACATCATGCATCCACGATTTACTGCTGCTTTCTCCGCCCTGCCCGCTGACTTGCAAACTGCGATTCATCCCTTGCTGGATGCAGCTGATTTTGACGGCGTATTGCGCCCGCAAGACGTGGCGCGCCTGAAGCAGGAAACGGGGCTGGATGATGATGCCTTAGCGCTGGCACTGTTGCCGATTGCCGCCTGCTGTGCAGTCGCACCGGTGTCTCACTTCAATGTGGGTGCGATTTCACGCGGTGTGAGTGGGCACTGGTATTTCGGTGCCAACATGGAATTCGAACATGCACCGCTGCAGCAAACCGTGCATGCGGAGCAAAGCGCCATTACTCATGCCTGGCTGCACGGCGAAGAGAAACTGGATGCCATCACCGTCAATTACACGCCTTGCGGCCACTGCCGTCAGTTTATGAACGAGCTAAACAGCGGCACGGCGATCCGCATCAGTCTGCCAGGTCGTGCAGTGAGTACTTTGGGCGATTATCTGCCGGATGCGTTTGGCCCCGCCGATCTGAATATCACGGAACGTCTGCTGACACCCATTCATCACGGCTTCGCTGCGCAAGGTGATGCATTACAGCAGGCGGCGATTGAGGCGGCGAACAACAGTCATGCGCCCTACAGTCACAGCTACAGTGGTGTGGCCCTGTGCAGCCAGAGCGGTAACCTCTTCACCGGTCGCTATGCAGAAAACGCCGCTTTCAATCCAAGTTTGCCGCCATTGCAGGCAGCGCTGATTATGATGAACATGCGTAATGAAGCGCTGGACACGATTAAACAGGCAGTTTTAGTCGAATGTGAGGGCAGCACGTTAAGCCAGCGCGATGCCACGCGCGCTACGCTGGCGGCACTGGGCTGTGAAGATTTCTCACTTACTTTAGTTTCGAAAACATCAGTTTAGTGATCCTTTCATCGCTTTTGTGACTTTCTATTAACAAAAGCTGTACATCTGCAAGAATCCTCATAGGATCGGGCGCCAGAACTACTTCACAAGAAACAGGTCTGGCGTTACCTTTTCCCGGTGACACGTCAGAAAACACTGCAACCGGAGCAAACACTGCATGGAACTCGACTACGAAAGTAAACGTCCGCTGTATATTCCTTACGCGGGTCCGATTCTGCTGGAATTTCCGCTGCTGAACAAAGGCAGCGCCTTCACCCTGGAAGAACGCAACGAATTTAACCTCAATGGCCTGTTACCCGAAGCCGTTGAAACCATCGAAGAGCAGGCCGAACGTGCCTGGCGTCAGTTCCTGGATTTCAAAAACAATAACGACAAGCACGTCTATCTGCGCAACATCCAGGACACCAACGAAACGCTGTTCTACCGCCTGCTGGATAATCATCTGGAAGAGATGATGCCGATTATTTATACCCCAACCGTCGGCGCGGCCTGTGAACACTTCTCTGAAATTTATCGTCGTGCGCGCGGTGTTTTCATCTCGTATAACAACCGCGATCGCATTGAAGATATGCTGCAAAACGCCACCAAGCAGAACGTGAAAGTGATCGTGGTGACCGATGGCGAACGTATTCTCGGCCTCGGTGACCTCGGCATCGGTGGGATGGGTATCCCAATCGGTAAGCTGTCGCTGTACACCGCGTGTGGCGGGATCAGCCCGGCGTATACCCTGCCCGTGGTGCTGGATGTCGGTACCAACAATCAGCAGTTGCTGAATGACCCGCTGTATATGGGCTGGCGCCATCCGCGTATCACCGGCGAAGAGTACGAAGCCTTCGTTGATGAATTTATCCAGGCAGTGAAACGCCGCTGGCCAAATGTGCTGCTGCAGTTTGAAGACTTTGCACAGAAGAACGCTATGCCGCTGCTGGAGCGTTATCGCGATGAGGTGTGCTGCTTTAACGATGACATTCAGGGCACTGCCGCCGTTACCGTTGGCACCCTGATCGCCGCCAGCCGTGCCGCAGGCAGCCGTCTGTGCGAGCAGAAAGTGGTGTTCCTCGGCGCAGGTTCCGCCGGTTGCGGTATCGCTGAGCAGATCATCGCGCAGATGAAATCTGAAGGTCTGAGCGACGACGAAGCACGTTCCCGCGTGATGATGGTCGATCGCTTTGGTCTGTTGACCGACAAACTGCCTAATTTGCTCGATTTCCAGGGCAAACTGGTGCAGAAGAGTGAAAACCTGAAGGACTGGGATGTGACCAGCGATTCTATTTCACTGCTGGATGTGGTGCGCAACGCGAAGCCAGACATTCTGATTGGCGTGTCAGGTCAGCCGGGTCTGTTCACCGAAGAGATCATCCGCGAGATGCACAAGCACACTAAGCGTCCGATTGTGATGCCACTGTCAAATCCAACCTCACGCGTTGAAGCCACACCAGCGGATATTATCTCCTGGACCGACGGTGAAGCGCTGGTCGCGACTGGCAGCCCATTTGCACCGGTGACCTGGAAGGGTAAAACCTACCCGATTGCCCAGTGCAACAACTCCTATATCTTCCCAGGTATTGGTTTGGGTGTGATTGCCGCCGGTGCTACCCGCATCACCGATTCGATGCTGATGACCGCCAGCCGCGCCCTGGCTGACTGCTCACCGCTGGTGAACGATGGCGAAGGCCCGGTGTTGCCAGAATTGAAACACATTCAGGGCGTTTCGAAGCTGATCGCTATGGAAGTGGGTAAAGCAGCGCAGTTGGCTGGCGTGGCCGTGGTGACCTCAGAAGATGTGCTGTCGAAGGCTGTGAATAATAACTTCTGGCTGCCGCAGTATCGTCATTATCGCCGTACGTCTATCTAAGCAGACAGCGCAGCCGGTAAATTCAGTACCGGCTGCGCTTAAAATATCGCCAGCCAACCGGCGTAAACTTGCTTAGCGCCCCCACCTCAAGTAGCCTTTAGCCATCCTTTTTTCCGCCAACCGAGTGCTTACGCGCATGATTAAACGCGTTTTCTTTGGTCTGTTTTTCATCATCTTATTGATGGTGGCGACCGCGCTCGGCCTGGATCGCTGGATCAGCTGGAAAACTGCCCCGTTTATTTATGAAGATGTCACCTCGCTGCCGCATCGTCAGGTCGGGGTGGTCTTAGGCACCGCCAAGTATTACCGCACCGGCGTGATCAATCAGTATTACCTTTATCGCATTCAAGGTGCGCTGAACGCGTATAACAGCGGCAAGGTGAATTATCTGCTGTTGAGCGGTGACAACGCGCTGCAAAGTTACAACGAGCCAATGACCATGCGCCGCGATTTGATCAAAGCCGGTGTCGATCCTGCCGATATCGTGCTCGACTATGCTGGATTCCGTACGCTGGACTCGATTGTACGCACCCGCAAAGTGTTCGACACCAATGATTTCATCATCATCACACAACGCTTCCACTGTGAGCGCGCGCTGTATATCGCCCAACATCTGGGAATTCAGGCGCAGTGTTATGCGGTGCCTTCTCCGAAAAATATGCTGTCGGTGCGTTTCCGCGAGGTCGGTGCACGTTTAGGCGCATTAGCCGATTTGTATCTGATGAAACGTGAACCTCGTTTCCTCGGCCCGCTGGTGCCGATTCCGGCGGTGCATGAAGTGCCGGAAGATGCGCAGAGCTATCCGGCGGTGACGCCAGAGCAGTTGCTGGATTTGGAAGAGAAGCTGCAGAAGTAACGCTACCTGAATATATTGCGTTGATGCCATCTGGTGTCGCCTGGGTTGTTGTGGTGACGGTATCTGCTGCTGCTTCAGGTTACTGTTATAACGCTGTCGGGTATCGCCTCATATTACTGTGATAACGCTGTCGGGTGCCGCTTTAGGTTACTGTTATAACGCTGTCTGGTGTCGCTTCAGGTTGCTGTGATAACACTGTCTGGTGTCGCTTTGGGGTGCTGTGATAACGCTGTCTGATGTCGCTTTGGGGTGCTGTGATAACGCTGTCTGGTGTCGCTTTGAGGTGCTGTGATAACGCTGTCTGGTGTCGCTTTGGGGGCTGGCGGTCCTCGCGCCGCTGACGCGGTGCCTTCACGCCGTTCGTCTGCCTTACGGAACGGCGGGGATGGCACATCCATGTGCCGCCCCGCCTTCCGCCCGCATCCCTGCGGGCTATCCTGGCATCCTCACTCTGTTCAGCGCTGCGAATTGCCTGCCCCCAAAGCGACACCAGCCTGCTCCTAAACTTTATTGCGTGCTGTTAAAAAAGGCACGCAGCTTCAAGCCTTAGCCGATTGGCTGCAAGAGCTATGCTTAGATGCCGTGTGTTTGGCCTAATGGCAGAGACAATGCCATTACTTTCTCTCAGCCACTGCAAGAGCCATCTGCAAAACGTAAAGTATCTGTTCAAAAAGCGGGCGCTATGTTTGAAGCCATGTCCCCTATGCCGCTGAAAGGACAATTCGCAGAAGCCGCATATTTAAAAAAAACGGGCACAACATTTGAGGCCATATACCTATGCCGCTGAAAGAACTATTCGCAGAAGCCGCATATTTAAAAAAAACGGGCACAACATTTGAGGCCAAAGCACCTCTGCTGATGCAAGGGCGATCCGCAGCGCTGAGGCTTTTACGTTGGGCCAGGAGCCAGTCGCATGGATGCGACTGGCAGTTCGGGTTGGCCAGGACGGCCTTACCCGAACGGTCCGTAGGCACGACGTGGAAGCCGAGGGCACCGCGTTAGCGGCGCGAGGACTGCCCGGCAGCAGCAGAGGTGCTTTGAGCCCACACCGCACCCGCCCTTAGTCCTTAGTCCTTAGTCCTTAGTCCTTAGCCCTTAGCCCTTAGCCCTTAGCCCTTAGCCCTTAGCCCTTAGCCCTTAGCCCTTAGCCCTTAGCCCTTAGCAGTTTGCGCAAATAAAAAAGGCCACCATTTATAAAATGGCAGCCTTTTGCAGTGATGTGTTGCTGTGTGTCAGTCTTATTTTTTACGTGCGTACTTCAGAGAATCCAGGGCTACGGCGAAGATGATAATGCCGCCCTTGATAATGTACTGCCAGTAAGGGTTCACGCCGATGTAGGTCAAACCGTAGTTGATAACGGTGAAGATGATCACACCGGTCACCACGCCCGCAACTGTACCCACACCACCCGCAAATGACACGCCGCCGACCACACAGGCCGCAATCGCATCCAGCTCATACATAAAGCCGAGGTTGTTGGTGGCACTGCCGATACGGCCCGCTTCCAGCATCCCGCCGAAGGCGTAGAACACACCTGACAGCGCATATACCAAAATCAGGTTCAGCGGCACGTTAACGCCTGAAACACGAGCAGCTTCCGGGTTACCGCCGATGGCAAAGATGTTCTTACCGAAGCGCGTTTTATTCCACAGAATCCAGACAAAAATAATGGCAATAAACGCGTAGAAGGTAATGAACGACAGCTTGAAATCACCGAAACGGAAGAAGCCCTGAGCAAAGGTCGAGAAGCCCGCGTCAAAACCCGCCACCGGTGATGCGCCAACAAAGTCGTAATACAGCGAGTTAATGCCGTAAACGATAATCATGGTGCCCAACGTGGTGATAAATGGCGTCACTTTCAGATAAGCGATGATCACGCCGTTCACCAGGCCAATCACACCACCGATAATGCACACGGTCAGGATCACCAGTGGAATTGGCACGGTATCCAGGTGTGGGAACACCTTATTGGCGTTATCCATGGATTGCAGCAAGGTCGCCGCAACCACCGCGGCCAGACCGACCTGGCGCCCGGCTGACAGGTCAGTACCCTGCGTCACGATCAATCCGGCCACGCCCAGTGCAATAATAATACGCACTGAAGATTGGGTCAGAATGTTACTCAGGTTCATCAAACTTAAAAACGTCGGGTCCTGGAAAATAATAATTGCCAGCAGTACCAACAGGACAACGTAAATGCCGCCCTCTTTTAACCAGGTTAGCGCATTCTTTTTAGTAGTCGCTTTCATGTTAAAGCCCTTGCTTCATTAAAGGTGTAATGACGCTAAACGCAGGATTTCATTCTGCGAGGTCGTTTTGGTCTCGACGATGCCCGCTACCAGGCCATTACTCATCACTAAAATACGATCGGTAATTCCCAGCAATTCTGGCATTTCAGAAGAGATAATAATGATGCCCTTCTCTTTCTTCGCCAACTCAGAAATTAACTGATAAATTTCGAACTTAGCACCGACGTCAATACCGCGTGTCGGTTCATCCAGCATCAGAATTTCCGGCTGAGTTAATAACCAGCGACCAATAATAACTTTCTGCTGGTTACCACCGGAAAGCGAACCAATTTGTGTATGATGACCAGGCGTTTTCACGCGCATTGAATCAATCACCCACTGGGTATCACTCTTCATGCGCTTATTATCAAGCAAGCCCATGCTGGATTTGTATTTTTTAATATTGGAAATAAGCGAGTTAAAACCAATATCCAGATAAGCATAAATCCCGGTTGAACGACGCTCTTCCGTCACCAGCGCAAAACCGTGGTTAATCGCTTCATTGGCACTGTGGTTATTAATCGCTTTACCGTGCAGCTTTATGGTGCCGCCTGACTTTTCGCGAATACCAAACAGCGTCTCGACGATGTCAGTACGTTTAGCGCCCACCAATCCGGCGATGCCTAAAATCTCACCTTTGCGCAGGTCGAAGGAAATATCGCGAATCGACGGCTGACGCAGCGAGGTTAAATGACGCACCTCAAGAATAGTTTCGCCCGGCACGTTGGTCTTATCCGGGAAGCGCTGGTTCAGTGAACGACCGACCATCATGGCGATGATCTTGTCCATATCCAGCCCTTCCAGCGGCTGGGTGGCAATCCACTGTCCATCACGCAAAATCGTAATCTCATCACACAGTTGGAAAATCTCTTCCATCTTGTGTGAGATATACACAATACCGCAGCCACGATCTTTCAGCTTACGGATAATAGTGAACAAGTGATTCACTTCTTTTTCGGTCAGCGACGATGTTGGCTCATCCATGATGACGATTTTCGCGTCATAGGAAAATGCCTTGGCAATTTCAATCATCTGCATTTGCGAAACAGACAGATTAGCCACTTTATCGCGTGGATCGATATCAATATCTAATTCGTCAAAGATCGCTTTGGTATCGCGATACATTTTATCCTGATCAACAAACACGCCTTTACGTGGATAGCGGCCAAGCCACATGTTATCCATCACGTTGCGTTGTAAAACCAGGTTTAATTCCTGATGCACCATTGAAACGCCATTCTCCAGCGCTTCTTTGGAACTTTTATAATCAATTTCTTCACCCTGAAACAGGATGCTCCCCGTATCCTTTTTATAAATACCAAACAGGCATTTTAATAATGTGGATTTTCCGGCGCCGTTTTCGCCCATTAAGGCATGGACGGAGTGCGGCCGCACTTTCAAATTCACATTATCTAAGGCTTTCACCCCTGGAAATGATTTCGAGACATTCGTCATCTCCAGCAGATATTCACGCTGTGCGGTCGGATTCTCACTGGCCATAATTTACCTGGCTAAATAAAACGTGGGTCAGATGCAATAAGGCGCGGCGTACTGCCGCGCCCGGTACGTATTACTTCACAAACTGAGACAGGTTTTCTTTATCGACTGGTACGTAAGGAACACGTACGATTTTGTTTTCCATCTTGAAGTTAGTACCGGCGGTTGGCTCTTTGCCATCGGCCAGGTTCTTCGCGATATCAATGGTGGCTTTCGCCTGGTTTTCCGCATCGTTCAGCACGGTACCGGCCATCGCACCGGATTTCACCAGCGCCAGCGCTTCTGGCAGCGCATCCACACCAAACACTGGAATGCTGGTTTTGTTGTGCGCTTTCAGGGCTTCTACTGCGCCCATTGCCATCGCATCGTTGTTGGCGATGATCACTTCAATTTTGTTGCCGTTCGGGCCAGACAGCCAGGCGTCAACTTTGTCTTTTGCCTGTGCGGTGTCCCACATCGCGGTATCCATCGCCAGCTGCTGAGTTTTGAAACCATCGGTGTTCAGGGTTTCGATCACGTATTTGGTACGTGCTTCAGCATCCGGGTGGCCCGGCTCACCTTTCAGCAGAGCAAACTGAATCTGACCATCTTTGTTCAGATCCCAGGCTGGGGTGGCTTTCCAGTGCTTCTCAATCAGTTTGGCCTGGATGATGCCTGACTCTTTAGAGTCGGTACCCACGTAGTAGGCTTTCGGGTAGCTGGCCAGCACTTTGGCATTCGGCTCTTTGTTGAAGAACACCACTGGAACATCATTCGCTTTCGCTTTGTCGATCACCACTGCCGCAGCAGCAGGGTCAACCAGGTTGATTGCCAGCGCTTTCACGCCTTTGGCCATCAGTACGTCAATCTGGTCGTTCTGGGTGGACTGGCTGTTCTGCGAGTCATTCATCAGCAGTTGAATGCCGCCCAGTTTTTTGGCTTCGCTGTCGATGTCCTTGCGAACCATAGACATAAAGTTGTCGTCGTATTTATAAATTGTCACGCCAATGCGGGTATCGGCGGCGTGCGCAGTTGCACCAAACATCATGCTGGCAACCAGTGCTGTGAGCGTGAAAACCTTCTTATTCATGGTATCTCCGGTTTTTTATGTAGGGCATATCATCGCGCTGTGCTGCCTGCGGGCAACCAGCGCAGTCGGTTCAAACTCATTTATGGGGCGGACGCGTAACGCAAAGCCGGGCCACCATCGCTATCCTGACTTCCCTGTACGTAAACGCTTCCTGAAGAGTGTTGTGAACTATTTCAATCGGCTACTGAAACCTGACCGGAGAAGGAGAACCCGGCGTTACATGATGTTTCAGTCCGGTAAGACGCTGCCATCATAGTGAGCGCCATGTTAATTAACTGTGAATGTAATCACAGATTGGAAACGGTTACACAGCGCTATCGCCCGAATTAGTGACCGACTCCACAATTTGCCGCTGAGCAACGGAATGGCGGCGCACCAGGGTCGGCATAAAGCAGTGTGTGGCGTCGGGATCGAGTTCGCCCGCGGCGCCTTTTAAGGCCAACTCTGTGGCTAATTTAGCCATAGAAACAATAGGATAGCGCACGGTAGTGAGTTGCGGATCGGTGTAACGCGAGATGGGAATATCATCAAAGCCGATGACGGAGAAGTGCTGTGGCACCTGAATGCCATTATCTTTCAATGCGGTCAGTGCACCGGCGGCCATGCCGTCGCAGTAGGAGAAGATGGCGGTTAAATGCAGGTTACGGCCCAGTAACTCCACCATCGCCGCTTCCCCGCCCTGCATGTCCGGTTCGCCATGGGCAATCCAGGACTCCTGCGGGCGAATCCCCTGCTCTGACAAGGCTTGCAGCCAGCCTTCACGCCGTTGCGTCACATCTTCAATCGGGTGGCTGGAACTGAGATAACCAATGCGTTGATGGCCCTGTTGTAACAACATGCGCGTTGCCATCAGTGAACCCGTTACATTATCCAGGCAGACGCAACGATGTTCGTACCCGGGAATAGTTCGGTTAATCAGCACCATACCGGGAACCTGGTCCATAAAATGACTTAACTCTGCGTCTGAAAGCGTTTTCGCGTGTACCACCAGCGCGTTACATCGTTGGCGGATCAGCACTTCAATCGCATGGCGTTCTTTCTCTTCCTGATGCCAGGAATTGCTGATTAACACGTGTTTGTGCACGCGCTGCGCCACGGTATCTACCGCTTTCACTAATGCGCCAAAGAAGGGATCGGATACGTCCATCACCACCACGCCAATGGTGTCACTGACCTGGGTGGCCAGTGCCTGCGCGTTGGCGTTCGGGCGATAACCCAGTGATTCCGCCGCCTGGAGTACGGCTTCACGGGTATCAGGGGTGACTGCACTGCTGTTATTGAGCACACGCGACACGGTGGCTACTGATACACCGGCCTGACGGGCGACATCTCGAATCGTTATCATGCAGCTGTTCCACAGAGGAGAAAATGCGCGACAAGCGCGTAACGGCGCTATTTTGTCAGGGCATTTTGCTCAACTGCGTGAATCACGTCACACGAATGAAAACGGTTACATACAAATCTGCAACCTTTGTGATGAACATCATTATCTGATACGGGAGGAAGGTTCCGTTTTGCCGGCGGCGAGACGTGTCAGTTTGCGCCAGATCCACTCCATCGGGCCCTGCGGGAAAAAGCGCAGCCAGAGTACTGAAAACAGGATATTGACCAACCAGATAGCCGGGACCAGTGCCAGCAGATGCAGGCGATCAAACTTGAGGAACAGATTGAAGCGATAGAACAGCGTGGTGCAGATCAGCGTCTGTAACAGGTAGTTGCTGAGTGCCATGCGGCCAACGCATTGCAGCGCATAACTGATACGCGTGGCACCGATTTGCGGCCAGAAGCCAAAGCAAAGCGCCGCATAGCCGAGACTGATGAATGGGCTGGCGAGATCGCGCGGCACCTGCAGTAAGAAGCCGCTCCAGCGGAACTCCCAGTCCAGTAACCACTGCGCCACAATGCCGGGAATGGCTATCAGCCAGCCGATCGTCAGCAGCAGCGCGGCCGAGCGACGATAGTGCTGCACGCTGAACTCGCCTTTCAGCCAGCCGCTGCGCATCAACGCCGCGCCAATCAGCATCAATCCCGCCAGCTGCCAGCCGTACTGCGCGGCCAGCGCCATCAAGCCGGATGAGAGATGGTCGAGGCGGTTCTGAATCGCTTCCCAGCCGCCGACCAGTTTCCAGTAGCTTTCATACTCGATATCGGCGGCACCCGGCAGCCACGAACGGCCCGGTTCCGGGCTGGAAATGCCCCAAAATACCAGCAGTACGCCGCAACCGATCAGGTAAAGCAGCACGCCAGTTTGCAGCAGAGCTTTGTCCGAAGGCACTTCACGCAGCATCCGCCAGATAATCAGCCCGGTCAGACCATAGTCCAGCAGAATATCCCCTTCCCAGAAGAAGATGCTGTGAATAAAACCCAGCAGCACCAGCAACGTCAGGCGTGCCGACATCCAGCGACTGCCACGCGGGATCTGCAGATAAAGGCCACCACCGAACAACAGCGCAAATAGCGTGAGGAATTTCAGTTGCGCCAGGCCATCCATGATCGCCCAGGTCCAGGCATCAGAAAGCGAGATAGTGCCCTGCCACGCCGGATTGAGATAGGCAGCCGAAGGCAAGCCAAAACCCACGATATTGAGCAGCAGAATGCCGAGAATGGCGCAACCACGAATGAAATCCAGCGCAAGATAGCGTTGCATCGAGTGACCTGACGGAAAGAGAAAACGGGCGGCAATAAGCCGCCCAAAGGATTAGCTGTGACGCACCGCGCGTAAGAACTCCTGGCGCGTATTCTGGCTGGACTTAAACAGGCCACCCAGTGATGTGGTGGTGGTGGCGCTGGTGGCATCTTTCACGCCGCGCGCTTTCACGCAGTAGTGCACTGCATCAATCGACACCGCCACGTTGTTGGTGCCAAGCAAAGTTTGCAGCGCCACCAGCACTTGCTGGGTTAAGCGCTCTTGCACCTGTGGACGCTGGGCAAAAAACTGCACGATGCGGTTGATCTTCGACAGACCAATCACCTTCTCTTTCGGGATATAAGCGACGGTGGCTTTACCGTCGATAATCACGAAGTGGTGCTCACAGGTGCTGGTCAGAGTGATGTCACGCACGGTGACCATCTCATCCACCTTCATCTTGTTTTCGATGACGGTGATTTTCGGGAAGTTGGCGTAATCGAGGCCTGAGAAGATCTCGTCCACGTACATCTTGGCGATGCGATGTGGCGTCTCCATCAGGCTGTCATCTTCCAGATCCAGATTCAGCAGCTGCATGATTTGGGTCATATGACCGGCGATTTCACGCTTGCGGGTTTCGTCATCCATCTCGCGCACCGGGGCGCGTAACGGCGTTTCCAGGCCACGCGCCAGCAGCGCTTCGTGAACCAGGGCGGCTTCCTGACTTAAGGTGCTCATCGTACTCTTTCTCCGGCAGGTGATGCGCCCGCAGATCGTCGCCTGCGGGGGAAATTCTGAGCGCGTATTGTGAAACACAACGCGCGCGTAATCCAGCAATCAATCCAATCGGAGATGAAAGCTTTTCATGGTGCCGAACGGCGTAACACCAGTAAGCCCGCCAGAATCAGTGCGCCACCCGCCACCCACAAGGCAGGATCGAGGCGATGCCACAGCAAACTGGAGATCCATGACAGCAGCGGTCCGCCCAACTGCCCGACCGCATAGCCGGTGGTCAGTAATCCGGCCAGATAGCGCGCGTGATGCGGCGCCAACTCGCGACCGTATTGCAGCGTTAGCTGCACCACACATAAGAATCCGCCGCCAACTAACAGCGCGCTCATCAATAGCCCATCCAGCCCTGGCAGGACAATTGCCGAGATCACGCCCAAAGCCTGCGCCCAGAGCACCACTGCCAGCCGCAGATGGCTACTGCCCCAGCGCCGCGTCAAAATGCCGAGCACGATGCCGATCACCGCCGCGCCGCCAAACACCGGCCAGACAAACTGCGCCAGCGCACTGTCCGGGAAACGCGCGGCGGTCATCTGCGATAAGAAGGTTGCGGGCAGAATGTAACCAAAACCGGCGAGACTGTAGCTCAGTACCAGGCGTTTCAGGTTACCGTTGAGCACCAGCGGCGCAGGCGCCTGATCGGGACGATGTAACTGTCCCGTGCGCGGTAAAAAACGCGCAATGGCGGCGATGAACAGCAGCGCCAGCAAACCATAAGCCGCCCAGCCCAGTGCCGCGCTGGCCCCGCTGGCATGCAGCGCCACCGCCAGCATTCCGCTGATGAAAATCCCGGTGCCGGGCCCGGCAAACACCGCCGCCGACAAGCCTGGCCGTCCATGATGCAGCAGTTGCTCATTACTCCAAGCAGCGATCAGCACCATGGCCCAACCGCTGGCACTGCCAATCACAAAGCGGATCAAACCGTGCAGCCACGGCCCGCTGACGCAGGCAGAGAGCAGTGTCAGGATCACTGCGCCCCACACGCCAGCCTGCAGCCGCCATTCGACACGCTTATGCGCGCGCATGGCATCAAAGGAGCCACACAGATAACCAAGATAGTTGAGCGCCGCCACCAGACTGGCGCTGGTCAGCGTTAACTGATGGTCCTGAATCATCAGTGGCACCTGCGGGGTGAAAGCAAATCGCCCAATCCCCATCGCAACCACTAAACTTAAAAACGCACTCAGCGCGACACGAAACGCCATTTCCACTCCCGTTCAGATTCTTTTAGCACTTGTTATTAGCATGCATGACGATTACACTCACGAAAAGTGAATAATATTAACCAAGTTGTTTACGGAAAGAGAATATGGATTTAGTACAACTCCGCATGTTCTGTTCTGTGGCCGAAACCGGTTCGCTGGCGCGCGCTGCGGAGCTATTGCATCGCGTGCCCTCCAATCTCACCACTCGTCTGCGTCAGTTGGAAGAAGAGATTGGCGTCGATCTGTTTATCCGTGAGAAGCAGCGTATTCGATTGTCGCCGATGGGCCACAATTTCCTCAATTATGCCCAGCGCATCCTCAGCCTGAGCGATGAGGCGCTGAATATGGCACGTGCCGGAGAACCGGGCGGAAACTTTGCCTTCGGTTCGATGGAGAGCACCGCCGCCACGCGTCTTCCTGGCCTGCTGGCGGCTTATCATCAACGATTTCCCAACGTGGCGCTATCGCTGGTGACCGGCACCTCGGGCGATATCATCGATAAAGTACGCGCCGGTACGCTGGCGGCCGCGCTGGTGGATGGCCCTGCCACCCATGACGACCTCAACGGCTGCATCGCGTTTCGCGAGGAGATGCTGCTAATCACCAGCCTCGATCATGACCCGATTACCAGCGCGCGCGACACGCAGCATGACACGCTCTTTGCCTTTGGTAATAGCTGCTCGTATCGCACCAAACTGGAGTCCTGGTATCGCGAAAGCCAGACCTCACCGAAAAGCGTGATGGAGATTCAGTCTTACCACGCGATGGTGGCGTGTGTGGCAGGCGGTGCGGGTGTGGCGATGATTCCGGCATCGGTACTCACGCAGATGCCTGGCCGCGCGCGCGTGCAGGAGCATGCACTACCACCTGCTTACCGCGATACCGCCACCTGGCTGATGTGGCGCCGCGATGCCTTCACGCCCAACGTGGAAGCGCTGAAGTATTTGATTATTGAAATGTTTGACGACCGCCCACTTAACGATGAGTTGCTGCATCCGCTGCAAACCGCTGAGTGAGCTTTTAATTTTAAGTAAATCACGACATCTGAAGAAGAGGGATTGCATGAACATGATTAAAACCCGCGCTGCCGTTGCCTGGGCAGCGGGCGAACCGCTGAAAATCGAAGAAGTGGATCTGATGCCACCACAAAAAGGTGAAGTGTTAGTGCGCATCGTCGCCACCGGCGTGTGCCACACCGATGCTTACACCCTGTCAGGTAAAGATCCGGAAGGCGTGTTCCCGGCGATCCTCGGTCACGAAGGCGGCGGCGTGGTGGAAGCGGTGGGAGAAGGCGTCACCAGCGTGGCGGTCGGCGACCACGTGATCCCGCTTTATACTCCAGAGTGCGGCAAATGTAAGTTCTGTCTGTCAGGCAAAACTAACCTCTGCCAGGCGATCCGCTCCACCCAGGGTAAAGGCCTGATGCCAGATGGCACCACCCGTTTCTTCAAAGACGGCAAGCCAATCTTCCACTACATGGGGACTTCAACCTTCTCTGAGTACACCGTGGTGCCGGAAATTTCACTGGCGGTGATCAGCAAAGAAGCGCCACTGGAAGAAGTGTGCCTGCTGGGCTGCGGCGTGACCACCGGCATGGGCGCCGTGATGAATACCGCTAAAGTGAAAGAAGGCGATACCGTGGCGATCTTCGGCCTCGGCGGCATTGGTTTGTCAGCGATCATTGGCGCGAAAATGGCGAAAGCCGGTCGCATCATCGGTATCGACCTGAACACCAGCAAATTCGACCTGGCGCGCAAACTGGGTGCTACCGATCTGATCAACCCGAAAGATTACGATAAGCCGATTCAGGATGTGATCGTTGAGCTGACCGACGGCGGTGTGGACTTCTCCTTTGAGTGCATCGGTAACGTCAACGTGATGCGTTCCGCGCTGGAGTGCTGCCACAAAGGCTGGGGCGAGTCAGTGATTATCGGCGTAGCCGGTGCCGGTGAAGAGATCTCCACGCGTCCGTTCCAGTTAGTGACCGGTCGTGTATGGCGCGGTTCGGCGTTTGGTGGCGTGAAAGGCCGTACCCAGCTGCCGGGCATCGTGCAGGATTATCTGGACGGTAAGTTCGCGCTGAACGATTTCATCACGCACACCATGCCGCTGGAAGAGATTAACGAAGCCTTTGATCTGATGCACGAAGGGAAATCCATTCGTTCGGTTGTGCATTTTAACAAGTAAAAAGGAGGCGTTATGGCATCCACTCTGGAACTGCTGGAAGAACATCGTATCTTCGGCGGCTGGCAGCAGCGCTGGCGTCATCAGTCGGCGGTGCTGAACTGCCCGATGACCTTCAGCATTTTCCTGCCGCCACCGCAGGATGACACGCCGCCGCCGGTAGTGTGGTTTCTCGCCGGACTGACCTGTAGCGACGAGAACTTCACCACCAAAGCCGGTGCGCAGCGTGTTGCCGCTGAGCTGGGCCTGGTGCTGATTATGCCGGACACCAGCCCGCGCGGTGACGAAGTGGCCAACGACAGCGGCTACGATCTCGGTCAGGGCGCAGGTTTTTACCTCAACGCCACGCAGCAGCCCTGGGCGGCGCACTATCGTATGTTCGATTATCTCAGTGAGGAGTTGCCGGCCCTGGTGGCGGACAACTTCAAAGTGAGCGATCGTCAGTCGGTAATGGGTCATTCGATGGGCGGCCATGGCGCGCTGGTATTGGCGTTGCGTCAGGGCGGACGTTTTGCTTCGGCATCCGCGTTCGCTCCAATCGTCAATCCAACCGAAGTGCCGTGGGGACAAAAAGCGTTCACCGCCTATCTGGGTGAAGATCGCCAGACCTGGCGCGAGTGGGACAGTTGCCTGCTGATGCGTGAAGTGGAACAGCGCTTACCGATTCTGATCGATCAGGGTGATAGCGATCAGTTCCTCGCCGATCAGCTGCGTCCGGATCGCCTCGAAGCGGTAGCGCGTGAGCAAGGTTTCCCGCTGGAGCTGCGCGTGCAGCCGGGCTATGACCACAGCTACTTCTTTATCGCCAGCTTTGTCGAGGACCATCTGCGGTTCCACGCGAAGCATCTGTTGGTGTAGTTCACGTCAGTTGATGTGGAGACAGTAAGGGCGCACCAGGTGCGCCCTTTTTTAGCTATGGCAGACTGCGATTGGCTAAAAAGCCGTATCGACATTCACCCTCGGCCTTTCTTGATGTTGAGCCTGAGCTTCTTTTCCGGCGTTTAAGCCAGCGATTCCGCCACTAAACCATCGATCATCACCTGCGGCATGCCCTGCGAGCAGTGTTCAATACGCCCGCGCACGCCATACACCTGCGCCAATGTGTCCGGCGTGATCACCTGTGACGGCTCGCCGTCAGCCAGCAAGGTGCCCTCTTTCAACATCAACGCATGGTCGGCATGACGCAGTGCAATGTTGATATCATGCACCACGACCACAGTCACAATATTGCGCAGACGGGTTTCGCGACGTACCAAATCCATTACGTGGAACTGGTAATTGAGATCGAGCGCACTCAGCGGTTCATCCAGCAGCAGCAGTTCCGGACGGCGAATCAGCGATTGCGCCAGACCCACCAGCTGTTTCTGCCCACCTGATAACTGGTCCAGATAACGCATCGCTAAGTGGGCAATGCCCAGCTGTTCCAGCAGATGCATAATCTCGGCTTCACTTGATGCGCTGTGTAAGCCACCGGACGCTCGCTGCGCCACGATGATTGACTCCAGCACATGCAGATGCACGCCTGCCGGCAAACTTTGCGGCAGATACACCACGCGCTGGGCACGACGGGCAAACGGCTGTGACATCAGCTCTTCGCCATTCAACCACAGTTCGCCCTGCCCTTTGCTCAGGCCCGCCAGCGCGCGCAGC
Source organism: Enterobacter cancerogenus (assembly GCA_000773965.1). GTDB lineage: Bacteria > Pseudomonadota > Gammaproteobacteria > Enterobacterales > Enterobacteriaceae > Pantoea > Pantoea communis. The sequence goes on from JRUP01000014.1 coordinate 321,877, forward strand.
AAGGTAGACTTACCGCAGCCGTTAGGTCCAAGTAGTACGGTGATTTTGCCGCGTGGCAGCATCGGCACGTTGAGGTCTTCAATGACTTTACGCTTCGGATAACCGGCGTAGAAATGGCTGAGACCTAACCCCTGTTCCATTACACCGTCCCCCGATGACGCAGAATAATACTCAGGAAGAATGGCACGCCAACCAGTGAAGTGACGATACCCACCGGAATGATCACGCCTGGAATCAGGTTCTTCGACGCTACCGAGGCCAGTGACAGCACCAGTGCACCGACCAACGCACTGGCCGGTAGATAGTAGCGGTGATCTTCACCAAACATCATGCGAGCGATGTGCGGTGCCACCAGGCCAATAAAGCCAATCGGCCCGACAAAAGCCACCGCCAGTGCGGAGAGAATACTGATGCGCAGCAGTGTGGCGAGGCGCAGACGGCGCACATCAATGCCAAAACTCACGGCACGGTCTTCACCGAGGCGCAGCGCGGTCAGTTTCCAGCTGCTGAGCATCGAGAATGGGATCAGGATGGCGAAAGCTGCCGTGAGCACGCCGAGTTTTTCCCACGAAGCGCGCGCCAGGCTGCCCATGGTCCAGAACACCAGGCCCTGCAAGGTATCTTCACTGGCGATGAACTGCATCATCGAGACCAGCGCGTTGAAGGTGAACACCAGCGCGATGCCAAACAGCACCACACCTGAAGTGGACACTTTGGTCCAGCGCGTCACGCCATCCAGCATCAGTGCGGCAAACAGCGCAAACACAAAGGCGTTCGCCGAGATAAACCACTGGTCTGGCACACCGGGAATACCGATGCCGAGAATAATGGCCAGCGCCGCGCCGAAAGCGGCTGCTGAAGAGACGCCGAGCGTAAACGGACTCGCCAACGGGTTATTGAGGATAGTTTGCATCTCAGCACCCGCCAGACCCAGCGAAAAGCCGACGACGACAGCCATCAACGCATAAGGTAAGCGGATATCCCAGACGATCACGCGCGTGCCCGCATCCACCGCATCAGGATGGGTGAGCGTTTGCCACAGGGTGTCGAGGGAGAGCCCCGCCGGGCCGAGAGTGAAATCAAGAATCACTGACGCCAGTATTGCCAGCACCAGTACGCCAATCAGCATCAGGCGCTGACGTAACACCTGACGATAACGCGTCATGGTATCGGCTTCGCGGTTATTTTCCGCCAGCAGCGCGGAATCCGTGGTCTGCATTGTTCTACCTGTTTCTTATCGAAATCATAACGGCAGCCACAATAGTGCAGGTGATAATAATTATCAATTATATCTGTATGACAAAGCCCAAAACGTTTTAACACGGTTCATCTTTGCCAAAAAAAACGCCGCTAGCCAAAGGTAGCGGCGTTATGTCACCCACGTTTAACGCATTACTCTTTAAACGTCGGGAATTCCATTTCGCTGTACTTCACGAAGCGCGAGCCACGTGCCAGCTTGTAACCGAGCCAAATCAGCAGGAACAGCGGAATGCCAATGTAGGTCGCCGCCACGCCATACCAGTCAATACGATCCGCCAGAAACGCCTGGTAGTTCTGACCCAGTGTAATAATCAGGCACAGCACGAAGGCGAAAATCGGACCGAGCGGGAAGAAGCCGGAACGGTATGGCAGAGCCGCTAAATCATGCCCTTGCGCCACGTAGCCGCGACGGAAGCGATAGTGGCTAATCGCAATACCCAGCCAGGCGATAAAGCCGGTCATGCCTGAGGTATTCAGCAACCACAGATAGACTTCCTGGTTGCCGAACTTCGAGCTCAGGAAGCACAAACCCGCTACCACGGTGGTGGCAATCAGGGCATTACGCGGCACACCGCCTTTCGACAGTTTGGCAAAAATACGTGGGGCTTTGCCTTCCTGCGCCAGGTTGAACAGCATGCGCGTTGAAGCGTACATGCCTGAGTTACCCGCTGACAGCACCGCCGTCAGGATCACCGCGTTCATCACTGCCGCTGCCGACAGTAATCCGGCATTCTGGAACACCAGCGTGAACGGGCTGATGGCGATATCGGTGACATCGTTATGCAGCAGTTTCGGATCGGTATACGGCAGAATCAAGCTGATAATCAGAATCGCAAAGATATAGAACAGCAGGATACGCCAGAACACCTGACGCACGGCGCGTGGAATATTTTTCGCGGGGTCCTGCGATTCACCGGCTGCGATGCCGATCAACTCTGTACCCTGAAACGAGAAGCCGACAATCATCGCCACGCCAATCATCGCGGCAAAACCGCCGGCAAAAGGTGCGTCGCCCACGGTCCAGTTATGCCAGCCGGCGTTTTCTGCACCGCGCATAATGCCGACGATCATCAGCACACCCACCACGATAAAGATGATGACGGTGGCAACTTTGATCAGCGAGAACCAGTATTCCGCTTCGCCGAAGCCTTTGACGGAAATGTAGTTAAGCAGGAACATCAGACCAAGGAACAGCGCGCTCCAGATCCAGCCCGGCGTATCCGGGAACCAGTAGTTCATCACCAGTTGCGAGGCGACGAGATCAACGGCGATGGTGACCGCCCAGTTGTACCAGTAGTTCCAGCCCAGCGCGAAGCCGAAGCCTTCTTCAACGTATTTAGAGCCGTAGGTGGCGAAGGAGCCAGAAACCGGCATAAACGCCGCCAGTTCGCCGAGGCTGGTCATCAGGAAGTAAACCATCAGGCCAATCAGCGCGTAAGAGAGTAATGCGCCACCGGGACCTGCCTGAGAAATGGTGGCACCCGAGGCGACAAACAGGCCGGTACCGATGGAACCGCCGATGGCGATCATGGTGAGATGGCGCGCTTTTAATTCACGGCGCAGCCCAGGTTGTTGTGTTGTTTTTGAGTCATTATGCATGTGTAAACGCTATGCTGGATAAAAATAAGGCGCGATTGTAGCAGCTAACCCCAGGCTGTATAGCATTCACGTCGGGTTATTAGTTACCTTCATAATCGGCGCGAAATTATTAGCCGTTTACGTTATGACAGCCGCGATTACTCGCGGCAATAGGAGAGAAATCGACTTAGCGCTTTCGACAAATGCTTCTGCCGATGATGAATGCGATACAGCGTGCGCGTCAGGCGTGGTAAGGGTACAGCCACTTCCACCAGCGTGCCCGCCTCCAGCAGATCGCTGATCACCCGGCGCGATAAACAGCTGATGCCCATGCCGTGACGCACCGCATGTTTGATTGCCTCAGAATTGCCCAGCTCCATGCCGAGTTGAAACTGCGGCAGGTGAGACAACAGCAGGTAATCGACAATTTCACGCGTGCCCGAACCGCGCTCACGCAGGATCCAGGGCGCGGCCGCCAGTGATGCCAGCGTGATCGGCTGTTGCAGGATCTCAGCATCAGGCGCGGCAAACACCACCAGTTCATCTTCCAGCCATGCTTCGCTAACGATATCCGGCTCGTGACAAGGCCCTTCAATCAGGCCGATATCCACACGGAAATCCGCTACTGCGTTAATCGCATCCTGGCTGTTGCCAACGCTAAGTTCGAGCGGCAGCGTGGGGAAGTCACGACGATAGGCGGCGATCATCCCCGGCAGTAAGTAGTTGCCAATGGTGCTACTGGCAAACAGACGAATGGCGCCATTATCCTCTTTAAACAGCTGTTCGATCTCGCCGGCCTGTTCCAGCAATCCGACCGCGCGTGGATAGAGCAAACGACCATGCTCGTTCAGGGCCAGTCGTTTGCCGACACGATCGAACAGTTGCACCCCGAGCTGGTTTTCCAAATCGGCCAGCGCCGCACTCACTGCTGATTGTGACAGGGCCAGCACCTGCGAGGCCTGGGTGGTTGAACCGCTTTTCAACACTTCGGTAAAGACTTCAATCTGACGCAGCGTGATATGCATGCGCCCTCCTCACATTGCGTAACGCTTCACAAGATAAGCCACCACCGCTAACCAGACGATCACCGTCAGGAAGAATCCTGCCCAGCTGACAATCTTTTTGCCGCGTGCCCGCTGGACATCAGCCCGTTCTGCGCTGCTGATGCGAATTTCACGCGGGAGCAAACGCAGCAGGATGATCACGCCCAGCGGGACGATAATGGCGTCGTCGAGTAAGCCGATAATAGGAATGAAATCAGGAATGAGATCGATGGGGCTGAGTGCATAGGCGACAATGCCAAATGCCAGCAGCTTAAACCACCAGGGGGTGCGCGGATCGCGGCAGGCAAACCACAGCGTGAGCACATCGCGTTTAATTAAGCGTGCCCAGCGGCGCAAGCGCTTCAACATCCCGACTCTTCCTTATTAGTTATACTGGTCAATGGACAATATATTACCAATTTAACTTTTAAACCAGTCAGGTTTAGGCGCAGGCAAGCAGCCGCCAGGAGATTGTCGGCGGAGTGTGTGTCAGGCTTTCATACCGATCAGTTCTTCCAGTTCTGTGTCACAGGCCGTGAACTCATCGGTAATGGTGCGAATCAGCCAGTCCTGATAGCCAAAGTTTTCCCGGCGGGAATAAAGGCATTCAGAGCGGTACAACTTTTTCGGATCGCTGGTATTGACTCCATAACGATAAAAATGGACCAGCGAATTGTCGGTATCAGGCACAGCAAGCGTGAATCCGACTGCGCCGTTTCCATTATAAAAAAGGGTGACTGAGTCGGTTTTACCTAAAGTTAATTTATGGATTACGTTGAATTTTTCATGCTGTAAAGCGGTATCCAAAGTACTTCTATAAGCTGTTTTCATGGTTATAGTTAAAAGTTTCTAATTTGTTAAACTATAGTTAACCAGAAAAAAAGCGCACCTGCTAACTTTGGTAGGTGTGTTCATCTTTTGGATAAGTGTTTACCCGTGCCGTTTTTCTCCCCACGAGCGATGCAACATTTCATGGCGGTAGCGCATCCGCTATGATGTGCCCTTTGCAGCAGCAATCGCCAACCAGGAGAGCGGCATGAAATATATCGGCGCACACGTCAGTGCATCAGGCGGCGTAGACCAGGCAGTTATCCGTGCCCACGAACTCGAAGCCACAGCCTTTGCGCTGTTCACCAAAAATCAGCGCCAGTGGAAAGCCGCCCCGCTTTCAGGTGAAGTGATTGATGCCTTCAAAACCGCCTGTGAGAAATACAACTTCACTTCCGCGCAGATTTTGCCGCATGACAGCTACCTGATTAACCTTGGCCATCCGGTGATGGATGCGCTGGAGAAATCCCGAGAGGCGTTTCTTGATGAGATGCAGCGCGCCGAGCAATTGGGGCTGACATTGCTGAATTTCCACCCTGGCAGCCATTTGAAGCAGATTGAAGAAGAGGCGTGCCTGAAGCGCATCGCCGAATCGATCAATATCGCGCTGGATAAGACCCAGAACGTGGTGGCAGTGATTGAGAATACCGCCGGTCAGGGCAGCAACCTTGGCTTCCGTTTCGAACATCTCGCCACCATTATTGAGCACGTCGAAGATAAATCTCGCGTCGGCGTGTGTATCGATACCTGCCATGCATTTGCTGGCGGCTACGATCTGCGGACAGAAGAAGCCTGCGTGGAGACCTTTGCCGAATTCGAACGCATCGTTGGTTTCCAGTTCCTGCGCGGCATGCACCTGAATGACGCCAAAAGCACGCTCGGCAGCCGCGTGGATCGCCATCACAGCTTAGGTGAAGGCAACATTGGCAAGACGGTGTTTAGCTGGCTGATGAAGGATAAGCGCTTTGATGGCATCCCGATGATTCTGGAAACCATCAATCCGGATATCTGGAAAGATGAGATTGCGTGGCTGAAGTCGGAACAACAGGCGTAAAACAGACAGCAAAAAGGGAGCCGCAGCTCCCTTTTTCTTATCCCGTGAAAATTACGCGGCTTTCGCCAGCTCTTCTTCCGGACGTTTCAGAATCGCGTAACCGAGGCCAGCCACTGCGGTACCAATCACAATCGACATCAGATAACCCAGCACCGGGGTGATTGCACCCGGGATCAGCAGTACAAACAGACCACCGTGAGGTGCCATCAGTTTCGCGCCAACCAACATGGATACCGCGCCAGTGATTGCACCGCCGACGATGCAGCAAGGCAGCACACGCATAGGGTCACGCGCCGCAAACGGAATTGCACCTTCAGAGATGAAGCACAAGCCGAGCACCAGTGCCGCTTTGCCCCCTTCCTGCTGACCTTTGTTGAACTTACGACGTGCAACAATTGTTGCCAGGCCCATCGCTAACGGTGGCACCATACCGGCGGCCATGATCGCGGCCATCGGCGCATAGGTTTGCGAACTCAGCAGGCCGACACCGAAGGCGTACGCCACTTTGTTTACCGGACCACCCATGTCGGTACACATCATGCCACCAAGGATCGCGCCCAGCAGTACCGCATTGGCGGTGCCCATGTTCGCCAGCCAGTGCGTCAGACCGCTCATGATGCCCGCAACAGGTTTACCCACCACGTAAATCATCAGCAGGCCGGTAATTAAACTCGCTACCAGCGGAATGATCAGGATCGGTTTTAACGCTTCCATACTTTGCGGCAGTTTAACTTTGCTGCTCAGCATCTTCGCGGCGTAACCGGCAATGAAGCCAGCGATGATACCGCCAAGGAAACCGGCGTTAATGCTGGTAGCGATCATACCGCCAATCAGACCCGGAGTCAGACCCGGACGGTCGGCAATCGAGAAAGCAATAAAGCCGGCCAGTACCGGTACCATCAGCGCGAAGGCACTGCCGCCACCGATCTGCATCAGCGCAGCCGCTAAGGTGCCCTGCTCTTTAAATGCGGTGATACCAAAGGCGAAGGAGAGCGCGATGCTCAAACCACCTGCTACCACCATCGGCAGCATGTAGGACACGCCGGTCAGCAGGTGGCGATAAGCACCGGCTTTCTCTTTACTGTCGCTTTGGGTGCTGGCAGACGCGTTGCCGCTCGGTTGATAGGTTTTGGCTTCAACTTGCGCTTTATCCAGTTCCTGCGCGGTTTTCTTCAACGCCAGGCTGGTTGAGGTGCGATACATCGGCTTGCCAGCGAACTTCGCCAGGTCCACATCAATATCCGCCGCCACGATCACCAGATCGGCCGCCGCCACCTCTTCAGGGGTGATGGCATTACCTGCGCCCACGGAACCGCGGGTTTCGACTTTCACCCACCAGCCGCGTTTAGTGGCTTCTGCCTGAATCGCCTCAGCCGCCATAAAGGTGTGCGCTACGCCGGTTGGGCAAGCGGTAACCGCGACAATGCGTTTCTGACCGGTGCTCTGAGCGGCAGCGGGTGCTGCAACCGCCGTAGCCGATTGCCAAACTTTGGCACTGGCTTTAGCCTGATTAATAGCCGCCAGCGGATCGCGCAGCGCCTGCTGCACATCGACCAGCGCCACAGATTTGCCTGCCAGCTGTGCATCGTTCGGCACAGCATGGCCAGCAACCAATACCAGTTCAGCATCGGCCGCGTTGTCGGTCAGCGTCAGGCCAGCCTGTGCAGCGGTTGCGCGCAGACGTTCTAAAGCCAGATGTCCTGATGCCAGTCCCAGTGAAGAATCTTTTATCAGCAGCGTTTTCATTATCGCTCTCCTGCTGTTAGTTAACGGGTTTTAAGTCGACGCGCGCCATCATCGCGGCCAACTGGGTACGATCGGTCACACCAACGTTGCTCTGGCTCACCGCCATGGCAGCCACTGCGGTAGCCAGACGCAAGGTATGCTCGCTGGATTCACGCATCAGCAGCCCGTAAATCAGGCCGCCGACCATTGAATCTCCCGCGCCCACGGTGCTGACCACTTCACAGGCTGGTGGTTTGGCAATCCATTCGCCAGAGGCGTTGACCCACAGTGCGCCTTCCGCACCAAGGGAAATCACCACATGGGCAATGCCCTGCTCACGCAGTTCATGCGCGGCTTCGATCACATCCTGCAAGGTTGGCAGTTTGCGATCGGCCCAGATTTCCAGTTCACGACGGTTCGGCTTCACCAGCCACGGCGCGGCTTTTAGTCCCGCCACCAGCGCTTCACGACTGCTGTCGAAAATAATGCACGGACATAGAGTGCGCAGATCGCTCATCCATTTGGTGAACGCTTCGGGCGCCACGCCTGCGGGCAAACTGCCGCTGACGCATACCATGTCGAACTGTCCCAGCCAGGTCAGGGAATCGGCAGTGAAGCGATCCCAGTCCTGCGCGGTGACGTTAAAGCCAGAGAAATTCAGGTCGGTGACTTCACCGTCTTTTTCCGTCAGCTTGACGTTGATGCGGGTACGGCCCTGCACCACCTGAAAACGGTTGGCGATACCCAGCTCGCTAAATAGCTGCTGGAAGCCATCCTGGTTCTCTTTGCCGAGGAATCCACCGACGGTGACGTCGATACCCAGGTCTTTCAGCACCTTGGCAACGTTGATGCCTTTACCCGCCGCGTGCAGACCGGTGGTTTTCACCAGGTTAACTTCGCCACGTTCGATTTCTGGCGTATAGCCCACCAGATCGTAAGCGGGATTCAATGTGATTGTGGCTACGCGGCGGCTCATGCGACCCCCTCGCCCAGGCCAGAATTGATGGCCTCTTCGATGGCATTCAGCGCCTGCTGTGCATCTTCACCGCTGGCGGTAAAGCGCAGGCGATGGCCTTTTTTCACGCCCAGCGCGACAACTTTCATCAGGCTGCGTCCGTTGGCCGGTTTGCCGCTGCCGTCAAGATTGGTGACGGTGATGTCACTGTTGAACTGTTTAATGACCGTAACCAGCGCAGTACCCGGACGTGCGTGCAGTCCGTGCTCGTTACGGATAGTAAATTCAGCCACCAGTTGATCCGCACTTTCGTCCACTTCACTGGTCAGCAGCGCGAGGATGCCCGCCGCATCGGCTTTCAGCAGACGTTCAGCTTTATTGCTCAGCAGCAGATTGCTCAGATAACCCAGCACTTCCAGCGGACGATCGTCCGTGGCGGCCACGGTCAACAGCAGCGCCACATTTTCGCCCTGATGCACGAATGGCGTGGCGGTACGGCTGACTGCAATGGCGCTACCAAGGTTGCCATTGGCGCTGTCACTCAGCCAGATGCCCTGTCCGAGGCTCAGCGGCGTACGCGAAACCGCATCCGCCACAAACGCCGCTTCAACAGCTCCTGCTGCCTGTAAACGTCCAGCGTTCAGCGCCTGCAAGGTGATGAGATCGCTGGCTGCAACGTCAACCGCAATCAGCGAAGTATCGAATTTGAACTCAGCCGCCTGCTTTTCACCCATCAGGATGGCACGGAGATCTTCGGCTGAAGCGGTTTTCAACTGCTCTGCGATACTGTCATCGCTCAATACGTGAGTCAGCTGGCGCAGCAGCGCAAGATGTTCATCAGATTTTGCCGCGATACCGATGGCGACATAAGCCGTTTGCCCGTCACCCCACTCCACGCCCTGCGGGAACTGGTAAACCTGTACGCCGGTCTTCAGCACCATATCGCGCGTATCGGTGGTGCCATGTGGAATGGCAATACCATTACCCAGGAAAGTGGTGGTCTGCTGTTCGCGCGCCAGCATGCCGTTAACGTAGCCTTCCGACACATTACCGGCTGCGGTTAACGCAGCGGCAACCTGACGGATAGCCTCTTCTTTATTTTGTGCACTGGCACCGGTATGGATGGCCTGAACGTCGAGCTGGAACATATTTCTCCTCGCTTGCTGAAATTGAATCGTTTCAGCTTAATGGCGAAAAATTACGCTGTACTTCTCGGGGGTTACCGAGAGGACAACGCTGAAACGTTTCAGGGAATATGGTACAGCATGCGAAAGCAGGCAAGAAAATGCGCGATCGGCGTAGCAGATTTTTGATGTTCCGCACACTTCAGATCGGATTTAAGATTTTTCAGGCCTGTACGGCTGACGTCATTGCTGTAACGCATGGGTCACATAAGGCAAATTCTTCAGCACCGCGTCAGCAGTTTAAGGCGCGGTATCTGCTTCGAGTTGTAACAGGAAGGTCATCGCGGCTTCGCGACTGTTGCCGCACATCTCTGCGCTGGGCTGTAAACCTGCACAGACTGCGGGACGCAGCGGAGAACCAAAAATTTTGCAGCGCTGATTGTCATCCAGCTGAACGCAGCGGGTATTCGCCGGTTTGCCCTGGGGCATGCCGGGAATCGGGGAAGAGATTGAGGGGGCTGTGCAACAGGCACCGCACTGGTCACGACAATACATCATGCGCTCCTGAGGATTTCGTCGCGACAATAGCAGGCTGATGACGGGAATGCCATGCGCGGGCAACAATTTTACACTGCCTCCCTTGCCTGTTTTTCACGGCGCGAGTAACGTGGCGCGCATTAACCTTTTCACAGCGAGTTATCCCCATGCCAAAGGCAAATGAAATCAAAAAAGGAATGGCTGTTACCTGGAACGGCAAACTGTTGCTGGTTAAGGACATTGATGTCCAGAGCCCAAGCGCACGCGGTGCTGCCACCCTCTATAAGATGCGTTTTACCGACGTGCGTACTGGCCTGAAAGTGGAAGAGCGCTTTAAGGGCGACGATATTATCGATGCCATTCAGCTTAGCCGTCGTGCCGTGACCTTCTCTTATATAGACGGTGACGAGTATGTGTTTATGGATGATGAAGATTACACGCCCTATAGCTTCAAGAAAGATCAGATTGAAGAAGAACTGCTGTTCATCCCTGAAGGCGGTATTCCTGGCATCCAGGTGTTAACGATGGAAGGTCAGGTGCTGGCGCTGGAACTGCCACAGACGGTGGATATGGAAATTGTCGATACTTCACCGGGCATTAAAGGCGCTTCCGCCAGCGCACGCACCAAACCCGCGGGCATGAGCACCGGCTTGTCGATCCAGGTGCCGGAATACCTGAGCAATGGCGATCGCATCCGTATTCACGTGGCTGAACGCCGCTATATGAGTCGCGCGGACTAACCGCACGATTTTATCCGGCCGCTGAAGGTTGTTATAGTATAACAACGTCGTGCGCGCCGGGTATGTTGTCCGCGCGCCTGAAAATGGAGCCTGTAATGACGCGCGTTAATGTAATCACCGGATTTCTCGGCAGCGGTAAAACCACCACCCTGCTGCATCTGTTAGCCCACAAACCCGCCAATGAGAATTGGGCGATTCTGGTTAACGAGTTTGGCGAAGTGGGTATTGACGGCGCACTGCTCGCCGATCGTGGTGCCACGCTGAAGGAAATTCCTGGCGGTTGCATGTGTTGTGTGAACGGCCTGCCGCTGCAAGTCGGACTCAATATGCTGCTCAAGCAAAATAAGCCCGACCGTCTGATTATCGAACCCACCGGCCTTGGCCACCCTAAACAACTGCTGGATATGCTGCGTGCCGCCGTGTATCAACCCTGGATTCAGGTTGATGCCACCATCACGCTGCTCGATCCCCGTCAGTTAGCCGATGCGCGTGTTGTCGAGAATGAAAACTTCCGCGATCAGCTCACCGCTGCCGATATTGTCGTCGCCAATAAAAGCGATCGCTGGAGCGAGGAAGATCGTCAGCGTTTGCAGCAATGGCAGCAGCATAATCTGGGCGATCGCCAACTGGTCGAATCCGCGTGGGGTAACGTTGATCCCGCGTTACTGTGCCAGTCCGCATTGGCGGATCGTGCGGTTCCTGAAGCGGCCCATCATCATCATACTTCACGGCCAAAAGGGTTGGCGGCACTGAAACTTGAGGGTTCCGCACGCTGGCGCCGTGCATTGAATGAAGGCCAGGGCTACGCATCCTGTGGCTGGATTTTTGATGGCGATACGGTGTTCGATACCATTCCGGCGCTAGAGTGGGCGCGGCTTGCACCGGTGGATCGCGTTAAAGGCGTACTGCGCACGCCAGACGGTCTGGTGAATATCAATCGTCAGGGTGACGACTTCTTTATGGAAACACGCACCACCACGCCACCGGACAGCCGCATTGAGTTAATCCACCACCAACCCGTTGACTGGAACGTTTTGCAAACAACCTTGTTGAGGATTCGTTTAAATTAGCTGCGTTAGGTTTCCCCGTTATTTTTCTTTTTGAGTCTATTTTTTATGCGCGCGTCTCGTTTAATCACCATCCTGCTGCTCAATGCACTGGGGATCATGCTGTTCTTTTCGTGGTACCTGCCGCCGGACCATGGCTTCTGGTTTGGTATCGACAAAGCCATCTTCTATAGCTTCAACGATCGGATGGTGGATCACCACGGCTTCGCTTTACTGGTGGCGATCACCAATTTCCGTGGTTTTGACGCGGTATCGCTGCTGGCGATGGGTCTGCTGTATCTCTGGTTCTGGCGTCGTGAAACGCCGCAAGGCCGCCGCCGTATGCTGGCCATTGGCATTACCATGCTGCTCACCGCTGTGGTGCTGAATCAACTGGGTCATTTGATCCCGGTGCAACACGCCAGCCCAACGCTGTTCTTTGATAACGTGCATCGCGTGAGTGAACTGACCGGGATTCCGGCGAAAGATGCTTCCAGCGATAGCTTCCCTGGCGATCACGGCATGATGTTGATTATTTTCGCCTGCTTTATGTGGCGTTATTTCGGCTTCCGCGCTTTCCTGGTAGGTTTGGTGATTGTGGTGGTGTTCGCTCTGCCGCGCGTGATGGCCGGTGCGCACTGGTTTACGGATATTGCCGTGGGATCGATGTCGGTCATTCTGGTGGGATTGAGCTGGTGTTTATTAACTCCGCTCAGTGACAAACTGGTGAATTGGCTCAATCGCGCCCTGCCTGGGAAATATAAGCCACGCACATAATTGTTAAGCGCGGATGACAATAAGCAGAAAAGTCGATCATCCGCGCTTATCGAATTCAGAAATACATTATTAGCAGGCTAACGTTTTTCTATTAAAAGAAAACATTATGATGCAAAACGCGTAACAATCGCCTTTTTCCTGGCTTGTCCAGCCAGAAGCCTCTCAAAATCAGCCCTAGCGCCGGAATTAGCCCCTGAAAACCCGCCTTATTGGCTATTAAATCGCTACCAATCGTTGATAAAGTAACCATTGTGTTACGGATTGATTTCACATCAATAAAAGCTATAAAAATTTATATAAAAGCACTCGCCACGCGGTCTGTAATCGGTTAACCTCAAACGCGATTACTTAGAGTGCAGCATAAAATTCGGTGCCTTATGCAACAAAAATGTGTTCATTAACACATTTTAGTAATTAAGGAATTGTCTTAAGCCTTAGCTCTTATTAATCTCAAACCCGTTTTGTCATCTGGCTGGCGACATTGTGTCGTAAGGACTTCAAAGGAACACACGTATAATGGTCAAGTCTCAACCAATACTGAGATACCTCAGGCGGATCCTTCCCGCAGTAGCATTAGCAACACTCTTATCGGCATGTAGTAGTACGCATAACGGTCAGAACGCGAATAACGAGAATCATGAAGTTAACAACCAGAATGGTTTTTTACTTCAAGCGTCTCAGGACGAATTTGAACAAATGGTGCAGAATGTGGACGTTAAGTCCCGCATCATGGAGCAGTACAGTGACTGGAAAGGTGTTCGTTATCGCTTAGGCGGCGACACCAAACGCGGCATTGATTGTTCTGCTTTTGTTCAGCGCACCTTTCGCGAGCAGTTCGGTTTAGATTTACCCCGTTCAACGTCAGAACAGCAGGATACGGGCAAAGAGATTTCTCGCGGCAAACTGCGCCCGGGTGATTTAGTGCTGTTCCGTGCCGGTTCTACCGGACGACACGTTGGCATCTATCTGGGTAACGATAACTTCGTTCACGCGTCCACCAGCAGTGGTGTGATGATCTCCAGTTTAAACGACAGTTACTGGAAAACGCGTTACCGTGAAGCCCGCAGGGTTTTAGCTAAAAACCCTAGCTAACGTATCCTTTTGAAGATCCTCTCAGCCAGAGAATCAGAAAACGCTGCCCAGGCAGCGTTTTTTTTCGCCTGCCGTTTCTTAACACAAATCCGATAGATAAAAAGTAATTGAGAATCAGAAATATAACGAGACTTTTCGCGCTTCCTCGTTATATTCTCGTTTGCTTACTGGCAGCAAATTGTTGCGTCTTCGTCGGCTGAAAAAACCCGTCCTGATGCAATGTTTTACGCCAGACACCAGCGAGCAGTAGTGCACGATTTACATAATAATAATGGCGCCATAAAGGGGAATGCACTCCATGCCACTGTCGGGGACGTTAAAACGTCATGCAACCTATTCGCGCCGTATCGCCTGGAGTAGTGCGATCATCGGCGGTGTGTTTTTTCTGTTGTTTGTCATCGTACTGCTGACGCTCACCTGGCAAAAACGAGTACAACAACATGAACAGTTGCTGATCCATAGCCGCGACGATCTACAACAGGTGATGTCGACCCTGGTGGATACCCTTTATCCATTGCAACAATACACCCAGCTTGAATGCAGTAGCGTCAGCCGCGAACTCACTTCACGTGCCGCCTTTGCCGGCAATATCCGCGCGATTTTGCTGGTACGTAACAGTAATGCCTATTGTTCATCTGCTACCGGCGCCTTTCTGCTGCCTGCGAATGATATTTCTCCACAATCGGAGCTGGAGCGCGATCGCGATTTACGCTTACTGGAAGGCACGCCCCTCTTGCCAACCAAACCGGCGCTGGCGTTGTGGATGAAGAATCCAGGCTCAGCTGAGACCGGCATTCTCGCCACCATGAATATCAGCCTGACGCCTTATCAGCTGCTGGCTTCTTATCATCCCGAAATCACCGGTATGGCGTTGGTGATTGGCGATAAAGCCCTGCTGAGTGGCAAGAATCAGGTGGTGAACATCCACGATTTACCACCAGCCTTGAAAGAAATGAGTTTTAAAGATAATGGCATGCGCTTCGTGCTGTACGGTACGACGCTGGCGCAACGCGATTATCATCTGATCCTGCTGACTGGCCTCCTCTCAGCCCTGTTTATGAGTGCGGGCAGCTGGCTGCTGCTGACGCTGTATCAGCGTCCTGGCAAAGAGATTATGCAGGGCATTAAACGTGGTCAGTTTCATGTTGAATATCAGCCCCTGGTCACCGCCCACGATGGGCAACCGTACGGCGTTGAAGCACTACTGCGCTGGACACATCCCACCGAGGGAATGATTCCCCCCGATGCCTTCATTAGCAACGCCGAAGCGCAAAATCTGATTATTCCCCTGACTCAGCATTTGTTTAAGCTGGTGGCACGCGATGCGAAGTTCCTCTGCCAGCAACTGCCGCGCGGCACGCGTATGAGCCTGAACCTTTCCCCTCTGCATCTCGCATCAGAAAGTTTTCGTCAGCATGTGCAGGAGTGGATTGCCGACATGCCAAAAGACCACTTCAACTATGTTTTTGAAATCACCGAACGCACCATGGTGGGCGAAAGAAATGCTGGCGAGATTTTTGCCTGGCTGCATGAGCAGGATATTAAGATTGCCATCGATGACTTCGGCACTGGCCACAGCGCATTGATCTATCTTGAACGCTATCCGTTTGACTACCTCAAAATTGATCGCGGTTTTGTACAGAGTATTGGTACCGAAACGGTGACCTCACCGGTACTGGACGCGGTATTGCTGCTGGCGAAGAAGCTCAATCTCAAAACCGTGGCAGAAGGCGTTGAAACCGGCGATCAGGCAGCGTGGCTGGTGAACCGCGGGGTGACACATCTGCAGGGATATTTATTCAGCCGCCCGCTGCGTCCGGAAAACCTGATCAGTTATTACCAACGTCAGGCCGCACTCGGTTAACGTCACGCTATCGTCACGAAACTGCTACCATTCAGTGCGGATTATTTAAGGAGAGCGCCCCACTTATGCTGCTGCGTCTTGTCACCGCGTTGTTGGTTTGTAGCGCCATCGCGCCACTGCATGCGGAAACCATCAATGAGAGTTATGCCTTTGCCAAGCTGGGCGAACCGAAGTATGTGGTGAATTTCACTCATTATGATTACGCGAATCCCGCTGCGCCTAAAGGCGGCAAGATGACCATCGCGGTGGTGGGCACTTACGATAACTTCAATCGCTTTGCTTCACGCGGTAATCCTGGCGTCGGCACCGATACGCTGTATGACGGGCTGTTCACCACCTCCGATGATGAGCCCGGCAGTTACTATCCACTGATTGCTGAATCCGCCCGTTATCCCAGCGATTATCACTGGATGGAAGTGTCCATCAATCCGCATGCGCGTTTTCAGGACGGCAGCCCGATAACCGCCAAAGATGTTGCCTTCACCTTCCAGAAATTTATGACCGAAGGGGTGCCACAATTTCGCGTGGCGTTTCGTGGGGTTGAAGTGAAAGCGCTCAACAATCTCACCGTGCGTATCGACATGCCGAAACCGGACAAGGACATGATCCTGAGCTGGCTAACGCTGCCGGTTTTGCCGCAAGCCTTCTGGCAGAATAAAAAATTTAATGAGCCGATCGGCTATCCCCCGCTTTCCAGCGGCCCCTATCGCATCACGTCTTATAAGCCAGGCCAGTTCATTCAATACAGTCGGGTGAAAAACTACTGGGCGGCAAATCTGCCGGTCAATCGGGGACGTTTTAACTTTGATACGCTGCGCTACGATTACTATCTTGACGACAACGTCGCTTTTGAAGCCTTCAAAGCCGGCGCCTCCGATCTGCGCGAAGAGGGGTCGGCGAAGAAGTGGGCCACACAATACCGTGGGCGCAACTTTGATAGCCACGCCATCGTGAAATCGACCACGCCAAATACCGTCTCTACCGATACTCGCTGGCTGGCCTTTAACAATGAAAAACCGCTGTTTGCCGATCGTCGTGTGCGTGAGGCGCTGACGCTGGCATTTGATTTCGAGTGGATGAACAAAGCGCTGTTTTACGGGGCCTACAAACGCACTGACAGCTATTTCCAGAACACCGCTTATGCGGCCAAAGGCTACCCGAAAGCGGACCAGCTCATTCTGCTGGCACCGTATAAAGCACAGTTGCCTGCTGAAGTGTTCAACAACGAATACGCACCGCCGCGTTCAGAGGGCAGCGGCTTCGATCGCGGTAATCTGCTAAAAGCCATGACGCTGCTGAAAGAAGCGGGCTGGCAGATTAAAAATCAGCAGCTGGTGAACGATAAAACCGGTCAGCCCTTCCGCTTTGAACTGCTGATGCGCAGCGGCACGCAGAACGACTGGGCGCTGCCGTTCCAGCATAGCTTGCAGCGTCTGGGGATTCAGGTAGAGTTGCGGCAAATTGATAGCTCGCAGTATTTGCGCCGTTTGCGCGAAGGCGATTACGATATGATCCCCTCGCTTTATTACGCAATGCCTTCGCCTTCCACCAGCCTGCGTACCATTTGGCAGTCGCAATACATCGACTCCTCCTGGAACACCCCTCGGGTAAAAGATCCCATCGTGGACCATTTCGTGCAGCAGATCGTCGATCATCAGGGCGATGAAAAAGCCCTGCTGCCGCTGGGTCAGGCGCTGGATCGTATTCTGTTATGGAATGCCTATATGATCCCGATGTGGTACAACGCCGAACAGAGGCTGGCATACTGGGATAAATTTTCCCGCCCTGAAATCAAACCCGCGTATGCAACCGGGTTAGAGAACTGGTGGTATGACGTGAACAAAGCCGCACAATTGCCGGCCGACAGACGCTGAGGAGAGCGGTTTGGGTTCCTATTTCCTGCGCAGGTTGCTGCTGATTATTCCCACACTGTGGGCGATCATCACCCTGAACTTTTTTATCGTGCAGATTGCGCCCGGTGGACCGGTGGATCAGGCGCTGGCGAATGCGCAATTTGGTCATAGCTCCGGTTTTTCCTCGGGTAGTGCTGGAGATGTCGGCGGGCGCGGTGCGCTGGCGCATGATAATCCGGGCGACAGCCAATATCGCGGCGCGCGTGGCCTCGATCCTGAGGTGATTGCCGAGATCAAACACCGCTACGGTTTTGATAAACCGCTGCTGCAGCGCTATGGCGAAATGCTGTGGAACTATATTCGTTTTGATTTTGGCGACAGTCTGTTCCGCAGCGCCTCGGTGCTGCAGCTGATCAAAGAGAGCTTGCCGGTTTCCATCAGCCTGGGCTTGTGGAGTACGTTGATCATTTATCTGGTCTCGATTCCGTTAGGGATTAAAAAGGCAGTGCGCAACGGCAGCGCTTTCGATATCTGGAGCAGTACCTTTATCATCATTGGTTACTCCATCCCGGCCTTTCTCTTCGGCATCATGCTGATTGTGCTGTTTGCCGGGGGCAGCTATTTCGACTGGTTCCCGCTACGCGGTCTGACCTCACCGCAGTTTGATACGCTGCCGTGGTACAGCAAGATTGGCGACTATCTCTGGCACATCACGCTGCCGGTTCTGGCCACGGTGATCGGCGGTTTTGCCACGCTCACTATGTTGACCAAAAACTCATTCCTCGATGAGATCCGCAAACAATATGTGGTCACCGCACGCGCCAAAGGACTGGATGAAAAACGTATTTTATACGGCCACGTGTTTCGCAACGCCATGCTGCTGGTGATCGCCGGTTTCCCTGCCACCTTTATCAGCATGTTCTTTACCAGTTCGGTCTTGATTGAAGTGATGTTCTCCCTCAACGGACTCGGCTTGCTGGGTTACGATGCCACTATTCAGCGCGACTATCCGGTGATGTTTGGCACGCTGTACATCTTTACGCTGATTGGCTTGCTGATGAATATTCTCAGCGATCTGACCTATACGCTGGTCGATCCACGCATCGATTTTGAGGGGCGCTAATGGGTTTATCGCTAATCAACCAGCAGCGCTGGCAACGCTTTCGCCATAACCGCCGTGGTTACTGGTCGCTGTGGATTTTTTTGCTCATTTTTGTGCTTTCACTCGGTGCGGAGTTACTGGCCAATGACAAGCCACTGCTGGTGCACTACCAGCAGCGCTGGTACATGCCGCTGCTGTTCAATTACAGCGAGAGTGATTTTGGCGGCGACTTTGCCACCCCGGCCGATTACCAGGACCCGTGGCTAAAACAGCGGATCGATCAGCAGGGATGGGCGCTGTGGGCACCGATTCGTTTCAGTGACAGCACCATTAATTTCGCCACCGATGTGCCCTTCCCTTCTCCGCCCTCGAAGCAGAACTGGCTGGGTACTGACGCTAATGGTGGTGATGTACTGGCGCGTTTACTGTACGGCACACGCATCTCGCTGCTGTTTGGTATCTTACTGACGCTGTTCTCCAGCGTGATCGGCATCGTTATCGGTGCGGTGCAGGGCTATTTTGGTGGTCGCGTTGATCTGGTTGGCCAGCGTCTGATTGAAGTGTGGTCGGGTATGCCGTCGCTGTTTTTATTGATTCTGCTCTCCAGCGTGATTCAACCCGGCTTCTGGTGGCTATTGCTGGTTACCGTGGTGTTTGGCTGGATGAGCCTGGTGAGCGTGGTGCGGGCCGAGTTTCTGCGCACGCGTAACTTTGATTATGTGCGTGCGGCGCGCGCGCTCGGCGTGAGTGACGGACGCATTATGCTGCGTCACATGCTGCCGAACGCCATGGTGGCCACGCTGACCTTCCTGCCCTTTATTTTATGCGGTTCGATTACCACCCTGACCTCACTGGATTTCCTTGGCTTCGGCCTGCCGGTGGGTTCTCCTTCGCTGGGTGAACTGCTGTTACAGGGCAAAAACAACTTACAGGCGCCGTGGCTGGGACTTTCCGGCTTCTTCGCCCTCGCGCTGCTCCTCTCGCTGTTGATCTTTATCGGTGAAGCGGTACGTGATGCTTTTGATCCTAGCCGGGGGGTGAAATGAGCCTGTTAAGCGTCAATCATCTCGCCGTGGCCTTCAATCAGCGGCGCGTGGTGGAAGATATCTCTCTGCAGATTGAGGCCGGTGAAACTCTGGCGCTGGTCGGTGAATCCGGTTCAGGCAAAAGTGTCACCGCGCTCTCGATTATGCGCCTGTTGCCGCAACCACCTGTGACCTATCCGCAAGGTGAGATCCTATTCAATGGCCAAAGCATCTTGCAGGCCAGCGAACGCGAGATGCGCGGCCTGCGCGGCAACCAGATGGCGATGATTTTCCAGGAACCGATGGTGTCGCTCAACCCGCTGCACAACGTTGAGAGGCAGCTGTATGAAGTGCTGTCTCTGCATCGCGGGATGCGCAAAGAAGTGGCGCGCGGCGAAATTCTCAGCTGTCTCGATCGCGTTGGCATCCGCAATGCAGCATCACGCCTCGGCGATTTCCCGCATCAGCTGTCCGGCGGAGAGCGTCAGCGCGTGATGATTGCCATGGCGTTACTGACGCAACCAAAACTGCTGATTGCCGATGAGCCCACCACCGCGCTGGATGTCACGGTACAGGCACAGATTCTGCGCTTGCTGCGGGAACTGCAGCGTGAACTGAATATGGGCATGCTGTTCATCACCCACAACCTCAATATCGTTCGCCAGCTGGCGCATCACGTTACGGTGATGCGCAATGGTCAGGAAGTGGAGCACAACCTTTGCAAGCCGCTGTTCAGCCAGCCACAGCATCCCTATACACGCGAATTACTCGCCGCAGAGCCGGATGGCCAACCGGTGCCGCTTATCGATACCCAACCGCTGCTGCAGGTCAAAAACCTGCACGTGGGCTTTCCGATTAAACGCGGATTGTTCAAACGCAGCGTGGCGGAAAAAACCGTGCTCAGCGATCTCAACTTCACACTGCGCCGGGGTGAAAGCCTTGGTTTGGTGGGGGAATCCGGTTCAGGCAAAAGCACCACCGGATTGGCGCTGCTGCGTTTGATTGCCGCGCGTGGTGAGATTTGGTTTGACGGTCAGCCGCTGCATAGCCTATCGTGTAAACAGCTTTTGCCGCTGCGTCCGCATATTCAGGTGGTGTTTCAGGATCCCAACTCATCACTCAATCCGCGCATGACAGTACAGCAGGTGATTGCAGAAGGGCTGGCAGTACATCGTCCTGAATTAAGTGCCGCCGAGCAAGAAGCGAAAGTGATCGCCGTGATGCAGGAAGTGGGGCTGGATGCGGAAAGCCGTTCACGCTACCCCGCAGAGTTTTCCGGTGGTCAACGTCAGCGCATCGCCATTGCCAGAGCGCTGATTCTGGAGCCGCAATTAATCGTGCTGGATGAACCGACCTCTTCGCTGGATCGCTCAGTGCAGAAGCAAATTCTCACCCTGCTGCGCCGTTTACAGCAGCAGCACCAGTTAGCGTATCTGTTTATTAGCCATGATTTGCAGGTGGTGCGCGCACTCTGCCATCAGCTAATTGTGCTGCGCCAGGGTGAAGTGGTGGAACAGGGAGAATGCGAAGCGTTGTTTAACGCACCGGCCAGCGATTATACCCGTCAGCTTTTAGCCTCCGCGCAGGGCGAATCGTTAACTCAGTGACCTTCAAAGGTCTCCGCGATGGCAACGCCTTGGTTTTTCAGGCAGCAGTTGGTAGTGCTTTCGTCGCCACGCTGAATCAGTAAACAGGGCTGCCCTTCACACAGGGCAATTTTGCATTCGACCTGAATCTGCGCCAGCGTCTCTTGCAGCTGGTGCAGAATTTCCAGCGCCGGATGGCCATCGTGGCTTAACAGACGCAGTGCGACGAGATCTTCATCGTGCACGCCGTTGACCGCTTCCTGACGTTCAATTTCACCGACATGGTCGGCTGACCAACGATAATGTTGCGGTAAGCGATGCATAACCGAAAGTTGCAGCATAATTACAGTCCCCAGAGACGTTAACGCTTATTCACGACGACGGCGATTACGCAGTGAATCCCTACCTGGTAAACTCAGAATACGGACGTCAAGGTTTGCCTTCTCGTTTTAAACACAAAGCATGTAGCAAAGTTATTATTTGCGAGCTTTCTCGCATTTATGCCTATGTGTACCTTGTTCGGCGGCAGTTAACAATCATTTTAGACGCAATATAGTTACTTTTTTACACCTAAATTTTCACATTATGGAAACATTAAGCATAACGAATATGTGGGGATTCGCGAGTGAACGTGAAGAATTGATCGCATACGGCAAGAGGGAATGTGATAACGGCGCGGTTTTTTATTCGCGAATTCAATGGCTCTAAAAACCAGTGAACTCCGCGATCAACCGCGCCGTGAGAGGAAAGTGCAGGTTTACGCGTGGCGTGGACGTGCGGCGTAGCTAAACAACACAATGGATACGGTTGCGCACAGGGCAATGGTCGCCACCATTGGCCAAGCGCTGTTGATACTGACCAGTGACAGCAATGCCCCCACCAGAGCACCCACGCCAAAGCGCAAAGTACCGGCCAGTGACGATGCGGTGCCCGCCATATGTGGAAACTCATCGAGAATCACCGCCATCGCGTTCGAAGAAACCGTCGAGACGCAGCCGATAAACATCGCCACGCCAAACACCAGCGACAGGAAACCCAAATCCAGCGCGCTGGCAATCAGCAGCCAGATGCCCATCGCAAACTGTATGATCAGCCCGATACGGAACATCGCCAAAGGCCCGAAGCGGCGTACCGCGCGGCTGTTGATCAGCGTCATGACAAACAGGAACACCACGTTAAGGCCAAAGTAGTAGCCAAAGTTTTGCGGTGAAACGTGATTCACTTCGATGTAAACAAAGGGCCCGGCGTTGAGGAAGGTAAACAATCCCGCGAAGGAGAAGCCGCTTGCCAGCATGTAGCTGAACGCACGTTTATGGCGCACCAGCGCGACGAAGTTACTCAGCGTAGTGCGCAAATGGAAGCGCTGCCGCTGTTCAGGCTTGAGCGTCTCGCGGATTTGCGTCACCACCAGTACGGTAGTGATCAATGCGGCCACAGCCAGCGTCCAGAATATCGCGTGCCAGTTCCACAGCAGTAACAGCCAACCGCCGATAATGGGTGCCAGTAACGGTGCAATGGTGGTGACCAGCATGACAAACGACATCATGCGCGAGAAATCCTCTTTCGAGTAACTGTCTCGCATCAGCGCGTTAATCACCACGCTGGCCGCTGCCGCCGACAAGCCGTGCAGGAAGCGCATAAAGATCAGTTGATCAATGGACTGTGACAAGGCACATGCCGCCGCGGCGCAGGCAAAGATCAGCGTGCCCAGCACAATCACCGGTTTACGTCCGTAGCTGTCCGCCAGCGGGCCATACACCAACTGCCCGATAGCAAACCCCAGAATGTAAAGGTTCAGCGTCATCTGCACGCTGCCTGCCGAAACGGCAAATTCGCGTGCGATTTGCGGCATTGCCGGCAAATACATATCAATGGAGAGCGGCATCAGCATCGCCAGCAATCCCAGAATCACGACCAACCCTACCGGTGAATTCTTTTCCTTACGCACCGCTTTCTCCCGCTATTTGCGTTTTTTCAGCTCTTCTGGCAGGCCGATGCTGTCGACCTCTTCTTCCGTGAGTTCACGGTATTCACCTTCAGCCAGGTCGTCATCCAGCACGATCTCGCCAATGCTTTCGCGATGCAGCGCGGACACATGGTTACCCATCGCGGCAAACATGCGTTTGACCTGATGATAGCGGCCTTCCGTGATGGTTAAACGAGCGGCCTTTTCGTCGAGGATCTCCAGCACCGCCGGTTTGGTCAGTTCTTTCTCATTCTGCAGTTGAATCCCCGTCGCAAACTTCTCCACCAGCGCAGGGTCAATCGGTTCTTCCACCTCAACCAGATAGGTTTTTTCGAGGTGATGGCGCGGAGAGGTAATGCGGTGTGACCACTGACCATCGTCCGTCAGCAGCACCAAACCGGTGGTATCGATATCCAGGCGGCCCGCCGCATGCAGCTTAAAGGCAGCCGGTTCTTCCATGAAGAACAACACGGTAGGATGATCGGGATCGTCAGTGGAGCAGACATAGCCCTGCGGCTTATTCAGCATGAAGTAGCGTGGACCGGTTTGCACCACCAGGGGGTTGCCGTCGTATTCGATTTCGTCATCTGGCAACACTTTGTAGCCCGCGTCGCGAACCACTTCGCCATTAATGGTGACTTTCCTGGCGCGAATTTCGCGGCCAGCGATAGCACGGCTGACTTCCAGCTGCTGAGATATGAATTTTTCGAGTCGCATGAATTCGCTTTTGCCTGTTACTACGGAGGGAACTGAAACGGCGTTTTTAAACCGTTAAAAAAGTGTGGGCAGTATAGCTTGATCCTTCGCCTGCTAACAGTACCGCGCCTGCGTTTCAGCTGTTTTCATGGCATAATGCGTGCCCGTTTGAAAAAAAAGTTTGCCCTGATGTCCTTCACCCTGCGCCCGTACCAGCAAGAAGCCGTTGACGCCACGCTCCAGCATTTTCGCCGCCACGATACGCCCGCCGTGATTGTGCTGCCGACGGGTGCCGGTAAAAGTCTGGTGATTGCTGAACTGGCGCGCATTGCCCGAGGCCGCGTGCTGGTGCTGGCGCATGTGAAAGAGTTGGTCGAGCAGAACCACAGCAAATATCAGGCGTATGGTCTGGAAGCCGATATTTTTGCCGCCGGTTTGCAGCGCAAACAGAGCGAAAGCAAAGTGGTATTTGGCAGCGTGCAGTCGGTGGCGCGCAATCTGGATCGCTTCGACAGTGCCTTCTCCCTGGTCATCGTTGATGAGTGCCACCGCATCAGCGACAACGAAGAGAGCCAGTACCAGCAGCTGTTCGCCCATTTGCGACAGCACAGTCCGCAGCTACGTCTGCTGGGGCTCACCGCGACGCCCTTTCGCCTCGGTAAAGGCTGGATTTATCAGTTTCACTATCACGGCATGGTACGCGGCGATCAGCACGCGCTATTCCGTGACTGTATTTATGAATTGCCGCTGCGCTACATGATCAAGCACGGTTTCCTTGTGCCACCCGAACGGCTGGATATGCCGGTCGTACAGTACGATTTCAGCCGCCTGATCCCGCAAAATAACGGTTTATTCAGCGAAGCCGATCTCAATCGCGAATTAAAGCAGCAGAATCGCGTGACGCCGCACATCATCAGACAGATCGTGGAGTTCGCGGAAGATCGCCGTGGTGTGATGGTGTTCGCCGCCACGGTAGAACATGCGCGTGAGGTTTTATCTCTGTTGCCCGAGAACAGCGCGTTGGTATCTGCGGAAACAGTGGTGAAAGAACGCGACCGTTTGATCAGCGAATTTAAAGCACAGCAGTTAAAGTTTCTGGTGAACGTCGCGGTACTGACCACCGGCTTTGACGCGCCACACGTCGATCTCATCGCCATTCTTCGCCCTACTGAATCTGTCAGCCTGTATCAGCAAATCGTCGGGCGCGGCCTGCGTTTGTCACCGGGCAAAACCGATTGCCTGATCCTGGATTACGCAGGCAATCCGCACGATCTCTTTACGCCGGAAGTCGGCACGCCAAAAGGCGCCAGTGACAACCAGCCGGTGCAGGTGTTCTGCCCCGCCTGCGGTTTCGCCAATACCTTCTGGGGAAAAACCACCGAAGATGGCCACATCATTGAACATTTTGGTCGTCGCTGCCAGGGCGTGATGGAGGATGATGAGGGCAATCGTGAACAGTGCGACTATCGCTTCCGCTTTAAAAGTTGTCCCGACTGCGGTGCAGAAAACGATATTGCGGCTCGCCGCTGCCATCAGTGCGATCGCATCATGGTCGACCCTGATGATATGTTGAAAGCCGCGTTAAAGCTCAAAGATGCACGCGTGCTGCGCTGCGGCGGCATGACGCTGGAGCAAGGGCGCGACGAGAAAGGCGAATGGCTAAAAGCGACCTACTTTGATGAAGATGGCACTAGCGTCAGTGAACGTTTTCGTCTGCAAACGCCTGCACAACGTAAAGCCTTCGAGCAGCTGTTTATGCGCCCACACCAGCGCGCACCCGGCGTGGAACTCGGTTGGCAAACTGCTGCGGATGTTATCGCTTTGCAGCCACTGCTGCGTCATCCCGATTTTGTGGTGGCTCGTGCTAAAGGTCATTTCTGGCAAATTCGCGAGAAGATGTTCGATTATCAGGGACGTTATCGACGCGCGAATGAGCTGCGTTAAGCGACGGAATCATTTGCCCGCGTCTTCTATTGCGGCTATAATGCCGCCCGCTTTTGCATCCGTAAAAGCGTATGAATAACCGTCTGTTGCTGGGTCGCCTGTAGCAGAAATGATTGAAGAGAAATCAAATGACCACTTTCAACGCTGAAGTACGTAAAGAGCAGGGTAAGGGTGCGAGCCGCCGTCTGCGTGTAGCAAATAAATTCCCAGCCATCATCTATGGCGGAAACGAAGCTCCAGTTGCTATCGAACTGGACCATGACGTTGTAATGAACCTGCAGGCTAAGCCTGAGTTCTACACCGACGTGCTGACCATCGTTGTTGATGGTAAAGAAGTTAAAGTTAAGGCTCAGGCGGTGCAACGTCACCCGTTCAAGCCAAAACTGCACCACATCGACTTCGTTCGCGCTTAATCGCCAACGAGTTGAAAAGAGAACGCCGCTTACGCGGCGTTTTTTTTTGCCTGAAAATCAGTTACCGCCGGTTCGGCGCTGTAACTGATCGCGCAGATTAGGCGGTGTCCCTTTGATGGTCAGGGTATCGGTCGCGGGATCCCAAAAAATGCGCTCGCCCAGTAGCATGGCATCAAAATTCAGCGTCAGGCCGCCACCGCTGCCAGCAAACTTGGTCAACTGGCGCAATGTGCTACGGTCAGCCGGGAAGTGCTCTTCCAACTCATAACCCTGCTCCTGGGTAAAGGCCTGGAAGGTTTTCTCTCCCAGCGGCGGCAGTTCACTGGACAAATCTTCCAGCGCAATCTCCTCACCTGCCTGCAGTTGGTCGTTGCAGTAGCTGTAAACCTGCTGACGATAGTTCTGGCGCTCGTTCTTATCGAGATTCGATTCCGCGCAGTAATCATCTACCGCCTGCAGCAACCCCCGGTTCTGTGCTTTGGTATCGAGTCCAACGCTGGCACCGAGGAAATCCATAAAGAAATCGGCCACTTTGCGCCCGACGCGTCCACGCAGGAAGGTCAGATAACGGGTGGATTCTGGGTTGGTTTCCCATTCAGTAAGATCGATACGCGCCACAATATCCGCATGATTAATATCGAGATAATGAGTGCTGCTGATATCCAGCTGCTCATTGACGCGCATGCTCGACTGGCTGCTCAGCATCGCCACCAGCAAATACTCCACCGCCAGATAGCGATAGTGCAGGAACAGCACCACGCCACTTTCCGCAAACGGATATTTGCCCAGCTCATCACGCAGACGGCCAGTCGCCGCACGGCTAAAGGCCAGGAAGTCATCTTCCCCTTTGCGGCAATTGCGCAGCGCATCGGCCAGTTCACTCTCTTCATTAAACAGGCCATAGGCTTTGCTTTTGGCGCTGTACACCCGATGCAGCTCTTCTGCCATCTCTTCTACCGCACGGGTCGCGGGCAGCAAAGTGTCGCGCAGGACCACCTCAAGCTGGTTTTCATCACGTTTGACTAACTGATGCAGGGCAATCTGGTCGATATCCAGACTCATGGTAGACTCTCCTTTGGGCTCAGGCGCGTATTCAAACACCGCCCGCCGCTGCTTTCAACTCCACGCACAAACTGATCGCTCTGCTTGCGATTTAATTGCGGAAAAAAGCGCGTTGTTACGGTAATATACCGCCTTTTCACACTTGATTAGTCGACGATATGCCACAATCATCCCGTTATAGCGACGAGCGCGTAGAGAAGCTTCTCGCGCAGATGGCGCAGATTCTTGAAAAAGACAAAGCGCCAACCGACCTTTCCCTGATGGTGTTAGGGAACATGGTAACCAATTTGATTAACACCAGTGTCTCGCCGGCTCAGCGCCGCAGCCTGGCGAAATCTTTCGCGGAAGCGTTGCAGTCTTCCGTTCGCGATGACAACGCCCACTAAATTGCAGATCTGACCTCATAAATATGGTAACCAACCGGCAGCGCTACCGCGAAAAAGTCTCCCAGATGATCAGCTGGGGGCACTGGTTTGCCCTGTTTAACATCATCTTCGCGCTGATTTTAGGCAGCCGCTACCTGTTGGTCGCCGACTGGCCCGCTTCGCTTGCGGGCCGTATTTATGCCTATACCAGCTGGATTGGCCACTTTAGCTTTATTGTGTTTGCCGGTTATCTGCTGGTGATTTTTCCGCTCACCTTTGTGGTGATGTCACAGCGATTGCTTAGGGTGCTGTCGGCGATTATCGCCACTGCCGGGCTGACGCTGATTATGGTCGATAGCGCGGTATTCAACCGCTTCCACCTCCATCTGAATCCGGTGGTGTGGGAGTTGGTCATCAACCCCGACCAAAGCGAGATGGCGCGCGACTGGCAGCTGATGTTTATTAGCGTACCGGTCATCTTCCTCGTGGAGATGTTGTTTGCCACCTGGAGCTGGCAGAAGCTGCGCAGCCTGAATCGACGCTCATTTGGTAAGCCGCTGGCCGCGCTGTTTATCTGTGCTTTCTTTGCCAGCCATCTGTTGTATATCTGGGCCGATGCCAATTTCTATCGCCCGATTACCATGCAGCGCGCCAATCTACCGCTCTCCTATCCGATGACCGCGCGACGTTTTCTTGAACGTCATGGCTTGCTGGATGCGCAGGAGTATCAGCGTCGTCTGGTGCAACAGGGTGATCCTGAGGCGCTGTCAGTGCAGTATCCGCTGAGTGATATCACCTTCCGCGATGGCGGTACGCGGCACAACCTGCTGCTGCTGACCGTAGATGGTTTGAGTCATGACAATCTGGATAAGGCACTGCCATCGCTGAATCAGTTTGCCAGTGACAACGTCCGTTTTACCCAACACTACAGTGCCGGGATTGCGCCGGAAAAAGGCATGTTCGGTCTGTTCTACGGCATCTCCTCCAGCTATATGGATGGCGTACTTGCCGCGCGCATGCCTTCGGCGTTACTCGATGCGCTGAATTCGCAGGGGTATCAGTTTGGTCTGTTCTCCTCCGACGGCTTCAGCCAGCCCTTGTATCGCCAGGCGCTGTTAGCGGATTACAGCCTGCCAGAGGCGGATGCTCAGCCAAACAGCACGACGGTGAACCAATGGCAAAACTGGCTCAATGGCCAGAAAGCCGGGGGTGCGCCCTGGTTCTCCTGGATTTCACTTGATGGCGTCAACGTGACTGGCGAAAGCATTAAAGCGCGTCAGCGCAGCTATTTGCGCCAGGCTAACAGCGTTGATGAGCAGATCGCGGCCGTGCTACAGACGTTGCAGCAACGCGATTTGCTCAAAAATACCGTGGTGGTCATTACCGCCCAACGTGCGGTTACGCCGGATAATGATGATAATCCGGGCAATCGTGCAACGTTACGGGTGCCTCTGGTGGTGCACTGGCCGAATACGCCGGCGCAGACCATCGATCGTCTGACCGATCAGCAGGATGTGATGACGACGTTGATGCAACGTCTGCTGCATGTGCGCACCAATCCGGCCAACTATTCACAGGGTGAAGATCTGTTTGCTGCTCAGCGCAGCCACAACTGGGTCGCCAGTAGTGAAGAGGGCAAACTGGTGGTGACTACGCCAACCGTGACGCTGGTGCTGAATAACAACGGCAGTTACAGCGCCTACGATGATCAGGGTAACAAACTGAAGGATCACAAACCGCAGCTGGCATTACTGCTTCAGGTATTGACGGAAGAGAAGCGCTTTACCGCAAACTGATTAATTATGAGGCAGTTAAAACCTGCGCATATTGCAATCGCGAGCGGAACCAGTAGACTACTTCTCCACGTTCGGCACGTAGCGCAGCCTGGTAGCGCACGGTCATGGGGTGTCCGGGGTCGGAGGTTCAAATCCTCTCGTGCCGACCAAAATCCTATAAAAAAGCAGCCCTTAAGGCTGCTTTTTTGCTTTCTGAAGGCCGCTACCCTTTATCACGCTGCGACAGCCACTCGTCACGCGTCAGCTCCCAGGTGCCCGCAGGTAACTCGCCCTCAACAAAAGTTTTGCGATAGGTATCCACTAACCGCATGCCAGTGCGTTCCGAGATGCGACGAGAAGCCAGATTATCCATCGCCTTAGGCACACGCAGACGCGTCTGGTCGAGATGGATAAACCAGAATTCGGTGACTGCTGCGCAGGCTTCACTCATCAATCCCTGCTTCTGCCATTCAGGCACCAACCAGAATCCCCGGTTATCTTCCGGCCCCAGACGTAGTGAGATTAAACCAATCAGACTATCAGGTTCAGATCGATGGCGAAGGCTCCAGTGCCACGCCTGCCCTGCTTTCATTGCGGGCAGCGCCATACCCTCAATATATTGACGGGCGCCATCAGCGGGATAAGGCCAGGGCACAGAACCGATCAAATGCCGCACGATCTCCCAGCGAGGGAAAACCTGTTGCACCTGTATCGCATCTTCACTTTGCAGCGGTTGCAGCAGTAAACGGGGCGTTTCCAGATGGGGTATTTCCATGACAACCTCCTTGGTTAACCCTTTCAGTAATATCGTAAAATTGGCTTGATGGGAAATACTGAGCAAAAAATTCAATCACTTACCGAAAGCAATCAAAGCGGAGCGGGATCACATTTTTCACCAAATATGACAGCATTTCATCTGATTGAAACAAAACTGTCATACAGTTTAATTACTCTTATCCTTCCTGTTTTTCGATGGACACTTATTATGGTCATCAAAGCTAAAAACCTGCAGGACGCGGAAGAACTCCTGCATTCAGGTATCAGTAAAGTTGAACTGGCTTACGATATCGGCAGCGACGATTTTTTCCGCCTGGCTTCGCGGTGGTGTGACCGCGGTGCGCGTATAACCAAAGGCAACGAGCACTTTGTGGTACAGATCAAAGGCATGTCAATTCCGCCTAATCACTAAACGTGGGTGAGCCGCTTTGGCTTGCTCTTTTCACGGCTGACGGGTAAAAATAGCGTTTTAACCGTCAGCCGTGATGCTTAATGTTTGCTTCTGAAATTCCCCTGGCACTGCCCCCCTCTCCGTTTATTACCGCTGCGGCTATGACAAGCTCTCCGCTCCCTATTGCGTGGTGTGAATTTAATCAGCAGGCATGGCACAGCGATCTGCATCAACACTGGCAGCTCCCGCTACCACTGCCGCTACACAGTGCCGTCACTAAGCGTAAAGCTGAGCATTTAGCCAGTCGCTGGCTGGCACAGCAGATGCTGGCGCGCTTCGCGATGCCTGACTTTATCCTGCGTAATGCGCCCGATCGCTCGCCTGTATGGCCGGTGGGGATTCAGGCCTCACTCTCGCATTCGCAGCAAATGGCCGTCATCGCGGCAACGCAGGCGCCCCTGTGTATAGGCGTTGATGTCGAGCAAGTGATGGCAGAACGGACCGCAGAGGAAACGGCGGAGATGCTGATGAGCCGTGCAGAGCGTCAACGGTTAACCGCCGCTGCACTGCCGTTTGCAGCGGCGGCCACTTTGCTGTTTTCACTGAAAGAGAGTGTCTATAAAGCGTTGTGGCCACGGTTGCATCAGCCGATGGATTTTCTGCAAGCGGAGTTGCTGGAGTGGGATTTGACGCAAGGCCGCGCCACGCTCGCGTTGACGCAGGACTTCTCACGCGATTTCAACGCCAACACTCGGCTGCAGGCGCACTTCTGGCGACGGGGCGACCGCGTTATCACGCTGATCGCGCATCCACTCAGCAATCCATAAAAAAACCGGCTCAGAATCAATCTAAGCCGGTGACAACACAAGACGACAGAAGTGTTCCAGGGAGACAGAGACGAGGAATCTCTGTTGAAACTCACCTTACTCGCCTGGCAACACCTTGCCCAATAAGGCTTTTTGCTAAGCTTTCCCGACAGATGTTAATGGCCGGTGTCGGTGCGCTTCACCGCATCTAGCGTGGCCATCTCACGTTCGTTACCGGTGAGTTCACTCAGCTGGCCTTCGCGCATCTCCAGCAAGCGGTCGGCGTGAATGAAGTAGTGATCATCATGGCTAATAGCAAACACGGTTTTGCCCGACGCCTGCAGCCAGGGCAGCAGTTCGCGGTAGAAGATGCGGCGGAAATGCGGGTCCTGATCGGCAGCCCACTCGTCCAGCAGCAAGATGTCGCGTTCCTCTGCCGCTGCCAGCAGCAACGCCAGTCGCTTGCTTTGCCCTTTAGAGAGCTGCAGATTCAGCACCTTATTGCCTTGCAGCTTCAGTTTATCCTGCATCTTCAGGCGTTCCAGCCACTGCTGCACCAGCCCAGGATTGGCTGGCTGACCGCCGTGACTGATCAGGCGATCAAACAAATGCACATCGGTAAACACCGCCGAGAAGTGTTTACGGTAAGCATCGAGGTTGTGCCAGTCGACCACTTTGCCATCCAGCAGCAAACTGCCCGATTGGGGCTGATAAAGCCCGGTCAGCAACATCGCCAGCGTTGACTTGCCACTGCCGTTACCCCCAATCAGGAACACTAACTCGCCGCGACGCAGCGTCAGATTAATCGGGCCAACCTGGAAACCGTGCTCACCATAATGGAAGCAGACATCACGCAGTTCCAGCGTTTGCCAGTCACTCACCTGCGGCAGTGCTTTGAACTGTGCATCATAAGGTGCGAGATCGAAGGTATTGATTTTGCGGAAGGCGACCTGCGCACTGAGCAAGGTCGGCAAGGCACCCACCGCCGCCAGTAACGGCGTGCGCAGGAACAGCAGCGTCAGTGAATAGGTGGCGGCCACCGCCGTGTTCGCCCAACCCAGACCGTTAGCCATAAAGAACACAATGCCAATCGCGCCCAGCATCATGATATTTGACCAGTTAACCGCGCTGAGATGGAAGGTATCGGCACGAACGATATGATGACGATAGCTTGTGGCGTTTTCCTGATAGACGTTGTCGTAAATCAGTTGAGCGCGCTCGCGGTTGAGCTGTAGCTCTTTGCGTCCTTCAATAATGGTCTGGAAATCACGATAGAGATCGTCTTCGATTTCACGCAGCTTCGCCATGTGTTGATAAACGCGCGACACCAGCAGCCAGCCGCCGACCAGCGTGATCACTAACCACAGCGAGGTGATCAGCAGCATTTTAGGTGACAGCCACGCCAGATAGAGCGCGGAACCCAGGGTAATAATGATGCCCTGAATCAGTTCCGGGAGGCGGACAAAGGCGATGGTGATCGCGCGCACATCACTGGTGAGTCCCGCCAGCAGTTGCGCGTTACCTATCTGCTCAATGCGTTCGACGCGTGTATCGAGGATACGTTTGATGAATTCGCCGCGCAGGCGCCAGACAAAGTGATGACCAAGCTGAGTCAACGCCAGTTGCGATCCCAGCGTCACGGCCATCAGCAGAAACAGCTGCCCCAAAAAACTCGGCAGCACAGAAATCGAGGTATTCACCGCGACGATCAGCTCGTTATTGATATAGGCGATTAAGCCGATGCCGAGCGCGGCGCTTAACAGCGTAAGCAGAATGACACCAATAAAAGGCCAGCGATACTGGCGATAAACCACATGCAGCAATGCCATTAACAGATTCCGGAGGTCAACCAAGCAGCCTGCAGTTTAATGGCGCTCCGGATGATAGCAAGATTAATTCTCATTCACCGCGTCGTTAATGGGCGCGGCGGAAAGTGAGGTTGAAGCGAAAGGCACCTGCCGCCGGATGAATACCGGGTTTGAGCGGCAAAATGCCGTGATAGCGCAGGCGTGAAGGACCGCCCCACACCACGATATCGCCGTGCTCCAACAGCACCCGTTGCGTGGCATCACCGCGCTCAAAACCACCAAACTGGAACACCGCTGGCAGGCCTAATGACACTGAAACTATCGGCTGACGCAGATCCTTCTCGTCTTTATCCTGATGCAGCGTGAGTTTGGCACCGGGTTCGTAGCGATT
Source organism: Enterobacter cancerogenus (assembly GCA_000773965.1). Taxonomy (GTDB): domain Bacteria; phylum Pseudomonadota; class Gammaproteobacteria; order Enterobacterales; family Enterobacteriaceae; genus Pantoea; species Pantoea communis. The sequence continues at coordinate 355,460 of JRUP01000014.1, forward strand.
GATTAAGCAGGCATCCGGGTTAAAGCCGGGGAATCCCGCTTCCTGCGCAGTTTGTTGCGCCAGCGTGCGAAACAGCGCAGGCATCGGCGGCCATTTGTGCCCACTGGCATTATCCTGCTCCGTGTATTGGTAGCCGCGCGAGTCCGTCGACCAGCCCAAATCGCCACAGTTGGTCATCGCCACCGACATGCGATGCCCGCCCGGCGTGATGCGGTGAGCAAAGGGATTTTGCCCGGCAATTTCATGTATCGCCGCCAGCAATACGTCCGCATCATCGCGCGCGCGGCGGCGTAAAATCACCGCCCCTTCCGCTAACGGTTCCTGCCATGGAGCTTCTTCACTAAACAGATCCAGCATCTGCGCCTCCTGCCGTTATTTGCTTTCCTGATCGATCAGGAAGGATTTGAACTGCGGTGACATCCAGTGTGTAAAGCCGTCACCCTGTTTGCTGATCAAATAAACCGCCAAATGTTCTTTCAACGCCAGTGCCTGGGCCCGCTCGCTGCCCAGCACCATCAACCCGGTATCCCAGCCATCGGCTTCCAGCGCGGTAGTCGCAATCACGGTGGCCGACACCAGTTTATGTTCGATGGGTCGTCCGGTCGCGGGATCGATCACGTGCGAAATACGTTTGCCGTCCAGTTCATAATAGTTGCGATAGCTGCCTGAGGTGCTGATACCGTGCCCCTGTAAGTCAACGCGCGCTTCGACGGCGTTTTCACGATCGGTGGGTTTCTGGATCGCCACACGCCAGGGTTGGTTACTGGCATTCTGCCCACGGGTTAACACCGCGCCGCCCACCGACACCAGATAGTCGGTAATACCCTGCTGCTCCATCAGTCGTGCCAGGTGATCGGTGGCATATCCCTCCCCCATGGTCGAAAGATCGACATCCAGCGCGGGCAGATCTTTCTGCAACCACTGTCCGTCTACGCTCTGGATCACATGCAGATGTTGTAAGCCGGTTTGCGCTTTCGCTGCATCAATCTGCGTCTGGCTCGGAGTGTGCACAGGCTGTTTGGTGGGCCCGAACCCCCACAAATTGACCAGCGGGCCGACGGTGATATCCATCGCACCCTCGGTTTTATGACCGATGCGCAGAGCTTCAACTACGATATCCGCCATATCCGCGCTCACCGGCTGCGGCTGATCACCCTGATACTGGTTGAAGCGCGACAAAACTGAATCCTGCTTCCAGGTGGAGAGTTCATGATCATCACGATCAAGCTGCTGCTGAATAGCCTGCTGCAAAGCGGCCTGCCGTTGGGGATCGACGCCCGCCAGGCTGACGCGCCACTGGGTGCCCATGGTTTTCCCTTCCAGCACCAGTGCGCTACGGGAGGCCTGCTGGTCGCAGCCAAACAACGCGCTGGTCATAACACCAATTAGCAGAATATTCTTAATACTCATCACTTCCTCATCTGTAACTCATTAATTCATCCTGTTTCAAAGCATAAACCGCTTGTAAAACAGGCTAAAGCTGCTTGATGTTCATACCTGACTTGCACAGGATTGAGTGTTCAAGCCCCCAACCGCACAGGAGCGACAGATGATTTTTATGATTCTCGCTGTATCCGCCGTTCTGTTCATCTTCGGGACTTTCCGCTGCTGGCAACACTATCGCCATCGCCTGATTCAGCATTACCCCTCGCGCAAACGTTAAATTTTTGCACCATGGATTGATGATATGCACCGCTTCAGCGCTGCCGGAGTGTAGCAAATCAGATTGAGGCCGCGTGGCGCTGAGAGCGGTGACCTGGCATGAATTCTGCACCGTTGAGACTGAGTTGAACATCAGCGAGGTGCAAAATGGATAAGACAAAAACACAACAAACCTGGCAACACTGGTTGCGCTTCTCCGCGTTTACGCTGGCAGGCGTCGCAATGGAAGGCAGTACACCCACTCCCCATACGTCGGTAGTGCCCGCGCCAAAAGCCAAAAAATGGCGCCCTGTATCGTAATCTCATCACTCAGCTCGCCCAGGCCCGGATGGTCATCCGGGCGTCTTCCTGCCTTACAGTGAAACAGAGACTCTTCTGCCGCTATCGGTCAGCTGTTAAAAAAGAAAATCCCTGAGAAGTTGCCAGCATAAAGGCAGTTTAAGGCTGCACAGATAATGTTGCTGGTCGACAGTGCCATTGTGCGAATACAGAGGAGGAAACAGGCAGAGGAGATCGTGGAGGTATGACAAAGTGCGTTAATGCGACTGATGCAGTAGCGGCGGCCCGGAGACCGCCGAGGGCGCACCGTGGCGCGCCCTACCAAGCTGCAACTTAGAACTGGTAAACCAGGCCCAGTGCCACAATGTCGTCGGTGTTGATGCCGGCTGCATTGGTGAAGTTGTTGTCGTCCAGCAGGTTGATCTGGTAATCAACATAGGTCGACATATTTTTGTTGAAGTAGTAAGTCGCACCCACATCAACATATTTTTTCAGGTTCTGATCGCCGTAGTTCTGCACGTTGCCGCGAGAAGAAACGAACGCCAGGGATGGGCGCAGACCGAAGTCGAACTGGTACTGTGCCACCAATTCCCAGTTATCCGCCGTATCCGCATAACCGTAAGAAGTTGCTTTGCTGGAGCCAAAGCGCGTCGCGTTGTACGAACGAGTGTACATCGCGGCCAGATAGACGTTGTTGGCGTCATATTTCAGGCCACCGGTGTAAGCAGAAGCTTTATCACCACGACCCAGGATAGCGCCGGTGTTCTGGTTGTTAGTACGGTCAGACTGGAACATCGCTGCACCGATACCGAAACCGGATCCGATGTCATAAGTGGTGCTCAGGCCGTAACCATCACCGTTCTCACCCAGCACATCACGGCCGCTAGAGGATTCAGTTGGGTTGTCATTTTTGCCCTGATACTGGACTGCAAAGTTCCAGCCATCCACCAGGCCAAAGAAGTTGGTGTTGCGGTAGGTCGCCATGCCGTTACCGCGCTGGAACATGTAGTTGTCCGCGCCGTAGGTATCGCCACCAAACTCTGGCAATACGTCAGTCCAGCCCGAAACATCATAGATTACGCCATAGTTACGACCGTAGTCGAAGGAGCCGGCATCACCGAATTTCAGCCCCGCAAAACCGACACGCGTAAAGCTGTTGGCGGTGCCTTCGTTTTCAGAGGTGTTAAGGGCAGCCTGGTATTCCCACTGGCCGTAACCGGTCAGTTGGTCTGTGACCTGAGTTTCACCTTTGAAACCGAAACGCAGGTAAGACTGATCACCGTCTGAACCTGAGTTGTCAGAGAAATAGTGCAGACCATCGACTTTACCGTAGAGGTCTAATTTGTTGCCATCTTTGTTGTAAATTTCAGCTGCGCTTGCTGAACCTGCAACCAGCAATGCAGGGATCATCAGGGAGAGAACGCGACGTTTCATTTTATTACCCTCTTTAATGTGCCTTTATTTATGCCACTGCAAACTGAACGATTAAAAATTCAGCCGGCAAGCCATTGTTATTTTATACGGGGCAATAATCCATCACGAAAATGATACTAAATTTCCAAAAGTGTTTCATTGTATTTAATAGTTATTTCCAAATGTAAATATCGTGGAACTAATAATCAGCACGGATCAACAAAGAATACAGCACATATTGGTAATCGATTATTTATACATTTAATAACAACAAGTTAAATTGACACACCCTGCCGCACTGAATGATAAAACTAAAGTCACTTCAGCGCATACAATTACTCCCGCTATCATCATTTATTTCATTATTCCCTTCATTCACCCCGAATGAGTTGTTTTACCCTAATTCCCGCCGGACATGTTTGTCCGGCATTTTTTTTGCCAAAATGACTCATCCCCGCGTAATTTTAAGTAAAGTTAGTTGATTGGGTTAAATTAACACAATCTCTCCGGCGCATTATTAGCTATTTTTCGCACTTTTTGTTCAATCGATAGCCATCATTCTACAATGTTAATTTCTGTGCGTAATGAAGAATACTGGAATATGCACTGGCCCAGACTCTCTCCTATTAGCCTAAATGAGTCTTCTCTTATTCAATTGGTTAAGGCAAAGTGCAGCGCTGATTTATTACCGATGATGATTTTATATTCATCCTTTTCCATCATGAAAATTCAATTTGCGACCGATTGTTCGCGGATGGAAGGCCGTTAAGGTGCCAGGAAAGTTCTGGAAAAGCGTCACGCCACGCCAAAACTCGGTAATATGCCTGCTTCTGGCGCTCATCTTTTCTGAACTCATCGGTTTTGAACAGCGGTGTGACGTCAGCTTTAATGCTAAACTTCGTCGCTTTGACGGCTATTGAAAAAGACTTTTATGACAGCACTGGACGCCGCACAGCACAATCATTTGCATCAGCGTGTCAACATGGGTACACGCATCGTCTTTCTGATCGCCGGACTTTGCATGTCGGCATGGGCGCCATTGGTGCCCTTTGCCAGCCAGCGTCTGGCACTGAGCGGCGCATCGTTAGGTGGGCTGCTGCTGTGTCTCGGTGTGGGATCGCTAGCAGCGATGCCGATTACCGGTGCGCTGATTGCCCGCGTGGGCGGCCGTCGGGTGATGTTATGTTCCACGTTAGTTGTGCTGGCGATCCTGCCACTGCTCACTCTGCTAAATGTGATGTGGTTGATGGCTGCGGCACTGATGATCTTCGGTGCCGGGTTAGGCATGCTGGATGTCGCCATGAATGTGCAGGCCGTTGAAGTGGAGAAAGCGGCACGCAAGCCGATGATGTCGGGTTTCCATGGTTTCTTCAGCCTGGGTGGGATTATTGGTGCCGGTAGCGTCAGTTTGTTGCTGGCCAGTGGCCTCTCTCCCCTGCATGCTGTCGCGGTGGTGATGGTGTTAATCGTGGTACTGCTGGTGATCAGCCTGCCAACGTTAATGACTGAACGGTTGCATCAGCCTGATCAACCCTGGCTGGTGATCCCACGCGGTTGGGTCGCTTTCCTGGGGTTACTGTGCTTCATTCTGTTTTTGGCAGAAGGCGCGGTGCTTGACTGGAGCGCACTGCTGTTACTGCAAAATACAGAGATGGACGTAGCACATGCGGGATTGGGCTATGCCATCTTCTCCGTGGCGATGACAATTGGCCGTCTCACCGGTGATAAAGTCATTCAACGTTTTGGTCGCTATCCCGTCATGGTCACGGGTGCGTTAGCCGCTGCAGCGGGTATGACGCTGGCGGTGTTACTGCCGTGGCCACAGGTTGCACTGCTGGCTTTCCTGCTGGTGGGATTCGGCTTAGCCAACACCGTGCCAATGCTGTTTAATGCGGCCGGGAATCAACACGATATGCCGTCGAATCTGGCGATTTCTGCCATGACAACATTAGGCTATGCAGGTATTCTTTCAGGTCCGGCTCTAATCGGATTTATTTCCCAGTGGCTCAGTTTGAGTGGCGCATTTTTATTGATCGCCCTGCTGCTGCTGGCCGTTGCCGCCAGTGCTCGCCTGGTGGCGCGCTAATCGCAGGATCCTGAGACACTATGCTGCCTTACAAATTTCCGCTGACCTCGGGTAACGTCACCCGTTTCTTCGTGGTGTTCAACCTGGTGCTGTTTCTGGCACTGGGTGCTATGGTGCACAACAGTGTTAACGCCTGGCTTACTGAAAAGCGCTACGCGATGACCGATTTAGCGCGTGCCGTACAAAAACGCATCGACGCTTCACGTTTCGCGACCTGGCAGATTTATGAAAATCTCGCCACCAGTGCGGCCGGATCTGCGCCCAACACCAATCTTCTGGAAACCCGCCTGCGCCCGGATGTTTACTATCTGGAAAAGACGCGCCGTAAAACGGAGGCGCTGATCTTTGGCTCCCACGACAGCAGCACGCTGGATATGACGATGCGCATGTCCAACTACCTCGATACGCTGTGGGGTGCAGAGAATCCCACCTGGTCGATGTATTTCCTCAATGGCCAGGACAACAGCCTGATCATGATCTCGACGCTGCCATTAAAAGACATGGCAACGCGTTATAAAGAGAGCGCTATTAATACGCTGGTCGACAGCCGCCGTGCCGAGATGCTGCAACAGGCCAATGCGCTGGACGAACGTGAAAGCTTCTCACCGCTGCGCCATTTCGCCTGGCAGAACGATCACTACTTTACCCTGCGCACCACCTTCAACCAGCCTGGTCACCTCGCCACGGTGGTCGCTTTTGATCTGCCGATCAACGATTTGATCCCGCACAGCATGCCGCTGGAAAATTTCCAGTTGATTCAGGATGCCACGCAATCTTCCAGCACCAGCAGCGACGATGCCACCAGCGAAACGACATCTGTTTCACTGGCGAATCCTAATCTCGTCATTGCGGCGTCGCTGCCCAGCACTTCGTTACAGTTAGTATATCGCGTGCCGCTCACCAGCCTCGCTTTGGATACCCTGCATAATCTGATGTGGCCGCTGTTGATCAATCTGGTGCTGTTACTGCTCTCGATTGCCGGCATCACCTTATTGCGTCAGCAGTCATTGCGCCCGAACGAGAACCAAAGCGCCGAATTGGATTCGCTGCGCATGCTGAATGAAGAGATTGTTGCGAGCCTGCCGGTGGGTTTGCTGGTGTATGACTTCGCTACCAATCGCACGCTGTTGAGCAACAAGATTGCCGAGCATCTGTTGCCCCATCTGAACCTGCAGAAAATCATCAATATGTCCGATCAGCATCAGGGCGTGCTGCAGGCCACCATCAACAACGAGGTGTATGAGATCCGCCACGCCCGTAGCGTGCTGTCACCGCATACTCAGCTGTTTATGATGCGCGATCAGGACCGTGAATTGCTGGTGAATAAAAAACTGCAGAAGGCACAGCAGGTGTTGGATCGTAATCATCAGATGCGTCAGCAGCTGATGCAAAATCTCGGTCACGCCCTCAACCGTCCGCTGGAGAGTATGGTGGCGCAACTGGTGCAACTCAGCCAGCGTGATGAAGACGAAAGCGTGCTGGATTTGCTTGATGAAAGTCAGGGCCTGTCTCGTTTGGTCGATGACATTGTGTTGCTGAACCGCCTGGAAGCACACGACTGGTCGCCGGATGCTAGCGTGTTCAATTTGCAGGAGTTGCTGGATGACATTGCGCTGGAGAGCCTACCGCTGATGCGCCGTAAAGGGTTGGCGCTGGTGGTCAACAACCATCTGGCCAACGACGAGATGCGCTTTGGCGATCGCCGTGCACTGCGCAAAGTCCTGACCACCCTGATGCACTATGCGCTCACCACCACGCAGTGGGGCAAAATTACGCTGGAGATTAAGGCCAGCGAGAATAAGCCCAACTCGGTGCTGCTACAGTTGGTGGATACCGGCTCAGGCCTGAGTGTCGATGAGCTGGCCAATGTTGATTTCCCGTATCTGGGCGAAACCACCCAGGATCGTTACGGTCAGGCCTCTGGCATGGCATTTTTCCTCTGCAAACAGCTCTGCAAGCAGATGGGTGGCCAGCTGGAGATCATCGCCAAACCCGATATCGGCACACGCTATAATATTCAACTGCCCCTCGCGCTGGAACTACAAGGCGAGCAGGAAGAGAAGCTGCTGGAAGGTGTAACCGCACTGGTCGATATCGCCGTCGAGGATGTTCACAAAATTGTTTGCCGCCAGTTAGAAAACTGGGGAGCGAATTGCCTGACCTCTGACGAACGTTTATCCGGTCAGGATCATGATGTGCTGATCACTGACGATCCCGCCCGCCTCAATGGCTGGGCTCTGCTATTAGCCGGTGACGAAATGGGTCACCACGCATTGAACGATCAGCAATACCGGGTCAATTTCAATCTCAGCAATGCGCTGCTTGACGCGCTGCTGGCACTGATTGAAAAGCAAATGGCTCATGATTTGATGGAGGAAAGTAGTGAAGATGAGGCTGCCACGCCGCTGATGAGCGGAGGCTATTTCCAGCTGTTTACCGAGACAGTACCGCCTGATGTGAAGAGACTGTATACTGAGGCAGCGGAGAAGGATTATCCCTCGCTTGCTCAGACTGCACATCGCCTGAAAGGCGTGTTCGCCATGCTAAATCTGGTTCCAGGTAAACAGCTTTGTGAAGAGTTAGAAAATCACATAAAACTATGTGAAGATTTAACCATTATAAATACCACCAGTGAAATTGACGCATACGTCAACCAACTGCTGCAGCAAGGTAACCCATAAGATGAATAACCTGAATGTAATTATTGCCGATGACCATCCGATTGTTCTGTTCGGTATCCGTAAGTCTCTGGAACAGATCGAATGGGTCAACGTTGTAGGTGAGTTTGAAGACTCAACAGCACTGATTAACAGCTTGTCCAAACTGGATGCTAACGTTCTGATTACCGATCTCTCTATGCCAGGCGAGAAATACGGTGATGGCATCACACTGATTAAGTACATCAAACGTCACTATCCGGATCTCTCAATTATCGTTCTGACCATGAACAATAACCCAGCGATCCTGAGCGCCGTATTGGATCTGGATATCGAAGGGATTGTACTGAAGCAAGGTGCACCGACCGATCTGCCAAAAGCGCTGGCAGCCCTGCAGAAAGGCAAAAAATATACGCCTGAAAGCGTGGCGAAACTGCTGGAGAAAATCAGTGCTGGCGGTTACGGAGACAAGCGTCTGTCGCCGAAAGAGAGTGAAGTTCTGCGCCTGTTTGCAGAAGGTTTCCTGGTAACGGAAATCGCTAAGAAACTGAACCGCAGTATCAAAACCATCAGTAGCCAGAAGAAATCGGCGATGATGAAGCTCGGGGTGGAAAATGATATCGCCCTGCTGAATTACCTCTCTTCCGTGAGTGCGACTCAGGTTGAAAGAGATTAAGATGTAAAAAAGGCGCACTTCGGTGCGCCTGTTCTTCTGTACTACCCTTTCCTGCTTTTTCTTACCCGCTCGGCATAGATTGCCAACGTGGATTTCAACACATCAAGCGTAACAGGCTTGGATAGGCAATTATCCATCCCGGCATCCATACAGCGCTGCTTCTCTTCTGCCAACGCATTGGCCGTCACCCCAATCACCGGGAAGGCATGGCCCAGCTGACGCAGGCGCTGCGTCAGGCGATAACCATCCATATTTGGCATATTGACGTCACTCAGCACAATATCAATGTGATTACGGCTTAGCACGTTCAGCGCATCGACCCCATCCTGTGCGGTTTTGGTTTGATAGCCCAGTGTGCCGAGTTGCTCGGAGAGCAACATACGGTTAATCGGGTGATCATCAACAATCAGTACCATAATGTCATCGTAACGGTTGGCCTCTTGCGGTGCGGCCAACTGCAACGGCGTGCTGGTTTCGCTATCAATATTGAGGCGATAGATGCGGCCAAGTAATGAAGGCAGATCGTGCAGCATCGCACTGCTCTGCACCCACTGACCCGGCGCGGTTTCCTGCGGCATGTCGATGTGCTGACCGCAGATGTGAATCTGTGCGCGCACGGCCTGTGACACCGTATCCTGATGGTCGCTAATAATCACATCGTCGCTACCGGCATTACCCTGATAATGCGCGATCGCAATACCCTGTTGCTGCAACAGACGCAGCAGGAAGACCGCGAGATAATCATTGCGCATATCCAGCCAGATGGCTTTCTCCTGCAAACCATCCAGCAGCGGCGGCGCGGGCTGTTGTCCAGCGTAAATGGGGATACGGATGATAAACTGGCTACCCATGCCCGGCTCAGAGTCGACCTCAATATCACCGTCCATCATGTTGATCAGCTTTTCACAGATTGCCAGACCCAGCCCGGTGCCCTGGAAGTTGCGCTGCACGCCAGAGCCCACCTGGAAGAAGGGATCGAACAGACGCGTCACTTCTTTCGCTGGAATACCGACGCCGGTATCGCGCACGCGGAAGGCTAAATAACCATCTTTGACATAGGCATGCAGAATAATGCAGCCGGTATGGGTGAACTTGATCGCGTTATTCAGCAGGTTAGAAATGACCTGTTGCAGACGCATTGGATCGCCATCCATCGTCAGCGGCACATCATTTTCGATCATCACATATAACGTTAGACGTTTACGCACCACCAGCGACAGATAGTTGCTGGCGATGTGATTGACCACCTCACGTGGCGAGAACGGGCGCGGCTCAATCTTAAGCTGCTCCGACTCAATTTTCGAGAAGTCGAGAATATCACTGATGATTTTCAGCAGCAGGCTCGATGAGTTGTTCATCGCCGTCACCAGCGATTCCACACCTTTTGGCAACGACTTAGTTTGCAGCAGGTCGAGGTTACCGATGATGCCGTACAGCGGGGTGCGCAGTTCGTGACTGACGGTGGCAAGGAACATCGATTTCGACTGGCTGGCCTGCTCTGCCGCATGCGCCATCTCCTGCAACGACTGTTCCATGCGTACACGTGCTGAGACGTCCACCAGCACGCAAATCGCTACGTTTTCATTGCGATAGCGTGAATGCACAAAGCTGATTTGCAGGTTGGTATTGGTGCCGGTAAGCACATCGACAAAGTTGACCTGCTGGCCCCCGATGATCTCATTGAGGCGCTGACGATCTTCCTGCGTCAGCAGCGTCAGATAGTTGTGCGCCAGTTCGTTACTCAGAATATTGGTGCCATCGCTGGTGCGCAAAATGCAGATGCCGACCGGCGCCGAAGCGACAATTTTGCGGTTGAACTGCTCGTGCTCTTCCAGCCGATGTGCGTTATCTTCCGCTGGCAGGAACATGCGGCGTTCGAATATCCATGCCAGCGTGAACAGGATCAATGCGCTGAGGATATTCAGCAACAGCGCGTTAATCAGCATCAGCTTGAGCTGATCCACCAGCACGTCAGTAGAGAGTGACCACACCACGTTAAGATTGGACGGCGGCAGCGGTTTCTTCAGGACTAACTGGCGATAGCTATCAAGATAACCAAACCAGATGCTGTCATCCGGCAGATCATCAAAAGAGTAGCCGGGGCCACCGCGACGCGAACTCAGCAACGGACGGTAGTTCTCATCAGTAATGGTGGCAACCAGCGGCAAGCCGCCTGGCTGAATAAACTCATCAAGACGGATATTTTGTTCCACACCCAGCAACGCCTGTAGCTTGTTGGCCACATACACCGGCATCACCATATAGAAATTACCGACACCAGGCTGGCTGCTCGGCGTAATCCAGTACATCGGATTACGGCGCTCTTCTTCGTTGCCGCTGCGATAATGCAGCACGCGCTCGCGCAGGGCTTTCAGGCTGCGTTCACGATCGACTGAATTGTTGTTGCCAATGGCGAAATCGGCCAGACACTGGTTTTCACCCCCAATAAAGAACACCCGGTTGAGCTCGTAAGCGGAGGTGAAGTTACTTTTCCAGTAGTTGATGAAGTAACCCAGCGAATCGAGCGAGTTACGCCAGGTGTTACTCATTGAAGTGCAATCACCATCAGAAAACAGCGGCGTGAACTGTGGCAAGGTACTTTTACCGGCAGGCAGGCCATTCAGCACGTCCAGACCGTTGCTGCTGTTACTTAAGCGGTTTTCGGTGATGTATTTCAGTTCACGCATGACGTCGGCCGAGTGGCGTACATACCATTCCGCCTGGCCATAATTGGTATCAAATTCCTGGCGAACCGCGTTCTCTTTTTCGTGCAGTACGTTGATGATGAAGAAGGTGGTCAGCAACGCACCCAACGTCCAAAGCAGCAGCGCCAGCGCACGGAACAGATAGCGCGAGATGCGAAGCGTAGTGCGAAAGGAGACGAGATATTTCAAAAGAGACTCACTGGCGGTAAGGGGTTGTCAGGAAGTTGAAAAACCCTCATACACTAGCTTTATCGGCCCGAAAAAGCCAGTTGGTGCGCGACTTTGGGAGTAAAACTCAGATAAAAAAACGGCAGGTCGGTTGCCCTGACCTGCCGCTGTTGTTCACCGCTGCGGATTACTCTTCTTCGTCCGCTTCGGGTGCGTCGTCGTCGTTGTCCACTTCCGGCGCGATATCGTCTTCGCCTTCCGCGACGCTGCCGTCGATGGCGTCGAGTTCTTCTTCTTCCACCGGCTCAGCGACACGTTGCAGACCCACAACGTTTTCGTCTTCCGCGGTACGAATCAGAATCACGCCCTGGGTGTTACGGCCGACCACGCTGACTTCCGATACGCGGGTACGCACCAGCGTACCGGCATCAGTGATCATCATAATCTGATCGCCATCCACCACCTGCACCGCACCGATGACCGGTCCGTTACGTTCGGTGACTTTGATCGAGATGACACCCTGAGTTGCACGCGATTTGGTTGGGTATTCGCTATTCGCTGTACGCTTACCATAACCGTTTTGCGTCACAGTGAGGATGGCACCCTCTTCACGTGGCACGATCAGTGAAACCACTTTATCGCTTTCAGCCAGCTTGATACCACGAACACCCGAGGCCGAACGGCCCATGGCGCGAACCGCAGTCTCAGAGAAGCGCACCACTTTACCGGCAGCAGAGAACAGCATGGCCTCATCGCTACCGTTGGTCAGCGCAACACCGATCAATTCATCATCTTCACGCAGGTTGATGGCGATAATACCGGCGCTACGTGGACGGCTGAATTCCTGCAGGGCAGTTTTCTTCACGGTACCGTCAGCGGTCGCCATGAAGATATTGAAGCCTTCGGTGTATTCACGCACCGGCAGAATGGCGGTGATACGTTCGTTGGCTTCCAGCGGCAGCAGGTTAACAATTGGGCGACCGCGCGCGCCACGGCTCGCTTCTGGCAGCTGGTAAACTTTCATCCAGTAGAGACGGCCACGGCTGGAGAAGCACAGAATGGTATCATGGGTGTTGGCCACCAGCAGACGATCAATAAAGTCTTCTTCTTTAATACGTGCTGCGGATTTGCCTTTGCCACCACGACGCTGCGCTTCATAGTCAGTCAGCGGCTGATATTTGACATAACCCTGATGCGACAGCGTGACCACAACATCTTCCTGATTAATCAGATCTTCAATGTTGATGTCGGCGCTGTTGGCGGTAATTTCAGTACGACGTTCATCACCAAACTGGTCGCGCATTGCCACCAGCTCTTCGCGGATGACTTCCATCAGACGCTCGGCGCTCTGCAGGATGTGGATCAGTTCTGCGATCTGGTCCAGCAGCTCTTTGTATTCGTCGAGCAGCTTTTCGTGCTCAAGGCCGGTCAGTTTCTGCAGACGCAGATCCAGAATTGCCTGAGCTTGCTGTTCAGTCAGGTAGTACTGACCGTCACGAATACCGAACTGCGCTTCCAGCCATTCTGGACGTGCTGCGTCATCGCCCGCACGCTCCAGCATGGTGGCTACGTTGCCCAGATCCCATGGTTGTGCCAACAGGCCCGCTTTCGCTTCAGCTGGCGTTGGTGCGCGACGAATCAGTTCGATAATCGGATCGATGTTGGCCAGCGCAATGGCCAGACCTTCAAGGATGTGTGCACGGTCACGCGCTTTGCGCAGTTCGAAAATGGTACGGCGCGTCACCACTTCACGGCGGTGGCGCACGAAGGCTTCAATGATGCCTTTCAGCGTCATGATCTTCGGCTGGCCCTGATGGAGTGCCACCATGTTGATGCCGAAGGAGACTTGCAGTTGCGTCAGGGAATAGAGGTTGTTGAGCACCACTTCACCGACCGCATCGCGTTTGATCTCGATAACGATACGCATACCGTCTTTATCGGATTCATCACGCAGGCCGCTAATGCCTTCCACACGCTTCTCTTTCACCAGCTCGGCAATTTTCTCGATCAGGCGCGCTTTGTTTACCTGATACGGGATTTCATTGACGATGATGGTTTCGCGGCCGGTTTTTGCGTCGGTTTCAATCTCACCGCGTGCGCGGATATAAATTTTACCGCGACCGGTGCGATAGGCTTCTTCGATACCGCGACGACCGTTGATAAATGCCGCAGTCGGGAAGTCAGGGCCGGTGATGTGTTCCATCAGGCCTTCAACAGTGATGTCTTCGTCTTCGATAAAGGCGAGGCAGCCGTTGATCACTTCCGTGAGGTTATGCGGTGGAATGTTGGTCGCCATACCTACGGCGATACCGGATGAGCCGTTCACCAGCAGGTTAGGAATTTTGGTCGGCAGAACTTCAGGAATCTGTTCGGTGCCATCGTAGTTCGGCACAAAATCGACGGTCTCTTTTTCGAGGTCCGCCAGCAGTTCAGAAGAGATCTTCGCCATACGCACTTCGGTATAACGCATCGCTGCGGCGGAGTCGCCATCAACGGAACCGAAGTTACCCTGACCATCTACCAGCATGTAGCGCAGGGAGAACGGCTGGGCCATACGAACGATACTTTCGTATACCGCGGAATCACCGTGTGGGTGATATTTACCGATCACGTCACCGACCACACGGGCCGATTTCTTATAAGCTTTGTTCCAGTCGTTACCCAGTTCGCTCATGGCAAAAAGCACACGGCGGTGCACCGGCTTCAAGCCATCACGCACATCGGGTAAAGCTCGGCCAACGATGACCGACATGGCGTAATCGAGGTAGGAGTTTTTTAACTCTTCTTCGATATTGACCGGTGTAATTTCTCTCGCAAGGTCGCTCATGGAGCCGCTATCCCTCTACATAATGCCGGTTTTTAATGGTGCGAGAGTATATCACAGTGGTTGCCCTCGGTGAACGTAAAGCAGGGTTTAATGCCGCTTTTCCTTGCAGGTGAGAGATGCGCTGGCAAGAGTTAAGCGTTTATACTGAGGGAATATTTTGTCAGGAGTCGTGATTCAATGAGTGAACAACCGCAGGAAAGCCGCCAAAACGTCGACCATGCTGAGATTGCCAAGTTTGAAGCGGTCGCATCGCGCTGGTGGGATTTAGAGGGTGAATTTAAGCCGTTACACCGCATCAATCCCCTGCGTCTTGGCTGGATTGCCCAGCACAGCAATGGTTTGTTTGGTAAGAAGGTGCTGGATGTCGGCTGCGGCGGCGGTATTTTAGCGGAGAGCATGGCGCGTGAAGGAGCCAACGTGACCGGGCTGGATATGGGTGCGGAGCCGCTGGAAGTAGCACGGTTGCATGCGCTGGAGAGCGGTGTGAGCGTGAACTATGTACAGCAGACGGTGGAAGATCATGCGGTCAGCCATGCGGGCGCCTATGACGTCGTGACCTGTATGGAGATGCTGGAACACGTTCCTGATCCACGTTCTGTGGTGCTGGCTTGCGCGCAGTTGGTAAAGCCGGGCGGCGAAGTGTTCTTCTCGACCATTAACCGCAATCCAAAGGCATGGTTACTGGCGGTGTTTGGTGCCGAATATGTGATGCGCATGGTGCCACGCGGTACGCATGACGTGAAGAAGTTTATCCGTCCGGCGGAGTTGCTGAATTGGGTTGATGAGACGCCATTGCGTGAGAGAGGCATGATTGGCCTGCACTACAATCCGCTGACCAATCAGTTCCGGTTGGGACGTGGTGTTGATGTGAATTATATGGTGCATACGCATCGTCAGGATTGAGTGTTTGCGTGGTGGCTGCGGGGACGATGCATGGTTGCTGTAGGGACTTGTGCATGGTTGCTGCGGGGACGGTGCATGGTTGCTGTAGGGACTTGTGCATGATTGCTGCGGGGACGGTGCGTCGGCCAGTAAAGCCCCGCCCGATCGCAAAGGAAACACGCATCCATGCAGATCGGCCGCCGCATCCCTGCGGCGGACGCTTTGCTCTTCGGGCGGGGCTTTACTGGCCCTGAACGCTGGTCATTGCTTTGAGTCGCGCTGCGTTGTGGATTGAGCTTCATTAAGTTGCCCTCGCAGCCGCTGTCGTTAACATGATGCAGCGGCACGTTTTTCTTCCTATCTACCCGCTTTGGGTACTTTCAATCATGCTGCTACCCGATTGTGCGGAGATGCCCATGCCGCCATCACTGCGGGAATATTCCCTTAAACGCGGTTTTCTTTCTTGGTTCGCTCATTAACGCTTCCAACGCCTCAACGCACGTCAGGTAGTGTGCCGTTTTCTTGTGCGCCAGCACGGCGGCCTCATCGGTGTAAGCTTCATAAATAAAGAAGCGCGTCGGCACATGGCTGTCCTGCAACACATCAAAACGCAGATTGCCGGGTTCCTCCAGCGCACCTAAATGATTGAGCTTAAATACCTGCAAAAATTCGTCGATACAGTCGGGTTTGACGTTGATCTCTACCAGAGTTACTTCCATCGCACGGCTCCTAGAAGTCATAGTTGTCGATGTTGTCTTTGGTAAACACTACGCGCTCAGGCAGTAGCACAATACCATTCCCTTTTGCCTCATAATTGTAGCCTTGTACGCTGTTATCAGAGACCGTCACTTTACCCACATCGGGTACATCAAGCGTATCGCCGGGATTCAGCTCTCCTTTCAACAGTTGGTTGGCGACTGCCACAGAAATTTTGCCCTGCTTAACCACATCCCACAGACCAAACTGCTTCACCGTGCCCCGCTTCACATAGGGGCGCATCACATTCGGAGTGCTAAATCCAACCAGGGTGACATCTTTGCGTGCCAGATTTTCTGCGGCCTGCGCGGCGGCGGGCAGTGCATTGGCATCGGGTGCGATAATCACGTCCAAATCTGGCCACGACTTCAGGATACCCTCTGCGGTTTGCAGTGATTTGGTAGCATCGTTATAGCCATACTGTGTCGTAACGATTTCCCAGTTAGGATGGTCCTTGGCGATTTTGGCCTTCGCCTCTTTAACCCATTGATTTTGGTCAGTTACCGTGGGGCTGGAATAGAAGAACGCCACTTTGGCTTTATCTTTTGTCACCTGGCTCGACGCCATATCCACCAGCATGCCCCCTAGCTGCGTCGGCGTGCCCTGATTGATATAGATTGAACGGCATTCAGGTTTGGTATCAGAGTCCCATGTCAGGACTTTTACCCCACGTTGCATCGCACGTTTCAATGCCGGGCAGAGTCCATCAGGCGATACCGCAGCCACAACGATAGCGTTATAACCTTGGTTAACGAAGTTATTGATCATCTGCACCTGTCCAGAAACACTGGGTTCTGTTGGACCATCGTAGGTGACATCGACGCCTAAGGTTTTTCCTGCATCAGTCGCACCTTTACCACCACTGGTGAAATACCCTACCCCCACGAGTTTAGGGATGAAGGCAATGCGTTCGGCGGCTTGAACACTCATACATGTTCCTAACAGGCAACAAAGCGCGAGCGATAATTTCTGCAGTTTCATGATTAAGACTCCCGGTATGATGCGGGGCGATGTGCCATTCGAGCACGGATTCGCCGCCACATTTGGCGCACAATGCCTGGATTCAGGCTCCAGGAGCGTCCAATCACCGCAAAGATCAAGAGTGCGCCAGAAAGCGCATTGCTGACCTGACTCGACACCCCTACCATTTGCAAACCCTGCTGCAAAAAACCGATGACCAGCGTGGCGAGTGCCGTCCCCATAACCGAACCCGCCCCGCCGTAGATATTGGCCCCGCCTAACACCACCGCAGTGATCGCGGGCATTAATAGCGGCGTCCCTAAATCAGCACGTGCCGATCCGAAATAGGCACTCATCACCACAGCCGCTATTGCTGATGCCAGCCCAACTAAGCCATACAGCAGGAATAGCGTCCGATTGACAGGTAACGCACCGTAGCGCGCTGCACACGCGTTTTGCCCCAACAAAAAAATATACCGCCCTGTACGCGTGCGATGCATCACCCCCCAAAACACCAAGCTAAGTAGAACAAACAACAGCAGTGGCATCGGCATGCCTAACGGTGTCAGGTTAACTAAATTGGTAAACGCGTCCGGGAAATTACCAATACCTTCAAACCCCGTTGCCCCAGCCAGCCCCGACAAAAGCAAAGCGCCGCCGCCGAACAAATACAGTGTTCCCAAGGTGATGACTAAAGGATTAACCCCCGTCCAAAGGATCAAGAATCCATTAAAGCAGCCGCACAGGAAGCCCAGAATTAAGGTGCAGAGCAAGGCAAGCGGTAACGGCCATTGACTTTGCAGCATAACGCCCAGCGCAATAGCGCATAGCCCAGTAACAGAAGCAAAGGAGATATCGATGCCGCCACTGACGATGACCAAAGTCAACGGTAACGCTACGATGCCCACGGTAATAAAATCACTGGTACTAAACAGGAGTGTTTCAATATTCAGCATGCGCGGGTTCGCCCAGCCAAAAAGTAAAATCTCCAATACCAGTAACAAGGCCAGAGCACTTTCCCAATTCAATGCGTGTTTCATTCGATGGCTCCCCGACGTGGAGCTGAAGACGAAGAACGTGTTTTCCTTGGCGGTGCAGTGAGAAAACGTGCGTACTTCTGCCGATGTAAGCGCTGGGTTAACGCTTTGCGTACCCGCCCATCAATCACTAACACCGCCAATAGCACCAGCCCTGATATGAAATCATTCCACCAGGCCGGTAATCTCAGCAACACCAGTACGCTGTCGATTTGCGTCAAAAACCACGCACCCAGCACCGCGCCTATTAAGGTCCCGGTGCCTCCGAGTAAGCTAATGCCACCCAGCACACAGGCGGCAATCGCTTTCATCTCCATGCCCGTGCCCGTTTGGTTGGGCACGAAGCCAATTTGTGCCGCGAAAACGATCCCCGCTAACGCCGCCAGCGCCCCGTTTGCAGTGAAGGCTAAAATGCGTACCTGATTAACGGGCACTCCCAGTTGACGCGCACCTTGCAAGTTGTCACCCGTGGCATAAAAGTGACGACCTGCTGAGGTTCGTGCCAGTAGCAACGTCATTAACACCACCAACAGCAAAATCAGCATGCCCAGCGGTGAAACGCCCAATGCCAGCGGTGCGGCCAGCGTTTTAAGCTGTTCCGGCAATCCCTCAATCCATTTGCCTTCGGTTAACAGCAACATCAATCCACGATAAAGCCCCAACGTGCCCAGCGTGGCCACAATGGCCGGAATGCGCAGCCCCGTGACTAACACGCCATTAAAGCAGCCCGCGAGCATGCCGGTGATAAGTGTGAATAAGCAGGCAAGCGGTAATCCCATTCCCTGATTAAGCAAGATACCGAGCACGGCGGCACACAGCCCCATGGTCGATCCGCAAGAGACATCGATATTGCGTGTCAGCAATACCAGCGTGGCACCCATCGCCAGGAGAATCGCAATCTGCGCGCTGCCAAAAATCATGCCCACCCACTGCAAACTGAGACTATGCCGGTCCAGCACGAATGGCATGATGAACAGCAGTACAATCGCCAGCAGCGTGGTGAGTTCACGGTGAGTTTGCAGGTATCTCAACATGGGCTGACTCCAGAGGTTTGCCGGGCCTGTCCCCACGCCATGTGCAGGATATTTTCAGCACTGACAGCCGATGCGGATAGTTCGCCCACTAGCTCCCCCTGATGCATCACCACGACACGATCGGCCAACAGCGCGACTTCATCCAAATCCGAAGAGATGATCACCAACCCTACCTGCTGTGCAACAACGGAGCGAAGCAGTTGGTAGATATCAGCACGGGCGCTGACATCTACCCCGCGTGTTGGCTCATCCACAATCAGCACCTTTGGCATCGCTTCCAGACAATTCGCCAATAACAATTTTTGCTGATTGCCCCCCGACAGCGTTCGCGCTATCTGAGACGAATCATTCAGTCGAATGCCCAGCGCCCGCTGATAACGTGTCAGAATAGCTTTCTCAAGCTGTGGTCGTAGCCACCATCTGCGCTGCGGAAGCGTCAAAGCCGTGACATTCCAGGTTAAGGGGGCGTCCAGATAGAGCCCTGAGCGTTGGCGATCTTCAGGCAAATAAACCAACCCAGCCTGCAACCGGCGAGCCGTAGAGAGGGGCAACAAAGGGATATCCTGAAGATGCACAGTACCGCTGCTGGCTTCGCGTAAACCATACAAGGTTTCCGCCAGTTCAGTGCGGCCCGCGCCAACGATCCCCGCCAATCCCAGAATTTCACCTGTTTTGACTTCAAAAGAAATGTGACGAAAACCTTCCCCGCTGAGCTCATGAACACGCATTAATTGCTCATTGTGCTGGTCAGAAAACGTGGCACCTGCTTGCAACCAAAGTTGCTGTTCAGCACTTAACCGGGCTGCTGGCTCCTGCGGCATCATGGCCGCCACCAGTGCCTCATCACCCCAATCCGCTATCGCGCCTTGTAGAACAATGCAGCCATCGCGCATCACGCTGACCTGGTGAGCCAGCGCGCGAATTTCTGGCAACTTATGAGAAATGAAGATAATCCCCGCACCTTGCTGTGCCAACTGACGCACCAGACGAAATAAACGCTCACTTTCAATCGGCGTGAGTGAGGCGGTAGGTTCATCAAAAATTAACACGCGCACATCACGCATCAAGCCACGTAATATCTCGACTTGCTGTTGATCGGCGACCGCCAACGTACCTGCCAGCGCGTTCAGCGGTAGGGTACTCTCCATCTCCACGAGCAAGCGTTCAAGCTTGCGCATATCAGCCTGCGCATGAGGTAGGCGGAACATAATGTTTTCGCGTACGGTTAAGCTGGGAAACAGCAAAGGCTCCTGCGGCACGAGATAGATGCCGCATCGATGGGCTTGCGCGGGTGTCATGAGTGAAAGCCGTGTTCCCGCTAATAACACCGAACCGCTGTCGGCCTGTTCAATTCCGGCAATGATCTTCATTAGCGTGGATTTACCCGCACCATTTCCGCCGAGTAAGGCATGAATCTCGCCACTACATAACTGAAAATCGATACTTTTAAGCACCGTTACACCGGAGAACGCCTTACTGAGCTGTGTTATTTCAAGTAACACGTTGGATTGTCCCATGACCTTCTCCCGCCCCATTGCCGCCAGAAGAACAAATGATTTTTAAATAACATTATGTTCACAATACTGGTTAAGCTCTCCACAGAAAACTCACGGCGTGGTCACAGATTGTGTTTTCCCTTCTCAAAAGCTTATGCTGGATAATGACAGGATGTGATAACTGCCACCAACGTCACATTTAATTAACAAGTCAAAACGAACAATTGATTTTAATTTTATAAAGTGTTCATCATGAAAAGCGATCGTACCCCGGCTACGGGACTTATTGTGGATAACGGTATGGGCGAAGAAGAACTCCTTGCGCGCACTGCCTGGTTCTATTATCACGACGGCCTGACGCAAAACGAAATCGGTGAAAGACTCGGTTTAACGCGCCTCAAAGTGTCACGCCTGCTGGAGAAAGGGCGTCAGTCTGGGGTAATTCATGTACAGATCAATTCACGCTATGAAGGGTGTTTAACACTCGAGCATGCATTGCAGCAGCGCTTTAACTTAAAGCAGATACGTGTACTGCCACAGTTAGACAGCCCTAATTTGAGTCAGAGACTGGGTGTCGGTGCTGCTCAGATGCTGATGTCGGTTCTCCAACCACAGCAATTACTGGCTGTTGGATTTGGTGAGACCAGTATGAATACCTTGCAACACCTCAGTGGCTTTATTTCATCGCAACAGATTCGCATGGTGACGCTATCGGGTGGCGTCGGCCCCTATATGACGGGCCTTGGGCAGTTAGATGCAGCCTGCGGTATCAGTATTATTCCGGCCCCGCTACGCGCATCCAGCGCCAACGTTGCTCAGATCCTACGCCAGGAGAGGAGTGTGAAAGATGTGATGCTCGCTGCTTGTGCAGCCGATGTGGCCGTTGTGGGCATCGGTGCATTAAGCCAGAGGCAGGAAGCCACCATACTGCGCTCTGGTTATATCAGCGAGGGCGAGCAGCTGATGTATGCACGTAGAGGCGCAGTTGGCGACATCCTTGGCTATTTCATGCGACCCGATGGGCGGCTAGCGGAGGCCATGCCTATTCATGAAGAGCTGATTGCGGTTAGCCCTGAAGAACTGGCGGCCATTCCTATGGTGTTGGGTGTCGCGGGTGGCCCTGAGAAAGCAGAAGCCATTCTTGCTGCGCTGGAAGGTGCCCGTATTAATGCTCTGGTCACAGAAGAAGGAACGGCCCGCTCAATATTAGCATTGCTGTAATCGCCTGGTGGCGGGGCGGAATAAAGGCAGTCAGGTTTTCCATTGGAGATACTGAGATGACACATTCACACGCCCCGCATCTGATGGCGCTCGACGCCGGTACTGGCAGCATTCGCGCCGTGATTTTCAATCTTCAGGGCGAGCAGGTCGCTGTGGCGCAGGCTGAATGGCGTCATCTCGCCCTGCCCGATGTGCCGGGATCGATGGAGTTTGATCTGAGCCACAATTGGTCACTCGCCTGTCAGTGTATTCAGCAGGTGCTGCAACAGTCGCAGCTGCCAGCCAGCGCGATTCGCAGCGTGGCCTGCTGCTCGATGCGCGAAGGAATCGTGCTCTATAACAAAGCCGGCGAAGCAATTTGGGCCTGCGCCAACGTGGATGCCCGCGCCAGCCGCGAAGTGAGTGAGCTGAAAGAGATTCATCACGGCGAGTTTGAGCGTGAAATCTATCAGTGCTCAGGGCAAACCCTGGCACTTGGGGCAATGCCACGCCTGTTATGGCTGGCGCATCATCGACCCGATATTTATCGTCAGGCGGCAACGCTGTCGATGATCAGCGACTGGCTGGCAAAATGCCTGAGTGGCGAACTGGCAGTGGATCCCTCCAACGCGGGCACCACCGGCCTGCTGGATTTACGCACCCGAAACTGGCGGCCTGATTTGCTGGAGATGGCGGGTTTGCGCGGCGATATATTGTCACCCGTGGCCGAAACCGGTACGCAACTGGGAACCGTGACAGCCGAAGCCGCTCGTCAGTGTGGGCTGGCGCAAGGCACAGTGGTTGGCATGGGCGGCGGTGATGTGCAGTTGGGGACGCTGGGGTTAGGCGTGGTGAATGCGGGGGAAACTGCTGTGCTCGGCGGCACTTTCTGGCAGCAGGTGGTGAATCTGCCGCAGCCGCAGATTGATCCTCAAATGAACATTCGCGTGAATCCGCATGTGATCCCCGGTATGGCGCAGGCGGAAGCGATCAGTTTCTTTACCGGCCTAACGATGCGCTGGTTCCGTGATGCCTTTTGCGGCGAAGAGAAACTGCTGGCGGAGCGGCTGGGTGTGGATTGCTACAGCCTGCTGGAAGAGATGGCGGCACGCGTCCCCGCAGGTTCGTGGGGCGTGATGCCGGTGTTCTCAGATGCAATGCACTTCAACAAGTGGTATCACGCTGCGCCCTCCTTTATTAATCTTTCCATCGACCCCGAACGCTGCAATAAACAGACGCTTTTCCGTGCGCTGGAAGAGAATGCCGCGATTGTTTCGGCCTGCAATCTGGATCAGGTGGCCGCCTTTTCCGGTGTCCAAACCTCACAGATAGTGTTTGCCGGAGGCGGTGCGAAAGGCAAATTGTGGAGCCAGATTTTGAGCGATGTCACGGGGCTGACGGTCAAAGTGCCGCAGGTGAAAGAAGCCACCGCCCTGGGCTGCGCGATTGCGGCTGGCGTCGCCGCTGGGGTTTACCGCAGTTTGCAGGAAACCGGGCAAGCATTAGTACGCTGGGAGCGCGAATTTCACCCCAACGCAGAACACCACCAACTCTATCAACAGCAAAAAGCCAACTGGCAGAAAGTCTATGCCGACCAACTAACCCTGGTGGACAGTGGGTTAACCACCTCGATGTGGAAAGCACCAGGTTTGTAACTCACTGCTATCCAGATCAATTTCCTTTTAGACGCGTAACACGCATTTTTGTAGGCTGGATTGGTCACAAAAAATTCATAAGCAATTTTAGATAAGTTCGCTACTGGCGGCCTTGTCAGGGCTTTTTTGACTTCAGAAATATCCGTGATGAGAACCTTTGAACAATAAACACGCGCTCGATCAAAAAGTGAAAAAAAAGTCGCTGGCAGTTGACACCATTGGCAGGCCTTACGGAATGGGGATCCAGGAATTTCGCTACCCCCCTGGACGGATTTTTTCGCGAAAATCAACTCTTGTGATGATCAGAATGCTGACTAGAATACTCACCATATTGTTGTTCAAACTTCCCGCACCCCCTATATATAGTGTTTATCCACAGGCTTACTCACAATGAGCGGCTTGTGCATAGACCTTGTGAATAGATGGGGGATAACTCACTCTTTCATGGACAGGTAAACACGCGACATGAACCAAAGTCTGCTCGTTACTAAACGCGATGGCCGCCAGGAGCGCATTGATCTCGATAAGATTCACCGGGTACTGGATTGGGCCGCTGAAGGGCTGAATAACGTCTCCGTGTCTCAGGTTGAGTTGCGCTCCCACATTCAGTTCTACGATGGAATTCGTACTTCTGATATCCATGAGACCATCATCAAGGCCGCTGCAGACCTGATCTCCCGTGATGCGCCGGATTACCAGTACCTGGCTGCTCGCCTCGCCATCTTCCACCTGCGTAAAAAAGCGTACGGCCAGTTTGAGCCGCCGAAGCTGTACGATCAGGTCGTGAAAATGGTTGAGATGGGCAAATACGACCGTCACCTGCTGGAAGATTACAGCGTAGAAGAGTTCGAGCAGATGGACGGCTTCATCGACCACTGGCGCGACATGAACTTCTCTTACGCTGCGGTGAAGCAGCTGGAAGGTAAATACCTGGCGCAGAACCGTGTGAGCGGTGAAATCTACGAGAGTGCCCAGTTCCTGTATATTCTGGTTGCTGCATGCCTGTTCTCCGGTTATCCGCGTGAGACGCGTATGGATTACGTGCGTCGATTCTATGATGCCGTGTCCACCTTCAAGATCTCACTGCCGACGCCAATCATGTCTGGCGTGCGTACCCCAACGCGTCAGTTCAGCTCTTGCGTCTTGATCGAATGCGGTGACAGCCTTGATTCCATCAATGCCACCTCTAGCGCTATCGTAAAATACGTGTCGCAGCGTGCGGGTATCGGTATCAACGCCGGTCGCATTCGTGCGCTGGGTAGCCCAATCCGTGGCGGCGAAGCCTTCCATACCGGTTGCATCCCGTTCTATAAACATTTCCAGACGGCAGTGAAGTCGTGCTCACAAGGCGGCGTGCGTGGCGGTGCAGCCACCCTGTTCTACCCAATGTGGCATCTGGAAGTGGAAAGCCTGCTGGTGCTGAAAAACAACCGTGGCGTTGAAGGCAACCGCGTACGTCACATGGACTACGGCGTACAGATCAACAAGCTGATGTATACCCGTCTGTTGAAAGGTGAAGAGATCACCCTGTTCAGCCCGTCTGACGTGCCAGGTCTGTACGATGCATTCTTCGCCGATCAGGACGAGTTTGAGCGTCTGTACACCAAATACGAGAAAGACGACAGCATCCGCAAACAGCGCGTGAAAGCAGTTGAACTGTTCTCACTGATGATGCAGGAACGTGCTTCTACTGGCCGTATCTACATCCAGAACGTCGATCACTGCAACACCCACAGCCCGTTTGATCCGGCCATCGCGCCCGTCCGCCAGTCTAACCTGTGCCTGGAAATCGCGCTGCCGACCAAACCGCTGAACGATGTGAATGACGAGAGCGGTGAAATCGCGTTGTGTACGCTGTCTGCCTTTAACCTTGGTGCGATTGACAGCCTCGACGATCTGGAAGAGCTGGCGACCCTCGCGGTACGTGCACTGGATGCCCTGCTGGATTACCAGGATTACCCCATCCCGGCGGCAAAACGCGGCGCAATGGGTCGTCGTACTCTGGGTATTGGCGTGATTAACTACGCTTATTATCTGGCGAAAAACGGCGTGCGTTATTCTGATGGCAGCGCCAACAACCTGACGCATAAAACCTTTGAAGCGATCCAGTACTACCTGCTGAAAGCTTCGAACGAGCTGGCGAAAGAGCAAGGTGCCTGTACGTGGTTCAAAGAGACCACCTACTCACAGGGCATTCTGCCGATCGACACCTATAAAAAGGATCTCGACGCCGTTTGCAGCGAGCCGTTGCACCTGGATTGGGAAGGTCTGCGTGAGTCGATCGTTACGCACGGTCTGCGTAACTCCACGCTCTCTGCCCTGATGCCGTCTGAAACCTCTTCGCAGATTTCAAACGCCACCAACGGTATTGAGCCACCGCGCGGTCACATCAGCATCAAAGCATCCAAAGACGGTATTCTGCGTCAGGTGGTGCCAGAGTATGAGCGTCTGAAAAATCAGTACGAACTGCTGTGGGAAATGCCCTCTAACGACGGTTACTTACAGTTGGTTGGTGTGATGCAGAAATTTATCGATCAGGCGATTTCTTCGAACACCAACTATGATCCAAGCCGTTTTGCCAATGGCAAAGTGCCGATGAAACAGCTGCTGAAAGATCTGCTGACCGCGTATAAATTTGGCGTGAAAACCCTGTACTACCAAAACACCCGTGATGGTGCGGAAGATGCGCAGGACGACCTGGCTCCTTCCATTCAGGATGACGGCTGCGAAAGCGGCGCTTGTAAGATTTAATTAGTCAGACGCCCTATCTTGTCAGGGCCGGCAATGGTCGGCCCTCATCACTTTTGGACTTAGCCATGGCTTACACCACATTTTCTCAGAACAAAAACGACCAGCTGTTAGAACCGATGTTCTTCGGCCAGTCAGTGAACGTTGCCCGTTTCGACCAGCAGAAATATGACATCTTTGAAAAGCTGATCGAAAAACAGCTCTCCTTCTTCTGGCGTCCGGAAGAAGTGGACGTCTCACGCGATCGTATCGATTATCAGGCGCTGCCAGATCACGAAAAACACATCTTTATCAGCAACCTGAAATACCAGACGCTGCTGGATTCCATTCAGGGTCGCAGCCCTAACGTGGCCCTGCTGCCGTTGATTTCGATTCCAGAACTCGAAACCTGGATCGAAACCTGGGCGTTCTCTGAGACCATCCACTCGCGCTCTTACACCCATATCATCCGTAACATCGTCAACGATCCTTCACTGGTGTTTGACGACATCGTTACTAACGAGCAGATTCTGGCGCGCGCACAGGACATCTCGAAGTATTACGACGATCTGATCGAGATGACCAGCTACTGGCATCTGCTGGGAGAAGGCACGCACGAAGTGGCGGGTAAAACCGTGACCGTGAATCTGCGTGCGCTGAAAAAGCAGCTGTATATCTGCCTGATGAGCGTTAACGCACTGGAAGCGATTCGCTTCTACGTCAGCTTCGCCTGTTCATTCGCCTTCGCCGAGCGCGAGCTGATGGAAGGTAACGCCAAAATCATCAAACTGATTGCGCGCGATGAAGCTCTGCACCTGACCGGCACTCAGCACATGCTGAACCTGCTGCGCACCGGTGAAGATGATCCTGAAATGAAAGAGATCGCCGCCGAGTGCCGTGATGAGTGTTTCGACCTGTTCAAGAAAGCCGCCGAGCAAGAGAAAGAGTGGGCAGATTATCTGTTCAGCGGTGGCTCGATGATCGGTCTGAATAAAGACATTCTGTGCCAGTACATTGAGTACATCACCAACATCCGCATGCAAGCGGTAGGCCTCGATCTGCCGTTCCAGACGCGTTCTAACCCGATTCCATGGATCAACTCCTGGTTGGTATCAGATAACGTGCAGGTGGCACCGCAGGAAGTGGAAGTCAGTTCTTACCTGGTGGGTCAGATTGATGCCGAAGTCGGCGAAGACGACTTCAACGACTTCCAGCTGTAAGCATGAGCCGTTCTGTTGTTATTCTGCGCAGTTCCGGCTCCCGGCTGGAGTGCGCAGAAGATCATCCCAATCTGCTGACGGCACTGGAAGCGCACAATGTTTGCGTAGAGTTTCAGTGCCGTGAAGGCTACTGCGGTTCATGTCGCATGCGTCTATTGAAAGGCGAAGTGGCTTACGCAGAAACCCCGTTGGCGTTTATCCAGAAGGGCGAGATTTTGCCCTGCTGCTGCCGCGCCAAAGGGGAGATTGAGATCGAGTTTTAAGCGTAAATTCACCGTAGCTGCGCAATTTATTGCGCGTTTTTCAGCGGCCCCGCCGCTGCAGTCACGCGCGATAAATCTCGCCGCTACAGCTTCACTGCTTCCAGTACATCAATCCAGCCGTGCCCGGTGCTGACTTCGCTACCGTGCAGCCAGCGGCGCAGCATGTTCATCGCCATCATCGCCACTACCTTCTGCCGCGTTTCGACGTTGTGACGTCCATGGGTGAATTTCACGCGCTGGCCCCAGCTGGCTTCCGGCGTGTGCAGCGCAATCGCCACTTCGCCCTCTTCCAGATTACCTACCGACAGCGCCAGTACCGTGCCGTGATGGGCGGCGAGAGTGCGCGTACGCTCGACCTGCGCTTCCAACGGTTCATCGTGGGGTGGCAGGATCTCCGCTGCGCTGAGAGGGACTTCGGCTGAAGCCAGCTGCCAGTTAAGTAATCCCGCGGTGTATTGTTCGCTTAGCGCCAACCGGAAACCACGCTGTTGCAACTCACGCGCTAACAAAGCAGGCAAACCTTCAGTGCCTTCGAAGATAGTGCATTCCGCCAGCAGCAGCTTAACCTGCTGCCACGCCTGCTCCATCGCCACACGCTGGCTGGCCGGTCCGGTGAGTTTGATTTCAATGATTGGCATTGATGAGCGATAGCCCATTACCACACCTTCCGGCAACGGTAACGGCTCCAGTTCGGCAGCAATGTCACTCTCGCCGCGACCAAAGGTAGTCAGACGCAAACACAACGGCGGCTCAGGTAAATCAAAACGCGCTTTCAAACGCGGAATGATCTCCTGCTCGACCATCACTTTGAATTCGGACGGCACGCCCGGCGTGAAGAATATCCAGCAGCGATTGAGCTGAAGTGCAAAGCCACACGCGGTCCCCACCGGATTATCAATCAGTTCGGCATTCGCCGGAATTTCCGCCTGCTTGCGGTTGCTCGGCGCCATGATGCGTCCACGGCTGGCAAACCAGGCTTCCATCTTCTGCAGCCACTCCTGCTGGATCACCAATTCGGTACCACACGCGGTGGCAGCGGCCAGCGCACTGAGATCGTCGCTGGTTGGGCCAAGGCCACCGTTCACAATCAGCACATCGGCAATCTGGCTGCGACTCTGCAGCGTCTCCACCAGCGAGGACATCGCATCGCCAACGGTACTGCGGCTGGTCATTGGCAAACCGTGCTGGAACAGCACATCCGCCAGCCATGCGGCATTAGTATCGACAATCTGCCCATGCAACACTTCATCGCCCGTTGAGAGCATTTCAACACGTATCACGTTACATTCTCCTTATCCCTGTCGCTTTACTGTAGAAAGCACGCACGCGAAACACAATCGCCGTTGATGCGAAACAAGGATTCGAGACAAATAAGTCGATATATCCTAAATCATTCAGGATGCAAGATGGCGGCAAGGGAATGGCTGCCATGGCGCGGACTAAGGTAAGTGATTGGGATGAATGAAAGCAGCCAATGCTGAGGTATGACGGGTATAGGCGGAAACGAGAGGAATCGGGCGCAACTGACGTTACGCCCCGATAATTTAGCGGCGGGCCAACAGTAAACCGACAAACAGGCCAGCGGCGGCGCCAATGCCGATCCCTTGCCACGGTTTTTCATGCACATAATCGTCGGCACGGTAGGCCGCTTTTTTGGCACGGTAATAATAGCTGTCAGAAGCCTGGCTAACGCGATTCTTCACGTCTTCCAGCGCTTGTTCCGCTTTAAGTTTCAATTCGATGTACTTTTGATCGGCCGGATCACCCGACGATTTCAGTACTTCTTCCAGTGTTTCTGTCAGTAGCGCCAGATCGTCATCCAGGCGGGTTTCAAATTGATCTGAAGATGACACGTTATACTTCCTCCATGCTCGTCATTTATCGTCGTTTAACTATAGTCATTAATTCGGTATTTGCTGTGTACCTGGCATTAGGATTACGCTGGGTTTTGCCCGACTCAATGCAAAGTTGCGTAATCCGCGCTGTTGCCGCGTGAATTCTGCTTCGCTTATTTGATTAATCTGATAAATTTTCGTCAGACTGAATTTTTTAATTTCGCGACTGTCGTAACCCCCTGTAGCCAGACGTAATGCGTCTTACGAAAGTCACAACACACCAGAGCAGCTAAGGATTAGATTTCCGGCATGAATCGTAGAAAATTTATGAAAGCGTCCATGGCCCTCTCTGCCGCAAGCGGCATGACCGGGCTCTCCTCGCTGTTTGCGCAGTCCGCCTGGGCCGATGATGGTATCGCCGACGGCACCGCAGTGCGCTTCGATTTCGACTCACTGAAAAAGAAAGCCGCTGCGCTGGCGAAACAGCCCTGGGGCGGCGCACCCGGCCCGCTTCCTGACACCCTGGCCAACCTGACACCGCAGGCCTACAACGAAATTCAGTACGACGCTAACCATTCGCTGTGGAACAACATTCCCGATCGCGAACTGGATGTGCAGTTCTTCCACGTGGGGATGGGCTTTAAACGCCGTATCCGCATGTTCTCAGTGGATGCTGATAGTCGCGAAGCGCGCGAAATCCACTTCCGCCCCGAACTGTTTAACTATCACAACGCTAACGTCGATACCCAGCAGCTGGTCGGCAAAACCGATTTGGGCTTCGCCGGTTTCCGCGCGTTTAAAAAACCAGAACTGGCGCGTCGCGATATCGTCTCGTTCCTCGGCGCGAGCTACTTCCGTGCGGTTGATGAAACCTTCCAGTACGGCTTGTCAGCACGTGGCGTGGCGGTAAATACCTTCAGCAACGGCCACGAAGAGTTCCCGGACTTTACCGCCTTCTGGTTTGAAACACCGAAAGCCGACAATACCACCTTTGTGGTTTATGCGCTGCTGGACGGCGCCAGCGTCACCGGTGCGTACAAGTTCACTATCCACTGCGAAGAGAAACGCGTGGTGATGGAGGTGGAAAACCACCTGTTTGCTCGTAACGACATTCGTCAGCTCGGCATCTCGCCGATGACCAGTATGTTTAGCTGCGGCACCAACGAGCGTCGCATGTGTAATACCTATCATCCACAAATCCATGACTCCGATCGTCTGGCAATGTGGACCGGAAAAGGGGAATGGATTGCACGTCCGCTGAACAACCCGCAACGCTTACAGTTCAATGCTTATGAAGATGAAAACCCACGCGGTTTTGGTCTGTTGCAGCTCAATCATGACTTCAAAGATTATCAGGATGTCATTGGCTGGTATGACAAACGCCCAAGCCTGTGGGTTGAGCCGATTGGCAAGTGGGGCAAAGGCGCCATCAACCTGATGGAGATCCCGACCACTGGTGAAACCCTGGATAACGTAGTGTGCTTCTGGCAGCCAACCGAGCCGGTTAAAGCGGGTAGCGAATTTAACTTCCAGTACAAACTCTACTGGAGCCAGTTACCGCCTGTGCGCAGCGGTCTGGCGCGCGTGGACGCAACGCGCACCGGTATCGGTGGCTTCCCAGAAGGTTGGGCGCCGGGTGAACACTTCCCCGATCAGTGGTGCCGTCGCTTTGCGATTGATTTCGTCGGTGGCGATCTGAAAGCCGCTGCGCCGAAAGGCATTGAGCCGGTGATCACCGTGAATGCGGGTACCATCAAGCAGGTTGAGATTCTGTATGTGGAGCCACTTAACGGTTACCGCATTCTGTTTGACTGGTACCCGAACAGTGACTCCACTAAGCCAGTGGATATGCGCCTGTTCCTGCGTACCAAAGATGAAACATTAAGTGAAACCTGGCTGTATCAGTACTTCCCACCGCCGCCAGATCAGCGTAAATACACCGATGATCGGCAGATGACACCGGGCTGACGGATATACCCTAAATAGCTCGCATTTCAGGAAGGCGGCAATTGTGTGAGCCCCGATGAGCTGACTCAAGTCAGTGATTCGGGTGAGCCAGGCAGTTAACTCACCGGAAATTTGAAGTATGACGGGTATAAATGGCGAGGAGTATTCCTCGCCATTACGCTTTCTGCATACCGATGTGTGGAATGTTATCTTCCATGTAAACGTCCCCCACCGCTTTAAAGCCAAGACGACCGTAAAACCCTTCCAGATGGGCCTGCGCCGATAAATAAATAGTGCGTTGCGGCCAATGGGTATCGCAACTCTCCAGCGCTTTCTCCATCAGTCGATAGCCCAACTTCAGGCCACGCGCTTCTTCGGACACGATCACGCGACCAATCATCACCGGGGCGCTGTCCAGTGAGGGCGTAAGCACACGAGCGTAGGCCAATAATTTGCCGTCAAGGAAGCCCATGATGTGGCGATTATCTGCTCGCAAATCCTGGCCATCTACGTCTTGATAGGGGCAGTTTTGCTCCACAATGAATACGTGATTGCGCAGTGCCAGCACGGTATATAACTGCTGTGCACTCAGTTCACTGTGGTGGCAATCAAGCCATTGCATTTCCATGATGCTTCCTTGTCTGAGCGAAAAAAGTGATCCCCTGAGAGTATCACAGCGCGCGGGGATTGAGCAGCCGTACAGGGTTGCCGCATTGCCTTGTCGTGATCGCATTCTCAGATTACAGGCAAAAAAAATCAGGCCCTGAGGCCTGATTCTTGGGGTCAAAGCGCATTTACATCAGAGGCTGAGCCATCTGCACCAGCGAGATCAGTGGCTGCGGATAGACACCCAACAGCAGTACCAGAATCGCAGAAATCAGCACCACCACACCACCAGCGGTAAAGGCCCAGTTGGCTGGCGTGTCACGATCGCGCGTGTGCATTTCTGGTGGGCTGAGGTACAGACTCACCGTCACACGCAGATAGTAGTAAAGACCGATCGCACTGCCGGCAACGACTGCCGCGGTTAACCACCACAGATGCGCGTTCACACCGGAAGCAATGACGTAGAACTTACCAATGAAGCCCAGCGTCATCGGGATACCGGCCAGAGACAGCATCATAACGGTCATGACCGCTGACAGAATTGGACGATGCCAGAACAGACCACGGTAAGAGTAAAGCGTATCCGCATCCGGGCCACGGTACGGGCTGGACATCAGGCTGACCACACCGAACGCGCCGAGGCTGCTGAACAGGTAACCCGCCAGGTATACACCCGCCGTTTCCAGTGACAGCTGATGGGTTTTCACCGCAATCAGCGACACCAGCAAATAGCCCAGGTGCGCGATCGATGAGTAACCGAGCAGACGTTTGATGTTGCTCTGCGAAATCGCCATCAGGTTACCGAACAGAATTGACACAAAGGCGATAACACCGAGCACGGTGCGCACGGCTTCGCTGTCCGTCACTGGCGCGTACAGGAACAAGCGCATCACCACACCAAAGATGGCGATTTTGCTGGCGGTGGCCAGGAAAGTTGAAACCGGCGCAGGCGCACCCTGATAAACGTCTGGTGTCCACAGGTGGAACGGCACCAGTGACAGCTTAAAGCCGAGGCCG
Source organism: Enterobacter cancerogenus (assembly GCA_000773965.1). Classification (GTDB taxonomy): domain Bacteria; phylum Pseudomonadota; class Gammaproteobacteria; order Enterobacterales; family Enterobacteriaceae; genus Pantoea; species Pantoea communis. The sequence continues at coordinate 388,568 of JRUP01000014.1, forward strand.
ATAATCATCATGCCCAAACCGACCAGCAGCAGCGGCTGTTGGATCATGCTGTCATTCAGGCTTTTACCCAGTTGCACAAAGCTCAGGCTGCCAGAATCGGCATAAATCAACGCGATACCAAAGATCAGGAACGAAGACGCTGCAGCGGACAGGATCATGTACTTCAGTGCCGCTTCCAGCGAACGTTTCTGGCGGAAGGCATAACCAATCAGGCCAAACAGCGGCAGTGACAGCAGTTCGATACCGATGAACAGCGCCGCCAGATGATTAGCACTCGCCAGCACGATCCCACCCAGTGCCGCAATCAGCACCAGCAGATAGAACTCATCTTTGTTGTCCGGGAAACCAGCCAGCCACGGATAAGCAAAGGTGCAGGTGGCGAGACTGGCAAGCAGCACCAGCGCGGTGTAGAACATCGAGTAACCGTCAACGCGCAGCAGCGGCGTGACATCCATGGCACCGACATGACCGACAAACCACAGTGAAAACAGCGCCACGTTCAGGCCAATGACCGTCAGCGTCGCATTAACAAAGTGGTTGCGTCGCCACGCAATGGACAGCATCACCACCACCACCGTCAATCCGACGATCAACAGCGGCAGTAACGCAATCAGATGTTGAGGAGTTATTGTCATGGCGAATTACGGCCTTGTAGTTGAAATTGAAGCGGTAAACCACTGCTGAATATTGCTCATCGCAGCGTGAGAGGTATCAAGGATCGGCTGTGGATAAACACCCAGCAGAACCAGCAGCACCACCAGCACGCCGATCGTCATGAATTCACGCGGTGACATGCCCGGCAGCGGAGCTTTCGATTTCGCTTCGCCGTAGTAAGCGCGCTGCATCATCACCAGCGAATACACCGAGGCAAACACCAGACCAAAGGTGGCAATCACGATAATTACCGGCACCACCTGGAAGCTGCCGGTCAGAATCATAAATTCGCCGACAAAGTTACCGGTGCCCGGCATACCGAGGTTGGCCACCGCGAAGAACAGCGACAGTCCCGGAATCCATTTGATACGTCCCCACAAACCACCCATCTGGCGCAGGTCACGGGTATGCAGACGCTCATAAAGCTGACCACACAAGATGAACAGTGCTGCGGCGGACAGGCCGTGAGCAATCATCTGAATCACCGCGCCCTGGAACGCCAGCTGGCTGCCGGTGTAGATAGCAATCAGCACGAAGCCCATGTGCGAAACGGAGGTGTAAGCAATCAGACGTTTGATATCCGTCTGCGAGAACGCCATCCAGGCACCGTAGAAGATACCCAGAACACCGAGCCACATAGCAATCGGCGCAAACTCTGCGGAAGCATTCGGGAACAGTGGCAGGCTGAAACGCAGCAGTCCATACGCCGCCGTTTTCAGCAAGATTCCTGCGAGGTCAACCGAACCGGCTGTCGGTGCCTGACTGTGCGCATCCGGCAACCAGCCGTGCAGGGGCACCACTGGCATTTTCACTGCGAAAGCGATAAAGAAGCCGAGCATCAGCAGATATTCAACGGTGTGCGACATTGGCGTTTTCAGCAGTTCTTCGTAGCTGAAGGTCCAGACGCCCGTGGCGTTGTAGTGCACAAATACCAGCGCCAAAATCGCAATCAACATCACCAGCCCCGAAGCCTGGGTATAGATGAAGAATTTGGTTGCGGCACTGATACGCGTTTTACCGTCAGAGGCTTTGTGACCCCAGAGCGCGATGAGGAAGTACATCGGCACCAGCATCATTTCCCAGAAGAAGAAGAACAGGAACATGTCGATGGAGAGGAACACGCCAATCACACCACCGAGGATCCACATCAGGTTGAGGTGGAAAAAGCCCTGATACTTCTCGATTTCATTCCAGGAACAGAGCACCGCCATCAACCCGAGCAGACCGGTCAGCACCACCATCAGCAGCGACAAACCGTCAATAGCCAGATGGAAGTTAATGCCGAAGCGCGGAATCCATGGCACCGAGAAAGTCGACTGCCACTGCGGCATTCCGGCAGCTTGCGTGAGTGAATAGCCTCCCTGCAGCCACAACTGCAGACCGAGTGCCAGCGTCAGTCCCATGGTGATCATGGCGATCCAGCGCGGCACTTTTGCGCCGAGGCGCTCTGCTAACCAGCAAAGCAGACCCCCAACAAAAGGTATGATTATTAGCCAAGGTAATAGCACGGCATACTTCCCTTTTTTCAACCTGATTTCGAGCTATCTTGCTTGCCATTTTCGTCACCAACAGTGCTTACTATCCACACGTAAAAAAACGCTTGGGTAGCTACACACTGACGGCTTCGAAACGGCTACATCAATAACGCTTCGTCATTCAGGCAATTTTTCACATTCGCTTCTGGGATGAGAGAATCCTTGATCCTCTCGCCCCCGCTCATCAATCTTTAAATCACCAGCATCAGCGCCAGTACCACCACGGCACCAACACTCATGGAAGCCACATACCAGCGCACGTAACCGTTCTCGCTCACCACCAGGCCTTTATTACCAATGCGCGACAGCAGCGCAGGCAGGTTCATCAGTGAGTTAAGCGGATCGCGCTTCAGCAGCCAGGCAATGCCCAGATAAGGTTTCACAAACACCTTGTCATACAGCCAGTCGAAGCCCCATGCCGCAAACCACCAGGTGCCGAAGAAACGACCCGGCGCGCTGTTGGCGACACTCGTGACCAGCTGGCGTTTACCGAGCCATAGGGCAGCAGCAATCAGGATGCCGACAATCGCGACCACGCCTGAGGTGATTTCCAGCGCCACTTTGCCGCCTTCACCGAATTCATTCTGCGGCAGTACACCCGCCAGCGGTGGCGTAATCATGGCGCCAACGAAGGTGGAGAGCACTAACAGCACAATCAGTGGCAGATGGTGAGTGATGCCTTTGCCCGCGTGCGCATGAATTTTCTCTTCGCCGTGGAACACGATGAAGATCATGCGGAAGGTGTAGATCGAGGTCAGGAATGCACCGACCAGACCCGCCACCATCAGATTGATGTGACCATTTGCCAGCGCACCAAACAGGATTTCATCTTTACTGTAGAAACCTGCGGTAATCAGCGGCAGTGCCGCCAGCGCTGCGCCGCCCACCAGGAAGCAGGTGTACACCAGTGGGATGCTCTTACGCAGGCCGCCCATTTTGAAGATGTTCTGCTCGTGGTGGCAGGCCAGAATGACCGAACCGGAAGAAAGGAACAGCAGCGCTTTAAAGAAAGCGTGCGTCATCAGGTGGAAAATCGCCGCGTCCCATGCCTGCACGCCCAGCGCCAGGAACATGTAGCCGATCTGACTCATGGTTGAGTAAGCCAGCACGCGTTTGATATCGGTTTGCACCAGCGCAGCAAAACCTGCCAGCACCAGTGTAATCGCACCGATAATGCCGACCAGATGCAGCACTTCCGGCGTCAGCAGGAACAGACCATGCGTACGCGCAATCAGGTAGACACCCGCGGTCACCATGGTGGCGGCGTGGATCAATGCCGATACCGGCGTAGGACCGGCCATCGCATCGGCCAGCCACGTTTGCAGAGGCAGCTGTGCAGATTTACCGACCGCACCACCCAACAGCATCAGGGTCGCCCACTGCAGCATGTGGTTATCAGCCGCGAAGTGCGCCGGCGCCAGTTCCACCAGCTCGCGGAAGTTCAGCGTGCCCATTTCGTTGTAGAGAATGAACAGTGCGAATGCGAGGAACACGTCACCGACACGGGTAATGATGAACGCTTTCATCGCCGCTTTGCCATTTTCTGGATTGCTGTAGTAGAAGCCAATCAGCAGATAAGAGCACAGGCCCACGCCTTCCCAACCGAGATACATCAGCATCAGGTTGTCGGCCAGCACCAGCACCACCATGCTCGCGATGAACAGGTTGGTATAAGCGAAGAAGCGTGAATAGCCCTCTTCACCGCGCATGTACCAGGAAGCGAACATATGGATGAAGAAGCCGACACCGGTCACCACCGAGAGCATGGTCAGCGACAAGCCATCCAGCACCAGGTTCACTTTGATATCAAAGTGGCCGACCTGCATCCAGGTCCACAGCGCCTGAGTAAAAGGTTGCTGACCGTTGCTGAAGAAGTCCATACCGACGAAAACGGTGGTCAATGCCGCCAGACCGACCGATCCCATTCCCACCGCAGCTGACAGGTTCTCCGACCAGCGACCACGGGAAAACGCCAATAGCAGGAAGCCAATCAGCGGAAATAATACGGTTAAATAGAGAAGATTCATCCGCGCATCTCGCTCACTGTGTCAATGTTCAGCGTCTGACGACGACGATAGAGCTGGAGCAGCAGGGCCAGGCCAATGCTGGCTTCCGCCGCCGCGAGGCTGATCGCCAGTATGTACATCACCTGACCGTCAGCTTGTCCCCAGTAGCTACCTGCTACCACCAGCGCGAGTGCCGCGGCGTTGATCATGATCTCCAGACCAATCAGCATGAACAGCAAATTGCGGCGCAGTACCAGCGAGGTCAGGCCGAGAACAAACAGCACAGCAGCCAACATCAGGCCGTGTTGTAACGGGATCATGCGTGATCCTCCTTATTCGCATGTGCATCAGCATGGCGATTGCTCAGCACTTCGCCCTGACGCTCTTCACGTCCGATATGGAAGGCCACCACCAGACCGGCCAGCAGCAGCATTGACGCCAGCTCAACCGCCAGTACGTAAGGACCAAACAGACTGATACCCACCGCTTTGGCATCGATAACGGTGCCATCAATGCCCTGATCGTGCGCGGTGCTAATGGCGTAAATCATCACCACCAGCAGCAACAGGGAGACGATGCCAGGCCCAATCCACAGCGAAGGCTTCAGCCACTCGCGCTCCTGGTCCTGCTGGGTTTTGCCCAGGTTCAGCATCATCACCACGAACACGAAAAGCACCATAATGGCACCGGCGTAAACGATGATCTCCAGCGCACCGGCAAAGTAAGCGCCCATTGAGAAGAACACGCCCGCAATCGAAAGCAGCGAAACAATCAGGTACAGCAGCGCATGTACCGGATTGGTGTGAGTGATAACGCGCAATGTCGTCAGCACCGCCACCAGTCCGCAAAGATAAAACGCAAATTCCATACCTGGCTCCTTAAGGTAACAAGCTTTTGACGTCGATTGGCTTGGCTTCGTTTTCCGCTTCGCCCTTCTCTTTCCCGTCGATCGCCATACCCGCCATGCGATAGAAGTTGTACTCCGGATATTTACCCGGACCGGAAATCAGCAGGTCCTGCTTCTCATACACCAGATCCTGACGCTTGAACTCACCCAGCTCAAAATCGGGGGTCAGCTGAATCGCCGTGGTCGGGCAGGCTTCTTCGCACAGACCGCAGAAGATGCAGCGCGAGAAGTTGATGCGGAAGAACTCCGGATACCAGCGACCATCAACCGTTTCCGCTTTCTGCAGTGAGATACAACCCACTGGACAGGCTACCGCACACAGGTTACAGGCAACGCAGCGCTCTTCGCCGTCCGGATCGCGCGTCAGCACGATACGGCCACGGTAGCGCGGCGGCAGGTAAACCGGCTCTTCTGGATACATCTGGGTTTCGCGCTTGGCGAAGGCATGCATGCCTATCATCCAGATACTGCGCACTGTCGTGCCGAAGCCAACGACAATATCTTTTAAAGTCATCTCAAAACCCCTTACTGCGCGCTGTACAGAATCACTGCGGCGGTCGCCAGCAGGTTCAATAACGTCAACGGCAGACACACTTTCCAGCCGAACGACAGCACCTGGTCATAACGTGGACGCGGCAGCGCAGCACGAATCAGGATAAACATCACCATAAAGAACGCCGTTTTCAGGGCGAACCAGATGAATGGCGGCAGGAATGGACCGTGCCAGCCACCGAAGAACAGCGTGACAATCAGCGCTGAAACGGTGGTGATGGCCACATATTCACCGACGAAGAACAGACCGAACTTCATACCGGCATATTCGATGTGGTAACCATCTGCCAGTTCCTGTTCCGCTTCTGGCTGGTCAAACGGATGGCGGTGACATACCGCAACACCCGCGATACAGAAGGTCACGAAGCCGAAGAACTGCGGAATAATGTTCCACAAGTGCGTCTGGCTCTCGACGATGGCGTTCATGTTGAATGAACCGGCTTGCGCCACCACACCCATCAGCGACAGGCCCAGGAACACTTCGTAGCTCAGCGTCTGCGCCGAAGCACGCATTGCACCCAGCAGTGAGTATTTGTTGTTACTCGACCAACCGGCGAAAAGCACGGCGTAAACCGCCAGACCGGCCATCATCAGGAAGAACAGCAAACCGATATTCAGATCTGTCACCATCCAGGTCGGTGAAACCGGCACGATGGCAAACGCCAGCAGCAGCGATACAAAGGCAATAACCGGTGCCAGAGTAAAGATGAAGCGGTCGGTAAACGGCGGAACCCAGTCCTCTTTGAAGAACATTTTGATCATGTCAGCGGCGAGTTGCAGTGAGCCGCCCCAGCCAACACGGTTTGGTCCATAACGGTTCTGCCATAAGCCGAGCAGACGACGCTCGGCGAAACTCATAAAGGCACCACAACCCACCACCACCAGCAGGATCACAATGGTTTTCAGGATCTGGATGAGGATGTCGATAACGTCCGGTGTCAGCCAGCTCATTGTGCAGCCTCCTGCAGTTTGTCAACTTGCGCACCGGAGAGGAACGGCGGCACACCTGGCATACCCAGCGGCAGACCCACCTGCCCTGCTTGCAGGGAAGTTGAGAAGCGTACTGGCAGACGCAGCGTTTCACCGGCACAGACCAGTTCAACCGCAGAGCCGTTGTTGACGCCCAGTTTCTCCGCATCAGCCGGGTTAATCACCAATGTGGCTGGCGACATACGCTTCTGGAAGGTCGGCGAACGCTGAGTCATTTCTTCACTACCGAACAGCTGATAGTAAGGCGCAACACGATATTGGCTGCCTTCAACAAAGCTTTCTGGCACGGCGGTGAACCACGGCAGTGATCCTTCGCTCGCTTCAAACAGACGCACACCCGGATCGCCGTGACGCAGTTTTCCACCGACTTCAGCCTGGAACTTGTTCCATGCTTGCGGGGAGTTCCAGCCTGGAGCCCACGCGAATGGAATCTGCGAACGTGGTGCGCCTGGTTGGTTGTTACCTTCCATTGAGAAGGCAAACATGGTGTCTTTGTCTTGCGGCTGACGCGGTTCGTGCACGCTAATATTGGCACGCATCGCGGTACGGCCACTGTTACGGTGCGGTGAACGCGCCAGTTTCTGACCGCGAATACGGAAGCTTGCATCCGGCGCCGCGTCTTTAATACCTTTCAGCTGTGGCAATGCTGCAACGGTGGCATCGATCACGTGATCCAGCAGCGTCCAGTCGATCTGGCGGCTTTCGACGGTGCTATGCAGCGAGTGCAGCCAGCGCCAGCTCTCCAGCATCACAATGCTGTTATCGTAGTAAGCCGGATCGTAAACCTGGAAGAAACGCTGTGCGCGGCCTTCCTGGTTGATCGAGGTACCGTCGCTCTCGGCGAAGCTCGCAGTAGAGAGCACCAGACCGGCTTTTTCCAGCGTCGCAGTGCGTTGATGATCAACTACAATCACGTGTGCGGTGTTGTGCAAAGCCGCATCCACGGTGGCTTTCGGTGCGTGGCGGTAAAGATCGTTTTCCAACACCACCAGCGCTTCCGCTTCGCCTTTATCCAGCTGTTCCAGCGCGCTATCCAGCGATTGACCGCCCATCAGGCCGAGACCAAAGCTGTTGGCGGCACCCGCAAGGAAAGTGATACCGACATCGGCACCGCGACCTTTCAGTGCTTTCGCCACGTTGGCGGCCGCTTCAATCATCGCGGTGCTGCCAGAGTGAGTACCGGAAATAATCAGTGGTTTTTTCGCACCGGCCAACGCCTGTACCACCACATCCAGCTTGCCGTTCAGCTTGCTGTCAAAGCCACTGACGGCTGGAGCTGCTTCATCGAGCGCATTGGCAATAGCGAAGCCGAGACGAGCCTGATCTTCTACCGGTGCGCGATAGCTCCACGCCGCGATATCATCAAGACGGGTTTCATCGACGTTGGTGACAAACAGCGGATGTTTGGCGTGCTGACCGATGTTCAGGATCGCCGCGATCTGCCAGTCAGCCACTTTCTGGGCTGCTGCCATTTCACGTGCTTTGCCTTTCACCGCCTGACGCACAGACAGCGCGACACGCGCACCGACCTGAGTCAGGTCTTCACCCAGCACCAGCACCGCATCGTAGCTTTCGATTTCGCGCAGTGATGGCGTGTAAATACCGCCTTCCTGCAGTACTTTCAGCATCAACTCAACGCGTGCTTGCTCAGCGGCAGGCATACCGGTGGAGAAGTTTTCCGCGCCGACGAGTTCACGCAGCGCAAAGTTGCTTTCAATACTGGCACGCGGTGATCCAATCCCGATCACACGCTTCGCCTGACGCAGTACGTCAGCCGCCGCATTCACCGCTTGTTCGGCATTCAGGCTGACCCAATCGTTGCCACGTTTCTGTACCGGATGACGTGGACGATCTTTACGGTTCACATAGCCATAACCGAAACGACCACGGTCACACAGGAAGTAGTGGTTTACGGTACCGTTGTAACGGTTTTCGATACGACGCAGTTCACCATAACGCTCGCCTGGGCTGGTGTTACAACCCACGCTGCACTGCTGGCAGATGCTCGGTGCGAACTGCATATCCCATTTACGGTTGTAGCGTTCGGAGTGCGTTTTATCAGTAAATACGCCGGTCGGGCAGATTTCGACCAGGTTACCGGAGAACTCGCTCTCCAGCGTGCCATCTTCCGGGCGACCGAAATAAACGTTGTCGTGGGCACCGTAAACGCCGAGATCTTTGCCGTCTGCGTAATCTTTGTAGTAACGCACGCAGCGATAGCAGGCGATACAGCGGTTCATTTCATGGGAGATGAACGGGCCGAGATCCTGATTCTGGTGCGTACGTTTGGTGAAGCGGTAACGACGGAAGCTGTGGCCCGTCATAACCGTCATATCTTGCAGATGGCAGTTACCGCCCTCTTCGCACACTGGACAGTCGTGCGGATGGTTGGTCATCAGCCATTCCACCACGCTTTCACGAAACTCTTTCGCTTCGCCATCGTCGATGGAAATAAAGGTGCCGTCCGACGCCGGTGTCATGCATGACATAACAAGACGACCACGGGTATCTTCGGCATTCTGGAATTGCTTCACCGCACACTGGCGGCAGGCTCCCACGCTTCCCAGCGCCGGATGCCAGCAAAAATAAGGAATATCAAGGCCCAGAGAGAGACACGCCTGCAACAGGTTGTCCGCTCCGTTCACATCATATTCTTTACCGTCTACATGGATTGTAGCCATAGTGAACATGCTTCCGTAAGGCTCGCCCTAAGACGAGCGTTAAACATCTAATTCTGTCCCCCGCGCCGTGTCGGCGCAGGGTGAATTCCGTGTACGGCGGCTGATTACCAGCGCGCTTTCAGCAGGTTGGGCTGAATACCACCGATCGATCGGGTATTGCCAAACACCTGCGGCGCAATGCCGGCTTCAAACTCTTCACGGAAATATTTAATCGCGCTCTGCAATGGCTCAACGGCACCCGGTGCGTGGGCACAGAAGGTTTTACCTGGGCCGAGTTGGCGACAGAGTTGCAGCAGGGTTTCAATGTCACCCGGCTGGCCTTTTTTCTGCTCCAGCGCACGCAGGATCTTCACGCTCCATGGCAAGCCATCACGGCACGGCGTACACCAGCCACAGGACTCGCGCGCAAAGAATTCTTCCAGATTACGCACCAGCGAAACCATGCCGATTTCATGATCGACCGCCATCGCCAGTGCCGTGCCTAAACGGCTGCCGGCTTTACCGATGCTGGCAAATTCCATCGGCAGATCAAGGTGTTGATCGGTCAGGAAATCCGTACCCGCACCACCTGGCTGCCAGGCTTTAAATTTCAGGCCATCGCGCATGCCACCGGCATAATCTTCCAGAATCTCACGCGCGGTGGTGCCAAACGGCAGTTCCCACACGCCTGGATTTTTCACGCGGCCAGAGAAGCCCATCATTTTGGTACCGGTGTCTTCGCTGGTAGAGATGTTCTTGTACCAGTCAACGCCGTTGAGGAAGATGGCTGGGACGTTGGACAAAGTTTCCACGTTGTTGACGCAGGTTGGCTTGCCCCACACGCCCGCACTCGCCGGGAACGGTGGCTTAGAACGCGGGTTCGCACGGCGTCCTTCCAGTGAGTTGATCAGCGCGGTCTCTTCACCACAGATGTAACGTCCCGCGCCGGTGTGCACGATCAGTTCAAAATCGAAACCGGTACCGAGGATGTTTTTACCGAGGTATCCCGCTTCGGTGGCTTCGGCAATCGCACGGCGCAGATGCACGGCCGCTTCGATGTACTCGCCACGTAAGAAGATGTAGCCACGATAGGCTTTCAAGGCGAACGCACTGATCAGCATACCTTCCACCAACTGGTGCGGCATTTGCTCCATCAGCAGGCGGTCTTTATAGGTGCCCGGCTCCATTTCATCGGCGTTACACAGCAGGTAACGGATGTTCATGGATTCGTCTTTCGGCATCAGGCTCCACTTCAGGCCGGTGTTAAAGCCTGCGCCACCGCGACCTTTTAGACCGGAGTCTTTCACTGCCGCAACGATTTCGTCCTGGCTGAATTCTTTTAAGGCTTTTTCCGCCCCGACATAACCGTTTTTACTGCGATATTCATCGATCCACACCGGCTGCTTGTCGTCGCGCAGACGCCAGGTGAGTGGATGAGTTTCCGCAGTACGAATGATCTGTTTAATGGTCATTGATACTGCTCCAGCAGATTGGCGATGCCTTCCGGGGTCAGATGAACATGGGTATCTTCATCCACCATCATGGTTGGGCCTTTGTCACAGTTGCCCAGGCAGCAGGTCGGCAGCAGGGTAAAGCGGCCATCGGCTGTGGTCTGGCCCGGCTTGATATTCAGATTCTGCTCAAGCGCAGCCTGAATGCCCTGGAAACCGGTGATGTGGCACACCACGCTGTCGCAGTAACGAATAACGTGACGACCTACTGGGGTGCGGTAGATCTGGCTATAAAACGTGGCCACACCTTCTACGTCACTGGCTGGAATGCCCAACACTTCAGCAATGGCATTGATGGCACCGTCTGGCACCCAACCACGCTGTTTCTGCACGATCTTCAACGCTTCAATCGAAGCGGCGCGTGCATCTTCATAATGGTGTTTTTCGTGCTCGATAGCGTGGTGCTCGGTCTCGCTCAGCACAAAGACCTCATCAGGGTCGATAGTGTGAATAGCAATCTGTTGATCGTGCATAATTAGCGGTCCACGTCTGACATAACAAAATCGATACTACCGAGGTATACGATCAAGTCGGATACCAGGCTGCCGCGGATCACCGATGGGATCTGCTGCAGGTGCGGGAAGCTTGGCGTACGCACGCGGGTGCGGTAGCTCATGGTGCTGCCATCGCTGGTCAGGTAGTAGCTGTTGATCCCTTTGGTCGCTTCAATCATCTGGAAGGATTCGTTGGCCGGCATCACCGGGCCCCACGACACCTGCAGGAAGTGAGTGATCAGGGTTTCAATGTGCTGCAGCGTGCGCTCTTTCGGTGGCGGCGTGGTCAGCGGATGATCCGCCTTGAACGGGCCTTCCGGCATGTTATTCAGGCACTGTTCCAGAATGCGCAGTGACTGCCACATCTCTTCCATTTTGAGCTGAACGCGGGTGTAAGCATCACTGATGCCAGCACCAACCGGGATCTCAAAGTCGAAGTTTTCGTAGCCTGAATACGGACGCCATTTACGCACGTCGAAGTCGAGACCGGTAGCACGCAGGCCAGCACCGGTGGTGCCCCACGCCAGCGCTTCATCCATGTTGTACGCCGCAACGCCTTGCGAACGGCCCATCAGCACAGTGTTACGCAGTGCGGCTTTGTCATACTCTTTCAGACGCTTCGGCATCCAGTCGAGGAAGTCACGCAGCAAACGCTCCCAGCCTTTCGGCAGATCGTGTGCCACGCCGCCGATGCGGAACCACGCCGGGTGCATACGGAAACCGGTAATCGCTTCTACCACGTCATAAATTTTCTGACGGTCGGTAAAGGCGAAGAACACCGGCGTCATCGCGCCCACGTCCTGGATAAAGGTGGAGATGTACAGCAAATGACTGTTGATACGGAACAGCTCTGACAGCATCACGCGGATCACGTTGACGCGATCTGGCACGGTGATGCCGGCTAATTTTTCTACCGCCAGCACGTAAGGCATCTCGTTCACGCAGCCGCCGAGGTACTCGATACGGTCGGTGTACGGAATGTAGCTGTGCCACGATTGACGCTCGCCCATCTTCTCGGCACCACGGTGGTGATAACCGACATCAGGCACACAGTCGACAATCTCTTCGCCATCCAACTGCAGAATGATACGGAAGGCACCGTGTGCAGAGGGGTGGTTCGGACCGAGGTTGAGGAACATGAAGTCCTCATTGGTGGTGCTGCGCTTCATGCCCCAATCTTCGGGCTTGAAGGTCAGTGCCTCCATCTCCAGATCTTCTTTCTGCTTAGTCAGTTCGAACGGATCGAATTCAGTGGCACGCGCCGGGTAATCTTTACGCAGCGGATGGCCTTCCCAGGTCTGCGGCATCATGATGCGCGTCAGATGTGGGTGCCCCTGGAACGTAATACCAAACATCTCCCAGGTTTCGCGCTCATACCAGTTGGCATTGGCGAAGATTTTGGTGATGGTGGGCACATTCAGATCGTTTTCAGACAGCGCCACCTTGAGCATGATGTCGCGGTTGCGTTCAATCGACAGCAGGTGATAGAAAACGGAAAAATCCGCGGCAGGTAAACCGGCGCGGTTGGTGCGCAAACGCTCATCGAAACCGTGTAAGTCATACAGCATGACGTACGGCTTCGGCAGCTTACGCAGGAATTCGACAATTTCCAGTAACTGTTCACGCTTCACCCAGACGACCGGAATCCCGGTGCGGGTGGCCTGAACGGTAAAGGCATCCGGCCCAAAACGGTTACGCAGCTCGCCGACCACTGGATCGTCCAGGTGGTCGCGGGTTTGCCATGCAGGCTGAGCGAGATCTTGCGTGGTTAAATCTGTCATACGTTACTCACCATTCCGGCCTGTAATCAGGCGCTAAAAGAAGGCGTCAGGATGGCGGCGCACATTAAATTGTGATGTTCTGCTGCGGCCGTTGTGCCATCCGTGTACGGGAAGCTTAGACTTCGTCTGGCGTTCTCAGGTTAGTGACGGCAATACGCTCGCCGCGTTTTCTTTCACGCTCTGGCTGCATATTGGCGCGATAAACGCCCTGATCGCCCACCACCCACGACAGTGGACGGCGCTCTTTACCGATGGACTCACGCAGCAGCAGCAGCGCCTGCATGTATGCTTCAGGACGCGGTGGGCAGCCCGGAATATACACGTCGACCGGCAGGAACTTATCTACGCCCTGCACCACTGAATAGATGTCGTACATGCCGCCCGAGTTAGCGCACGCACCCATGGAGATCACCCACTTCGGTTCCAGCATCTGGTCATACAAACGCTGAATAACCGGCGCCATTTTGGTAAACGGCGTACCGGCGATCACCATAAAGTCAGCCTGACGTGGGGAGGCGCGCATAACTTCCGCACCAAAACGCGCCACGTCATGCACCGCAGTGAATGACGTGGTCATTTCCACGTAGCAACAGGAAAGACCGAAGTTGTACGGCCACAGAGAGTTTTTACGACCCCAGTTCACCATGTCATGCAGGGCGTGCTCGAGCTTGCCCATATAGACGCTGCGATGAACGTGCTGCTCCAGGGGATCGGTCACAATCTCCTGTTTCTGCAGCGGATAGCGATCGTTATCACCGCCGCCGTTCGGGTCTACGCGTGTCAGCGTGTAGTCCATCTTATTGCCTCGCTTTTACTGCTTATGAGGGTTGGTGTGGTTGTGACTGACCGGGATTGATTTGACTACTACGCGACGACGCGCAGGAGCCCAATCCAGTGCACCGATGCGCACCAGATAAACCAGGCCTGCCAATAGCACCAAAATGAAAATTGCGGCTTCGACAAAGCCGACCCATCCGCTCTCACGGATTGAAGTCGACCAGGCGTATAAATAGAGGGCTTCGACGTCGAAAATAACGAAGAACATCGCAACCAGATAGAATTTAGCGGAGAGGCGAATATGGGTATCACCGACGGATTCGATACCCGATTCAAACGGGGTGTCTTTGTGGCGCGCCCGTGCACGTCCACCTAACAACCAACCGCCGGTCAACATGAAGGCACACAGGCCAAATGCAATAACAATAAAAACAATAAACGCCCAGTGATGAGCGATCACTTCTGTGGTTGTCGACATACTCTTTGCTTACTCATCAAAAGTGGCGCTGGCATCCTGCACTGTTGCAGCAAACACACCACATGAATTCAAGGGAAGGATAAAAAACCTTGTAAACTATGCTGTCATTATCAAATAAGCAGCAATTTTATGGGGTTTTTTACTCCTTTCTATAACCTTTTGTCAACTTTGACAAAAGCATCCAAACATTAATTAACACCCGTAGCATATTATTAACAAACGAACCCCATCATACCAGCTAAATCGCTTCAGTTTGTGAGGTTAATTTCAGTGTAGCGGGTATTCACATGCATGGATCGTGCATTTAACAATCATATTTTGACAGGTCTTACAGGGATTTCCCCCCCCTTATAGGGGGTATTTTTTTGATCCAGAACACATAATGGTGTTTTTTGCTGTAAAAATCGGCGATTGGTACAGGCAAATGCCCTGGGAAAGATGGCACGGAATGATAAAGAAGTTCCACTTTGAACAAAAATGGAACAATCTCCATTTTTCAGGAAGAGAGGAAAATTATTGGTGGCGAATCGCGTTAGAAAGCGTGAATTAAAATGCATAAAAAAAGCCTTAGCTGATGTTTATCAGTCTAAGGCTCATTTTAATAAGTTTTAACAATTAACCGGTATTCCAACGCGAAGGAATAACCCGCTATTGTTCACCTTACTCTTCGTCATCCAGCAGCAGGGTGCCATCTGGATTTGCCGTCAGATTGTAAGGATCGTTGGTGGACTGCATCGCGTTGAAGATCGCCAGCGCCAACTCGTTATCACTGTCTGGATTACGGCACAGCAGGTACTGAGTATCGGGCAATACCGGCAGCCCTTCAGCTGCACCCATCACACGCAGCTCTGGGCTCATCATCTCAACCGGGCGTGCTGTGACACCCAGACCCGCTTTCACTGCCGCACGCACTGCTGCCAGCGTTGATGCAACATATGAAATGCGCCATGGGATGCCCGCTTCATTCAGGTGATCGATCGCCATGTCACGGTACGGACTTGGTTCATCCAGCAGCACCAGTGGAATGGCTTCGCCGCGCTGGAAGATGTAATCCGCAGCACAGTACCAAAGCGTCGGTGAGGTACGCAGGACCTGATGGGTGAAATTACCAGGACTGGACGTGGTGACAACCAGATCAACCTCACCCTGATTCAGCATTTCCATCATGAACGGGTTGCGTTTGACGCGCACATCAATGGCCAGCTTCGGATAGACCGACGTTACGCGGTTAAGCAGGAACGGCAGAATGGTATCGGAAGTGTCATCGGAGGCGCCGATGGTCAGTACGCCCTGGATGTTGCTGTACATTAAAGAGGTGCACGCTTCGTCATTGAAACGAAGGATCTTTCTGGCGTAGCCTAGCAACTGGATGCCATGCTCCGTCAACAGTTTATTACGTCCATGTCTGGCAAACAGCTCTTTACCTACCAATTGTTCCAGACGTTGCATCTGCTGACTTACTGCGGATTGCGTTCTGCACACTGCTGCAGCCGCCGCCGCAAAAGTATTCAAGTCAGCAACAGCAACAAAAGTACGCAGCAGATCGAGGTCGAGATTCAGTATCGGACGATTTGCATTAGTCATGTTTTTTCTTCACTTATAAGATTTTTTAAAACTACTACCCTGGTGTATTACCCTACTTATCAAATAGATAAGAGGTAATGGTGCTTAATGACAGCCCTGTGTGGAGCTGTCATGGAAAAATCGTGTCAGGCGGATGCCGACGGATACGTCACTCTGTATTCAGAGGAGTGCCGTCTAATAAGACAGAACAACTTCGGGTCCGAAGACGTATGTCGCACAGGTGCTGGAAGCTGCGTAGTTGTCTAGTTTCCCGCGAAAACGGCCTGCGGGTCAAAAAGAGATAACATCATGTTATGCTGATGCGAAGCGATAAAGTGCATCAAATAATAAATTATACTTAATCATTTTTACGCTTCAAAGGGAAATGTTTTTGATCAAATCATCGCATTTTTTGACCAAATCCCTTTTCCGCCACATCCTGCCACAACAGCGCTCATTTTTTAACCCCCCAGGTTCTTAAACTGCTGCAGCTGCGTTAAAGTTACAGTGTAAATGCTATTTAAACTGCTGCTGTTATCAGAATAGGTCACATCGCAGCGCTTCATGCTGCCACCTTAAACTGATTAAGAATGCATGACATTTAATGGCACCAGCGATGGCTGCAACGGCACTGTTTAGTTCTTCGACATCCAACAAGATTTCTTTAACTATTTCATCAGGTCGCTAATGGTTTTTTTTGCAGGATGTAAATAAAAAATTTCTTAATGACCTCCATTACCTATGGATTAGCGGCTTTACAGTGCCAGCACAAACCGCCAGCATTTTATATTACAAAAAAATCAAACAATAGAGTTATTAACCAGATTAACCTTCGCAAACTGCGTTTTACGCCACCTAAGACAGGAATCATTGGCAAACGCGCCAAAACCTTAAGCCGCCCTTCTTTTGTGACAGTGAGAGGAGTAAATTGGGCAGGTTTGATTTTGGTGGCAGGTTAAAGGACTCTGCCCGTTAAGGCGGTAACGATGAATTTTCAAATTGATAAATCCGGCAAGCTGGAAAATGTCTGTTATGACATCCGTGGCCCGGTACTGAAAGAAGCTAAGCGTCTGGAAGAAGAAGGTAATAAAGTTCTCAAACTCAACATTGGCAACCCTGCCCCGTTTGGTTTTGAAGCCCCTGATGAAATTCTGGTTGATGTGATTCGCAACCTGCCGAGCTCGCAAGGCTATTGTGACTCAAAAGGGCTGTATTCGGCGCGTAAAGCCATTATGCAGCACTACCAGGCGCGAGATATGCGCGATGTTACCGTCGAAGATATCTACATTGGTAACGGCGTTTCTGAGCTGATTGTGCAGGCGATGCAAGCATTGCTGAACAGCGGCGACGAGATGTTGGTGCCTGCGCCGGACTATCCGTTATGGACGGCGGCCGTTTCGCTGTCGAGCGGAAAAGCCGTGCACTATCTGTGTGATGAGTCTGCGGGTTGGTTCCCGGATTTGGACGATATCCGCAGTAAGATCACCCCGCGCACGCGCGGCATTGTGATCATCAACCCGAACAACCCAACGGGTGCGGTTTACAGCAAAGAACTGCTGATGGAAGTGGTGGAGATTGCGCGTCAGCACAACCTGATCATTTTCGCGGATGAAATCTACGACAAGATTTTGTATGACGAGTCCCAGCACCATTCGATTGCGGCACTGGCGCCGGATCTGCTGACCGTGACCTTCAATGGCCTGTCTAAAACCTACCGCGTTGCAGGTTTCCGTCAGGGTTGGATGGTGTTAAACGGTCCGAAGAAACATGCCAAAGGCTATATCGAAGGACTGGAGATGCTGGCGTCAATGCGTTTGTGCGCCAACGTGCCCGCTCAGCATGCGATCCAAACGGCGTTAGGTGGCTATCAAAGCATCAGCGAGTTTATTGCACCTGGCGGTCGTCTGTATGAACAGCGTCAACGTGCCTGGGAATTGATCAACGATATTCCTGGCGTCAGCTGCGTGAAACCGCAAGGTGCTTTGTACATGTTCCCGCGCATCGATCCAAAGAAATTCAACATCTTTGACGATCAGAAAATGGTGCTGGATTTCCTGTTACAAGAGAAAGTGCTGCTGGTTCAGGGTACCGCCTTCAACTGGCCGTGGCCGGATCACGTGCGCATCGTCACCTTACCACGTGTCGATGACCTGGAAATGGCGATCAATAAATTTGGTCGTTTCCTGCAAGGCTATCGTCAGTAGTCTGACACACTGACCCGCATTGGATGCAGGCAGCAAGTGAATGAATCCAGGTTGCTTACCTGCGTGAGCGACTTGGGTAAGTGAACGCAGCTAACGCACATGCAAGCCGAAGTCCGAAGGGTATATACTGTTTTCATCTCGGGGAAGGCCCTCCTTCCCCGCCGTGAGAACAGGAACCGTTTATGACCCGTAGCCATTTTTTTGCCCACCTCTCCCGTCTTAAACTGATCAATCGCTGGCCATTGATGCGCAACGTTCGCACCGAAAATGTCTCTGAACACAGTCTTCAGGTGGCGATGGTGGCGCATGCGTTGGCCATTATCAAAAACAAAAAATTTAACGGTAATCTCAATGCAGAGCGTATTGCAATGCTGGCGCTGTATCACGATGCCAGTGAAGTGCTGACCGGTGATTTACCCACGCCGGTGAAGTATTACAACGCGCAAATTGCTCATGAGTACAAAAAGATCGAAAAGATCGCCCAGCAGAAGTTGATCGAGATGTTGCCGCCGGAATTGCAGGATGCCTACCGTCCGTTGATTGACGAGCATTTGCATAGCGAGAGTGAACAAGCGGTGGTGAAGCAGGCTGACGCGCTGTGCGCCTACGTGAAATGTCTGGAAGAGCTGTCAGCAGGAAATAACGAATTTTTACTGGCTAAGGCACGTCTGGAGAAAACACTGTCACAGCGTCGTTCCCCCGAAATGGATTACTTTGTAGAGATATTCATTCCAAGCTTTAGCCTGTCGCTGGATGAAATTTCGCAGGATACCCCATTATAAAAAACGGGCCGCTATGGCCCGTTCTGTCAGACGTTGGCAGAAAGCGTAAACATGCCGTTTTCTGTAGGTGAAACCACCAGCGGTTCCAGTGTTTTCACCTGCCAGGTCACTTCATTCAGGCGCGGGGCATCCGTGGGGGCATTAACAGCAACCACGGCACTGCCCGCTTCCAACCCGGCAATAATGCCCGCTGGCGCATCTTCAACCACAACACATTCCGCTGCAGGCAGTCCCAGGCGTTCAGCACCCAGCAGATACGGCTCCGGGTTCGGTTTACCCAGTTTGATATTTTCTGCGGTAATGAACACTTCCGGCATCGGTAAACCCGCCGCTTTGTGACGCGCGTGAGCCACCGGGATCGATCCTGAGGTCACTATCGCCCAGGGAATCTGCAGTTCGTTGAGTGTGGCGAGCAATGCCTTCGCCCCCGGAATCGCTTGCACGCCCTGCGTGTCTTCTGCTTCTAAACGCTCAAGCCACAGAAACTCCGCCTGAATCGCCTCTTCTGACTGGCCTGCCATAAAATGGCGCAGTGAATTGATCGCTGGCTTACCGTGTATGAAGTTCAGGACTTCTTCCGCCGCAAGACCCTGGCGCTCGCCCCACAATGACCATGCGCGGATCACCGCAGGCAATGAATCCACCAACGTACCGTCCAAATCAAACAGAAAACCCCTGTACTCCACGCGTCGCTCCTTATTCAGGCATTGAGAATCTGCGCGATTTCGTTCGCGCTAAGATGATACTGACGCGGACAAGTGTGCCACACCGCCAGCATACGTTGGTATTTTTCCCACATCGGCGTCTGAGCATTGAAGCCGTGAGTTCCAGAATCAAACTGGGTGTAGCGTCCTTCGACGTTCACCATAAAGCGCACATAGCCGAGATAGCGCGCCTCGGTGGCTGCATCAAAGCCGAGAAACGCCAGACGGCGCTCTTCGATACTATTGGCTTCTTTCAGGTTCGACCAGGAGACATGCAGCGCATGGTGCATTTCCATGATGTCGATAAGCTGGCGGCAGGTGGCTTCCGTTAACTCGCCAAACTCTTTGTCGAGTTCGCGCAGTTGCAGGCCGTAACCTCGCTCGATAATGGTCTGATAACGACGATAGCGCTCAGCATTTTCCGGCTCAAGCATCGCCATCATTTTGTATTGGTTAGAGAGAATCAGTCGTTGTGCATGGGTCATTTCCACGGTTCGCTCCCGGGCCATCACGGCCGCTTAAGATTTAAACAATGGATAAATGATTACACAAGGAAAGCGATGCGTGTTTGCCCGCATCACTTTTCTTTGATTTGAACCCGGTTACTGCACACATTCTCTGGCAGTAAAAGGAGATGCTCGATCAAAGATCGTCGAGGAAGGTACGATCGAGCTGTTTGAAGGCGCGCTTTAATACGTCAGCCAGCGCCTGATAAGTTGGTTTACCGTCAACGGGGGCAATCGCCTGTCCCGCTTCTTCTAGCTTGGCGCGCACTTCGTGGAACCAGTGCAGCAACGTCGGCGGTAACGGCGTGATGGAGCGTTTACCCAGCCACCACAATCCCTGCATCGGCAGACTGCAGGCAAACAGGGCGGTGGCGATGGCTGGCCCCAGCTGTCCACCCATGGCGATTTGCCACGTCAGAGTGAATATCGCCAGCGGAGGCATAAAGCGGATGGCAAAACGCGTTGCCGTCACCACGCGGTTTTCCGGGAACATCGGTGCCAGACGCTTATCGGCTGGCCAGGTCTTCATGTAACGCTGACCGTTCTGGAATAAACCAAACCAGCCGGGATTGCTTGTGTCATTCGCCATGATAGACCTCAACTAATTCTGCAACGATTAAAATAAAATGATAACTACACAACTTTACGTGACATCCTTCAAAAGATTTTGTCTTTGCTGGTGACAGTGGGTATTCTGACGCCGTTTTAGCAACATTACCGGAAGCTTCAGCTCAATAAAAGAGCGGTTTAGAGCCATGTTTCGCTAAGCAGAATTCAAAAATCTGCGTAAAATTACCGAAATTTTTTTGCATGTCGGTCTCTTTTTGACTACCGCATGATGTTAATCATTAATCTACCAGCATTCATGGGCTACGCTGTTAGTCTGATTGCGTTATTTTTAGCCACTCTTTAATCAATAGGTACTTCCATGTCAACGAAGTTAGTACTGGTTCTGAACTGCGGCAGCTCTTCACTTAAGTTTGCCATCCTCAATCCAGCCACCGGTGACGAATATCTGTCAGGTCTGGCGGAGTGTTTCCATTTACCTGAAGCGCGTATCAAATGGAAACTGGAAGGCAGCAAACAAGAAGCGCCTCTCGGCGCAGGTGCGGCGCACAGTGAAGCGCTGAACTTCATTGTTAAAACTATTCTGGCACAAAAACCAGAGCTTTCGGCACAAATCGCTGCAATCGGCCATCGTATCGTTCACGGCGGCGAGCAGCTGACTAAATCGGTGATCATCGATGAATCGGTGATTCAGGGCATTAAAGATGCTTCCTCTTTTGCTCCGCTGCACAACCCGGCGCATCTGATCGGTATCGACGAAGCACTGAAGAACTTCCCTCATCTGTCAGATAAGAATGTGGCGGTTTTTGATACGGCATTCCATCAGACTATGCCGGAAGAGTCATATCTTTATGCTCTGCCGTACAAACTGTACAAAGAGCACGGCGTTCGTCGCTACGGCGCACACGGCACCAGCCACTACTATGTGACGCAGGAAGCCGCCAAAATGCTGAACAAGCCGGTTAATGAACTGAATATCATTACTTGCCATCTCGGCAACGGCGGTTCAGTCTCTGCAATCCGTAACGGCCAGTGCGTCGATACTTCAATGGGTCTGACGCCGCTGGAAGGTCTGGTGATGGGCACCCGCAGTGGTGATATCGACCCGGCTATCGTGTTCTTCCTGCATGACACCCTCGGTATGAGCGTGGATGCGATCAACAAGCTGCTGACCAAAGAGTCTGGCCTGTTGGGTCTGACCGAAGTCACCAGCGACTGCCGCTACGTTGAAGATAACTACGCGACCAAAGAAGATGCCAAGCGTGCAATGGACGTGTTCTGCCATCGTCTGGCGAAATACATCGGCAGCTATACCGCGCTGATGGAAGGTCGTCTGGATGCCGTGGTGTTCACCGGTGGTATCGGTGAGAACGCGGCGATGGTGCGTGAGCTGGCGCTGGCGAAACTGGGTCTGCTGGGCTTTGAAGTGGATCACGAGCGTAACCTCGCTGCCCGCTTCGGTAAGTCTGGCTTTATCAACAAAGAGGGCACCCGCCCGGCCGTGGTGATCCCAACCAACGAAGAGTTGGTTATCGCCCAGGACGCCGCGCGTCTGACCGCCTAAATACACTTCTCTCCGTCAGCTCAGGCTGACGGAGTTGTTTTGGCTAGTCTGCAACACCTGAGAGGTTTTTATAGTGTCACGTACAATCATGCTCATCCCTACCGGCACCAGCGTCGGCCTGACCAGCGTCAGCCTCGGCGTGATTCGTGCCATGGAGCGCAAAGGCGTTCGCCTGAGCGTGTTCAAGCCGATTGCCCAGCCACGTGCGGGCGGCGATGCGCCCGATCAGACCACCACCATCATTCGTAAGAACTCCGCGATCCCTGCCGCTGAACCGCTGCAGATGTCACGCGTTGAGTCACTGCTGGGTTCGAACCAGCAAGACGTGTTGATGGAAGAGATCATCGCTAACTACCACGCAAATGCGCAAGACGCGGAAGTGGTGTTGGTTGAAGGACTGGTGCCAACCCGCAAGCATCAGTTTGCCTCTTCACTGAACTATGAAATCGCAAAAACCCTGAATGCGGAGATCGTGTTCGTGACGGCGCTGGGCAATGATTCGCCTGCGCAGTTGAAAGAGCGCATTGAATTAACGCAAAGCAGCTTTGGCGGCAGTAAGAACAAAAACATCACCGGCGTGATCATTAATAAACTGAACGCGCCCGTGGATGAGCAGGGTCGTACGCGCCCGGATCTGTCAGAAATTTTTGATGATTCGACCAAAGCGAGCATCGCCAATATCGATCCTAAGCAGCTGTTTGCGAACAGTCCGCTGCCGATTTTAGGTTGTGTGCCGTGGAGTTTCGATCTGATCGCCACGCGTGCCATCGATATGTGCCGTCATTTGAACGCAGAGATCATTAACGAAGGTGAGATCCAGACCCGCCGCGTGAAATCGGTGACGTTCTGCGCACGTAGCATTCCGCATATGCTGGAGCACTTCCGTCCGGGTTCACTGCTGGTGACATCGGCCGATCGTCCAGACGTGCTGGTTGCAGCTTGTCTCGCCGCCATGAACGGTATTGAGATTGGTGCTGTGCTGTTGACCGGCGGTTATCAGATTGAAGCACCGATTGCGCGTCTGTGCGAGCGTGCCTTCCAGACTGGCCTGCCGGTGTTTATGGTGAAGACCAATACCTGGCAGACTTCGCTGAGCCTGCAGAGCTTTAACCTGGAAGTGCCTGCGGATGATACGCAGCGTATTGAGAAGGTGCAGGAGTATGTGGCCAGCTTTATCGATGCCGATTGGGTGGAATCACTCACTGCAACTTCCGAACGTAGCCGTCGTCTGTCTCCACCAGCCTTCCGTTATCAACTGACCGAGCTGGCACGTAAAGCGGGCAAGCGTATCGTGCTGCCAGAAGGCGACGAGCCGCGTACCGTGAAAGCGGCGGCGATTTGTGCCGAGCGTGGCATTGCGTCATGCGTGCTGTTGGGTAATCCGGATGAGATCCAGCGTGTCGCTGCCGCTCAGGGTGTGGTGCTGGGCGAAGGAATTGAGATTGTCGATCCAGAAGTGGTGCGCGAGAATTATGTGCCACGTTTGGTTGAGCTGCGTAAGAGCAAGGGTATGACCGAAGTGGTCGCGCAGGAGCAGCTGGAAGATAACGTGATGCTCGGCACCATGATGCTGGAGCGTGGCGAAGTGGACGGTTTGGTGTCGGGTGCAGTGCATACCACCGCTAATACCATTCGTCCGCCGTTGCAGTTGATCAAGACCGCGCCAAACAGTTCACTGGTGTCTTCCGTGTTCTTTATGCTGCTGCCTGAGCAGGTGCTGGTGTACGGTGACTGCGCGATTAACCCGGATCCAAACCCTGAGCAGCTGGCAGAGATCGCTATTCAATCTGCGGACTCTGCTAAGGCCTTTGGTATTGATCCACGCGTGGCGATGATTTCTTACTCAACCGGTAACTCTGGTGCGGGTAGCGATGTTGAGAAGGTGCGTGAAGCGACGCGTATCGCGCAGGAGAAACGTCCTGACCTGGTGATCGATGGTCCGTTGCAGTATGACGCCGCGATTATGGAAGATGTGGCGAAGTCGAAAGCGCCAAACTCAGCGGTTGCAGGTCGCGCTACCGTGTTTATCTTCCCGGATCTGAACACCGGTAATACCACTTATAAAGCGGTACAGCGTTCGGCAGACCTGATTTCCATCGGGCCGATGTTGCAAGGTATGCGTAAGCCAGTGAACGATCTCTCACGTGGCGCGTTGGTGGATGACATTGTTTATACCATCGCACTGACCGCGATTCAGTCACAGCAGGCGGAAGGTTAATTCCTTTTTCTTTCTGCTGAACGTAAGGAGCATGAGGGTTAAACCTTGTGCTCTTTTTTTTGCTTTAAGATTGGTGGGTGGTGAAGGCTGGGTGCTGTTGTTGCTGAGGGGTGGGTGTAGTTGTTGCTGTGGGCTGGGTGCTGTTGTTGCTGTGGGCCGGGTGCAATTGTCGCTGAATGCCCGGTGTAAACGACAGGGAAGGCCAGTCCGATCGCGAAGGATTAACGCATCCCTGCAGATCGGCCGCGCCGTCCATGGCGCGGACGCTTCGCTCTTCGCACTGGCCTTCCCTGCCTTTCAAACTTGATCATCGCTTTTGTGGTAAACACCTCAGCATTCTGACTGTTTGTCATGAAAGGCTATGTCGTACGTTTCTGTTAATACTCTTCTTCCCTGCCCTTCAAACTTCATCATCGCTTTTGTGGCGCACACCTTCGCATTCAGAGCGAATGTAACGTGGCGACTTTCACTCAGTGGTTCACTGGCGAAAAAACATCCTGCCGCTCAAACTGATGACAGGCTCCCGTGACTTGCGAGGTGAATGATGAGCAACAGTGATGTGCACCGTCGTCGATTGAAGGCCACGCCGCGCGGTTTGGGTGTGATGTGTGATTTCTATGCGGTGAAGGCGGAAAACGCCACGGTTTGGGATCAGAATGGGCGTGAATACACTGACTTTGCGGCAGGCATTGCGGTGCTAAATACCGGACATCGTCATCCTAAAGTGATGGCGGCCGTGCAGCAGCAGCTGGATTGCTTTACCCATACCGCGTTTCAGGTCATCCCTTACGAGAATTATATTCATCTCGCTGAGCGGCTTAACCAGCGCGTGCCAATGAGCGGCGAGGTGAAAACCACCTTCTTTTCCAGCGGTGCAGAAGCGGTGGAGAACGCGGTGAAAATTGCCCGCGCGGCGACGGGTCGTCCCGGCATTATTGCGTTCACTGGCGCATTCCACGGGCGCACCAATATGACCATGTCGTTGACGGGCAAAGTCGTGCCTTACAAAACCGGCTTTGGGCCGTTTGCCGGTTCGGTATTTCACGCCCTGTATCCTAATGCGCTGCACAACGTGAGCGTACATCAGGCATTAGAGAGTCTGGAAGCGATTTTCCGCAGTGATATCAGTCCACAGCAGGTGGCGGCGATCATCTTTGAACCGGTGCAGGGCGAAGGCGGTTTTTATATTGCGCCGCCAGCGTTTGTATCTGCGTTACGTGCCTTATGCGATCGTCACGGCATTTTGTTGATCGCCGATGAGATTCAGAGCGGTTTTGCACGCACCGGCAAGCTGTTCGCCAGTGAGTATTACGATGTGCAGCCAGATTTGATCACCATGGCAAAAAGTCTGGCGGGCGGGTTTCCGTTATCGGCCGTATCCGGGCGTGCCGAAGTGATGGATGCCCCTGAGCCGGGCGGTTTGGGCGGCACCTATGCGGGCAGTCCACCCGCGATAGCGGCAGCACATGCCGTGCTGGATATTATTGATGAAGAACAGCTGTGCGCACGCGCTAATCAATTGGGCGAACAGCTCAGTGCCACTTTGCGGAGTGCAGGATGCGCATACCTTGCTGAGGTGCGCGGTTACGGCTCAATGGTTGCGGCAGAGTTTCAGGATGACTCAGGCCGACCATCAGCAGAAATCACCAAAGCGATTCAGTTACAGGCGCTGGCGCAAGGGCTGATTTTACTGACCTGTGGCGTGCACAGTAATGTGATCCGATTCCTTTACCCGCTGACGATTCCACAGTCGCAGTTTGATAAGGCACTGCAACTGCTCAAAGACATTTTACGTGAGCACTAGAAATAACAAAGGCGCCGTTTGGCGCCTCGTTCGAGCGTAGTGGGAATCAGGATTCACTGCTCTGCTTGCGACGCGCGGCATCGCTGTTGCGGCTCAGCCACAGTGATACGGCTTTCAGTGAGTCGTCGGTGAATTCATCGCAGCGCGCGGTGATCTCTTCTGGTGTCATCCAGAACACTTCGTCGACTTCTTCTTCCTGCATGGCAAACGGACCATGAGAAACGCAGCTGAACAATCCGCCCCAGACGCGGCAGTGCTCATCTTCGAAGTAGAATTTGCCATGTTCAGCAAACGGCACTGCGGCGATCCCTAACTCTTCTTCCGCTTCACGGCGTGCAGATTCCAGCATGTCTTCACCACTCTGCACTACGCCACCGGCGGTCGCATCGAGCATACCCGGCATGAAGTCTTTGATTTCAGTACGACGCTGCACCAGAATTTTGCCCATACCATCATGCACCACGATGTAGGTCGCACGATGACGCAAATTCTGCGCACGCATCTGCGCACGGCTGGCCTGCGCAATGACTTCGTTCTCTTCACTAACGATATCAACCCACTCGATACCGCTATCTGCCGTTTGATCCACCATCCGTAACCCTTTTCTGTTTTCGGCGTGCCCAGCACGCGCCTGTTTGCGATGCCTTATTAGAATGAGCGGTAAGGTAAAGCGTTCTTTTCGCCTCCGCAAGGCTCTTCGTGCTTAGCGCGATTTGCCCGATTCGGCCAGCCACAATTGCACTGACGCGCGTTGCCACTGAAACTCGGCGTAATGCTGCAATTTCACCGGTAACGTGTCGCCATGCAGTGCCAGGCGGTTAATCATCACCGCCAAATCGGTGTCGGCAATCGACCATTCACCAAACAGGTTTTGTTGTCCATCCGGTAGCAGGCGCTGAACCGCCGTAATCAACTTGCTTGCCGACTGCTCGCCTGCCGGGGTTAATGGCGCAAAGCGCTCGCCGGCAAACAGCACTTCCGTCGGACGCTCAGCACGCAGCGCCATTAAATCACTGCGCAACCACGCCTGCACTTCACGCGCGTGCGCACGCTTTTCACGATCGCGTGGATAGAGACGCTCAAATTCAGGGGCCGGGAAACGCTCTTCGAGGTATTCAGCAATCGCTGAAGATTCATTGAGCACCAGATCATCAATTTGCAGAGTAGGCACGCGACAAGTGAGCGACAGCGCGCGATAGTCATCTTCAAGCTGAGCGTTTTGCGCTAAGTCCACGCGTTTCAGAGTGAAGGGAATGCCCTTCTCGGTGAGTGCAACGTAGACAGACATGGCGTAAGGGCTAAAAAAGGATGCATCGGACCACAAGGTGATGGATGGATAGTTCATCGGCTGCCTCAATAAGCATCAGGTGTGCTTTCTATTTACCGATTTTTATTTGTTAAGGCAATGGTGTGCTGGTCGGATCTTTGACCTTAAGACCAACACAAACTTTCCCTTTTTCTTCATTAGCGTAAGCGCTGTCACGCTATCCGTGCGCTTCTCTTCTATGATCAGTCTGAGCAGAAAATAAATTACAAGGAGGCTCAGCATGCACCTGCTTATTACCGGTGGCACAGGTTTGATAGGTCGCCATTTGATACCGCGTCTGCTGTTGCTCGGACATCAGGTGAACGTCGTCACCCGAGATGTCGCGGCGGCACGGGACAAACTGGATCCTCGCGTTTCGCTATGGTCCGGTATCAATCAGCAAAACGATCTCGACGGTATTGATGGCGTGATTAATCTGGCGGGCGAGCCGATCGCCGATAAACGCTGGACCGAACAACAGAAACAGCGGCTGTGTGAAAGTCGCTGGCAAATCACCGAGCAGATTGTTTCGTTGATTCACGCCAGCAGCAACCCACCGCATTTTTTAATTTCCGGATCCGCGACCGGTTTTTATGGTGATACCGGCGATCTGGTATTAACGGAAGACGATCCCGGTCACGATGAGTTCACTCATGCCCTGTGTGCACGTTGGGAACAGCTGGCACTTAATGCACAGAGCGATCGCACCCGCGTCTGTTTGTTACGCACTGGCGTAGTGCTGGCAGAGGAAGGCGGCGCGCTGGCAAAAATGAAGCTACCGTTCAAACTTGGCGTCGGCGGTCCGATTGGCAGTGGGAAGCAGTATCTGCCATGGATTCACATTGACGATCTGGTTAACGCGATCATCTGGCTGATCGACAATAACCATCTGAGCGGACCGTTCAATATGGTTGCGCCTTATGCGGTGCGCAATGAGCAGTTCGCCGCCACACTCGGCCACGTGATGCACCGACCGGCGTTTATGCGCACCCCAGCCAGCGCGATTAAGTTGATGATGGGAGAATCTGCCGTGCTGGTGCTGGGTGGGCAGCATGTTTTGCCGAAACGGCTGGAGGAGTCGGGTTTTGGCTTCCGCTGGTATGATTTGCAGGAAGCGCTGCAGGATGTGGTCTGATAAACAGACGGCGGCCCTGAGCCGCCGTTTTTCACTTAGCTGCGTTGTTCCGCTACTCGCGATTTCACCGTCCTCTCTTCACGCGTGTGTCCCGGCTGCGGCACGCGAATGATAAAGGTCAGCACCCCCGCAAACACATACAGCGCGGTATAAGCCCATACCACCCCGACGATATCAAAGAACGGCAGCATCACTGAGGCGATAGCCGGAGCCACGAAATTGCTCAGGCCCGCCGACAGGTTGTAGATCGAGACGGCGGCACCTTTATGATGCGGTTCCAGCGTTGGAAATACCGCCGTCATCGGTACAAATGCCGCCACAAAGATCCCCAGCATCACTGCCGGAATCAGCGCCACCCAGAAGTTGTGGCCGGCATACAGCGGCAGGTAATAAAACATCAGACTGGAAATCGCCATTCCCAGGCAACCAAACCAGCGCACCTGACGGATCCAGCCTAGCTTCTCACCGGTGATGCCCCAGAAGATGTTGGTGAAAATGGTGACAAAGAAGAACACCGCCCAGATCTGTAGCCATTCAGAGATGGTGAAGCCGAGACGATCGACAAACAGCAGTGGCATGATGATGGCAAAACCAAACAGCGACAGCGTGTTGATGATGCGAATCAGGCAGGCATAAAACACGTGCTGATTGGTGAACAGGATGGTGACGGCCCGCGACATCTCGGTCATTTTGTCACGAATCGGCAAATTCACACGTGAGCGATCCACCGGCACGTTGCGCAGGCTGAAGTACGCCAGAATTCCACCACAGGCCACCCAGATAATCGCCAGCCACAGCGTCCCGGTTTCCCCCAGCATCGGGATGGTCAGGCTTGGCAAATAGCTGCCGACCACGCCGATGCCGACGGAATACATTGCCCAGAACCAGCCGGTAGCCGCCGCCAGTTTCTCACGTGGCAAGACCTGCACCAGCATCATCATGAACGAGTAGATAAACAGCGGATAAGCCAGCCCGCGGATACCGTAGAACAGCACCATCAGCGGATAGTTACGCAAGCCAAGCCCCAGCGACATAAACAGCGCATGCATCACGATCCACAGCACAAAACCAATCATCATGGCGCGCTGCGGAGTGATCAACTCGGCCACCACGCCCGACGCCCAGGCCGCCAGCGCCGCCGCTAAGCCATAAAAGGTAAATACCACCGCAGATTGCGCAGGCGTAAAGCCCATGTCGGTGATATGGCGCGACAAAAACGCCATCTCAAAACCATCACCCGCCATAAAAATCGCAATAGCGAGGAAGCCCCAGAACATCTTTTTCGGTAAGCCAAACCAGTATTCGTTCGATTGCATCACCATCACCTTCTGTTCGGTAAGCCGTTATGCAGGCAGCAAGCTGCGCACCTGTTGTTGTTGGATATAGAGTTCGCGGAACAGACGCAGCCGCTGTTGCAGCACGGCACCGCGCGTGGCATCCGGTTGATATCGTGCCTGCACCAGCGGTTTCAGGCAGACCTCTTGCTCATTACCGCCATCGCCTAGCCATGCCAGGCGTGCGGCACCCAACGCGCCGGATGCGCTGGCCGGATGGGTGACGATGGGCAGTTGCAGCACATCAGCAATCAGCTGTGCCCACAGTGTGCTGCGTGCTCCACCGCCGGTCAGGCTGCATTGCTGAATGTGGTGCTGGGCATCCCCGAGCACCGCCAGGCCATCTGCCAGTCCAAATGCCACGCCTTCGATCACCGCATAGCCCAGCAAGGCACGCGGTGTTTCGTGGCGAAGATTGAAGAAAGAGCCGGAGGCATCAGGATCGTTATGCGGCGTGCGCTCACCTGACAGGTAAGGCAAGAATATCGGGGCACTCCGCAGTTGCTCATCGCTGAGTTGTGCCATCTCCTCCATCAACTGGCTTTCACTCACCGACAGCAGATTACACAACCAGCGCAGGCAACTGGCGGCGCTGAGCATCACACTCATTTGATGCCAGCGACCCGGTAGCGCATGGCAGAAGGCATGCACGCCGGATTGAGGGTCGGCTTGCAGGCGATCGTTCACCACAAAAATCACGCCGGAAGTGCCCAATGAGATAAAAGCATCCCCCGGATTCACTGCACCCACGCCGACCGCCGATGCGGCATTGTCACCGCCGCCGCCCGCCACCGTGACCGAGGTGGATAAGCCGCATTCGCTCGCGAGTGCCGCTTGCAAGCGGCCACTCACCGCGCTGCCCTCTACCAGCTCAGGCATCTGCGCGCGCGTCAGGCCAGTTATTCCCAGCAGTTCATCAGACCAATCACGCTGCGCCACATCCAGCCACAACGTGCCGGCAGCATCGGAAGGTTCACTGACAAAGCGCCCGGTAAGACGCCAGCGCAGGTAATCTTTTGGCAGCAAAACCTTATCGATGCGGCTGAAGATCTCCGGCTCATGTTCCGCCACCCAGCGCAGTTTCGGCGCCGTAAATCCGGGCATAATCATGTTGCCGCTGATCTCCATCATCTGCGGATAGCATTTACGCAGCACCTCACACTGTGGCGCACTGCGCGTGTCGTTCCACAAGATGCACGGACGCAAAACCTTGCCATCCGCATCCAGCAGCACGGCCCCGTGCATCTGGCCGGATAAGCCGATGGCACGGATAGCAGCCCACGCATCAGGAACTTGCTGACGTAATGCCGCCAGCACCTCGGTGCAAGCTTGCCACCAGCGTTCAGGATCCTGTTCTGCCCAGTGGGGATGTGGGCGCTGCACTGTGAGCGTGGCGTGCTGTGATGCCACAATCTCACCATGCGCGTTGATGATCAGCGCTTTAAGCTCTGACGTACCGATATCAATGCCGAGATACATGATTACACCGCCGCCAGTTCGGGCTGTTTCAGCCATTGCTGCAAACTCACGACACGGCGCGTCACCAGCGCATGAAACGCCTTGTCGTTTGCCAGTTCTGCAAACAGCGCGTTATCACTCAGGAAGGCCTTCAGCGGATCGGCACTGGCGAACTGGTTACGCAGCGCATCGGCCTGTAGCGCACCGTCATGATAGGAATACGGCAGATCGTCATTGGCCCAGCGCTGCATAAACAGGAAGAACAGCGCCGGAATCACTGCCGTTGCATTGGGCTGCGCACCACGCTGGTAGCACTCCTGCAGGGTTGGCGTCACCATGCCGGGAATTTTTGACAGACCATCGGCACCCACGCGCTGATTGGTGTCTTTGATGTAAGGGTTGCTAAAGCGGGCCAGCACCACGTCGCGGTAATCGGCTAAATCCAGCGGGCTGGGCGACAGGGAGGGAATGACATCCTGGGTGACATAGTCGTGCGCCAGTTGATAAATCGCCGGATGACGCGTGCTGTCATCGATATAGTTCAGACCAATCAGCGTGCCCGCCCAGGCAATCGCGGCATGTGTCGCATTGAGGATGCGGATTTTCGCCTCTTCCCACGGCAGCACCGATTCGACCAGCTCAACGCCGACTTTTTCCAGCGCGGGTCGACCGGCAATAAAATCATCCTCGATCACCCATTGAATAAAGGATTCTGCCATCACCGCAGCGCCATCTTTCTTACCCGTCGACGCATGCACGCGCTCCGCCACATCCAGCGTAGGGCGCGGTGTGATGCGATCGACCATGGTATTCGGCGAGGTGGTGTGCGAGCGCACCCAGTCCGCCAGCACGGTATCGCCTTTGGCCGTCAGAAACGCCAGGAAGCCGTCACGGAAACGCTCGCCGTTGTGACGCAGGTTATCGCAGTTCAGCAGTGTGACCGGCGCGCCACCTTGGGCAACACGCGCTGTCAGGATACGGCTGAGTGCGCCATAAATAGTGCGGATGTCACCACCCAGATCGGCCCTCACGTCTGCCTGATTGAGATCCAATTTAAATTCAGGTGTCAGGTAGTAGCCCGCTTCAGTCACGGTAAAGCCAATCACACGGGTTTGCGGATTGGCCCCCTGCTCAACCAGCGCGCTAATTTCACTGTCCCACGGCAAGATTTTGCGCAGCGAAGTGATGGTTTCATAATCGCGCTCACCTTCCGGTGTTACGGTTTCCAGCACATATTCGCCATTCTGCGCCGCGAGCTGATTGAGCAGCGAAACAGCGTCATTGCGGATATTGCCGAGCGCGATGCTCCAGCTTTCATCGCCTTGCTCGCGAAGTTTATGCAGATACCACGCCTGATGTGCCCGATGGAAAGATCCCGCGCCGATGTGCATCCACACTGATTGATTGGTCATAATCGCCTCAATTAAACATTTGCCACAAGACAGGGCATTTGCCCGATGACAGGTAGCATAGTGTGCGTGGTGAGGATCGTTCTGCGAGCCTTATCACAAATAATACATTTGCTCTTTTTTAGGGCTTTTGCTCAGTTAGTGCTTTTCGTAAAACACGCGCTAAGATGTCGCATCAGTTTTGACGGAACAGCGTGATGAGCAGAGAAGAGAAAAAGCAGGAGCTGGCCGCACGTGCCGCGTGGATGTATTACGTCGCAGGCGTCACGCAGCAAGAGATTGCGCAGGCATTGGGATTGTCACGCCAGGTGGCGCAGCGTCTGGTCTCCAGCGCACGCGAGATGGGCATGGTGAGCGTAAAAATCGATCATCCCGTCACCCACTGTTTGCAACTGGCGCGCGAGGTGCAGGAGAAGTTTGGTCTGGATCTGTGCCGCGTGGTGCCGTCGGCCAATCTGAACGATGATGCCATTCAGCAGATGCTGGCGGTAGAAGGTGCGGCGGTGATGTCGCAGTTTATCAATGAAGAAGCGCCGCAGGTGTTTGGTATTGGTTCCGGTAAAACCTTGCGCTCAATGATTGATGCACTGCCATGGGTGGATCGCCCGCAGCATCATTGCGTTTCGATGATTGGCGCGATCGCGCGAGATGATTCGGGCACACGCTATGACGTGCCGTTGAAGATGGCGGAGAAGATGCAGGGCAAGTATTTTTTCATTCCTGCGCCGCTGTATGCCGACACGCCAGAAGATAAAGCGATGTGGGTGCAGCATCAGGTATATCAGCGCGTCACCGATCGCGCTCTGCAGGCCGATGTGGCTTTTGTCGGCATTGGGGAAGTGATGCCGGGCTGTCCATTGAATGCCGAGGGATTTATCACTGATGCTCAGGTTGAGGCACTGAATGGGCGCGGTGTGGTAGGTGAAATGCTCGGGCACTTTTTTAATCAGCAAGGTGAGCGCGTGTGGGGCGAAACGGATGAGCTGCTGACCAGCGTTTTATTGGAGAGCCAGACAACGCGCAAGATTATTGGTTTTTCCGGCAGCAAGCGTAAGTATCCGGCGATTCGTGCTGCGTTGCAGGGCGGCTGGGTGTCAGGACTGGTGACCGATGAAGATACGGCGCTGAGGTTACTGCGAGAGTGAGTTTTCAGCGCCTGCTCAGGAAGCGGGGGCAGATCGTAAAGACGGCATAAACCATCCCTGGGCCTCAGCCCGCGCCATCCCTGGCGCGGGATGCTTTACTCCTCTGCCCCCGCTTCCATCGCCTTAACCATCGTGCAAAATTTACTTCAGCGATCCCGACAGGAACTGCTGCAAACGTGGGCTTTTCGGGTTGCCGAACAGTTCATTTGGCG
The DNA here is from genome assembly GCA_000773965.1 of Enterobacter cancerogenus. GTDB lineage: Bacteria > Pseudomonadota > Gammaproteobacteria > Enterobacterales > Enterobacteriaceae > Pantoea > Pantoea communis. The sequence goes on from JRUP01000014.1 coordinate 422,824, forward strand.
GGCCCTGCTCTTCAATTTTGCCCTGATGCAGGAAAATCACGTGATTGGAGACATGACGCGCAAACTCCATCTCGTGGGTCACCACCACCATGGTTTTGCCCTCTTCGGCCAGCTTCTGCATGATGCGTAGCACTTCGCCAACCAGTTCCGGATCGAGCGCTGAAGTCGGCTCATCAAATAACAGCACCTCTGGTTCCATCGCCAGCGCACGAGCAATAGACACACGCTGCTGCTGACCACCAGAAAGGTGTACCGGATATTTCGCGCGCGCACGCGCGTCGATGCCGACTTTATCCAGATACTTAATCGCGCGCTCACGTGCTTCAGCTTTACTCAGCCCCAGTACCTGAATCGGCGCTTCGGTGACGTTGTCGAGCACCGTCATGTGGCTCCACAGGTTGAAGTGCTGGAACACCATGGTCAGACGGGTGCGCAGTGAACGCAACTGCTCTTTGTTGGACACTTTCAGCTGCCCATCGGTATCACGCACCAGATTGATTTGCTCGTTGTTGACCGAAATGGTGCCTTCGCTCGGCTTTTCGAGGAAGTTAATGCAGCGTAAGAAGGTACTTTTCCCGGAACCGGACGAGCCAATGATGCTGATCACATCGCCGGCGTTGGCCTGCAGTGATACACCTTTCAGAACTTCATGTTCACCGTAACGCTTGTGCAGTTCGGTAACGCTTAATTTGTTGTCAGCCATAGTGATACTCAATGCGATGAAGAAGGTTTCACGTGCGCCAGGAAGCGACGTTCCGCTTTGCGGAACAGGCTAATCAGCACGTAAGAGATGATCAAATACAGCACCGCAGCGATGCCAAACGCGGTAAACGGCTGGTAGGTCGCCGAGTTAATATCACGCGCGATTTTCAACAGATCTGGCACCGTGGCAGTAAATGCCAGCGCGGTGGAGTGCAACATTAGGATCACTTCGTTGCTGTAGGCTGGCAGCGCAGTGCGCAGCGCCGACGGTAGTATGATGCAGCGATACATTTTAAACGGGGAGAAACCGTAAGCGCGTGCCGCTTCAATTTCGCCATGGGGAACCGCGCGAATGGCCCCGGCAAAAATTTCGGTGGTGTAAGCGCAGGTGTTCAGCGTAAAGGCCAGCAGCGTACAGTTCAGGCCGCTGCGGAAGAAGGCATTCAGCAGCTCAGATCCTTTTACCACTTCCAGCGTATACATGCCGGAATAGAATACCAGCAGCTGGACATACAGCGGCGTACCACGGAACACATAGGTGAACAGCCAGACGGGCGTTGAGATATAACGATTTGGCGATACACGCGCAATCGCCAGCAACACCGCCATACAACCACCGATCACCACGGAAAGAATCAACAACCACAACGTAATGGCGACGCCGGTAAAACGGTAACCATCGGTCCAGAGCAGCTGTTTCCAATACTCCTGAATAATATCGATCATAGCTCTGCCCTTTTCACACCCACCGTGTAGCGGCGTTCAAGCCACCACAGCACGCCGTTCGACAGCGTGGTAAACACCAGATAAATCACCCCCGCGACGATCGCGAAGTAGAACGGCTGCCAGGTACTTTTACCCGCCAACTGCGTGGCTTTCACCACGTCTTCCAGCCCCAGCAGCGACACCAGCGCTGTGGCTTTGAGAATCACCTGCCAGTTATTACCAATGCCTGGTAACGCAAAACGCATCATCGCCGGGAACAGAATACGACGGAAAGTTTGCGAACCGGTGAAACCGAAAGCGGTAGCCGCTTCAATCTGCCCTCTTGGCACAGCGAGGAAAGCCCCCCGGAAGGTTTCGGTGAAATAGGCACCATAGATGAAGCCAAGTGTGATGATACCGGCCACCATCGGATCGATATCAAACTGCGCCATGCCCAGCGCATCAGTGACCGTATTGAGGGCGATTTGCAGACCGTAGAAGATCAGCAACATCAAAACCAGATCAGGTACACCGCGAATTAAGGTGGTGTAGCCTTCAGCAATCATCACCAGCAGGCGACTGCGAGAGAGTTTGGCGCCAGCGCCCATTAAGCCAAGCACTAAGGCAAGCACCACGGAGCTGAGTGCCAGCTCAAGGGTCACCAGGGTGCCTTTTAGGATTACTTCAGAATAGCCATACAGCATGGGTTCGATCCTGTCGTGAGGGAAAATAACAAACGCTGCCCAACTAACGGACAGTCCTGACCAGGATTTGAATCACAGGGTAGATGGCGGCAAGCGTATGAACCCCGGGAGTTTACATAAGTAAGCGCCCGGAGTGAATAGTTATGACCAACCCTGCTGCAAATCAATCATCAAGGTCAGAAAACAGGACAATTAATCGCCGTATACGTTGAAATCAAAGTACTTCTTCGCAATTTTGTCGTAAGTGCCATCTTTACGCATGGCATCAAACGCTTTGTCGATGGCCGCTTTCAGGTCGGCATCATCTTTGCGTAAGCCCATACCGGTACCGACACCAAAGATTTTGTCATCTTTAACCGCTGGACCGGCAAACGCATAGTTTTTGCCCACTGGCTGTTTCAGGAAGCCTTCGCTCGCCTGCACTTCATCCTGGAAAGCCGCATCGATACGACCTGCATCCAGATCCTGATACACCAGATCCTGGTTGGCGTATGGCGTTACAGTGACACCCTTAGGACGCCAGTTTTCGTTGGCGTAGGTTTCCTGAGTGGTGCCCTGCAGCAAACCAATGTTTTTACCTTTCAGCGATTCAATGGTCGGTTGCAGGCTGGAACCTTTCTTCGCCACTAAACGCGCATTGGCGGCGTAAAGTTTTTCAGAGAAGGCGATCTCTTCCTGACGTTTTTCGGTGATGGAGAGAGAGGAGATGATAGCGTCGATCTTCTTCGCTTTCAGCGACGGGATCAGCGCATCAAAATCACTTTCCACATAAGTACATTTGGTCTCGATACGCTTACAGATTTCGTTCGCCAGATCGATGTCAAAGCCGACTAACTGGCCTTGCGCATTCTTGGATTCAAACGGCGGGTAGGTCGGGTCTGTCCCGATGCGCAGCGTTTTTGGTACCGCAGCGAACACGCTCGCAGCGCTGGACATGGCCAGCATCAGGGAAAGAGCCAGAACTCGCTTTTTCATAGGTAACCCTCAAGTGAAGTGCTTATTGTTATATGGTCGTGATGTGTGTTTGCGCTGAATGATTTGCAGGTTTCATGCCAGTTATGCAAAACGGCGAAAGCGTGCTCAGGCGCACTAAATACTGCGCCTTTCAGGGGCGCAAGCACTTAGTTTGTGAGGGAAATATAACAGCGGAGTGAGGAAGAAAAAGCGACATTGTTAACTTTTGGTGCACAAGATGCACGAAGAGTGATCGGGCACGCGAAATTGCACACAGTTAGTGCAATATTGCACCATTATGCGCCATGCCAACGGGTAAACAGGTCTTCAGGTAACTCAATATCGAATTGATCGATGACACGGTTGACGGTTTGATCAACCAAATCCTCAATCGTTTGTGGGCGATGATAGAAGGCCGGCACGGGCGGCATAATCACGGCACCCAACTCCGCAGCAGTCGTCATCATGCGCAAATGCCCGAGGTGTAGCGGCGTCTCGCGTACGCACAGTACCAGCTTACGCTGCTCTTTTAGCACCACATCAGCGGCGCGCGTCAGCAAACTGTCACTGTAGCTGTGTACGATGCCGGAGAGGGTTTTCATTGAGCAGGGCAAAATGACCATACCGAGCGTCTTGAACGATCCTGACGAGATGCTGGCGGCGATATCACGCACATCGTGCACCACATCGGCCAGTGCCTGCACATCTCGCAGGCTATAATCGGTTTCCAGCGATAACGTCTGACGCGCAGCCGGACTGATCACCAAATGGGTTTCCACATCGGCCAAAGGTTGCAGCACTTGCAACAATCGCACGCCGTATATTGCGCCACTGGCGCCGGAAATACCAATGATCAGTCGTTTCATTATTCAGTCCTGCCCGTTCAGATTGCGGCAATGATAGCCGCTCACTGAGCAAAAATACAAAAACAAACAGGGCGGAGTCTCCCCCGCCCTGTTAAAGATGAGCACCACGAGGCGGTTAGCCTTCGTTATGCAGCTCCAGACCTTCCACTTCGTTCTGGCGCTGAATCGCTTTCGCATCGTCATTACGCAGTGACTGCAAATACTCGAGGTACTGCTGGTCGACATCTTTGGTGACGTAAACGCCGTTGAATACCGAGCACTCAAACTGTGCGATATCCGGGTTCTCTTCACGTACTGCTTCGATCAGATCATCGAGGTCCTGGAAGATCAGCGCATCGGCTTTGATCAGCTGACGAATTTCTTCCACTTCACGACCATGCGCGATCAGTTCGGTAGCGCTCGGCATATCGATACCGTAGACGTTCGGGAAACGAATTTCCGGCGCGGCAGACGCCAGGTAAACACGTTTTGCACCGGCTTCGCGCGCCATTTCAATGATCTGCTCAGACGTGGTGCCACGCACGATGGAGTCGTCAACCAGCAGCACGTTCTTATCACGGAACTCAGCACGGTTGGCGTTCAGTTTGCGGCGAATGGCGCTACGACGCATATGCTGGCCTGGCATGATAAAGGTGCGGCCCACATAGCGGTTTTTCACGAAGCCCTGACGATATGGCTTGTCAAGAATACGGGCGATTTCCAGCGCGGCATCAGTGGAGGTTTCCGGGATTGGAATCACCACATCGATATCCAGATCTTCCCATTCGCGGGCAATTTTCTGACCGAGTTTGGTGCCCATACGCACACGTGCGCTGTAGACCGACACCTTATCAAGGAAGGAGTCTGGACGCGCAAAGTAGACGTATTCGAACAGGCAAGGGTTGGTTTTGGGATTCTCAGCACACTGGCGCGTGGAGAGTTGTCCCTGCTCGGTGATGTACACCGCTTCACCAGGCGCCACATCGCGGATGAACTCGAAGCCTAAAGTATCCAGTGCCACGCTTTCTGACGCCACCATATATTCGGTGCGACCATCAGCAATCACGCGTTTACCCAGCACTAATGGGCGAATCCCGTTAGGATCGCGGAACGCAACTAAGCCATGGCCAATAATCATCGAAACCACTGCGTAAGCGCCGCGCACCTGTTGGTGCACTGCCGCTACCGCAGCAAAAATGTTGTCAGCTTCCAGCGGGTCATGCTGGAAACGGTCGAGCTCCTGCGCAAAGATGTTCAGCAGGATTTCAGAATCAGAGGTGGTGTTAACGTGACGGCGACCCACTTCGAACAGATGCTTACGCAGTTCGTGCGCGTTGGTCAGGTTGCCGTTGTGCGCCAGCGTGATGCCATACGGGGAGTTTACGTAGAAAGGCTGCGCTTCAGAAGCGCTGGAACTGCCCGCGGTTGGATAGCGAACATGGCCAATCCCGATATTACCCTGCAAACGCTGCATGTGGCGTGCTTCGAAGACATCGCTCACCAGGCCATTCGCTTTACGCAGACGGAAGCAGTTAAGCGCATCGATGGTACAAATGCCGGCGGCATCTTGCCCGCGGTGCTGCAGCACCGTTAACGCGTCATAGATCGACTGGTTTACTGGCATAAAACCGGTGATACCAACAATACCGCACATGTTGTCATTTCCTCATTGGCCGCACTCCCGGTGGCGTTACCGGGGTATAAAACTGGACGTGCTTTTCAGGTAATCGAAAAACCACCTGATGATGTAACTGAACTGGGGAATGAGTTGCGACTGTTGCCAGTCCGGGCTTTTAGAAAAGCCGGTGAATGTATCGAGGAAGAAGAGCATAGCGGAAACAATCAGCACGCCACGCAACGCCCCGAAACAGACCCCCAACACCCTGTCGGTTCCCGACAAGCCGGTTTTTTCTACCAGCGAGCCGATCACATAGTTCACGATGGCACCCACAATCAGGGTGGCAACGAATAACACCGCTATCGCGATGCCGTTGCGAACCAGTTCGTCGTCAAAACCTGTAAACCAGACTGCAAGGTAGGTGTAGTAATGACTGGCGACAAAAAACGCACATCCCCAGGTAACGAGAGATAAGGCTTCCCGGACAAACCCACGAATCAGGCTGACCAGAGCCGAAAAACCAACTACCGCAATAATGACGTAATCAATCCAGATCATGAACGCTTCCAACCCAGTGCTAAGCACCCCTGCATCCAGTTCGGGGCGCATTCTAACAGAAAAAGAAAACGTTTGCGTAGGGTTTTCCGGTTCTGTATCCATAAAAAGGGCGATGAAAAAAACTTTCCTCGCCCTGAGTAAAATCAGCAATTTAACTCACTGATATATAACAGCTTTACCACAACATTTTCGCTTAACCGCTTGTGCTATACCGCGCCTTTTACTGCTATCGGCGCAGCTTATCACGGCATTATCGCGTGCCGTACGGTTTTACCACGCCACCCAGCCCGGAGATGCTCTGCAACTCACTCAACGAACTCTGCAGCTTCGCTTTAGAGGCATCCGGACCGACGTAAATGCGCGTGATTTGTCCCTGCACCGGCGTGGATGGCACGGTAAAGGCACGATATCCCGACAGACGCAGTTGCGCCACGATCTCACTGACCTTCGCCGCGTTCTTCAGCGCACCCAGTTGAACCACGAACGCCTGCCCCGCAGGAGCCGCTTCCGGTTCACTCTGTTTCGGTGTTTCGACCGCTTTTGGCTGCTCAACCGGTTTCGGTTGTTCCACCACTTTTGGTTTCGGTTGCTCGACCGGTTTTGGCTTCGGCTGTTCAACCGGCTTAGGTTTGGGCTGCTCAACCACTTTTGGCTTCGGCTGCTCAACCGGCTTCGCCTGCTGATGCACCGGCGGCGGCGTTACCAGTGTAGGTTCGCTGTTCTGTACCGGCTGCGCGTTGCCATTGCTGGCCGAGCCGCTGGCTTTCGCGTGATCCGGGGTTTGTGCCGTACTCGCCCCTTGCGGCGGTTCAGCCGGGAGCGGTTGAGTGACCGGCGGCACCATTTCGCTATCCTGCTGGTCGTCCGGCTTTGGCACCAGCGGAATCGCCGCGAACTCTTCTTTGTAATGCTTTTTCTTGCCGTCGAGCAGCCCCGGCAGCACGATGACACCAATCGCCACCAAAATGACGGTACCGACTAAGCGATTTTGAAACTTACTTGCCACTGCCATTCTCCGCTGACATCGATTCCATAACCTGTGCAACGGTGTGGAAAGAACCACACACCAGAATCACATCCTCAGGCGCGGCTTGCTGACGCGCGGCCTGCCATGCTGCATCGACGTTATCATACGCATTGCCACCTTCAAGGTGGGCGATCAGCTCATCGGCGGTGGCGCCACGCGGACCGTCAAGCGGTGCACAGAACCAGCGATCCACCTGCGGTGCCAGCGCGGCCAGCGTCCCCGCGATGTCCTTGTCATGCAACATGCCGACCACTGCATGCACTTTACCGCTTTTCGGCAACTCCGCCAGACGTGAAGCCAGATAATGAGCCGCATGCGGATTATGTGCCACATCGAGAATCACGCGTGGTGCTTCACTCACCGTCTGGAAACGTCCGGGCAGAATCGCCAGAGGCAGGTGTTCGCGGATCACCGCTTCGCTGACCTTGAGTCCTGATGCGCGCAGCGCAGTGAGGGCGGTCGCCGCATTGGGCAACGGCACCTGCGGCAACGGCAGGTCGCGCAGTTCACCCTGTGCATCCTGCAACGTCCAGCTGTTTTCCTGCTTCTGCCACTGCCAGTCACGGTTGATTTGCAGCAGCTGCGCGCCCTTCTCTGCCGCCACTTCGGCGATGGTGTGCGGCATATCGGCTTCACCGACCACTGCAGGTTTGCCACCACGGAACACGCCGGCTTTTTCGCGACCAATGCTTTCGCGATCCGGCCCCAGCCAATCGGTGTGATCGAGCGCGATGCTGGTGATCACCGCCACATCCGCATCCACGATGTTGGTGGCATCAAGACGTCCGCCCAGGCCGACTTCGAGGATCACCACATCAAGATTGGCCTCACGGAACAGATTCAGTGCCGAGATAGTGCCGAATTCAAAATAGGTCAGAGAGATATCACCGCGCCCGGCTTCAATGCTGGCGAAACTGGCGCTGTGCAGCGCTTCGTCCAGTTCTGCGCCCTGAATCCGTACGCGCTCGGTGTAGCGCACCAGATGCGGCGAGCTATACACGCCCACGCGATAGCCTGCGGCCATCAACAGCGTTTCCAGCGTGCGGCAGGTGGTGCCTTTGCCATTGGTACCGGCAACGGTGAAGATAAACGGAGCGGGTTTTAGCAGATCAAGGCGTGCGGCGACGCGTTGAATACGATCCAGGCCCAATTCGATGGCCTGAGAATGCAGGTGTTCAAGATAATGAAGCCACGTGGCCAAAGGCGACGTGGCTTGAGGAAGCTGCAGAGTGTCCATGTGTCCCGTTTACTCATCTTACACATCGTCATTCAAGCCGCAGCGGCGTGGGCTGCACTCAATCACCCCCGATCCCTTACTGGGTAAGCTGCCGGGGCTTCATTCGTTTGCCGCCTTGCTGCAACTCGAATGACTGGGTGTTTACGGTTCATTGGTGAAAAGCGTTTAACCACCGCTTTTCGTTGCCTGTCAGGCCTCGTTGCTCTCTGGCACAGCCGTAGAAGGCTGATCACCATCCTGCAGCGGCGCTGGCAGGTTCATCATTTTCGCCAGCAGGCTGGCCAGCTTAAAGCGCATTTCCGGACGACGGATGATCATGTCGATCGCGCCTTTTTCGATCAGGAACTCACTGCGCTGGAAGCCCGGTGGCAGTTTCTCACGCACAGTCTGTTCGATAACGCGTGGACCGGCAAAGCCAATCAGCGCTTTCGGTTCAGCAACGTTCAAATCGCCCAGCATCGCGAAGCTGGCAGAAACACCGCCCATGGTTGGGTCAGTCAGCACGGAGATGTACGGCAAGCCGCGTTCCTGCATTTTCGCCAACGCTGCGCTGGTTTTTGCCATCTGCATCAGCGACTGTAACGCTTCCTGCATACGGGCACCGCCACTGGCAGAGAAGCAGATCAGTGGGCAATTATCTTCCAGTGCCTGCTCAACGCCACGCACAAAGCGCGCGCCAACCACAGAGCCCATTGAGCCGCCCATAAAGGAGAACTCAAAAGCCACTGCCACCACTGGCATACCGTGCAGGGTGCCTTTCATGGCGATCAGAGCATCTTTCTCACCGGTGTCTTTCTGCGCGGCAACCAGACGATCTTTGTACTTCTTAGAATCGCGGAACTTGAGCAGATCCTTCGGTTCCAGCTCGCTGCCTAATTCAACCAGAGAACCTTCATCCAGCATGGTGTGCAAACGCTCACGGGCGTGCATGCGCATGTGGTGGTCGCACTTCGGGCAGACCTCAAGGTTACGCTCCAGTTCGGCGCGGTACAGCACCTGACCACAGCTATCGCATTTGGTCCAGACCCCTTCCGGGATACTGGCTTTGCGCGTTGGCGTGGTGGTGCTTTTATTCAGTATGCGTTCAATCCAGCTCATTGATGACCTTTCTGTTTAATGCTGACCTGGTCCAGTCTTCTTGTGACTGCTGAAATCACCTTCAGCAGGCCGTAAATGTCGCTCATTAAACCACAACCCGTTCACGCTGTGGATAAAAATCTGGTGACAGCCTTACTGTGGCTTCTGCTGACGTGCCTGACGGCGATGGCGCCACACTTCAATCACGCCTGGCAAAATTGAGACCACAATGATGCCAACAATCAGCAGTTTTAGGTTCTCCTGTACCACCGGCAAATCACCAAACAGGTAACCGGCATAGGAGAACAACAGCACCCACAGCAGTGCGCCCGTCACGTTGAAGAGCGCAAAGTGGCGATAAGACATGTGTCCCATCCCCGCCACAAAGGGGGCAAAGGTTCGCACGATTGGTACAAAGCGCGCAAGTATAATGGTTTTGCCCCCGTGGCGATCGTAGAAGGCGTGGGTCTTATCCAGATAGCTGCGACGGAAAATTTTCGAGTTCGGATTGCTGAACAGCTTCTCACCGAACAACCGACCAATAGTGTAGTTCACCGCATCGCCGAGGATGGCTGCAATCACCAGCAGCGTGACCATTAAATGCACGTTGAGGTCGTTACCCGGCAGTGCCGCCAGCGCGCCAGCAACAAACAGTAACGAATCCCCTGGCAGGAAAGGTGTGACCACCAGGCCGGTTTCGCAGAACAGGATCAGGAACAGAATGGCGTAAATCCAGACGCCGTACTGCGCCACCAGTTCGGCTAAATGCACATCAATATGGAGAATAAAGTCGATCAAAAAGTGGATGAATTCCATAATGTTCCGGCTCCCAAACATCCTTACTCATTTAAATTAATCTGCGAGGAACAACGGTCCCAACGCAGGCTGAGGTAACGCAAAGTGAGATGGGTAATCCACCGCCACCAAATACAACCCCTCGGCTTTAGCGGTCGCTGCCGCCAGAGTACGATCTTTTGCCGCCAGCAACTCAGCCATCCAGCTTTCCGGCTGGTTGCCACAGCCAATTTCCATCAGGCTGCCGACAATATTGCGCACCATGTGGTGCACGAACGCGTTGGCTTTGATATCGACAATCACATAAGGTCCGTAACGTGTGACGTTAAGGTGCATCACGTTGCGCCACGGCGTGCGCGACTGGCACTGCACCGCACGGAACGAGGTAAAGTCGTTCTCGCCAATTAAACTCTGACCGGCACGCTGCATTTTCTCGACATCCAGCGGATGATAAAAATGGGTGATGCCGTTGCCAAGAATCGCCGGTCGCAGCCGCTGATTGAAAATCACATAGCGGTAACGACGCGCGGTGGCGCTAAAGCGGGCATGAAATTCTTCCGGCACCGCTTTCACCCAACGTACGGCGATGTCGTCAGGTAAATTGGCGTTCACACCCAGCGTCCAGGCGCTGTCGGCGCGCTGCGAGGTGGTTTCGAAATGCACCACTTGCCCGGTACCGTGCACACCGGCATCCGTGCGACCCGCGCAGAACACCACCACCGGATGATTCGCCACTTTCGACAGCGCTTTCTCCAGCTTTTCCTGCACACTGCGCACTTCGTTTTGCCGCTGCCAGCCGTAATAACGACTGCCGTCGTACTCAATGCCTAACGCCAGCTTAAATGTCGTTTCTTCAGACAACATTAATAGAAGTACTCCTGCACCAATTTCTCAGCGGTTTTTACCGCCATCAGTGCGCCGCCGAAGCGAACGTTGTCAGCCACGGACCAGAACTGCAGCAGCTCAGGGAGACCGTAATCGTTGCGCACGTTGCCAATGCTCAGCGCATCGTTACCTGATGCATCGCTGACGGGCGTCGGGTATTCACCGTCTGCGCTGAGGTTAATGTCCCCGGCACGATCCAGTTCATCACGCGCTTCTTCGGCTGACAGCGGACGTAAATTTTCCACATGCACAATCTGCGTATTGCCGTAAAACACCGGCGCCTGCACGCTGCTGACCGCAATCGGCAAACCTTCGTCCTGCAGCACTTTGCGCACCTGATCCACCAGACGGCGTTCACTCTCTACGCTGCCATTGTTATCCGCTAACTGTGGCAGCAGGTTAAACGCCAGCTGACGACCAAAATAGTGCTCATCTGCCGGTACACCATTCAGTAAACGCGCACTTTCGCCCGCCAGGCCATCCACTGCCGCTTTACCGTGGCTGGATACCGAAATCAGATTGGTCACCTGCAAACGGCTTAAACCGGCGATATCGACCAGCGGTTTGATGGCGCTTAACAGCTGGCTTACCAGCGCATCGGCCACCGTCACGATGTTGCGATTGCGATAATCGGCCAGCACCTGTGGGTTTACATCCGGCACCACCAATGGCACATCCGGCTCCAGTGCGAACAGATCGCTGCTGTCGATCACCAGGCAACCCTGGCTCGCGGCTTCATCCGCGTAACGCGCGGAGGCTTCACGACCGGCGGTGAAAAACGCCAGCTGCGCCTGTGTCCAATCAAATTCAGCCGCATCCTGCACGCGCAGGGTGCGACCATCAAAACGCACGCTTTCACCGGCGCTGTTTTCGCTCGCCAGCAGATACAATTCACCAACCGGGAACTGGCGTTCAGCCAGCAGTTCCAGTACAGCGTTCCCTACTGCGCCTGTTGCGCCCAAAAGCGCGATATTCCAGCCGTCAGACATGTTGGTTTACTCCAGACAATGACATAAAAACAGAAGGCGGTGATGACACCGCCTGACATTTAAGACTTTTCCCGCGCGAAAACGCAGGGGATTGATTTAACTTTACAAACTGGCGCGGAAACCGAGCTTTTCCAGCATCGCGGCACTATCGGCATCATCACATTTCACCTGCAGTGACGACCATTCACGACGCTCTTCATACTGCTTGCGCAGGCGATCAAACTCGCCCGGTTTGGCAGCCACTTTTCGCAGTGGCGCATCGTCGCGGCGCACATCATACACCAGGTGCACCAGTCGTTTCAGCGTTGGCTGATCGAGCTTGCCGCGCAGCGTAATGGTGCCAAATTCCGGTGCAGGCAGCAGACTCTCCAGCGCGACCTGTTGCGGCTGACCGATAAACGCGCACCAGGCTTCGAATACCTGAGTGGTGCCACGCGCCTTGCCTTCCAGCGTATAGCCCGCGATATGCGCGGTAGCGATATCCACTTTATCCAGCAGATCGAGGTTCAGATCCGGCTCCGGTTCCCACACATCCAGCACCACGCTGAGATCGTCGCGCATTCTCAGCACTTCCAGTAGCGCAGTGTTATCGACGACCGGACCACGGCAGGCATTGATCAGGATGGTGTTCGGTTTGAGCGCCATCAGCAGAGCCATGTCGGCCAGATGCCAGCTTTTATAGGGGCCGTCTTTAAACAGCGGTGTGTGGAAGGTCAGAATATCGGCCTGTGCCACCAGTTCATCCAGCGAGTGAAACGTTTCCTGATCGCCACGATCTGCACGCGGCGGATCGCACAGCAGGGTTTTCACGCCCCAGGCTTCAAGGCGTTTTTGCAGACGACCGCCGACATTACCGACGCCGACAATACCCACGGTACGATCGCGCAGTTCAAAACCATCGCGTTCGGCCAGCAGCAGTAAGGAGGAGAACACATACTCCACCACCGCAATTGCGTTACAGCCGGGTGCCGCCGAGAAGGCGATTCCGGCGGCCGCCAAAGAAGCATCGTCCACATGATCAGTGCCAGCCGTGGCGGTGCCAACGAACTTCACCGGCGTACCGGCCAGCAGCGCCGCATTCACTTTAGTCACCGAGCGCACCATCAGTCCGCTGGCATCCTGTAACTCTGCTTCGGGTAACGGACGTCCCGGCACGGCCAATACTTCACCCGTGCGACTGAAGAGTTCACGAGCGTAAGGCATGTTTTCATCGACGAGAATTTTCACTGCGGCGGTCCTGTCTGCTGAGGCGTTTTGAGGCGCGTATTCTTACATAAAGCTGGGGATTAACCTAACCGGCTGCGATAGCGATCCGGTGTGGTGCCGGCCTGCTGCTGGAACATCACAATCAGCGCCGACGACGAGCTATAACCCAGTTCGTGTGCAATGCCTTGCACGCTGCAACCCTGCTCCAGCAGCGCAATGGCACGCAAAAAACGTAAACGCTGCCGCCATTCGCTGAAAGACATCTTCAACTGCTGCTGACAACGTCGCGCCAGCGTACGCTCGGTGGTGAACACCCGCTTCGCCCATTGTGCCAGCGTGGTGTTATCGCCGGGATTTTCTTCCAGCGCGCGCAGAATCGGCGCGAGAAATTTGTCGTCCGACAAGGGCAAATAGCTGGTGTGCACCGGTGCCTGACGCAGACGATCAATCAAGACTTCACACAGTCGCCAGTCCGCTTCGGACTCAGGTTGTTCTAACTCGCGCTGGGCAAAGTCATTCATGATGGCGTGCACAATCGCATCAACGTGCAGTAAACAGGCATTGTCGGGCATCCCCGCACAGAGATCGGCCGCGAGATTGAAGGTGCGGAACTGGGCATGGCAATGGTTATAGCTGCTGTGGCGCTGTTCTGGCGGGATCCAGATCGGCATATCAGCGGGCGTTAATAACCGTTCTCCCTCCACTTCCATCTCCAGCACGTGGCTGGTGACGAAAATCACCTGACCCCAACTGTGCAGATGCGGGAGATATTCAGTTTTCGCGTTAGCCTGCTCGTAGCGCATAAAATAGCGCAGCAGCGGCGCATCAATCGGCGGCTGATACTCGATCTGTAAATTCATTCTGTCCGGTCACTAACGAATATTGTCCGATTTTAACTATCTGAATAAAACCGGTCAAATGTAAACTATTCGCGATTAAACTCAGGAGTCGTACGATGAATTTACTGTTTCCGCTGATCGCGGTGATGATCTGGTCGATCAACACCATCGTCAGCAAACTCTCTGCCGGGAGCATCGATCCTGCCGCCATCTCCTTTTATCGCTGGCTGCTGGCACTCATCGTGCTGGCCCCCTTCTGCCTGCCCGGCGTGTGGCGCCATCGCCATGCCGTGAAGGCCAATCTGTGGCGATTATTGATCCTCGGCCTGCTGGGCATGGTGCTATATCAAAGTCTCGCCTACTACGCCGCCCACAGCGTGTCAGCGGTGATGATGGGCATATTGGGTGCCACGATCCCACTGCTGACCATTCTGCTCAGCCTGTTTGTTTTGCGCCTTGCACCGACGCGCGGCATTTTGATTGGTGGCCTGCTCTCCTTTGCCGGTCTGGTATGGCTGGTGAGTGAAGGAAATCCAGCTCAGTTGCTGAATCAGCGTCTGGGCAACGGCGAGTTAATGATGCTGGCGGCTTCGACCTCGTATGCACTTTACGGTGTGCTGACCAAACGCTGGGCGATTCCCCTGCCGACCTGGCAGAGCCTGTACGTGCAGATTTTCTTTGGTGTGTTGCTGTTACTGCCTGGATTCTTGCGCGCACCGGACGTCACGCTGAATCTGCATAATATTCCGCTGGTGCTGTTTGCCGGGCTTTTCGCGTCCATTATTGCGCCGTTCTTGTGGATCCTTGGTGTGCAACGTCTCGGTGCCAGTACCACCACCATTTTTATGAATTTTGTGCCCGCGTTCACCGCCATCATTGCCGTGCTGTTCCTGCATGAGCAACTGCACGCCTATCACTGGATTGGCGGCGGGATGACGTTAGTGGGTGTGATTCTGGCGCAACGGTTGAAAACACCGCTGCGCAAGCCACGTGAACGCACCGTTCAGCTCAGCGAAAGCTGATGATGATGCGCAGTCCGCCCAGCTGCGGGCTGCGATCCAGCAGCAACTGCGCACCATGCCAGGCACAGATATCTTTGACCAGCGCCAGCCCGATGCCCGCACCGGGCTGGCTGGCATTATCCAGGCGACCAAACGGCTGCAAAGCCTGATGCTGCTGTGCCGCACTAATGCCCGGCCCGCTGTCCTCAATTTCCAGCTGCTTCTCCCGCAATCGCGCCGTGACGATCCCGCCTTCTGGCGTGTATTTAATCGCATTGTCCAGCAGGTTGGCACAGAGTTCGGCCAGTAATAAGCCATCGCCTTGCACGTTACAGGCGATGTCTCCTTCAAATCCCAGATCAATGTGTTTGTGGCGCGCGGCGGCATAGCTGCTGAAACATGCCTGTTCCACAATTTCATTCAGGTTAACTCGGGCAAAGGGCTTGTCCTCGCCGTGCCGGGCTTTGATTTGTGCCAGCTGCAATAGCCGATCGGTGAGTTGCACCGTATCGTTGAGCGTATGGCGCATGCCGAGCAAACTTTCCCGCCACTGCGCAGGATCATCACTGTTGAGCGCAACGCCAACCTGGGTTTTTAAAATGGTGAGCGGCGTACGCAGTTGGTGTGAAACGTCGGCACTAAAACGTTCCTGTCGTGCCAGCAAACCGCGCAGTCGTTCCAGATGCCGGTTAAAGGCAATAATTAACGGCTGCAATTCCGACCAGGGCAATAGCGACGGCAAAGGCGTCAACTCACCTGGCGCACGTCGTAGCATGATGCGCGATAATCGGCGCAGCGGCCGCAACACTTTGCGTAATAACAGGCTGGCTAACAGCAGAGTAATCAACACCAGAAAGCTTTGACTGATCAATGCGGTGCGCAGTAATCCTTCCGCAAACCCATGGCGAGAATTCAGGGTTTCCGCCACCAGAACCAGCGCCATCCCCTCTACGCCCTGCTCGTTTACCGGTTGCCATAACGCCGCAATCCGAATCGGCTGCTTACGGTAGCTGCCATCGTAAAAGTGGACTAATGCGGGATAGGCCTCAGAAAGTGGCGCGTTGCGCGGTAGAGGAGGCAGGTCGGGGTAACCCGAAAGAGTTTTGCCTTGCGGTGAAATCACCTGATAGAACAGCTGATCGTTCATGTTGCGCTCAAAACTGTCGAGCACCACCCAAGGCACGTCCACTTCAAGATGGTTTTGCCGTACCACCAGCCTTTCCGCCACCGTGCGGGCCGAGGCGAGAAGTGAACGATCGTAGGCCTGATTCGCCGCCTGCAGCGCACTCTGGTAATGGGTGTAAACAGACAACCCCCACAGCAGCATCAACGGAGCGCCCAGCCACAGCAACAGTTCACCACGCAGCGAATGGCTCAGGCGCACGGCTGGCACTCCAGACTGTATCCCAGCCCACGTAGCGTCACGATCGCGACATCGCTGCCCTGCAGCTTTTTCCGCACCCGATGCACATACAGCTCAATGCTTTCCAGGCTGGCTTCATCGGTTAAGGTAAAAGTCTGTTCATAAAGATGCTGGCGTGACACCGGACGTCCAGGGCGTTGCATCAAAGTCGAAAGCACGCTGGCTTCACGCGGGGTGAGCATCAACGGTTTTTGATTCAGCAGAAAATAGCCTTCGCCGTCGCGTTCCAGTTGGCCCACGGTCTGCGATTGTGCAGTCTGCCCCTGGCTGCGACGCAACAACGCCCGCAGGCGTGCTTCCAGCTCATCCAGTTCAAAGGGTTTAGTGAGATAGTCGTCCGCGCCCGCATTGAGGCCCTGCACGCGCTGTTCCAGCGCACTTTTAGCCGTGAGCAACAATACCGGCGTGGTTTGCCCACGCTTGCGCAAACGCGCCAGCACGGCCAGACCATCCAGCCGTGGCAGCGATACATCCAGCACCACCACCGCATAGTCTTCGCTCTGCAACACATGGTCTGCCGCCAGGCCATCCGCGACCCAATCCACGGCAAAACCTTTCTGTGTCAGCGCTTTTTGCAGCCAGCTGGCCAGGTCAACCGTATCTTCCACCAGTAAGAGACGCATATCACATCCTGATACTTTTCCCGAGCACTGAAAGGTAAATGAAAGGTTACACCATTAACAATTCAGCAACGCCGAATGTTCGGCAGTTGTCACACTCTGGAAGCATGAATGGAGCGAATAATGAAAAAAATCTTACCCCTCGCCCTCGCCTCAACCCTCGTGGCTTTGTCGATCTCTTCTGCGCTGGCGGAAGCGCCAGACCGGACAGAATGTATCGCCCCCGCCAAACCCGGCGGTGGCTTTGATCTGACCTGTAAATTGATTCAGGTTTCCATGCAGGAAACCGGCGAAATCAGTAAACCGATGCGCGTGACCTATATGCCCGGCGGTGTCGGTGCGGTGGCTTACAACGCCATCATTGCTCAGCGCCCCGCCGAAGCAGGCACGCTGGTGGCCTTCTCCGGCGGTTCGTTGCTCAATCTCTCTCAGGGCAAGTTTGGCCGCTATTCAGAAAGTGACGTGAAGTGGCTGGCTGCCGTCGGCACCGATTATGGCATCGTCGCGGTACGCAATGACGCCCCATGGAAGAACCTCGGTGAACTGATGGAAGCCATGAAGAGTGATCCCACCAAAGTGGTGGTCGGCGCAGGTGCTTCGATCGGGAGTCAGGACTGGATGAAAACCGCCCTGCTGGCTCGCGAAGCGGGCATCGACCCACGCAAGATGCGCTATGTCGCGTTTGAGGGCGGTGGCGAGCCGGTAACGGCTCTGCTTGGCAACCATATTCAGGTAGTTTCCGGGGATATGAGCGAGATGGTGCCACATTTGCAAGCCGGCAAGTTACGCGTGCTGGCAGTGATGTCTGACAAACGCTTACCGGGTGAACTGGCGAGTGTGCCGACCGCCAAAGAGCAAGGCTATAACGTCGAGTGGCCGATTATTCGCGGCTATTACCTCGGTCCAAAAGTGACTGACGCGGAATATCAGTGGTGGGAAGACGCGTTCAAAAAGTTGGTGACCACCAAAGAATTCCAGCAACAGCGAGATATGCGCGGACTGTTTGAATTCAACATGTTCGGCAGCGAGCTGGATGCCTACGTGAAAAAACAGGTGGCTGATTATCGCGAAAAAGCCAAATCCTTTGGCCTGGCCAAATAACGGAGTCGATGATGAGCGATCGTATCTTCGCTGGTATCTGGCTGCTGCTGTGCATTGCCGGGCTGTTTATCGCCTGGCAAATCCAGAGTGAATACAGCTATGAACCGGTCGGCCCACGCCCTTTCCCGATGCTGCTGCTGGGATTAATGGCGATTTGCGCCGTGATGATGTTACTGCGCAAACCCGATCTGGTGCAGTGGCCTTCCGCCGCCACACTGAAAAAGTTAGTGCTGATGTGCGTCATGCTGATGGTATATGGCTGGCTGTTTGAGCGTCTGGGTTTTGCTGCATGCACCACGCTGCTGACCTTTGGCATTGGGCTGTTGTTTGGCGCGCGCTGGTGGGCGGCTGCGGTGTCCGGTGTGGTGATGGGCATAGCACTGTTTTATGCCTTTGACCGCCTGCTCGATGTCACCTTGCCCGTCGGCAGCTGGTTCAATTAACGGGAGTCTCACATGGATACCTGGTCTTTTCTGATGCAAGGGTTTGCCGTCGCGATGACGCCGGAAAACCTGATGATCGCACTCATCGGCTGCTTTATTGGCACCATTGTTGGCCTACTGCCCGGACTCGGGCCGATTAACGGTGTCGCGATCCTGATGCCGCTGGCGTTTGCTCTGCACTTACCTGCCGAGTCCGCGCTGATCCTGCTTGCTACGGTCTACATCGGTTGCGAGTACGGTGGTCGTATCTCCTCTATTTTGCTTAACGTGCCAGGCGATGCCGGGGCAATCATGACCGCGCTGGATGGCTACCCGATGGCGCAACAGGGCAAAGCTGGCGTGGCCCTGTCGATCTCAGCAGTGAGTTCATTTATTGGATCCACTATCGCGATTCTCGGCATTATTCTCTTTGCCCCTATATTGGCCAACTGGTCACTGGCCTTTGGTCCGGCGGAGTATTTCGCGCTGATGGTGTTTGCGATTGCCTGTCTGGGCAGCATGATGAGCCACAATCCGTTGAAATCGTTTTTAGCCGCGCTGATCGGTTTGGGTATGGCCACCGTTGGCGTCGATGCCAATACCGGCGTCTATCGTTTCACCTTCGACAGCGTGCACCTCTCCGACGGTATCCAATTTGTGGTCGTGGTGATCGGACTGTTTTCTGTCAGTGAAATACTGCTGATGCTGGAATCCACCAGCAGCGGGCAGAAAGTGGTTCGCGCCAGTGGCCGCATGATGTTCAACATGAAAGAAGCGGCGCAGGCAACGGGTGCCACCTTACGTTCCTCCTTTATCGGCTTCTTTGTTGGCGTACTGCCCGGCGCCGGTGCCACCATCGCCAGTGCCATCGCTTATATGAGCGAGAAGAAAATCAGCGGCAGTGACCAGTTTGGTAAAGGGGATATTCGCGGCGTGGCAGCGCCTGAAGCGGCCAACAACGCCTCGGCTTGTGGCTCCTTTATTCCGATGCTGACGCTGGGTATTCCGGGCTCCGGCACCACGGCGGTGATGGTCGGTGCGCTGACGCTATACAACATCACACCCGGTCCGGCGATGTTTACCGAGCAGCCGGATATCGTCTGGGGTCTGATTGCAGCACTGCTGATTGGTAACGTGATGCTGCTGATCATGAACATCCCGATGATCAACATCTTCGCCCGCATGCTAACCATTCCGCTGTGGTTCCTGGTACCCGCCATCGCCGCGATCTCTGCGGTGGGCGTTTACGCCGTGCACAGTACCACCTTTGACCTGTTGCTGATGGTGGGATTGGGTATCTTTGGCTATATCCTGCGTAAAATGGATTTCCCGATGTCGCCGCTGATACTGGGCTTCGTGCTGGGAGAGATGCTGGAGCAAAACCTGCGCCGCGCGCTCTCCATCAGTAACGGCAACCTGCCGATTCTATGGGAAAGCCTAATCTGCAAAGTGTTGCTGGTGTTGGCGATCGCTGTCCTGATCGTGCCGCCACTGTGGAAACGCTGGCGTCGTAAGCGTCTCAAACTGGCTGAAGCTGAATAAATCCAGAACTGACGCGATTTCCCCTCACTGCCCCCGTGGATTTCCCGGGGGCTT
Source organism: Enterobacter cancerogenus (assembly GCA_000773965.1). Classification (GTDB taxonomy): domain Bacteria; phylum Pseudomonadota; class Gammaproteobacteria; order Enterobacterales; family Enterobacteriaceae; genus Pantoea; species Pantoea communis. The sequence continues at coordinate 443,128 of JRUP01000014.1, forward strand.
TTGCTATCATATGGCCTCTTTTTTCCGGCGCACCCGGATCTGACCTCGTTTTTCAAGGATTCCGCCATGCAACCTCTCAGCGGTCCCGGTGTGCCTGCGGGCGATCGTTCAACGCTCACTAATGCGACTGGCCCAACTCGTCCTGGCGGACCGGCGGGTGAACAGCCACTCTCCCCTGCCCAGCGCACCACGCTGGAACGTCTGATTGTGCGCATCATGTCACTCAGTACCTTGAAAGCCCCGGAATTGTGGGCTGGCGTACGCCATGAAGTTGGCGTAAAAAACGATGCTGAGCTGCAATCGCGTCATTTTCCTGCCGCTGAGCAACATCTGAATGGTCGTTTAACCCAGGTACAGAACAGCCTTGCCACACGTCAGCTGTTGCAGCAGCTGCTGGAAAAGCTGCCGCAGGGCAATAATCGCCAGGCGGTGAGTGACTTTATCCGTCAGCAATTTAACCAAACGGTGCTAAGTGCGCTGTCGCAAGACCAGTTACATCAGGTGCTGACCATGCTGCAAAATGGGCAGATGGCGATCCCGCAGCCGCAGCAAACGCGCGCGTCCGACCGCACGCTGCTGCCGGCTGAACAGCAATCGCTGAATCAACAGGTTACGCGCCTCGCGGCCACGACCGGCGAATCACCGATCAAGCTGCTGTCTGAAGCGCTGAAACTGGTCAATCTGAAGAGTGGCGATCCAATTCCCTCTCGCCACTTCCCGCTGCTGACACAATATTTGCAGGTACGTCAGACATTGGGTCAACACAGCGCACCGACCTTACAAATGCTGGAAACCTCGCTGAAGCAGCCGCTGACACATGACGAGCAACGGCTGCTGGAGGATTACAGCCAGCAGCGTTTCCAGGCCACGCCGCAGACGGTACTGACGCCCGCGCAAACGCAAGATCTTCTCAACTTGCTGTTTAGCCGCCGCGTCGAGAAAACGCTGGAGCAGATGCACGCCGCCAGTGATTTACGTCCGCAGCCGATCTGGTCGCCGTGGATTGAGATTTTGCCGCGTCCGCTGGCACAGCGCCCGGCAATGACATTGATTCTGGGCCTGGCACTGTTCTTCTTTTTACTCTGGCTGTTTCTGTAATTTAGCAGCCACAGTTCGCACCGGGTGCGGCCTGTGGCCACTCGCCCGGCGACGTTCCCCACGTCAATGGATGCCCATCGCGCTTCCAGAAATCCAGTCCACCGATCAACTCTTTGACCTGAAACCCTAGCGAAGCCAGTTTCCATGCCGCTTTAGTCGAACCGTTGCAGCCAATGCCATCGCAATAAGTGATGTAGATCTTGCTGCGATCCAGTTGCGCGGTGGAGTCGGCGTTCATGGTGCGATGCGGAAACGAAATCGCCCCGGTGATGTGCCCCGCCTGATAGACATCAGTGGATCGCGCATCAACCACCACTATCGCATTGACGCCTTGCGCCAGATCCTCTGCCAAATCCCAGGCATCGGTGTAATAACTCAGTTTGTGCTGCAGATACGCCACGCTTTCCTGAGGATCCGCGGGCGGGAAGAGTAAGACTGATGACATCGCATTCTCCTTGTGTAATTTTCCCTGAGTTTACGGCAAAGTGGTCTGCAATCTGATACCACTTTTCACACAGTGATAAGACCAGCATGCGCCACTCTTTTTTAGCCCTGTTTAATCACACGTCATCCGGCGGCTTACGTGAACGTTTATGCCATACGCTACGTGAGGCCATAACCCGCGGCCATTTGCACCATCAACAACGCTTACCCTCCAGCCGTCAGTTAGCCGAGGATTTGTCGCTGTCGCGGGTGACGGTGGAAGCCGCTTATGCGCAGCTTGAGAGTGAAGGCTATCTGGAGAGACGGGCGGGTCGGGGTACTTTTGTATCGATTGCAATGCCTGCACGGGCGGCGACCACACCCGCACATAACTCACCTCGTTTCTCACGGCGTGGTGAGCAAATATTAGCAACCGGTGGCTGCCAGGATTCGCCGTTCCCCCATGCGTTTGCCGCCGGTTCGCCTGAATTACGCGCTTTCCCGCATACCCAATGGCGCCGGATCAGCAACAGCGTGCAGCGCTCGCTGGGCAGCCAGGTGATGGGTTATGGCGATCCACTAGGCTTTATGCCGCTTCGTGAGGCGGTGGCGGATTATCTGGCGTTATCACGCGGGGTGCGCTGTGCTGCCGGGCAAGTCGTTATCCTAACCAGTTCACAGCAGGCCCTGCAGTTACTGGCGCTGATGTTGCTGGATGCCAATGATGAAGTGTGGCTTGAAGAGCCAGGCTATCCCGGCGCGCGTAACGCTTTCCTCGCTGCGGGTGCACACTGCCGTGCGATGCCGTTGGATAGCGAAGGCGCGATGCCGCTTGAAGGAGACGCGAGGCTGGTTTATCTGACGCCGGGACATCACTATCCCACCGGTACCGCGATGAGCCTTGCCCGCCGCCTGCAGTGGCTCGACTGGGCGCACCAGCAGCAAAGCTGGTTAATTGAGGATGATTACGACAGTGAGTTTCACTATGACGATCGCCCGCTTCCCGCCTTACAGGGATTGGAGGATAACAGCCGGGTTATCTGCCTTGGCACTTTTTCCAAAACGCTCTTCCCTTCCCTGCGGCTGGCGTGGATGGTCGTGCCGCCAGCACTGGTAGATGCCATGGGTCGCGCGCGCAGCATTCTGGATGGTCACAGCGCGCTGTTGCCGCAAGCGATCACCGCTGAGTTTCTGCAACAGGGCCACTTTGCCAGCCACCTGCGGCTGATGCGCCAGCTTTACCACAGCCGTCGCGATCGGTTACTTGAACAGATCAACACGCGCCTGCAGCCGTGGCTGACGCCGCTGCAGGCGTCTGGCGGGCTGCAGCTGACGGTGGCATTGCATCAGGGTGAGGAAGCACAACTCACGCAGCAGGCGAGGGAAATCGGTCTGCTGTTGCCGCGCCTGTCACCGTTGTACGCCGACAGTCAGCCACAACCGGGCTGGCTGCTGGGCTTTGCTGCGCTGACGCCGGGTGAGATTGTCAGCGCCTGCGATAAGCTGGTTACGCTGTTGTCGCGCTACGCGCAAACGACCAGGTGACGAGAATGCCCAGGGCTGCACAGCAGGCACCGGCAAGGTAGACCGATCCATAACCCAGGGCCGTGGCGAGCAAACCCGTCAGCGGGCCGCTGGCACCATAAGCAATATCCTGGAAAGCGGAAAAACCGCCCAGCGCCGTGCCACGAATTTGCGGTGAGACGCGTTTAATCACCTCGACGCCAAGCGCCGGGAAAATCAGTGAACAACCGCAACCGGTTAGCGCAGCACCAATCAGCGCCATCCAGCCAGAAGTTGCGCAGGCCAGCACCAGCAAACCGGCGGTTTCCACCAGCAGCGAAATCATTGCAACGCGCACACCACCGTGACGATCCGGCAAACCGCCAAAGAACACGCGCACCAATACAAAAGCACAGCCGAATGCAGTTAGCGCAAAACCGGCATTGCCCCAGTTTTCTGCGGCAAAATAGAGTGAGGTAAAGGTGCCGATCACCGCAAATCCGGTGCCCTGCAACGCCAGCGCCATGCCGGGTTGGAAGATGGTTTTCACCACGCTGAACAGAGAAGGACGTTCGCCACCCACCACCGGCACTTTACTGACCCAGCTATTGATCGCCAGCGAGAGCAGTGGCAACAGCAACGCGACAGCACCGAGTGCCGCGAATCCGCCATGTTGATTGATTAACAAACCCAGCGGCGCGCCTGCCGCCAGCGATCCATAAATCGCCATACCGTTCCACGACATCACCAGGCCGGATCGTTTGCTTCCCACCAGCCCCATGCCCCAGGTCAGATTGCCGGTGAGCAGCAAGCTTTCACCAAATCCGAGTAACAAACGCCCCACTGCCAGCAAACCAAATTTTACCCACGGCGAAACGGGCAACAACGCCGCGGCCAAATACGCCACACCCACCAGCGCGATGGCGATCATACCGTGTTGGGTGGTGAGCTTCGCGCCGTGCTGATCGGCTCGGCGTCCGGCAAAGCTGCGTGTCAGCAACGTGGCGAAGAATTGAATGCCCACCGCGACACCCACCATCAGGTTGCTCATGCCCAATTCCTGATGCACGTACAGCGGGATGACCGGGAGCGCCAGGCCTGCGGTTAAATAAGTGAGAAACACCGCAAAGGATATGCAACCCAAAGGCAGCACAGATTGCGTCTGCGTATCAGCAGCCGTGGTCATGATGGTATGAACTCCTTGTTCAGAGCATGCGCGACAGGCGAAAACCCAACACACGCTTACGTCCTGGGTCCGGACGAAAACGGGTTATTTGGTTCATAACGTGCGCAAACGATTATTTTATTTCATGCAAGATGGGATGAGTGTAGGCAAGCAGCGGGGGAAATGTCAAAAACAACAGGGGCCGGATAGACCGGCCCCTGGAAAACTGTGATCACGCTATTAAGCTGGCAGCTTACGCATGGTTAAGGTGGCGTTGGTGCCGCCGAAACCGAAGCTGTTGGACATCACGGTGGTCAGCGCTTTTTCAGTCGGCTGCGTCACGATGTTCAGGCCTTTACCGGCTTCATCAATCTCTTCGATGTTGATGCTTGGTGCGATGAAGCTATGCTCCAGCATCAGCAAGGTGTAAATCGCTTCCTGCACGCCCGCTGCACCCAGTGAGTGACCGGTCATGGCTTTGGTAGCAGAAATGTACGGTGAGTTGTCACCAAACACTTCGCGAATCGCACCCAGCTCTTTCACATCACCGACAGGTGTAGAAGTACCGTGGGTGTTGAGGTAATCGATTGGGGTATCAACGCCCTGCATCGCCATCTTCATGCAACGCACTGCGCCTTCGCCTGATGGTGCCACCATATCAGCACCGTCAGAGGTCGCGCCGTAGCCAACGATTTCTGCGTAAATGTGTGCGCCACGTGCCAGAGCATGTTCCAGCTCTTCAACCACCACCATGCCGCCGCCGCCTGCGATCACGAAACCATCACGGTTCGCATCATAGGTACGGGAAGCTTTTTCTGGCGTCTCGTTGTATTTGGTGGACAGTGCGCCCATCGCATCGAATTCACAGGCCATTTCCCAGCTCAGCTCTTCACCGCCGCCAGCAAAAACGATGTCCTGTTTGCCCAACTGAATCTGCTCAACCGCATTACCGATGCAGTGTGCGGAAGTGGCACAAGCAGAGCTGATTGAGTAGTTCACACCGTGGATTTTGAATGGGGTAGCCAGACACGCTGACACACCTGAACCCATGGCTTTGGTCACCACATAAGGACCGACCGCTTTCAGGCCGCGCGGGCCACGCATTGCGTCAGCACCGAACACCTGATAACGCGGAGAACCGCCGCCTGAACCGGCAATCAGACCCACGCGTGGGTTGTTCTGATACTGCTCGTCAGTCAGACCGGAATCCTGAATCGCTTCTGCCATAGACAGGTAAGCGTAGATTGAAGCATCACTCATGAAACGCACGATTTTGCGATCGATGAGCCCGTTGGTATCCAGTTTGACGTTGCCCCATACGTGGCTGCGCATACCGATATCTCTCATCTCCTCAGAGAAGGTGATACCCGAACGGCCTTCACGCAGAGAAGCCAGCACTTCTTGCTGGTTATTACCAATGCTGGAAACGATACCCAGGCCAGTAATCACTGCACGTTTCATTCAATAGTCCTCATTCCACTTCTTTTGGATTGACGTGCACTCTAGCTTACAGTTGTAAGCCGAACAAGTCCGATCAGCCATTTCCTTTTGTAAATTTGCGTCATGTGACGGCAGTCGTTAAAATCGCGCCACTGCCTGAAAAACGAGCCTTTCCCGTGAAATTAGCCCCGGTTGAACACGCGCAATTAAACTGGAATGATCAGGGTACACCTGTTTCCCGAGCATTCGATGACGTCTATTTCTCCAACGACAACGGGTTGGAGGAGACGCGCTATGTTTTCCTCAACGGCAACCAAATTCCTGTCCGTTTCGCTCAACATTCACGCGATATTTTTATTGTCGCGGAAAGCGGTTTTGGGACGGGTCTGAACTTTCTTACCTTGTGGCAAGCGTTCGATCGCTTCTGTAGCGAACATCCCGACGCGACACTTAAGCGTCTGCACTTCATTAGCTGCGAAAAATTCCCACTGACGCAAACCGATCTGGTCGCAGCGCACGCACACTGGCCTGAGCTGGCGCACTGGGCAGAACAGTTACAGCAACAGTGGCCACAGGCGCTGCCGGGTTGCCAGCGTTTACTGTTCAACAACGGTAAAGTCACGCTCGATCTCTGGCTCGGTGATATTAACGCGCTAATTAATACCTTTGATGACAGTCTTAATGCTCAAGTGGATGCATGGTTTTTAGATGGTTTTGCGCCGTCTAAAAATCCGGAGATGTGGACGCCGGAATTGTTCGCCGCCATGGCCCGTCTGGCCCGGCCGGGTGGGACGCTGGCGACCTTCACCTCGGCAGGTTTTGTCCGTCGGGGATTACAGGAAGCGGGTTTTACCGTGGCTAAGCGCAAAGGCTTTGGTCACAAACGCGAAATGCTAACGGGCGTAATGGAGCAGGTTGCTGCCCTGCCCCACAGCCAACCGTGGTATGCCCGCCCTGCAGCTCGCACTCAGGAAGTGGCGCTGATTGGTGGTGGTGTGGCGAGTGCCGTGCTGGCGCTGGCGCTGCTGCGCCGGGGCTGGAAGGTGACGCTTTATTGCGCTGATGCAGCACCTGCCCTCGGTGCTTCCGGCAACCGTCAGGGCGCACTTTACCCGCTGCTCAATCAGCACGATCCCGCTCTCGCCACGTTTTTCCCTGCGGCGTTCACCTTTGCCCGCCGTTTGTATGACCAGCTACCTGTGATGTTCGAGCATGACTGGAGCGGTGTATTGCAACTCGGCTGGGACAGTAAAAGTGCCGATAAAATTGCCCAAATGCTGGAGATGGGATTGCCGCATGATGTGGCGTACGGCGTAAGTCAGGAGGACGCGCAGCAATTAGCGGGCGTCGAAACCGGTAGTGGTGGCATTTTCTATCCTCAGGGCGGCTGGCTCTCTCCGTCGCAACTGACCAGCAACCTATTGGAGCATGCGCAAACGCTGGGTTTACGCCTGCACTGGCTGCATCGCGTCACCACGCTGGAAACCACGACTGAGGGCTGGACCCTGAACTTCAGCGAGCAACCCTCGGTAAATCATCAGCAGGTGGTGCTCGCCAATGGCCATGCGCTGCTGGAAATTGAACAGAGCAAAGACCTGCCGGTGTATGCCGTTGCGGGTCAGGTCAGTCATGTACCGACCAATTCTGAGCTGGGCGCGTTAAATACCGTGCTGTGCTATAACGGCTATCTCACGCCGGTGAGCCCGAATTTCAACACTCACTGCATCGGAGCCAGCTACCACCGTGGCGATACCACAACCGATTTCCGTGCTGACGATCAGCAGGAAAATCGCCAGCGGCTGGTGAACTGCCTGCCAGATGTAGAGTGGCCGCAGCAGGTGGATATCAGTGATAACGAGGCGCGTGTTGGCGTGCGCTGCGCCACGCGCGATCACTTACCGATGAGTGGCAGCGCGCCTGATTACGCCGCAACGCTGGCGCAATATGCTGATTTGCCGGGGCAACGAGCACGGGGTGAAACCCTTGCCGATGCACCGGTTCATGCCGGTTTATTTGTGCTGGGTGCGCTGGGTTCACGCGGCTTGTGCAGCGCGCCGCTGGCGGCGGAAGTACTGGCGGCACAGATGAGTGGTGAGCCGCAACCGCTGGATATCACCACGCTGGCGGCATTGAATCCGAATCGTTACTGGGTAAGAAAATTGCTGAAAGGTAAGAAAGCGGGACGCTAGGATGGCGGGGCGAGCGGCCGCCCCGACTTATCAGGCGGTCTGACGCGCCTGCTGGAACAAATTATCCCACATGCCAATCACCAGCGCCTGATCGCGCGGTGACAGTTCACCCGCGGCAATCGCATTTTGCAGGCTGTTGGTCACATGGATTTGCAGCGCTTCTGGTGTGTGCTCACCGCTGATTTCAATCTCAGCCACCGCCAGGGTCAGATGACCACGCAGATAGCCACCGGCAAACAGCTCGTCGTCACTGGCGTGATCAACCATATCGTCAATCAATGCCAGGATGCGGGATTCGAATTCTACGATCATCGTCTTGTTCCTTATTGCCCTTGATACGCCGCGCCGCTACTGCGCTGGCTTCACGCTCTTGCCCCGTTACACGCTGGTTCGCGTTCCCGGGGGTCGTTCATTCGCCGTTAAGCTGCAACGCGGGTGACTTTGGGTCATTAATAATATATTTGCGAATCACAAATCTTCCGGCCACGGGAAGTGTGCCGCCGTCAGCGCTGGCGTACCGTAATAGCTGGCTAACGCATCGATAAAACGTGCCGGACGTGCCGGGATACCCTGCTCAAAATAAGTCATCACCTGAGCATGGACCTTGCGCTGGAACGCGATGCGATCGGGTTCACAATCGCCTTCGAGATTGTCACAGCTGACATTGAAGGGAAAGCCCGCCGCGACACAGAACAGCCACTCCAGCGCCTGTGGCTTGACTTCCACTGACTCGAACTGACTTTGCGTTTGCGCATCCCGCCCATCCGGGCAGTACCAATAACCAAAATCCACCAGCTTGCGACGCGCTTCACCGGCAATACACCAGTGAGAAATTTCGTGCAGCGCGCTGGCGTAGAAACCGTGAGCAAACACCACGCGGTTCCACGGCGATTCCTCATCCGCTGGAAGATAAATAGGTTCGTCATCGCCTTTAATTAGACGGGTCTGAAAGTCTTCAACAAAGCAGCCATCAAAAATATCCACCAGCTGCTGGTAATGATGTTCTGTACTCATAATATTTTAATCTTTAAAAAAATTAGCGCCATTGTCGCATTGGCAGCCGTTCTTGACGAGTACTGCTTTACAGCGTGGCTATCCACGCCAGCAACGCGCTGCCATGGCTATCCCACAATAATTTGGCGCTCATCACGGCGGAAACGGTCACCACCATCGGGCGGATCAGCTTCTGACCCCGGCTCAGCACCAGTCTGGCGCCGATACGCGCGCCTACGAATGCGCCAATCAACATGATCACGCCCGTGCCCCACACCACCTTTCCGCCGAACATAAAGAACAGCAGACTGCCGAAATTGGAGGTGAAATTTAGGACTTTGGCGTGGGCAGTGGCCTTGGCGAGATTGAAGCCACACAGCGTCACAAACGCCAATGCATAGAATGAACCTGCACCCGGACCAAAAAAGCCGTCGTAAAAACCGACGCAACCGCCGCCGACCAGCGCAAAAGCGATGCCCTGCAGGCGATGCTCACGGTCCGACTCACCCAGGCGCGGCATTAACAGGAACCATAAACCAATGCTGATCAGCAGGAGCGGCAAAATCTGTCGCAGCACATCCGCCTGGATATGCTGAATCAGCACCGTGCCACACACTGCACCGATAAAGGTCATGGCAATGTTCAGCCGCTGTTCGCGCAGATTCACCGCGCCGCGCCGCACAAAGTAGAGGCTGGCGGAGAATGAACCGCCGACCGACTGTAATTTATTGGTGGCTAACGCCTGCGCGGGAGAGAGCCCTGCAGCGAGTAATGAAGGAACGGTGAGTAAGCCACCGCCGCCGGCGATAGAGTCGATAAACGCTGCCAGCACCGCAACCAGAAACAACACGCCCAGCAATAGTGGGCTAACAACAAAGAGGTCCATTTTTTTCTCGTAAAGTTAACCCGACCATTCTTATTGCAGGCTGGGCATCCGTGCTCTCTCCTGGTCTCACAAACATCTGTGCCTGGGAGAGAGAACGTTGCCAATGCTGCTGCAACAGGAAGCGTCAAGGCTAGAGTAAATGACGATCTAATAGTGCCTGACAGGATGGCGGCAACGGCGGCGGCGTTTTCTTCACAGGCGGCGTGCTACCCGGTTTTTTCGGCAGGAACCAACTGTCTAACTCTGCACCACAACCATCACCCGGCGGCGGTGCAGCCTGATCTTCGCACTCCAGACTGCCTGCCGGACAGCGCAGACGCACGTGCATGTGGGCACGATGGGCAAACCACGGGCGCACTTTATTCAGCCATGCACGATCGCTTCCGGCATCCGCACAAAGCTGCTTTTTAATCGCCGGATTGACGAAGATACGTGTCACTTCATTATCTTTCGCCGCCAGCTTGATCAGGCTGTCGATCTGCGGCTGCCAATGACGTGCAATGACTTGCTTATCATCCGGTGCCACCAAATCCAGTGGCTGTGGCTTCAGCAGCTGCTGCGCCGTCCAGCGATTTTGCGGCAGCTGCAGCCAGATATCGACGTCCAGCCCGGTTTGATGGCTGGCATGCCCACTGCTGAAGCGCCCGCCGGCCGCCATGCCCATATCACCAATTAACACCTGCCCCAGCTGCAGTTGATGCACCTGGGTACTGAGACGCTGAATAAAGGCAATCAGATCGGGATGGCCGAAATAACGCCGCTGATCCTGGCGCATGACCTGATAATTGGGTGAATTGAGTGGCAGTTGCTGTGCGCCAACAATACAGCCGTTGGCGAACCCGCCAATCGACTGTGGGCTGCCAGCAATCGGCTGATGGATTTGCTGCCAGGGCGTGGCAGCAAACACGGCCGCACTGCACAACAGCGCGGCAACGGTGGTGAGCAGGCGGCGCATCAGTGGCTTACCAGCGCGGAACGCTGCTGTTGACGTCACCGTTCTGTGCACGCTGGCGCAGCAGGTGATCCATCAACACGATCGCCATCATTGCTTCGGCAATCGGTACCGCGCGAATGCCCACACAAGGATCGTGGCGACCTTTGGTGATCATCTCCACTTCTTCACCATCACGGGTGATGGTTTTACCCGGAACGGTGATGCTGGAGGTGGGTTTCATCGCCAGGTTCGCACTGATGGTCTGGCCGCTGCTGATGCCACCCAAAATGCCACCCGCGTGGTTGCTCTGGAAACCGTCGGCACGAATCTCATCGCGATGCTGGCTACCGCGCTGGTTAATCACCGCGAAACCGTCACCGATTTCCACGCCTTTTACCGCGTTGATGCTCATCAACGCGTGCGCCAAATCGGCATCCAGACGATCAAACACCGGCTCACCCAGTCCCGGTGGCACATTTTCCGCCATTACCGTGACTTTGGCACCGATAGAGTCGCCCTCTTTCTTCAAGCCGCGCATCAGTTCATCCAGCGCTTCCAGCTTCGAAGCATCCGGGCAGAAGAACGGGTTCTCTTCAACGATGCTCCAGTCTTTCAGCTCGCAGGCTACATCACCAATCTGTGCCAGATAACCACGTACCTGAATGCCGTGCTTCATTTGCAGATACTTTTTGGCAATCGCACCCGCCGCCACGCGCATCGCGGTTTCACGCGCCGAGGAACGGCCACCGCCGCGATAGTCGCGCAGGCCATATTTTTGCTCGTAGGTGTAATCCGCATGGCCGGGGCGGAACAGATCTTTAATCGCGCCATAATCTTGCGAACGCTGGTCGGTATTCTCGATCAACAGGCCGATAGAGGTGCCTGTGGTGACGCCCTCAAACACGCCGGACAAAATTTTCACCTGATCCGGTTCGCGGCGCTGGGTGGTGTAGCGCGACGTACCCGGGCGGCGGCGATCGAGATCGTGCTGAATATCCGCTTCCGTAAGAGGAATGCCTGGTGGCACGCCATCAACGATGCAGCCCAGCGCAATACCATGCGACTCGCCAAAGGTGGTTACGCGAAAAACTTGTCCAATGCTGTTACCGGCCATTGTGGTTCCTTGTTGCGATGTTGCGGGCGATGTCTCGCCCCATTTTTAGTCTTTGTAGAAGGAGAAGTGATGCTGTGCCGCGACGATCTGCTCGCGCGTCAGCATAAACACACCGTCACCGCCGTTATTGAACTCCAGCCAGGTAAACGGCACATCCGGGTACTGATCCATCATATGCACCATGCTGTTGCCCACTTCGCAAATCAGCACGCCCTGCTCACTCAGATAATCCGGGGCACAGGCAAGAATACGGCGCACCAGCTTCAGACCATCACTGCCTGCTGCCAGACCCAGTTCTGGTTCGTGGCGATATTCATTCGGCAGATCGTCCATATCTTCCGCATCCACGTACGGTGGATTGGTGACGATCAGATCATATTTGACCTGCGGCAGGCCACGGAACAGATCTGAGCGAATGGGCGTGACGTGGTGGATCAAACCATGTTCTTCAATATTTTGCTCAGCCACCGCCAGCGCGTCAGTGGAGATATCCACCGCATCAACTTCCGCTTCCGGGAAGGCATAAGCACAGGCAATCGCGATGCAGCCACTGCCGGTACACATATCGAGAATGTGGTGCGGTTGTTCACCAACCAGACCGGCAAAACGGTTTTCAATCAGCTCACCAATCGGCGAACGCGGCACTAACACACGCTCATCGACATAGAATTCATGGCCGCAGAACCAGGCTTTATTGGTGAGATAAGCCACCGGAATGCGCTCGTTGACGCGGCGAATCACACGTTCAACAATGCGGTGACGCTCGCTGGCCGTCAGGCGCGCATTGCGCATATCTTCTGGGATATCCAGCGGCAGCCAGAGCGTGGGCAGAACCAGTTGGACTGCTTCGTCCCAGGGATTATCCGTGCCGTGGCCGTACCAAATGCCTGCCGCCGAAAAACGGCTGACAGCCCAGCGCAGCATATCCTGAATGGTGTGCAGTTCACTCACTGCCTCATCGACGAAAATCTTGTCCACGTAGCCCTCCGCAGGCCTTAAAATCAATCGGCCGTTAGTTTGCCACGAAGCCGGGCAGAATTCAGCGCAGCGAGGCGAAAAAGCTGACATTTGTTAACGCTAAGCGTTAAGGTATGCCACCGGCTATTAACCAGCCCTTTAACCCTAATTTGAGCCATGAGTAAGAAGACGCCCCTAAACCAGGACGATCAGGCGCTGTTTCGTGAGTTGATGAGCGGAACGCGTAAGCTGAAACAAGACACTATCGTGCACAAACCGGTAGTGAAAACCCGCGAAGTCCCGCTGAAAAGACTGCTTTCCGAGCAAGCCGATAACAGTCACTACTTCTCAGATGAGTTTCAGCCGCTGCTCTCCAGCGAGGGGCCAATGCGCTACGTGCGCGCCGATGTCAGTCATTATGAACTGAAGAAATTGCGACGCGGCGATTACACGCCGGAGATTTTTCTCGATCTTCATGGTTTAAGACAGCAGCAGGCCAAACAAGAGCTGGGGGCGCTCATTGCCGCCTGCCGCCGTGAACATCTGTTCTGTGCCAGCGTAATGACCGGACACGGCAAGCATATCCTCAAGCAGCAAACACCGCTGTGGTTGGCGCAACATCCGCATGTGATGGCATTTCACCAGGCACCGAAGTTGTTTGGCGGCGATGCTGCGCTGCTGGTGCTGATTGAAGTCGAAGAGTGGCAACCGCCAGAACTGCCTTGACGCTAAAAAAGGAAAGGGCCGCAGAAAGCGGCCCATAGAGATATGACTTTTGGCGACATTACATCGCTTTGGCCAATTTTGACGGGCTGACCTGCCACTCCAGTTTGCCTTCACAGGCGTCTGCATCAAAGTTCACATAAGCAATTGCCGACGTAGCAAACATCGGTGGCGCTTCCTGCGGGCAAAGCTCTGACACCAGATAGCCCACCAGCGGCAGATGCGAAATCACCAGCGCTGATTTAACACCCTGCTGCGCCAGCGCTTGCAGATAACAGGCCACCATGCCCGGATCGCCTCCCGGCGTCAGTTCCGGCAGCACGTCCTGCCCTTCAGGCAGCTTCAGTGCCTCACGAACCGTGGCGAGCGTCTGCTCTGCACGGAGATAAGGGCTCACTAACACCCTTTCGATATCCAGCGCCTGGCCGTTTAGCCAGCTCGCCATCTGGCGCGATTCGTCACAGCCACAGATTGTGAGTGGGCGTACTGAATCACTCGCTGCTTCCAGAGCTGCATCGCCATGACGCATGATAAAAACTTGCATAAAGCACCGCTGTTGTTTGTCGATATCGTCGGGTACCACAGCACCAGACGCTTCATTCTGCGAATGAACGCTGTGTTTTACCCCAATGGCTTCAGTATAGTCAACCGGTTGTTTATTAAATAAGCACATCTCAGAATGGTGCCGCACTACCTTCTTCATGGCACCATAACTAACCCGCTGAATCTGTGCGCCTATTCATATTTGTGCAGAAGTGTAAAAATTCGTTTGCGCTTCTGACATTGCCATTAAAGCGTTACAGGGCGCGAAACGATCGCCATGTTGCTGCATTAATGCACGTAATGTATTGACGATTTGGCTGACGCCGCGTTGATCCATATAGCGGAACGGCCCGCCGAGAAAAGGTGGGAATCCGATGCCAAATACCGCCGCGATATCACCATCCCGAGCATTGCGCACCACGGACTCGTCCAGACAGCGTGAAGCCTCATTCAGCATCATCATCACGCAGCGTTCCGCAATCTGTTCTTCGCTCTGCTTTGCCTGCGGTTTGACGCTAATCAGGTCATAGATTGAGGCATCCACTTTGCGTTTTCCCGGCCAGCGAGAGGCGTTGTAGAGGTAGAACCCTTTCTGGTTTTTGCGCCCTTTGCGGCCATCAGCCAGGATGGCATTGACCGCCTCGGGTGCGCTGAAACGCTCACCATACGCCTGCTGCAAAATCGGGCTGATTTTACTGCCGACATCAATGCCCACTTCATCCAGCAACTGTAGCGGCCCTACCGGAAAACCGAACTTCACTAATGCACGATCGATATGATCGACCGGCTCCCCTTCCAGCAAGCAGCGCATGGCTTCATTTATATAGGGCGCGAGAATGCGGTTGACGTAAAAACCGGGTTTATCGGCCACCACCACCGCTGTTTTGCCTTGCTGACGCGCCAGCTGCACCGTGGTCGCGAGCGTTTCTGCCGAGGTGCCCGCATGCGGAATCACCTCCACCAGCGGCATTTTGTCCACCGGACTGAAGTAGTGCAGACCAATCACATTCTCGGGGCGCTGCGCGTTGGCGGCAATATCGCCAATCGGCAACGAAGAGGTGTTGGAAGCAAAGATGGTGTGTGGCTGACAATGACTTTCGATATCCGCTACCATCTGCTGCTTCAACGTCAAATCCTCAAATACCGCTTCAATCACCAGATCGCGCTGGCTGAACCCCTGATAATCGATACCGCCGCTGATGCGCGCCATCTGTTGTTGACGCTCAGCGGGTTTCAGCTGGCGCCGCTTCACTTTTTGACTCAGCAGGTCCCAGCTGTATTGAAATGCATGGTTCACACCATTGAGATTGACGTCTTTAATTCGCACCGGAAAACCGGCTTTCAGCGCCGTCACGCTGGCAATCCCCCCGCCCATCAATCCGCCACCGAGCACGCCGATGTGTTTTAATGCGCGCGGTTCAGCCTCGGCCACCGCTTCTTTCTTGATCGCGGTCGAAGCAAAAAACAGACTGCGCAGTGCCGCAGATTCAGGGGTCATCGCCAGCTGGCCAAAGGCGCGCGCTTCCGCCGCATGTCCGGCGTGGCTGCCCTGCTCCAACCCCGTGCGCACCACTTGCAGGATGCGATCCGCCGCCGGGTAATTCCCCTGCGTTTTGCGGTCGGTTTGGCGCTTTGCCAGTGCGAATAACAGCGATCGCGCCAGTGGCGCCTGCATCAGACGATCGCGACGTGACAACTCACGGCGAACAACCTTTCCTTTATGCACACGCGCAATCGCTGTTTCCAGCAAGATGGATTGGGGTACCGCATCGTCAACGATACCCAGTTTCAGTGCCTGTTTAGCGCGCAGCTGTTTGCCGCTCAGGATCAGCGGTAGCGCTTGCGGCACCCCAATCAGTTTTGGCAGACGCTGCGTCCCGCCTGAGCCAGGTAACAGACCCAACTGCACTTCCGGCAGCCCCAGGCGGGTTTTATCATCCAGCGTACAGATACGTGCGCTGCAGGCCAGCGCCAACTCCAGCCCGCCGCCGAGACAGGCACCGTGGATGGCCGCAACCACCGGGAAAGGCAGCGCCGCAATCTCCGCCATTACCTCTTGCCCCTGGCGGGCTAAAGCTTCCGCTTCTTCTGCCGTCTGGCAATCGGCGATCATGCTGATGTCCGCACCGGCGACAAAGTTATCGCTTTTACCCGAAATCAGCACTAATCCCGCCAGCTTCGGATTGCTGCGCGCTTCAGCCAGCACCGCTTTTATTTGTGGGACAAACTCCGCTTTCAGCGTGTTCATCTTTTCGCCCGGCACGTCGATGGTGATGATGCCGACATGATCAAGGCGCATGTGTAAATGGAATGCAGATGCGCTCATTATTCGGCCTCCAGAACCATTGCGCTGCCTAATCCGCCCGCTGCACAGGCGGTCACCAGTCCTAATCCGCCGCCGCGCCGCCGCAGTTCATGCAACGTTTGGGTGATCATGCGCGCGCCAGTGGCAGCAAACGGATGGCCGTATGCAATGGAGCCGCCCAACACATTGAAACGTTCTTCATTCACTTCACCCAAGGCATGCGGGCGATTCAGTACCTCTCGCGCAAAACGCTCATCACGGAACATTTTCAGATTGGCCAGCGTCTGTGCCGCAAAGGCTTCGTGCATATCGATCAGCGTCAGGTCGTTGAGGGTAATGCCAGCGCGATCCAGCGCCAGCGGTGAGGCATAAGCGGGACCCAGCAACATATCCTGCCAGACATCAATCGCAGTAAACGCGTAGCTGCGCAGATAGCCAAGCGGCGTAATTCCCAGTTCTCGTGCACGGCCTTCACGCATCAAAATCACCGCGGCCGCGCCATCGGTCAGCGGTGTGCTGTTGGCTGCCGTGACGGAACCGTGGCGACGATCAAAGGCCGGTCGCAATTTTGCGTAGTCGCTAGCGCTGGCGTTAAAGCGAATGTTGTTGTCTTGCTCAATTGGTGCTTTCCATGGCGGCACAAAGGCCGCCATCACTTCCTGCGCCAGCACGCCTGACTGCCAGGCACGTGCTGCATGCTGATGTGAGCGCAACGCCAGAGCATCTTGTTGTTCACGTGTGATGCCGTGGGTTTTCGCCATTTGTTCGGCGGTATCACCCATGCGTAAGCCGGTGGAATACTCTGCAACCGCAGGCGGCACCGGCAACAGATCGCGTGGACGCAGACGGCGTAAGATTTGCAGCTTTTTGCTGAAGGTTCGTGCTTTGTTGAGATCGACCAACGCGCGCGCCAGCGTCTTGCTGACGCCAATAGGCAGTACCGATGAGGAGTCTGCACCACCGGCAATACCCGCATCAATGGTACCCGCCATCAGGCTTTCCGCCACATTCGCTACCGCCTGAAAACTGGTAGCGCACGCGCGGCTGACGCTGTATGCATCAGTGTGCACGCTCAATCCGCTGCTCAGCACGATTTCGCGCGCAATATTGGGCGCTTCCGGCATTTGCACCACCTGGCCAAATACCAGTTGATCGATAACGTCGACCGGCAATTCGCTGCGCGCCATCAACTCTGACACCACCATGCGCCCCAACTCCAGCGCGGGAATGCCATGAAAATCACTCGCCTGACGGGCGAAAGGCGTGCGTAATCCATGGGTTATGGCGATTCGTTCGCCCTGACGCGTCAGCAGCGGCTGCGCTTTGCTCATTGCACTCACCTGTAATTTACGACCGTAGCATCATTGCTAAACAGGTCTGACCTGATCATCAGTGTTAACCAGGTGTTGCTAAGTCGCCAATAACAGAAGAAAAAAAGTGCGAGGGAAGACACGAAAAAGAGAAAACGCTGCCGGAAGGGCTTCCGGCAGCGACAGGATTAGCGTAAGCCGAGTTGGAATATGAAGGTCTCAGCCTGGCAGGCAAAAGTGAAATCAACATTCAGGCGTACACCTGGGGCTTCTTCAACGAATGCGGCGTGAATCTCGCAAGGCTCGGATTCAACCTGACGCGCTTTGTCCGTCAGGTGCTTCAGCATCGCTTCAGCCGCATGACGATCGGCAAAAGCGCCAGACCAGCTCGCCGTGCAATCGGTATTGTCCATTACGGTGCCTACATCTACGCAGCAGCACGCCGCCGTTTCCGTGGCACTGCATTTTTTAATGGCATCAGTCATTGTTCTCTCCTGACGATAAATCGACACAATCGGATCATTTTCTGACACAAAGTGTACGCCCCGCGCGGCCTGGCTTCTATCTCTCAGCGGCTAAGTGACGAATATCACACTAAAAATTGATCCAGAACAAATTTGACCGCTATGCTAGATGGGCATCGACAAGATTTTGTTAAGCAGATCTGATTTTATCGATCAAATCGGAAATATTTAAAAAACATTATTGCAACAAATACACAGGTCAGACCTATACTCGTCGCACTGGTCTGATATGTGCCTTTGTCATCAGTCCCTACAATCCGCCGTCCTTTGTTACGCGACGTAACAACGTTTAATAATAAATCTAGATGAGGTTGTGGTCATGAACCATAAGAACCTGTTTGCAAAGTCAGCTGTGGCAGCTGCAGTGGCGCTTATCTCTTCCCAAGTTTACGCCGCAGGCTTTCAACTTAATGAATTCTCAGCAATTGGTTTAGGTCGTGCTTATTCGGGTGAAGGCGCGATGGGCGATACCGCCGCATCTGCCAGTCGTAACCCGGCGACCATGGCATTGATGGATCGCCCTTCTTTCTCCATCGGTACCGTTTATATTGATCCGGAAGTGGATATCAGCGGCCAGAGCCCAACCGGCAACAGCCTGAATGCGAAAAACATCGCACCGAATCAGTGGATCCCTAACCTCCATTACGTTCATCCGATTAACGATCAGTGGTGGGTAGGCGCATCCGTCACCTCTAACTATGGTCTGGCGACAGAGTTCAATGACGGTTACACCGCCGGCGGTTACGGTGGTAAAACCGACCTGATGACCGGTAACTTTAACCTTAGCACCGCTTATCGTTTGAATGAGCACTTCAGCTTTGGTGTTGGCTTTGATGCGGTTTACGCTAAAGCAAAAATCGAACGTTATGCGGGTGAAGCCGGCGCTCGCGTCGGCATGCCAGCGGATACTCAGGTTGCCCACCTGAAAGGTGATGAATGGGGTTACGGCTGGAACGCTGGCATCCTGTATGAAGTGGATAAGAACAACCGCTTCGGCTTCACCTATCGTTCAGAAGTCAAAATTGACTTTGACGGCGATTATAAGAGCAGCATCCCAACCGCTTACAACGGTACACCGCAGGCGATTGCCTTAGGACTGCCATACGGCACCAGTGGCCAAACCATTCCGGGCTCACTCACGCTGAATCTTCCAGAGATGTGGGAAGTGTCGGGCTGGCATAAAGTGGCACCACAGTGGGCCGTACACTACAGCCTGACTTACACCAGCTGGAGCCAGTTCCAGGAACTGAAGGCCACGGGCAGCAACGGTCAGACGCTGTTCTATAAAGATGAAGGCTTCAAGGATGCGTATCGCATCGCGCTGGGTACCACTTACTTCTACGACGATAACTGGACCTTCCGTACCGGTATCGCGTTTGATGACAGCCCGGTTCCCGCTGACAAACGCTCGATCTCAATTCCGGATCAGGACCGTCTGTGGTTGAGTGCCGGTGCTTCTTACGCCTTCAACGAAAATGCGTCAGTCGACCTTGGTATCTCTTACATGCACGGCCAGAAAGTCACGGTGAAAGAAGGGCCTTACACCTTTAACTCCGAAGGTAAAGCCTGGCTGTACGGCGCGAACTTTAACTACAAGTTCTGATGCTGAAAACAGTGTGAAAAACGGCGACAGTGATGTCGCCGTTTTTTATTGCGTTATCCTTTTGCCGGAGCCAGATCCTTCACATCGGCTGGGCTTTCCCCCATTTGCAGATGCAAACGCCGATGACGGTATGGCGAGTGCTGCGCCACAACGTCCATATTCAACTCCACGCCTAAGCCCGCTTCATTTGAAGGGATGATGTAGCCCTCTTCCCATTGAATCGGCTGTTTAAGGATGGTCGCGTGGAAACCATCCCAGGTTCCAATGCTTTCCTGGATAAGGAAGTTGGGCGTACAGGCGGCCAGTTGGATACTGGCGGCGGCTCCAACCGGACCGTTATAGAGATGTGGGGCAATCTGCGCGTAATGCACTTCTGCCAATGCAGCAATCTTCTTCGCTTCCAGCAATCCACCGACGCGCGCCACATTCATCTGTAAGATGCTGGCAGCCCCGGCCTGCAGCAGTTGGTGGAATTCGTATTTGGTGGTGAGGCGCTCACCTGCCGCAATGGGAATGGAAGTGTGCCGCGCGACATCGCCCATCGCTTCGGGTTGTCCCGGCGGGACAGGTTCTTCAAACCACAGCGGATCGAATTTTTCCAGCCGCTTAGCCAGGCGAATGGCAGATGAAGGCACCATCTGACCATGCGTGCCAAATAACAGATCGGCTTTGCTGCCCACTGCTTCGCGGATGCGCTTACAGAACAGCTCACAACGATCCAGCACTTCCAGCGAAAGCTGATGACCGGAGTAGGCGGTGTAAGGCCCGGCAGGATCAAACTTCACGGCGGTGAAGCCTTTCCTCACATTCTCGGCGGCGCACTCCGCAGCCAGATCTGGATCATCATAATCATATTCTCCTCGCGCATTGGTGGGATACAGATAGGTGTAGGAGCGTAAACGTGGCTGAACCAAACCACCAAGCAGTTGATAAACCGGTTTGTTCGCCGCCTTACCGATAATATCCCAGCAGGCCATCTCCAGGCCGCTCACTACGCCCATCATGGTGAGATCGGGCCTTTGGGTGAAACCACTTGAGTAGGTTTGGCGAAACAGCCGTTCGGTATGATGCGGATCCTGATCTAACAGATAGCGTTCAAACACGTCCTGAATGATCGGCACCATGGCGTCCGGGTGAAAGGTTGCAGCATAAATTTCTCCCACGCCCTCGATGCCGTCATCGGTCTTCAACTTCACAAACAGCCAGTACATGCCACCCAAATGCGGTGGAGGGACGGCAACCACATGGGTTTCCATTGAGATAACTTTCATCAGGCTTCCTCTTTGGTTTTAAAACGAACGTGTAAACGCCAGGCACCAAAAGCGCCGCATAGCGTGATAAAAACGATGTAGGCAAAGAAAAATCGGTATCCTGTCGCACCAGGAAAATGTTGCGTGAGGTATCCGCTGAGCAGTGGAAGATAGATATCGGGCGAGTAGCCAATGACGGATACTAAACCAATGGCTAAGCCGGTACAGTGAGGTGGGATATCGCAGCGATCGAGTAATGCCCAGTAAAGCCCGCGCACGGCATAGGCGAACATCCCCACCAACAGCACAAATGCAATTAAGGCCCCATGCGGAATGCCTGATGGCAGTAAAATCAGCCCTGTGACGCCTAAAGCACCACAAATCAGCACGCCACAAAGCACGCCAGCACGTGAAGTTTTATCCGCCAGCCAGCCACCGCCAATACCCCCAATCGGGCGCATCCACATTTTCCCAGCGGTAATAAACGCGGCCAGTGCCGCAGTGACACCATAATCAGATGTTCTTAAATACGCGGAGAAATTGTACGTTGACCAAAACAGCTGATAACCGCAGAACACCACGCTGGCAAGTAGCCAAAGATTAGGCTTGCCCGCGATGGTTTTAAAATCCTGCCACAGACTGCCCTGACGAGCGACTACCCGTGGCTGAGACGCTGTAACTGAAGGATCGCGGATAAAAGCGAGAATGACGGCTAGAACCACGCATAGTGTGGCGTACATCAGGATCACATGGCGGAAGCCCGTTTGCTCCAAACCCTGGGAAGCGTACCAGCCAAATAAAGCCACCGCGACCGTAGCGAGAGAAGCTTCGACCATGCCACGCCCGCCATCCAGTATGCCGAAAAACCTGCCGCGCTCATTGGATTGGGCAATGGCACCGACACGCTTGATGACAGCGGACCAGAAGGTTAACCCTGTGGTTAATCCCCAGCAGGCGAAGATCAGCATTAATATTGGGAAAGGTGGCTGACTGGCATAGAGAAAGCCCAGAATGCCGGTTGTGAAAAGGGAAAAACAGATTAGGATGCGCGAGGCAATACGATCCGCCAGCCAACCACTGGGTAAATAGCTCAGGACAAATACGGTGCCAAGCGTCGAGTAGAGCTGGCCAAGTTGTAGATCGTTAATGCCGAAATAGGCGATTAGCGTCGGCTGATAATACTGGCGTAGATAGAGAAGCGGATAAATCGTTCCTGCAGCTAAAACCACTAGCATCAACTGGAACCAACGCTGCCCCACACTGAGTACCCCCTGAGCGCTTTCCTGAGAGAGTATTGCCGTTTTCGTTGCGGTTGGAGTGCTGTCCGACATGGCGATTCCTTGCAGAGTGAATGAAATAAAACATTGTTTTAATTCACTACACGTTAGCTAGCAGGAAAATGATCAGCCAGAGGTATTGTTCACTTTGTTAAGTAATTGTGACATTAAACGTACTGAATGAAGGGAATTGGAATCGAGCCAAAAATTACTGTGAAGCGATTCTAACTATGACTAATTAATCATAACTTAATACTAATTAGCCAAAAAAAATGGCGACACTTAAGGTCGCCATTTCAGGTCTGCAATGTTCGGCATTACTGTGAATCGATGTCCTTCAAATCATCCTGAATCGCACTGGCGTTCGGATTCTCTTCCGGTTTTAACTTCCCGCCGTTGGCGAGGAAATCATTACGCTGGAAGTAGGCGTTGCGGATAAACGCATACGGATCCTGCTGCTGTTTCAGGATGGCATCGGAATCCAACAGCTGTGCACGTGTTTCCACACCTTCCAGTGTCCATTTACCAATCGACATCGGCCAGGTCAGCCAACTCAGTACCGGATAAAGCGTATCGACATAGTCGCCGCCATCCTGGCGCACCGTGAAGCTGCCATAACCCGGCAGAACCACATAAGGACCATAGCCCACCCCGTAACGACCCAGAGTACTCCCGAAGTGGTGCGGGACTTCTCGCGCCAATTCAGGATTCGCTTTGCCCGCCACATCGATAAATCCGCCCAAGCCCAATACGGTATTGAGGAAGAAACGCGTGAAGTGGATTCCTGCCTGGCGCGGTTCACCCACCAGAATCGAGTTCAGCATGCTGGCCGGTTCGTCCAGGTTGCCGAGGAAATTACTCACACCACTGCGCGCAGGCACCGGCACGTAATCGCGCCAGGCAACCGCAACCGGGCGCACCACATAAGGATCCAGCACGTTCATGTTGAAGTTAAACATGGTGCGGTTAAAGCCTTCGAGCGGATCGCTACGCTGGGCAGGCTGCGTTGGATCGGCCGGTTTGGAACTGGCACATCCCACCAACAGCAAGCTGGCCAGCGCCAGACCGGTCAGGCGGTTATTCATTCTTATCTCCCTGTGCGGTTGAATAATGTATCGCTTCAGGGCTGCTGTTGATTAATCTCCACAGCCAGTTGCTGATGACCATCCCAGGGGGTGATTGCGCTTAAGCCAAACCAGTCTCCCGACTGAGGATTGGCGCTACCATCGCGCGAAATACGCACCCTGACCTGCACCTGATGCTGCGCCGAAAGCAGGCGATCGGGCATCATGGCGTTGCTGTCATCCAGCGTGAGCGATAACGGGAAATGGCTCAGCGGTAAACGCTTCACAGCCACAGGCACCGGTGAAACACCGTCAGACACAGAAATATACAACACTCCGCCTTGCGGTAACATTTTTTCTGCCTGCGGAGTTAAACTCACCGTCAATGCCAGGTGACTATTTTGCTGTCCCGCATCAGTTTTCGCTTGTTCAATGCTGCGCTCTATCATGGTAATGCGCTTGTCACCCGCTGGCAGAAGCTTCAGCATCACCTGCCAGGCACCAATCGCTTGATCATATTGCTGCTGCTCAAAAGCATTAAATGCCAACAAGCTCAGGGTGCGCACGTTGCTATGGTCGCGTTTTAGCAGATCTTTCAGCATCACATTAGCCTGGCGGTTGTCCTGCGGATCGCTGGAGCGCGTCAGGACTTCGGCATAATCCTGCTGCAGTTCCAGATTATCAGGTGCCAGTTGCAATGCGCGCTGGAAGGCCTGGCTGGCATTCGTCGCGTTATTCAGCACCATGCCCAGGCGGCCCAGCATCGTCCAGTCATTGAGGTTTTGCGGATCGTCTTGCAGAGCGGTGCGCAACCCTAATTGTAGGCGAGCCAACTCTTCCATGGTTAAGGGTGCCGCTTTGGGATCCATCACACGGGCGCGCAACTGGGGGTATTCCTGCTGCACGCTAACCCAACCGGCCAGTTGCGCCAGTCCACCTGTCTTCAGGTAAAAACCCACCGATACCAGAATCAAGACAATCAGTCCCGGCAGCAGCACCCAACGGCTACTGCTATGGATACGCGCGGCGTGCTCGTTCGGCACATCGGTGAGCAGCGTTTGTTGCAGTTCACGCACCATCTCCGGGCGCTCGGCAACCACGCCTTCCTCTTCATCACGCGCTAATTCGCGCAGGCGCTGCTGGTAGAAATCGGTATTCAGACGATCGCGATCGCCGCTAGTGGCTTGACGTTGACGCCAGCCTGCACTGAGAAACAGCGCCGAGGCCGCCACCAGCAAAATAATCAGGGTAATCCAGAATCCAGTCATTACGGCTTCCCGTCACGCTTAAGAATCGCCGCAAGGCGTTGTTGTTCATCGTCATCGAGATCGCTACGGGTTTTCCCCCGGCGATTGCGCAGAATAATAATCAAGCCGCCCAGCACCACAAACAGCGCCGGCCCCACCCACAAAATCAGCGTTGAAGGGGTAACCGGTGGTTCATAAGTGACGAAGTTGCCGTAGCGCGCCACCATGTAATCGATGATCTGCTGGCGACTTTGGCCCTGCTTCATCAGCTCATACACTTTCAGACGCATGTCTGCGGCAATCATCGCATTGGAGTCGGCAATGCTGTTGTTCTGACACTTAGGGCAACGCAGTGAACCGGTGAGATCGCGGTACTGCTCTTCCTGCTGTACCGAATCGAACTGGTAAGTATCAATGGCAGCCCACAGGCTGGTGCTGAGCAGAATGCCCGCGATTAACAAAAGCAGCCGTTTCACGCACCGGCCCCCTTGCTGTATTTGTCCCACAACGGTTTCACTTCTTCGTTCCACACGCGGTCATTCATATCGCCCGCGTGGCGATAACGAATAATGCCATGGCCGTCGATCAGGAAGGTTTCGGGTGCACCGTAGACACCGAGGTCCAGCCCTAACATGCCGTCACCGTCATACAGGCTCAGCGCGTAAGGGTTGCCCAGCGTGTTCAACCAGGTGACCGCTTTGGTGCGATCATCTTTGTAGTTCAGCCCGACGACGCGAATGCCCTTCTCGGCCAGCGTGTTGAGATACTGATGCTCAGCACGGCATGTCGGGCACCAGGTGGCCCAGACATTGAGCAGGATCGGTTTGCCGTCGGTCAGAACTTGCTGATCATAGATTTTGCCCGGCTTATCGAGCGCTTCCAGTTTGAAAACCGGTACCGGCTTACCAATCAGCGCCGATTCCAGACGCGTGGGATCATCCCCATTAGCGTTGCGAGACAACTGCGATAACAGCGCCGCCGCCAGTAGCAAGAACAGCACTAACGGGATGAAGAGGATCTTCTTACTCATGCCAGCTCCTCCTGCTGCGCTTTTTTACGCGAACGGTAACGTGGATCCAGCAAACACAACAGGCCGCCGAACGCCATAAACACGCCGCCGAACCAGATCCAGCGCACAAACGGTTTGTAATAGATGCGTACCGCCCATGAACCGTCATCCAGCTCTTCGCCGAGTGCTGCATACAAATCGCGAGTGAAGCCTCCGCTGATCGCCGCTTCGGTCATCATGGTACGGGCTGCGGTATAGAACCGTTTTTCAGCATGCAGTACCGCTTCAAATTTTCCGTCACGCGTCACATCGATAATGGCGACACCGCCGCTGTAGTTCGGTCCCTGCAAATTGTGTACGTCGCGGAAAATGAAGTGATAGTTGTGGATATCCACGGTATCGCCCGATTTCATGCGCACATCGCGCTCAACGCTGTACTGGGTGCTAAAAGCAATACCCACCACCGTTACGGCAACGCCTAAATGACCCAGCACCATGCCCCAATGGCTGCGGGTTAAATGACGCAGGCCTTTGAAGAAGCTGTGGCGATGGGTAGCGCGCTCGTGCAGTTCCATCAGCGTCAGCAGAATCACCCAGATCGCCATCAGCAGGCCAATCACTGTCATCGCTTCAATGCGGTCCTGCAGCAGCCACGGTAGCGCGATCGACAAGATCAGTGTGACCAGCAAGCCGACACCCAGGCGTTTCCACAGCTTCTGCGGCTCATCGCGGCGCCAGCGCACCAGTGGCCCAATGCCGAGCATCAGAGCGAACGGTGCCATCAACCAGGTAAACATGGTGTTAAAGAAGGGTTCACCGACGGAAATACTGCCCAGCCCCAGCTGCTTATGGACTAACGGCAACAGCGTGCCCAGCAGCACCACCAGCATGGCCGCAATTAACAGCACATTATTACCCAACAGGAAGGATTCGCGTGACCAGGCTTCGCTCTGCACGCGGCTGCGCACCTTGCCACCTTTGATGGCATAAAGCAGCAGCGAGCTACCAATCACGATCACCAGGAAGGCGAGAATGAACATGCCGCGCGCCGGATCGGAAGCAAATGAGTGCACTGACACCAGCACGCCTGAACGCACCAGGAAAGTGCCCAGCAGGCTTAATGAGAATGCCGTGATCGCCAGCAGCACCGTCCAGGATTTGAAGCTACCCCGTTTTTCTGTCACCGCTAGCGAGTGCATCAACGCCGTACCGGCCAGCCATGGCATGAACGAAGCATTCTCGACCGGATCCCAGAACCACCAGCCGCCCCAGCCCAGTTCGTAATAGGCCCAAGCAGAACCGAGCACGATGCCAATGGTCAGGAAAACCCAGGCTGCGGTGGTCCACGGGCGTGACCAGCGTGCCCATGCGGTATCGAGACGCCCTGCCATCAATGACGCAATAGCAAACGCAAATGCCACCGAGAAACCGACATACCCCATGTAAAGCAGAGGCGGATGGAAAATCAGCCCGATATCCTGCAGCATCGGATTGAGGTCGCTGCCATCAACCGGGAAGTTCGGCAAGGTTCGGGTAAACGGATTTGAGGTGAGCGTAATAAACAGCAGGAAGCCGAGATTGATCATCCCCATGACTGACAACACGCGCGCCAGTGCATCCTGCGGCATGCCGCGACTGAAAATCGCGACCGCTACCGTCCAGGTGCTGAGCAACAGCACCCACAGCAGCAGTGAACCTTCATGCGCGCCCCAGGTGGCCGCGATGCGGTAGTAAACCGGCAGTAGGGTGTTGGAGTTGGTGGCGACATAGGCCACGCTGAAATCGTTAACGATAAACGCATGTACCAGCACCACGAAGGCGGCAACGATACAGGCGAACATGCCCCACGCCAGCGGACGTGCCATCGCCATCAAACGTGCATCCTGACGGGTTGCGCCCCACAACGGATAAATACTTAATAGCAGCGCGAGTCCCAGCGCCAGGCAAAGCAGAAAGCTGCCAATTTCCGGCATCATGATTGAGCACCTGCCTGCTGATAAGTCGCTGCAGGTCCTGTGTGGTTTTTCTTCATCGCATCTTCAATTTCTGGCGGGGTGTATTTTTCGTCATGTTTTGCCAGCACTTCTTTGGCATTGACCAGGTTGCCGCTTTCCAGCACGCCCTGCGCCACCACGCCCTGCCCTTCACGGAACAGATCCGGCAAGATGCCTTCGTAACTTACGCTGATCACGCCGTTGGCGTCATACAGCTTGAAAGAGACAGCCAGCGTTTTCGGATCGCGCTTCACGCTGCCCGGCATCACCATGCCGCCGACGCGCAGACGTTGCCCGGTTTCCGGCATCTGATGCGCTTCACCTTTGCCGTACAGAATTTCACTCGGGGTGTAAAACAGGTCAATGTTGGAACGCAGCGCATACATCACCAGCGATGTGGCCAGGCCTAAGCCGACCAAAATCGCGACCACCACATACAGGCGGTTACGACGACGGATATTCACACGGTTTCTCCTGCTGCTTCACTGGCAGCTTTTTTCGACTTGGCCGCGCGAATGCGGCGCTCCCTGGATTGACGCTGGCGAATTTCTGCCAGCAAACGGCGGCGGAACAACAGGGTATGCAGCACCAGACCGAATAAAGGGATTAACGTGAGGATGACGGCGAGCCAGACATAGAAGGCATAGCCGCCCATGGCGAAGAAGTCGCTCCATGATGAGAAAGCCGGTGTCATGCTTTGCGCCCTCCCTGAGCCACATCGATCGCCCATGGACGATGGCGCTCGCTGAACAGGATCAGGTTACGCAGGCGCATTAGCGTCAGCGCCCCAAACACCAGCAGATAACCGAGAATGGCCCAACGCAGCGGCGTCCGCATACTCGGCGCAATCGCCTGCTGCAAAATGCCTGACGATCCCTGATGCAGGGTGTTCCACCACTGCACCGAGAAGTGGATGATGGGCAAGTTAACCACGCCCACCAGAATCAGGATGCCTGCGGCACGACCGGCGGTGCGACGATCCTCAAACGAGTGATAGAGCGCAATCACCCCCATATAGATGAACAGCAGCACCAGCTCCGAAGTTAGGCGGGCATCCCAAATCCACCAGGTGCCCCACATCGGTTTGCCCCAGGCAGAACCGGTGACCAGCGCGATAAAAGTAAATACTGCGCCAATCGGCGCCATCGCTGCCGAAACCAGATCCGCCATCTTCATCTGCCACACCAGGCCGATGAACGCGGCAATCGCCATCGAGGCGTAAACCCCCATGGACCACATCGCCGCAGGCACGTGAATGTACATAATTCGGAAGCTGTTGCCCTGCTGATAATCGGCCGGTGCAAAGCCGAAGCCCCACACCCAACCAAGCAGCAGCGTTGCCACGCCAAGCACGGCGAACCACGGAATTAAGCGACCGCATAGCTGGTAAAGCCGCTCAGGCTTCGCCCACTGGTGTAACCATTTCCACATTTGCATAGCTCACAATAAAAAGAATTCGGATACCGGCTGCTCTGGGGCAGCACGGATTAATGCAGACTAATGCGCAAAGCCGCAGCAGTAGCAAACGGCGAAAGTGTTGCGCTCACTGCCAGCATCGCGCCAAGAATTGCCAGATAACCTCCGATCGGCAATCCCTGACCGGCGGCATCGATGGCCGCACTGGCAAAGATCAGAACAGGTATCGACAACGGCAATACCAGTAAACTCAGAAGTACGCCGCCACGCCGCAGCCCAACGGTCAGACCGGTGCCAATCGCACCAAGAAAACTCAAGGTTGGCGTGCCGAGTAAAAGCGTCAGCGCCATCGCGCGCCAGCCAGCAAAATCCAGTGACAGGAGTAGTGCCGCCAGCGGCGACAGTAAAATCAGTGGCAAGCCCGTAATCAGCCAGTGAGCAATCACTTTTCCCAGCACCGTGACGGGCAACGGTGTCGGTAGCAAAAGTAGTTGCTCCAGCGAACCATCCAGAAAATCATCACGGAACAGTCGTTCAAGCGCCAGCAGTGAGGCTAACAATGCCGCAACCCACGCCACGCCTGGCGCAATGCGCGCCAGTTGCTGAGGATCCGGCCCGATACCTAACGGAAACAGCGTGATAACAATCAGGAAAAACCACAGCGGGTTAATCACCTCGGCACCGCTGCGAAATGCAATTTTCAACTCACGCTGAATCACGCGACTTAACATCAAGCCCACTCCGAGATGAGGCGGATTTTGCGCACGCGTTCACTCTCATCAGGCAAATCCTGATGGGTAGTCAAAATCACTGCGCCTCCGTTATCGGCATGTTCAGCGAAGCGCGCCATTAATTTTTCCACGCCGCCTTTATCAATGGCCGTGAGCGGTTCATCCAGAATCCAGATTTTTGCCGGGCTGAGCCACAGGCGAGCCAGGGCTACACGCCGTTGCTGCCCTGCGGACAACTGCGCAACCGGCACCTCTTCATATCCCAGCAAGTTCACCTGCTCCAGCGCGTCGAAAATCACTTCTTCATCACGATCGCCGTGCCAGAAATGCAGGTTTTCCAGAGGTGAGAGTACCGACTTCACACCAGGATGATGGCCAAGATAGAGCAAGTTTTGATGCCATATTTCGCGCTGCTGACGAATCGGCTGCGATTGCCACATCACCTCGCCCTCTTCTGCCCGGCTTAATCCAGCCAGCAGACGCAGCAGTGAGGTTTTTCCTGCCCCGTTAGGGCCTTCAATTTGCACAATGTCACCCGGTTGCACATGGAAGCTCAGACCATGAAACAGGGTTCGCTCATCACGAACGCATGAGAGATTAATGACTTCGAGCATGAAAGAGGGAATCGCAGCTGTGAAATAAGGCGGGGATAATACCACAATGAATCTGTGGGCCGAAGTCTGTGAGGTAGCTCTCACTTCCCCCAAAGGGGGTATTCGTGCGCATCAGATCAAGGAATTGCGCAAAAAATCGCCTCGGTTAAAATCTTGTTACTCTTAAATTGAATCTTCGTAACATTTCGCCCTTGATAAAACCGTCTACGCTTATTACGCGTTGGCATTATCACCAGGGGAAAACATGAAGCAATCACCATCCATTTCAGAACATGACAATGATGTCGAGAGCGACGAAAAGGACCAGGGGAAAGAGATAGAAGTGGATGAAGATGCCCTGCCCTCACGGGCTGCAGCCATTCATGAAGAGATCCGCCAGGATGGCGAGAAAGAGTTAGAACGTGACGGCATGGCCTTATTATGGTCTGCCGTGGCTGCGGGGCTCTCCATGAGCGCTTCGCTGATGGCCAAAGGGATCTTCCATGTGCATTTGGCCGATGTGCCTGGCGGTTTCCTGCTGGAGAATCTGGGTTATACCTTCGGCTTTGTCATCGTCATTATGGCGCGCCAGCAACTGTTCACTGAGAACACAGTTACTGCGGTATTACCGGTTATGCACAAACCCACTGGCGGTAATTTCATGCTGTTATTGCGTCTGTGGGCCATAGTGCTGGCAGGAAATTTGATCGGTACGGCGCTCGGCGCATTGGCGTTTAATCATATGCCGATTTTTGACGAGGCAACTCGCCAGGCCTTCACCGTGATCAGCGAAAAGGTGATGGACAACTCCCCCAGCGAAATGTTTGCCAATGCCGTGATTTCAGGTTGGATTATCGCCACCATGGTCTGGATGTTCCCTTACGCGGGAGCAGCCAAAATCGTGGTAATCGTGATGATGACCTGGCTGGTGGCGCTTGGAGATTTGGCCCATATCGTGGTGGGTTCAGTAGAAGTGCTGTATCTGGTGTTTGCCGGCACACTGCCCTGGCAGGAGTTTCTCTGGCCGTTTGCGCTGCCTACCCTGCTGGGAAATATCACCGGCGGCACGTTGATTTTTGCACTGATTAGCCATGCGCAAATTCGCAACGATATGAGCGAGGCGGCGAAGGCCAAAGCGAAGGCGGAACAGAAGCGCAACGAGAAAGCGCAGAAGAAACAACAGTGATCTGTGGCACGACATTGTTGATAGATTGAGCAAACAGGATTAACACGGTTAAATTCTGCTGGTCGGTACGCTATACTGCGCGCCGCGTCTCCTTAGTTAAATGGATATAACGAGCCCCTCCTAAGGGCTAGTTGCAGGTTCGATTCCTGCAGGGGACACCATATCGCCGTTCGCTGCCCTCCTCATCCCCCTTTATATCAGGCAATCGCCGAATCATTTGCACGCAAAGATTTTCGATGAGTGGCGGTGGGTTTAACTAAACCAAGACGGCTACGGGTCTTCATGAGAAATAGAAATGCGCTATCAACTTGTAGGCCGTAGTGCCAATAGCGATTAAGGCTGGAACACCGAGTAAAACAGCCAACTTCGCTTCAGAGATCTTTTTATCAACTGCATCTGTCAAAGGCTTTTTAGCGAGTGACTCTTTGAGACCTTCTAGCTTTTCAAGCACGGCAGCCATGTTTCTATCGATTGATTTTACATCGGCCTTTAGCTCTTCAACGTCACGTCTAATATGACTGACGTCAGATTCAAGTTTTACAACGCGCACTTCAAGCATGTTTCCTCCAGCCTGGTAACTATAATTCTGATCATAAGCAATGCCATCCCCAGGCAGAAATCTACTCCTGGTAAACATGCAAATCCGAATGGACGTTGGATGTGACGAAGGGCAGCTTGCAGTCTTCATCATTCCCTCATATTGGCTTTAGGTCTAATCCCTCAAAACAGCCAGCGCGCTATACCCAAGCTGAGTCCAGCCGCGCTCATTATTCCACCCAGGATCCATTTGGTTTGTTTGGTCATCTCTATGTGAATTTTGGCGATCTCTACATGAGTTTTAGCGATTTCCTGATGTAAATCGGCTTTCGTTACGTAGTTAGACTTGATCACCGCCAGGTCGGTTTTCACCGTTTCCATATCGGTTTTCAACGTTTTAATATCTGCCTTCATTTCAAATACATCGGCTTCAAGCTTTGAAACGCGCATTTCCATCGTTACCACTCCGCATAAGCTAAACATGTAATTATCACATCAAAAACAACATGTTAATGGATGGCATTGTATCTAAGGCTAAGAAAAGTTCATCACAATTAGCATGAGAGTGAATGAATCTGAGACGTTTCTCGAAGGTAGAAACTGGCTGTTTCAGGTAATTACAGCGGAATCAAAGCTGGTGCGCGTTTTGGCGCCATGCGGAAGGGGTGACACCATGCAACTGGCGGAAACGGTTACTGAAGTGACTGGAAGAGTGGAAACCGCAACGCAGCGCGATCTCGGTTAACGGCAGTGCACTGAACTTCAACAGTTGCAGTGCGGTATCCATACGTCGACGCATCACGAACTGATGTGGCGCTTCGCCCACGCTGCTGCGGAACATGCGAGCAAAGTGATACTCACTCAATGAAGCTTCCGCAGCTAATTGCGCCAGCGTCAACGGCTGATCCAACTGTGCATCAATAAAAGCCAACACGCGCCGCAATACCGCGGGGGCTAATCCGCCGCGCACCTGTGGCGCCTGCCACTGCACTTCACTGTAGCGCTGCAACAGATGCGTCATTAACAACGTTGAGGCACTGCTCAGCATCAATTGATTGGCGGGTTGCTGCCAGTCAACGCTCAGCAGGAAATGGCGATAAAGTTGCGTGATGCGATCGTCGTCGGCAAAGATCTTTTCATGCAGGTTAAGTTGGGCGGGGCTGCGATCCCAAATCTGTTCGCCAAGATGACGCAAGTGCTCGTCAGTACAGTAGAGATGTACGAATGACAAATCGGCGCGTAAATCCCAGGTGGATTCAACACCACTCGGCATCAGGCAGAAGCGATCTGGACCACCGCCATTGCGCCAACCATGCTGAGTTTTATGCCAGGTGTCATAGCCATCCGCGGTATACAGGCTGAGCGTATGGTGATCGCTAAGATTAGTGACACGATCGCCACTATTAAACCAGGCCGCCAACTTGATGCCACCCGAAAGCTGCACGCTATCGCGCAATTGCGCTTTATGGCGCTGCAGCATGTCGAAGGTTTGATAATCGGGCATCAAAGGCATCCACTCACAGGTTAATAACGCACAGTTTACGGATCTCCACGGCCAGAAAACAGGCCAACGCAGGACATCCGTGTAAAAAGCGCAAGATTTTGCAATTCGCGCGCAACCGCGTGCAAGCAGATGGCCATCATGATCGTCACACTTCAGGCAATGATTTTGCTGGAGAGAATGCGATGAACATTATGTTGTACCTTGCGGTGGTATTGATTTGGGGCACGACCTGGATAGCGATATTCCTGCAACAAGAAGCGGCTAACACACCGGTTCTGGTGGCGGTATTCTGGCGCTTTTTGCTGGCCTCGGTGTTGATGTTGGTGATCCTGAAGCTGATTAAACGCCTGCGCCCACTGGATAAGCAGGATCACCTTTTCTGCTTACTGCAAGGCTGTTGCGTATTTGGCTTCAACTTCGTTTGTTTCTATCATGCGGCAGCGTGGATCAGCAGTGGCCTGGAATCGGTCATCTTCTCCATGGCCGTGCTGTATAACGCGCTCAACAGCTGGATCTTTTTCCGTCAGCGCCCACCGTTTCGCCTGTTGCCCGCGGCCGTGCTCGGTTTGGGGGGAATTGTTGCCTTGTTCTGGAATGACATTCAGGCAGCACACCCAGCTCCGCAACTGCTGTGGGGCGTTGGGCTGAGCGCGTTGGGCACGCTTGGATTCTCTTTGGGTAACATGATTTCGACTCGCCATCAGCGCCGTCAACGTGATGTGCTGACCACCAACAGCTATGCCATGTTATATGGTGCAATCGTTATGGCAATCATCGCGCTACTGAATGGCGATTCATTAGCGCCTGCGCTGAATTTGCAGTGGCTTGGTTCGATGAGTTATCTGGCCATTTTTGGCTCTGTGCTGGGATTTGGCGCTTATTTCACACTTGTCGGTCGTATCGGAGCCAGCCAGGCCGCCTACTGCACACTGCTTTTCCCATTGGTGGCACTGACGTTGTCGACCATTTATGAGGGATATCAGTGGCACAGCAATGCCATCGTGGGTCTGTCGATGATTCTGATGGGGAATATGGTGATGTTTGTGCGCTGGCCCACGGCACGCAAATTACGCCTGGCATGAATAGCGAGAGCGGGCATTGCGCCCGCTCTTTGGTCCTCTAGCGCCAGCCCTGAACGCCGATATTGAGCTGGTGAGGTTTATTGATGGCTTTTCTGGCAATCCAGTAAAGCAGAACGCGTTCATCATCTCTGTCGCGATCGGCCATAGCCAGTAATTTCAGCGACAGCGTGGATTTATTCACAGGCTGATGCTCATCGCTTAACTCGATCACCGCCTGACCGATGATGCAGCAAACTTCATCCTCGCTTGACGCGGATTCATATGCTCGGTCTGTCATATTTCCTCCTATTGAGTGAATCTTAAGCCTGGCAAAAAACTGTCATCTTGCAGTGAAATCGGTACGCTTATAATACCTGGTTACACATGCTTACCCATGGCAACCGCTACGCTTAAATTGACACCACTGTGACCCAATGCCATTCATACCCGTATTACTGCATTTCATTCCTTCATCCTGTCTCTTGATGCCCTGCTTCGCCCCACGCGCGCGTAAGCTGCCTATTATCGCTGCAGATTCCGCATTCCCTGAGGGGAGAGATAAAAATGAAAACAGAACTATCCGCGCAGTTGCAGCGCACCCGCATGCTTACCCTTATCGGCACCATCATCACTCAGTTTGCACTGGGTTCGGTTTACACCTGGAGCCTGTTTAACGGCCAGTTGGCGCATAAGCTTGATGCGCCAATCAGTCAGGTTGCCTTCTCGTTTGGTTTACTCAGCCTGGGCCTGGCGATTGCATCGTCGCTGGCGGGAAAATTACAGGAGCGCTTTGGTGTGCGTAACGTCACCATCGGCGCCGGGATTTTAATGGCGATTGGCTTTTGGCTGACCGCTCATGCCGATAACCTGATGATGCTGTATCTCAGCGCCGGCATCCTGGTCGGTTTAGCGGATGGCGCAGGATACCTGATGACGCTGTCAAACTGCGTGAAGTGGTTCCCGGAGCGCAAAGGATTAATCTCCGCCTGCTCGATTGGCGCTTACGGCTTAGGTAGCCTCGGCTTCAAATTTATCTGTGGCGCGTTGCTCAGCACTTACGGTCTGGAGAACACCTTTATGATTTGGGGTGTGCTGGCGATGAGTATGATCATTGTGGGTGCGCTGATGATGCGTGATGCCCCTATCCAGCAAAGCAGCGGTAACGCGAAAGTGCTGGAAAAAGATTACACGCTGGCGCAATCCGTGCGCTTGCCACAGTACTGGATGCTGGCATTGATGTTCCTCACTGCCTGCATGAGCGGACTGTATGTGATTGGCGTGGCGAAAGACATCGGCGAAGGGATGGTCCATTTGACCACGCAAACCGCTGCTAATGCCGTGACTGTCATCGCGATTGCTAACCTGAGTGGTCGTCTTATTCTCGGCGTACTCTCCGATAAAATGGCACGTATTCGCGTCATTTCACTGGCACAGATCGTTTCACTGGTGGGCATGAGCATTTTGTTGTTTACCCGGATGAATGAAACCACCTTCTTCCTGTCACTGGCCTGTGTTGCCTTTAGCTTTGGTGGCACCATCACCGTGTTCCCTTCCCTGGTCAGCGATTTCTTTGGTCTTAATAATCTGACGAAAAATTACGGGCTGATTTACCTGGGATTCGGTATCGGCAGCGTGATGGGTTCACTGGTGGCTTCCGTGTTTGGTGGTTTTACCGTGACCTTCAGCTTGATCATGACACTGCTGGTGATTTCACTGGTGTTGTCGCTCAGCATCCGTCTGCCAAATCGTCAAAACGTCACTGAACCTTTGCTGCATAATTAATCTCAACAGATGCCGCATCACTGTGCGGCATCTATTTTCTCCATCTTTTCTGCGTAATGTTTCAAGAGTTGAGAACGGCTGTTATTTAGGATTGCATTTCAGACTATTCGCGTTATTATTATCAGGCATTCGGTTTTATCTGATTGGTTTATTTCCCGCCTTGACGTTTTTAGCTTTAAATTGACATATCTGGTAATAGATCCAGAAATAACTCTACATTTACTGCATCTTCACTCCACTTTTCCCCGGTAATCTGGCTCCATTGGAAAAGAGGAGGACTCTCCATGAAAACACTTATTAAAGCTGCTTCGGTTGTTGCCATTATGACGATGTTGAGTGGTTGTATCGTTCATGACGGATATGGTCGCGGACCGGGCTGGGGCCACGGTGGCGGCTGGCATCATGACCATGGTTATCATGGTCGCCATTGGTAATTGGGCAAAGCACACACAGCACATAATAAAAAAACAAAAAGGGCGGGAATTTATCCCGCCCTTTCTTTTAGCGTTTTACCGCGTAATTACATTGATACCAGGCTTTCTTTAATCCGGGCAGATGGCTGTCCTGTGCCGGCAGCGATTCCACTTTATCAAATCCACGCTGGTTACAATAATTCGCCAGATCGACTTCCATCGCATCTTTATTCAACGTTTGCGGGTCATAACGATATTGCACGGTATTTGAGCTTTTATCTTCATCGACACGTTCAAATCCACCGGGTTTGCTGACACTACAACCGGCCAGCATAAAAAGCGCGAGCGCGCTAATAAGCATTTTTTTCATTAGGGTGTCCTCTTCCAGGCGAAGCAGTCTAAATGCCTATGCCGCACGCATCTATAGGAAACTGGCGCGAAATAGTCATTTTGAAAAAGTTTTTACCAATCAAATCAATAAAACCAAACGGTTTTTCATATCACTTAACCGATGACATGATGTCTTTCAGACAGCACGAAGTCTGCACCACACCAGGTGACACGAGAAAAACAAACGGAAAGTGACCTTTATGCCCGCGCTGAGCGGGCTTTTTTTTTACGCGTAAACCTATCCGGTAAGGCTGACCATCTTACGCAAAAGGTTGGCGGACTGTTTGGCA
The DNA here is from genome assembly GCA_000773965.1 of Enterobacter cancerogenus. Classification (GTDB taxonomy): domain Bacteria; phylum Pseudomonadota; class Gammaproteobacteria; order Enterobacterales; family Enterobacteriaceae; genus Pantoea; species Pantoea communis. The sequence goes on from JRUP01000014.1 coordinate 480,582, forward strand.
GGCAATGCGAGAATGCCGCTATAGAGATCAATCGACATGGCGCACATGGCGCTGCGATCGACGGCAGTATCAGCAGGCATGTTGAGCTGCTGGAGCTTATCACCCCACTTGCCGTAAAGTTTTTCCACGACGCTTTGCAAATCACGTTGCGCACCCTGTTGATCAACCGGTCGCTCTTCGCCAGTGCTGTTTTGCAACAGCAAATCTAACGCCTGGGCATCACGTTGGTACAACTCCGGTGACAGCGCTTGTTGCAGATTGATGCCGCCATTCACCTGCGGGTACAGGAAGCGGAAGCAGCGTTGTGGCTCCGGCTGCTGCAGTGCCTGCATCTCCTGCACTGACACACGCAAATAATTGAGCAGCGTCTCGTCATCTGCACGCGCCATACGCTGATTAACCAGATCCATCAGCCATCCACGTAACTCGCCCAGTGCCTGATCAGCAGGTACCCCTTCCATACGCTTGTGCAGCAACTCACGATTAAGCATTTGCCACAGCGCCGGTTCCTGTGTTTTGAGCTGACGATAGCCGGGTGCGAGGCTTAACTGGTTTGCCACCTCGGTTTCCAGCGCCTGTCGCTCCTGGCGTGGATGTAACCAACTGAACCACAGCATATTCGCCAATACGAGTGGCAGTAAAAACAGCCCCAGCCCCTGCCATAAGCGGAGTGCGGTGGTGCGAATCAGAACGATGATAATCACCGCCAGCAGCGCAAACGCCGCCAGCGTGATAGGTAAGAGGGAAAACATGGAGCGTGATTAATCCTTGCGAACGTCAATCAGAACCGGGCAGTTGGCGCGCTCAATCACAGCCGCACTCACCGAACCTTTAAGTAAGCGATTAAAAGGAGAAAGATGACGGCGACCGATGATGATCATGCTGGCCTTCAGTGCATTGGACTGCGCCACAATGGTTTCCGCTGCTTCCCCGGCCAGAATCAAACCTTTGGCAGCCACCCCGGCACGCAGTAGCGGAGCTAGCGCGTGACGCACCACCATTTCAGCGGTGTTTTGTTCATCTTTTGCCGCGACGAAATCATCTGGATCTTCGCCCGCATCGATTTCGATCGGCTGATTGCAAGATGAATAAGCGGGATCGACACAGCACAACACCGTGACCTGCGCCTGTTGCGCCAGCGCCTGTTCAATGGTTAACGCGATGACTTTTTCTGCCACCGGTGAATTATCAATGGCCATCAGCAAGGTTTTCATCAGTTGGTTATCCTTCCACAGCGGTCATTTTGCCAATTTCGCGAATCAGCGCCTCTTTGCATTTCATGATTTCATCACGATAACGCGCTTCCTGTTTATGAAAACGCGCCGTCGGCACCAGCAGCGAAATGGAGAAGCGACCAAACAGCGTGTCGATCGCCACCGCCATGGTGGAAATTCCTTCGAGCGTTTCGCCACGATCAATGGCCAGACCGCTGTTACGCACCTCAGCAATCAGCTCCAGCAGTTGTGGCAAGGTTTTCACCGTCATTTCGGTCAACTCTTTATACGCTTCGCCGACCATCACGCGCACATCTTCATCACTTTCCAGTGCCAGCAGTGCACGACCGCCTGAAGTGCTGTAGAGCGGGAGATTCAAACCGATGCGTGGCACCACGCGCAATTCCCGGGATGCCACCACATAGTGAACAATCGCTAACTGCGTGCCACTGGCGCGCGCCAGCGAAACGGTTTCGTTGATATCGGCTGAGAGTTGTTCCAGAAACGGACGGACGATTTCGACCACATCACTGTGCACGCTGGAGATCAGCTTGAGCAGTGCCGGTCCCAGACGAAGCCCGCCCGCCCCGCTGCTGCGCACCAATTGTGCGCTATCCAGCGCGGCGATAATACGCTGCACCGTTGAACGTGGCAGATCGACCACCTGCGCAATTTCGCCCAAACTCATGCCGCCCGGATGTTCACCCAGCGCATTCAGAATTTTTGCCGCACGCGCGATGACCTGAATGCCACCCGCTTTTTCATCCTCACGGCTTGAGGGAAGTTCAACCATTGTGCGTTCCTTTTTGGCCTGCCCTACTTTAGCGCGAATGACCGCACTTTTACACCCTGTATCACATTGCAATACATCATACCGAGATGTAAGATGCGACATGTATCACATCGCAATACACTGCATCAATAATAAAACGAGACACCTGTTATGAACGCCCAGCCTGTTGCGGCTCCGGCTCCCCATCCGTTTACCCTGCGCCTGGCGCTGGGATTGGTTGGCGTGCTGATTGCTGCGCTCACCTCCGGATTAAATGACCGCGTGACGGATATTGCGTTGGCGGATATCCGTGCCGCCATCGGCATTAGCTACGATCAAGGCAGCTGGATCATTTCCGCTTATCAGGCGGCAGAAGTGGCCGCGATGATGATCGCGCCGTGGTTTGCCGTGACCTTTTCCCTGCGTCGTTTTGCTCTGGCGGTTTCCGCTGGCTTTATGCTGTGCGGTTTGCTGCTGCCTTTAATGCCGAATGCCACGCTGTTTATTGCGCTGCGCGTGATTCAGGGTCTGTTTGGCGGTGCATTGCCGCCGTTACTGATGACCGTGGCACTGCGTTTTCTGCCACCGCCAATCAAGCTTTATGGCCTTGGCGCCTATGCGCTAACCGCCACCTTTGGTCCCAATCTCGCCGCCACGCTCGCCGCTTTCTGGACCGATGAAGTGAGCTGGATGTTCGTGTTTTGGCAAGTTATCCCGTCAATGCTGATCGCCATGCTGTTGATTGGCTGGGGCTTACCTCAAGACCCGCTGCGCTTCGAGCGTTTTAAGCAGATAGACCTGTTCGGCATGCTGACCGGTTGCTCAGGCATGGCGCTGCTGATTCTGGCGCTGACGCAGGGGGAACGCCTTGACTGGCTCAGTTCACCGCTGTTTGCGGCGCTATTATTGAGCGCGCTGGCATTGCTGACTGTGTTCTTTATTAATGAATGGTTTCACCCGTTGCCGCTGTTCAAATTGCAGATGCTGCGCCGTCACAATCTCGCACACGGTTTGCTGGCGCTGGCGGGCGTGTTGATTCTGTCACTTTCCGGATCCGCGCTGCCCTCGGCCTATCTTGGCCAGGTGGAAGGTTTTCGCACACTGCAATTCGCGCCGCTGGCGTTAACCATCGGCTTGCCGCAATTACTGATCGCCCCACTGGTGGCAGCACTGCTCAATATCCGCTGGATTGATTGCCGCTGGATGCTGACTGCTGGCGTGACGCTGCTGGTGATCTCCTGCCTGATGGGCATGAACATTACCAGTGACTGGGCGCGACAGAATTTCTGGGTCATCCAAATTTTGCAGGCTTTCGGTCAACCGATGGTGATTCTGCCGGTGTTGATGAGCGCCACCAGCGTGGTTGCGCCACCGGAAGGCCCATTTGCCTCGGCGATGTTCAATACGGTGCGCGGTTTCTCCAGCATTGCCGCCAGCACCCTGGTGGAATGGTTTATCAGCCACCGGGAACAGTTTCACTCCAGCGTGCTGGTGGGCAATGCCGCCAGTCGCCCCTGGCTGATGACCGCGCCCAGCAGCGCCCAATCCAGCAGCAGCTTTCCTTTATTACCGGATGGCAGCGCCAGTAGCGCAGAGAACCTGAGCGGTTTCGCGACCCTGCTGAAGCATCAGGCGATGGTGCTCAGCCTGAGTGACTGCTACCAAATGCTGATTGGTTTCGCTGCCCTGCTTTTACTACTGACTGCCTGGTTGCCAAAACGTGTCTGGCCGCCACAAACCCTGATTCAACCTGTTACGACGACGTCGAGATAACTGATATGCAAGCTTTTGCCTTGAAAAGAACGGTGCTGTTGAGTGCCCTATTAATCGTGTTGCTGGCCATGGCCTTTTTTGTCTGGTCATCAATGACCGGCAACGATCATCGCACTGATGATGCCTATGTAAATGCGGATTACACCCTGGTGGCGCCGAAGGTCTCCGGCTATATCGCCAGTGTGAATGTGCAGGATAACCAGCGAGTGAAAGCAGGCGAACTGCTGGCGACACTCGACGATCGTGATTACCGCGTGGCGCTGGAAACCGCGCAGGCGAATTTGCAGGTCAGCGATGCCAAACGCCTGAGCAGTCAGGCTCAACTGGAGCAGCAGCAATCGACCATTGATGAAGCCAAAGCGACCTTAGCGGCGAGCCAGGCGTCAGCGCAATACGCCGGCCAGAGTGCCGCGCGTTATAACCAGCTGTACAAAAGCGGCACTATTGCCGCAGATGAGCAGCAGAAAGCCAGTTCAACCCAACGTTCAGCGTCTGCTGCTGTGCGCCAGAGTGAAGCTGCACTGGCTGCATCGATGAAACAGGTTGGTGTGTTACAAGCGGCCGTGCGTCAGGCAGAGGCCGATGTGACAGCAGCGCAGGCCAGCGTGGATCAGGCGAAGTTGAATCTCTCTTACACGCGGATTGTGGCACCGGTAGACGGTATGGTGGGTCAGCGTTCGGTGCGATTGGGCGCTTACGTTAGCGCCGGAACGCGTTTGCTGGCGGTGGTGCCATTGCAGCAAACCTATATCACCGCCAACTATCTCGAAACTCAGCTGGCCGATGTGCAGCCGGGACAGAGAGCGGTGGTGAGAGTCGATGCGCTGCCTGGCAAGACCTTTACCGGTCATGTTGACAGCATTGCCCCGGCGACGGGCGCGACCTTCTCCGCCATTTCACCGGACAATGCCACCGGTAATTACACCAAGGTGGTGCAGCGTTTACCGGTGAAAATTGTGCTGGATGCCAGCCAACCCGATTTGGCACAACTGCGTGTGGGCATGTCCGCGATACCGGAAATTGAAGCCCGATGAAAATGTGAGCAATCTCTCAGAACTGGCCTATTTATTTTCGGATCGATTGCGCGTAAATTAGCGCTCGATCCTGTTCTGAGTTCGCTTGGAACCACCTGAGAAGAAAGCGTGCAGCGGTTATGAACTTCACCTTTCTCTTATTCTGTTCGGGTTACGCTGGATTGGGATCACCAGCATGGTAACCGCTCAGAGGAGTCGTTTTGTGAGATATGCTTTGATGGGAGTTTCTTTCTTCCTGTTAATCTGGGTAGGCACCTTCGTGCTGATGCTCAAATAAATCCTGCCAGGCGGGGCGACCAAAGTCGCCCTTCTTAGTTTTACTCTTCTTCTTCCAGCACTTTTACCGTTCCCGGCAATATACCATCCGCACGGAACATGGCTTTAATGCCACGTACCGCCTGACGAATACGATCGCTGTTTTCAATCAGCGCAAAACGCACATGAGTGTCACCGTAGTCACCAAAGCCGATGCCCGGTGAGACGCACACTTTGGCTTCCTGCAGCAGCAGTTTTGCAAACTCCAGCGAACCGAGATGCGCGTAGTGATCGGGGATTTTCGCCCAGACGTACATTGAGGCTTTTGGCAGATCGACCATCCAGCCCGCCTCATGCAACCCTTTCACCAGCACATCACGACGGCGTTTGTACTGTTCAGCGATATCACGCACGCATTGCTGATCGCCTTCGAGTGCGGCAATCGCCGCGACCTGCAGCGGGGTGAAGGTGCCGTAATCGTGGTAGCTTTTGATACGCGCCAGCGCGGATACCAATTCTTTGTTACCCACCATAAAGCCGATACGCCAGCCTGCCATATTGTAGCTTTTCGACAGGGTGAAGAATTCCACCGCTACGTCGCGCGCACCCGGCACCTGCATGATCGACGGCGCTTTCCAGCCATCATAGGTGATGTCAGCGTAAGCGAGGTCGTGGATGACCAGCACGTTGTACTGTTTCGCCAGCGCAATCACCCGTTCGAAAAAGTCGAGTTCAACACACTGTGAAGTGGGATTGGATGGGAAGCCGAGGATCATCATCTTCGGTTTCGGATAACTTTCGCGGATGGCGCGTTCAAGCTCGTTGAAGAAGTCAACGCCTGCCACCAAGGGGACGGAACGCACTTGCGCACCGGCGATCACCGCGCCGTAGATGTGAATCGGGTAGCTCGGATTGGGCACCAGGACGGTGTCGCCATGGTCGAGCGTCGCCAGCATCAGGTGCGCCAACCCTTCTTTGGAACCGATGGTGACAATGGCTTCTGATTCGGGATCGATCTCCACCTGATAGCGATCTGCGTACCAGCGCGAGATGGCGCGACGCAGGCGAGGAATACCTTTCGAGGTGGAGTAACCGTGCGTATCTTCGCGTTGCGCTACCTGACAGAGTTTTTCCACGATGTGTGGCGGCGTGGGTCCATCCGGATTCCCCATTGAGAAATCGATGATGTCTTCGCCGCGCCGACGCGCAGCCATCTTCAATTCAGCGGTGATGTTGAATACATACGGGGGAAGGCGTTCAATACGCGAGAAACGACGGGGTGTGCTGTTATCAGCCATGATGTCCTCTAATTTACGTAGGCGCCCGGACCGTCCGAGCGACGCTGGTCACTGCGGTGACCGAGGTAAGAACATAACGCGCTGATAACAGAATTGTCGAGAGCAACAGAATATTTTTTTAATGTTGCGGATTCAGGCGGCCCAGCACCCAATCGTTTACCCATTGGTCGTTTAGCAGATAATTATCCCGTAGAGTGCCCTCAAGTGTGAAACCATTCTTTTCCAGAATGCGTCGGGACGGCCAATTCCCCTCTATGACCAGCGCTTTGAGTTTATGAAATTCTGCCTGTAGCAAGAAGTCGCACAGTGCCTTGAGCGCTTCACTGCCATAGCCTTTTCCGGTGAAGCGATGGCAGAGCATGTAGCCGACCTCAGCTTGCCGATAAGGCTGCCATTCGGCACTGCATCCAAACAGGCCGATAGGTTGATTGGTTTCGCGCAGGCGTGCCACCAGGCACAGCATGTGGAAGCTGGTGACTTGCCAGGGCGCGAGGCGTTCGGTGAAGCGCTGCCGTATGTCGTTTTCGTCAGGGATTTCACTGACCCAGGTCATGGTGCCGGGATCTTCGTGTACGGCTTTGAAGATTTGCCAGTCTTCGGGTTGTAAGCGTGTCAGGGACAAGCGAGGGGTAAGAAGTTGCATTGCTGCGCTCCGCGAAATAACTCATGGCAACATAGCAAACCGCGTGATTTACAACCAGCGTTCTGCGTAGGGATAACTAATCCTCTTTTTGTTACTCAAGTTTTCCTCTTTTTTGGGAAGTGTGGGGGATTTTGGGAGTTGGGAGTTGGGAGTTGGGAGTTGGGAGTTGGGAGTTGGGAGTTGGGAGTTGGGAGTTGGGAGTTGGGAGTTGGGAGTTGAGTTGATAGTCGCTGTTGGTTGGGTGCCAGGGCCAGAACGGGCCAGCCCGATCGCAAAGACAACACGCATCCCTGCAGATCGGCTGGGCCATCCATGGCCCAGACGCTTTGCTCTTCGGGCTGGCCCGTTCTGGCCTTGAGCTGAATGCGTTGCTGTTTGAAAAACCGTACAGAGCCTTCTGGCGAACTTGATAGGCCATTGGAGGCTCTTTGATCTTCGGGCTTGCCCTTTCTGGCCTTGAGCTGAATGCGTTGCTGTTTGAAAAACCGTACAGAGCTTTCTGGCGAACTTGATAGGCCATTGGAGGCTCTTTGATCTTCGGGCTTGCCCTTTCTGGCTTTGAGCTAATGCGTTGCTGTTTGAAAAACCGCGTGGAAGATGCTGGAGAATTTGGCAAGAAAATTGATCTAAACCATGAGAAGCGTTTTGCGGGTGTCGCGGCGCTGGCAGATCTTGATCACATTTTTTATCATAACCTCACCCTGGTTCACTCCGAGAGATGCCCTTGCCTTCCCACTTCGACATGCTGCTGGCGGTTTTTGACCGCGCTGCGCTGATGCTGATTTGTCTGTTCTTCCTTACCCGCACGCGGGTATTCCGTCAGCTGCTGCAAAAAGATGAGCATTCGATCAAAGAGAAAGTGGTGGTGACGGCGATTTTCTCGCTGTTTGCACTGTTCAGTACCTGGTCGGGCATTAACGTCGATGGTTCGCTGCTGAACGTGCGGGTGATTGCGGTGATGTCCGGCGGTATTCTGTTTGGCCCGTGGGTTGGTATCGCTACCGGGGTGATTGCGGGCATCCATCGTTATCTGATCGATATGGATGGCGTTACAGCCGTGCCTTGCCTGATTACCAGCATCATTGCCGGTGTCGCTTCTGGCGTTATTAATCGTCGCGTGAGCAAAGAGCAGCGCTGGCGCGCCGGTATTCTTGGCGGCATGCTATGTGAAACCTTGACCATGGTGCTGATTGTGCTGTGGGCCAGTCCATTGTCGTTAGGTTTTTCGATTGTTTCTGAGATTGCGTTACCGATGATTCTCGGCGCATCAAGCATTGGCTTGATTGTGTTGTTAGTGCAGAGCGTGGAAGGTGAAAAAGAAGCGATAGCAGCGCGCCAGGCCAAGCTGGCACTGGAGATTGCCAATAAAACGTTGCCGCTGTTTCGTCAGGTGAATAGCCAGTCGTTGCGTCAGGTGTGCGATATCATTCGCAGCGATATTCATGCCGATGCCGTAGCCATCACCAATACTCAGCAGATTCTCGCCTATGTTGGTTACGGTGAGCATAACTATCAGAACGGGGATGATGGCATCAGCCCTACCACGGCGCAGTCGATTGCGAGCGGCAAAATCATTATCAAGAATAATGATGAGGCGCATCGCACCAAAGATATTCACTCGATGCTGGTTATTCCCCTTTGGGAAAAAGGGGAAGTGACGGGCACGCTAAAAATCTATTATCGCCGTGCACATCGCATTACCGGATCGCTAAAAGAGATGGCCATTGGTTTGTCGCAAATTATCTCCACCCAGCTGGAGGTATCGCGCGCGGAGCAGTTACGTGAGATGGCAAATAAAGCGGAACTGCGTGCGTTGCAGAGTAAAATTAACCCGCACTTCCTGTTTAATGCGCTGAATGCTATCTCCTCTTCCATTCGTCTCAATCCAGATACAGCGCGACAGCTGGTGATCAATCTGTCGCGCTATTTGCGCTACAACCTTGAGCTGAACGATGACGAGCTGATCGATATTAAAAAAGAGCTGTGGCAGGTGAAGGATTACATCGCGATTGAACAGGCGCGCTTTGGCGATAAGCTGTCGATGATTTATGACATTGATGAAGATCTGCACTTCACGCTGCCCAGTTTGCTGATTCAGCCTCTGGTGGAAAATGCCATTGTGCACGGGATTCAGCCTTGCCGTGGCAAAGGGGTGGTGACCTTGAGTGTGAAAGACCTAGGAGACTATGTGCGTGTAGCGGTGCGCGATACGGGCGCAGGCATCAGTGAAGAGGTGATTGGCCGCGTCGCGCGCGATGAGATGCCGGGTAACAAAATCGGGCTGCTTAATGTGCATCATCGGGTGAAGCTGCTTTCTGGCCAGGGTCTGAGCATCACGCGTCATCATCCGGGAACGGAAATCGCCTTCACTCTGAGCAAAAACGGTCAGCGTCTGGCTGCGCCGTTGAGCCATATCACGGAACCCAGCGCGTGAAAGCCATTATCGTCGAAGACGAGTTTCTTGCTCAGCAAGAGTTGAGCTGGATGATCCAGCAGCACAGTCAGATCACTATCGAAGCCTGTTTTGATGATGGGCTGGAAGTGCTGAAGTATCTGCAAAACCATCGTGTGGATGTCATTTTCCTCGATATTAATATCCCTTCGCTGGATGGCATGCTGCTGGCCCAAAACATTAACCAGTTTGCGCATAAACCGTTGATAGTGTTTATCACCGCATGGAAAGAGCATGCGGTGGATGCGTTTGAACTGGATGCGTTTGACTACATCCTCAAGCCCTATCATGAGTCGCGTATTATCACCATGCTGAACAAGCTGGAGGCCAGTGCACAGCAGCACCTCTCACAGCCATCCACTCAGCAAAGCGCGCCGCAAACCGTTAATCTGGTGAAAGATGAGCGCATTATCGTGACAGATATCAACGATATCTATTATGTTGAAGCGCACGAAAAACTGACGTTTGTTTATACCCGCCGCGAAGCGTACGTGATGTCGATGGCGATCAGTGAATTTTGTAGTCGCCTGCCAGAACAGCTGTTCTTCCGCTGCCATCGGTCGTATTGCGTCAACCTCAGCAAAATCCGCGAGATCGAGCCGTGGTTTAACAATACCTATTTGGTGAAGTTGCGTGATTTGGATGCGCAGGTGCCGGTGAGCCGCAGCAAGGTGAAGGCGTTTCGCCAGTTGATGAGGTTGTAAAGCGAGCAGCAGGACGCTGCTCGCCGGAACAGATTACAGCACGCGACCCAGCGTCTGGCGCAGATGTGCACCCGCGCCCAGCAGGCCTGGCTGATCGTGGGTGATCATATACACCGGGATATCGACCAGATAATCACGGAAGCGGCCTTTATCTTCAAACGCAGCGCGGAAGCCAGAGGCTTTGAAGAACTCGAGGAAGCGCGGCACGATTCCCCCAGCGATGTACACGCCACCAAAGGTGCCGAGATTAAGTGCCAGGTTGCCACCGAAACGCCCCATGATCACGCAGAACAGCGACAATGCACGACGACAATCGATGCAGCTGTCTTTCAATGCACGCTCGGTGACATCTTTCGGCTTAAGATTCTCAGGTTCGCGGTTGTCAGATTTGACGATAGCGCGATAGAGATTCACCAGACCGGAGCCTGACAGCACGCGTTCCGCCGACACGTGACCCAGTTCCGCACGCAGCACTTCGAGAATTTCGCCCTCTTCTTCGCTGTTCGGAGCGAAATCAACGTGGCCACCCTCGCCCGGCAGGCTAATCCAGCGTTTATCCACGTGCACCAAATGGCTCACGCCTAATCCGGTTCCGGCGCCGTAAATCGCAATCGGTTTACCTTCTACCGGCGCTTTGCCGCCAAACTGAATCACTTGATCTTCGGCCAGCATCGGGATGGCCATCGACACGGCAGTGAAATCATTGATTATTTCCAGGCTGTCGAAGGCCAGGTGCTCTTTCATCTCACGGGTTGAGAATGCCCAATCGTGGTTGGTCATCTCGACCCAATCGCCGGTGATTGGACAGGCAATTGCGATGCAGGCGTGTTTAATCTCCTGCTTTTGCTCGTCGAGATAAGCACGAATCACCGCTTCGAGATTGTCGTAGTCTGATGTTGAGAATGTTTTGGCCTGGGAGATGGCACCGGTTTCCACCTCACACAGGGCGAGACGGGCGTTGGTGCCGCCCACATCGCCGACCAGGGCGTATTTTGTCATTCTTCTGCTGCTCCGCTTGGGTCATAAACAATTGCAGGACACTATATAAGAGCCTGCCAATAAAACAATAACGCCCACCAGCACGATGGGCGTAAACACTTCGGGTGCGTGCCACAGCCTGACAATCCGCGGCTTCACTGTATAGAGGCAACTTTCCGAAACTGCGGGCTTATCGCGTCAGGCGTTATCGACCCAGCCTCACAGGAGACGGACGATGCGGAGAAACCGAAGCGTAACGAGTGTACGTGAGGATTTCAGGCACCGCCTGGTCTAAACTAAAACGACA